>NZ_JBITGT010000001.1:0-1083025 GCF_044457285.1 Streptomyces sp. NPDC050560
CGACGTCGAACGCGCCGTCCTCTCCCGCGCCGTCCTCTGGCACGCCGAAGACCGCGTCATCCGCAACGGCAACCACACCATCGTCTTCACCTGACGACGGCCACACCGGCACACCAGGAACGCGCACCGGCAGAAAGCGGATCGCCCATGACCACCCTCATCAACGGCAGGAAGACCGCCGACCGCGTAAAGGCCGGGGTCGCCGAGCAGGTCGCCGCGCTCCGCGCGGTCGGTGAGCCGCCGGGTCTCGCCACGATCCTGGTGGGCAGCGACCCGGCGAGCGCCGTCTACGTGGCCGCCAAACGGCGCGCGGTGCGCCAGGCCGGCATGCGCGACCTGCACACCCACCTCCCCCAGGACACCACCCACGACCAGGTGGCCGCCGTCATCGACACACTGGCCGCCGACCCGGCCGCCTCCGGCATCCTGCTCCAACTCCCCCTCCCCGCACCGCTCGACGCCGCCCCGCTCATCGAGCGCATCCCGCTCGACAAGGACGTCGACGGCCTCACCACGGGCAGTACGGGCCTCCTGTCCCAGGGCGAGGACGGGCTAGTGCCGTGCACCCCGGGCGGCATCGTGGAACTGCTGGACGCGGAGGGCGTCGAGCTACGGGGTGCGCGGGTGGCCGTGGTCGGCTGGGGACAGCTCGTCGGCCGCCCCCTCACCTCCCTCCTGCTACACCGCGGGGCCACCGTCACCGTCGCCCACGCACACACCACCGACCTCGCCGCCGTGACACGCCCCGCCGACATCGTCGTCGTCGCCACCGGCGTCCCCGCACTCATCGGCCCCGAACACATCAGCCCCGGCACCACCGTCATCGACGTCGGCATCCACCGCACACCCCACGGCCTCACCGGAGACGTACGCGCCACCGAACTCCACGGCATCGCCGCCCGCATCACCCCCGTCCCCGGCGGCGTAGGACCCATGACCATCGCCATGCTCCTCACCAACACCCTCAAGGCCGCCATCCGCCAGGCCCGCCGGGAGCCCGTCCCCACCTGAGCGGGACGCCCGCCACCGGGGCGGCCATCGGGGGGCGGGCACATCCCGTCCGCCGGACGACACCCCCAGCCGCACGAGAGGCCCCGACCATGTCCACCGACCGGGACCAACCGCCCACCCACGCCGAGGCCGCCCTCGCGGCCGTGGAAGCCGAACTCGCGACCCGCTGGGGCGAGACACGCCTCGACCCTTCGCTGGTCAGAATGGCCGCCCTGGTACGGGAGTTGGGCGAGCCGCAGCGCGCGTACCCATCGATCCACCTCACGGGCACCAACGGCAAGACGTCCACCGCACGGATGGTGGAGGCGCTGCTCCTGGCGCACGGGCTGCGCACCGGCCGCTACACCTCCCCGCATCTGCGCTCGGTCACCGAGCGCATCGGCCTGGACGGCGCGCCCGTCTCCCCCGAGCTGTTCGCCCGCACCTACGAGCGGCTGCGCCCCCATGTCCTGGCGGTGGACGCGGCGCAGCGGCACCGGCTGTCGTTCTTCGAGGTCCTGACCGGCATGGCGTACGCCGCGTTCGCGCGGGCGCGGGTGGACGCCGCCGTGGTGGAGGTCGGCATGGGCGGGACCTGGGACGCCACCAACGTCCTCGACGGCACCGTCTCCGTCGTCACCCCCGTCTCCCTCGACCACACCGACCGGCTGGGCTCGACGCCCGGCGAGATCGCCGAGGAGAAGAAGGGGATCATCAAGCCGGGCGGCACCACCGTCCTGGCACGGCAGCCCGCCGACGCCGAACGCGTCCTGGTGCGCGCCGCGAGGGCACACTCCGCCGAACTCGCGTGCCAGGACAGAGAGTTCGCGCTCGTCTCGCGCAGGCCGGTGCCGGGCGGGCAGTCGCTGGAGCTGCGCGGCATCGGCGGCGCCTACCCCGGGGTGTTCCTGCCGCTCCACGGCCGCCACCAGGCGCAGAACGCGGCCGTCGCACTCGCCTCCGCTGAGGCGTTCCTCGGCGTCGGAACCGGGGGCGCGGGGCCACTGGACCCGCGGCTGGTGCGTACGGCGTTCGCGTCGGCCGCCTCCCCCGGGCGTCTTGAGACGGTGCGCGAGAACCCCACCGTCGTCGTGGACGCCGCCCACAACCCCGCGGGCGCCCTGGCCACGGCGGAGGCGGTCGCGGAGGTGTTCCCGCGGGGAGACGTGATCGGGGTGGTGGCCGTCAGCGCGGGCAAGGACGCACGGGCCATGCTGGAAGCGCTCGAACCCGCCCTGAGCCTGCTGGTCGTCACCGAGAACACCACCGAACGCGCCCTGCCCGCGGCCGAGTTGGCCAGTATCGCAATGGCCGTCTTCGGCCCCCACCGCCTACGCGTACACCCCCACCTCCCCGAGGCCCTGACCACCGCCCTGCGCCTCGCAGAGGAACACACGGCCGGCTGCCTGATAACGGGCTCGATCGCCACGGCGGGGGAGGCGAAGGGGGTGCTGGGGAGGGGGTGAACGGGGCGGCCTCCGGGGGGCATGGGGCGGCCGGGGTCCTCCCCTCGTGGACCCCGGCCGCTTGCGGTGGCGGCGGTTCGTGGCCGCCGCCTCCCCTCACGCCGCCTGCTGGTACCCGCTGTCGAGTTCCGCCTTCAGGCGGTCGCGGTCGATGGCCTTCTCCCACTTGCCCACGACCAGGGTGGCCACGCAGTTGCCCGCGATGTTCGTGAAGACGAACGCCGCCGAGAGGATGCTGTGGACGCCGAGGACCAGGGCGATGCTGCTGACCGGGATCGAGTGGGTGGAGCTGAGGGTGAGCGCCAGCACCGCGATCGCCGATCCGGAGACTCCGGCGCCGCCCTTCGAGGTGAGCAGCAGCACGACCAGGAGGGAGAGCTGGGCCGTCCAGCTCAGGTCGGCGCCGGTGGCCTGGCCGAGGAACACGCTCACCGCGGCGAAGTACAGACAGGTGCCGTCGTGGTTGAAGCTGTAGGCGGTGGGCAGCACGAGGCCCACCACAGGCTCGTCCACCCCGAGTCGCTTCAGCTTCGCCGTGAGCTGGGGGAACACGCTCTCCGACGAACTGGTGCCCAGGACCAGGACCAGTTCGGCTCGGAAGTAGCGCATCACCTTCAGCAGGCTGACGCCCGCGTACCGCGACACCGGCCACAGCACCAGGACGAAGAAGAGGACGACGATGAGGTAGAAGACGCCGATCAGCCGCCCCAGCGAGACCAGGGTGTGCAGGCCGTACTCGGAGACCGTGAAGCCGATCGCGCCGAACGCGGCCAGCGGGGCGATCCGCATCACCTTGCGGATGATCCAGAACAGTGACTGCTGCACCGTGCCGACGATGTCGAGCACCGGCTTGGCCTTCTCCCCGACCGAGGCGAGGCCGCAGGCGAACAGCACGGAGAAGACCAGGATCTGGAGGATGCTGCTCTCCGCGAACGCCTGCACCGCGGAGGTCGGCACGAGTCCGACCAGGAAGTCGTCGAAGCCCTCCGACTTGGCCGGCGCGGTGGCCGAGGAGTCGGCGTGCAGCGACGAGGGGTCGATGTGCATGCCGGAGCCCGGCTTGAGCACGTTGACCACGATCAGGGCGATGACCAGCGCGATCGTGGTGATGACCTCGAAGTACACCAGCGACCTGATGGCGATGCGGCCCACCTTGCCGAGGTCGCGCACGCTGGCGATGCCGTGCGTGACCGTGCAGAAGATGATGAGGCCGACGACCATCTGGATCAGATGGATGAAGATGTCCCCGAGGAACTGGGTGTGCTGTGCGACCGAGGGCACCAGGGAGCCCACGAGCACCCCGAGGGCGACTCCGACCAGCACCTGGAAGGCGAGGTCGAGGTAGAACGGCTTTCTTGGCTTGCTGTTCTGCGGGGGCGCGCCCGACTGTGCGGGGACGCCCGTGGAAGTGGTTTCGCTCATCGTTTCCGGTTTCTCCGTTGAATGGCCGGTGCCGACACGGTCTCCCGGGCCGGCTCAGTCCCCGTCGTGGCCGAGCAGGTCCTCCGCGGGGCCGAAGACCTCCGTCAGGTCGAGGCGTCGGGGCAGCAGCCCCTGGGCGACGCAGGCGTCGATGACGAACTCGACGGGCCCGCGAAGTTTTTCGAAGCCGAAGAGGGTGGGGCTCGGGTCTTCGGCGGGGCGTGCCACGGTGGCGTCGGCGCGCCGCAGCAGCGCGTACGCCTCGCGGACCGCGTCCGGCTTGTCGCGGCACGTCCTGTGGCTCGCCGCCACCATGTGGTTGATGGGCATGAACCCGTGGCGCCGCCACCACTGCCGGTCCCTGGCCTCCGCGTCGGGGATGACGCGGGTGAACTCGTCGCCGCCCGGCAGGTCGTTGCCGAGGATGGCGGCGTCGGCGCGTCCCTCGCGCAGCAGGTCGGGCAGGCTTGACGTGCCGACGGTGTGCTCGACGAAGCCGGGGTCGCGGTACTCGGCGACGTGGGCGCCGTCGCGGGTGTTCCAGTGGATGCTCTCGGCGGCGAGTCCGTAGTCCTCCGCAAGGTGGGCGCGTACCCACATGCCGGTGGTCTGGGTGAACGCGCGTACCGCGATCCGCTTCCCGGCCAGTTCCTCCGGTGCGACGGGGCGCGCGGTGGGTGCGATGAGGCAGCCGCGCTGGAAGCGCGAGGCCACCACGGCGGGCAGCAGCACCACGGGGCGGCCGTAGGCGATGGCCTGGAGCGCGGTGACGATGGCCAGCTCGCTGATGTCGTAGGCGCTCTCGCGGACCATGGGGGCGAACGCGCGGTGGATGGGCGCGACCTCGTGGAAGTCGAAGCGCGCCTTGGTGCCGCTGACGGCGCCGCTCTTCAGGGGCGCGGTGTGCGGGTAGTCGGCCAGCGCGGTGCGCAGGGTGACGGGGGTGGTCATGACGCGCTCCCGTCGGCCGCAAGCGAGGGGTAGAAGGCGGCGGCCGTGCCCCCGAAGACCATGTCCTGGTCGGCCTCGGACAGGCTCGCGGTCTTCTCCCGCGCCTCCGCGAGGATGCCGGCGGGGGTGCCCTCGGCGGCGGGGAAGTTGGAGCCCCAGGCGATGCGTCCCGCGCCGTACGCGGCGACGAGGTCGGCGAGGAACTGGGGGGTGGTCGAGGCGCCCTTCTCGGAGGCCGCGAGGGCGCGGTGGGTGAGCTTGAGATGGACGCCGGGGAAGGACGCGAGGTCGAAGAGGTCGTGGGCGAGCCGGTAGGGGCGGCCGTCGGAGAGGTCGGGGCGCGCGCAGTGGTCGAGCAGCACCCGGACGCCGGGGAAGCGCCGCAGCAGTTCGCGCAGGGCGGGCAGCCCCTGGATCGTCATCTGGAGGCAGACGGGTATGTCGTGCTCCTCGGCGTAGGCCCAGGCGGGGAAGGAGTCCTCGTGGCCGAGCCAGTCGGCCTGCCCCGGCATGGTGGTGCCGGTGGTGAAGAGCCGGAAGCCGGACAGGCCCTGGTCCTGCCAGTGCCGGATGCGGTCGACGGCGTCGGGGGCCATGGCGTCGAGGGAGTACACGCCGGTCAGCCGGTCCGGGTGGGCGCGTACGGCCTCGACGACGTAGCGGCTGTCGTGGCCGTAGACGGTGGACGCCTGCACCACCACCGCCCGGTCGATCCCGGCGTCGTCGAGCGCCCGTACGAGGCCGTCGATGTCGACGGGGTGGAGCTGCGACCAGGTGGACTGCTTGCCGCCGATGGGGTCGACGGGATATCGCTCGGTGTCGGTCGCGATGACATGTGTATGCGTATCTACGATGCGCACCTGAACCTCCTTGGGAAACGCGGGGCCACGGCGTGCGCCGCCGTGGTACGTCGTGTTCTGTGCGCCCTCCGCGGGGCGCCTCCGCGGGCCGCGGTGGGGCCTCAGTCCTCGTATCTGAGGCCGGCCGCGGCGAGCTTCTCGCGCATTCCGTACAGGTCAAGGCCGAGTTCACCGGCGGCGAACCGGCCGCGCTTCTCCTCCTCGGCGTCCTCGCGGCTGCGCGCCTGCGCGGCGACCTCGGCGGTGTGCGCTGCCGGTACGACGACCACGCCGTCGCTGTCCGCGACGACGACGTCGCCGGGGTGGACGAGGGCGTTGGCGCAGACGACCGGGACGTTGACGGAGCCGACGGTGGCCTTGACGGTCCCCTTGGCGTTGACCGCGCGGCTGAAGACGGGGAAGTCCATCTCCCTGAGCGCGTCGACGTCGCGGCAGCCGCCGTCGATGACGAGTCCCGTGCCGCCGCGTGCCCGTACCGAGGTGGCGAGGAGTTCCCCGAAGAAGCCGTCCTCGGACTCGGTGGTGCAGGCGGCGACCAGTACGTCGCCCGGTTCGAGCTGCTCGGCGGCGACGTGCAGCATCCAGTTGTCGCCCGGCTGGAGCAGCACGGTCACGGCGGTGCCGCAGAGCGCGGCGCCCTGGTAGACGGGCCTGATGTAGGGGCGCAGCAGCCCGGTGCGGCCCTGGGCCTCGTGGAGGGTGGCGACACCGAAGGCGGACAGCGCCTCGACGTCGGCGCGCGGCGGCCTGGCGACGGAGCGGTGGACGACTCCTAGCTCGTACACGGGGGTGTCCCTTCGGGTCAGCGGCCCTGGCCGTGCAGCACGGCGTTCAGGCGGGGGTAGACGGCGCGGGCGTTGAGTTCCTCGACGGCGGCCAGGTCGGCGGCGGACAGGCCCGCCTTCTCCACGTAGCGGCGGGTGTCGTCGAAGTGGTGCCCGGTGCCCGGGTCGACGGAGCGGACGGCGCCGATCGCCTCGGAGGCGAAGAGGACGTTACGTATCGGAAGAACATCCAGCAAGAGGTTGATACCGGGCTGATGGTAGACACATGTGTCAAAGAACACATTGCGCAGGACGTGCTCTTCCAGGTCCGGCTTCCCGAGGGCCATGGCGAGGCCCCGGAAGCGGCCCCAGTGGTACGGGACGGCTCCGCCGCCGTGCGGGATGACCAGGCGGAGGGTGGGGAAGTCGGTGAAGAGGTCGCCCTGGACGAGCTGCATGAACGCGGTGGTGTCGGCGCCGAGGTAGTGCGCGCCCGTGGTGTGGAAGGCGGCGTTGACGCTGGTGCTCACGTGCACCATGGCCGGGACGTCGTACTCGACGAGCTTCTCGTAGAGGGGGTACCAGGAGCGGTCGGTCAGGGGCGGGGCCGTCCAGTGGCCGCCGGAGGGGTCCGGGTTCAGGTTGACGGCGACGGCGCCCAGCTCCTCGACGCATCTGGTCAGCTCGGGCACGCAGGTGGCGGGGTCGACGCCGGGCGACTGGGGCAGCATCGCGGCGGTCGCGAAGCGCCCGGGGTAGAGGGTGCTCACCCGGTGGCAGAGGTCGTTGCAGACCTCGGCCCAGCGCGCGGAGGTCTCGAAGCCGCCGATGTGGTGCGCCATGAAGGACGCGCGGGGGGAGAAGACCGTGAGGTCGATGCCGCGGTCGTCCATCATGCGCAGTTGGTTCGTCTCGACGCTCTCGCGCAGTTCGTCGTCGCCGATGTGCAGTTCCGCGGCCGTGGGGGCCGCGGCGGAGGGGTCGGCGAGCGCGGCGACCTGACGGTCCCGCCAGGCGCCGAGGGCGTCCGGCGCGGTGGTGAAGTGACCGTGACAGTCGATGATCATGTCTCTCCTTGCCAGATTCGCGTGCCGCCCGGCGGTCCCGTCGCCGTGTGACGTGGGGGCGCCGCGTCCCCGCCCTCCGCCCGGCCGGGGCGGGAGCCGTCGTCGGGGCGCCCGGTCGGCGCCGTCCCCGCCGCCGTGGCCCTCGGCCCGTGGCCCCGGTACGGGTCACGGCCTCCGCGGCGGTGCGCGTGCCGGTCTCGGCACAAGCCGCAACCTAACCGTCAACGCGCTTGTTGACAATGTAATCGAGGAAATAGTTTTCGTGCTGGTCGACGGTGGATGCGGGGGGTTATAGACTTCCCCGGACCCAGCGGAGTCGGGATGGCAGAGGCGGTACAGGTGCAGGACAGGCGAGTGACAGGGCAGGAGGGAAAGCGGCTGGTGGGGGAGGGCATCCGGCGGTCGCTGACGTCGGGGGACCTGGTCCCGGGACAGCGCCTCGTCGAGCAGGAGCTCGCCGACACCTACCTCGCCACCCGCAGCGCGGTCCGCGAGGCGCTACAGGACCTCGCGGCCGAGGGCCTGGTCGATCTGGTGCCGCGCCGGGGCGCCCGGGTGCGGGTCGTCTCCGTCGAGGAGGCCATCCTGATCACCGAGTGCCGTGCCTCCCTGGAGGCGCTGTGCGCCCGCCGGGCCGCCGAGTGCGCCACGCAGCGGCAGCGGGAGAGCCTGCTGGCGATCGGCGCCGAGATGCGGGACGCGGTGGCCACCCACGACCTCGACCAGTACTCGGCGCTGAACCGCAGGCTGCACGACCTCGTGGCGGAGGCGAGCGGCCAGACGGTGGCGCAGAAGCTGCTTGAGCGTCTGAACGGCCAGATGGTCAGGTACCAGTTCCGCCTGGCCCTGCGGCCGGGGCGGCCCGCGCAGTCGCTCCCCCAGCACCTCGCCATCATCGACGCGGTCGTCGGCGGCGACCCGGCCGCCGCCGAGTCCGCGGTCCGCGCCCATATCAACAACGTCATCGAGCAGTTGCAGGCCACCCCCGCCGTGGGCGCCCCCCAGGCCCCCGGCCTCGCGAGCGCCGCACCGGCCGCCGCCCGGCCCGCGTCACTGCGGTAGTCAGGTACGGCACTCCGCCTCCGGCACCCGGGCGCTCCCACCGCGGTGCGTGTGCGGACGAAAGCGATCCGTACCCGGCGAAAGGGCCGATCCGGCCCCGCGGAGGGGCCCGGTGCGCGATCCTCGGACGTGCGGGCACGCGGCGAACGCCCCTGGCAGCGGCGGGCGTTGCGGCACACGGACGTCCGCGGCCGGACCGAGGGAGGGCGGGGACCGATGGAGCCGTTCGGCGGCGAGTGGTGGTACAGCGAGGACCTGGGCGAGGCGCACCGCGGCAGACCGCGGCCGCTGCTCCCCGACGGGGCCGAGCCGAAGCCGGTGTACTACGACCTCGGCAGCGGCGCCTACATGCCGAGCCGTGACGACTGGTGGATCTACGACGGCGGCGCGGGGGCGCCGCGGGCGCACGCGCTGCGTGCCGCCTGCGCCTGCGGCTGGGCGGGGACGGGGCGCCTGGTCCTGGACTGGGACCGGGTCGACGACCCGCGCGACGACGTCGACCTCGGCGCGTTACGCGGCGAGTGGGACCGCCATCTCGCGGACGTGGAGGCACGCACGGTGCCGCTGCCCGCCGCCCTGCACGGCCAGATCGCGGAGATGGCCGCGGTGCTTGAGCGCCTGGCCGAGGACGCCCCGCTGGCCGCGGTCAGGGCCGCGGCCCTGCTGGACCGCCGTATCCGCGACGCCACCAGGCTGGCCGCGCTGAACGCGGTCCCCGACGACGACGCCGAGTCCTCCTGGGAGCGGATCGCCATCGCGCTCGGCACCACGAGACACGAGGCGCGCTCCCTGGTGACGGGCCGCCTCCTCAACCGCTGAACGCCCCACCGCGGGCATCCCCCGCGGGCACCCCGGCCATGGCGCGCCGTCGGCGGCACCGGGGCCGGGAGCCAGAGGCCAGAGGCCGGGGGCCGGAAGGCGGGGAGCCGGAACGGCCGCGTGCGCCTGGCCCCGGCGCCCCGTGCGCCCCGTGCGCCCCGCGGCCGGTGTCACCGTGCGATCCGCCGTGGCGAAGCCGTCCAGGTTGTCCCCCTGGAGTACGTGTCCCGCGGCGGGCACCACGCGGACGTCGCTGCCCGTGGCGTGGAGTTCGGTGAGGTTCTCGCGGGAGCGCTCGCCGCTGATGTAGGTCTTGTCGCCCTCGAACGCGGTCAGTTGGTGGCGGAACGTCGCCGGGCGGTCGGCCAGCAGCGAGACCGCGGTGCGGTGCAGGCCGCGGGCGGACCGGCGGCGTACGGTGCGGGCGAACTGCGCCGCGTTGCCGTCCGACACGGCGCCCGCCGACAGCAGCGACCCGACGAGGGCCTGGTGTCCGGTGGCGGCGGACTCCGCCTCGCTCCAGCCCGTGATCCGCGAGGAGAGGGAGCCGACCCCGGGGTCGAGGTTCGGCTCGGCCACCACCAGGCGCCCCACGAGATCGGGCCGCCCGGCCGCGAGGCTGATCGCGACCGCGCCGCCGAGCGAGTGGCCGACGAGTTCGACGAGCAACTGCCGTGCCCCGCCGACGAGTACGGGGGGTGCGGCGACCCGCGCGAAATCGCGGTGTCCTCTCCTCCTGGGGAAGCGTGGGGCCCATCGTCGCGGAGGCAGACGGTACGGGCGCGGGCGGGGGCAGCGGCGGGAGCGGCGCGGCGGAGGCGGGCGTGGGGCGGCCGGCGCGTGGGGACACCGCCCTGCGGGTTTGCCCTCAAGCGCTTGAGGTGTGTGACGCTGCGCCCATGACAGCGTTCACCATCCAGGATGCGTCGCGGCGTACCGGGCTGAGCGAGCCCACGCTGCGCTACTACGAGGACGTCGGCCTCGTCGGGCCGATCCACCGGGACGAGAGCAGCGGGCACCGGCGCTACGGCTCCGGGGACCTCGACGTGCTGGAGGCGCTGGCCTGCCTCCGGGCCGCCGGGGTGGGCATCGAGGACATGCGGACGTACCAGGCCAACAGGGCCAGGGGGCGGGCGGCGGCGGGCGAGCAGCGGGACCTGCTGCTGCGGCACGCCGAGCGGGTCGAGGCGGAGATCGCGGCGCGCCGGGCACGCCTCGGCTACCTGCGGGAGAAGGCGGCGCTGTGGGACGCGCGCGAGCGCGGGGACAGCGCGGCGGAGGACGAGGCGGTGCGGCGGCTCGTCGGCATCGTCGACGAGCTGCGTCCTGAGGTGGCGTGATGGGACCCGTCCTGGTCACCGGGGGCTCCGGATATCTGGGCACCCATGTGGTCGCCGCGCTGCTGCGGTCCGGCCGCCCGGTGCGCACCACCGTCCGCTCGCCGGCGCAGGAGGGCGAGGTGCGTGCGGCGGTGCGGCGCGGCGGCGCCGACGACGCCGGGCTCGCCGTCGTCACCGCGGACCTGCTGGCCGACGGGGGCTGGGACGCGGCCGTCGCGGGCTGCGCGGAGGTGCACCATGTCGCCTCGCCGATCCCCGCCGTCCAGCCGGACGACCCCGACGAGCTGATCGTGCCCGCCCGCGAGGGCACCCTGCGGGTGCTGCGCGCGGCGCGCGGCGCGGGTGCCCGCAGGGTGGTGCTGACCTCGTCGTTCGCCGCGGTGGGTTACTCGCCGAAGCCGGGCTCGGAGTTCACCGAGGACGACTGGACCGACCCCGACACCCCGGGCCTCGCCCCGTATCCGCGCTCCAAGGCGATCGCGGAGCGCGCCGCGTGGGACCTCATGGGGCGCGGGGGCGGCGGCACCGAGCTGGTCGTGGTCAATCCGACCGGGATCTTCGGGCCGACGCTGACGACCCGTGCCGGGTCCTCGATGCAGTTGGTCGCGGCGATGCTGGACGGCCGGATGGGGGTCGCGCCGCGGGCCCGCTTCGGTGTCGCCGACGTACGGGACGTGGCAGAGCTGCATCTGCACGCGATGGCCGCGCCCGAGGCGGCGGGGAAGCGGTTCCTCGCCGTCTCCGACGACCCGGCGATGAGCTTCGTGGAGCTGGCCGGCATCCTGCGGCGGCGGCTCGGCGCGCTCGCCGCGCGGGTGCCGTCCGAGGAGGCGCCGGGCGACGGGCCGCCGCGCCCTGTCATCCACAACGACCGCGCCCGCGACCTGCTCGGCTGGCGCCCGCGCCCCGCGGAGACCACCGTCGTCGAGTCGGCGGAGAGCCTGCGCGACCTGGGGCTCCTCGCCCCCGCGCCGTGAACGGGCCGTACCCGGGCCGGGCCCCGCACCGGCCGTCCGCACCACGCCCGCGCGGCCGCCGTCACCCGTCGCCCGCCCCCTCCACGCGCAGCGCGTAGAGGCCCGGCAGGTTGACCACGATCGCCTCCTGGGTGCTGCGGGCGATCACCACCACCGCCTCCTCCGCGGGGTCGGGATTCTCCTCGCGGTGGGGCACGTAGGGCGGTACGAAGACGTAGTCGCCCGGGGCGGTGCGCAGCCGCACCTCCTCGGGCTCGCCGCCGGACTCGTCCACGAAGACGAACTCCGGGTGGCCGCTGACCACATGGATCGCGGTCTCGGACGCACCGTGGTGGTGGTCGGACGAGGAGGTGGCGGGGGCGACGTGGGTCTGGCCCATCCAGAGCTTCTCCGAGCCGACCGTCCGCCCGCTCACCGCAGCGAACCTGCGCATGCCGCCGGTCTGCGCGGTGTCGCCGTCGAGGCCGTCGGCGCGCACATGGTGCAGCCGGGCGCGCAGCGGTGTCGTGGCGTGTCCAGGGGACTCATGGAGGTGGGGGTGGAAGCCCTCGCCCGCGACCGTGTCCCGGGGCCCCGCGGGCGTGTTCGCTTCGGAGGGTGTGTACGGGGTGTGGGCCGTGGCGCGCCCCGCGCCGGGGGCCGTTGGCGGCTCGCTCATGCCCGGAAGCTACGGCTGCGGCAGAAAGGATGTCAAGAGGTATCCATTGGCGTTCACCTGCGGCAACGTTCCCGCAATGAATCCACCGCGGGGCCGAAGCCCCGCCCGGCGCCGCGGTGTTCGTGCATGATGGCGGGCATGCAGATCTCCGCCAAGGCGGACTACGCCGTCCGGGCCCTGCTCGAACTGGCGCGTGCGCCCGCCCGTCCGCTCACCTGCGAGGCGATCGCCTCCTCGCAGGAGATTCCGTTCCGGTTCCTGAAGTCCGTGGTCGGCGAGTTGCGCAGGGCGGGGCTCGTGCGCAGCCAGCGCGGCTGCGAGGGCGGCTACTGGCTCGGCAGGCCCGCAGCCGAGATCACCCTGCTCGACGTGGTGCTCGCGGTCGACGGCGAGGTGCTGTCGCTGCGCGGCGAGCCGCTGGCCGGCCTCGGCTATCCGGGGCCCGCCGGGGGGCTGCCCGGGGTGTGGCGGCGTATCGAGGCGGACGCGAAGGACGTACTCGGCGCGCTCACCCTGGCCGCGCTGCTGCCCGCCGCGGCCACCGGCCCCGCGGGCGCGCAGCCCCGTACCAGGATCGGCGCGGTGTGAGCGCCGGGCCCGCGGCCGCCGGTGCCGAGCCCGCACCGGGCCTGGAGGTGGTCGAGTACACGGACCCGCTGTGCCCGTGGGCGTGGGGCTCGGAGCCGGTCTTCCGGCGGCTGCGCGCCGCGCTCGGCGAACGGGTGCGGTGGCGGCGGGTGTTCTCCATCCTGTTTGACGTCGGCGACGACCCCGCGCCCGACCCCGCCGCGGAAACCGCCTGGTACGCGGGGCACTTGGCGGAGATCAGCGGTCACACCCACGCGCCACGGCCGTACCGGCTCGACCGGGTGGCCGCACAGTCCTGGTCGGCGTCGCTGGTCGCCGCCGCCGCGGAACTCCAGGGCGCCCCGGTCGCCGAGGGGGTGCTGCGCAGGCTGCGCGAGGGCGTCTTCGTGCGCGGTGTGCCCGCCGACACACCCGCGCTCGCCCTCGCCGCCGCACGGGGTGTGCCCGGACTCGACGCCGCGCGGCTCGCCGCCGACGCGGCCTCGGCCGCCGTACGGGAGCGGGTGCGGGCGGACCACGCGGAGGCGCGGCGCCCTGTGCCCGAGGTGCTGTCGGTGCCGGGCGGCTCCCCGCACCCCGGGGCGGCGAAGGAGACACCGGACGGCGAACTCCGCTATGCGCTCCCGACGTTGCTGTTCCGCGCCCCCGACGGCCGCCACCGCGCGGTGCCCGGCCGGCGGCCCTACGGCGCGTACGCGGACGCCGCCGAGCGCCTGGCCCCCGGACTGCTCAGGGAGCCCGCGCCGCTCTCCCCCGCCGCCGCGCTCGCCCGCCACCGCACCCTGACGGACCCGGAGCGCGCGGTGCTCACCGAGGGGCCCTGGCCGCCGCCGGGGGCGGTGCGGGTGGACACCGCGGGCGGGCCGCTGTGGCTGCACCCCGCGGAGGCCGCAGTGCATCCGGCGACCGCGCCCCTCCCCTGAGCTGCGACGTCCCGTCCCGCCCAATGAGACACCAAGTGGTGTCCATTGACAGTCGCGGAGGGCCGCGGCAAAGATGTGCTCCATGCTCACGACACACCCCGGTGTGGTGTGCCGCTATGTGGACCTGCGGCGCACCTGTAGCGCCCTCTGTCGCTGATCGCCGCCCCCGGCCCACGGGCGCCGCGCTGACGCCGCCCGGCCGTACGCCGCTTCCCTGAACGCGCCCCGCGTTCCCCCGCGCGCTCCTCGCCACCCCGCCCGGCCGTGCCCCCGCACGCCCCGGCGCACCCCCGCCGACGCCCTCCGCTCGACGCCACGTCCGGATACCACCGAGCCACCTCCCCTCCAACACGCCCTTTTCCAGGGACCGTTGGCCACTCCTCCGCCCTCAGCCGGCCGCCGCCGCCCGGCTCTCCCGGCACGCGCCCCGCCCTGTCCCGAGGGCGTCCGCCCGCCTCCCGCCGCACTCCCCCGCGCCCGGTACGCGCCCCCACCCCGGTGTGCCCCGTCACAGAGAGAGATGAGATGTCCGCACGAGTCACGCTCCGCCGCGCCAGGCCGGACGTCCCCCGGACCCGCAGGGCCGCCGTCCTCGCCACCGCCTTCGTCGCCCTGCTCGCCCCCGCCCTGAGCGCGTGCGGCGGCGACGGCACCGCGTCGGCAGGAGGCGCGACCCTGAAGTGGGCCTCCTCCTACTTCCCCGCCCACTGGGACCCCGTGGTCGGCGGCAGCGGCGCCCAGTTCCGCGAACTCTCCATGGTCTACGCGTCGTTGACCCGCACCGACGAGAAGGGCGACGCGGTGCCCGACCTCGCGAGGAGCTGGGAGTACAACGCGAAGGGCGACACCATCACCTTCCACCTGCGCCCCGGGCTGAAGTTCAGCGACGGCGAGCCCGTCGACGCGCGCGCCGTGCGGGCCGCCGTGGAACGGGCCAAGAAGCAGAAGAACTCCGCACTCTTCGGCGACCTCACCTCCATCAGGTCGGTGGACGCCAGGGGCCTCGACGCCGTCGTCCACCTCACCCAGGTCGACTACCAGATACCGCAGTTGCTCGGCGAGCGGGTCCTCCAGATCGCCTCGCCCAAGGCCGCGAAGGACCCCGCGAAGCTGGACCGTGCGCCCGTCGGCGCGGGCCCGTTCGTCGTCCGGCAGCTCGTGCCCGGCACCAAGGCCGTGCTGAAGAAGAACCCCGCCTACTGGGACGCGAAGAACATCCACATCGACGACGTGGAGCTGACCTCCGCCCCCGACGCCTCCACCGTCGTCTCCGGACTTCAGACCGGGGTCTACAACTTCGCCGACATCGAGCCGAGCCAGGCCGACGCCGCGAAGAAGGCCGGGCTCGACGTCTTCGTGCAGCCCGGGTTCAACGCCTCCAACATCAGCCTCAACGTCAACAAGGCCCCGTTCAAGGACGACCGGGTCGTCGACGCGGTCCGCCACGCCGTCGACCGGAAGGAGTTCGTGGACAAGCTCACCTTCGGCTACGGCAGCGCCACCGACCAGCCCTTCCCCAAGGGCTACGTGGCGTACGACCCGGAGTCCGAGGACGCCTACCCGTACGACCCCGCGGAGTCCAGGAAGCTGCTCGCCAGGGCCGGCTACCGTCCTGGGGCGCTCAAGCTCGACCTGGTCATCCCCGCCGAGGACCCCGCGGCCGAGATCGTCAGGTCCCAACTGGCGAAGGTCGGCATCAAGGTCACCATCAAGATCGACAAGAACTGGGCCACCCCGTTCTTCGCGAAGGACCTCGCCTTCTCGCTGTACTCCACCACGGGGCGCGACTCCGCGCTCCAGACCCTCACCGCGCACTTCGGTCCCGACGGCCCGCTCAACCTCAGCTCCCCCTACGAGCCGGACGGCTTCGAGGCCGCCGTCGCCAAGGTGCGCAGGACCCCGCTCGACGCGCCCGACTACCCCACGGTGCTGCGCGCCGCCACCCGCGCGGGGCTGAAGAGCAGGGCGCTGGTGTTCACCTTCTCCTCGCCGAACCTGACGGCGAAGAGCACGTCGGTCTCCAGCCTGCCGAAGAACCCCGCCCACATCGACTGGACGGGCGTGACCGTCAACGGCGGCTGAGACAGCGGCGGTTCGGCCACACAGCCCACTCGTGACACACCGCCGCGCCCCCACACACCGCCTCACACACCGCCTCACACACCCACCCCACACCCACCACCAGAGACCACGCACACAGAGAGGGGAACCCATGACGACGACCGCGCTTCCCGTCGCGCCCGCGCGGCGCCGGGGCGGTGCCGCGGCCAGGGCCCGGCACACGCTGGGGCGTGTCCTGGCCACCCTCGCCCGATCGGTGGCCATCTTCGTCCCGGTCTTCCTGGTCGCGACCTTCGTGACGTTCGCGCTGCGGTCGCTGAGCGGACTGAGCCCGGCGCGCATCCAGTTGGGCGAGGACGCCACCCCCGCGGCCATCCACCGGGTCGAGGCGCAGTGGGGGCTCGACAAACCCTTCCTGGCGCAGTACTGGGACTGGTTCACCGGCGTGCTGCACGGGCAGTTGGGCGCGAGCTGGGTCAACGGCGCCGACATCTCCCAGCTCATCGGCCTCGGTCTCGGAGTCAGCCTCTCGGTCGCCACGTTCGCGCTGCTCATCGGGGTCGTCGCCGGATTCGGCCTCGGGACCGTCGCGGCGCTGCGCCCGGCCTCCCCGCTCGACCGGGCCGTGACCGCCTTCGTCACCGTGATCTCGGTGATGCCCGCGTTCGTCGTCGGCATCGTGCTGGTGTCGGTGTTCGCGGTCGGACTCGGTCTCTTCCCCTCGGCGGGCTACACACCCCTGGCGCAGGGCGGCCCGGGCCCGTGGCTCGCGCACATCACCCTGCCCGCGCTCGCGCTGAGCCTCGACGTCGTGGCCGACGTGGCGCGGCAACTGCGCGGCAGCCTCGTCGCGGCGTACCGCGAGAACTATGTGACCGGCGCGGTGGTGCGGGGCCTCGGCCCCCGGCGGATCTTCTTCCGCCATGTGCTGCCCGGCGGGCTGGGCACCGCGCTCGCCACGCTCGGGCTGAAGTTCCCCGCGCTGGTGGGCGCCTCCGTCGTCACCGAGTGGATCTTCGGGTTGCAGGGCTTCGGGCGGTTCGCCAACGACTCGGCGCAGGCCGGGGACGTGCCCGCGGTGCAGGGGGTGCTCGTGGTGTCGATCGCGCTGGTCGTCGCCTTCAACCTGGTCGTCAACCTGGTGCTGGCGCGGCTGGCACCGGCCTCTCAGCGGGGGGTGTGAACATGGTCCGCCGTCTGCTCGGGCTGACCTCGGGACGTGTCGCCGTGGGTATTCTCGTCGTGGTCGCGCTGCTGGCGCTTCTTGGGCCCTGGCTGGCCCCGCAGGACCCGCTCGCGAACAGCCGCGACACCCTCGCCGCCGCCTCGGGCGAGCACTGGCTCGGCACCGACTACCTGGGCCGCGACGTGTTCAGCCGGCTCCTCGACGGCTCCCGGGTCAGCGTGCTCGGCGCCCTCGAAGTCGCCGTCACCGCACTGGTGGTGGGCGCGGTGCCCGGCATTCTGTCGGTGTATCTGGGGCGGGCCTTCGAGTGGGTCACCCTGCGGCTCGCCGACACCCTGGTGGCGCTGCCCTTCCTGCTGTTCGCGGTGGCCGTGATCGCGCTGCTCGGCAACGGCATCACCCAGGCCATGCTGGTCACGGGGGTGCTGGTGTCCCCGCTCTTCTACCGGGTGTCGCGGGCCGCGACGCTCGCGGTGGCCCGCTCGCCCTACGTGGAGGCCGCCCTCGTGGCCGGTGCCTCGGTCGGCTGGGTGGTACGCCGGCATGTGTGGGCGAAGGTGCTGCCACCGGTCGCGGTGGCGTTCGCGCAGACCATCGGCACCGGCTTCGTCATCGTGGCGAGCCTGACGTTCCTCGGTATCGGGGTGCAGCCGCCCGCGCCCACCTGGGGCGGGCTGCTCGCCTCCGA
Source organism: Streptomyces sp. NPDC050560 (assembly GCF_044457285.1). NCBI lineage: Bacteria > Bacillati > Actinomycetota > Actinomycetes > Kitasatosporales > Streptomycetaceae > Streptomyces > Streptomyces sp. NPDC050560. The sequence goes on from NZ_JBITGT010000001.1 coordinate 17,823, forward strand.
CCTCGGCTACCTCAGCCACCAGCCGTGGGCACCGCTCGCCCCCGCACTGCTGATCATGGTCACCGTGTGGGCGGGCAACCTGCTCGCCGACGCCGTACGCGACGTCTCGGGTCACACCGGCCGCGCCCCCGCGGGCAAGCGGGCCGCCGCCGGAGGTGCCCGATGAGCGCGCCGTCCCACCACACCGTGCCCGCGACGGCACCCGCCGCCGACGCGGCCCCCGAGCCGGTGCTCGCACTGCGCGGCGTCCACCTCACCGACCGGGGCACGGGGCGGGAGATCGTGCGCGGGGTCGGCTTCGCACTGCGCCCGGGGCGCGCCGTCGGCATCGTCGGCGAGTCGGGCAGCGGCAAGACCCTCACCTGCCGTGCCGCGCTCGGCATCCTGCCGCCCGGCATCGAGGTGTCGGCGGGCTCCGTGACCCTCGCGGGCACCGACATCGCGACACTGACCGCGCGCCAGTGGACCGCGCTGCGCGGCGCCACCATCAGCGCCGTCTTCCAGGACCCGGCGTCCTACCTCAACCCCGCGCTGCGGGTGGGCACGCAGATCGCCGAGGTGGTCAGGGTCAAGCAGGGCCTCGGCAGGCGCGCGGCGCGCAGGAGGGCGGTGGAGCTGCTGGACTCGGTGCGGCTCGCCGACCCCGAACTGGTCTACGGGCAGTACCCGTTCGAGCTGTCCGGCGGGATGCTGCAACGGGTGCTGATCGCCGCCGCGATCTCCGCGGAGCCGCGCGTGGTCATCGCCGACGAGGCCACCACCGCCCTCGACGTCACCGTGCAGGCAGAGATCCTCGACCTGCTGACGGAGCTGCGCGAACGCACCGGGCTCGCGCTCGTCGTCGTCTCCCACGACCTCGCCGTCGTCGCCCAGCTCTGCGACGAGGTCGTGGTCCTCAGGCACGGCGAGGTGGTCGAGCAGGGCCCCACCCGCACCGTGCTGCGCCACCCGCGCCACGCGTACACCCGCCTCCTGATCGCCGAGCACGAGCGCTACGGCCTGGAGAGGTTCCGCACCGCAGAGGAGACCCCGTGACCGGCGACCCGACCACCGCCCCCGGCGCCCGTACCGGCGCCGCACAGGCCGACGCGGCCGGGCGGCCCGTGCTGTCCGTCGAGGAGCTGCGGGTGCGCTACGGGCGCGGCCGCAGGCGGCGCACCGTGCTCGCCGGGGTGTCGCTCGACGTCGCGCCTGGCGAGACCGTGGGCCTCGTCGGCGAGACGGGCTCCGGCAAGTCCACGCTCGCACGCACCGTGCTCGGCCTCGTCAAACCCTGCGGGGGCGCGGTGCGGATCGCGGGCGAGGACGTCACCGGGTACGGCGCCCGGCAGTGGCGCGCGCTGCGCCGCCGCGGCACCGTCCAGTACGTCTTCCAGGACCCGCTGCGCAGCCTCGACCCCGACCACACCCTCGCCGACTCGCTGGCAGAACCGCTGCTGGTACGGGGCGTGGCGCGGGAGGCGGCCAGGGAGCGTGCGACGGCGCTGCTCGACCGGGTCGGGCTGCCCGCGCGGCTGCTCGACCGGCCGCCCGGCGCGGTCTCCGGGGGCCAGCGCCAGCGCGTCGCGGTGGCCAGGGCGCTGATCGCCGACCCCGCGCTCGTCATCCTGGACGAGCCGGTCAGCGCCCTCGACTCGGCCAACCGCGTCCACATCCTGGAGCTGCTGCGGGAGTTGCGCGCCGCGGGCACCGCGCTCGTGTTCATCTCGCACGACCTCGGCTCGGTCGCGGGCACCGCCGACCGGGTCGCGGTGCTCTACCGTGGCGCGCTCGTCGAGGACGCCGCCGCCCGCGACATCGTGAACCGCCCGCGACACCCCTATACCCGGCTGCTCGTCAGCTCCGCGCCCACCCTGCGCTCGGGCCCCGCCGACCGCGCGGAACGCGAGGCCCTGCGCGCCCTGCTGCACACCTGACCCCGGCCGCGACCCACCGCGAAGCACCCCAGGAGGCACCGCCCATGTCCCGCAGAATCCACCTCGCACTGCACCCGTACGGTGTCGGCGGCCCCGGCCAGCACGGGCTGTGGAAGGACCCGCGCGTCGCGAAGGACGCCAGCATCGACATCGACTACTACATCCACCAGGCGAAGGCCGCAGAACACGCCCTGTTCGACGCGCTGTTCATCGTGGACAGCCAGTTCATCAACGCCACCTACCCGGCGCACTACCTCAACCGCCTCGAACCGCTGACCCTGCTGTCGGCGGTCGCCACCCACACCCGGCACGTCGGCCTCGTGGGCACGGCGAGCAGCACCTACAACTCGCCGTTCAACCTGGCCCGCAGGCTCGCCTCGCTCGACCACATCAGCGGCGGGCGCGCCGGGTGGAACGTGGTCACCAGCTTCGACAGCGGCGTGGCACGCAACTTCGGCCTCGACGACCACCTCGACTACGGCACCCGCTACGGGCGCGCCCTGGAGTTCGTGGAGGTGGCGCGGGGGCTGTGGGACTCGTACGAGGACGACGCGTTCCCCGCGGACGTGGCCCGCGGGGTCTTCCTCGACCCGGCGAAACTGCACGCGCTCGACCATGTCGGCGAGCACTTCAGGGTGGCGGGGCCGCTGAACATCTCCCGCTCCCCGCAGGGCCAGCCGGTGATCTTCCAGGCGGGGGTGTCGGAGGAGGGGCGCGACCTCGCGGCCCGGGTCGCGGAGGGCATCTACGCGCCGGGCGGCCCGCTCGATCAGGCGCGCGAGTACTACGCGGACATCAAGCGGCGCACCGCGGCGTACGGCCGCGACCCCGACCACATCAAGGTGTTCGTCCACGGCGCCCCGGTGGTCGCGGCGACCGACGTGGCGGCGCGCCGCAGGGAGCGGGAGATCTTCGACGAGGACAACGACTTCGACCGCAACCTGGCGCTTCTCGGACGCTCCTTCGGCGCCCACGACTTCTCCGTCCACGACCTCGACGCGCCCTTCCCCGACGTGGCGCACCTCGCCGAGCGGGGCGGCAGGACCGGCGCCGCGAAGATCATCGACCGGGCCAGGGAACAGGACTTGACGCTGCGTCAGGTCGTGGACTCCATGGGCACGTTCCGCAGGTCGCCGTTTGTCGGGGCGCCTGAGACGGTCGCGGATGCGATCGAGGAGTGGTTCGCTGCGGGCGCCTTCGACGGCATCAACCTCGCCTTCCGCACCACCGAGGAGCTGGACCTGTTCGTGGACGGGGTGGTGCCGCTGCTCCAGAAGCGCGGCCTGTTCCGCACCGAGTACGCCTCCGACACCCTGCGCGGCAACCTCGGCCTGCCCGTCCCCGCCAACCGCCACACCCGCGCCGCGTGAGCGCCGGGGCGGCCGCCGCGCGGGACGCCGCCCCGGTGCGCCCGGCCGACGACGAACCCGCAGGAGCCTGACATGAGCGAGTACACCGACCACCACGCCCCCACCGGGCTGCGCACCCGCGGCACCGTCGTGGTGGTGCCGGGCCGCGGCGAGACCCGGGCGACGTACGCCCGCTTCGGCCGCAGGCTGGCCGCCGACGCCTACCGGGTGCGGGTGCTCGACGCCCCCGCCACGGGCACGGCGGGCCCGGGCGCGGCGTGGGCCGCGCGGCTCGGCGCCGACGTCGACGCCGCCGTCGCGGGCACCGCGGGCCAGGACGGCGTGGCGCGCCCCGTGGTGCTGGTGGGCGCCGACACCGGGGCCGCGGCGCTCGCCGCCCTCCTCGACGGCGCCGCGCCGGGGCCGCGCGCCGATGCCGCCGTCCTCGCCGGGCTCCCCGGGCGGCGCGCCGCGCCCGGTGGCACCTGGGAGGAGGAGTTGGACGTGCGCACCTCCTGCCCGACCCACCGCGGCGCCCTCAGCGACGACGCGCGGGTACGGCGCGGCGCGCTGGCGGAGCCGGTGGACGGGGCGCTGCTCGCGGCCGCGTACGGGGCGCGGCTCGTGGTACCGACGCTGCTGCTGGTCGGCGGCGCCGACCCGCTGGCCGACCGCGACGCGCTCGCCGACACCGCCAAGTCCCTTGCCAGGGCCCGGCTCTCGGTGGTGCCCGAGGCCCACCACGATGTGCTGAACGACCTTCAGCACCGGTCGGTGGCCGCCGAGGTCGTCGGCTTCCTCGAAGCCCTCCGCGGCGGCCTGGTGCCCGCGGTCAGGGTGGAGTCGAGCGCCTGGTGACCCCCCGGCGCCCCCGTACGCACTCCGCCGCACCCGTCTTCGGAAGGTCCTGACATGGCCGCCATCCTGTCCGTCTCCGGAAGCCCCTCCGCCACCTCCCGCACCGCGCGGCTGCTGCGCCACCTCGACGACCGGCTGCGCGGCCTGGGCCATGAGGTGAGCGTGCTCGACGTGCGCGCGCTGCCCGCGCAGGCGCTGCTCGGCGCCGACTTCGACCATCCGGCGATCGTCTCGGCGGCGCGGCGGTTCGCCGCGGCCGACGGGGTGGTGGTCGGCACACCGGTGTACAAGGCCGCCTACTCGGGGCTGCTCAAGTCGCTGCTCGACCTGCTGCCGCAGTACGCGCTGGCCGACAAGACGGTGCTGCCGCTCGCCACCGGCGGCAGCACCGCGCACATCCTCGCCATCGACTACGCGCCTAGGTCGTGTCTTCAAAAGCCCGTCTGATCGGGGCGGCCCGGCACGCACGCTCGCGGCGTTGTCGTCAGTCGCCGACGCGCCACGTCGACTCCCTCCTCCGCCTTGCGACCGCACGCACCGGACCACCCCGACCCCGCCCTCCAGGCGGACGACGCTCTTTTGAAGACACTCCCCAGGCCGGTGCTCAGCTCGATGGGCGCCGCGCACATCCTGCCCGGCTGGTTCACGCTGGACAGCGACCTCTCCACCGCCGCCGACGGCACCCTGGAGGTGGCTCAAGCCCCGGCGAAGGCCCTCGCGGACCTCACCGACCGCTTCTCGGCCGCGCTCGGCGCGCGCCGCACGGTGCTCGCCCCGGCCGGCTGAGCCGCGGCCCCCGACCCGCCCCCGGGCGCCAAGTCCCCGGCGCCCGGGGCCCGTTCGTCACCCCCGCGGGGCCCTGCCGCGGGCGTACGGGGCCAGGTGGTTCCTGGGGTCGGTCTTCTGCCGGTAGCCGCCGGGGACCACGGGCAGCGGGTCCTCGGCGCGCATCTGCCACACCGCGAGCAGTTGCAGCAGCCGCACCCGCTCCCCCGCCGCCGCAGGGTCGTCCCAGCGGTCCACGAGTTCGAGGGGGCGTTGACCACTCTGGAGACGGTGCGCGGTGAGACCCAGGCGAGCGCGGCCACGTCGCGCAGCGTCACCGGGCCGCGCCACTCCTGGCCCGCGACCGCGTCAGGTGGCACTCCTGGCGCGCAGGCGCCGGGGGCGGATTAGTTCCGCCGTTGTTCGTAGAAGGGTTGGAGGCGGTGGGTTCTGCGGCATGGTGGGCAGGCCCAGCGTCCACCGGCGTCCAGACTCGACGTCCCGGTGACCGTCACGAGCCGGGTGCCGGGGGCGTAGCCCGCATGCCAGTGACACCATCCCGCGCCGTTTACTGCCGCCTGCCGCTGACCGTGCCGGGTCAGGTCCTTCACCGCTTCCGGGTCGCACAGCTTGTGTGGCTCCGTCGGGGGCACGGTCCAGTACGGGGTCTGTGCGGAGGGCTGGATGGCGGTGGGGGCTGGCATGTTGAGGTGCTGCTCGGGTTCCAGGCACCGGATGTACGCGACCGTGTGGCGCCAGGACTTGACGGTGTCCGTGGGCACGAGGGGGTAGTAGCGGGCACGCGACGGGTCGTGGATCACCGGACCGCCCAGACGTTCGCTGAGCCATGTGCGGAGGGTATCGGGGTCGTTGGTTCTGGTGGCGGCGTGGACGAGCAGTGCGGGCAGGCGTACGGCGGTGAACAGCACCCCGCAGGGCAGTGGGGCCAGGCCGCCCGGCTGCTTCCATGCCCGGTGTGCTTCGGCGGGGCGGGGGTGCGCGGAGGCAAGCCAGTCGGCCGCCGCTGAGCGGCCGTCATCCCCCGGCACCTCACACACCCCCTTCGGACGGCGCTGTCAGGCCGTGCTTGTGGCGGCAGTCGGCGCAGGCGTAGAGACCGGCGCCGGGTCCGCTCATCTGCTCGATGATGCTGACCAGTTCCGTGCCATGGGCGTAGCCGTGGTGCCAGTCGCACCAGCGCACCGCCCCGGCAGCCACCCGCTCCCGCCCCAACCTCGCCAACTCCTCCACCGCCACCGGGTCACACAGATGCCCGGGGCCGTCCATCGGCACCGCCCAATAGCCGTTCACGCCTGACGGGCGGATGGCGGCGGGGTTGGGCGTACCGAGGTAGTACTCGGACCCGAGGCACTCCACCCCGGGCACCCGCCACCCCCTCACCGCACCGGCCGGAACGAGGGCGTAGTAACGCTGATGCTGCGGGTCATGGACAACCGGCCCGTGCAGCGCGTCGGCGAGGCGAGCGTGAACCGTGGACAGGTCGTCACAGTCGACGGCGCCACGCACGACATTCTCGGGCAGACGCACCGCGGTGAACGGCCCGTTACACGGCAGGGCGGCCACACCGTACGGATGCGACCACGCCTCGTACACCTCGGCGGGCCGCGGATGCGCGGACGCCAGCCAGACAGCCGTTGCGGCGCCCCGGGCCGCAGGTTTCCCGGGCTTGGTATCGGAGTTGTCGCTCTGTGTGATGTCGGCCATAGAAGGACCGTAGGGAGGGGCCGGTACCCCCTCAATGGTGATCTGGCGGGCGCCCCGTCAGAAGTACCAGCGCAGCGGGCGCGTCGAAGGTCAGAGCGGTACGCCCGTCGCGTCGGCGAGCCGTCGCATCTCTGGCGTCAGCGTCCGGCGCTTGGTCACCACCCGGCCCACGATGTCCCGCGCATACCGCTGTTGAGGCAGCCACTCAGGCGACGACATCCGGACATCCTCCAGCACGTCCACCGCCTCCCCGTACTGGCGCAGTCGCACGCGGGCGTCCGCCACGTCGAGCAGGTGCCGGTTGCGGTTGTTGGACGTGCGGCGCATCCCTGCGACCGGCACGTCCTTGGCGAGTTGAAGCACCCGGTCGGGGCGCCCGGCAACCGCCGCTCCCTCGATCCGCTTGAGGCGTACCGTGGTCGGCCCGAAGGTACGCAAGAAGTCGCCGCTCGGCGTGTGCTCGCGCCCGAGCGCGACGGCCGCGGAGTTTGCGAGTCGTAGCGCGTCCTGCGCCTCTTCGGGGCGGGCGTCCCGCATGTCCGCTGCCGACAGCCTGAGCAACAGCCAGCCCCAGGAAGCCAGTTCGTCGGCGGTCGCCCGGGACATGCGGGGCTCGACCTCGTCGGCCCACTCCGCCGCAAGGGCGCGCGCCTCGGCGAGGCGGCCCGTACGGAGCAGGAGCCAGCACAGCGTCGTCACCGTCGCGGCCCCGTCAAGACGATCGGTCGCCACCCCGAGGGCCTGCGTCAGGGCGTGCTCTGCGGCCTCGAACTGCCGGGTCTGCGTGAGCAGCCAGCCGGTCAGTTGGAGCAGCCGCCCGCGAACCGCCCGGGCGCCTCGGTCCGCGGGGTCGATGACGTCAATGTCACGGAGCAGTGGCGGCAGCACCCGGGCCAGCTCGGCGAACCTGTCGCCGGAGAACAGCGGTTCGGCGTCCCGCACGGCGGCCCGCACGCCCGCCACGGTGGGGGCGTCATCACCCACGTACACCGGTGCGGGCGGCGCCATCACCGCGGCCCGCACCTCGGCCCACCGGTCTGTCGGCGGTTGGTCCCCGGGCGGGTCCCGGTGCAGCAGCGCGGAGGTGGGTATGCGGAGCGCCGACGCGAGCGCACGCGCTGTCTCCATCCGCGTCTCCCCGGCGGCCCCCTGCTCAAGGACGCGGATCGTGGACAGGGACACCCCGGCGGCGGTGGCCAACTCCCGCTGGGTCAGGCCGCGACGCTTCCGTACCTCACGCACACGTACGCCGATGTCGGTGCTGTCAGGCATACCGGGGCCCTCCGTTGCGAACTCGACACTCAGAACGGTACTCCGCATCGCGGACCCGAGGCCCCGCCACGACGGCGGGCCACTGCCGCCGCCCGACCCCAGGGCATGACGAGGCGGCCCCTTCCGCGCCGCCTTCGGCGACGGGGCGGAGCATCAGGACCGGGAAGTGACCGTCGGCGTCCCGCGACGAGGCGGAGGTGTGACGGGAGACGGCACGCCCGTCCCGCTCAGGTGTCGCCCAGGGTGTGGCCGGTCGTGGCGTCGACGTGGTCCGGGAGGGCGTCGTGGCGGTCGCCCACCGACGAGGTGCCGGTGGGCTCCAGGACGAGGATCGCGGTGCGGGACGGCGCGTACGGCTTGTGCTCGGTGCCGCGCGGGACGGTGAAGACCGAGCCCCGGGGGAGCAGCACCGTGCGCTCCCCCGCGGGCTCCCGCAGGGAGATGTGGAGTTCCCCTTCGAGGACGAGGAAGAACTCGTCGGTGTCGTCGTGGACGTGCCAGACGTGGTCGCCCTCGACCTTGGCGACGCGTACGTCGTAGTCGTTGACGCGGGTGACGATACGGGGGCTCCACAGGGCGTCGAAGGAGGCCAGGGCACTGTCGAGGGAGAGGGGTTCTTCGCTCATGGGGCCATCGTCGCGCGGGGCGCCGGGCCCCGCGAGTGCTAGAAATCGCACATGGTGAAAGAATCCTCGCAAGGGCCGGGCGGCCGGGGGCCACACCGTGTGGTGGTCGTCGTGGACGAGAACTCGAACCCCTTCGAACTCGGCTGCGCCACCGAGATCTTCGGCCTGCGCAGGCCGGAACTGGGCCGCGAGCTGTATGACTTCGTCCTCTGCTCGCCCGAGCCCCGCACCCTGATGCGGGACGGCTTCTTCACGCTCACCGGGGTCAGGGACCTCGACGCCGCCGGGACGGCGGACACCCTGATCGTGCCCAACCGCCCCGATGTCGAGGTGCCAAGACGCCCCGCGGTGCTCGACGCCGTGCGCGCCGCGCACGCGCGCGGGGCGCGGCTGATCGGCTTCTGTAGCGGCGCCTTCACGCTCGCCGAGGCGGGCGTGCTCGACGGGCGCAGGGCCACCGCGCACTGGCAGTGGGCCGACTCCTTCCGGGCCCGCTTCCCCGCCGTGCGGCTGGAACCCGACGTGCTGTTCGTGGACGACGGGGACATCCTGACGGCCGCGGGCAGCGCCGCCGCGCTCGACCTCGGGCTCTACGTGGTGCGCCGCGACCACGGCGCCGAGGTGGCGGGCGCGGTGGGCAGGCGGCTGGTCTTCGCCGCGCACCGGGACGGCGGGCAGCGGCAGTTCGTGGAGCGCCCGCTGCCGGAACCGCTCGACGAGTCGCTGGCGCCGGTGCTCGGCTGGGCGCGCGAACGGCTCGGCACCCCGCTCGCGGTGGCCGACCTCGCGGTGCGCGCCTCGGTCAGCCAGGCGACGCTGCACCGCCGCTTCCGCGCCCAGCTCGGCACCACGCCCTGGGCCTGGCTGACGGCCGAACGGCTCGCTCTGGCCTGCCGGTTGCTGGAGCGCGGCGAGTCACGGCTCGAAGTGGTGGCGCGGCACAGCGGTCTCGGCACCGCCGCGAACCTGCGCCGGCTGATGCGCCGCGAGACGGGCATCACCCCGACGGCGTACCGGCAGCGGTTCGCGCCCGCGGCGGCCGGATGAGGGCGTGGTGGGGGCGCCGCGCGGACGGAGGGTGCGGGGGGGGGACGGTCGGCTACGCGGCCTCCGCCCCGGCGCGGTCGGCGCCGTGGCGGAGGGTGTCGAGGGAGCGGCGCAGGCCGACCTCAAGGAAGTCGATGCGGCCCGTGGCGTGCAGCAGGGTGGCGCCGCCCGCGATGACGGTGAGGATGTCGACGGCGGCGGCGCGGGGGTCGGCGGCGGGGTCCGCGGCACCGTCCGCCTTCAGCGCCTCGATCCCGGCGGCCAGGTACCCCTGCCAGCGGCAGTAGAGGTCGTCGACGATCTCGCGCAACGCGGGGTCGGCCAGGCCGAGTTGGGCGGTGAGGGCGGTCAGCGGGCACTCGCCGGGGTGGGCCGCGTACCCCTCGACCACCCGCTCGCGCCACGCCTCCCACTTCCGCCAGTCCGTGAGGTCGCCCAGCTCGGGCTGCTGCTCCGCGAGCACCCGCTCGGCCTCGTAGCGTGCCACGGCGAGCAGCAGGTCGGACTTGCCGCCGGGGAAGTAGTGGAAGAGCTGGCTCTTGCTGGTGGCGGTGGTGGCCCTGATGTCGTCGAGGCAGACGTTCGCCGGGCCGCGCTCGCGCATCAGCAGCGCCGCGCCTGCCACGATGCGCTGCCGGGTGGCTTCGCCCTTCGGCGTGAGCTTCCGCATGCCGTCCCTCCGCGCCCGTCGGCGCCTCCCGGCGCCCTCAGTGCCCTACGGTGCCCCCGCCGCGCCGTTCCCGTATCGCGCGGGCCGTTCGCCGGGCCCTTCCCGCTCCCGGGCGGGCGTACGGCGGCCGGGGCACGGGGCCGAGGCTACCGCCGGGTGAACCGTTCGGTCCACTTTGTGCCCCGTGTCCCGGCCCGCCGGGCGGGTCAGACCGCTTCGAGCATGCCGTGCAGCCCGGCGGTGTCGATGACCCGGGCGCGGGACGGCAGCACCCGTTCCACCAGGGTGGTGTGGGCCTCGGCGTCCGGGTCGGCGACACCGTCGGCGAGCACGTACACCTCGTAGTCGCGGTCGGCGGCGTCGATCACGGTGGAGAGCACGACGCCGCTGGTGGAGACGCCGGAGACGACGAGTGTGGTGATGCCGCGCTCGCGGAGCCTGGCGTCGAGGTCGGTGGTGGACATGCCGCCGAAGCGGACCTTGCGGACCACGATGTCGCCTTCGTGCGGGGCGATCCGCTCGTGGACGGCGGTGGCGGGCTCCTCGTGGTGCATCATGCGGTTCGCGGCGACCGCGGCGAAGTTGCTGTTGGCGGCGGGCACGGCGGCCCAGTCGTCCTCGGTGAAGGCGACGCGCACGTAGGCGACGGTGCCGCCGTGCGCGCGCACGTCGGCGATGGCGCCCTCGACGCGCCCGAGCAGGGCGTCGGTGTCCACCGCCTCGCTCATCATCCCGAGGATGGCGGGCTGGAAGTCCATGACGAGCAGGGCGGTGTGCGCGGGGTCGAGGGCGGGGGTGGTGGTCACGAGGTGCTGCTCCTTGCCGTGGGTGGCCGGGCGGCGCTGCTGCCGTCCGGGGGTCTTGAGCCGGCGGTCGAACACGGTCATCGCGAGGACGAGGACCGCGGCCGCGGTCAGTACGGTGCCGAGGACGTGGAGTCCGCCGTCGGTGGCGCCGTGCCGGAAGACGATGCCGGTGACGCTGGCGGACGCGATGGACCCGACATAGCCGAAGGTGCGGAAGAGGCCCGAGGCGGTGCCGATCTGCTCGGGGGGCGCCTGGGTGTAGAGGGCGGTCTGGTTGCCGACGGCGGTGGTCGCGAGGGCGACGCCGAAGACCAGCGTCACCAGCACGACCGGCAGCAGCGGGCCGTGCGAGGTGAGGGTCAGGATGCCGAGCGAGCCGGCCAGCATCGCGAGCCCGCAGCCGATGAGCGGTCCCCGTACCAGGTTGCGGCGCGACAGCGGGCGGGAGAGCACCGCGGAGAGCACCCCCATCGGCAGCAGCAGGAGCCCCGCCTCCTGGGAGGACATGCCCCGGCCGCCCTCCATCCACTGGGTCACGCCGTACAGCACGGAGTAGCTGCCGAGCAGGGTGAGCCCCGAGCGGGCGTAGGTGCGGGCGAGCGGCCCGTTGGCGCGCAGTCCGCGCAGGTCGAGGAAGGGGGTGGCGGCGCGCAGCTCCCACCGGACCAGGGCGCAGCCCGCGGCGGCGGTGACGGCGAGCGCGGCCCAGTCGAGGCGGGGCAGCGCCATGACGAAAACCAGCAGGGCGGCCATGGCGCCCCCGAAGGCGGCGATCCCGCCGATGTCGACTCGGGCGGCGAGGGCGCGGGGGGCGAGCCGGTCCGCGGGCGGGTCGGGCGGCACCCAGCGCAGCGCCATGGCGAGCGCGGGCAGGGTGACGGGGATGTTGACGAGGAAGGCCCAGTGCCAGCCGAGCGCCCCGACGAGCAGGCCGCCGACCGGGGGCCCCACGGCGGCCACGGCCATCCCGGCGACGGCGAGTCCGCCGAGCACCCCGCCCGGCGGTGCGCCCATCCCGGCGTCGGCGGCGCGGCGGCGGATCAGCACCATCGCGGAGGGGAACCCGGCGGAGGTGCCGACGCCTATCAGCACCCGGGCCGCGGTGAGCATCGCGAGCGAGCGCCCGAAGCCGCCGACGAGCCCGCCGAGCAGCACCAGCAGGATGCCGGTGACGAAGACCCTGCGGGGTCCGAACACCTCGGCGAGCTTGCCCGCGGTGGGCTGGGCGACGGCGCTCGCCAGATAGAGGCCGGACACCAGGACGCTGGTGGCGCCGACGGAGACGTGCAGGTCGTGGGCGATGGGCACGAGGGCGGTGGCGATGAGGGAGCTGTTGACGGGGTTGAGCGCGGTACCCACGTAGAGCGGGGTGGTGAAGCGGGGGCCGAAGGCGCCGCGGCCGTCGGGGCGCGCGGTGTCCCTCACGTGTCGCCGCCGCCCGCACCCCTGAGGTCCACCCGGGCGAACTCCTCAAGCAGGGCGATGGCCCGGTCGAGCGCCGCGGTGTCCTCGGGCGGTACAAGCCTGTCGATGGCGCGGGCCAGGAAGGACTCCCGGGAGGAGACCAGCGACGTGAACAGGGTGCGGCCCTCGTCCGTCACCGTGATCAGCGACTTCCTGCCGTCCTCGGGGTCGGACTCCTTGCGCAGGTAGCCGGCGGCGACGAGGGGGGCGACGTGCTGGGCGATGGACTGCTGGGTGACGTGCTGGAGCCTGGCGAGCCGGGCGGCGGTGACCGGGCCCTCGTGCACCACGCTCTGGATCACGCCGAGCTGGGAGAGCGTCAGACCGGTCTCGTACTGCCCGGTCTCCTCGCGGAGCCGGGAGCGGAGCCGGGTGATCGCCAGGCTGAGCCTGCGGGCCGCGGCGGCCGAGTCGCGGCCGCCGGGGGACGGTGGCGCAGCCGGGTCCGCGGAGGGGGATTCGGACATGCGTCCACCGTAGCGCACTACACAAGGAAACTGTTGAAGTTACTTGTTAAAAGTACCGGAGGCGCCCGCGGCTACCGGTACGCCTCCCCGCGCGCCGCCAGCGCCAGCACCCGTTCCGCGCCCGCCACCACCGCGGGATCGACGAAGCGGCCGTCGGGCAGGGCGAGCGCGCCGGGGGCGGCACGCGCGGCGGCGACGGTCTCGCGGGCGGCGTCGATCTCGCGGGGGGTGGGGAGATAGGCGCGGGCGATGACCGGGAGCTGCCGGGGGTGGATCGCGGTCCTGCCGAGGAAGCCGAGGCCGCGGCCGTGCAGACAGGAGGCGGCGAGCCCGTCGAGGTCGCGTACGTCCGGGTAGACGGACTGCGCGGGCGGTGCGAGCCCGGCCGCCCTGGCCGCGACCACCGCCCGCGACCTCGGCCAGGCCATGGCACCGTCGTCGGGCCCCACCCCGAGGTCGGCCCTGAGGTCGGCCTCGCCGAGCGCGAGACCGCGCACACCGCGGTCGGCGGTGGCGATGGCGAACGCGTGCTCAAGGCCGAGGGCCGACTCCAGCAGCGGATAGAGCCCGGGGGCCGGGGCCGCGGGCTCCCGCAGCGCCCGTACGACCGCGGCGACCGCCGCCACGTCGGCGGCGGAGCCGACCTTCGGCAGCCGCAGCCCGTCGAGCCCGGGGAGGGCGGCGAGGGCCGCGAGGTCGGCCGAGCACAGCCGCCCGTGCAGCACGTTGACCCGCACGTGCACCGCGACCCCCGAGGGTCCCGGCGGTCCGTCGGCGAGCAGTTCTGCGGTGGCGGCGCGCGCGTACTCCTTGCGCTCGGGCGCCACCGCGTCCTCCAGGTCGACCAGCACCACGTCGGCGCCGGAGCGCAGCGCCTTGGCGACCACGTCGGGCCGGTCGCCCGGGGCGTAGAGCCAGGTGAGGACGGTGTCGGCGCGCGGGGGCCCGTCGTGCGGGGCGCGGCGGGGGCGCGGGGTGGCGGCGGGGGTGGTCACAGCGCCCCCTTCGCGCGCAGCTCGGCGATCTCCGTCTCGTCGAGGCCGAGTTCGGTGAGGACGGCGGTGGTGTCGGCGCCGTGCGGGCGTCCCGGCCAGCGGATCTGCCCCGGGGTGCCGGAGAGCCTGAAGAGCACGTTCTGCATCCGCATCGGGCCGAGTTCGCCGTCGTCGACCTCGGCGACGGTGCCGAGCGCCGCGTACTGCGGGTCGTCGAGGATGTCGCGCACGTCGTAGACGGGCGCGACGGCGGCCTCGGCCTCCTCGAAGGCGGCGACGACCTCGGCGCGGTCGTGGGCGGCGATCCAGGCGCCGACCGCCGCGTCGATCTCGTCGGCGTGCGCGGCGCGCCCGGTGCCGGTGGCGAACCACGGCTCCCCGACCAGCTCCGGCCGCCCCACCAGGCGCATCACCCGCTCCGCGACCGACTGCGCCGAGGAGGACACCGCGAGCCAGGCGCCGTCGGCGGTGCGGTAGGTGTTGCGCGGGGCGTTGTTGGTGGAGCGGTTGCCCATACGGGGCTGGACGTAGCCGAGTTGGTCGTACCAGATGAGCTGGGGGCCGAGGACGGCGAGCATGGGCTCGATGATCGCCATGTCCACCACCTGGCCCGCGCCGGTGCGGTCGCGCCCGGTGAGGGCGGCCATCACGGCGTAGGCGGTGGCGAGCGCGGCGATGGAGTCGGCGAGCCCGAACGGCGGCAGCGTCGGGGGCCCGCCGGGCTCCCCGGTGGCCGCGGCGAAGCCGCTCATGGCCTCGGCGAGGGTGCCGAAGCCGGGGCGCGCGGCGTAGGGGCCGAACTGGCCGAAGGCGGTGACCCTGGCGAGGACGAGGCGGGGGTTGGCGGCGGACAGCTCGGGCCAGCCGAGACCCCACCGCTCCAGGGTGCCCGGCCTGAAGTTCTCCACGACGACGTCGGCGGTGGCGGCGAGCCTGAGCAGCACGTCGGCGCCGCCCGGCGTGGACAGGTCGAGGGTGATGGTGCGCTTGTTGCGGCCGAGGTGCTTCCACCAGAGGCCGACGCCGTCCTTGCTGGGGCCGTGGCCGCGGGACGGGTCGGGCTTGCGCGGGTGCTCGACCTTGATGACGTCGGCGCCGAAGTCGCCGAGCAGGGTGGCGGCGCTCGGGCCCGCGAACAGGGTGGCCAGGTCGAGGACGCGCAGCCCGGTGAGGGGGCCTGCGCCCAGGTCGGGTGCGGTGCGCGGGCGGGGCACCGCGGGTGCGGCGGGGGGCGGTGTGGCCCCGGTGGGAGGCGGTCGGTGCATGGTGCTACCTCGGCTTCGTCGGGCGTCGGCTCGTCGCGGTGGGGCGGGGTGCGGGTGGGTACGGGCTGCGGGGTCAGGGCGTGGGCGGCGGGGCGGCGGTGTGCAGGGGCGCTCCGGCGCGCTCGTCGATGGCGGCGCGTCCCGGCATCGACGACGAGGCGCCCTCGCGCTCCACCGAGAGCGCGGCGGCGGCCGTGGCCCAGGCCAGCGCGTCCGGCATCGGGCGGCCCTCGCCGAGGGCGACCGCGAGGGCGCCGACGAAGGTGTCGCCCGCGGCGGTGGTGTCCTTGGCGCGCGCCGGGCGCGCCGGAACCACGAGCGGTTCGAGACCGCGCCCCAGGTACAGCGAGCCCCGGGCGCCCATGGTCACCACCACCTCGGGTACGAGGTCGAGCAGGGCGCGGGCGGCGGCCCGCGGGTCTTCGACACCGGCGAGCGCCGCGGCCTCGTGCTCGTTGGGCACCAACAGGTCGACGCGGGCGAGGAGTTCGTCGGGCAGCGGCTGGGCGGGCGCCGGGGTGAGCACGGTGCGCACCCCGTGCTCGCGGGCGGCGCGCGCGCCCGCGAGCACCCCGGCGAGCGGCACTTCGAGCTGGAGCAGCAGCGTCCCGGCCGCCGCGATGGCGGCCTCGTCGCCCTCGGCGAGCCCGGTCACGGTGCCGTTGGCGCCCGGCACCACCACGATGGCGTTACGGCCCTCGCCGTCGACGACGATGTGCGCGGTGCCCGTGGGGGTACCGGTGGTGCGCAACCGGCCCGTGTCGACGCCCGCTTCGGCGAGCACGGCGCGCAGCCGGGCGCCGAAGGCGTCGTCGCCGACGGCGCCCGCCATGGTGACGGCGCCGCCCGCGCGGGCCGCCGCGACGGCCTGGTTGGCGCCCTTGCCCCCGGCGACGGTGCGAAACGACTCCCCTGTGACGGTCTCGCCGAGCGCGGGCGCCACCTTCGCGTACGCCACCAGGTCCATGTTGGCGCTGCCGAGGACCACGATCCGGGGGCGCCCTGACGGGTCCTGACGGGGCGTCGGGCGTGCGCTCATGGCGTGCTCTCCTTGCTTGCGGTCACGGCGACGGCGGCGGTGCGGCGGGCGAGGGCGTCGAAGCCGATGCCGTCGAGACCGCCGACGGTGGTGGCGAGGCGGTTCTTCAGCGGCGCCGTCCAGGCGGCGGGCAGCGCGTCCGGGGCGCCCGCGAGCAGCCCGGTGACGGACCCGGCGGTGGCCCCGTTGGAGTCGGTGTCCCAGCCGCCGGACACCACACGGCAGACGGCGCCCTCGAAGTCGCCGTCGGCGTGGGTGAGTGCGGCGGCGAGCAGCGCCACGTTCGGCAGCACGTGCACCCAGTGGTGGTGGCCGTGGGCCGCGTGGAGCCGGTCGACGACGGTGGCGAACCCGGCCGCGGTGCCGGTGGGTTCCGCCTCGGCGAGGGCGATGCCGTGGCGTACGGCGGCGGCGAGCCGCGACTCGGGCGGCACCACGCGCAGCGCGTCCGCGAGGCAGGTGTGCACGTCGGCGCCGCCGCCCGCGGCGCGCGCGGTGAGCGCGGCGGCGAACAGGGCGCCGTGCACCCCGCACCCGGTGTGGGTGAGGACCGCGTCGCGCCAGGCCGCCCCGGCGGCGGCGGCCGGGTCGCCCGGGTGGGTCCAGCCGTGGATGTCGGCGCGGATGAGGGCGCCGATCCAGTGTCTGAAGGGGTTGTGGTGGGTGGCGGTGGCGGGCGGCTCGACACCGTCGAGGAGGTTGCGGTACGCGACCCGTTCCGCGGTGAAGGTGCGGCCCGCGGGCAGCTCTGCGAGCCAGAGCCCGGCCACGTCGGCGGTGGTGAAGGAGTGCCCGTGCGCTTCGAGCAGCAGCAGCCCGAGGAGCGGGTAGTTGAGGTCGTCGTCCTCGGGCATGCCGTCGATGTTCTCGGCGAGCGAGGTGGGGCGGCTGCGCCGGTTCCAGGGGTACCGGGCGGCGAGTGCGGGGGCGAGGCCGCGCTCGGTGAAGTAGCCGCTGAGCGGCCAGTTGCCGGTGGCGGCGGCGAGCTGCCTGATGCCGTCGAGCGGCAGCTTCTCGACCGGTTTGCCGAGCAGGCACCCCACGGCCCTGCCGAGCCAGCCCGCTTCGAGGCGCGCGGTGAACGCGGCGCCGTCCGGCGGTGGTGTGGTGGCGGCGGGCGGCTGCGGGGTGGCGGCGCGCAGGTCGGCGAGTGCGGTGGGTTCGCGCGCGGCCCAGGGGTCCGCGAGGGCGGCGAGTTCGTCGAGGAGGCGGACGGCGAGCGCGCGGAGCCCCGGCGGGGTGGGCCCGGGGGAGGCACCGGCGCGCTCGGGCGCGGGGTGGCCGCCCGCGGCCCGCCAGCGCTCCTCGATCGCCCGGACGTCGCGGCCGTCGAGCGCGGCCTGCGCCAGCTCGTGGCCCACCAGGTCCTCCGGCTGCACCCAGGTCAGGCGAAGCGGCGCGGGGGACGCGGTCACCTGGGCTCCCCCAGGGCGGCGAACGCGGCCTCGTGGGCGCGGCGGCGGCCGGTGTCGAGGGCGAACACCTCCCGTGCCACGGCGGCGAGTTCGGCGGCGGGGGCGCCGAGGTCGAGGCGGCTCGCGGCTGCCACCCTCTTGCTCCACTCGGCGGGCACCGCCGCGCTGCCGCCGAGCGCCCCCGCGATGGCGCCGCTCATGGTGGCGATGGAGTCGCAGTCGCGGCCGTAGTTGACGGAGCCGAGGACGGCGCCCTCGTACCCGCCGCCCGCGACGAGCAGCATCCCGAGCGCGACGGGCAGTTCCTCGATGGCGTGCAGCCGCGAGGGCCTGCGGGCGCCGAGCGACGGCTCGCGGTAGCGGGGGCCGACGGTGTCGAAGGGCTCGACGGCCTCCCGCAGCGGCGCGAGCGCCGCCTCCCAGTCGTCGAGGCCGCGGGCCCGCTCGCACACGGCGGCGACGGCGGCGCGGGTGCCGTCCTTGGCGAGGCCGAGCACCGTCTCCACCACGGACTCGGCGGTGGCGCCCGGGGCGAAAGCGGCGGCGACCGCGGCGGCGAACACCCCCGCGGCCTCCCGCCCGTAGGAGGACTGGTGGGGCGCGGCCACGTCGAGCGCCTCCGCGTAGGCGGCGGCGGGGTTTCCCGCGTTGACGACGCCGACCGGCGCCATGTACATCGCGGCCCCGCAATTGACGATGTTGCCCGAGCCGGCCTCCCTGGGGTCGGCGTGCCCGTAGTGGAGGCGGGCGACGATCCACTTCTCGGCGAGGAAGATCCGCTGCAACGGCAGCGCCTCCGCCTCAAGTTCGGGAATCCAGCGGGGGGTGCCGATCAGGTCGGGCACCAGGTGGTCGGCGACGCTGTAGGCGTCGAGGTGGTCGCGGACCTTCGCGTAGACCCGTACCAGCGCGTGCGTCATGAGGGTGTCGTCGGTGACGTGCCCGTCGCCCTTGTGGTACGGGGCGATGGGGCGCGCGGTGCGCCAGTCCTCGTGGAAGGGGCCGACGATGCCGCGGACCCGGCCGCCGTGCCGCTCGGTGATCTGCTCCGGGGTCCAGCCCTCGACCGGGCCGCCGAGCGCGTCGCCGACGGCGGCGCCGACCAGGCATCCGGTGGCCCGGTCCTCAAGCGTGGGTGTCATTGCTTCCCGATCCTTCCGTGACGGTGATGGCGGGGGCCGTGCCGTGGTCCCCGGGGCCCGGTGCGGCGGGCGCGTCGCCCGCGGCGAGCCGCGCGGCGAGGTCCACCAGGTCGGTGCCCGCGAGGCGGGGCAGGGCGCATCCCGCGAGGGTGCGGCAGGCGTCCCGCCAGGCGGTGTCGAGGGCGCCCGCGCCCCGTACGGCCCCGGCGAGCGCACCGGCGAGCGCGGGCGCCGAGTCGGCGACCCGGGAGAGGCAGGCCGCGGCGGGCACGGCCTCGCCGACGGCGCCGTCGGAGGCGAGCACCAGGGCGAGCGCCACCGGCACGGTCTCGGCGGCGGCGACGCCGTAGCTGTAGACGTGGTCGACGATCTGGTGTTCAAGCAGCGGTACGAGCCCGAAGGCGCGTCCCGGCGCGGGCCGCCCCGCGGCGCGGGCGAGCGTGAGGGCCTGGCCCGCGTTGCGGTAGATCTCGGAGCCTGGGGGCAGTTCGCGCAGCGCGGCGGCCACGCAGTCGCCGACGGGGGCGCCGGTGAGGGCGAGGGACACGGCGGCGGCCATGGCGCGGGCGCCGTGCACCCCGTCCTCGTCCTGGGTGTAGCGGGCGTCGTACTCGGCGAGTGACGCGGCGGCGGCCGGGTCCCCCGGGTGCACCACGGCCAGCACACAGGCGCGTACGCAGGCCGCGTCGTCGAAGAAGTGCGGGTTGTCGTGGCCGGTGGCGGGGGGCCGAAGGCCGGTGGCGAGGTTGCCGAGCCCGGCGCGCACGGAGATACGGGCGCGCAGCGGTATCACGGCGGACTCGACTTCGAGGGCGCGCGCGGCGGCCGAGGAGATCTCGGCGGCGAGCGACATCCAGGCGAGGTCGACGGCGGCGCGCACCCTGCGGTCCCTGCTGAGGTCGCTGTGCGGCCCGCCGCGCGCGGACAGCACCGCCTCGGCGGTGAACGCGGCCCACTCGGTGTCGTCCGAGGGCCCGAGCAGCAGCGGTTCAGGGGCCTGGTTGAGCGCGATGGGCACCGGCAGGGTGGTGGTGGCGTTCTGCTCGGCGAAGGTGTCGAGTTCCCTGGTCAGCCTGCGGGTCCACTCCGGCATCCTGGCCGCCCTGTGCCGGGCGGCGGGCCAGCCCGCGGCGTCACCGGCGGCGAGCCCGAGGAGCATGCCCTCGATGGCGTCCGCGGCGGCCCCGGCGGGCGGGGCGGGTTCGGGTGGGGTGGTGTCGGTGGGTGCGGCGGTGGTGCGGGCGGTGGGCCCGCCCTGCGGGGCGGGCCGGCGGCCGTCGCGGGGGCCTGGGACGGCGGTGGGGGTCATGACGCCGCCCTGCGGGTGGCCGGGTCGGCGGGCGAGAGCAGGTCGGCGATGTCGCGGACGTGGTAGCCGGCCATGGCGGGCAGGCAACTGCCCGCGACCGGGCCGATCGCGGACGACCAGCGCTCGGGGATGCCGCAGAAGCCGCGGAGGGTCCCGGCGAGCGCCCCGGCGACCGCGGCGGTGGTGTCGGCGTCCCTGCCCATGTTGACGGCGCCGAGCACCGCGCCGGTGAAGTCGCCGTCGGCCAGCGCGAACGCGCCGAAGGCGAGCCCGACGGCCTCGGGCGCCAAGTCAGTCCAGGGGTAGCCGCCGATGACGACGGCGGAGCGCAGCGCCCGCTCCCGGTCGAGCGGGGTGAGCACCGGGTCGAGCCTCACCCCGCGCGCGACGGTGACCGCGCGCCTGAGGGAGCGGGCGGTCCAGGAGTCCTCGGGCAGCACGGAGAGCGCGGCGGTGATCATGGCGGCGCAGTCGCCGCCGGTCATGGCGGCGGCCACCCCTGCGGCGACGGCCTGGCCGCCGTAGATGCCCTCGCTCTCGTGGCTGACGGTGCCGTCGATGGCGACGAGCCTGGCCGCCTCGGCCGGGCGCCCGGCCGCGTACACCCCGAACGGGGCCGCGCGCATGGCGAGACCGTCGCTCCAGGCGTGCCGGTGCTGTGCGGTGATCGGGGAGGCGAGGCCGCGGCGCAGGTTCTCCAGGGTGCCGCGCTCGCTGAACCCGGCGCCGCGGAAGGGCCCCTCGTCGCGGTCCGCGATCCACCGGTGCCAGGCCGCCTCGACGTCGGAGGCGGTGAGGGCGGAGCCGTGCCGGGCGAGCAGCAGCCCGGAGAGGATCGCGTACTCGGTGTCGTCGGTGCCCGCGGGCGTCTCGCTGACGAAGTCCTCGATACGGCCCCAGCGCCCGCGGATCTGTGACGGCTTCATGTTCTCCGCGGGCGCGCCGAGGGCGTCCCCGACGGCGAGCCCGACCAGCGCGCCCTGGGCGCGGTCCCGTCCGCTGCCGGGTGCGGGCCTTCGGCGGTTCGGGTCGGGGCCGCCAGGCGGCGGCAGGGGGTGCGGCCCCGGGGTGCCGGGGGCGCTGGGCGGTGCGGGGGTTGTGCTCATGTGGTGCCGTTTCCTGAGTGGTGCCGTGCTGGGGGTCGGCGGGCGGGGGTCAGTTGCGGTAGCGGTCGAGGACCCGGTTGCCGTCGCGTACGAGCTTGTCGCGCAGCGAGCCGAGGCCGATGGCCCCGCTGTAGTACTGCTGGAGGGCGGGGGTGGCGATCTTGTCGGACCACTCGGCGTAGCCGCGCACGCCGAGCGCGGGGGACGCGGTCAGGTGCCGGGCGAGGGACATGCCGGTGCGCCAGCCGAGCCTGGTCGTGGTCAGGGCGGGGTCGCGCAGGGCGGCGGTGCCGGTCGGGGGCATCCAGTCGCCGCGCGCGAGCCGTACGAGGTCCTTGGTCCTGGTCATGAACTCGATGAACGCGACGGCCTCCTCGCGGTGGGCGCAGGACTCGGACACGGACAGGGTCTGGGGGCTGACGCCCTGGGCGCGCCCGCCGTCGGGGGCGCCCCTGCCGACCGGCAGCGGCAGCGTCACCCAGTCGAAGTGGTCGGGGGCCTGCTGCTGGATCTGCTGCCGGTACGAGAAGTTGAGCGGGAGCATGGCGTAGCGTCCCGCGAAGAAGCCGGGCAGTACGTCGCCGCCGCCGAGGGCGAGGGCGCTCGTGGGCGCGGAGCGGTCCTTGCCGACCTGGCGCCTGACCAGTTCGGCGAAGGCGGAGTCGGCCGCGTCGAAGCGCACCTCGGTCCTGGCGTCGTCGCCCTCGCCTGTCCTGTGGAGGATGCTGCCGCCGGTGGTGAGGGCCAGGTTGACGGTGAGGCTGACGGGCGAACTCATCGGCCAGGCCGTGCCGTAGCGCTCCGCGCCCTTGCCGTGGTGGCTGAGCTGTCGGCAGATGTCCTCGAACTCGTCCCAGGTCCACGGGTGTTCGTCGGTGGGCAGCGGAACTCCGGCCTTCCGCAGCAGGGTCCCGTTGGCGATCAGCACCCGGGGCTCCTGGAGGAAGGGCACGCCGTACAGGCCGCCGTTGAAGCGGGCGGTGTCCCAGGCGCTCTCGGGTATCCGGGAGCGCAGCGGCGCGGGCAGGTCGTGGGTGAGGTCGGCGAGGTAGCCGCCGGAGCCGAAGTCGGTGAGGTCGTTCGCCTCGTCGTGGATGATGTCGGGCGCGGCGCCACCCTCGAAGGACGTCAGGAGCTGGTCGTGGACGTTGTCCCAACTGCCCTGGATATAGCGGACCCTGGCCCGGGGGTGCGACCTGTTGAACTCGTCCACGAGGGCCTTGTTGGCCTTGACGGACTCGGCCTGCCAGGCCAGTGAGAGGAAGTCGAGGGTGGGCGGGCCCGAGCCCTCCGAGGAGCCGCAGCCCGACAGCAGGGGCGCGGCGCCCGCCGCGGCGGTGGCGGCCGCGGCGCCGAGGAACGCTCTGCGGCGCATCAGCCCTTCACCGCCCCGGTGAGCATGCCGCCGACGAGCCGCTTCTGGAGCAGCGCGAAGAACACCAGGCTCGGCAGGGTGGCGAGCACGGAGGCGGCGGCGAGCGGGCCGAGGTCCGCGGCGCCCTCGGCGCCCAGGAAGTGGGTGAGGATGACGGACATCGTCTGCTTCTCCGGGGACTTGAGGAGGACCAGGGCGAAGAAGAACTCGTTCCAGGCGGTGACGAAGGAGAACATCAGGGTCGCCACGAGGCCGGGCGCGAGCAGCGGCAGTACGACGCTGCGCAGCGCGCGCACCCGCCCGCAGCCGTCGATGGCGGCGGCCTCCTCCAGGGAGACGGGGACCGCGCGGACGTAGCCCTGGAGCATCCACAGCGCGAACGGCAGCGTCCACACGACGTAGACGAGGCCGAGGCCGAACTGCGAGTCGACCAGGTGCAGGTTCAGCAGCACCATGAACAGCGGGATGATGATCAGCACGAGCGGGAACATCTGGCTGACCAGAATCCAGGCGGTGCCCGCCCTGCTGACCGCCGACCTGATCCGCACCATCACGTACGCGGCGGGCACGGCGACCGCGACCGACACCACCGCGGCGCAGCCCGCCACCAGCAGGCTGTTCAACGCGGCGTGCAGCAGGGGCTGTTGGTCGAAGGCGGAGCGGAAGTTGCCGAGCGTGGGGTGCTCGGGCAGCCAGGTGGGGTGCACGGAGCCCAGCTCCTGCGGCGACTTGAAGGCGGTCGAGACCAGCCACAGCAGCGGGAAGGCGAGGAAGACCAGGTAACACAGCAGCGCCGCGTACTGGCCCGTGCGGCCCGCGGCCCGGCGCGCGGAGCGCGGCCTGCGGTTCTTCACGGGGGCGGCGGCGGGCGGCTGCCGGTCGGCGGCGGTGCTCACTGGTCGGCCTCCTGGAGACGGTTGCGCAGGAACACGGTCAGCAGCACGGCGATCACGGCGACCATGACGAGCCCCATGGCGGCGGCGTAGCCGAACTGGCCGTAGCGGAACGCCTCGTCGTAGGCGAAGAGCATCGGCAGCTCGGTCTTGCCGCCGGGCCCGCCGCTGGTGAGCACGTAGACAAGGCCGAAGGAGTTGAAGTTCCAGATGAAGTTGAGCGCGGTGATGGACACCACCACGGGGCGCATCGCGGGCCAGGTCACCGTGGTGAAGCGGCGCCAGAGCCCGGCGCCGTCGATCCCGGCGGCCTCGTGCAGCTCCGCGGGCACGTTCTGGAGCCCGGCGAGGAGGACCACCGTGGTCTGCGGCATCCCGGCCCACACCCCGACGACGATGACCGCGGGCAGCGCGAGGGAGAGGCTGGAGAGCCAGTCGGTGGTGCCGTCGGTGAGGTGGAGGTGGTGCAGGGTGTTGTTGAGGATGCCCGCGTCGGGGTTGTAGACGAGGCGCCACATGATGCCGACGACCACCTCGGGCATCGCCCAGGGCACCAGCGCCAGGGTGCGGGCGAGCCAGCGCAGCCGCAGGTTCTGGTTGAGGAGTTGGGCGAGGCCGAGCGAGAGCAGCAGTTGCAGCGCGGTCACCGCGAGCGCCCACACCAGGCCGATCCGGAAGGACTCCCAGAAGAGGGTGTCGAATCCGAGGTCCTTGAAGTTGTCGACGCCGGTGAAGGAGGTGGCGGAGTCGGCGCCGGTCTGTGCGTCGGTGAACGCCAGCGAGATCCCGTACACCAGCGGTCCGACGCTGAGGATCAGCACCGGTATGAGGGCGGGCAGCAGCAGGAACCAGGCGTCCTTGTCGAGGCCGAGCATCCGGCGGCGGGCCGCGGGGGTCGGCGGTGGGGTGCCCGCGCCCGTACCGGTGCGGCGCCGCAGGGCGGTCCCGGCGCTCACGCGGCGCCCACCGTGCTGCCGTCGGCGGCGCGGGGCGCCGGTTCCCGGGCGGGGGCCGCGGGGGCGCCGGGTGCGCGGGTGGAGGCGCGGGTGACGAGGCGGGCGGCGACGGTCTCGCGGCGCACCGGGTGGGTGCCGCCGTCGAGCCGGGCGAGCAGCATCTCGGCCGCGATGCCGCCGCGCTCGGCGGAGCCGAGGTCGACGCTGGTCAGCGCGGGGTGAGAGGCCCTGGCAAGCTCGCTGTTGTCCATGCCGGCCACGGCGAGGTCGCCGGGGATGCTCAGGCCGCGGTCCTGGGCGGCGTGTATGGCGCCGAGCGCGAGCTGGTCGTTGGCGCAGAACACGCTGTCTATGGCGGGGTCGCCGTCCAGCAGCCGGTGCATCGCGGCCGACCCGGCCTCGATGGAGAACTCGGTGGTGACGGTGAGCGCCGGTTCGTGGTCGAGACCGGCGTCGCGCAGCGCGGTGCGGTAGCCGAGGCTGCGGTTGCGGCCCGGCACGGTGTCGGCGGGGCCGTTGATGAAGGCGATCCTGCGCCCGCCGCCCGCCAGCAGGTGCCGTACGGCGAGCACGGTGCCGGGGACGGAGTCGGCGCGGACGCTGTCGACCGCGGTCTCGTCGGGCAGCGAGCCGATGACCACCACGGGGCGCGCGGTCTTGGTGAGGACGCTCAGATGCTCGTCGGTGACCCGGATCGGGCAGAGGATGAGGCCGTCGCTCGTGCGGTCGGCGAGGCTGCGGACGACGTCGAGTTCGTCCTCGGCGACGGCGTCGGTGGAGTGCAGCAGCAGCCGGTAGCCGTGGGGCTTCGCGACGGCCTGTATCTGGCGGACCATCGACACATAGACGGGGTTGCCGACGTCGGGCATGGCGAAGGTGAGCTGGCGGGTCCTGCCGCCCTTGAGCGACCTGGCCACCCCGTTCGGCACGTACCCCAGCTCGGCGGCGGCCCGCTCGACCCGGCGGACCGTACTGGGGCGGGCGCCATGGCCGTTGAGCACCCGCGAGACCGACGCGATCGAGACGCCCGCACGCTCGGCGATGGTCTCGACGGTCGGCGGTCCGGCCGAAGTCGTCATGTTCGTCCTGCCTTTCGGGGCGTGGGCCGGTCGGCCGGCCACCCGGTGGCTCGGTCACCGGGCGAACTGTAAACGTTTACAGTTCATGCCCGCTCAACCACCGCGGGAAAGAGAAGGTTTCGGCCATATTGCTGTCCGGTTTACGGGACCGTCAATGGGCTGTGAGCTGAATCACCCGTGCCGGTCGCGGGCGGGCGCGCGGCGATGAGTTCCGGCGGTTTCCGCGGTCCCCCTACGGCCGCCACTCGGCGGCGTACGGCGCCGCCACGGCGCGAGAGACGTGGGAGGACACCATGACGAGAACCCCCGAGGGCCCCGGTGGCACGGACGGCAGGACCGCCGCGCCGCCCGGGCGCCCGCCGGTGGTCGGCATGGCCGCCTGGCAGGCGGCCCGTGACGAACTGCTGGTCCGCGAGAAGGCCCACACCCGCGAGGGCGACGCGCTCGCCGCGGCCCGCCGCAGGCTGCCGATGGTGGAGTTCGACGGGCGGTGCGAGGTCGTCGGCGCGCGGGGCCCGGTCCCGTTCCTCGACCTGTTCGAGGGCCGCGGGGAACTCGTCGTCTACAAGCACATGTGGTACGACGGCGCGCCGCACCAGGGGCAGTGCGAGGGCTGCACCACCACCGCCTGGCATCTGAGGGACGCGGTGTACCTGAACGCGAGCGGTGTCTCGTTCGCCGTCCTCACCACGGGCCGCTGGGACGAGGTGGCGGCGTACACGGAGTTCATGGGCTACACGCAGCCCTGGTACTCGGTGCGCGACGCCCCGGCCCCGGTCGGCGACGACATGGGCCACCTCACCTGCTACCTGCGGGAGGGCGACCGCACATTCCTCACCTACTCCAGGACGGGCCGCGGCAACGAGTCGGTCAACGGCTCCCTCGCGCTGCTCGACATGACGCCGTACGGCCGCCGCGAGGCGTGGCAGGACACCCCCGAGGGCTGGCCCGAGGGGCACGCCTCGTGCTGGTCGTGGCGCTCCGACGCCGAGGGGAACGCCACCTGGGGCCCGACGAGCCGCCCGGTGCCGCAGTGGTCCCGCCCGTGCGCGGGCCCGGTGGAGACCCTGGGGCGACGGGGTTCCCACAGCTGAGAGCCGTGGGAGCCCGGGTGCCGACGCCCGCCGCGGCGCCGTGTCGCCCGCGGCGGCGCCCACTCCCCCGCCGCACCGCCTCCGGCCGCCCCCCGTGGTACGGCCGGAAGCGGTGCGCACCCCTGTTCTGCGCTCACCAGGAGGACTTGGTCACCCCGGGGAGGAAGCCCGCGTGGGCCTGCTGGCGCACCCGGACCCGGGAGAGCCCGAACTTGCGCAGATGCCCGCGTGGCCGCCCGTCCACCGCGTCCCGGTTGCGCACCCTGGTGGCACTGGCGTCGCGCGGCTGGCGGCGCAACTCCCGCCGGGCCGCGTCCCGTTCGGCCTCGCCGCTGGCGGGGCTGCGCAGGATCTCCTTCAACTCGGCCCGGCGGGCGGCGTACCGCGCGACGATCTCCTTGCGCTTCTCGTTCTTGACGACCTTCGCCCTCTTCGCCATCAGACCCGCTCCCCCCGCGCCCTGACGCGCGCCACCGCGGCCTCGATGCCGATGGCGTCCACCGTTTTGATCCCCCGGGCGCTGAGGGTGAGACGGACATGGCGGCCCTCGCTGGGCAGCCAGTACCGCTTGCGCTGGATGTTCGGGTCGAACCTGCGCCTGGTGCGCCGGTTCGAGTGGGAGACGTTGTTGCCGAAGGCCGGCCGGGCCCCGGTGAGCTGGCAGTGCGCGGACACGTCCACACCCCTCTCTCATGCTTGGCCGCCGCTCGGCGCCCAATCGATAATGAAAACCGTTGTCGTATACTAGCGCCCATGCCGCGCGGCGCACCGCGGGCAGCCGGCACGGCCGGGCCACCACACGCGAGGAGCCACCATGAAGCCCGGAATCCATCCCCCGTACCGCCCGGTCGTCTTCCGCGACAGGGCGGCCGGGTTCGCCTTCCTGACCAGGTCGACCATGACCAGTGAGCACACCGTGGAGTGGGAGGACGGCCACACCTACCCGGTGGTCGACGTCGAGGTGTCCTCGGCGAGCCACCCCTTCTACACGGGCGCCGCCCGGGTGCTCGACACCGCGGGCCGGGTGGAGCGCTTCGAGCGCCGTTACGGCAGGCGCGGCCGGTGACCGGCGGGCGTGGCGCGGCGAGCCCGGCCAGGCCGCTGCCGGTGGCCGTCGTCGCGGGGTTGCAGCCCGAGGCGCGCGGCAGGGTCGTCGACAGGCTGCTGCGGGACGTGCCGGGGAGCGTCGCGGTGCACCACGACCTGTCCCCCGTGCCGTACGGCTCGGTGCGGCGCACGGTGCGCGACGCCGTGCGGGAGTGGTCCCGCGCCGCGGTACCGCTGGTGAACGACTGCGGCTGCTGCGCCCTGCGGGCCGATCTCGTACCGGAGTTGGAGCGGCTTGCGGACTACGGCACCGTCACGCTCGCGGTGGTGGAGCTGTGGGACTCGGTCGAGCCTCGCGCGGTCGCGGAGTCGGTGGCGGCGGCCGGGACGGGCCTGCTGCGGCTGGTGTCCGTGATGACCGCGGTCAGCCCCGCCCTGCTGCTGCCCTGCCTCGCCACGGGCGACGACCTGACCGCGGCGGGGCTCGCCGCCACGAGGCACGACCAGCGCACCGTGGCCGACACCTGGGCGAGGCAGTTGGAGTACGCGTCGGTCCACGCGCTCGTCCACGACACCGCCGACACCCCCGAGGACCCGGGCGCGGCGGAGGACCACGTGGCCGGTGAGGGCGGCGCGCTGCTGCGCCAACTGCACCCCACCGCCCGGCGGGTGGCGTACGACTCGGGGGAGTTGGCGCACCTGGCGTTCGCGGGCTTCGACGTGCAGAGCGCGGCGATCGCCCAGCATCCGGCGTGCGCGCTGCTGCCGCAGGACGCGGACGAGGCGGGGGTGGCCACGGTGGTGTGGCGGCGGCGCCGCCCGTTCCACCCGGTGCGGCTCCACCGGGCGCTGGAGGAGGTGTGCTGTGCGGCGGTGCGCAGCAGGGGCCGTTTCTGGCTCGCGGACCGCCCCGACACCCTGCTGGCCTGGGACGCGGCGGGCGGGGCGCTGGGGGTGGAGGCAGTGGGGCCCTGGCTCGCCGCGCTGCCGGACGCGGCGTGGGATCTCGTGCCGCCCGCGCGGCGCGTCGCCGCCGCCCTCGACTGGCACCCCCGGCACGGCGACCGCCGCCAGCACCTGGTCTTCACCTCCCCCGGGCTCGACCGCGACGCGCTGGTGCATGTGCTGGACGCCTGCCTGCTCACGGACGAGGAGCTGGCGGGCGGCCCGGAGTCCTGGCGCGGCTTCCCCGACGCCTTCGAGTACCTGCTCGACCCCGCCCTCTGACCCGCTGCCCCCTGCCGCCCGATGGCAGAACCGCCCTCTGAAGAACCGGAGTTGACCCCATGGCCGTCCCCAAGCGGAAGACGTCACGCAGCAACACCCGCCACCGCCGAGCCCGTTGGAAGGCGACACCGCCCCCGCTTGTGCCGCTGACACTGGACGGCACACGCGTCCTCGTCCCGCGGCACCTGGTGCGGGCGTACCGGCGGGGGCTGCTGCGCCCCGAGGAGTGAACGGACGCGGGCGGCGCGGTGGTCCGAGCCCTCCCGAGACGGGGGGGGCTCGAACCACGGTGCCCGGCGGCCGACTTGTGTCCGGCGACCGGCGTCGGCTACTTGTGCCGGCCGACCCAGTCGGCCACGTAGTCGAAGGTCTCCTTCACGGTGTCGCCGAACTGGCCCGGGTGGGAGGCGCAGGCGTCACAGGGGGTGAAGCCGTGCTCGGCGCCCTCGACGAAGACGAGCTGCTTGTCCTTGGCGTGGGTGGCGCCCCGGTAGTACATCTCCGAGGGCACCAGCCAGTAGTGCCCGGTCATCGACATGATGAGCAGCGGGGAGCTGATGCCGCGCACATTGCCGAGGGTCGCGGTGTTGGTGGAGGACCAGTCGACGCCGCTGATGGAGTCGGCGGTGATCCGCAGGTGGTCGGCGCGGATGGCGCCGACGGACAGGAACGAGTCGGCGGTGAAGCCGCCCTTGCTGCCGTCCCATGCCTCGTTGGGCGCGGGGTCGGCGGAGGGCACCCGCACCGAGTGCACGACCTGCGGCTTCCCGCCGTGCGGATGGCGGGGCGAGAGCACCGGGTAACTGCCCTTGGTGTGGGCCATCAGGGAGCTGTCCGCCTGCCAGATGCGGGCGCTGTAGCGGCCGACGGGCATCGGGGTGTCGTCGCTGAACTGCCCCTTGCCGTCGGCGACTTCGCCGCGCAGCCGCTGCGCCTCGGCGATGAGCCCGGCCTCGCGCGCGGCCTGCCCGTCGAGGTAGCGGTGGGTGAAGCCGGTGCCGTACGAGGAGCCGTGGGGGTCGTAGCCGTTGGCGGGGTCGTACATGTCGAGCGACGCGTCGCGGTGGCGCAGGTCGCTCTCGTCGGTCACCGAGGCGTCGAGCGCGGTGAGGTCGGAGAAGGCGATGCCGGGAATGGCGTCGAGGAGGACCACGCCGTCGGCCGGGGGCATGCCCTTGAGGTCGTCGTCGCAGGGGTCGAGGCGGGCGGGGGCCCGGCAGGCGCCGACGCCGTTCTGGGCGACGTTCTGGTAGTACGCCATGATGGCGCCGCCGCCGCTCCAGCCCACCAGGGTCACCTTGTGCACGGTCGACAGCCCGCGCAGGTAGCGCACGCTCGCCCCGACGTCCAGCGCCAGCTTGTCCCACTCGACGGCGGCCTGCTCCGCGTACTGCGACTTCACACAGAGCACGGTGAAGCCGCGCTTCGCCAGTTCGAGGCAGGGCACGCTGCCGATGAAGTTGTCGTTCTCGTGGGTGAGGACGAGGCCCGTGGACTGGTGGGGCGTCGGCGACTTCGGGCGGTAGAGCGCGCCGATGACGTCGTCGTCGCCGAGCAGCACGGTCGTCGTGCGGTACGCGATCGCCGCCGGGGGCTTCTTCGCCGTACTGCCGGTGTGCGGGGAGTCGGCCTGTGCGGAGGAGATGAGCAGCGGCGCGAGCAGGGCGAGACAGAGCCCGACGACCGCACCCCATCTCCTGCGTCCCGGCCGCCCGGGGCGCGTCGCGCGCCGGTTGCCGTGTGCGTCGGTGCGGTCGGTTCTTCCGGGATCTTCCGTGGAGGGAGCCATACGTGCCCTTCCTGCGGGTGCGGCGATCGGCGTGAAGAGTGTCCTCATTGGTCTTACCGTTAGTCAATACACCGTTCACACCCCGCGGATGAACCACCCCCCGGCGAGGCCCCGTCCGGCATGCCCGTGCAGACCGAGGTCTTGACAAGGTCATTTCAACTATTGGTATAACTATTTGTTGGTCATTCCGATACGGGTAGCTGGGTCGGCGGCCCGACACCAGCCCCGCTTACCGCCCCCCACGCGGGAGCGCCGTCATTTCGAGGAACAGCACGCAGCACTCGCGCAGTTGAGCCCGAAACGGACAGGGATTCGCCCATGGCAGCTTCGCTCGTCAAACGTCTCGTCGCCGTCGTCGCCGCCGCGCTGACCGGCGCCGCACTCGCCGTCGTCCCGGCCTCCGCCTCCGCCACCCCCCACGGGGACACCGCGCGGAGCGGGATCTGCCGCACTCAGGTCTTCCCCGTGGCCCTGCCGTCCGGGGCGAAGGAGTCCATCTCCACGCAGTACTGCGTCCCCCGGGGCCCCGCGCGTGCCACCAACACCGTGCAGGTCCTGGTCCACGGCGGCACGTACAACCACGCCTACTGGGACTTCCCTTACCAGCGGGGGAAGTACTCGTATGTCGAGCGGGCCAACCGCCTCGGCTATGCGACGGTGTCGCTCGACGTCCTCGGTACCGGCGCCAGTTCGCACCCCGACTCCACCGAGGTCACCTTCGGCGCCATCGTCGAGACCGTGCACCAGGTGATCGCGCAGGTCAAGCAGGGGGCGCTCCACCGCCACTACGCCCAGGTCATGGCCGTCGGGCACAGCTTCGGCTCCGCGGAGCTGATCCAGGAGACGGCCGAGCACCACGACGCGGACGCGCTGGTGCTCACCGGCTCGGGGCACACCACCAGTTCGTTCGTGAAGACACACGACAAGGAGGTGTACATGCCGGCGAACCGGATACCGCGGTTCAGCTCCCTTGACGACGGCTACCAGGCCAGCGCCCCGGGCAAGCGTGACGTGATCCTCTACTACCCGCCGCTCGCGGACCCGCGCGTGGTGGCCTACGACGCCGCCACCGAGGACGTCATCAGCACGACCCAGCAGTCCACCCGGCCGGCCAGTCTCATCAGCCTGATGCGGCAGATCGACGTGCCCGTGCTGCTGGTCGACGGCAACATGGACAACCACTACTGCACGCCGGACGTGGACGGTGCCACCGACCGCGACCTGGGCTGCGCCTCGACGACGCAGTTCTACGACCACGAGGCGCCGAACTTCACGGGCACGGACTGCTTCAGCGCGATGCTGGTGCGGTCGGGCCATGACATCAACCTCCATGTCACCGCGCCCGCCTCCTACCGCGACATCTTCCGCTGGGAGACGGCGACGCTGCCCGCCCGCGCCACCACCCCGCACTGCGCCCTCCACGGCGCCCTCCCCACCCCCGGCATCCCCCTCTCCTGAACCTCCCCGACTGGTCACACACCCGACATGGGGGGGAATGGCCGGGGCCCCCCACAGCCGCCCGGGCCCGGGGGACACGCGAGGCAGGTCCCCCGAGTCGCCGCCACTCCACGCTCGCTCCCCCGGTGACACTGGTGGTGGACGACACGTCACCCCCGAGCGTGAAGGACCACCGCAGCCATGCCGGACTCCCCCGCAGCCGAGGCGCCCGCGCCCGTCATCACAAGTGACGCACCGGGCTCGTTCCCGATGAGTGTGCTCGCCGAGCGGCACCCGAAGCTCGTCAGGCAGGTGTACGACGCCTTCCCCTACGGCCCCGGGCAGCGGCGGGCGCTCGACATGCTGGTGCGGGAGTGCGAGGACGGGGTCGTCGAACCCCTCGGCGCGGGCGCGGCGGACCGCGACCTGTGGGCCGGGTGGGGGCGCGGCATGTTCGGCCGCTCCTGGTACGACGTGCCGTTCCTGTGGGCGGAGAGCTACTTCTACCGCAGGCTCCTCGGCGCCGTCGGCTACTTCGACGACGGGCCATGGCACGGCGTCGACCCGTTCGCGCCCTTCAAACGCGCGGAACTCAACACCCCGGAGGCCCAAGAGGAGTTGGCCGCGCCCGACCGGCTGGCGTCGCACAGCGTGCGGGACCAGAACCGCGCGCTGCTCCAGGGCTCGCTCTGGGGCAACCGCGCCGACCTCGGCTTCCGGCTCTCCGGGAGCGGGGAGCCGGGCACCGGCGCCGGGGGCCCGCTGGTGGCGGACGACTCCGACGCCCTCTGGTCGCTGCTGCCGCCGGGCGGCGCCCACCGCGTGTGCCTGGTCGCGGACAACGCGGGGCGCGAACTCGTGCCCGACCTGCTGCTCGTCGACCAACTGGTGCGGCACGGGCACGCGGAGCACGTGGTGCTGCTCGTGAAGCCGTACCCGTACTACGTCTCCGACGCCACCACCGCCGACTTCGTGGACTGCCTGCGCCACCTCGCCGGGGCCGACGGCGCGGCGGGGGCGGCGGGCCGGCGGCTGTGGGAGCTGGTGGGGCGGGGCCGCGTCGAGGTGCGCACGCACCCGTTCTTCTGCGCGCCGTTCCCGTACGAGGACATGCCGGACGACCTGCGCGAGGAGTTCGGGCGCGGCACCCTCACGGTCATGAAGGGCGACCTCAACTACCGCCGCCTGGTGGGCGATCGCTCCTGGTCACCGACCACGCCCTTCGCCGCGTGCACCGCGTACTTCCCCGGCCCCGTGGCCGCCCTGCGCACCCTGAAGTCGGACGTGGTGACCGGCCTCGACACCGCCACCGTCACGGCGCTCGACGAGCGGCACGGGGGAAGGTGGCGCACCGGGGGGACGCACGCGCTGATCCAGGTGCGGGCCTGACACACGGTCCGGGCGCGAGGCGAACACGCGATCCGGGTGCGGGGCCGACACGCGCGTCCCGTGCGACCCACCCGTCCCATGTGGAGGGCAGGTTTCCATCTCTTCACACCCATTGCCCAATGGTCTAACCGTATTTATATTCAGACCACGCGTGCCCGGGATGGCCGGTTCCCTCTCCTCTCGCCCTCTCTCCTCGTCTCCCTCTCCGCTCCTCCCCGGGCGCCACCTCAAGGAGGACCAATGGCTCCATCGCGCCCGAAGTCCACCCCCCTGAACCACCACCGCCGCCCGCACCCGGCACAGCGCCCCCGCGGCCGCCGGCTGCCGCGCCTCGCCGCCGGGCTCGCCGTGTGCACGCTCGCCCTCACCTGCGCGTGCGGCGCGCCCCCCGGGCAGAGCGGCCCCGCGAACAGCGCCGAGCAGGCCGACTCCCCGCAGCCCTGGGACAAGTTGACCGGGAGCGCCAGGGAGAAGGCGCTGCTGAAGGCGGCGAAGAAGGAGGGCGGCAGGCTCTCCGTCTACTCCAGTTACAACGACGAGCCCAAGATGGCGCAGGCGTTCACCGCCAAGTACGGCATCAAGGTGGACGTCTACCAGGCCAACTCCGAGTCCGTGCTCCAGCGCGTCCAGCAGGAGACCACCGCGGGCAAGCCCCGCAACGACGTGCTGGTCAGCCCCGGCACCGACATGGAGACGATCAGCGACCGCGGCATCCTCGGTCCGTACGCGTCGAAGTACCGGGACGCGGTGCCCGAGGTCGGCAGGGGCAAGCTGTGGACCGGGGTGCGGCGGCTCGCGTTCGTCGCGGGCTGGAACACCGACCTGATCAAGACGGCCGACGTCCCCAAGAGCTTCGAGGACTTCGCCGACCCCCGCTGGAAGGGGAAGATCAGCCTGGAGTACAGCGACTCCGACTGGTACGCCACTCTGCGGGACTACTACCTGTCCAAGGGGATGTCCAAGGCCGACGTCACCACGATGTTCCAGCGCATCGCGCACAACGAGAAGACCGTCAAGGGCCACACCGTGCAGGGCGACCTGATGGCCGCGGGGCAGTTCCAGGTCGCGCTGTCCGCCTACACCCAGACCGTGGAGCGCCTCAAGGTGAAGGGCGCCCCCGTCTCCTACGGCGCCGAAGAGAACCACCTGGTCAGCCCGGTCGTGGTGCGCTACGACGCGATCGGCCTGATGAGCGGAACCCCCAGGCCCGCCACCGCCACCCTCTACCTCGACTTCCAGCTCGGCAAGGACGGGTTCGCGCAGGACGAGAAGCTCCAGGGCCTCCCGCCGGTCCCCCAGCCCGACGACCCGCTCGCCAAGGCGCAGGTGATCGCCCAGGATGTGCCGACGTATGTGAAGGAGCGCGAGGAGGCCGCCAAGGACTACGACGCGCTCATCAGGTCGGGCGGCACCGCCAAGTGACACCCCGGCGTCCACGCCGGGGCACACCCCCGGGCCGCCGCCGGGAGCATCCCGAGCCCCGCCCGCGCGGTCCGCCGCCCGCGCCGCGTCCGCCTCGCCCCAACACCCCTGTCACGCCGCACCCGCCGCGGCCACCGGCCGCCAACCGGCCCGCAGACGAGGGGACTTGGCGGGGCACGACGGCAGCCGGAAGCCAGCGGCTGCGACGCGCCCGTCGCGCCGTTCCACGCGCCTACAGCAAGGAGTGCGCCATGTGTGTCGAGACCCCCGGGGTGCCGCCGATGGTCGCGGCCGAACACCGGGGCCCCAACGACCGTATCGACCCCGGGGAACTGCCCTCGCTCGGCCCGGTGACGGCCGGCCACGTCAGCCACCCGCCGCGGACCTCGCCCGACGGCGACACCCCGATCGTCATCGTCTGCCACGAGCGGTACGGGGTGGTACGGCACACCGTGGAACTCGCGGACAGGTTCGCCGCCGCCGGATTCCTCGTGGTGGCACCGGACTTCTACACCGACATGCCGCTGACCGGCGAGGAGGAGCGGCTGCCCGAGGTCCCGGACGCCGCCGTGCTGCGCCACCTCGACGCGGCGATCGGACACGCCAGGGGTCTCGAAGGCTGCGGCCCCGACTCGCCCGTCGCGGTCATCGGCATCTGCCGCAGCGGCAGTTACGGCATCCTCGCCGACGCGGAGCGTGACGACCTGACGGCCGTCGTGATGCTGTACGGCGGCGCACAGCCCCGCGAGTACGAGGTCGGGGAACTGCGGAGCACCCCGTACCAGAAGCTGGTGGCCGCGGGGCGCTCGCCGGTGCTCGGGCTGTGGGGCGAGAAGGACCACACCATGTCCGTCGACCATGTGCGCCGGGTGCGCGACATGCTCGAAGACGCCCGCCGCAGCTACGAGTTCGTGCTCTACCCCGACCTGCCGCACGGCTGGCTCAACGACACCATGCCGGGCCGCTTCCGGGAGCGCGAGGCGAACGAGACCTTCGCCGCCATCGTGGACTGGCTGCACGCGCGCTTCGAGGGCCGGGGCCCCGCCCGCCAGGTCTCCTGGAGCTACCGCTCCACCTTCTCGGACACCTACGACTTCGCCGCCAACCGCCGCCAGGAGTAACCCCGATACCCCCATCCACGTACGCACCAGACACACCCACGCACACCCACGCGCGTGGCAGCACACACCCACCCGAGGAGAGCACATCCCGTGGCACACCCCGTGGAAGCCAGCGACACCTACGACCCCGCCCGCACCGGGCTCGTCATCTTCGACATGCTGGAGGCGTACCGGGAGCCCATCGAGGCCGCCGGTTCCCTCGCCCCGACCGAGCGCCTCATCGCGGCCTGCCGCACGGCGGGCGTACCGGTCTGCTACGCCCGCGCCGACCACCGCGCCGACGGCGCCGACTTCGCCCTCAGCATCGCCGACACCGACAGCCACTTCCGCCCCTGGGGCCCTGACAACCCGCTGCGCACCACGCCCCCGCACGCCGCGGGCAGCCCCGGGCTCCAGGTGCTGAAGGAGATCGCTCCCCAGGAGGGCGACTACGACGTCCCCAAGCACCGCTGGAGCGCTCTCCACGGCACCCACCTCGAACTCTCCCTGCGCAGCAGGGGCATTGACCACATCCTGCTGGTCGGCGGCTCCACCCACGTCGGCGTGGCCTCCACCGCGTACGCCGCGCGCGACCTGGACTTCCAGGTCACGGTCGTCTCCGACTGCTGCCACGGCTTCCCGGAACAGCGCCAGTTCTTCATGGAGAAGGTGTTCCCACGGATGTGCCACGTACGGAACACCGAGCAGGTGATCCCGGCGCTGGGGGCGGGGGGCGGCGCCTGAGTCCGGGTGCGCGGGGCGCCGGGCCCGGAAATGCGATACGGGTCCGGCGCCTCGCGCCCGGGGGTGTCGGGCGGTGCTCCGAGGGCGATGAAGATGCCCCGGGGTGATCCGGGCGGCGCCCAGTGCCGCGGCTGCGCCCAATAGGCGTAGATGGCCGAGACGTTGTGTCGATCGTCTCGACCGGCGATCACCGGTCGAGCGGCCGCGATACACATCGTCGGGCACGGTAGGGGGCCGCCGAGTCAGAGCGCGATCGGGCTGACGTGCCCGGGGCCGCCGAGTTCGCGATCGAGGCTTTTCTGGGCCTCTTGCATCGCTTCCGCGTACCCGGGGTCCGAGAGCCGCCGGAACACCTCGTCGGGTGCGACGTCCTCCACTGTGGCGGTGATCCACCAGATGTTGCCGAAGGGGTCGCGAACCCTGCTTCCCCGCTGACCGGACGCCTGTGTCAGGGGCGGGGTGACGACGACAGCGCCCGCCACGACCGCTGCCTCCGTCGTCGCGTCGGCGTCGGCGACGAACACCCGCAGCAGCGAGGGGGTTCGCGGCCAGTCCTTCCTCCGGTCGAAGGCGAGCAGAACGGTGTCGCCTACGCGGATCTCCGCGTGGCCGATGCTGCCGTCCTCCAGCGGCACAAGTGCGGGTGCGACCCCCCCGAACGCTCTGCCGATGAACTCGAAGAGCGCACGCGTGTCATCGGTGATGATCCACGGTGCCACCGTGGTGTATCCAACTGGATTGCTCATGGGAAGACTCCTCCTGGCTTCGGCTCGTGCGGAGGGACAGCAGGAGCCTAGGCCGCGTATAGGCCGGATTCCGTCCCATACATCCGGGCTGAGCATGCCGGCTGCTTCGCAACGCCCGCTGTCGCCGCTCTCGCTGCTGCAAACGCCGACTCGCCGCGAGCCACCCCTGGAGAACCGACGCCGACGCCGCGGCACGAGTCGCTCGCCAGGCTCATCCAGGGGCTGCCCGCACGAACACCCCGGACGACACCGGCCCACCAGGCCGAGATCGTGATCCACACCACCGCCGAACAGGCCGGGCGGCGTCCGGGCGGAACGGGTCGCGACACCCGCACCGACCTCGATGACGGAACCTGCCGCGGGGTGTCGCACCAACAGCGCCCCACCGCCTCGCCCTGCGTCAGTAACCTCCCGGCCGACAACACCTAGGGGACGATTCCCGGGTCCGATGGGGGTCCCGTTCGGGCCGTTTCGGGGGGCTTGCGTGCGACCGTGGCGGCATGGCCTCCTTCCCTCGGGCGCTGCGGCTCCCCGCCGTGGGCGCCCCCGCGCTGCTGCTGCTGACGGGCGTGCTGCGGCTCGTCGACCGGTTCGGCTGGGCCCGCGGCGTCGGGTCCGGCCTCGGGCGGGCCTCGGCGCTCCTCGCCCTGGCGCTGCTCGGCGCCCTGGTGGTGGGGCTGCGTAAGGGCCTGGGGGCAGGGCGGCGGGGGTTCGGGGCCGACGCGGGCGCCGCGGCGGGGGTGCTCGGTGCGCTGTGCCTGCTGTGGGACGTGCTCGGCGGCCTCGCCACGGGGCTGCGGCCGCCGGGTGCCGTCGGGGTCCTGGGCGCCGTACCTCTGCCCGTGGGGCTGCTCGTGCTGCTGCTGATATCGGCGGGCGCCCGTCGGCTCCCCGACTGGAGCCCGCCGCTGGTACTGGCCGCCCTGCTGCTGCCCGCGGGCGACCCCGACCTCCTCGCCGCGGGCGCCCTGCTGCTTCTCGCCGGACTCGCCCCGGTCGGCCGCGCGGCGGCGGGTGCCGGTGAGCGGGCCCGGGCCGAGCGGCCCGTGGACGACCGGGCGGACGAGGAGCGGACCGGCGACGACCAGCGCGGGGTCGAGCGGCCCAACCCGCCCGCGGACCGGCCCCATTGACAGCCTCCCCACGGTGCAAGAAACTCCGGGAGAGCGCTCTCCCGAATCTCCGGCGCCGTGTCATCCGGCGTGTCATGTCGACCGGAGCGTCCGTCGCGTTCCGGTGTGCCGTTCCGGCGGTCCGACGTGCGTCGTCGGCGGCGGGCGGTGGTGCCGGGCGCCCTTCCGATGGAGCTTCGCATGTCCCTCCTGTCCACCGCCCTGCGAGCCGCCGCGCGGGCGAGACCCGTGCTCGCGGTGGCGGCAGCGATGGCACTCACCCTCGGCGGTACGGCCGCCGCCGGGACCGGGGCCGCGCCGGCGGCCCCCGCCGCCTCGCACGGCGGCCAGCAGGCCGCCTTCCCCGGCTCGGTCATCTCCGCCTACAAGCAGGTCAGCGCCTCCTCCTGGGAGGGGGGCAACGCCCCGGCCGCCGCCCTCGACGGCCGCACCACCACCCGCTGGTCGAGCGAGGCGTCCGACGACCAGTGGCTACAGGTCGACCTCGGCGGCGACGCCGACATCGACGGCCTCGTCCTCAACTGGGAGTCCGCCTACGCCACCGGCTACCACGTCGACGTCTCCGACGACGGCAAGGAGTGGAGACCCCTCCACACCACCGACGCGGGCAAGGGCGGCGTCGAGGAACTGGACGTGTCGGGCACCGGGCGCTATGTGCGGCTGACCGGCACCGCGCGCGCCACCGGCTACGGCTACTCGCTGTGGGAGTTCCAGGTGTACGGCACCGTGGACGACTCCCGGAGCACCCCGCCGCTGCTCTCCGACCCGGCCAAGGCCCCGGGGGAAACGGGGCAGTTCGGGCTCACGGCGCCCGCCGACAAGGCCCTGGTGACCGACACCCGCAGGCCCGCGCTCTCCTGGGAGCAGGTGCCGGGCGCCGACCACTACGAGGTCTGGCTGAACGTCAGCCGCGACGACTACGACTTCTCCGCCTCCGGCAGCCTGCTCGACCTGTACACCAAGGTCGCCGAGCCCGACGGGGCCTCGTACACGCCGAGTTGGGAC
This sequence comes from Streptomyces sp. NPDC050560, assembly GCF_044457285.1. Classification (NCBI taxonomy): domain Bacteria; kingdom Bacillati; phylum Actinomycetota; class Actinomycetes; order Kitasatosporales; family Streptomycetaceae; genus Streptomyces; species Streptomyces sp. NPDC050560. The sequence continues at coordinate 57,495 of NZ_JBITGT010000001.1, forward strand.
ATCACCGACCGCTGGACGTACAAGTGGTACGTGGTCGCGGTGGACGGCTCGGGGGCGAAAACCACCTCGGACATCCGCTCGTTCGGCGTCTATCTGCCGGACGTCGAGCAGGTCGACGACGGTGTCGCCGTCGTGGACGGGGCGCGGGACCTGAACAAGAACGGGACCGTCGAGCCGTACGAGGACTGGAAGCTGCCGGTGGCGCAGCGGGTCGACGACCTCCTGGGCAGGATGACGCCCGAGGAGAAGGCGTACCAGATGTTCTACAACGTCCAGTCGTACCCGATGTCGGGCTGGCACTTCGGGCCCGCGGGGCCGGCCGACCTGCACGACGTGCTGCTCTCCACGGCGGCCACCAGGCTCGGCATCCCGCCGGTGTCGGCGGGTGACACCACCGCGGGCTACCAGACCACGTATCCGCTCCAGAGCACCCTGTCGGCGGGCAGGGACTACCCGCTCGACTACAAGCTCGGCGACATGCAGCGCAAGGAGGAGCTGGAGGTGGGGGCGCGCGGCACGCTGTCGCCGCTCGCCGAGGTCGGCACCAAGGTGCTCTACCCCCGTATCCAGGAGGGCGGCGGCGAGAACGCGGACGTCGCGGCGGCGCAGTTGCGGGCGCTGGTCGCGGGGCTCCAGGGCGGTCCCGAGCTGAACCCGCACTCGGTGCTCGCGACGGTCAAGCACTGGCCGGGCGAGGGCGCGGGCGGCGAGGCCGGGATCGTCTACGACGAGGTGACGATCAAGTACCACATGATCCCGTTCCGGGCGGCGATGGAGGCCGGGGCGGTCAACATCATGCCGGGGTACGCGGGCAGCGACTACCTCGACCCGGGAGGGCCGGGCGCGGGCGACAGCGCGAAGATCCTCGACTACCTGCGCACGGAGCTGGGTTACACCGGTCTGATCACCACGGACTGGCTGCCGTCGTCGGCGTGGATCAACGCGGCCAACGCGGGCTCCGACGTGATGGGCGGCGCCGACCCCGGCGCGGCCGACTTCTCCATGACGGACTTCCAGGCGCAGGTGCCGCAGGCCAGGATCGACGAGGCCGTGAAGCGGGTGCTGACGCTCAAGTTCGAACTGGGCGTCTTCGAGCACCCGTACGGCGACCCGGTGAACGGCCCCTACCGCTTCCACCAGCCCGCGTACGCGCAGCTCGCCAACCAGGCGGCGCGGGAGTCCGACACGCTCCTGAAGAACGACGGGGCGCTGCCGGTGAAGCTGAACGAGGGCGACAGCATCGTGGTCGCGGGCGACCGGGCCACGGACGGCGCCGCGTGCTGCATCTGGTCGAGCTACTTCCACCCGGACTACGGCTCGCTCACGATGCTGGAAGCGGTCAAGGCGAGGGCGGCGCAGGACGGTGTCGACGTCTACCAGGACGACGCGCCCGATCCGAAGCTCGCGGTGGTGAACGTGGGCGAGCCGTCCTACACGCACGCCACCAACTGGCCGGACACGGAGCCCTATCTGCCGGCCGACCAGGTGGACCTGATCAAGAAGTTCAAGGACCGGGGCATCCCGGTGGTGGTGGTCCTCACGCTGCCGAGACCGATCGTGATGAGCGACTGGAACGACCTGGCGGACGCGGTCGTGGTGACCTACCGCGGCGGCGAGGAGGTGGGCCCCGCGACGGCGAGCCTGCTCTTCGGCGACTACACGCCCTCGGGCAGACTGCCGTGGCAACTGCCACGCAGCCTCGACCAGGTCCTCAAGCCGGGCGGCGGTGACACCCGGGAGGACGCCAACGAGAGCTGGGACCTCCCGTACGACCTCGGTGCCACCGACACGGAGCGCGAGGAGATCCGCGCGCACATCGACGCGGGCGAGCCGGTGCCGACCGACTACGGCGATCCGCTGTATCCGTACGGGGCCGGGTTGAGCGGCTGGAACTGAGCCGCGCGCCCCGAGCCGCACACACCGGAGCCCCGGCGGGCACTCGCCCGCCGGGGCTCCGGCGGCACACCGGGCGCCGCCGCCGACGCGCCGGGCAGCGCCCGGTCCCTCCAAGTGGCGTTTCAGCCGAAGGCGTTGACGCCGGTCAGCTCCGCGGAGAGGGTCCACAGCCGGGCGGCGGAGTCGGGGTCGACGGCGTAGGGGCGCACGCCCGTCGACGGGGCGGTCGACGTCGGGTCGACCTCCTCGGCGACGTCGCAGTCCTCCAGGTAGAGGCCGCCCCTGCCGTCGAGGGTGGGCGAGGTGGCGGCCCACACCTGGGTGGCGGCGCCCTGCTCCGGGGTCTTGAAGGCGATGCCCTCACGGGCGTTGCCCGCCTCGTCGACCCAGCCGAGGGCGACCATCTCCGCGCGCGGCAGATGGCGCTGGAGCGGGGTCAGGATGCCGCCGGGGTTCAGCGCGAAGGCGCGTACGCCGCGGTGCCTCGCATAGCTGTCGAACTGCACCGCGAAGAGGGAGTTGGCGGTCTTCGCCTGGCCGTACGCCTCCCACTTGTCGTAGCCGTGCTCGAACTGCGGGTCGTCCCAGCGGATGTCGGAGCGGCGGTGCCCCGAGGAGGAGACCGCGACCACCCTGGCGCCGGGGGCCAGGCTCGGCCACAGCCGGTTGACCAGGGCGTAGTGGCCGAGGTGGTTGGTGGCGAACTGGGCCTCCCAGCCGGGGCCCACGCGGGTCTCGGGGCAGGCCATGACGGCGGCGCTGTTGATGACGATGTCGAGGGTGCGCCCGGAGGCGAGGAAGCGTTCCGCGAAGCCGCGCACGCTGTCGAGGTCGGCCAGGTCGAGGGCGTCGACCTCGGTGTTGGCGATCTCGGCCAGGGCCTCGCGGGCGGTGTCGGGGCGGCGGGCCGGGACCAGCACCGTCGCGCCTGCCTCGGTGAGGGCCCGGGTGGTCTCCACCCCGATGCCGGAGTAGCCGCCGGTGACGAGGGCGAGCCTGCCGGTGAGGTCGATACCCTCCAGCACCTCGCGCGCGGTGGTCTCGGCTCCGAAACCCGAGCCGATCTTCTGCTGTGCTGTGGTCATGTGGGTGACGCTACGAAGTGGAGTGCACTCGAAGTCAAGAGTGCTCCGGGGCGCCGCCCCGGGATCGCCCGAGTGGTTCTCCACAGGCGTACGGGAGAGCGTTCGCCAAGCTTTCCACAGCCACCCGGGAGAGCGCTCGCCGGAGTTTTCCCCAGGCACCCCGGAGAGCGCTCGCCCGGCTTCCCCAGGTGCCGGGGAGAGCGCTCGCCCGGCTTCCCCAGGTGCCCGGGAGAGCGCTCGCCGTACCTTCCCCCGGGAGCACCGCTCCGCGAACATTCGGTGAAGGAACCCCCCGTGGTCTCACGCTCCCCGCTAGGTTCGGTTCCACGTACCGGAAAGCCGTGTGCCGCGCTGCCGGGCGGCCATGTGCCCCGGACCGCGGGCGAGGGGAGACACGGTGCACCTGGGCACGACAGTCGGGGGGCGCTACCGGCTGGTGCGCGGGCCGCTGAAGGGCGGCTCGGGCGAGGTGTGGCTGGCGCGGGACGGGCATCTGGGGCGCCAGGTGGTGCTCAAGCGGGTGCTCGCGGGGCGGGAGAGCAACGAGGGCTTCGACCGGGTGCGCGCGGAGGCGAGGGCGCTGGCCAGGTTCAGCCATCCGCATGTGGTGACGCTGCACGACGCGGTGCAGGCGGGCCGTGGCCGACGGGCGACGTCCTGGCTGGTCATGGAGTATGTGGCGGGCGGCAGTCTGGACGGCAGGGCGCCGCTCGCGCCGGAGCGCGCGGCGCGCGTCGGGGCGCAGATCGCGGACGCGCTCGCGGCGCTGCACGCGGACGGCCTGGTGCACGGTGACGTGAAGCCGGGCAATGTCGTGGTGACCGACGCGGGGCTCGCCAAGCTCGGGGACTTCGGCGCGGCCTACCGGGTCGGCGGCAAGGAGACCATCACCCCCCAGGGCGCGGTCAGTTACACCCCCGACTTCGCCGCGCCCGAGGCGGTGCTCGGCCGCCCGGAGCCGGCCTCCGACGTGTTCTCGCTCGGCGCGATGCTGCACGCCCTGGTCACCGGGCGCCCGCCGCGCCCCGGCGGCGGCGAGGACGACCCGTTCCTCGCGGAGCGGCGCGCCGCGCGCGGTCTCGTCGACCTCAGCCAGGACACCGGGGCGCTGGCCGGCATCCTGCCCGAGCTGCTGGCGCGCGATCCGGCCCGCAGGCCGGACGCCGCGGCGGCCCGGCGGCGGCTCGACGAGGTCGCGGGGCCGCAGGAGCCGCTGCCGCCGCCGCTTGAGGGTGACGGCGGCAGGGACGGCACAGACTCGGCAGCGGTGCCGGGGCGCCGGGTGGGGGCGTGGGCGGCGGCGCGGTCGCGGCCGGTGCTGGCGGTGGGGGCGGCCGCGGTGGTGGCCGCCGCCGCGGTCGCCGCGACGCTGGCGCTCGACGGGGACGGCGGCGGCGCGCCGCCCCGGCGGCCCGCGGCGGGCGGGGCCGCGGTGTCCCTCATCGGCGACCACCGCACCGCGGACCCCTGTGCGCTGGTGGACCCGCGCGCGCTCGGCGGTTACGGCGACGCGGCGCTCGATCCCGCGTACGGCAACTTCGACCGGTGTGACGTGATCGTGGACACCGGCAAGGGCGATCCGGTCGACGTGGAAGTGGTCTTCGAGGCCACCGGGGAGTCGGCGGGGAAGCCGCGACCGCTGATCGCCGGGGTGACGCAGGTGGACCTGCCGCCGGAGAGCGGGGAGTGCGGGCGCACCCTGCTGCCGGGCGGCGACCGGGGCACCGGGATCACGGTGCTCGCCAAGCAGGACGATAAAGGGGGCGCGGGGGGCGCGCCCGCGCCGCTGTGCCGGATGACGGCCACCGCTGTGGACAGTGCGGCCAAGGTGCTCGCCGGGGGCACGCTGCGGCGCCGCTCCCCCGAGCCGCCGGCCGCGTCGCTCGTGCGCCAGGACGCGTGCACGCTGCTGACCGCGAAGGACCTGGAGGCGGTTCCGGGGATCGACGCGCGGCACCCGGAGATCGGTTTCGGCCACTGGGACTGCGAGTGGGAGAGCACCACCAACGACATGTGGGTGGACCTGCGTTTCGACCGCGGGCAGCCGCTGTCGGCCGACGACGGGCCGCTGACCCGGGTCGCGGGCCACCAGGCGGCCGTGGAGCCCGACGAGGAGGGCGACGGCACCTGTGTGGTGCGGGTGGTGCACCGCTCGTACCGCGACCAGGGCGGTGACTCCGTCGTGGAGACGGTGAACGTGACGGTGGGCGGCGGGAGTTCGGGCGACGCGCTGCGGCACACCGCGACGGGCCTCGCGAGGGCGGCGGTGAGGTCGGCCGACGGCGGCTGAGGCGGGCGCCCCGCGCGGGCGGCCTGGTGGGCCGTGGTTTTGGGCCCCGCCGCCGGACGGGGCCCAAAACCACGGCGTCCGGGGGTCGGGGCCCGCACCCCTGTGGGCCCCGGCCCCCCGAGCCTGCTCCGGAGGGTTCACTCAGGGGCGGGGTGCTACCCCTTGGGCGAGAAGGACAGCACCGCCGTGCCGTCGTGCAGCGACTCGACCGTGAAGCGGAGGCTGTTGAGGTTGCCGGTGCCGCCCCGGCCGAGGGTGTTCTGGAGGAGGATGCCGCGCCCCCTGCCCTGCACGGACACCGAGTCGTCCCCGCTGTCCGGGGTGATGGTCAGCTCGGTGATCCCGAACTTCTCGTCGACGTCGAACTTCACCGGCTCCGACACCTCGATCTCGCAGATGCCGTCGGAGCATGCGGAGTAGTTGGTGCCGTCGGCGGCGCCGTCCTGCTTCCGCTTCCCCGGGGTGTGCGACGGGGGCTGTGCCGGGGTGGCAGGCGCCGACGTGGCAGGCGTGGCGGAGGGCGTGGTGGATGCCTCCGGTGTGGGTCCGTGTCCCGCGGCGGAACCGTCGTCCGCGTCGTCGGAGCCGCAGCCCGCGAGCGCCAGCAGGCCGAGCGCGAGCACCGCGACGGCGGGGGCACGACCGCGTATACGCATGAGGACACTCCCGGCGTCTCGGAGTTGACACGGACCGCCGATCGACGGCCACTCTGTTGTAACGACGCGGGGGCGGGAGGGGTCCCGTACCGCGGGAAGCACACTGCGCCAGAAGGGGCGTACGTCGTGCGAGACGGTGCGCCCCCATGGGGACCCGGCGAGGAGGCCGAAGATGAACATTCCAGCAAGCCTTGCCCGCGGGGTCGCACCCGCCCGTCCTGGCACCCTGCACGCCCGCACCGTCACCGGCGGCATCAAGGTGCCCCCGCAGCCCGGCGTCACCATCCGCTTCGGCCGCGGCGACCAGCCCGACGTCGACCTCGGGGTGGGCGAGCACGATCTGATGGTCAGCAGGCAGCACGGGGAGCTGACGTACCGCAGGCGGCAGTGGTGGCTGCGCAACACCGGGCAGCAGTTGGTGCGGCTGCCCGAGGGCCAGCTCATGCACAAGAGCACCGAGCCGGTGCCGCTGGCGTCCGGCTACACCCCGCTGTTCGTGCGCGGCTCCGGCTTCCGTGAGCACCTGGTGGAGCTGTACGTCACCGGGCACGACGACTCGGGTCCCGTCTCGCGGCGCAGCGCGGACACGGTGCCGCCGCGCAAGTGGTCGCTCGACGAGGACGAGCGGCTGCTGCTCGTGGTGCTCGGCCAGCGCTATCTGCTGTACGAGCAGGACCCGAGGCCGCTGTCGTACAGCAGGGCGGCGGAGCAGCTCTCGTATCTGCGTCCCGGCGAGAAGTGGGGCGAGCGGCGCATCGAGTACCGGGTGGAGGCGGTGCGGCGCAGGCTGCACGGCGGCTTCCCGTATCCGCTGATGCACGACAAGAGCGCGGGGCGGCCGTCCGACAACAGCCTGCTGCACAACCTGCTGCGCGGCCTGGTGGAGTCGACCACCCTGGTGCCGCCGGACCTGGGCCTGATGGACGACGACCTCGACGACCTCGACGACCTCGACGGTCTGGACGGGCTCGGCGGCGCCGAGGGGGTCAACGGGGTCAACGGGGTCAACGGGAACGAGTGAGCCCGGAGGCGACCTGAGCGCCCGCGGGGGGGGCGGGCCGGGTCTCGGGTCCGTGAGGCGTCCTGTGCGGCGCGGGCGGTGTGGCGCGGAGGGCGCGGATGACAGCGCGCGCGTTGCCATGAGGGTCACTCGGGGCCATGTCCCGGTCCTCCGGTCTTTGCTTGCGACACCGCACCGCCGCGGTTAACTTGATGCCGCGTCAGCCGGCGACGCGCTGAAGGCGGTTCGGGGAGCAACGCGGGCCCCGGGCCGAATCCCCCCACAGAAGGAGCCGTTGTGCTCAGCCTCAAGACGGCGAAGGCCGCCCCCGACGACATACCAGGACCGCGGCGGCGCAGGAGGGCCCGCCTCTCGGTGGCGGCGAGCGTGCTCGGCGCCGCGGCGCTCGTCGTGGCGCTGCCGACCGCCGCGCACGCGGACGTCATCCAGCCCCTGCCGCAGAACGCCGACGGCCTGGAGCAGACCTACTCCCCCGCCTACGACTACGACGGCGACGGCTGCTACACCACCGCCGCCATCAGCCCCGACGGCACCCTCAACCCCGGCCTCTCGCTGGGCGGCGACGTCAACGGCCACTGCCACGACCAGGCCCAGCTCGACGCCGCCAACACCTACTCGCGCGAGAAGTGCAACAACGACTGGTGCGCCGTCGTCTACGCGAGCTACTTCGAGAAGGACCAGGCCACCCTGGGCCCGGCGGCCATCGGGCACCGCCACGACTGGGAGCACGTCGTGGTGTGGACCAGCGGCGACCAGGTGCGGTACGTGTCGGTGTCCCAGCACTCGGGCTACCAGGTCGCCGACGCCTCGTCCCTGCGCTTCGACGGGACCCATCCGAAGATCGTGTACCACAAGGACGGTGTCTCCACCCACGACTTCCGCTTCGCCAACGACAACGACGACCCGCCGGAGAACGCCACCGGCGGCTGGTTCTACCCGCCGCTCGTCGGCTGGGAGGGCTACCCCGACGGGCTGCGGGACACGCTCATGAACGCCGACTTCGGCGACGCCACCATCAAGATCAACGACGCCAGGTTCAACTCGGCGCTGGCCGACTCGATGCCGGACGGCATCCCGTTCGACCCCAACGCCTGATCCCCGCGCGGCCCGACGCCTGACCCCTGCGGCCGGTTCCGCGGCGCGCCGAACGGGGCGCCGCGGACGCCGGTCGCGGGTGGCCGGACGCCGGTGGGTCAGTCGCGGATGTCCTGGAGCAGGAGGTCCCGGGGGATCTCGTGTCCGAGGCCCCGGTCCCTGGCCCGCTCGTAGACGACCGCGGCCACCGCGTGGAACTGGGCGCCCTGGATGTTGCCGCGCTCGGAGAAGGTGATCTGGCGCTCGTCGTCGCGGGCGCTCGCGGTGCCCGACAGCACGTCGGCGAGGCGTACCACCCGGCCGTCGTCGGGCGGCCGGTGCCCGCGCAGCTTGTGCCTGTGGCGCCGCCACACGGGCGCGTCCTCGCGGGCCCGGTAGACCACGTACTCGTCCTGGGTGGCCCAGGACGGCAGCTCGCTCGGGACGCTCGCGTCGCCGAGCCGCAGCCAGCGGTCCACCCGCGCCACGGCCCGTGCGTCGGGCCTGCCGCCGATGCAGGTGACATGGGTGCCGGGGGCGAGGTGGTCGCCGTACACCACCTCGCCGACCGAGTCCGTGCACCCCGCGACGATGTCGGCGCCCGCGTGGGCGGCGGCGGGCTCGTCCACGGCGACCGCGTCCACACCGTGCCGCTCCCGCAACTCCCCCGCCAGTCTCTGCCTGTTGGCCCTGGTGGGGCTGTACACCTGGACGCGTGCGAGCGGGCGCACCGCGAGGAACGCCTCCACATGGCTGCGCGCCATCCCGCCCGAGCCGAGCAGTCCCAGCACCCGGGCGTCGGCGCGGGCGCCGTGGTCGGCGCCGATGGCGGAGTCCGCGCCGACCCTGAGGTGTTGCAGCAGCCCGTCGTTGAGCATGGCGAGGGGCTCCCCGGTGCGGATGTCGAGCAGCAGCACGAGGCCGCAGTAACGTCCGGGCGTCACGCAGTACTTGTCCTGGGTGCGGGTGTCGCCCGCGCCGGTCTCGACGAGCATGTCCGACTTCATGCGGATCGCCGCGTACCCGGTGCGCGCGGAGCCGCCCTCCATGGTGCCCCACTGGTAGACGCGCTCGTCGTCCACCGGTATCCGCAGGTCGATACGGGGGCGGCAGACGCCGTCGCCGCCGGCGAGGTCGCGGTAGGAGGCGTCGAGCGCGGCCACCACGTCGGGCATGGTGAGCACGTCCGCGGTCACCCGGTTGTCGAGGAAGAGCACGCGTGTCCTTCTTTCCGTGACGTTCTGGGCCTTCCGTGACGTTCCGGGGGCGGGTGCGCGGCGGCCCGGTCAGGGGCGCAGCGGCACCGCGGGGCCCTCGTGCTCGGCGCGGGCGGCGAGGTGCCGCCACATCGCGCCGACGTTGAACGAGGCGCCCAGGTCGGGCAGTTCCGCAAGGTCCTCGTCGGGTACGGGGCGCAGCGGGGCGCCGGTGGCGGCGACCGCGAGCATGGCCCTGGCGAGGGAGTCGACGGCGAGCGCGGTGGTGACTGCGGTGGCGACGGCCTGGGCGGGCTCCCCGGTGCCGACGGTCACCAGGCCGTGGCCGCGCAGCACCACCGCGGGGCGCCCGCCCAGCGCGGCGGCCATGGCCTCGCCGAGGTCGCGGCGGCGTACGAGGGCGGAGCGCGGCCAGACCGGGATGCCGTCGTGGGCGAGGCGGGCGGCGGGGATGTCGTAGGAGCCGATGAGCGGCACCCAGGGCAGGTCGGCGGCGGAGGCGGCGACCACGGCGGGCGGGTGCGCGTGCACCACGGCGGTGACGTCGGGGCGGGCGCGCAGCACCTCGGTGTGGATGGGGAGTTCGTTGGGCGGTGCCCAGCCGTCGTCGGCGGCGCCGCGGCCGTCGTCGAGGCCGGTCTCGCGGACGTCGGAGGCGACGGTGAAGGCGAGCCCGCGCTCGGCGGGGCCGCGGCCGCGGATCAGCAGGGTGTCGGGTCCCGTACGGGCGCTGACATGGCCGAGGATGTGCTCGACGAGTCCGGTGACGGCGAGGACCCTACAGGCCAGGGCCACCCTGTCGCGCAGCGCCTCGCGTGCCTCGCCGGCCGGGAGCGCGCTCTCCGTGCCCGGTGCGGGGGATGTGGCGCCGCCGTCCGCGGGGGCCTCGGTGTGCAGCTCAGGCATCGGGGGCCGTGACCCGGGTCACACTCCGTGCACACGTGGTCGCGATCATCCTCACCCCGGGCCCCTAGCTGGTACTTTGGTATGACCTTAAACCATTGCTTGATTGCAGGTCAACCAAGCTGCCGCCCATGGGAGACTGTACGCATGCCATCCCGTCCCAGGAGCCAGCCTCAGGCCGCCAAGACCGGGGGCAAGCCGGCCCCCATGCCCAACGCGGCGCCAGAAGAGCTGTTCAAGACCGTCTCCTCCAGCCGCGTCTCCCAGGTGATCGTGGAGCAGATCCGGCTGCTGCTCAAGGAGGAGCGGCTGAAACCGGGCGACCGGCTGCCGAGCGAGCGCGACCTCTGTGTGCACTTCGGGGTGAGCCGGGTCACCGTGCGCGAGGCGCTGCGCATCCTGGAGGCGAGCGGGCTCGTCGAGATCAGGGTGGGCGCGCGCGGCGGCGCGTTCGTCACCACGCCCGACTCCCGCCAGGTCGGCGAGGGCCTTGCCACCCTGCTCTCGCTCTCGCCGCTCACCGCGGCCGAGGTCACCGAGGCGCGGCTGGTGTTCGAGCTGGGCATCGTGCCGCTGATCGTCGAGCGCGCCACCGACGAGGACATCGAGGAGCTGCTCGCGATGTGCGACGAGCACATCGAGGCGATGGAGCACGGCGACTACACCATGGAGATGTCCGCCGACTTCCACATCAGGGTCGCCGCCGCCACCCACAACTCGGCGGTGCGGATGCTGGTGGAGTCCTTCCACGGCCCGCTGCTGATGAGCCTGCGCACGGCGCACTCGGTGGAGCCCAGGATGGGCAAGCGCGGCTCCGTCGAGCACCGGGAGTTCGTGGCGGCCGTCGCGGCCCGCGACGTGCCGAAGGCCACCGCCACCATGCGCGCCCACCTGGAGCGCACCGCCGCCCGCGTCAGGGCGGAGGGCGGCGACCCGGGCGCGTAGGCGCCCCCACCCACCGGCCCGACCGACGCCCCGCGGACACACCGCCGCGGGGCGTTTCGTCGTTCCGGCACCCGGTCCGCGGTCACGACCCACCCCCACGTCAGGGGGTTACGCGGAGACCCTGAAGGCATTATGGTTAGTCCATCCAAACAATGCGGAAGCGACGTCAGAAAACGCCTGCACAGGAGGCTATCCATGGCTAAGAAGGGGCGCGTCTTCGTTCGCGGCCTTACGTCCGAGACCTACGGTCTCGGAGATTTCCGCCGGATGCAGCTAGAGGCCGAGCGCGTGCGCGACGACTCCAAGGTCGTCGACGACGCCAAGGTGGCCCACTCCGGAGACAGCGAGAAGTCCCGCACCTGGTGGCGCGTCGGCCCCGGTGACGAGGACTTCCTCACCCAGACCATCCAGGTCCACTTCGTGGAACTGCCCCCCGAGTCGAGCAACCACGGCCACGGCCACCAGAACGAGGCCGCGTTCTACATCCTGCGCGGCAAGGGCTACGAGATCCACGACGACCAGCGCTACGACTGGTCCAAGGACGACCTCGTCTTCGTCCACACCGACTCCGTGCACCGGCACTTCAACCCCAACGGCGAGACGGCCACCGCGCTCGTCGTGAAGGCGAAGAGCACCTGGATGTTCATGGGCCTGTGGCAGCAGGGCCGCAGCGGCCCGATCGAGCGGCCCGAGGCGTTCGGCGAGCGCGAGGACTGGTCCCGCATCTGGACGCCGGGCGTCAAGGACCGCAAGAAGGTCATCTCCCCCGCGGACACCAAGTGGGAGAACACCCCGCTCGGCCGGGTGCGGGTGATGTCGTCGCCCGAGCGCACCGACGCCCGTATCTTCTCCATCGACGCCTTCGAGCTGGACGTGCCTGCGGGCAGCCGCTCGGGCAAGTACTGGAAGATGGCCGACGAGGTCTTCTACGTCCTCGACGGCGGCGGCTACGCCCTCCAGTGGGAGGTCGAGGCGGAGATCGCGGAGAAGTACTACGCGCGCGTCGCCAAGGAGCCCACCCGGCACGAGATCGCCAAGGGCGACACCCTGTACGTCCCGCAGAACCACATCTGCCAGCTCTTCGCGGCCGACGGCACCCCCCTCAGGGTCCTCTCGGCCCAGAACCGTGTCTTCAAGCACCTGGGGTACGACACGGTGCACTACCTGGAGGACGCGCCGGAGTACGAGAAGAAGTAGCACCGGCAGGAAGACACCGGCAAGGTGAGAGGCCGTGCCCCCGGAGGGGCACGGCCCTTTTCGCGCGGTCGGCGCGGTACGGGCGCCGGTCGGCGCGGGCGGCGCGACCGGCGCCCGTACGTCGGGACCCGTACGTCGGGACCCCTACGGGCGCCGCCCGTTCAGCGCTCCGCGTCCGCCTCGGCCGCCGTCTCCTCGGCCGCCTCCACCAGGTCGCGCGCGCTCAGCAGCGCGGGGTCCCTGGCGGTCTCCACGCGCAGCGCCAGCGCGCCGTGCACGGTCTTGCGGATGCGCCTGCCGTCCAGGCCCGCGAGGAGCTTGCCGAGCCGGGCGTGCAGCGCCTCGTCCGCCGCGAGCGGGCGCAACTCGGGCCACTGCGCGGCCAGTTCACGCAGCGAGTCGGCCACGATCCGGGGGACGACGCTCTCGTCAGGCAGCGTGGTGCGGACCACCAGGTCGGCGCGGGAGAGGAAGGCGTCGTCCACGGCCTCGGCGAAGTTGGTGGTGACCACCAGCAGGGTGCCGGGGCGCTCGGCGCGCAGCGCGTCGAGGCCGCTGAGCACGGCGTCGGTGGCACGGTGCACGTCGACGGGGTTGGTGTCGAACGACGCGGCCTGTCTGCGCACCGCCAGCGCCTCCACCTCGTCGAGCAGCACGAGGGTGTGCGGGCGCCTCGCGGCCAGCTCGGGCAGGGTCTCGTGGAAGAGCTTGGAGACCGAACGCTGGCTCTCCCCCAGCAGATCGCTGGGGAAGGCGTGCGGATCGACCTCGACCAGGGTGGTCGCGCCGTGCGGCGCGAGCTGGCGGGCCGCGGCCTGCGCTAGCCCCTGGGCGAGGGTGGTCTTCCCGGTGCCCGGCGGCCCCGCGAGCACGATCAGGCCGTGCGGGGCCACCGCGGAGCCCGCGAGCCGCGCCCCGTGCCGCAGCACGAGGAGCGCGGTCGCGAGCAGCCGTTCCTTCAGGCGCGGCGGGGTGATGACCGCGTCCCAGGGGCCGTCGTGGTGGTCGGACGGCAGGGCGTGCAGGCCCGACACACCCTGCGGCAGCGCGGTGCTCACCGGCGGCCCCCCGCCGCCGTCGGCCGGCTCACGGCCACGTCGGCCGGGTCAGCTCCGGCCACTCGATGGTGGACGGGTCGCCGGCCTGGGCGTCGCGGACGTGGTCCGGCGGCTCCTCGAAGAGCACCAGCGGGTCGCACAGCGCCCGCATGGTCTCCAGCAGGCTGTCGAACATGTGGATGCGGACGACCTTGGCGGTGTTGTTCGGGTCGGTGTTGATGTGCTGGTGCCACAGGAAGTGGTCGACGACGATGATGTCGCCCTTCTTCCACGGGTGGCGCTCACCGCCCTCGGGCTCGGAGCCCAGATAGCTCTCGCCCGAGCCCTCGACGACGTACAGCCACGCCTCGCCGGGGTGGCGGTGCATCGACTGGGCGCGCCCCGGGCCGATCTCGAACATGGCCATGGTGATGCCGGACGCCTGGTAGCCGATGGCCCGGTCGAGGAGGAAGGTGGTGCGGGTGCCGCGCGGGGTGTTGCGCAGCTCCAGCTCGTCCCAGCTCGTGTGGAGGCGGCCGGAGCGGCGCCCCTCCTGGTCGCGGGCGAGGCGGCGCAGCCGTGTCGCGTAGGGGTCGGCACCGTCGTGGCCCGGCGAGAACGGCGGGCGGGGCGGGAGTTCCGAGGCGGGGGTGTGCCCGGCGTCCTCGACCATCGCCATGCCCATCGTCTCCAGCATGGGTTCGCTGGAGAAGGTGAGGTAGCGGGCGGTGGTGGTGCCCTCGTTGCCGGTGCGGTGCCAGGACCACGCGGGCAGGTGAAGGGAGTCGCCGGGGCCCCAGTCGATGCGCTTGCCGTCGATCTCGGTCCAGCCGTTGCCCGCCACCACGAACACCATGGCGTCCCAGGAGTGCCGGTGCACGGTGGTCGTGGTGCCGGGGTCGAACTCGTGGGCCAGCGCGTCCATGCTGCGGGTGGGCAGGTCGCCGTCGGCGCCCACGTAGACACCGATCCGGTGGCCGCGCTCGGTGGGGTGCATCGTCGCGTCCTCAAGGGTGCGGACGGTGCGGTGGTTGGAGCGCCACTCCTCGATGAACTGGGCGCGGCGGCGTTTCTGTACGTGGTAGTGGGTGGTTCCGGTGGTCGTGTGGGTGGCCAAAGGTGTCTCCCTGCGGTCATCCGGCGGAGGGCGGCACGGGGCTGCCCTCCGGGGTGCTTGTGGGTCGGTCGGTCGAGCTTGCGGGCGGGGCTTCCCCGGCCGTGGGGGTGCCGGGGTCGGTGGTGGCGGGCCTGTCCTTTGCGGCGCCCTGCGTCGCGGCACCGTCCGCGGCCCCGGCGGTCTCGGCGCCCTTGGCGGCGCCTGCCTTCTTGCCGGTGCCCTCGACGGTGTACTCGCGTATCGTCCTGCTGCGCCACGCGCTCAGGCCCGAGATCGCGGCGGGCAGCACACCGCCGAGGGTGAGGGCGCCGATCGGCCCCATGGCGCCCGCGACGGTGCCCATGAGGGAGTCGCCGAGCGCGGGGCCGCCGCGCGAGCACATCTGGTAGATCGCGGAGACCCGGCCGCGCAGGGTGTCGGGCGTCTCCACCTGTACGGCGGCGTGCCGCACGGTGGTGGCGACGGCGTCGGCCGCGCCCACCGCGACGGCCATCACCACCGCGAGCACGAACATCCTGGACTGGGCGAGCCCGATCACCGCGAGGCCGTACGCGGAGGTGCCCCAGAGCACGATGTGCCCGGAACGCGCGGTGCGTACGAGCCGGAACACCCAGGCCGAGCCGATGAGGGCGCCCGCGGAGGGCGCAGCGGACAGCAGCCCGTAACCGGTGGCGCCGACGTGCAGGATGTCGTCGGAGAACGCGGGCAGCAGCACACGGTAGGAGGCGAAGACGGTGGCGGCGAGGTCGAGGCCCATGAGCTGCCAGACGACGGGCCGGTGGCTGACGTACGAGACGCCCTCGCGCAGGCTCTCCAGCAGCGATCTGCGCTCGGTGTCGACGGCGAGCGGCGGCACCCGCAGCATCGCGAGGACGACGACGAGCCCCGCGTAGGTGGCGGCGTCGAAGACGTAGACGGCGCCGGGGCCGCCGAGCGCGATGAGCACACCGGCGAACGCGGGACCCACCAGGACGGCGAGTTCCCGCGAGGGGTTGAGCAGTGCGAACGCCTCGACGAGCTGGCTCCTGGGCACCATCGCGGGGATGAGCGCCTGCCTGGCGGGCTGGTCGAAGGTGGCGGCGGCGGTGGCGAGCAGCGAGGACACCAGCACCGTCCACACGGTGGCGACGTCGGCGAGGGTGACCGCCGCGAGGCCGGCGGAGACGACGAGCGCGACGAGCTGGGTGGCCTGGAGCAGCCGCCGCCTGTCGAGCCGGTCCGCGTAGATGCCGCCCGCCGGGGAGAGCACCAGCAGGGCGACGGCCTGGGCGAGGCCGACGAGGCCCACCTGTGCGGTGGAGCCGGTGAGTTGGTAGACCTGGTAGAGGTTGGCCGCTACGGCTCCGCGCGTTCCGATCTGGGAGAAGATCACTCCGCCCCAGTAGAGGTCGAAGTCGCGGTTGCGCAGCACGTCGGGCAGGGCCTTGGGCACGCCTCATCCCTTTCCTCGGGCCCCACGGGACCGGTGCGGGCCGGTCCTGCGGGTGTCATGGGTCGCTCTGGTTCCCGGCCTCCCGGCCGGCCCCGAGCGTGGGCGGGGCCGGCGGGGGCGCCGCCCGTCAGTCGACGGGGACCAGAGTGACCTTGTCGGGGGCCACGGAGAGGTGGACCTCGGTTCCCGGGGGGATGGAGACGGTGGGGTTGGAGCGGCTGCGGATCTCCAGGTCGCCGACGCCGGTGATGTGGTCGATGGAGTCGCCGAGGAAGGCGCGGTTGCGCACCTTGCCCGACCACTCGTTGGGGATGCCGCCGCGGGGCGCCTCGAACAGGTCGACGCACTCGGGGCGGATGGACAGCAGCACCTGCTCCCCGACGGTGGGCACCCGGGGGCAGTTGGTGGCGACGAGACGCCCCTGGGTGGTCTCGACGGTGACCTCCTCGCCCTCCACCGAGACCACGCTGGCCTCGATGAAGTTGGAGGTGCCGATGAACTCGGCGACGAACCGGGTGGCGGGCCTGGTGTAGATCTCCCTGGGCTTGCCGATCTGCTCGATGCGGCCCTTGTTCATCACCGCGATCCGGTTGGACATGACCAGCGCCTCCGACTGGTCGTGGGTGACGTAGATCGCGGTGAGGTTCAGCTCGCGCTGGAGGCGCTTCAGCTCGAAGCGCATGGACTCGCGCAGCTTGGCGTCGAGGTTGGACAGCGGCTCGTCGAGCAGCATCAGCTCGGGCTGGGTGACCAGGGCCCTGGCCAGGGCGAGGCGCTGCTGCTGGCCGCCGGAGAGCTTGGTGGCGGGCCGGGACGCGTAGCCGCCCAGTTCGATGACGTCGAGGACACGGTGCACCCGCTCCTCTATCTCCGACCGGTCGGGCCGCTTGGCGCGCGGCATCACGTCGAGCGGGAAGGAGACGTTCTTGAACACCGTCATGTGCGGCCAGATCGCGTACGACTGGAAGACCATGCCGAAGCCGCGGCGGTTGGCCCGCAGGTTGACACCCTTGTCGGCGTCGAACAGCACCCGGTCGCCGAGGCTGACCCGGCCCGCGGTGGGGCGTTCGAGGCCGGCCACCGAGCGCAGCGTGGTGGTCTTGCCGCAGCCCGACGGGCCGAGCAGGGTGAACAGTTCGCCGTCCTGGACGTCGAAGTCGATGCCGTCGACGGCGAAGTGACGGGTGTTGTCGGCGGGTTTCTGGGCGATGTCCGCGGCTTTCTCACCGTTGTTCGCGGCGGCCTTGCGGGCCTTGTCGGCCTTGCGCGAGCCCGCTGCCGACTCGTAACTCTTGGAGAGGGATTCGACGTTGAGCATCCCTGGTGTCCCTTCGGGCTGGCTGGCTTCGGCTGTTTCAGGGCCTGGCTAGTTGGAGTTGTCGCCTTGGAGGCCGAAGCGGGCTCCGAAGCGGTAGGCGATGGACACGAGCACGACGAGGATGAGGACCATGCAGACGCCGAGCGCCGCGAGCGTCGTGAACTGGCCGTTCTCGAACTGCTCCCAGATGAGCACCGACAGCACCTCCTTGCCGGGGCTGTACAGCAGGATGGTGCTGGACAGCTCGCGGAAGGAGACGACCAGGATGTAGACCCAGCCGGCCAGGATGCCGCTGCTCATCAGGGGCAGCAGGACCCGGCGGAAGGTCTGGAACCAGGAGGCGCCGGAGACCTCGGCGGACTCCTCCAGTTCCGGGGCCATCTGGGACATGGCCGCGGAGGAGTAGCGCATGCCGTACGGCAGGTAGCGGGTGCAGTAGGACAGCAGCAGGATCAGCAGGGTGCCGTAGATCGGCAGCGGTACGCGCAGGTAGACGAAGGCGAGCGCGAGGCCGAGGACGAGGCCCGGGATCACGATGGGCGTGAACGCGAGCATGTCGAGGAAGCGGCGCCCGGGGGCCTTGGTGCGCAGCACCACCCAGGACACCACCGCGGTCAGCAGCATCACGATGGTGGCCGCGCCGACGCCCAGGATCAGCGAGTTCTTCAGCGCGGTGAAGGCGAGGGGCATGTGCAGCACCTCGCTGTAGTTGGCGAAGGACATCGAGTCGAACGCCTTCTTGGAGGGCGCCGCGTAGTACTTCAGCAGCGACGCGTACACCAGCACCGCGACCGGCAGCACCACGGTGACCAGGAAGTAGACGATGACGCCCGCGCCCACCCAGGGCCTGGCCCTGCCCAGCTCCACCGGCCGGGGGCGGAACGCCTTGCCGGTGACGGTCTGGTAGTTGCGCGAGGAGCGCTGGAGCCATCCGGAGAGCAGCACGCCCGCGGCGGCGATGGCGAGCAGGCCGATGGCGAGGGCGCCCGCGGCCCCGTAGTCGATGGGGTAGGCGCGCAAAACGAAGTAGATACGGCTGGTGAAGACATAGATGCCGTTCTGGAGGCCGAGCAGGCCCGGCACCTCGAAGCTCTCCAGGGACTGCACGAACATCAGCAGCGCCGCGGAGATCATCGCGGGCCGCAGCAGCGGCACGGTGACCCGGCGCAGCACCGTCATCCGGCCCGCGCCCGACATCGCGGCGGACTCCTCAAGGGAGGGGTCCATGGCCCGGAAGGCGGCCACCATCAGCAGGAACGCGACGGGCGCGAGGTGCAGTCCCTGCACCCAGATCATGCCCCAGACGCTGTAGATGTTGATGGGGGTGGAGCCGAAGAGCGGTTTGAAGATGAGCTGGTTGACGATGCCGCTCTGCGGGTCGCCGAGGAAGATCCACGAGGTGGCGTAGAGGATGCCGGGCACGATCAGCGGCACCAGGGACGCGGCGAAGAACAGGCCCTTGAACGGGGTGTCGGTGCGCACCTGGATGTAGGCGAGCGCGGTGCCGAGGATCAGCGCGAGCGCGGCGGCGCCGAACGCGAAGCCCAGCGAGTTCATCATCATCGAGCCGGCCTGCGAGTTGCCGCCGTAGGCACGGGAGAAGGCGTCGACGGAGATGCCGGTGCCGTCCTGGCTCAGGAAGGTGTCGTGGATCAGGTAGCCGAGCGGGACGAGCGCGAGGTAGCCGACGACGATGACGGCGCCGCCGACCAGCAGGCCCTGGAAGGTGAAGAGCTTGCGGGCCAGGGTCGCCAGTCTGCCGGGGGTCACGGGCCCGTGGCCGCCGGACGGCAGCTTCGGGGTGCCGTCGCCCTCGGGCGCGGTAGTTGTTATGGGTGCGAGAGCCACGTGATCACTTCCCGACCTGGGCGACGCCGCGCAGCAGCGCGTCGTACTTCTTGTCCCAGCCGCCGTCGTCCTGCGCCAGGCCCTTCACGTCGAACTTCTCCAGTTGCAGCCCGTCGAGGCTGTGGTCGCCCGGGACCTTGGTGGAGGGGCTGAGGCCGAGGTCGACCAGTACCTTCTGGCCGTCGGAGAGCAACCAGTCGTAGAAGAGCCAGGCGGAGGCGGGGTGCTTGGCGTTCTTGATCATGCCGACACCGTTGGGGCGGCCGAAGGCGGGGATGGTGGACTTGCCGTTCTTCGGGAGGTGGGTCACGGGGGCGCCCTGCTCGGCCGCCCGCTCGGTGATGTAGGTGTAGTTCATCGCTTCCATCGGGGTCTGGCCCGCGGTGAGGAACTGCATCATCGTGGTGTGTCCCTTGGCCACCCGGCCGTTCTTGGCGATCTTCTTCCAGAGGTCGTCGACCTGGGCCTGGGTCTTGCCGTGCGCCAGCCAGTACTTGGTGACGTTCTCGAACCAGTCGCTGTCGCTCAGCTCCAGGGTGATCTTGCCCTTGTACTTGGGCAGCGCCAGGTCCTCCCAACTGTGGGGCTCGTCACCGGGCTTGATGAGGTTGGTGTTCCAGGCGGGCTGGAAGATGTTGAAGCGGCTCGCGGTCCAGTGGTCGAACTTGCCGGCCGCCTCCACCTTGTCGAGGGAGGGGCCCTGGTAGTCGGCGAGGTTGCCCTTGCCCGCGAGGACGCTCATCTCCAGGAAGTTCGTCTCGACGGCGTCCGCGCCCGGCTTGGCCGCCTGCTCCTCCTGGAGGGTGCGCTGGAGGACCGTCTCGGAGTTGCCGCGGAACGTGCTGACCTTGATGCCGTACTTCTTCTCGAACGCCTTGGCCACCGGTGTGACGATGTCCGCGGTCATCGAGGTGTAGAGGGAGAGCGTCCCGCCCTCCTTCTTCGCCAGTTCCTCGGCCTTGGCACGCTGCTGGTCCTTCGGCAGGTCGTTGATCTGGTCGTAGACCGCGTTCGTCTTGCTGCTGCCGCTCGCCTGCGAGCCCGGCACACCGCCGCACCCCGCGAGGAGCGCCGCGGCCAGCAGGCCGGACAGCGAGATGGTCAGGTTACGGGTCCTCATGAGGGTGTGCTCCTGGAGATGAGGTGCGGTGGTGGTCGGGGTCAGTGCGCGGTGGGCACACCGCGCAGCAACGCGTCGTAGGCGTCGCTCCACTTGGTGCCGTCGGTCTCGGCGGTCTTCGGCAGGCTGTAGACGGTGGCGTCGGCGGGGATCGGGTCCTTCTCACCCGGCACGTGCTTGGCCGCGGGAATCCGCTCGGACTCGGTCACCGCCTTCTGGCCGTCGCCCAGCACCCAGTCGACCCAGAGCAGGGCCGCCGCGGGGTGCCGGGCCCTCGTCATGAGCGCGACCCCGTTGGGCCGCAGGATGACGGGCTCGACCGCGGGCCGCCAGGCCACGGGCGCGCCCTTCTTCGCCGCCTGGTCGATGGTGTGGCTGTAGACGGAGAGGGCGACACCGAACTGCCCGGCGCTGAGCAGTTCGCCCTGGACGGTGTGCCCCTTCGTCACCTTGGCATTCGCGACGATCTTTTTGAAGAGGTCGTTCACCGCGGAGTCGCTCATGCCCTTCTTCTCGGTGAGGTAGGTGTGCATGGCGGCGTACCAGTCCCAGTCGCCGACCTCCATGGAGAGCTTGCCCTTCCACTTCGGGTCGGCCAGCTCGGTGAAGTTCTTCGGCTCCTGCCCCTTGTGGACGACGGAGGTGTTCCAGCCGACCACGAAGGCGTTGAACCGCTCCGCGGTCCAGCCGCCGAGCCCGGTGGCCTCCTCCCTGAGGTCGTCCTTGGAGGGGCCGTCGTAGGGCTTGAGCAGGTGTGCCTTGTCCATCTCCCGCAGTTCGAGGTCGTTGGTGTCGACGACGTCGTTCTGCGGCTTGTTGGCCTGGTTCTCCTGGGTGACGCGCTGGAGGACGGTCTCGGAGTTGGCCCGGAAGGCGTTCACCTTGATCTGCGGGTACGCCTTCTTGAAGCCGCTCACGAGGTCCTGGATGTCGGTGTTCGACGTGTAGAGGTCGAGGACGGAGCCGTCCTTCTTGGCGTCCGCGAGCAGCTTGTCGGTACGTGCCTTGCCGGTCAGCGAGGCGTAGTCGGCGTACGGGTCGGACGCGGCGGACGAGCCGCCGCCTGCCTGGGTGGTGGGGGCGTTTCCGCAGGCCGTGAGGATCAGGCCGGTGACCACGAGACCGGCAGCAAGCACACCATGACGCATCGCACACTCCTGGGCGAAGCCGGTCGCGGCCCTCGTCGGCGGGCGATTGGCGCTGGCAGCAAGGGAGGGGACCGGACGGCGGTCGGGCTGTTCGTGCGGTTGGGAAGTCCGAGCGGGTCGCTTCGGTCTCTGCATGAAACACCAGCTTCGGTCTTATGGTCTAACCATGCGACGTCGACGTTACGTTATTGTTACCAGTGCGCGTATGGAGCGATTTCCACCCGGAATTGACGGGGGGCGCGGGCGGCCTTTTTTTGTTGGCTCACCCGGGTCGCCGCCTCCCTGTGCCACCGGAAGCCCGAGGGTTTCGTGCTTGCCTGTGTCGAAGGGCCATCCCGAAGCAACGCTGTTCGCATGGCGCCTCGCAGGGCGAGTGAGCCGAAGGGCCCCGTCGGTGTCCCGTGCCGCCCGCGCGGAGCGCAGCGACGAAGGAGCGGAGTGAGCACGGGTGGTGCGGGACACCGACTCAGTGGGCCCGGAGGCGAACGAGCCTAAAAAATCAGCGACTTGATGGTGACGGGGACCGTCCCGGAGGGATGCCGTACCTTTCCGATGTCGATGTAGTCGAAGTCCCGCAGGCTCAGGCCGTCCACCACCAACAGCGGCCCCTCCACCCCGAGTTCGTCCCGCAGCAGGCGCCCCAGGGTCATGGCGACGTCGCCGTCGAGCATGACGTACACACCGCGGCCCGCGGCGATCCGCTCCGCGAGCGCGTCGCGCAGGCCGGTGGCGAAGGGGTGGAGTCTCGCGTAGGTGGGCAGGCCGCTCCAGGGCACCGCGAGGGCGGTCTCCGCGCCGGTCTGGTCGGCGTCGAGGGCGGTGAGCCTGCGCCGTACGGCGTCGGCGACCTCGGCCGCGTCGACGGTGTCGCCGAGCTTCAGCTCGGGGCGCACCACCTGGAGGTTGCGGCGTGGCAGCAGCGCGTCGGGGTCGGAGATGAAGCCGGTGTTGCCGCTGAGTTGCACGCTGTACTCGGAGGCGCCGAGCGCGGTGGCGCGGATGCACTCGCCGGCCGGCAGCAGCGGGTGGCCGAGCGCGCCCGAGTCGACACGGCGGCGCACGGCGCGGCCCAGGGGGCGGCCGAGGTCGCCGAAGGAGGTCTCCTCGCGCCCGTAGACGTACTCGGCGACGCCGCCGGAGAACATCACACCGTCGATATGGCCGAGCGGTCCGAGGCGCGGGGTGAGGTAGAGGTCGGCGACGTCCCGCGGCGGGTCCTCGGCGAGCGCGGCGACCAGCGCGTCGGCCATGCGCTCCGCCACCTCCTCGATCTCGGCGGGGCGCGCGGTGTCGCCGAGTTTCCAGTGGTGTCCCGCGCGTGCGGCATGCGCGGCGCCCGCGGGGTCGAGCCGTACGATGCGGTCCTCGGCGTCGGTGACCTGGAGCCTGCCGCCGATGTGCACGGCGGCGGTCGCCACCACCCGGCCCGCTTCCAGGACGGCGAGCTTGGTGGTGCCGCCGCCGATGTCGATGTTGAGGATGCGCAGGCCCTGGTCGTACGAGGCGTGTGCGGCGCCCGAGCCGTAGGCGGCGAGCATGGCCTCCATGTTGTGTCCCGCGGTGGCGGTGACGAACTCGCCGCCGCGTTCCGCGAGCACCCCGGCCACCGCCTCGGCGTTGTGGCGGCGCAGCGCCTCGCCGGTGAGGATGACGACCCCGGTGTCGACCTCGCCGGGTGCCACGCCCGCCTCGCCGTAGGCGGCGTCGATGAGGGCGCCGAGCCCGGCCGCGTCGATGCGCTCGGCGTCGGCGTAGGGGGTGAGGGCGACGGGCGAGCGGTAGTCGGTCTCACGGTTGATCACCAGGTAGCGGCTGGTGAGGTCCTCGCCGATGCGCCGCAGATGGAGCCGGGAGAAGACGACCTGGGTGCCCGAGGAGCCGATGTCCATGCCGACGCTGCGCAGCATGACGTTGTCCTGCTGCCAGATGGGGTTGTCCTCCAGGGCCCCGATCGGTTCGTCGTCGTGGTCGTGGTCGTGTCCCGGGATGTACGAGGAGTGGACGGTGCGCGGCTCGTCGTCGTCCTGGCCGCCCTGGTGGGTGTGGTGGTGAGGGTGGTGGTGGTCCTCGTGGTCGTCGGTGTGCGCGTGCCCCACGTGCTGCCTTCCTTCGGGACGGCGGGGCGGCTCGGCCCGCGCGAGTCCGCGCCCGTGAAAGACCGCGTGCGGCCCGCAGGGGGAGGGCGCGAGCCGCACGCAGGAGGGAGACCGTCGGATGTCCGGCGTCAGCCGCCCAGCTCGGGCTTCGGCGGCAGGGTGGGCAGTTCGGCGGCGTACGCCTCGTCCATCCTCGGCTCCATGCCGTGCTTGGCGAGGGCTTCCTTGAAGGTGTCGCGGACCAGCGAGGACTCGTCGGCGTAGTCGATCTGGTCGCCGCCGATGCGCATGCTGATCCACGCCTTGGGCACGCCCTGGGCGTTGCGCATGGAGACCACCTCGTGCTTGAAGGCGAGGTAGCGGCTGGGCTCGGTGCCGGTGTTGAAGTGCTGGTGGAACCACATGTTGGGGGGCACGATGAGGGAGCCGGGGCCCCACTCGTAGCGCCGCGGCTCCTCGCCCTCCGGCCACATCAGGCTGTAGCCCTCGCCGGAGAGGATGATCACGTGGGCGCCGGGTCCGTGCCGGTGGCCCTTCTTGTACGTGGCGGTGGGGAACTGCGAGATGTGGCTGTTCATCGACCCCTTCGCCATGGCGAAGCGGATGTGGCCGCCGCCCGCGCCGCGCTCCTTGGCCTCGATGAGGGGGAGGTTGACGGCGTCCGCGACGAAGTTGGTGTCGAGCAGGAGGCCCTTCTGCTCGCCCTTGGGGGAGAAGTAGTCGGGCTCGCCGTTGAAGCGCTCGGGGAAGTCGCGCTCGGTGTGGAAGACGAAGTCGACGTCGTCGTAGAGGTTGATGATCGGCGGCATGTTCGTGGAGGACACGAACCGCGCGGTCTTCAGGCCCGAGCCGTTGAAGTGCTGGTGGCTGGCGTTCAGCGGGATCGCGAAGATCGAGCCGGGCCCCCACTCGAAGGTGACCTCGGCGCCCGCGTCGTTCCACACCTTGGTGGAGCCCTGCCCGTCGAGGACGAGGATCATCTCCTCGTAGAGCTGGCGCTGCGGGGCGAGCTGGCCGCCCGCGGGTATCTCGCAGACGTAGCAGTCATTGGAGGTGCGGGTGGCCTCGTGGTTGATGAACACGCCACGGCCGCCGCGCCGCTCCCACGGCTTCAGCTCGACGGTGCGCAGGTCGGGCACGTAGTGCGCGGCGATGATGTCGAGCCCCTCGGCGCCGACCCAGCGCGTATAAGGGGAGTCCTTCTCGGTGGCGAACTTTGCCGCGAACTTGTCGTCGACGATCGCGTCCTTGGCCATACCACGGCCTTTCCTGATCGGCTTCGTGCCACGGAGGTGTCCGGCCTGGCCCCTCGGCCGGCCGCCCCTGGCGCTGAGACGGGTAGTACGGAGACTGTGCGGGTTCCGGTCCGGCGGGTGACGTGTGACGGGCGGGGGCTGCCCCGGGGCGGGTACCGGGCCGATGGAACCGTCTGTCGGGCCTGTGTAGAGATTGGTAGAACCATAAGTCCACCCGTTTTTACGTGTCAACGACTCCGCCGCATCCGCTCCCCCAGGTCAGGGGCGGGTTTCCGGCGCCCTGCCGCGGTGCCCCTCCTCGGCCACCGCACGGGCCCCGGCCTCGGCGGCCACCGGGTCGAGATAGGAACCGCCGCGCCGCACAGGACGCAGCGCGGGGTCGAGTTCGTAGGCGAGCGGGATGCCGGTGGGGATGTTCAGCCGCATCAACTCCTCGCCGCCGAGGCCGTCGAGGTGCGCGGCGAGCGCCCGCAGCGAGTTGCTGTGCGCCACCACGAGCACCGGGCCCGCGCCCTCGCGCAGCGCGGGCGCGATCTCGGCCTCCCAGTACGGCAGCAGCCGGGCGGTGACGTCGGCGAGCGACTCGGTGCGCGGCACGGGCTCGCCGCTGGTGTCGCCCGCGGGGCACACGTCCCAGGGGTCTCCCGGCTCGATCGGCGGCGGCGCGGCGTCGTACGAGCGGCGCCAGGCGCGGAAGCGCTCCTCGCCGTACGTGTGCAGCACCTCCGCCTTGTCGCGCCCCTGAAGCGCCCCGTAGTGCCGCTCGTTGAGCCGCCTGGTGCGGGCCACCGGCGCCTTCGGGGTGCCCGCGGCGCGAAGTGCCAGGTGGCAGGTGCGGTAGGCGCGGCGCAGCACGGAGGTGTGGGCGGTGGCGGGCGCGAGGCCCGCGGCGCGGATCAGGACGCCCGCGGCGCGGGCCTGTTCCTCGCCGCGCGCGGTCAGGCCCACGTCGACCCAGCCGGTGAAGAGGTTCTTCGAGTTCCACTCGCTCTCGCCGTGGCGGAGCAGGATCAGGGTGCGCATGAGGCGATTGTGTGCCCCCGGGCCTGGCGTTGCCCCGCACGTTGCCCCATCTGTTGTCCCACCTGCTTGTTCCCTCGACAGTGATCTGGTCTAATGGTCGGACCAAGGGCGGGACCGGCTCATGCCGCATCCGTCGCTTCGGTAGCAACCCGCGCCTTGAGAGGGAGGAAGACCTTGCCCAAGGTGATCTACGTCGGCAGCGGCGGTTCCGAACACACCGTCGACGCCGCACCGGGGGACACGGTCATGTCGGCCGCGGTCAGAAACGGTGTGCCGGGAATCGTGGCGGAGTGCGGCGGCAACGCCTCCTGCGCCACCTGCCATGTCTGGGTGCGCAAGGAGTTCGCCGAACTCGTGGGCGAGCCCGGGGACATGGAGGAGGACCTGCTGGACATGGGGGTGTCAGAACGCAGGGACACCAGCCGCCTCTCCTGCCAGATCGCCGTCACCGACGAACTGTCGGGCCTGACCGTGGACATACCTCCCGAGCAGCCCTGACCACGGCGCCGCCGCACCCCACACCCCGCCCCCCTCATCGGCTCGCGACGCCGGAGGCCACGCACATTCCGTGCCACCCCCGGTGGCAGGTCAGTATCCGAAAGGAAACGGCTGTGCTCAGAAAAGACATCAACGAGCTGCTCACGCAGACCGGCCCCGGCACGCCCATGGGAGAACTCTTCCGGCAGTACTGGATACCCGCCCTGCTCGCCGAGGAGCTGCCGGAGAACGACGCTCCCCCGGTGCGGGTGAAGCTGCTCTCCGAGCGCATGGTCGCCTTCCGCGACAGCGAGGGCCGCTACGGCCTCGTGGACGAGTTCTGCGCGCACCGCGGCGCCTCGCTGTGGTTCGGCCGCAACGAGGGCTCGGGGCTTCGCTGTCCGTACCACGGCTGGAAGTACGACATCACGGGGCAGTGCATCGAGGTCCCCTCCGAGGCGGACAACAGCAGCTTCTGCGACAACGTGCAGCTCACCTCGTACCCGCTGGTGAAGATCGGCGACGTGCTGTGGACGTACATGGGCGACGCGGCCACCCAGCCGCCGCTGCCCGAGTGGGAGTTCTCGCTGGTGCCCCCGGAGCAGACCTACATCTCCAAGCGCTGGCAGCAGTGCAACTGGCTCCAGGCGTTCGAGGGCGGCATCGACTCCAGCCACGTCACCTTCCTGCACTCCGGCGGCCTGAAGACGGACCCGCTGTTCAAGGGGTCCAAGGGCAACGACTACAACCTGAACGACACGAAGCCCTTCTTCGAGGTGGCGGACAGCGAGGGCGGCCTGTTCGTGGGCGCCAGGCGCAACGCCGAGGACGGCAAGTACTACTGGCGCATCACGCCCTGGGTCATGCCGAACTTCACCATGGTGCCGCCGCGCGGCGACCACCCGATGCACGGCCACTTCTGGGTGCCGATCGACGACGAGAACTGCTGGGCGTACTCGTTCGACTACCACCCGGTGCGCGCACTCACCGACACCGAGCGGCAGGCCATGATCGACGGGCACGGGGTGCACAGCAAGAACATCCCCGGCACCTACCGCCCCATGGCCAACATGGACAACGACTACCTGATGGACCGCGAGGCCCAGCGCCGCGGCGAGACGTACTCGGGCGTGGCGGGCATCGCCATGCAGGACGCGTCGCTCCAGGAGTCCATGGGCCCGGTCGTGGACCGCACCAAGGAGCGCCTGGTGCCCGCGGACAGCGGCATCATCAAGGCCAGGCAGAAGCTCCGCAAGGCCGTGCTGGCGCTGCGCGACGAGGGCACCACCCCGCCCGGGGTCGACCCGGCGCACCACAGGGTGCGCTCCGCCGCCGTGGTGCTGCCGCAGGCCGAGTCGTTCCTCGACTCCTGCCGGGACGCGGTCAAGGTCACGCCCGGCGTCCGCCAGTCCACCGTCTGACCGGGGGCAGCATGCCTGTTGATGTGCACACGGATCTGCACACGGCCGTGCCCTCGCACCCGGCGCCGCTCAGCTCGTGTGCCCGCGCCACCTCGGCGAGCGAGTCCCGGTACCGCATCCAGGTGCCGATCAGGCCCGCCAGGTCGGCGCGGGTGATCGCGCTCGACGAGCGGGCCGAGGGCGTCGCGAGACGGCTCGCCGCCGCCCACTGGGCGCACGCCCGCTTCTTCGCGAACCGGGGCCTCGACGCGGCGGGCGAGGTACGGCTGACCGAGCTGGATGGCACCCCCGCAGCCCTCGACCGGGTGCTCTCCGGCACCGACGTGGTCGTCGTCCTCGCCACCGAGGACGGCGGCAGGGCCGCTGCCGCCGCCATCGGGCGGCTGTGCGGCCGCGGCGGCATCACCACCGCGGGGGTCGTGCTCGGCGACGGCTTCGAGGCCGACGACGCCGTCGCGGCGCTGCGCCCCTACGCCCGCGTCCTGCTGCTCTCGGCCGACGAGAGCGACGCGTTCGAACTGCTCACGGCCCTGCGGGTGTGACCCGCGGGTCCTGGGGCGCCCGCCCCGCCCATCCCGGGGCCCGCCCCGGGCCCGTCCCAGGAAGGACACCATGACCGACAGGATCACGCTCCGCTCGCTCGCGCGGATGAAGGACGAGGGCCGCAAGATCGTCGGGGTGGTGGCCTGGGACTACCAGATGGCCAGGGTGGTGGACCGCGCGGGCGTCGACCTCGTCTCGGTGGGCGACACCGTCGGGGTCAACCTGTGGGGGCACTCGAACCCCTTCGAGATCACCATGGACGAGATGGTGACCGTCGCGGGCGCGGTGCGCCGCGGTGTGGAACGCGCCCTGGTCAGCGTCGACTTCCCGTTCGGACCGCTCCAGGAGGGCACGGACGCCGCGGTGCGCGCGGCGATCCGGTTCGTCAAGGAGACCGGGGTCGACATGGTCAAGCTCGACGGCGCCGCCGACTTCCCGGAGGCGGTCGAGGCCGTGACCCGCGCCGGCATCCCGGTGTTCGCGCAGTTCGGCATCACCCCGCAGACCGCACTGCGCTACGGCGTCGAGTACAACGCGGTGCCCTCGGCGGCCGACCAGGTCCCCGTGGAGATGCTGGACGCGCTCGTCGCCGAGGCCAAGCGGCTCGAAGAGGCCGGGGCCGCACTGCTGAACTTCACCAACTCCGGCCCCGTGGTGGGCGCCGCGGTGGCGCGCTCGGTGTCGGTCCCGGTGCTCGGCGGCTTCGGCGGCGGGCCCTGGCTCGACGGCCGTATGCGGATGGCGGGCGCCGCCATCGGCTACTCGGCCGCCACCCTCGACAACCCCCCGGACACCTACGCCCACGTGGCGCGCACCGCCCTCGACGCCATCACCGCCTACGCGGACGACGTGCGCGCGGCGCGGCAGATCGCCGGGGGCATCCCGGTGCCGCCCGCGGAGTGAACCCCCATACCACCGGGGGGTCTTCACCGAACGGATCGAGGCCGGGCGCAGACCGGCAGAGCGAAGAGAGGACCGACCCGCCATGCCCATCGCGGACGCCGACGGCATCCCCACCCGCTACGAGGTGGCGGGCGAGGGGCCCCCGCTGCTGATGTTCTCGCCCGGCGGCTTCGACTCCTCGCTCGAAGGCTGGCGCGAGGTGGGCGTCTACCGGCGGCTCCGGCTGCTCGACCAGCTCACCAGGCACTACACCTGTGTCACCTTCGACCGCCGGGAGTCCGGCGGCTCGGGCGGCCGCCTCGAACGGGTCTCCTGGAGCGACTACGCCCGCCAGGGCCTCGGCCTCCTCGACCGCCTCGGCATCGAGCGCGCCCATCTGATGGGCGGCTGCGTGGGCTGCTCCACCGCGGCCGTGCTCGCCGTCGAACACCCCGAGCGGGTGCGGAGCATGGTGCTCTACTCCCCCGCGGGCGGCGTCAAGTACCGCATGAAGCAGCACTCCAGGTTCCGCAGGCACCTCGCGTTCGTGGAGGAGAACGGGCTCGCCGAGGTGGTGAAGCTCGCCGGGTCCACCGACGCCGGCTTCACCGCGGAGCCCCGACTCGGGCCCTGGGTACGGCTGTTGCGCTCCGACCACGCCTTCGCCGAGCGGTACGCGGCCATGGACCAGGAGCGCTATCTCACGATGGCCGACGGCATGGCGCGCCTCCTCTTCGACCGGGACACCGTGCCGGGCCCCGAGCCCGAGGACCTGCTCACCCTCGACGTGCCCGCGCTGATCGTGCCGGGCCAGGACAGCTCGCACGCACCCTCGGCGGCCCGCTACCTCAAGGAGTGCCTGCCGCTCGCGGAGCTGTGGAACGTGCCGGTGGCCGAGCAGACGGACTCCAGCGCCCCCGCGCGCGTCCTGGAGTTCCTCGGCGGCGTGGAGAGCTGACCCCGCGCCTCCCGCAGGGGGGAGCCGACCCCGTACCTCCCCCCACCCCGAAGGGCCCCGGCCACTCCCCGGCCGGGGCCCTTCCCCACTGCCGCGCGCCCTGCCGCGCCCGGCCCCGCGCCGCTCCGCGCGGCGTTTCCGCAGGGCTCGCGTCCGCGCTAGCGGGGCTCGCGTCCGCGCTCGATGGCGGCGATCTGGTCGAGCCTGCGCCGGTGCACGCCGCCCTTGAACGGGGTGTCGAGCCAGGTCGCCACGATCTCCTCGGCCAGTTCCGGCGCGAGCACCTTGGCGGCCAGCACCAGCACATTGGAGTCGTTGTTGCCGCGGGAGATCCCGGCGCTCCACACGTCGTGGCAGAGCCCGGCCCTGATGCCGGTGAACTTGTTGCAGGCCACGGTCTCCCCGAGGCCGCTGCCGCCGAGCACGATGCCCCGGTCCGCGGGCCCCCTGAGCACCTGCACGCACACGTCGGCGCAGAGCGGCGGGTAGTCGACGACGTCGGGCTCGGCGTCCTGCGAGGCGTCGTGGGGGTAGGCGCCGCGGTCGTCGACGCCGTGCCCGGCGGCCGTCAGCCACCCGGCGAGACGGGCCTTCAGCGCGAGCCCGTTGTGGTCGCCCGCGATGGCGATACGCATGTGTCCTCCTGTACGGGGGCGAGGGGGGCGTCTGTTCAGCCGGTGAGGCCGAGGGTGCTCGGGGCGAACAGCTCGTCGAGCGCGGGCGCGCGGTCCAGGATGTGCTGGTCCACGGCGTGCCTGACCAGCGCTTCGAGCACGGCGCGGTTGGGCTCGATCCCGTACGGCAGCGGGTCATCGCCGGTGATCTCCATGACCCGCCGGTGCATGCGGTCCACCGCGGTGGGCTCCGCGATCCGGTCCGCGCGCAGCTCCGCCACGTAGGCGCGCTTGGAGCGGGCGAACACGTCGAACACCTCGGCGCCCAGCTCGGGCCGCTCGGCGAGCAGTTCGTCCTTGATGACCACCAGGTGGTTGATGGGGTAGTGGCCGCGCTCGCGCAGCGCCCGGTAACCGGCCTCCTCGGCGTCCGGAATCAGCGGCGCCACCCGGGGGTCCTCCGCCTTCGCGCCGATGGTGGCGGCGAGTTCGCCGTCGACGAGGCGCTCGCCCAGCGACCGCTTGCCCCACATCGGCTCCACGTTGACCGGCGGCCGGTACGCCTCCACGTGCTCGTCCCCAGAGAGCACCCAGGTCACCCGGTCAAGATCGACGCCGTACTCCTCGCTGAGGACCGCGCGCGCCCAGACACCGGTGGTGACGGTGTAGCCGCGGTTCACCCCGGCCTTGCGGCCCTCCAGGTCCTTGGGGCTGTGGACGTCGGACGCGGGGTCGTGCAGCACGGCGCCGTGGTGGAAGCCGCGTACCAGGAAGGCGGGGACGGCGGTGAAACGGGCGCCGTGCGCCTTCGCCACCAGATAGGTGGTGAGGGCCATCTCGCTGATGTCGAACTCAAGGCCGCGCACCATCCGGCGGAAGCCGTGCACCAGCACCGGCACCTCCTCGAAGTCGAAGCGGAAGCCGTGCGGGCTCACCTCCCCGGTCTTCAGCGCCCTGTTGTTGCCCTGGATGCGGGTCACGGTCCTGAGCTGAGGTTCGGCCATGGTGTCTGCTCGGCTCTCTCGCGGCGTGCGCGGCTCGGCGCGGCCGGTCCCCGCGGCGGCCGGCCACTGGAAGACGGCGGGAGGGGCGGGTCCCAGGCCCTGTCCCCCGGGAAGGAGGGACGTCCTGACCTCCGCACCCTCGTCTCACGGGTTCCCGAAAGGTACCATGGTCAGTCCATAAGGCCATAGAGTAAAGTGCCGCCGGAACAGCCCCGAGGGTGAGGAGAAGGCCATGGCCGAGCAGGTGCTCGCCGCGGTGCGAACGGCGCCCGGCACCACCGAACTGCGAGAGTTCCCGATGCCCGACATCCCCGACGACGGGGCGCTGCTGAAGGTCGAGGTGGCCGGGATCTGCGGTACGGACGCCAAGATGTACGGCAAGCCGCCGTTCCCCGACCCGGTGATCATGGGACACGAGAACGTCGGCGTGATCGCCAAGGCGGGCCGCACGTTCAGCGAGCGCAAGGGCCTTGTCGAGGGCGACCGCATCTTCGTCGAGCACTACGTGGGCTGTTTCCGCTGCGCCTGGTGCCACGCGGGCGAGTACCGCCACTGCGAGGCCACCGACTGGCGCACCAACCCCGACGCCCGCCGCTACGGCTACACCTCGGCCGAGAACCCGTACCACCTCTGGGGCGGCTTCTCCCAGTACCTCTACCTGCCGTGGAACTCGGTGACCCACCGGGTGCCCGACGGTGTCTCCGCCGAGCTGGCCGGTCTGGTCACCCCGCTCTCCAACGGCATCGAGTGGGCCCTGACCACCGCCGGTGTCGGCTACGCCTCCACGGTGCTCATCCAGGGCCCGGGCCAGCAGGGCCTGTCCCAGGTGGTGGCGTGCAAGCAGGCCGGTGCCTCGCAGATCATCGTCACCGGCACCACCCGCGACCTGCCCAGGCTCGAACTGGCCCGCCAGCTCGGCGCCGACCATGTCATCGACATCGCCGAGACCGACGCGCTCACCGCCGTCATGGACCTCACCGGCGGCAAGGGCGTCGACGTGGTGCTCGACTGCACCGCGGGGGCCGGCACCGCGCCCGTGCTGCTCGGCGTCGAGGCGCTGAAGCGGCGCGAGGGCACGATGGTGGTCCAGGGCGAGGTGGCCAAGTTCCCCGACTTCCCGCTGAAGAAGCTCACCGAGAAGTCCATCGCCCTCAAGAGCGCCCGCGGCCACAGCTACCGCGCCTGCGAACTCGCCCTGGAACAACTGGCGTCGGGCCGCTTCCCGCTGGAGCGGCTGGCCACCCACACCTTCGGCCTCGCCGACACCGACCGCGCCATCAGGACCGTCGCGGGCGAGCTGGACGGGGGCGGCGGCGCGGGCGCCGTGCACGTGTCGCTGCTGCCGTGGGCGGAGGCCGCATGAGCGTCGTCGTACGCAACCCCCCGCGCGCCGACGCGAAGGCGGTGGACGCGCTCGCCGGGTACGGCGTCGCCACCGTGCACGAGGCGCAGGGCCGCAACGGGCTGCTCGCGCCGCAGTTGCGCCCGGTCTACCCGGGGGCGCACATCGCGGGCACCGCGGTGACGGTGAGCGTGCCGCCCGGCGACAACTGGACGATCCATGTGGCGGTGGAGCAGTGCCGGGACGGCGACGTCCTGGTCGTCGCGCCCACCTCCCCGTCCGAGGCGGGCTACTTCGGCGAACTCCTCGCCACCGCGCTGCACGCGCGCGGTGTGCGCGGCCTGGTCATCGACGCGGGCTGCCGGGACGTCGCCGAGTTGCAGAAGATGGGCTTCCCGGTGTGGTCGCGCCACGTGTGCGCGTACGGCACCGTGAAGGAGACCGTGGGCGACGTGAACGTGCCGGTGGTGTGCGCGGGGCAGCGGGTCGCCCCCGGCGACGTGGTCGTGGCCGACGACGACGGTGTGGTGGTGGTGCCGCGCGCGAGGGCGGCGGACGTCGCCGAGGCTTCGCGGCTGCGCGAGGAGAAGGAGGCCGCCTCCCGGGCCCGCTACCGGCGCGGCGAACTGAGCCTGGACGTCAGCGCGATGCGCGAACGGCTCGCCGCCAAGGGCCTCGCCTACGTGGAGTACGAGGAGTACGCCGCCGGGGAGGCCGGCTGACGTGATCATCGACATCCACGGGCACTACACCACCGCGCCCGCGCCGCTCCAGGAGTTCAGGGATGCCCAGTTGGCCCGGCTCGGCAACCCGTCGCTGCCCGCCCCCGCCCTCGGCGACGTCTCCGACGACGCGCTCAGGGAGAGCGTGGAGAACAACCAGCTCCGGGTGCTCAGGGAGCGCGGCGGCGATCTGATGCTGTTCTCGCCGAAGGCATCCGGCATGGCGCACCACGTGGCCGACCAGCCCACCGCCGACGCCTGGGCCCGTGCGAGCAACGACCTGGTGCACCGGGTGGCAGGGCTGTTCCCCGAGCACTTCGCCGGGGTCTGCCAGCTCCCCCAGACGCCGGGCGGCCCGCTCGCCCCGGTGGTGGCGGAACTGCGGCGCTGCGTCGAGGAGTTGGGCTTCGTCGGCTGCAACGTCAACCCGGACCCCTCCGGCGGGCACTGGACGTCGCCGCCGCTGACGGACCCGTACTGGTTCCCGCTGTACGAGGCGCTGGTGGAACTCGACGTGCCCGCGATGGTGCATGTCTCCAGCTCCTGCAACCCCGCCTTCCACACCCTCGGCGCGCACTATCTGAACGCGGACACCTCGGTGTTCATGCAGCTCGCCGAGGGCGACCTGTTCACCCGCTTCCCCGGGCTCAGGTTCGTCGTCCCGCACGGCGGCGGCGCGGTGCCGTACCACTGGGGCCGCTACCGGGGGCTGGCGATGCGCGCGGGCCGACCCGACCCGGCCGAGCTGCTTGCCAATGTGTTCTTCGACTCCTGCGTCTACCACCAGCCGGGCCTCGACCTGCTGCTGTCGGTGATGGGCGCGGAGAACGTGCTGTTCGCCTCCGAGATGCTGGGCGCGGTGCGCGGCGCCGACCCGGAGACGGGCATCGCCTGGGACGACACCAAGAGATACGTCGACAACGCGGCGGCGTCGGGGCTGCTCGACGACAAGCAGCTCCGGCAGGTGTACGAGGAGAACGCGCGCCGGGTCTACCCCCGGCTCGACGCCCGTCTGACCGCGGAAGGCAGGTAGCCCGTGTCCCGGCTTCAACTCACCATGGCCTGCGGCGACTACGACCGCACCAGGGCCCTCGCCGAGGGCACCGTGCGCGCCGACGGCATCGACCTCAACTACCTCAGGCTGCCGGTCGAGGAGACCTTCTTCCGGATGATGCGGCACCGCGAGTTCGAGGTCGCGGAGATGTCGCTCTCGACGTACGTGCACTCGCTCGACGCCGACCCCGCGCCCTTCGTGGCGCTACCGGTGTACACCTCGCGGATGTTCCGGCACGGCTCGCTCTACTGCCACGCGGACGCCGGGATCGAGCGCCCCGAGGACCTGCGGGGCAAGCGGATCGGCACGCCCGAGTACCAGCTCACCGCCTGTGTGTGGATGCGGGGCATCCTCGGCGACCGGCACGGCGTCCCGTACGACTCCGTCTCGTATGTGACGGGCGGTCAGGAGTCGCTGGGCCGGATCGAGAAGGCGAAGGTCGCGCTGCCGGGCTCGGTGCGGCTCGAACGGGCCCCCGCCGACCGTACGTTGTCGCAGATGCTGGCCGACGGGGAGATCGACGCGCTGTGCACGCCCCGGGTGCCGAGCCCGTTCGCGGCGGGCGACCCGCGGGTGCGCCGGGTGTTCGGCGACGTCGTCGCCGCCGAGAAGGAGTACTGGGCGGCCACCGGGATCTTCCCCATCATGCACGTGGTCGTCGTCAGGCGCGACGTGTACGAGCGCCACCCCTGGGTCGCGCAGTCCCTGTACAAGGCCCTGGTCACCGCCAGGGACCAGGCGTACGAGAGCCTGTACGACACCTCGGCGCTGCGCTTCATGCTGCCGTGGCTCACCCCCCAGTTGGAGGAGGCGAGGGAGCTGCTCGGCCGCGACTACTGGTCCTACGGCCTCGACGCCAACGAGGCCACCCTCGCGGCGTTCCTCCGCTACCACCACGAGCAGGGGCTGTCCGCGAAGGAGTGGGCGCCGCGCGAGCTGTTCGCGCCGGAGTCCCTGGAGTCGGCGGTCATCTGACGGCCCTTCAGTCCCGGAGACGCTTACTGCCCCGCCGTCCTCACGGATGGCGGGGCAGCGCCGTACCGGCCGCGCCGCGGGCTCAACTGGTCGGCAGCACGGCGTCGTTCGCGGGCACGATGGCCGCCTTCAGGGAGGCGGCGGAGTCGGCGGCGAGGTGGGCGGGGATGGTGGCGCCCTGGCCGAGCGCCTTGCGCACCGCCATGTAGTCGGCGGGGCTGTTGACCGCGTCGGCGGCGAGCAGGGTGCCGCGACGGTAGTAGAGGACGGAGAACCGCTCGGCCTCCGGGTCGCCGCGCACCACGAGTTCGTCGTGTCCGGCGGAGAGCCCGGCGATCTGGAGCTTGAGGTCCCCCTGGTACGACCAGAACCACGGCACGGCGCGGGCCGGCTGGGCGGCGCCGGCGAGTGCGGCGCCCGCGGCGGTCGCCTGCGCCACCGCGTTCTGCACCGATTCGAGGCGCACCAGGCCCTCGCCGGTGGTGGGGTGCGGCTGCACCGTGCAGTCGCCCGCGGCGAAGACGGCGGGCTCGCTGGTGCGGGCCGCGGCGTCGACAACGATGCCACCCTCGCACACCAGGCCCAACTGGTGGGCGAGTTCGGTGCGCGGCTCCGCGCCGATGCCGACCAGCACCAGGTCGGCCGGGACATGGCTGCCGTCCGTGAGCCGCACCCCCGTGACCCGTCCCTCGCGGTCGCCGGTGAAGGCGGTCACGGCGGTGTCGAGCAGCACCCGGCTGCCGCGGCGCTGGTGGGCGGCGCGGTAGAAGTCGGAGACCACCGGGGCGACCGCGCGGCCCATCAGCCGGGGCGCGGTCTCCACGACGGTGACGTCCCTGCCGAGGGCGCGGGCGACGGCCGCCGCCTCAAGACCGATGAACCCGCCGCCGATCACGGCCACTTGGGAGGCGTCGAGCAGCCGGGCGCGCAGTCCGACGGCGTCGTCCCGGTCGCGCAGCACGCAGATGCCGTCCAGCTCGGAGCCGGGCAGGCCGAGCCTGCGGGGGCGGGAGCCGACGGTGAGCGCGAGCCGTTCGTAGGGCAGGGTGCGCCCCTTGTCGGTCACCGCGACGCCCGCGCCCGGACGTGCGCCGTCCGGGGTGAGGGTGGCGACGCGCTCGCCGCAGACCAGCTCGATGCCCGACTCCTCGTAGAAGCCGGGCGCCCGGAAGTCGAGCGAGGCGAGGTCGGCGGTGCCCGACAGGTACTCCTTGGACAGCGGCGGCCGCTGGTAGGGCGGGTGCGCCTCCTCGCCGACCAGGGTGATCCGCGAGGTGTCGCCCAACTGCCGCATGGTGACGGCGATCTGTAGCCCGGCCTGGCTGGCGCCGACGATCAGGGTGTCACCGCTCACCGGAGCCCCCGCGGCCGGTCGGACGAATGCCGGGCAGGGTCCGCGGACCCGCCTCCCTGCGGAGGCTGTGTCGCTGCTGAACGGACGGCATCGGGTGTCCTCTCCGGTCGACGATCTCCCGTGCGCTTTTAACTGTCATACCATTTTACCATCACCGCTCGCCACGGTCAGGGATGCGTACGACCGGATGCGGCACGGGCGCACCCGGCGGACACAGGGGCCGCTGTGACTACCGTGAGGGGAAAGTACGAAAGCTGTCAGCAGTTTCGAGGAGAGGCCGGTCCTCATGCACGTGCTCTGGGTCTCCGCCCACCCCGACCCCCGCTCCCTGAACGGGGCGCTGCGCGACGAGGGCGTGCGCGCCCTGCGCGGCCTGGGCCACGAGGTCGAGGAGTCCGACCTGTACGCCCTGCGCTGGAACCCGGTGGTCGACCACGCCGACTTCGCCCATGACCCCGAGGAACGCCTCGACGTGCTGGAGGAGTCCGAGCGCGCGCTGCGCTCCGGCACCCTCAGCCCCGACATCCGCAGGGAGCAGGAGAAGCTGGACCGGGCCGACACCCTGGTCGTGCAGTTCCCGCTGTGGTGGTTCGGCATGCCCGCGATCCTCAAGGGCTGGTTCGACCGGCTGTTCGTGCAGGGCTACGCGCAGGGCGTACCGCACCCGGAGACCGGGCGCGCGATGCGCTACGGCGACGGGGGGCTCGCCGGGCGGCGGGCGTTCGTGGTGACGACGGTGGGCGCCAACGCCGCCACCACCGGGCCGCGCGGCATCCACGGCGACATCGACGAGGTGCTGTTCCCGCTGCTGCACGGCACCCTCTGGTACACCGGCATGCGGGTGGTGCCGCCGCTGGTGGTCAACGGCACCGTACGGCTCTCGGACGCCGAGTACGGGGCGGCGGTGGAGCGGCTGCGCGAGCGGCTGGCCGCGCTGCCCGACACCCCGCCGATCCCGTACCGCCGCCAGAACGGCGGCGACTACGACGAGCACCTGCTGCTGCGGCCGGAACTGGCGCCGGGCGAGGCGGGCATCGCCATCCACCGCACCGGCGCCGCCCCCGCCGAGGACTGCGAGCACACCGGCGGGACCGCGGAGGCGGAGCGGTAGGGCTCCCGCTTGGATCATGGCGGCGGGGAGCGGTAGCAGCGGGGGCTTTCCTGGGTAGACGTCAGGTTATGGGGCACTTCGCCCTGGATCACCGGATGAGTTCTGACTTAGGATCGCAAACATGGACATAACAGAACTGTTGTCGACGGCTCCTCTGGGCGAACTGGAGCGGTCCGTTTATCAGTTCGCGGTGCACCGTGTGTCCCTCGCCGAGTCGGACGTCCACGAACGCTGCGACGCGGGGCCCGAGGCGGTGGCGCGGGCGTTTCGCACCCTGCTCGCGCTCGGCCTGCTGCGCGAGCGCGACAGTGCCCCCGGCGTCTACACCGCGGTCTCCCCCGACAGCGCGGAACTCCAGCTCGTGGGCCCGGTGATGCGCAGGGTCGCCGACCTCCAGGGCGCCATGGGCCGCCTCAGGGACGAGTTCTCGGGGCTCGCCGAGGTGTACCGGGAGGGCATGGTGCACCGGATGCGCAGCGAGGGCGTCGAGATCATCCCCAACCTCGCCGACGTACGGGCGCGTCTCGACGAGCACGCGGTCACGGTGAAGCACGAGATCCGCACGTCCCAGCCGGGCGGCGCGCGCCCCGAGGAGGTGCTTGCGGAGGCGATGGGCCGCACCGAGGGGGCGCTCGCCCGGGGGGTGCTGATGCGCACGCTGTACCAGCACACCGCGCAGTTCAGCCAGGCCACGCTGGCGTTCGTGGAGCGGGTCACCGCCCAGGGCGCCGAGATCCGCACCCTGGGCGACGCGTTCTCACGGCTGATCGTCTTCGACCGTGACACCGCGTTCATCGGACTGCGCGACGACCCCAGGGGCGCGGCGCTCGTGCGGGACCCGAGCGTGGTGGCGTTCATGGTGGAGGCGTTCGACCGGGCATGGGTGCAGGCCAGGCCGTTCCCCTCCGCGGTCGGCCGCAAGGAGGCGGTTGCCGCGTCCGACGCGGTGAAGGCGGACATCGTCCGGATACTGCTCGCCGGTGAGGACGACAAGGCGATCGCACGCCGGATGGGGATGTCGGTGCGCACCTGTCAGCGGCACATCAACGAGGTGATGGCGCGCGCGGGCGCCCGCAACCGGGTCCAGGCCGGTTATCTGCTCGGCGCACCGCAGTTGCCCGGCGGCCCGCCCCCGTACGGCGGCTCGCCGCCTGCCGCGCCGCCGCGCGCCCCGCTGCCGTACCAGGAACCGCCGGGGGAAGCGGCGCGCGAGCACGCGCGGCACGGCCGGGGCGGCCAGTGGGGCCGCGACCCGGCGGCCGCCGGGGAGGGCGGTCCCGTGCCGCCGCAGGGCGGGCCTCCGGCCGCGGCGGGCGCGAGCGCGCCGCCGCGGCCTCCGGAGCGCTGAGCCGGACCGGCGCGGCGGCGGGACGGCCGCCGCCCGGACCCGCCGTCAGACGGTCATCTGCTGCGGCACGGGGTCCTCGCTGCCCGCGGCGTCGGCGCCGGGCGCGAACACCGGGGTGTCCGCCGCGAGCCGCCGCATCCGCACCGCGAGCACCGTGAGCGCGCCCAGGACGAGGGTGCCGAGGACGCCGATGAACAGGCCGAGCGGCACCCGGGGACCGAGGCTCGCCAGCAGCAGCCCGACGAGCGGGACCGGCGCGTAGTTCAGCATGAAGACGACGGAGACGATCCTGCCGAAGTCCTCGGGCGGCAGCAGCGCGATGCGCACCGTCCTGATGAAGACGGCGAACACCCCGTTGGCGGCGAGGAACACCACGACGAGCGCCGCGAACACCGGGAACGAGGTCATCGTGCTGAGCGCCGCGAACACGGTGCCCATCACCAGGGTCGCGGCCGAGCCGATCGCGACGAGCCCGAAGCGGCGGATCAGCCGGGGCACCACGACGAGCGCGGCCATCGCCACCAGGGCCGCCGCCGTGTAGACGGTGCCGAGGCTGTCCTCCGAGCCGCCGAACCCGCGCACCACGATGTCGGGCGCCGCGCCCTGCACGGTGCCGAGGAGCAGGTTGACGCACATGGTGGCGAGGACGACGTGCGCGAGCAGCGGGATCGCGACGATCCCCCGCAGCCCCGCCGCGACGTCCCTGGCGAGCCGGCGCAGCGGCGGCTCGGGCGCCCCTTCGGGCGCCGACTCCGCGCCGGGGCGCGCGGGTGCCTCGGACGGCGCGGGGGCCGCGGGCCCGCGCCCGGCGGCACGGGGCGCGGGCAGCCCGGCGGCGGCGCGCCGCGAGGCGGGCGGCACGCCGGGCGCCTTCGGCAGCGTCAGGGTGACCAGCATGCTCACGCCAAACAGCGCGGAGACGGTGAGCACCACCCAGACGGTGTCGAACAGCAGCAGCCCGCCGCCGAGTGCGGGGGCGGCCAGCATGGAGGACTGCTCGATGCCGCCGAGCACGCTCTGCACCCGGCTCATGGCGCCGGGCGGCACAAGACGCGCGGCCAGCTTGTCGCCCGCGATCAGGACCTGTTCGCAGGTGATCCCGGCGATCACGGCGAAGCCGATGAACGCGAGCCCCGCGAGGTCGGGGAAGGCGAGCGCGAGCGCGGCGGCGCCGCATCCTGCCATGCTCCGCAGCGCGTCGTTGAGCAGGTAGAACGTGCGGTCGTGCAGCCGGTCGGAGAGCAGTCCCCCGATCGGCAGCGCGAGGAGCCTGGGCGCCCACTGCGCGGTCAGCGCCAGGCTCGACCAGGCCAGGCTCCCGGTGAGGCGGTAGGTGAAGACGGGCACGAGGAACAGCAGCACCTGGTCCGAGACCCAGCCGATGCCTCGCAGTGCGTAGTAACGGGTCAGGGGTCCCGGCGGGCGGCCGGTGGTGTGGAGCATCGGCTCAGACCCCCTCGGCCGCGGCACGGGTCTCGGCCCCGGGAGGCGGGGCCGCGCCCTCGGCGGTGGGGTGCCGCCCCGGGGCGGCAAGGGGAGCGGGTGCGGGGTTCGGCATGGGACGTCTGCCTTTCGGGGGTGGTGTTTCCGGCGGGGGCGCCTGCGCCCCGTGGGCCGGAAAGGAACTGCCGTGCGGACGGCGGGGTCACGCGGGCCCGTGCGGTCGCGCCGGCTGCGGCGCTACGGGTGCGACGGGGTCGCACCGGGTATCGCGCGCCCGGGTCCCGGGCGGTGTGCGGCGGCGCGCCCCCAGGGCCTTTCAGGCCCCGCCCCCGCTACCGAAATACAAGGACCATCCCCCGTGATCCACTGGGAAAGCTCGGCGAAACCACCGGAATTCCCTGCACGTTCCGCTTGATGAGCCGATGTGGGCACTGCTCACCCCCGGGTCGAAGGAATCCTCGTGACCCATGATGTGGAGCACCCCCGGAGTGACCCGCACTAGCGCACACGTCGCCTTTTGCGACGACGAGAACAGTCGGCCACACGACTCCGGCAATTGCCCTATATGGAGCATTCGGGGCGCAGCAGCGGGCAACAGATGGTCATTTGATACGCCCGCCAACCCCCGGGAGGCGCATCCACGACGGGGGGGGCGCCGCCCCCTCTTTTCCTCGGGGTGGCGGGGCTGCCCGCGGGGGCGGCGCCGAGTACCGACGCGGGAGCCGCGTCACCACTTCACGAGGGCCGGGCCTCACCAGCCGACAGCGAGGCCCGCACCCTCCGGTGGCTCCCCGCAGGCCCCGACGCGCTCGGCCTTCGCCGCGATGACACCCCGATCGACGGCGACGACAAGCGACATGACACCACCTCAGGCCGCCGGACTCGCCCCCTCCGCAAGATGCGCGCGCGTTACGCTCCCCCCATGGCTGACTACGTGCAGGTATCGACGGCGACCGAGACCCGCGACCAGGCCGTCGCTCTGGCGCAATCCGCCGTCCGCGGTCACCTGGCGGCCGGCGCTCAGATCGTCGGGCCTGTCACCTCGGTCTTCTGGCACCAGGGCGAGTTCGGGGAGGGCGAGGAGTGGCAACTGCTGCTCAAGACCCGGGCCGACCGGTACCCCGCGCTTGAGGCCCACCTCGTGGAGCAGCACCCTTGGGCGAACCCGGAGGTCTGCGCGGTCCCCCTCCTTGCCGGAGCCGAGGGGTACCTGCGATGGGTCACGGAGACAGTCACGCCGAGCGAGTAACCCCGGCCCGCTCCAGCAATTCCCGGACAGCGGGCACCGAGCCGTGTGCGCCGAGCCGGTTCAGTACGGGAGCCAACCGTAGCTGGGGCCGCACAGAGGCGACGCCGACCGCCAGATCGAGGGCACGGCCCGCTACGGCCGCCGCCTGCTCCACCTCACCGGCCATGAGGTAACTGTCCGCGAGCCACGACAGATAGAGAGCCTTGTCCCGGGCATGACTGTCGTCGTAGTCGGCGAGCGCCCTTTCCAACACGGGAACAGCGCGAAGAGGACGCCGCAGTTCTGCCCAGCACCGACCCGCCATGATGTCGAGTTCCGTCGCATCGACCCACGAGGCCCAATCTGGCTCGGGACCTGTCGGCTTATCCCCAAGTGCTGCCACCGCCCCTGAGAGAGCCCGCTCCGTCTCACGTGCGCGCCCTGCCACGGCGCACGCCCACGCCTTACGTTCGAAGAGCAGCGCGCGTACCCCGGCCGGTGTATGAGGCGTGATGCTGTCACAGGAGCGAGTCGCGATCCCTACAGCCGACTCCCGATCCCCGGCACTGGCCTGGTAGGCGAGAAGCGCCAGGGCGTTTCCGATGAGATCGGCATCGCCCGCTTCGCACGCTGCGGCGTGGCTCTCCTTGTACAGACCCGCGGCGTCGCTGCTTCGCCCGCTGTCAGACGCGGCCCATCCGGCCTGCTGCGCCTGTTCGGCGAGGACGGTCAGAAGGGCCCGGCCAGTGTCATCTTTGTGCGTACAGGTCTTCAGGAGGGCCTTGGTCGACTGGTACTCGCTGAGATAGACACGATACGTGTCGCCGCCTCCAAGCACGTCGTCAAGGCGTCGGAGTCGTGCGGTGCGGGCACGGAGCCTGCGTACCTCATCGTCCGTGATCTGGTGGGAGTCGAGTGGTGCGGCAAGGGTCGGAAGGGACGCAGCCAACCCGTGGAGGACGGTTC
Organism: Streptomyces sp. NPDC050560; assembly: GCF_044457285.1. NCBI lineage: Bacteria > Bacillati > Actinomycetota > Actinomycetes > Kitasatosporales > Streptomycetaceae > Streptomyces > Streptomyces sp. NPDC050560. The sequence continues at coordinate 100,616 of NZ_JBITGT010000001.1, forward strand.
GACGTTGCACGGCAGATCCATTCTGTGCGCTGGTGCTGGGTGCAGGCGTTTCGCTCCCTTCCCATGGGCGGGCAGCGAGCCCGATCATCCGTCCCGGAATGCGCAGTGCATCCGAAATCGCAACGATCTTGTCGAAGCTTGTGACCCGTCCCCTACCGCGAGCGAGCGTCCCCACGCGTTCCGGCTTGATACCCGTCTCGGCCGCGATCTTCGAATAGCTGATGCCTGCTCGACTGCGAGCCAGTCCGAATACCGCTCCGAAGTCGTGAGCCGCCAGGGCGGCTTGAAGGTCCGGATCACTGAGGAGACTCCGCGGTAGGGAAGTGGGCGGCTCATACTCGATCACACCAGCCTCTTCCTGTTCGTCCAAGACTCGGGCCTTCGTGCCTACAGAACCTACCCACGATGGGTATACCCCTGGGCTGGAAGCTGTGATGGTCCCCTCCCTCGACTCTGGTACTCGAGAGACTCCGGCGACCGCGCGACCGGTCCCCGGGCATGGCCGACTACGAAGGAGTCGACGGGGATGGACACTGCACACTGCCACCCGGATGAGCGAACGGAACCCGGCACGAGCGCCGCCGTGTCGGCGCCCGCGTACCGGACGGGCGCCGCGGCTTCCTGGCTTGCCCAGGCGCATCCGCGCCCGGCGGAGGTGTACGAGGCGTGGACACACCCCTACGGTGTGGCCGCCCTGCCGTGTAACGGCCCGTTCACCGCGGTGCGTCTGCCCGAGAACGTCGTGCGTGCCGCCGTCGACCGCGACGCCCCAGCCGTCGTCCACGCCCGCCTCGCCGAGATCCTGCACGGACCGGTCGTCCACGACCCGCAGCACCAGCGCTACTACGCGCTCGTCCCGGCCGGTGTCTCGAAAGGCTGGCGAGTGCCCGGAGTGGAATGCCTCGGCCCCCAGTACTACCTCGGCACGCCCAACCCCACCGCCATCCGCCCCTCGGGCATGAACGGCTATTGGGCGGTGCCGATGGACGGCCCCGGCCACCTGTGCGACCCGGTGGCGGTAGAGGAAGTGGCGAGGCTGGGGCGGGAGCGGGCCGCAGCCGGGGCGGTGCGCTGGTGCACCTGGTGCCACACGTGGGCCCATGGCACGGGGCTGGTGCGGATCGTCGAGCAGGGCTCGACCTTCGGCGGGGGCCTGTACGCCTGCGCCGACTGCCGCACGGCACACCGCCTGACGCCGCTGAGCGGAGGTGTGTGAGATGCCGGTGGACGACGGCCGCTCCGCGGCCGACTGGCTCGCCTCCGCGCACCCCCGCCCCGCCGAAGCACACCGGGCATGGAAACAACCGGGCGGCCTGGCCCCACTACCCTGCGGGGTGCTGTTCACCGCCGTACGCCTGCCCGCACTGCTCGTCCACGCCGCCACCGGGACCGACGACACAGACACCCTCCGCATCCGGCTCGGTGATTGTCTGGGCGGGCCGGTGATCCACGATCCGGCGCGCGCCCGCTACTACCCTCTCGTCCCCACGGACACCGCCAAATCCTGGCGCCACACGGTCGCGTACATCCGGTGCCTGGAACCCGAGCAGCACCTCAACATGCCAGCCCCCACCGCCACCCAGCCCACCGCACAGACCCCGTACTGGACCGTGCCCCCCGCGAAGCCACACAAGCTGTGCGACCCGGAAGCAGTGAAGGACCTGACCCGCCACGGTCAGCGGCAGGCGGCGGCACACGGCGCAGGCTGGTGCCACTGGCACGCGGGCTACGCCCCCGCCACCCGGCTCGTGACCGTCACCGGGACGTCGAGTCTGGACGCCGGAGGACGCTGGGCCTGCCCACCATGCCGCAGAGCCCACCGCCTCAAACCCTTCTACGACCGACGGCGAAACTGATGCGACCGCCGCTGCGCTCCATCAGGAGCCCGATGCGCCCCGGCCCCCCTGATTTACCGTGCGATCATGGGGAAACCGGATCGTATGACTCAGCGGATAGCGTCCCCAGAGAACGCGCCCCACGCGGGCGACTCCGTCCGGCGCATGCGGCGGCTGCCCGGCCGGCCCGGCCGCCATGTGCTGCTCGCGGCCGGGGTCGCGGCCGCCGCGCTTGCCCTGACGGCCTGCGGCGGCTCCGACTCGGACGCCGCGGGCGGCTCCTCGGACTCGCACGCGGCCCCGTCCGACACGGCCAAGGGATCGGACACCGGCGGCGGCACGTCGACCGGGTCCCAGCCCAAGTCGCGGTCGGGCGGCGGGGGTGGTGCCCCGTCGGCCGCCACCAGCGAGCAGGCCGCGAGCGGCTCCCGCTGCGCCGCGGGGGACCTCGGGCTGAAGCTCGGCCGCGCCGAGCCGGGCGCGGGCAACGTCTACTCCGTGCTCACCTTCACCAACAAGGGCTCCGCCCCGTGCGAGCTGCGCGGCTTTCCCGGGGTCTCGCTGCTGAAGGGCGACGGGAGCGCCATCGGCAAGCCCGCCGACCGGGAGGGCGGCACGGGTTCGGCGGTGACCCTGGACCCGGGCGACAGCTCGTACGTGGCGCTGCACACCGTCAACAAGGGCGTCAAGGGCGACAGTTGCTGGGACGAGCCCGACCGCATCAAGGTCTATCCCCCCGGCTCGAAGCAGTCCCTCACCGTGACCGGCGACCACCCCGTGGTGTGCGGCAACGAGTTCACCGTGACGACCGTCCGCGCCGGAAGCGAGCCGTGACCGCCACGCCGTGACGAGCACGCGGTGACGAGCGTGCGGTGACGAGCACGGTACGGCCCGGGAGCGAGTGGCGCGCCGCCCCGTGCCGCCGATATTCGGTTGCCGGGCCCGGGGAGGCGCTGCTCTACTTTCCGCGACCGCCGCCCGGGCCGTAGGCCCACGGGTGCCGCGGCGACAGCCAGTCCCCCAGCAGGAGGAGCGCGCGATGCGCCGAGCGTCAGAGTCCGCCCAGGTAGGAATGCCCCTCCGGCCAAAGGACCTGACGCTTGTCACGCTCGCTCAACCTCGGAATCCTCGCCCACGTCGACGCCGGTAAGACCAGCCTCACGGAGCGCCTGCTGCACCTCGCGGGCGTCATCCCGGCCGTCGGCAGCGTCGACGAGGGCAGCACCACCACCGACACCCTCGCGCTCGAACGCGAACGCGGCATCACCATCAGGTCCGCGGTCGTGTCCTTCGCCGTCGACGGTGTCACCGTCAACCTGATCGACACCCCGGGCCACTCGGACTTCATCGCCGAGGTCGAGCGGGTGCTCGACGTGCTCGACGGCGCCGTCCTCGTGGTGTCCGCCGTCGAGGGCGTGCAGGCGCAGACCCGCGTGCTGATGCGGACCCTGCGCAGGCTCGGCATCCCCACCCTGATCTTCGTCAACAAGATCGACCGGGGCGGCGCGGACCCCGGGCGCGTCCTCGGCGAGATCGCCACCGCTCTCACCCCCGCCGTCGTCGCGATGGGCGACACCGCGCGGACCGGCACCCGCCGCGCCACCGCGCGCCCGTACGGCCGGGACGACACGGAGTTCACCGGGCGCGTCACCGCACTGCTCGGAGAGCACGACGACGCCTTCCTCACCGCCTATGTGCTCGGCGAGACACCCCCGTACCCGCTGCTGCGCTCCGAACTCGCGCGGCACACCCGCCGGTTGACCGCTCACCCGGTGTTCTTCGGCTCGGCCGTCACGGGCGCGGGGGTGGACGCGCTGACCGCGGGGCTCACGGAGCTGCTGCCCACCGCGGGCGGCGCTCCCGACGCCGCCGCCTCCGGCACCGTCTTCAAGATCGAGCGCGGCCCCGCGGGCGAGAAGGTCGCGTACGTCCGCATGTTCTCCGGCACCGCGCGCATCCGCGCCCTGTTCCGCTACGGGCCGCCTGGCGAGCCCCGCGGGGAGGAGAAGATCACCGGTATCGGGGTATTCGAGCGGGGCGGCTGCGCACGGGCCGACGCGGTCCAGGCGGGCCGTATCGCCAGGGTCAGGGGCCTCGGCGGCACCCGCATCGGCGATCTGCTGTGGGCCGCGGGCGAAGGCGGCGCGCCGCAGCCACCGGAGCGGGGCGGCGGCGCGATCGCGGCGGCCCGCCGCGGCCACTTCTCGCCGCCCACGCTGGAGACGGTGGTGGTACCCGGGCGTGCCGCCGACCGCGGCAGGCTGTACGCGGCGCTCGCCGAGCTGGCGGAGCAGGACCCGCTGATCAACGTCCGCCGCGCCCCGGACGGCGAGATCTTCGTGTCGCTCTACGGGGAGGTGCAGAAGGAGGTCGTGCAGGCCACCCTGGCGGCCGACCACGGGGTCGCCGCCACCTTCAGGGAGAGCGTCGTCGTGCACGTCGAACGCCTCACGGGCACGGGCGAGGCCGCCGAGTTCAACGGCGCGGGCGGCAATCCGTTCCTCGCCACCGTGGGGCTGCGGGTGGAGCCCGGCGAGCCGGGCGGCGGGGTGCGCTTCCGGCTCGGCGTCGAACTCGGCTCCATGCCCTACGCGTTCTTCAAGGCGACCGAGGACACCGTGCGCGAGAGCCTGCAACAGGGCCTGTGCGGCTGGCGGGTGGTGGACTGCACCGTCACCATGACGCACTCCGGCTACTCCCCGCGCCAGAGCCACGCCCACGCCCGCTTCGACAAGAGCATGTCGAGCACCGGCGCCGACTTCCGGGGCCTGACGCCCCTGGTCCTTTTCGCCGCGCTGCGGCGCGCGGGCACCCGGGTCCACGAGCCGCTGCACCGCTTCTCGCTCGACGTCCCCGCGGACTGCCTCGACGCGGTGCTGCCGGTCCTCGCCAGGCTGCGGGCGCTGCCCGACAGCACCGTGGCGCGCGGCGCCTCGTACCAACTGGAGGGCGAGATCCCGGCGGCCAGGGTGCACGGGCTCCAGCGTCAACTGCCGTCGCTGACCAGGGGCGAGGGCGCCCTGGAGTACTCCTTCGACCACTACGCGCCGGTGTACGGAGCGCCGCCCGGCAGGGCCCGTACGGACGCCGACCCGCTGCGCCGCAGGGAGTACCTGCTGCGGGTGCTGCGCGGGGTGCGGGCGTGAGCGCGGCGGCGGTCAGCCGGCCGCCACCGCCACCGCGCCCGCGTACCCGGCGGGCACCGCCACGTCGTGGAGGGTCCAGCCGGGCAGGCCGCCCGCGGGCTCGGGGCCCGTGCCCACGTAGTCGAGGTTCGGGTCCCTGGACAAGCCGGTGCCGAGGCCCTTCAGATACGCCTCCTTGCGGGTCCAGGCGCGGGCGAAGGCGGCGGGGCGCCCGGCCCCGGGGAGCCGGGTGAGCTGGGCCGTCTCGTCGGGGTGCAGCACGCCCATGGTCTCGGTCACCACCTCGGACACCGGCAGCCGCTCGACGTCCGCGCCGACGGGCGTGGCGGCCAGCGCGATCAGCGCGAGCCCGCCGCCGTGCGACAGCGAGAAGTGCACGCCGCCCTCCGCCACCGCGGGGCGCCCATGGGGTCCGCCGCAGGTGGGGCACGTCTCCCTGACAAACTCAAGGCCCGCGGGGGTGCGTTCGAGATGGGCGCCGAGCACCCGGCGCAGCGCGATGTGCGCGCCCACGTAGGCGCGCCGGTCCTCGGGCCGCCGCAGCGCCGCCGCCCTTCGGCTCTCGATCGCGTCGAGGAGGGGCGGGGCCGCGGCGGGCGGGGCCGAGGTCCTGGTGTCCACCAGGTACAGCAGGGGCGGGCCCGGCGGCAGTGGCGCGCGGGGCACCTGGGGGTCGTCGGATTCCGGGTCGAGCTGCCGGGGCGTGATCACCCTGGGGAGGATATCGGGGGTCCCGGAGGTTTCGGGTCGTTTCCGGCGGGCCGGGGTTGCCGGGTGCTTTGCGATCGGTCCTGAGCGGTCTCGATCGGTTACGGGGGCGTGCGGCGGGGCGAGCGGGGGTCAGGGGCGGGGGATGGCGAAGTAGCGGGTGAGCGCCGCCGCCAGGGCCAGGTCGCCCGTCACCCGTACCCGGCGGCGCAGCAGGAGGGCGACCGGGGTGGCGTTGCCGGAGACCAGGCGGAGGAAGTCGGCGTCGCGCAGGGTGAAGGCGAGCCGGGGCTCCGCGTCGGAGCCGCCGCGGCGCACCGTGCAGGCGCCGTCCGCGATATGGGTCTCGTACACCGCACGGCGGCCGGGCGCACCGGTGATCTGCCAGCGCACGAGCGCCCGCAGCGACCCCGCGGCCTCCGGTCTGAACTGCCGACCCACCCGCCCGAAGACCTCGTCGAGTACGCGCTCACCGAGGGGCACGTCCGCGAACACCGCCCGCAGTTGCTCGCCCGACATCGCCTTCACCATCGCCGCGAAACGCTCCGGGGTGACGGTCGAGAAGTCGAGGCCCCGCAGCTCGCCGACCGGGTCGGTCATGCCCCACCTCCCTGGTGCGGCTCACCCTAACCCCGGCCGCGCGCCGCCCCGCCGCGACCCCGGGCCGCACAGGATCGCACACCGCGACCCCGCAAAACCACACACACCTCACCGCAATTATGCGCTCAGAAGGAGTAAATAATCGATCAAAGAGAGAAATACCGCGGCCGCATTCGCATTCCACGTACAGGAACGCCCTCCAGAAAACGCCGTAAACAGTCACCATCAGGGATGTAAAGGCCGCCTGGTGCCCGATGCCTTGTGCGCCACGCGTTTTCGTCCCATGCTGGCGTCTCCTGCCGCCTCCCCTCTCGGAGTCGTCGTATGGCCGCGCACCGCCCTGCCCCCCTCCCGGCCACCCCCACCGCCCGGGTCCGCGGGACCGGCGCCGCGGCCCCCGCGCTCCGGGGCCGGGCTCCCGTCCGGTTCGCCGACAGGAACGCCCCCATGGACACCAGGAAGGTCTACGAACCCGTCATCGTCACCGCGCCGCGCCCCGGCGAACCCACCGTCACGGTGCACAACAAGCACCTCTCCGACGGCCTCGGCGGCTACGAGCTGCGCTGGGCCGTGACGCTCGACGGCGAGCCCGTCGAGTCGGGCGCCCTGCCCGCGCCGTCGGCGCCGCCTGGCGGGCGGGCCGCGGTCGCGGTGCCCTGCCACCGGCCCGCCGAGCCGGTGCCGGGCGCCGAGTACCTGTTGACCGTCACCGCGGTGCTGCGCGAGAACACCTCCTGGGCGCGCGCGGGACACACCGTCACCACCGGGCAGTTCGCCCTCGGCTGGGACGCCCCGCCGCCCGCCGCGCCCGCGCCCCGCACACTGGCGCCGCTCACCCTCACCGAGACCGCGGGCACCGTCGGTGTCAGCGGCAGGGACGTGGACGTGGTCGTCGACCGCGCCACCGGCCGCCTGGACTCCTACCGGTACCGGGGGCGGCTGCTGCTGTCCGGGGCGCCGGGCGTCCCCGCGGGGCCCGTCTCGGTCGCGGCGGCGCAGCCCCTGCCCGGCGAGGTGGTCGTCGAGGTGTCCGCGCCGCCCGCCCGCGCCGGGGCGCCCCGTACGGCCACCGTCCTCACGGTGCGCGACGACGGCGAACTCGTCTTGCGGCACCCCGTGCCCGACGGCGCCCCGCCGCCCGCCGCGGTGCTGAGCCTGCCGCCGCAGTACGAGCACGCCGAGTGGTACGGCCGCGACGCCCGGGGCCTGCTGGGCCGCCACCGCGGCTGCCAGGGCGCGATGACGGACGTACGGTGGCTGGCGCTCACGGACGCGGAGGGCAGGGGCCTCACCGTGCGCGGCGCCCCGCACACCACGCTCCCCGGCGCGCAGGCACGGCGGCTGCGCCCGTCTCCGCGCGCCGCCGCCGAGGAGCGCGCGCCCCGCGCGGAGACCAGGCTCACGGTGCGCGCGGACACGTACCGGCTGCTGCCGCTCCTGTGACGGCGCGGGCCCCGGACCGGCCTCAGGACACGATGTCCTTGCGCCGGAACCCGCGGAACGCGAACGCCACAAGCAGCACCGCGTAGCTGAACGAGATCGCCGCGCCCTGGAGCATCCCCGACCACTCAAGGCGCGGCTGCACCGTGTCCGCCCAGGCGAACTGCCAGTGCGCCGGGAGGAAGTCGCGCCAGTGGCCGAGCGCGGTGACCGCGTCCAGGACGTTGCCGACGATGGTCAGGCCCACCGCGCCGCCGACCGCCCCGAGTGGCGCGTCCGTCCGCGTCGAGAGCCAGAACGCGAGACCGGCCGTGACCAGTTGGGACACGAAGATGTACGCCACCGAGATCGCGAGCCGCTGCGCCGCGAGGCCGCCGTCGAGCGTGCCGCCCGTCGGTATCCGCAGCGGCCCCCACCCGTACGCGGCCGTGCCGACGGCGAGCGCGACCAGCGGGAGCAGCACCATCGCCGCGAGGCTCATACCGAGCCCCACCGTCAGCTTCGACCACAGCAGCCGCGCCCTCGGCACCGGCGCCGCCAGCAGGTAGCGCAGCGACGACCAGCTCGCCTCGGACGCCACCGTGTCCCCGCAGAACAGCGCCACCGGCACCACGAGCAGAAACCCCGCGGAGACGAACAGGGTGGCGGCGGCGAAGTTGGCGCCCGACTCCGTGGCCGTGTTCATCAGCGTGACCTGGCCGCTGTCCGCCGCCGGATTGCCCCCGACCGCGAACGCGACCGCCAGCACGAACGGCAGCAGGAACAGCACCGCGCCCATCGCCAGGGTGCGCCGCCGCCGCAACTGCCGCACCAGTTCGACACGGACCGGCAGGGTGCGCCCAGGGCGGTAGCCCACGGCGGTGGGCGGGGCGCCTCCCGCGTCGCGCGCGGGTGCCTCGGGCGTCATGCGGAGCCTCCGATCAGGGTCAGGAACGCGTCCTCAAGGCGCTGCTGCGGGCCCAGGGACTCCACCGGCACGCCCAGTTTCACCAGCGCGGCAAGGAGCCGGGCCGCCGCGGGCCCCGGGTCGTCGTCCGGTTCGAGGCGCACCAGCAGCCCCTCGGGCACCCGCAGCGCCGCGGCCACGCCCGGCAGCCGTGCGATGTCGTCGAGGAGCGGGTCGTCCACCGGCTCCGTGAGGCCCACGAGGAGGGTGCCGCCGGAGCCCACGATGTCGCCGACCGGCCCGGTGCGCACCAGCCGGCCCCGGTCCATCACCACCAGATGCGTACAGGTCTGCTCGACCTCGGCCAGCAGATGACTGGAGACGATCACGGTGCGGCCGGCCGCGGCGTAACGGATCATCACCTCGCGCATCTCGCGGATCTGCGGCGGGTCGAGGCCGTTCGTGGGCTCGTCGAGGATCAGCAGGTCGGGCAGGCCCAGCATGGCCTGGGCGATGGCGAGGCGCTGGCGCATGCCCTGCGAGTAGGTGCGCACGGCGCGCTCCAGGGCGTCGCCGAGGCCCGCGATGCGCAGCGCCTCGTCGACGTGCGCGTCGCCCGCGGGGCGGCCGGTGGCGGCCCAGTAGAGGTCGAGGTTGGCCCGGCCCGACAGGTGCGGCAGGAACCCGGCGCCCTCGACGAACGCGCCGACTCTGGAGAGCACGGGGGCGCCGGGCCTGACGGCGTGTCCGAAGATCCTGATCTCGCCCTCGTCGGGGGTGATCAGGCCCATCAGCATGCGCAGGGTGGTCGTCTTGCCCGCGCCGTTGGGCCCGAGCAGGCCGAGCACCTGGCCCTGTTCGACACGGAACGACAGGTCCCGCACGGCGTAGCGGTCGGCGGAGCCCGCGTACCGCTTGCTGAGTCCCTCGATGGCCAGCGGCACGTCGGCGCCCTCGGAGTCGGGCGCGGGGGTCGCGGCGCGGCGGCGGCCGGTGAGGACCAGGACGAGGGCGAGGACGACGGCGGCGAGCGGGACCCACCACACCCAGGACGGCACCGGGGTGGCGCCCGTCGTCACCCCGGGCGCCGTCGGCACGGTCAGCGCGCCCTTCGGCGAGGCGGTGTAGGTGGCGGGGGCCGCCGGGGTGGCGTAGCCGAGGTCGGTGGTGGACAGCACCACGCGCAGCCGGTGGCCCCTGGCGTACTCGTGGTCGACGGCGGGCAGGGTGACGCGGACGTCCCTGCCGCCGCGCGCGCCGTCCACCCTGAGCGGGGTGACGAGTTGGGCGGGGAGCGTCTGGGAACCGTCCGGCGCGACGTCGTACACCTTGGCGAAGACGACGGCGTCGTCGGCGGTGGAGCGCAGCCGCACCGTGACGGCGGGCGAGCCGGTGACGCGCATGCCGCGGGTGAGGGGCGCCGAGTCGAAGGCGGCGAACTGGCCCGGGTAGTCGAGGGAGAGCCCGAGGCCGAGGCTGCCGGACAGTTGCGCGTTGGCGCCGAGCCCGGGGACCGCGGAGATCGCGGGCGGGCCCCCGCCGGGCGGGTTGGCGAAGGTCTGGGCGGCGCCGCCGAGTTTCACCGCGTGCGGGGCGTCGTCGAGCCCCGGGTAGCGGTCGGCGGTGGCGCCGCGCAGCCGGGCGGTGCCGTTGGTGCTGTCGAGGCCGCCGCTGCGGGAGACACGGAAGGCGGGCCCGGTGCCTGCCGAGGTGTCGCCCTTGAGGTAGCGCCCGAACCAGTCGGCGATCCGCCCTGTCATACGGCCGGTCTCCAGGTCGCCGCCGTCGTGTCCGCCGGAGAGCCAGTCCACGGCGACGGGCGCGCCGTTCGCCTTGATACGGCGGGCCATCGCGTCGGCCTGGCCGAGCGGGAAGAGGGAGTCGGTCTGGCCCTGTGCGATGAGCGTGGGCACCTTGATCCGGTCGCCGACGGCGGAGGGGCTGCGCTCCTCCAGGGTGCGGCGGGCGGCGGCGTCGGGCGTGCCGCTGACCGCGACGCGCTCGTACATGGCGCACAGCTCGGCCTGGAAGCGGCCGCAGGCGAGACCGCCGCCCGCCTCCCCCGCGACATCCTTGCCCCCGGCGCCGTCGCCGCCGCCGGTGTCACTGGTGCCGTCGGAGCCCCCCGCGCCGTCTCCCGCGCCGCCGCCGGGCGCGTCGGGCCGCTGTCCCGTACCGGTCTCGGGCGTGCCCGTGCCGGGGGTCCCTACGGGCCCCGTGGAGCCGGTGGTGAAGAAGATCCCGGCCCACAGCTTCTTGAACACGCCGTCGGGGAACAGCGCGTCGGCGAGGTTCCAGTACGTCATCTCCGGGGCGATGGCGTCCACCCGGTGGTCGTGCGCGGCGGCGAGCAGGGCCACGGCGCCGCCGTAGGAGGCGCCCGTCACGCCCACGCGCGGGTCGCCCGCCGCGTCGAGCCTGACCTCGGGACGGCGGGCGAGCCAGTCGACGAGCGCGGACACGTCGGCGACCTCGGCGTCCGGGGCGTTGAGCCCGATCCTGCCGGTGGACCTGCCGAAGCCGCGCGCCGACCAGGTGAGCACCGCGTAGCCGTCCCTGGCCAGCTCCTCCGCCTCGCCGCGCACGGAGTCCTTGCTGCCGCCGAAGCCGTGCGCGAGCAGCACCGCGGGCCGCCTGCCCGCCGCGCCCGCGGTGAAGTACGAGGTGTCGATCCTGGCGCCCCCGGTGTCGAGCACCCGGTCCGCACGGTGCACCGCGGGCTCGCCCCCCGCCGCCACGGCGGCCCAACTCCCCCCGCCCACCAGCACGAGAAGCACGGCGAGCAGCGCGACGACCCGCCGCGGCCTGGCCCGAAGACGCCCGGGCAGTCCCAGTTCCATGCCCCCACGGTAAGGGCGCCCACCCCCACAGAAAGCACACGGGGGACGGACCCCCACTGCATCCCGTCGTAGTAGGGCGGGGTGGGGGGTACTGCGGGGGTGGTAGGCGCGCCGAACCTACCGGGTCTCACTGCCCGGCCACGGCCGACCGGAAGTACAGCCGCGTGTCGTGCGCCCCGGCGGCCGGTCCCCGGTAAACGTCGACACAGTGCCTGAGGCGGGCCGCCTCCTCGCTGGCGGCATCGGAGCAGAGGCTGATGGTACGGGTGCCGGAGGAGGGGCCCGCCCTGGACGGTTCCGGCAGCCGCAGATGCCGGAAGCTGGAATCCGGCTCGGCGGGAACGGGATCGCCCGGCCGCAGCGGCGCCACCATGGTTACGTCCCCGGGCACCAGCCGCGCGAGGTAGGACTCGGCGTCACGGGTGGGCAGCGTGAAGGCGAGGATGGCCGTGGTGTACCGCGCGTTGGTCTTCACCCCGGCCCGTCTGTCGACGGCGGAGGCCGGTATACGGACCCCGATCCGGTGGCTCACGGAGTCGGGCCCCGCGTCCTTCTCCCAGCAGCAGACGCTGTCGTGCGCCGCCTGCCCGTCCACGGAACGCCCCACGAACTCCTCCAGGACGAGCACTCCGCCGACCACGAGGACGACCGCCACGGTCAGGGGCAGCAGCCAGTGCCTACGGCACTTGCGCGCGGGCTGCCCCGAGGAGACCGGAGGGGCGCTGGGAGACGTCACCGGCCTGCGCTCTTTCGTCCGGGGTCCGCCCGGCTGTCGCGCCAGCCGGGTTCGTCGGGCTGCGGTGCGGTGCCCACGCCCGAGCTGAGGTCCATGTGCTTCACCGAACTGCTCCCCCGCATGTCGAACTCCTTGGCGAGCCCGGCCTCGTGCAGCTTGGCCTGGTTGCCGTCCATGACGGTGTGGCCGGCGATGCTGACGCTCTTGTTCTGGTGGACGTCCCAGTTGTACCGGTCCCAGGCGTTGACCTGGTAGTCGAGCGACACCTTCGGCTTTCCGTCGGCGCCCGGGGCGACGGTGACGGCGCCGGTGAGGTTGCTGTTCGTGGAACCGACGGCGTAGAACCAGTTGGGCTGTCCCTCGGCGGGGAACGAGTACCCGCGGTTGGCCGTCTCGACCGGGATCGTCACCGGTCGGCCGCCGCCCTGCCGGTACGCCTCCAGCGCCTTGCTCCGCCAACTGTCGGCGTGCGTGCGCACCTGCTCATCCATCGCGTGCTGGAAGCCGGGATCGTCGTGCATCATCTTGTCCACCGGCAGGTCCATGACGGTCCCCGAATCGTCCAGGTAGTGCGCCATGTGGCGGGCCGCGTCCGTCATGCCCTTCATGTCCGCGCCGTTGGCGAGCATTTCGAGCATGGCCTTCGTCCTGTAGTCCGCCAGGCCAGGGTCCCGCACGCCCCACGGTCCCGCGCCCTCGTCGGCGGAGACCTGCTTGACGGTGGGCGACAGCAGTCCGGCGGCGAGCAGGTCGTCCCTGTGCCGCTGCCACAGCTCGGCCCGGGCGGTCGGTCCGAGCGACTGCCAGAGGTTGCGGATCTCCATCCGCTGGGCCCAGGTCGCCTTCTTGCCGAGTTTCGCCAGTTCGACGGCGCGGGGGAGCATCACGTCGTCGAGCGAACGGTAGTCGGCGTGCCCGGGGTCCATGGGGTCCCCGCCGTGGCTCCTGCGTAACGCGGTGACCGCGAAGGAGCTGACCTCCGAGGCGTGCGAGAGCAGGCCGGTCAGGGTGTCGGCATACCATTTCACCAGGTCCCTGACGGGCTGGGTCGACTCCTTCCCCGCGGTGTCGCACATGGCCATCACCTTCACCGCGCCCGCCGAGCCGTCCGTCACGACCAGTTGCGGGTCATGCTTCCCTGCCGCGTCGACCAGGGACCTGAACTGCCGCTGGATGCTGACGAGTTCGGTGTGCGCGTCGTCCAGTACGGCCCAGATGCTGCGGGCCTCGCGGTGCAGGTCTCCGATCTCCTTGGCGGTCTTGCCGACGAACTCACGAGTGACGGTGGCGTTGACACCGGCCCAGCGTGCCGACTCCGACGCGCGGATGAGACCGTCGTGCGCGTTCTTCTCCTGCTTCCCCAGGTCGCGGACGGCCCTCTTCCAGTCGTCGACGGCGTCGCCGAGCCGCCCCAGGTCCACGGAGAGAAGGTCCTGGCATCTCAGTGCGGTGCCCACTGGCCTCCCCCCTCATGTGCCTGCCCGCGCGGGGCCCGTACGGGGGGCCTTCGCGCGGGACATCGCGTTCAGTGCACGTATGTCGACAGTTCAGAGACCGAGACCGCGGAGCCGTCGCGGTGGCGGAGTGACGCTCCGATGGCCGCGTCGTCGTGCTGGTGCTGCCTCTTCGAGTAGTCAAGGTGGTTGGAGATATGCGCGCACATCTGGAGCACGGTCTTCACCTGTGTCTCCCAGACGGCCAGCGTCGTGCCCATCTCGTGGCCGAGCGGCAGGTGGTGACCGGCCAGTTCCGAAGCCGCCCGCTCGGTCGCCCCGCCGTCCCGGCCCCGCGAGACGTCGGCCGCCTTCTTCACCTCTCCGTGCAGGACGTAAGCCTCGTGTCCGACGGCCCCGAGGTCGTCCTGGCAGGCGACCAGGTCACCGGAGGACGACGACGCCGGGTCCAGGGAGTTCAGCCGCGTCGCGGCGTCGGCGCGGGCCCTGGTGCGTTCCTCCGCCCGCGACTTCAGTTCTGCCCATTCCGTCTCGAACGACATGTTCCTCCGGCGGGTGCTGCGAGCGGACGCCGCCCGGCTCGGATGATGACGCCACACGGCGCCGTACCGTGTCCCAGCGTAACCACTCGGTCACGTCGGCAGGGCGTCCGCACCGGAAGGTGGCTCATTCCGGGCACCGGGCCGCCGCGCCCGGCGCCCCCCTCACCCATGATGCGGAAACCCCAGATTCACGCCCCCGTCCGTGTCCGCGGGGTCGGGCCAGCGGGTGGTGATGACCTTGCCTCGGGTGTAGAAGTGCCAGGCGTCGTTGCCGTAGACGTGGTGGTCGCCGAAGAGGGAGTCCTTCCAGCCGCCGAAGGAGTGGTAGCCGACCGGGACCGGGATGGGGACGTTGACGCCCACCATGCCCGCCTGGACCTCCAGTTGGAAGCGGCGGGCCGCGCCGCCGTCGCGGGTGAAGATCGCGGCGCCGTTGCCGTAGGGGGAGGCGTTGACGAGGGCGACGCCCTCCTCGTAGGTCTCGGCGCGCAGCACGCACAGGACGGGTCCGAAGACCTCGTCGCGGTAGGCGTCGGCGGTCACGGGCACCCGGTCGAGGAGGGACACGCCGATCCAGTGGCCGTTCTCGTGGCCCGCCACGGTGTGGCCCGTGCCGTCGAGGACGACCTCGCAGCCCTGGGCGGCGGCGCCGTGCACATAGGAGGCGACCTTGTCGCGGTGGGCGGCGGTGATCAGGGGGCCCATCTCGGAGGCCGGGTCGGTGCCGGGGCCGATCCTGACCTTACGGGCGCGCTCGGCGATGCGGGCGACGAGGTCGTCGCCGATGCCGCCGACGGCGACCACCGCGGACACGGCCATGCAGCGCTCCCCCGCCGAGCCGTAGGCCGCAGAGACCGCGGCGTCGGCCGCGGCGTCGAGGTCCGCGTCGGGCAGCACCAGCATGTGGTTCTTGGCGCCGCCGAGCGCCTGCACGCGCTTGCCGTGCGCGGCGGCGGTGGTGTGGATGTGGCGGGCGATCGGGGTGGAGCCGACGAAGGAGACGGCGGCGACGTCGGGGTGTTCGAGGAGCCGGTCCACGGCCACCCGGTCGCCGTGGACGACGTTGAACACGCCGTCGGGGAGCCCGGCCTCCGCGAGGAGTTCGGCGACCCTGACGGCCGCGGACGGGTCCTTCTCGCTGGGCTTGAGCACGAAGGTGTTGCCGCTCGCGAGGGCCGGCGGGAACATCCACATCGGCACCATGGCGGGGAAGTTGAACGGGGTGATGCCCGCGACCACGCCGAGCGGCTGGCGGATCGCGGAGACATCGACACGCGTCGCGACCTGCGTGGACAGCTCGCCCTTGAGCTGGAGGGTGAGGGCGCAGGCGAGGTCGACGACCTCAAGGCCGCGGGCGACCTCGCCCAGCGCGTCGGAGTGGACCTTGCCGTGCTCGGCGGTGATCAGCCGGGCCAGCTCGTCGCGGTGCCGGTCGAGCAGCCCGCGGAACGCGAACAGCACGGCGGAGCGGCGCGCCAGGGACGAGCCGCCCCACTCCGTGAACGCCTCGCGGGCGGCGGCGACGGCGGTGTCCACCTCCCCGGCGTCCGCGAACGGCACCTGGGTGGTGACCTCCCCGGTGGCCGGGTCGGTGACGGGGCCCTGGCGCCCCGAGGCGCCGGCCACGTGCTTGCCGCCGATCCAGTGGGCGAGCGTGTGCGTCATGGGACTCTCCTCGGTGTGCGGTGGGCTCCTGGTGGGCGGTCGGCGTGTCGCGCGCGGGTCAGAGGTGGCGGCGGCGCGCCGCGGCCTGCCGGTCGTACTCCTCGCGTGCCTTGACGGCGGCCGGGCGGGTCGCGGCCTCGGCGACCGGCACGTCCCACCACGCCTGCGCGGGCGGCGCGTCGGGCCCGGTGCCGGTGACCGTCTCGACGTACACGCAGACGGGCCCTTCGTACGCGCGCGCGGACGCCAGCGCCTCCCGCAGCTCGCGCACGGACGCGGCGCGCAGCACCCGCATGCCGAGGCTCGCCGCGTTGGCGGCGAGGTCGACGGGCAGCGGCGCGCCGGTGTAGCCGCCGTCCCCGTCCGGGTAGCGGTAGGCGGTGGCGAAGCGCTCGGCGCCGACGGACTCGGAGAGACCGCCGATGGAGGCGTAGCCGTGGTTCTGGAGGATGACGACCTTGATGCCGATGCCCTCCTGGACGGCCGTCACGATCTCGGTGGGCATCATCAGATACGTGCCGTCGCCGACGAGCGCCCACACGGGCCGTCCCGGCGCGGCGAGCGACACGCCGATCGCGGCGGGGATCTCGTAGCCCATGCAGGAGTACGCGTACTCGACGTGGTACTGGTCGCGCGAGCGTGCGCGCCAGAGCTTGTGCAGGTCGCCGGGGAGGGAGCCGGCGGCGTTGATGAGGATGTCGTCGTCGCCGACGACGGAGTCGAGCGCGCCGAGCACCTGCGGCTGGGTGGGCGCCGCGCCGGGGTCCGCGGCCTCGTAGACGGCGTCGACGCGGCGCTCCCAGCGCGCCTTGCCCTCGTCGCGCGCGGCGCGCAGGGCGTCGTCGACGCGATAACCCGCGAGGGCGCCCGCGAGCGCGTCGAGGCCCGCGCGCGCGTCGGCGACGAGCGGGAGCCCGGCCATCTTGTGGCCGTCGTACGCGGCGATGTTGAGGTTGACGAAGCGGACGCCGGGCGCGGCGAAGAGGGTGCTCGACGCGGTGGTGAAGTCGCTCCAGCGGGTGCCGACGCCGATGACCAGGTCGGCGGCGCGGGCGAGTTCGTCGGCGGTGGCGGTGCCGGTGTGGCCGATGCCGCCGACGTCGGCCGGGTGGTCGTGGCGCAGCGAGCCCTTGCCCGCCTGGGTGCTGGCGACGGGGATGCCGGTGGCGTCGGCGAGCCGGGCGAGCGCGTCCTCGGCGGCGCTGTGGTGGACGCCGCCGCCCGCGACGATGAGCGGCCTGCGGGCGGCCCGTACGGCGTCCGCGGCCGCGGTCAGCTCGGCGGGGTCCGGCGCGGGCCTGCGGACGGTCCAGACGCGCTCCCGGAAGAACTCCTCAGGCCAGTCGTACGCCTCGGCCTGGACGTCCTGCGGCAGCGCGAGGGTGACGGCGCCGGTGTCGACGGGGTCGGCGAGCACCCGCATCGCGGCGAGCGCGGCCGGGATCAGCGCCTCGGGGCGGGTGATGCGGTCGAAGTAGCGGGAGACCGGGCGCAGGCAGTCGTTGACGGACACGTCGCCGGCCTGCGGGGTCTCCAACTGCTGGAGCACCGGGTCGGCGGGCCTGGTGGCGAACACGTCGCCCGGCAGCAGCAGGACGGGCAGATGGCTGATGGTGGCGAGCGCGGCGCCCGTGACCAGGTTGGTGGCACCCGGTCCGATGGAGGTGGTGACCGCGTGCGCGGACAGGCGCTTTCGCTGGCGCGCGTAGCCGACGGCGGCGTGCACCATGGCCTGCTCGTTGCGGCCCTGGTGGTACGGCATACCGGTGGCGGGGTCCGTGCTCCCGGCGTGCGCGGCGGCGCTCTGGACTAGGGCCTGGCCGAGTCCCGCGACGTTGCCGTGTCCGAAGATGCCCCAGGTGGCCGCGACGAGCCGCTGCCGCTCTCCGTCGCGCTCGGTGAACTGCCTGGTCAGGAAGGCGACGAGGGCCTGGGCTGTGGTGAGGCGGCGGCTGCTCATGTTCGTCCCTCCCGGGGCGCGGCGGACACGTCGGCGGGCGGCCGGGGCGCGGCGCGCCTCACCGGTAGCCCTCGGTGTTCGCGAGGTGGTCGGGGTGGAAGCTGATGCGCCAGGCACGGTCGGTGCCGGGGCCCGCCATCACGTTCAGGTAGTACATGTCGTGTCCGGGGGCCGCGATGGACGGGCCGTGCCAGCCGTCGGGGACCAGGACGGTGTCGCCCGGGCGCACCTCGGCGAGCAGGTCGCTGCCGCCGGGGCGGGAGGGGAACACGCGCTGGTAGCCGAAGCCGTGCTCGCCGCGCATGTCGAACCAGTAGATCTCCTCCAGCTCCGTCTCCTCGCCGGGCCTGTGCTCGTCGTGCTTGTGCGGCGGGTACGAGGACCAGTTGCCGCCGGGGGTGATGACTTCTACGGCGATGAGCGTGTCGCATTCGAAGGTGTCCGCGGCGGCGAAGTTGCGCACCTGGCGGGCGCAGCCGCCGCTGCCCCGGTGTTCGACGGGGACCTCCGGCGCGGGGCCGTAGCGGGCGGGGAGTCGGCGCTCGCATTTCGCTCCTGCCAAAGCGAACCGGCCTCCCACGCCGGAGGCGATCTGGGCGTGGGCGTCCCGCGGCACGTACGCGAAGTCGGTGGCTTCGTCGAACACGCTGTCCCGGCCCGTCAGTTCGATGATCCGGCCTTCGGTGTGCACCGTACAGCCACCGCG
This sequence comes from Streptomyces sp. NPDC050560, assembly GCF_044457285.1. Taxonomy (NCBI): domain Bacteria; kingdom Bacillati; phylum Actinomycetota; class Actinomycetes; order Kitasatosporales; family Streptomycetaceae; genus Streptomyces; species Streptomyces sp. NPDC050560. The sequence continues at coordinate 119,134 of NZ_JBITGT010000001.1, forward strand.
CAGCGGGAGCACGATCCACTCGCTGTCGCCGGTCGCGAACGAGTGCAGCCCGCCCGGCTCCAGATCGAGGACGCGCAGCCGCGCGTGGGTCCATCCGGCCTGCTCGGGGCCGATGTCGAGGGCGTAGGGCCCGGCGGCCGCCGTGCCGTGCGGCACGTGCAGCCGCGCCCCGCCCCGCGCGCCGTGCGCCGCGGTCCGATCGGTCGTGTCGCTCATGCGCGCATCCCTACCCCGCTCGTGGGCGTCTCGCCCCAGGTCACGTTCGCGGCGGTCCGACGGAGTCATGTTCACAGCAGTCCGACGGCCGTGTCGACGGCCCCGGCGACGTCGTCGTCGGCCGGGTACAGCAGCGAGCGGCCCACCACGAGGCCCTGCACGGTGGGCAGCGCGAGCGCGCCGCGCCAGCGCTCGTAGACGCGCCGCTGGTCGGCCGGGTCCCTGCCGGTGTCGCCGCCGAGCAGCACGGCGGGCAGCGTGGACGCGGCCAGGACGCGCGCCATGTCGTCGGCGTCGTCGGTCACGGGCACCTTCAGCCAGGTGTACGCGGACGTCCCGGCGAGCCCCGAGGCGATCGCGATGGCGGTGGTGACGGCCGCGGCGCTCAGGTCGTTGCGGAGCCTGCCGTCCGGGCCGCGGCGGGAGATGAAGGGCTCCACGAAGACCGGGAGGCCCAGTTCCGCCATGGCGTCCACGGTGCGCGCCGCGGCCTCCATGGTGCGCAGCGATCCCGGGTCGTCGTAGTCGATGCGCAGCAGCAGCTTCCCGGCGTCGAAGCCGAGACGGCTGATGTCGCGGGGGCGAAGCCCGGTGAAGCGGTCGTCGAGTTCGAAGGAGGCGCCCGCGAGCCCGCCGCGGTTCATGGAGCCGAGCACGACCTTGTCGTCGAGGGCGCCGAGCAGCAGCAGGTCGTCGAGTATGTCGGCGGTGGCGAGCACCCCGTCGACGCCGGGGCGGGCGAGCGCGGTGCAGAGGCGTTCGAGGAGGACGGTGCGGTCGGCCATGGCGAGCGGGGTGCCGCCGACGGAGAGCGCCCCGCGCGCGGGGTGGTCGGCGGCGATGATCATCAGCCGTCCGCTGTCCCCGACGAGCGGCCGCCGCCTGCGGCGCTCGGCGGCGCGCGCGACGGCGCCCGGGTCGGTGGCCCTGGTCCGCGCGAGTGCGCCCGCGTCGACCCGGGTCCCTGGCATGCCCGCGGGCGCCGTCACCTGACCTCACCCGCCGCCACGGCGGCCGCCACCTCGGCGGCGTACGGCATCGCGGACGAGCACTCCAGGCGGCCCGCCACGATGGCGCCCGCCGCGTTCGCGTACCGCATGGTGTCCGCCAGGCTCCAGCCGGCGAGCAGCCCGTGGCAGAGCGCGCCGCCGAACGCGTCACCGGCGCCCAGGCCGTTGAGCACGTCCACGGGGAGCGGCGGCACCTCGGCGCGCTCGCCCGCGGCGTTCACCGCCAGGACGCCCCTGGGGCCCTGCTTCACGACGGCGAGTTCGACCCCGGCGGCGAGCAGCGCCTCGGCGGCCGCCGCGGGTTCGCGCGCCCCGGTGGCGACCTCGACCTCGGCGAGGTTGCCGACGGCGACGGTGGCGTGCCGCAGCGCCTGCTCGTAGTAGGGGCGGGCGCCCTCGGGGCCGAGTTCCGGCGCCTTCCAGGCGGGTTCGCCGGGGCGGAGCGCGGACTCGTCGTGCCAGAACATCGGGCGCCAGTCCAGGTCGAAGACGGTGGTGCCGCGGCGCGCGCGGTGTGCGAGTGCGGCGAGGGTGGCGCTCCTGCTCGGCTCCTCGCTGAGCCCGGTGCCCGTCATCCAGAAGATGCGGGCCGCGCGTACCGCGTCCAGGTCGAGTTCGCCCGAGTGGATCTCCAGGTCGGGGGCCTTGGGGCGGCGGTAGAAGTAGAGCGGGAAGTCGTCGGGCGGGAAGATCTCGCAGAAGGTGACGGGGGTGGGGAGGCCCGGCACGCCCGTCACCATGCGGTCGTCGACGCCGAAGCCGCGCAACTCGCGGTGCACATAGGTGCCGAAGGCGTCCTCGCCCGTCCTGCTGATCACCGCGGTGCGGCGGCCGAGCCGGGCGGCGGCCACCGCCACGTTGGTCGCGGAGCCGCCGAGGAACTTCCCGAAGCTCTCCACGTCCGCGAGCGGCACGCCCGCCCGCAGCGGGTACAGGTCGACCCCGATCCTGCCCATCGTGAGGACGTCGTACGGGTCCTGGGGGCCGGGGGGCGGCGCGTCCACCCGGCCGGTCGTACTGGCGTCTGGCACCTGTGCGTCCCCTCTCGAACCCGGCCCGTGGCGACGGGGCGGCGCGGCCACGCCGCCCGGTACCGCCGGAGGGCGGGCGGCCCGTCGCCGCCGTGTCCCAGGTCTATCCGCGTCCGCCACGGCTGTCAATGCTTTGTCCTGACATTCGGACCAGCTCTTGACACTGCTCGGCGGCCGCGAGAAAGCTTTCGGACATGACGACGCTGTCCCGCATCAGGATCGGCTCCGCCCCCGACTCCTGGGGTGTGTGGTTTCCCGAGGACCCGCGGCAGGTCCCCTGGGAACGCTTTCTCGACGAGGTCTCAGGATCGGGCTACGACTGGATCGAACTCGGCCCGTACGGCTATCTGCCGACCGACCCGGCCGTCCTGCGCGGCGAGACCGGGCGGCGCGGTCTGAGCGTGTCGGCGGGCACCGTGTTCACCGGGCTGCACCGCGGGCCCGCCGTGTGGGACGCCACCTGGGAGCACGTCGCGTCGGTGGCCCGGCTGACGCAGGCCATGGGCGCGCGGCACCTGGTGGTCATCCCGTCGTTCTGGCGCGACGACAAGACCGGCCGCATCGTCGAGGACCGCACCCTCACCGCCGAGCAGTGGCGCCACCTGGCGGCCGGGACGGAACGGCTCGGGCGCGAGGTGCGCGACCGCTTCGGGCTGCGCGTCGTGGTGCACCCGCACGCGGACACCCATATCGACACCGAGGAGAACGTGACCCGTTTCCTCGACGCCACCGACCCCGAACTGGTCTCGCTCTGCCTGGACACGGGGCACTACGCGTACTGCGGCGGGGACAGCCTGAAGCTGATCGAGACCTATGGCGAACGCCTCGGCTATCTGCACCTCAAGCAGGTGGACCCGGACATCCTGGCCGGGGTGCGCGCGCAGGGCACGCCGTTCGGGGAGGCGGTGGCGCGCGGGGTGATGGTCGAACCGCCCACCGGCGTGCCGGAGCTGGCGCCGGTCCTCACGGCGGCCCAGCGCCTCGACGTCGACCTGTTCGCGATCGTGGAGCAGGACATGTACCCCTGCGAGCCCGACAGGCCACGCCCCATCGCGGAGCGCACACGCGCGTTCCTGCGCTCCTGCGGGGCGTGAACTCCCGCGCGTACGCGCGAACGCGCCGGGCGTGAGCCCCCGCGGCGGCGGGGCGCGAACTCCGGCGTGTGCGGGCCCGCGGGGGCGCGGGGTGCGCGGGGTGGGCGGGCGCGTGGGGGGGCGTGCGTGTGGAGGTGCGGGGTGTCCTGGGGCGGCCGAAACCGGGTTGCCGCGGGCCGTACGGTGTGCCGAGAATCCCGGCATGCCAGCCGAGCCCGCCGCGCCCCTGTCCGGATTCGCCGTCAAGCCGGTGCTGACCGGCGCGAAGGCCGTACTGCGGCCGTTCACGGAGGCCGACGCCGAGGCGATGGCCGCGATCATCGAGGACCCGGAGGTGACCCGCTTCACGGGTCCCGCCGGTGTCCGCTTCACCCTCGACAGGCTGCGCGCCTGGTACGGCTCGCGCGGCGCGCGTGACGACCGTCTCGACCTGGCGGTGACCGACCGGGTGAGCGGCGAAGTGGTCGGCGAGAGCGTGCTGTTCGAGTGGAGCGAGCCCGACAGGAGCTGTCTGCTGCGCATCCTGCTCGGCCCCGGCGGCCGGGACCGCGGCCTGGGCACGGAGACCCTCAGGCTGACCCTGGCGCACGCCTTCGGACCGCTGGGCCTGAACCGCGTCGCCCTCGGCGTGCACGCCGACAATCCGCGCGCGATACGGGTCTACGAGCGGGTCGGCTTCGTCCGCGAGGGCGTGGCACGGCAGGCGGTGCTCAAGGACGGCGGCGCGGTGGACGAGATCATGATGGCCGTCCTCGCCGAGGAGTGGCGAGCGCACGGCGGACATCCCGGGAGACGCCCCGACGGGACTGCCACGCTCTGAACCGGCCGCGCCCCACCTCGGGCGACCCCGGATTCGCCCCCCAGCCCCAACCCCAACCCCGGCAGCCCCGGCGCCCGCGCCGGTAGCGCGCGCCCCGCACCGAGCCGCACGCCGCCTTCACGCCTCCACGCCCTCACACCCTCACGCCCTCACACCCTCACGCCCTCACGCCCTCACGCCCAAGGCTCGATGACCGTCACCCCCGGCGTGGGCGCGGTGCCCATGGCCGCCAGTGCCGCCGGTGCCTCGTCGAGCCGCAGGGTGCCGGTGACGAGGCGGTCGGGGCGCAGGGTGCCGGCCGCGATCATGGCGAGCATCGCGGGATAGGCGTGGGCGGGCATGCCGTGGCTGCCGTACAGCTCAAGTTCGAGGGCGACGGCGCGGCCCATCGGCAGCGCGGGGTCCTCCGGCAGCAGCCCCACCTGGACATGGCGGCCGCGGCGGCGCAGGCTCCGCAGCGAGGCGGCGGCGGTGGCGCCCGAGCCCAGCGCGTCCAGGGAGACATGGGCGCCGCCGCCGGTCGCCTCCCGTACCGCCGCAGCGGGATCGGCCGTCCCGCGCGCGTCCACGACCGCCTCGGCGCCGCACTCGCGCGCCAGCCGCAGCGCCCCGGGCGCCACGTCCACGGCGACCACCCGGGCACCGGCCGCAGCCGCGACCATCACGGCCGACAGGCCGACACCGCCGCAGCCGTGCACCGCGACCCACTCCCCCGGCGCCGCCCGCCCCCGGTCGACCACCGCGCGGAACGCCGTGGCGAAGCGGCAGCCGAGCCCGGCGGCCGTCGCATGGGCCATGTCGTCGGGCAGCGGCACCAGGTTGACGTCGGCGTGCTCAAGCGCGACGTACTGCGCGAAGGAGCCCCAGTGGGTGAAGCCCGGCTGGGTCTGGCGCTCGCAGACCTGCTGCTCGCCCGCGGCGCAGGCCGAGCAGCCGCCGCAGGCGCAGACGAACGGCACCGTGACCCGGTCCCCCGCCCTGTGCAGCGCCACCCCGGCGCCGACGGACTCGACCACGCCCGCGAGTTCGTGCCCCGGCACGTGCGGCAGCGTGATCCCGTCGTCGTGGCCCTGCCAGCCGTGCCAGTCGCTGCGGCAGAGCCCGGTGGCCTCCACCCGCACCACGACACCCCCGGGCGAGGGCTCCGGGTCCGTCACCTCACGCACCCGCGCGGGACCCCCGAACCGCTCGAACACCACTGCCCGCATCTCCGCCTCGCTCCCCGCCGGTACCCCACGGACCGCCACCCTGCTTGGATTGATACCCCCTAGGGGTATAAACTCGGAGAGAGCGGAGCAGGGGCGCGCAGTCTCGGCTCCCCCATGAGCCCGTGTACCACCGTCACCACCGTCGAAGCCCCCAGTCTCCATCCCCGAGTTCTTCCGAGGAGAACGACATGACGACCAACAGCGACACCTCAGCCGCCGTCACCGCGGTCTACCAGGTCACCGGCATGTCCTGCGGCCACTGCGAGGGCGCGGTCTCCGGCGAGATCGCGGAGCTGCCCGGGGTGGCCTCCGTCAAGGCGGAGGCGGCCAGCGGCCGGGTCACCGTGGTCTCCGCAGCCCCCCTCGACGACGACGCGGTACGTGCCGCCGTGGACGAGGCGGGCTTCACGCTCGCGGGCCGGGCCTGACCCGGGGCCCCGTCGGCGGGCCGCACGCGCGGGTGCGCACGGCCCGCCCGCCGCAGGCAGTTGACGATCCGCGACTGGAGCCAGAGATGACCAGCAGCGCACCCCCGGCGGTCCCCGCCGGGCGCACGTCCGAGGTCCAGCTCAGCATCGGCGGCATGACCTGCGCCTCCTGCGCGGCCCGCGTCGAGAAGAAGCTGAACCGCATGGCGGGCGTCACCGCCACGGTCAACTTCGCCACCGAGAAGGCGAAGGTCAGCTACCCCGAGGGGGTAGCGGTCGCCGATCTCATCGCCACCGTGGTGAAAACCGGCTACACCGCGGCCGAGCCGCCCCCGCCCGAGCCCGCCCCCGCCGACACGGCGGCCGACGCGGGACGCGAGGCCGGGGGGCGGCGCGCGGACGGCGCGTCCGCCGGCGCCCGGGAGGCGCAGGACGCCGAGACCGCCTCGCTGCGCGAGCGGCTGCTGTGGTCGGCGGTGCTGTCGGTCCCCGTCGTCCTGCTGTCGATGGCCCCGACGCTCCAGTTCGACAACTGGCAGTGGCTCTCGCTCACCCTCGCGGCCCCCGTCGTCGTCTGGGGCGGGCTGCCGTTTCACCGCGCCGCGTTCACGAACGCCCGCCACGGCGCCGCCACCATGGACACCCTGATCTCCGTGGGCACTCTCGCGGCCTTCCTGTGGTCGCTGTGGGCGCTCTTCTTCGGCGACGCGGGCATGCCGGGCATGCGGCATCCCTTCGAGTTCATCGCGTCCCGCGAGGACAGCGCCTCCGCTCTCTATCTGGAGGTCTCCGCGGGCGTCGTGACGCTCATCCTGCTCGGCCGCTATCTGGAGGCGCGCGCCAAGCGTCGCGCGGGCGCCGCCCTGCGGGCCCTGCTGGAACTCGGCGCCAAGGACGTCACGGTGCTGCGCCCTGGCCCCGAAGGACCCACGGAGGTACGGATTCCGGTGGGGCGGCTCGCGGTCGGCGACCGGTTCCTTGTACGGCCCGGGGAGAAGATCGCCACCGACGGCACCGTCATGGAGGGCACCTCCGCGGTCGACGCGTCCATGCTCACCGGCGAGTCGGTGCCCGTGGACGTCGGCGCGGGGGACGCGGTGGCGGGCGCGAGCGTCAACGCCGGGGGGCGTCTCGTGGTGGAGGCCACCCGGGTAGGCTCCGACACCCAGCTCGCCAGGATGGCCCGGCTCGTCGAGGACGCCCAGAACGGCAAGGCGCGCGTACAGCGGCTCGCGGACCGGGTGTCCGCGGTGTTCGTGCCGGTGGTGCTGGTCATCGCGGTCGGCACGCTCGTCGGCTGGCTGCTCGCCACCGGGGACGCGGCGGCGGCGTTCACGGCCGCGGTGGCCGTGCTGATCATCGCCTGCCCGTGCGCGCTCGGCCTCGCCACCCCGACCGCGCTGCTGGTCGGTACGGGGCGCGGCGCCCAGCTCGGCATCCTCATCAAGGGCCCCGAGGTGCTGGAGTCCACCCGCCGTGTCGACACGGTGGTCCTGGACAAGACCGGCACGGTGACCACGGGCCGGATGGCGCTGCGGGACGTGTACCCGGCAGGGGCCGCGGGAGAGGCCGGGGGCGCCGTGGACGAGAAGCTGCTGCTGCGGCTCGCCGGGGCGCTGGAGAACGCGTCGGAGCACCCGGTGGCGCGCGCGGTGGCGGCGGGCGCCGAGGCGCGCGCGGGCGCGCTGCCGGTCCCCTCGCACTTCGAGAACGTGCCGGGGCTCGGGGTGCGCGGCACCGTCGAGGGGCACTCCGTACTCGTCGGCAGGGAGGGGCTGCTGACGGCGGCGGGCATCGAGCCGCCCGCCGCCCTGGAGGCCGCGCGGGACGCGGCGCGGGCCGAGGGGCACACCGCGGTCCTGGTCGCCTGGGACGGGGCCGCACGGGGCGTGCTCACGGTCTCCGACACCGTCAGGGAGACCAGCGCGCGGGCCGTGGCCGAGCTGCGCGCCCTGGGGCTCACCCCGGTGCTGCTGACCGGGGACCACAGGGCGGTCGCCGAGTCCGTCGCCCGGGCCGTCGGCATCGACGAGGTGATCGCGGAGGTGCTCCCCGAGGACAAGGTGGCCGTCGTCGAGCGGCTGCGGAAGGAGGGCAGGACGGTGGCGATGGTGGGCGACGGGGTCAACGACGCCGCCGCGCTGGCCACCGCCGACCTCGGGCTCGCCATGGGCACGGGCACCGACGCCGCCATCGAGGCGGGCGACCTGACGCTGGTACGCGGTGACCTGCGGGTGGCGGCGGACGCGATCCGGCTCTCGCGCAGGACGCTGACCACCATCAAGGGGAACCTGGGCTGGGCCTTCGGCTACAACGTGGCCGCGCTGCCGCTGGCCGCCGCCGGACTGCTCAATCCGATGATCGCCGGGGCCGCAATGGCTTTTTCCTCGGTTTTTGTCGTAAGCAACAGTCTGCGGCTACGTCGCTTCACGTAAGTTGTGTCACTACGAGGGGGCAACTTCTTCACAGCTCTTCACAGAGTGACTGCAACATCCTTACGCTTGACCCCCGGTCCCGAGATCGGGGGTCTTGCACCGCGGAGAGACGCGTGCAGGAGACGCAGATCACACTGGTCTGAGCGTAACCATGGAGGGGACTCGCGAGTCTAAGTAGACGATGCACGAGCGTCTTGGGGGGCGTTTCGGGCATTGGCGGGGGTGTCTTGGGGGACATTCCCGAGGTTGTGAGGCCGGGGCACGTGCGTCGGGGAGCTTGAGCGGCCCTCCCGTCCGTACGCGTCCCGGCAGCCCCAGAGACCAGTGGCGTCACCCATGAACGCCCGGCCGGATCCCGTGGGGGGAATCCGCACCGGGACAAAGGAAAGCGCCCCGCAGGTCGGCCCGTGGGGGGACCGGCAGCGGGGCGCTTTCCGCTTTCTCCGACCTGCGCGCCACCCGCCGCCCGGCCAACGCACAACGGCCCCGGCCGAAGGTCGATGCTCTCGCCCCCGGCCGAAGGCCGCTTGACTCACTCCGCGCCGCCGGCCTGCACCGGCGGCGCGCTCTGCTGCGAAATATCGGAAGGCGGCCGGGGCCGCCCCGGTCAGCGCTGCTCCACGGGCACGAAGTCCCGCTCGACGACGCCCGTGTAGATCTGCCGCGGACGCCCGATGCGCGAACCCGGCTCCTTGATCATCTCGTGCCACTGGGCGATCCAGCCCGGGAGCCTGCCCAGCGCGAACAGCACGGTGAACATCTCCGTGGGGAAGCCCATCGCGCGGTAGATCAGACCCGTGTAGAAGTCCACGTTCGGGTAGAGCTTGCGCTCGACGAAGTAGCTGTCCGCGAGGGCGTGCTCCTCCAGCTTGAGCGCGATGTCCAGCAGCTCGTCGGACTTGCCGAGCGCCGAGAGGACGTCGTGCGCCGCCGCCTTGATGATCTTCGCCCGGGGGTCGAAGTTCTTGTAGACGCGGTGCCCGAAGCCCATGAGCTTCACGCCGTCTTCCTTGTTCTTCACCTTGCGGATGAAGGAGTCGACGTCGCCGCCCGCGGCCTGGATGCCCTCCAGCATCTCCAGCACCGACTGGTTGGCGCCGCCGTGCAGCGGGCCCCACAGCGCGGAGATGCCCGCCGAGATCGACGCGAACATGTTCGCCTGCGAGGAGCCCACCAGGCGCACCGTCGAGGTCGAACAGTTCTGCTCGTGGTCCGCGTGCAGGATCAGCAGCTTGTCGAGCGCCGAGACCACGACCGGGTCGAGCTCGTAGTCGGCAGCGGGCACCGAGAACGTCATGCGCAGGAAGTTCTCGACGTAGCCGAGGTCGTTGCGCGGGTAGACCACCGGCTGGCCCACGGACTTCTTGTAGGCGTACGCGGCGATCGTCGGAAGCTTGGCGAGCAGCCTGATCGTGGAGAGGTTGCGCTGCCGCTCGTCGAAGGGGTTGTGGCTGTCCTGGTAGAACGTGGACAGGGCGCTGACCACCGACGACAGCATCGCCATCGGGTGGGCGTCGCGCGGGAAGCCGTCATAGAAGCGCTTGACGTCCTCGTGCAGCAGGGTGTGCTGGGTGATCTCGTCGCGGAACTCGGCGAGCTGGTCCACCGTGGGCAGTTCCCCGTTGATCAGCAGGTACGCCACCTCCACGAACGTGGAGCCCTCGGCGAGCTGCTCGATGGGATAGCCGCGGTAGCGCAGGATGCCCTGCTCACCGTCGAGGTAGGTGATGCCCGACTGGTACGCGGCGGTGTTGCCATAGCCGCTGTCCAGGGTCACCAGACCGGTCTGAGCACGGAGCTTGCCGATGTCGAAGCCCGAGTCGCCGACGGTGCTGTCGACCACCGGGTAGGTGTACTCGCCGTCGCCGTACCGCAGTACTACTGCGCTGTCGCGTTTGTCGCTCACGTCTTTCCTCACCGACGTAGTGCCTCATCTTCGAGGTGCCCTGACTGCCCTGACTGCTTCTACCATCCCCCATTTGGCGCAAGAGAGTGCACTCGGGGTCGGCCGTTGGGCATTTTGGCGGCACTCAGTGCCGCCATCCTGTTCATCCTGCCCCCTTCGCCCGGGTTCCGGAAGGGCCTTGTGAGCTTTGAGACTCGTTTGATCGATCAAATATAAGATCATGATCATGCGCAAAGGGCTCACAATGAGCCAAATGCGCAGCCAACGCCCAGTGTCCTTGCCCCCGGCGCGGACGGCCAACCGGAACGGGCGGCGCCCACCACCGCCCGCCCGCACCCGCCGCGCATGGCCCCTCAGAGCCGGATCGCGCCCCCGGATATCCCGGAGGAGCCCCCGGATATCCCGGAGGTCCCCGAGATCCGGTGGTCGAGCGCCGTGCAGCGGCGGCCCGCCGACACCGTGCGCACCGCCTGCCCCAGCGCCCGTCGTGAGCCCACCAGCACCACGAGCCGCTTGGCCCTGGTGACCGCCGTGTACAGGAGGTTGCGCTGGAGCATCATCCAGGCGCTCGTGGTCACCGGGATCACCACCGCCGGGTACTCGCTGCCCTGGGAGCGGTGGATGGTGACGGCGTAGGCGTGGGACAGCTCGTCCAGCTCGTCGAAGTCGTAGGGGATCTCCTCGTCCTCGTCGGTGCGCACGGTCAGGCACTGCTCGTCCTGGTCGAGGGCGGTGACGACGCCGACGGTGCCGTTGAAGACGCCGTTGGCGCCCTTCTCGTAGTTGTTGCGGATCTGGGTGACCTTGTCGCCGACCCGGAAGACCCGGCCGCCGAAGCGCTTCTCCGGAAGGTCGGGGCGGCCGGGGGTGATGGCCTGCTGGAGCAGTCCGTTGAGCGCGCCCGCGCCCGCGGGCCCCCGGTGCATCGGCGCCAGGACCTGCACGTCCCGGCGCGGGTCGAGGCCGAACTTGGCCGGAATCCGATGGGCGGCGACATCCACGGTCAGCCGCCCGGCCGCCTCCGTGTCGTCCTCGGCGAACAGGAAGAAGTCGGCGAGGCCCTGGGTGAGCGGCGGGGCGCCCGAGTTGATCCGGTGGGCGTTGGTGACGACGCCCGACTGCTGCGCCTGGCGGAAGATCCGGGTGAGCCGCACCGCGGGCACCGGGCTGCCCTCGCTCAGCAGGTCCCGCAGCACCTCGCCCGCGCCGACGCTCGGCAGTTGGTCGACGTCCCCGACGAGGAGCAGGTGGGCGCCCTCGGGCACCGCCTTCACCAGCTTGTTGGCGAGGAGGAGGTCGAGCATCGAGGACTCGTCGACCACCACGAGGTCGGCGTCGAGGGGCCGGTCGCGGTCGTAGGCGGCGTCCCCGCCCGGTTTGAGTTCGAGCAGCCGGTGCACCGTGGACGCCTCCGCGCCGGTCAGCTCGGCCAGCCGCTTCGCCGCGCGCCCGGTCGGCGCCGCGAGGACGACCTTGGCGCGCTTGGCCCTGGCCAGCTCGACGACGGAGCGGACCGTGAAGGACTTGCCGCAGCCGGGGCCGCCGGTCAGCACGGCCACCCTGCTGGTGAGCGCGAGCCGTACCGCCTGCTCCTGCTCCGGGGCCAGGTCGGCGCCCGTGCGGTCGGCGAGCCAGGCGAGTGCCTTGTCCCAGGCGACGTCCTGGAAGGCGGGAAGGCGCTCGTCCGCCGTGCGCAGCAGCCGCAGCAGGGCGCCGGAGAGCGACAGCTCGGCGCGGTGGAAGGGCACCAGGTAGACGGCGCTGACGGGCTCGCCCTCGGGTCCCGGCACCCGCTCGCGCACGACCCCCTCCTCCTCGGCGGCCAGCGCGTCGAGGCACTCGATGACGAGGCCGGTGTCGACCTGGAGCAGCTTCACCGCGTCCGCGATCAGTTGCTCCTCCGGCAGGAAGCAGTGGCCCTGGTCGGTGGACTGGGAGAGCGCGTACTGAAGGCCCGCCTTGACGCGCTCGGGGCTGTCGTGCGGGATGCCCACGGACTGGGCGATGCGGTCGGCGGTCAGGAACCCGATGCCCCAGACGTCGGCGGCGAGGCGGTACGGCTCCGCCTTGACCACGCCGATGGACTCGTCGCCGTACTTCTTGTAGATGCGCACGGCGATGGAGGTGGACACCTCCACGGTCTGGAGGAAGAGCATGACCTCCTTGATCGCCTTCTGCTCCTCCCAGGCGGCCGCGATCTTCTTGGTGCGCTTCGGGCCGAGCCCCGGCACCTCGATCAGCCGGGCCGGCTCCTCCTCGATGATGCGCAGGGTGTCGGTGCCGAAGTGGCGGGTGATGCGGTCGGCGAAGACCGGGCCGATGCCCTTGACGAGCCCGGAGCCGAGGTAGCGGCGCATGCCCTGGACGGTGGCGGGCAGCACCGTCGTGTAGTTCTCCACCGTGAACTGGCGGCCGTACTGCGGGTGGGAGCCCCAGCGGCCCTCCATCCGCAGCGACTCGCCGACCTGGGCGCCGAGCAGCGCGCCGACGACCGTGAGCAGGTCGCCGGCGCCGCGGCCGGTGTCGACGCGGGCGACCGTGTACCCGTTCTCCTCATTGGCGTAGGTGATCCGCTCAAGGACCCCCTCCACCACCGCCAGACTGGTCATGGGCCCGACGCTACCGCCGCCGTACGACATCCGGGGCGGCGCACCCGAATCTGTGGATACCCGCGGTAACAGCCCTCCGCGCGCCCCGTTCGGGGGCGTCGCGCCGCCGGTCGCACGGCCCCGGCCGGCGACATCCGGCCGTCGAAGGACGATCCGACAATCGGGGGCACGCGCGGTCGCGGACGGGGCCCGCGCGCCGATGAGATGCCCGGCACGCCCGCGCCGCCCGTCGCGTCTCTTCGCTTTCCCCGCTCCCGTACCGGGGTTGGCCGCTTCCTGACGGTTCCTGATCGTCCGGCGGTCGCACCCGGTCGTACGGGCCGCGGCGAACCATGACCAGAAGGCCGCTTCAACGGGCCCCGGGCAGTGGGCAGGATGACACCCGGCCCGCTCGGCGGCGCGACGGACACACCGTCACGAAAGGCCAGGTCCGTGCCCGTTCCACGGATCGGCCGACCGTCCGGCCGCCACCCCGCCGCCCTGTCCCGTCCCGGCTCGAATCCCGGCTCGAAGTCCCCCTCCTGGCGCCCCGCCGACCGGAAGCGCCCCGTCCCGACGCCACTTCTGGAGGCACCGCATGCTCAAGAGGATCGCCACCGTCGCCGCCGCCCTCACCGCCCTGCTGGGCATCGGCGCGGGCACCGCGCTCGCCTCGACCTTCGTCGCCTACGAGGGGGACCACTTCACGGGCCGCCAGCAGGTCGTCAGGGCCTGCGGGGTGTCGAACATCACCTACCACGGCTCCTACAAGTGGTACTCGGACGGCCAGAGCGGCCGGATGTTCAACACCCCCAACGCACAGGGCTCCGCCGTGTTCACGCTGGCGAGCAACCGCAACGCCGAGCAGCTCACCGGCTTCGGCTGGCGCAGCATCGACATCATCTGCTGACCGGTCCAGGACCCGGGGACGGTGGACGTCCGCCCCCGGGTGCCCCCGGGACGCCAGGCTCCGGCGTCCCGGGGGCACGTACGCCCGGCCGGGCGGCGAGGCGGTTCATCCCACGTGCGGTTCACCCCACGTGTGCGGTGAACCGCCTCGCCGTCTCGGTCAGCAGCTCACGCCCGTCGCCCGCCCACAGGCCGTCGTTGAACAGCTCGACCTCGACGGGGCCCCGGTACCCGGCGGCCGCCACGCGCGCGTCCCACGCGCGCATGTCGATACAGCCGTCCCCGATCTGGCCCCGGCCGTTGAGGACGCCCGCGGGCAGCGGGGTGATCCAGTCCGCGAGCTGGAAGGTGCAGATGCGCCCGCCCGCACCGGCCCGCTCGACCTGTGCGGGAGCCGCGTCGTCCCACCAGATGTGGTACGTGTCCACGCACACCCCGACCTGCTCGGCGGGGAAGTGCTCGGCGATGTCGAGCGCCTGGGCGAGCGTGGAGACCACACAGCGGTCGGACGCGAACATCGGGTGCAGCGGCTCGACCGCGAGCCGCACACCGCGCTCGGCCGCGTACGGGGCGAGTTCGCCGAGCGCGTCCACGATCCTGAGGCGCGCGCCCACCAGGTCACCGCTGCCCTCCGGCAGGCCACCGGAGACCAGCACGAGCACACCGGTGCCGAGCGCCGCCGCCTCGTCGATGGCGGCGCGGTTGTCGTCCAGGGCGGTGGCGCGGCCCGCCGGTTCCGCGGCGGTGAGGAACCCGCCGCGGCACAGCGTCGTCACCGCGAGCCCCGCACCGCGCACCAGGCCGGCCGCGGCCTTGAGCCCGTACGCGCGCACGGGCTCGCGCCACAGGCCGACGCCGCGCACCCCGAGCGCCGTGCACGCGTCGACGAGTTCGGGGAGCGACAACTGCTTCACGGTCATCTGGTTGATGCTGAAGCGGGGGTCGGCGGCGCTCATGCGGGGACTCCGTACAGGGACAGCAGGGACGCCATGCGCGCCTCCGCGAGCTGGGGGTCGGGGAACAGGCCGAGGCCGTCGGCGAGTTCGTACGCGCGCGCGAGGTGCGGCAGCGAGCGTGCCGACTGGAGGCCCCCGACCATCGCGAAGTGGTCCTGGTGCCCGGCGAGCCAGGCAAGGAACACCACGCCCGTCTTGTAGAAGCGGGTGGGCGCCTCGAACAGGTGGCGGGACAGCTCGACGGTGGGGTCGAGCACCTTCCTGAAGCCGTCGCGGTCTTCGGGGGCTTCCTGGCCCCCCGCGTCCAACACCCGCACCGCGCGCGCCGCGAGCGGCCCCAGCGGGTCGAAGATGCCGAGCAGCGCATGGCTGAAGCCCTGCTCGTCGCCCGCGATGAGGCTGGGGTAGTTGAAGTCGTCGCCCGTGTAGCAGCGCACCCCGTCGGGCAGCCGCCGCCGCACTCCGATCTCCCGGTCCGCGTCGAGCAGGGACATCTTGATCCCGTCGACCTTGTCCGGGTGCTCGGCGATGACCCGCAGGAACGTCTCGGTGGCGGCGTCCAGGTCGGCGCTGCCCCAGTAGCCGTCGAGCGCGGGGTCGAACATCGGGCCGAGCCAGTGCAGGATCACCGGGCGGTCGGCCTGGCGCAGCAGGTGGCCGTACAGCTCCTGGTAGTCCTCGGGGCCGCGCGCGGCGGCGGCGAGCGCCCGTGAGGCCATCAGGATGGCCTGTGCGCCGCTGTCCTGGACGAGGGCGAGCTGCTCCTCGTAGGCCGCGCGGACCGCGTCGAGACCGGCGCCGTGCGCGGGCAGTTGGTCGGTGCCGACACCGCAGGCGATCGGCGCGCCCTCGGCCCTGGCCTCGGCGGCCGAGCGGCGGATCAGCTCGGCGGCGCCCGGCCAGTCGAGGCCCATGCCGCGCTGCGCGGTGTCCATGGCCTCCGCCACGCCGAGGCCCTGCGCCCACAGGTGGCGGCGGAAGGCGAGCGTGGCGTCCCAGTCGACGGCGGCCGGGCCTTCGGGGCTGGTGTCGGCGTACGGGTCGGCGACGACATGGGCGGCGGCGAAGACGGTGCGCGAGACGAGCGGGCCGCCGCAGGACGCGGCGGCGGGCGGCGCCTCGCGGGGGGTGTGCGCGCGCAGGGCGCCCGACGCGTCGGGAAGTCGGAGGGTCACGGGGTGGCTCCCTGGGTCGAGGGCGCGGGCCCTGGGCGGCCGCCACGGGCCGCGGCGGCGGTGGGCGGGGGGATCACTGCACGTCCAGCTCGGGGACGTCGAGACGGCGCCCCTCGGCGGCGGACTTCAGGCCAAGCTCGGCGAGCTGCACGCCGCGCGCCCCCGCCACCAGGTCCCAGCGGTAGGGGGCGTCCGCGTACACATGCCGCAGGAACAGCTCCCACTGCGCCTTGAAGCCGTTGTCGAACTCGGTGTTGTCGGGCACCTCCTGCCACTGCTCGCGGAACGCGTGCGTGGCGGGCAGGTCCGGGTTCCACACCGGCTTGGGGGTGGCGCTGCGGTGCTGCACACGGCAGCGGCGAAGACCGGCCACGGCGGAGCCCTCGGTGCCGTCGACCTGGAACTCCACCAGCTCGTCCCGGTTGACCCTGACCGCCCAGGAGGAGTTGATCTGGGCGATCGCGCCGCCCTCCAGCTCGAAGATGCCGTACGCGGAGTCGTCGGCGGTGGCCTCGTAGCCCTCGCCGTGCTCGTCCCAGCGGCGCGGGATATGGGTCGCCGCGAGTGCCTGCACGGTCTTGACCCGGCCGAACAGCTCGTGCATGACGTACTCCCAGTGCGGGAACATGTCCACGACGATGCCGCCGCCGTCCTCCTTGCGGTAGTTCCAGGACGGGCGCTGTGCCTCCTGCCAGTCGCCCTCGAAAACCCAGTAGCCGAACTCGCCGCGCACCGACAGGATGCGGCCGAAGAAGCCGCCGTCGATCAGCCGCTTGAGCTTCAGCAGTCCCGGCAGGAACAGCTTGTCCTGTACGACGCCGTGCCTGATCCCGGCCTCCCTGGCGAGCCGCGCCAGGTCGAGGGCGCCCGCGAGGCCGGTGGCGACGGGCTTCTCCGTGTAGATGTGCTTGCCCGCCGCGATGGCCTTCTTGATGGCCTCCTCGCGGGCGGCCGTGACCTGGGCGTCGAAGTAGATGTCGAGGCCGGGGTCGGCGAGCACCGCGTCCAGGTCCGTGCTCCAGTGCTCAAGACCGTGCTTCTCGGCGAGCGCCCTGAGCGCGTGCTCCCTGCGGCCGACGAGCACGGGCTCGGGCCACAGCACCGTGCCGTCGCCGAGGTCGAGGCCGCCCTGCTCGCGCAGCGCGAGCAGCGAGCGGACCAGATGCTGGCGGTAGCCCATCCGCCCGGTCACGCCGTTCATGGCGATTCGCACCGTCTTGCGTGTCACGGCTTTCCCTCCATACGGCCGCCCGGGCCCGGGTTCTTGGCGCCCGAGCCGCGCCGCCGGTATCGTAGCAAGCGCTTTCTATCCCCGGAGAAGCTAGCCTCTGCACGGGTTGTGGGGCAAGGGCGGGTCCGAGGGGTGAGCGGCGGTGCCCGCGTGTCTCTCCGGTGCGGCGAGTGGCATACGCGCGTGTGCCCGACGGGCGGCGGACGGGGCGGCCGGGCGTGGGACGTGGTGGGACGTGGGATGGCGGCCTGTGTGTGGTGGGAGACGCGGTCCTACGGCGCCGGGGCCGGGCGCGGCAGATGGGGTGGGTGGTGCGGCGACGCCTGGGGGACGACGCCCGGCGGACGGGGCGGATGGGACGACGCGTGTGTGGGAGACGCCGTCTGCGGGACTGGCGTGGGTGCGGGACGACGTGTGTGCGGGACGACGTGTGTGCGACGACGTGGAGGACGACCAGATGACCGTGACCCTGGCGGACGTGGCGGAGCGCGCCCAGGTGTCGCCCGCGACCGTCTCGCGCGTGCTGAACGGCAACTACCCGGTGGCGGCCGCGACCAGGGAGCGCGTGCTGCGCGCGGTGGACGAACTCGACTATGTGCTGAACGGCCCCGCGAGCGCGCTCGCCGCCGCCACCTCCGACCTGGTCGGCATCCTCGTCAACGACATCGCGGACCCGTTCTTCGGGATCATGGCGGGCGCGGTGCAGTCGGAGCTGGGCGGACCCGGGGCGCGCGCGGGCGGCGAGCGGATGGCGGTGGTGTGCAACACCGGCGGCTCGCCCGAGCGCGAGCTGACGTATCTGACGCTGCTGCAACGCCAGCGCGCCGCGGCCGTGGTCATCACGGGCGGCGCCCTGGAGAACCCGGAGCATTTGGCGGCCCTCGGGGGCAAGCTGCGGCGGCTGCGCGACGCGGGCACGCGCGTGGTGCTGTGCGGCAGGCCCCCGATGCCCGACACCGGCGCGGTCGCGCTGACCTTCGACAACCGCGGCGGCGGACAGCGCCTCACGGAACACCTCCTCGGCCTCGGGCACCGCAGAGTGGCCTACATCGCGGGTCCCGAGGACCGCACGACCACCCGGCACCGGCTCGAAGGCCACCGCGCGGCGCTGGCGGCGCTCGGGGTGCCCGACGACCCCGCGCTGGTCCTGCACGGCCCCTACGACCGCCGCTCCGGCTATGACGCGACCCTGGAACTGCTGCGCAGGGACCCGGGCATCACGGCGGTGGTCGCCGCGAACGACACCGTGGCGCTCGGCGCCTGCGCGGCGCTGCGGGACCGGGGGGTCACGATCCCCGGCGCGGTCTCGGTGGCCGGCTTCGACGACCTGCCCTTCAGCGTCGACGCGGTGCCCGCGCTGACCACCGTCCGCCTCCCGCTCCAGTCGGCGGGCGCCCGCGCGGGCCGTATCGCCGTGGGCCGCGACCCGGAGCCGCCGGGCGGGATCGCCACCATCCAGGGGGAGCTGATGGTACGGGGGTCCACGGGGGCGGCGGCCTGAGCGGCGGGCGGCCGAGGGGGCACGGCGGGGGCGTACGGCGGCGGTCATAACGCGCGCGGTACGGGCCAGGGTGCCGGGGGCCCGTGCCTGCCTCGTCGCACCTGCCGCACCGGACCCGCCGGGGCCGTACCTGCCGAGCCGTGCCTGCCGGGTCGCACCGCGCGTCGTGCCTCAGGAGCCGTGTGGCGGGGGCATGTCTTGCCGATACGGCAAGCTCTCTTGGCGCCCCGGGGGCCGGGAACGCACGGTGGGAGCCGTTCGTCACCACCCCCCGCAGACGGGGGCAGCGGAAGGGCAGCGGCATGGCTGATCAGCACGTTCACGGAACCGAGCCGCGCGCGCGGCGCGCGGGGCACGACAGCACGGCACCGGGGCAGGGACACCCGGAGCAGCGGCACGGGGAGGATGGCGAGCACGCGGGGCACGCGACACACGCGGGACACGCGCACGGTCATGCGCACGCGGACCTCGACTGGGCGGCGATGGGCCCGGTGCTTGAGCGGAGCGCCGCAGTATACGCCCCCGTCTACCGGCGGATCGCGGCGTGGCTCGGCGAGACGGTGCCCGCTCCGCGTCTGGTCGCGGACGTGGGCAGCGGTCCAGGCGTGGTGACCTGTCTGCTGGCCGAGCACTTCCCCGGGGCGCGCGCGGTGGCGGTGGACGGGGAGGGCGAACTGCTCACACGCGCGCGTGAGCGTGCGGCGCGGCTCGGCCTCTCGGAGCGGGTGGACACCCTCACGGCGCAGTTGCCCGGCGGCCTGGAGACGCTGGGCCCGGTGGACCTGACATGGGCCGGGCGCTCCCTGCACCACGTCGGCGACCAGCTCGCGGCGATCAGGGCGCTCGCGGCCCGGACGGCGCCTGGCGGCGTACTCGCGCTGCTGGAGGGCGGGCTGCCGTCGCGCTGTCTGCCGCGCGACACCGGGGTGGGCCGTCCCGGCCTCGAAAGCCGCCTCGACGCGGCGGAGCAGGAGCTGTTCAGCGCGATGCGCGCGGAGCTGCCCGGCGCCCTGGCGGTGCGCGAGGACTGGCCCGCGCTGCTGCGCGAGGCGGGGTTCTCGCGGACGGCGACCCGTACGTTCCTGCTCGACCTCCCTGCGCCGCTCGACGACGAGACGCGCGCGTATGTGACCGACGAGTTCCAGCGCCGCCGCGACGGCCTCGCCCCCGCCCTGGCCCCCGAGGACGCCGCCGCGCTCGACCGGCTCCTCGACCCGGAGTCCCCGGACGGGCTGGCGAGGCGCGAGGACGTGTACGTACTGGCCGCGCAGACGGTGCACGTGGGCGTCAAGGAGGGCTGAGCCGACGGGGGCGGTGGTGCCCCGCGGCGCCACCGCCCCGCCCTCAGGGGAGCGGTGCGGCCTGGCGTGTGCCCGTCAGCCCTTGACGTCCTGCCAGAAGTCGCAGTGGTGCTCGGCGGCCACGTCCACCGGCCGCACCTTCGCGGGCGCGAGGGAGAGCGCCTGTCCCCCGGCGGCCAGCTTCGGGCTCCACTCCCCCGCCGTGGACTTCGGCTTGCCGGTGTGGGCGAAGGAGCTCCAGTACGCGATCATGTCCTTCGAGAGGGTGTGCTGGGCGTCACCGCGCAGCAGGTCCTTGCCCAGGAGGTCGAACAGGTAGGGCATGTCGGTGGCGTGGGTGGCCCCCAGCGGGACGCCCGCGGACGCGAGCTGGTTGACGTCGGGGGCGTCGGGGTCCGCGAACTCGTAGGCGTACACGGTGGTGTGCCGCGCCAGTTCCCGGTTGGCCCGCTCGGTCGGGCAGGACCATGAGGAGTCCGTCACGACGGCGGCCCAGGCGAGCGCGGCCGAGTCGAAGCGGGACAGCGGATAGGTCTCCGCGACCCGCTTGGCGTCCTGCTTCCCGAAAGCCGCCGCCAGCAGGCGCGGATACGTCCTCGCGGTCACCGCGTGCGGGTCGGCCGCCACGGCTCCGGCGACGAACGAACGGGCCTCGTTCGCGGTGCCGCCCGAGATGACCGGCACCTTCGCGACGTCCCCCTTGGCGAGCGCGGTCGCGGGGTCGACCGGCAGCAGCGGCGTCGCGTAGGAGAGGTGGTCGGAGAACGCCTGGCCGAGAGCGACGATCTTCTCCGTGGGCAGCTTGCGCAGGCAGGCGAGCCTGTCGTCGCCGGTGCAGCCGAGCTTCTTGGCGGCGGCCGCGCTCTCGGCCCTGTTCTTGGCCAAGGCGATGTAGGGGGTCTGGGGCGGCGTGCCGGGGAACAGCGCGCCGGTGGGCCAGTCGAGCGCGCAGGAGCCGGACATGACGGCGGCCTTGTCGACGAGGCCGCGGGCCTCGGGCGCGGTCAGCAGCGCACAGGTGGACATCCCGCCCGCGGACTGGCCGAACACGGTGATGTTGTCCGCGTCGCCGCCGAAGCCGCCCGCGTTGCGCTTCGCCCACCGCAGGCTCTCGATCTGGTCGGCGAGGCCGAAGGTGCCCGCGCCCTTGAGGCCGTCGAGGCCGTAGTAGCCGAAGGCGCCAAGACGGTAGTTGGCGGTGACCACCATGACCCGGCCCTGGTCCGCCAGCCGCTGGGCGTCGTACTCGGAGCCCGCCCCGCTGGTGTAGCCGCCGCCGTGCCACCACACCATGACGGGCAGCTTCTCGCCCTTCTTGGTGTCGCGCGGCGTGGTGACGTCGAGGAACAGGCAGTCCTCGGAGCCGGACGTCTTCGACCCTGCCGCCTGGGCGCAGCCCGGGCCCGCCTTCGTGGCCTGGCGCACCCCCTTGGGCGCCGTGGCGGCGCGTGGCAGGGTCCAGCGGCGGTCACCGGTCGGCGCCTGCGCGTACCGGATGCCGCGGAAGACACGCGCGTGGTCCGTGGTGCTCCCCCGGTAGGTCCCGGTGGACGTGGTGACCGTGTCCGGGGCCATGGAGCCGGAGTCCGCGGCGTCCGGGGAGTCCTTCCCGCCCGAGCACCCGGCAGCCGACAGGACAAGCGCGGTCACGGCCGCCAAGGACAGACGCCATCCCGGGCGTCGTGGTGTCTTCATCACAGCTTCCTTCCTGCTCAGCTCAGAACACTGAACCGTCCCCCGTGCACGTCCGCATCAACCGAACGGCCGACGGAAGTCGGCCGATGGGAGGGCACAAGAGCCTCGTCTACCCCACGTCAGTCACCCCTAAGGGCGCGCTCGCGCGGCGGGAGGGAGGGGGTCCACGCGCACCGCAGGGGCTGGACGCCGGACGGGCCCCGGAGGGTGGCTCCGGGGCCCGGCGGGGGTGGGGGTGCGGCGCGGGCCGTGGGCCCGGCGCCGGTCAGGTGTGCGGGCGGTCGCCCGGCTCCTGGACCGGGGGCTTCTGGCCGGTGGAAGGGAGCGGGGGCTTCGGCAGCGTCTCCACGTCGTGCTGGGCCTGTTCGAGCTGCTCGGCGGTGTCGTCGGGCAGCTCGGGCGACTGCGGCGCGGCGGTGGAGAACCGGAACGCGGACGTCAGGTCGCCGAAGGTGTCACGGCGCCAGGCAGACACGTTCGGCTCCGCCACGCCCGTGAACTGCTCAAGGAACTGCAAGACCGAGGTGTGGTCGAACGACTCGCTCGCCACCCAGCCGCCGACGGTCCAGGGCGACACGATGATCGCGGGCACCCGGAAACCGCCGCCGATCGGCAGCCCGCTGACGTACTCGTCCGCGGTGCCCGCGGGCGCCGTCGGCGGCACGACATGGTCGAACAGCCCGTCATTCTCGTCGTAATTGAGGATGAACGCGGTCTTGGCCCACACCTCGGGGTTGGAGGCGATGGCCTCCAGCTTCTGCGCGACGAAGTCGGCTCCGGCCGCGGGCAGGTAGTCGGGGTGCTCCGACTGGGGCCCGGTCGGGATGATCCAGGAGACCGCGGGCAGCCGGTCGTTGCGCGCGTCGTCCTCGAAGGTGCCCTCGGGCTGCGGGCGCACCCCGCGCTCGTACAGTTCGTCGCCGGGCTCGGAGTCCTTGAAGGTCTGGAAGTTCTCCAGCATGTTGCAGCCGTAGTCGTCCTCCTGCTGGTACACCTTCCAACTGATGCCCGCGGCCTGGAGGCGCTCGGCGTAGGTGGTCCAGCGGTAGGGCGAGGGGGCGGTGTTGCTGATGACGGGGCCGCCCTGGCGGCCGCCCGGATCGATGGAACCGGTCATCCAGTAGAGCCGGTTGGGCCAGGTGGGGCCCATGACCGAGCAGAAGTAATTGTCGCAGAGGGTGAAGTTCTCGGCGAGGGCGAACTGGAACGGGATGTCGTCCCTGGTGTGGTAGCCCATGACATACGGGCCGTTGGCGCCGTCGGCCTTGCGGTGCGCGGGCAGCCAACTGTCCATCGCGCCGTCGTTCCACGCCTCGTGCTGCACGGCCCAGGCGTGGCTGGTCGAGGGGATGGCCTGGGCGCTGCTGGTGTGGGTGTTGAGGCGGAAGGGGAGGGTGTAGCCCTCCGGGTTCTCCGCGTCGGGCTGGTAGAAGACGGAGCGGCCGTTCGGGAGCTTCAGCGCGTCGGGGTCGCCGAAGCCGCGCACACCGGAGAGCGTGCCGAAGTAGTGGTCGAACGAACGGTTCTCCTGCATCAGCAGAACGACGTGCTCGACGTCCCGCAGCGAGCCGTCGGCCGCGGGCCCGGCCGCCACCGCCTTCTGCACGCTCGGCGGCAGCAGCGAGAGCGCCGCCGCGCCGCCCAGCGCTCCGGCGGCCGATCCGAGGAGCCTGCGTCGAGTCAACTCGGCCATGGGTGTCCTTCCTGAGGTCTTCCGAGTGGGGGAGGCTCCGGGGTCGCACGAGGCCGGGGCCGCGCGTCACTCTTCAGGCGGCAGATGAGGACCGACGCCAGACGGGGATGAACATGCCAACAACAGGCGGCGCCGAGTTGGCCAAGCCTTGACCCGCCTCACCTGCGCGTTGACCGGACGTGTCCCGCCGTTGTCCCACGAGCGCCACCGCCGCCCGACGCCCCGGCACCGCCCGGCAGCGCGGGCCCGGCAGCGCGGACACGCCCGGTCGGCGACCCGAACCGCCCGCCCGCACACCGGAGTACGGCCGCCACACACCCGCCCACCGGGGCCGCCCGCGTCGACGGCCCGCCGGACCACCCGCGTCAACCACCCACCGGGACCACCGCGGAACCACCACCGGGGCCGCCCGCCGAGGCCGGTCGCCGTGTGTCCGCGTCCGGCGACGGCCACCGTCGCCACACCGGCCCCGTGAACCCCGAGAGCCCCAGGAACCGCACCTGTTGGTACGCGCCCCGGCAGCAGGATCGGAGCACCCCCACCCGCCCCTCCCCGAAACTCACCCTTTCGGGGCTGTCTCCACCGGGCCCGAATGCCTTACCTTTGACTCAGTCAAAGAAAATTGGTGCACCGACACACCACGGCCATCGCTCGGGGGACCTCATGCAGGACCGCACGCAGTACGACACCGCCCCGCCCGCGGACAGCGGCGGCGCACAGCCACCGCCCGTCCCGGAGATCCGGGCGTTCAACCGCTTCTACACCAATCTGATCGGCGCCCTGGACTACAGCCGCCACCTCTACGTCCCCTACACGCTCACGGAAGCCCGTGTCCTCTACGAACTCGCCCACACCGCGGGCACCGACGCCGCCGACCTCCGCTCGGAGCTGTCCCTCGACGCCGGATACCTGAGCAGGCTGCTGGCGAAGTTCGAGAAGAACGGCCTGGTCGAGCGCGGCCCGTCCCGCCGTGACCCGCGCCGCCAGCACATCGCGCTCACACCGAGCGGCAGGGACACCGCGGCGCTGCTCGACGAGCGGTCGAGGGAGTCGGTGGGCGCCCTCGTCGACAAGGTGCCACCGCCCGACCGGCCCCAGCTCACCGAGGCCATGCGGACCATCACGGGCATCCTGTCCCGGCCCGCGGCCCCCGGCCCCGCCGACGTGGTCCTGCGCCCCCCGGCCCCCGGCGACCTCGGCTGGATCATCTCGCGCAACGGCGCGCTGTACGCGTCGGAGCACGGCTGGAACGCCGAGTACGAGGCCCTGGTGGCCACGATCGTGGCCGACTACGCCCGGGACCACGACCCCCGTCGGGAGCGCACCTGGATAGCCGAGCTGGACGGCCGCCCCGTGGGCTCGGTGATGTGCGTACGGGACCGGCCGCAGGCGCACGGGGAGAGCGCGGACGAGGGCGCCGAGGACACGGGCCGGGAGGGCGCCGAAAGCGGCGGCGGCGAGACCCGTGCCACCGCGCGGCTGCGGCTGCTCCTCGTGGAACCGGCCGCCCGGGGGCTCAGCATCGGCGACCGGCTGGTGACCGCCTGTATCGACTTCGCCCGCGACGTCGGCTACACCGACCTGGTGCTGTGGACGAACGACACCCTCGCCGCGGCCCGCGTCATCTACGAGCGCCACGGCTTCACCCTGACCGCCGAGGCCCCCCACCACTCCTTCGGGGCCGACCTCACAGGACAGGACTGGCACCTCTCGCTGACCTCCTGACGCCCCGCTCCCCCGCGCCACTGTGTTTCGGGCGGGAGCGGGCGGATAGGGTCCGGCCCATGAAGCTGGCCTTTTCCACCCTTGGCGTACCAGGGCTCCCCCTCGACGACGTGCTCCGCCTCGCGAGCGAGCACGAGTACCACGGCGTCGAACTCCGCGCCCACCCGGAGGAACCCGTCCACCCGGGCCTCGACGGCACCGAACGCGCGGCGGCGCGGGCGCGCTTCGAGAGCAGCGGCATCGAACTGCTCGGCCTCGCCGGATACGCCCGCGCCGCGGCCCCCGGCGACGACGAGGCGGTGGTGGAGGAGATCCGGTCCCTGCTGGCGCTCGCCCACGACCTGGGCGCCCCGTACATCAGGGTCTTCCCCGGCGCGGACCCCTCGCAGAGCGCCGAGGAGGCGGAGGCGGCGGCCGCACGGCGCCTCGGCACGGCCGCCGAGACGGCGGGCGACCTCGGGGTGCGCATCCTGCTGGAGACCCATGACTCGCACCGCACGGGAGCGGACGCCATCCGCATACTGGGCACGGTGGGGCACCGGCAGGTCGGCGCGCTGTGGGACGTGATGCACACCTGGCTCGGCGGCGAGCAGCCCCAGGAGAGCTTCGCCGCCCTCTCCCCGCACCTGGGCTACCTCCAGGTCAAGGACATCGCCTCGGCCGAGGACACCACACCGCTGCCGCTGGGCGAGGGAATCCTGCCGCTCGCCGACGTGGTGGAGCACCTGAGCCGCGAGGGCTGGGACGGCTGGCTCTGCTGGGAGTACGAAAAGCGCTGGTACGACGCGGCACCCCCGCTCCCTCCCCTCCTCACCCCGGGCCGGGAACACCTGTCACGCCTGCTGAACGAGTCCGCCTGACCCGCTGCGGACGCGGCCTGTCGCCGCCTACGGGAGTGGGGCCGCGTTGCGTTTTGCCTGCGTGTGAGACCGCCCTGCTGAAGCGTGTCGCGGAGGGTGGTGTCCGGGCAGGCCAGGGTCACCGTCAGGGCCTGCCCGGTCATGCGGTGAGGGCGAGGTGTGCATGTGGGCGACGGCTCGGACCGCGTGGTGGAGCCCGTTTCCGCGCTCGCGGCAGTCGCGGAGGGGCTTGTAGTGCTTCATGCGGGCGAAGGCGTGCTCGACACGGGGACGTACCCTGCGGTGCTCGGCGTTTTCCGCCTCCTCGCCGGGCAGCAGGGCATGTCCGGGGCGCTTTCCGGGGCGTTTGCGGTGCGGGACGACGATGCCGGTGCTGATGTACGCGCCGCCGCCCAGCCCTCAACACCCCGCGCACAAAAGGGAAATGGCTTCCTTCACTGCCTTCTGCAACACGCTTCAGGACGTTTCGTCTCGATCACTGGCCCGTTGGACCGGGCATGTCTGAACCTATGACCATCCGAGGAATCGACGGCACCACTGCGCGAAATCACGCAAGGGTGTTCCGTCGGCCCGGATCAGGCCCCGAAATTCATGGGCGTCCCGCTCGATGCTGTCCTCGGTGGGCAGGCATAAGAGCCCGAAGTAATACGTCAGGGCGGCCCGCTCACCTTCCGTCAGAGTCCCCCACTCGCCACGGTTGCCTCCGCAGGCACGGGCCAGTTCGTCCGTGAGTGCGCCGTAGGCCCTGACCTCGCCATGCCATTCTTTTTTCCAGTTCTCATAATTCGCAAAGAGACGCTCCACGTCTGCCTGTTTCGCCGTGCGCCGACTGATCTTGAAGATCAAGTCGCCCTGCGCGTCCGCGCGTTTACTGGCCATGGCGTTCCTTTCTCTCTTCCGGTTTCGTCAGGGTCGCCCAATGGCCCGTCCGGCAACAGCACCGGCGCGGCGGCGGTCGGCGAGTCCGGCCGTCCCGCTCGCGACGACTGCCGCGGCGACCAGTCCCGCTTCGGACGACATGTCCGCGCCCCTCCCCGCCCCCTCCTTCTGTTCCGCCGGAGGACATCCGCACCAGCGGGCACGCCTGGCGGACAGGGCCGCCGGGACGTAACCCCCGATGCGCCCCGGCGGCATGCCCAGTCTGGGACATCAGACCACCCGCATGGAACCGTTTTCTAGAAAAATATTCTAGAATCCGGGGTGTCGCATACGCTTGCGGCATGAGCGGCAAGCAGCACCGCGGGGAAGCCACCGTCGAACGACTCCTGGACGCTGCTTTGCGGGTCTACCTCGCGCAGGGCGAGAAGGGCTTCACCGTCACGGCAGTCCGGGACCTCAGCGGTGTCAGCATGGGCAGCCTCTACCACCACTTCGGCAGCCTCCGGGGCTTGCGGACCGCGCTCGCGGAACGCTGGACGGGCGTGCTGATCACGGAGATGACCACGGCCCTCCAGCAGCACGAGAACACCCGGGACGCCGTGCACGCCCTCGTCGGGGCGTACATGCGCTTCGTCCTCGACAACCGGGACGCCGCGCTGTTCCTGCACATGGCCGACACCGACCGGGACACGATGACCCGCGGCAGAGAGCTGCGCGACCTTCAGGAGGCCCGTCTCTCCCCCCTGGAGCAGTGGGTTCGGCCCCGTATCGCCTCGGGCGAACTCGCCGACCTGCCTCTCCCCCTGATCGAGTCCCTCCTGCTCGCCCCGATCGTGGCGACCGCGCGCCGCTGGCTTGCCGGCATCCATGACATGGACCTCGCCGAGGCGACACGCATCCTCCCCGAGCGCATCTGGCTGTCCGTCAGCGCCGGTCCGACAGCCGCATCCGGTCCGACGAACCGGTGATCCAGGCGACACACCCCGCTACGCCGCCCCCGCCTCCTGCCGGTCGCGGTGGATGGCGCCCGTCAGTTCGGTCAGCCGCCGCCCGGTGCCGCCGTGGCGCAGGGCGACGATCTCCGCGGCGATGGAGACCGCCGTCTCCTCGGGGGTGCTCGCGCCGAGGTCCAGGCCGATCGGGGAGGCGAGGCGAGCCAGGTCGGCCGCGGTGGCCCCGGCCTCGCGCAGCCTGGCCTCACGGTCGCGATGGGTCCTGCGGCTGCCCATGACGCCTATGTAGCCGGCGCCGGTGCGGACGGCGGCCAGCAGGAGGGGGATGTCGAACTTCGGGTCGTGGGTGAGGACGCAGATGGCGGTGCGCTCGTCGATGTCGGGTTCGTTCTTCTCCAGATAGGCGTGCGGCCAGGCGCACACCACCTCGTCGGCGTCGGGGAAGCGGGCGGCGTCGGCGAAGACGGGGCGGGCGTCGCAGACCGTCACCCGGTAGCCGAGGAAGGCGCCGATGCGGGCGGTGGCGGCGGCGTGGTCGACGGCGCCGAAGACGAGCATGCGCGCGGGCGGGCGCAGCACCTGGACGAAGAGCCGGGTGGTGTCCTCCCGCCGGTCGGCGGCCGGTTCGCAGTGATGGAGCCGGCGCACGGTGGTGATGCCGCTGCGCAGCGCCCGCCGGGTCTCCTGGGCGGCGGTCCGATCGAGCGCGGCGTCGGCGCCCAGGGTGCCGTGGGTGGCGGCGCCGTGGACCAGGAGGGTGGCGCCCAGGGGCGCGGGGCCCGCGAGGGAGGTGGCGAGGGCGGCGGGTTGGTGGTGGTCGAGGGCGGTCATGAGGGCCGTCCAGGCGGGGGCGCGGGGGTCGACGGGCCTGATCAGGATCTCCAGGGTGCCGCCGCAGGTGAGGCCGACGGCGAAGGCGTCGTCGTCGCTGACACCGTAGGTGACGAGCTGGGCCAGGCCGGTGTCCAGGACCTCCTGGGCTGCCTCGTAGACGGCGGACTCGACACAGCCGCCGGAGAGGCTGCCGATGACGCGCCCCTCCCGGGTCACCGCCATCGTCGCGCCGGGCAGCCGGGGCGCGCTGCCGCGCACGGTGACGACGGTGGCGAGGGCGAAGGGCTCGGCGGCGGCGGTCAGCGCCCGCAGCCTGGGCAGGAGTTCACGCATCGGGGGTGGCCTCCTCCGGGTCGGGACCGGTGGCGTGTCCCTGTTCGTGACCGGTGGCGCGGGCGGCTCCGAGGGTGCCGCTCCAGCGGGTGTAGAGGGTGTGGGGGACGCCGAGGATGTCGAGGACCTTGCCCGCCACGAAGTCGACGAGCTGCTGGACGTCGCGGGCGCCCGCGTAGAAGCCGGGCGAGGCGGGGACGACCACGGCGCCCTCGCCGGAGAGGTCGGCGAGCTGCTGGAGGGTGACGCGGCGCAGCGGTGCCTCGCGCGGTACGAGGACGAGCCTTCTGCGTTCCTTGAGGGTGACGTCGGCGGCGCGCTGGATGAGGTCCTTGCTCATGCCGCAGGCGATTCCGGCGACGGAGGCGGTGGTGGCGGGGACGACGGCCATCCCGCGGGTGGGATAGCTGCCGCTCGCGGGGCCCGCGGAGAAGTCGTTCTCCTTCCACACCACGGTGTCGCCCGGGTCGCGGCCGATGAACGCCTTGACGTCGGTGCGCCAGCGCGACTCGTGGAAGCTGAGGCCGGTCTCGTCGAGCATGGTGAGCCTGGCCGCCCTGCTGACGACGAGGTCGACGGACTCCCCCGCGTCGAGCAGCGCCCTCAGCACGGCGGCGGCGTAGGGGGTGCCGCTGGCGCCGGTGATGCCGAGCACCCAGGGTGTCCTGGGTGTGGTTGGCTGGTGGTCCATGAGGGGCCTTTCGCGAGGCGCGGGCGAGGCGATCGAGGCGGTGCGCTGGGAGTGTCGGTGGAGGAAGCGGCGGCGGAGGCCGCCTGGTCGCCGGGGCGGACCGGGGAGCCGACTGCGGGCGAGCGGGAGATCCTTCGGGTGCTCGGCCGCTCCCCCGGCGGCGAGAGCGTGGGCGACGCGATCCTGGTGTCGGTGGGGGCGGCGATCATCGAGGGGCGGCTGCGGCCGGGCGACGACCTGAACTCGGTGGATCTCGCGCGGCGCTTCCGCAGCAGCCGCACCCCGGTGCGGGAGGCGCTGGCGACGCTGGAGCGGGAGGGCCTGGTCGAGATCGCGGCGCGCAGGCGGCCGCGGGTGCGGCGGCTCGGGCTCGCGGAGGTGCGGGAGATCTACGAGCTGCGGGCGGAGCTGTACGGGCTGGTGAGCCGCCGGGTCGTCGCGCACTGCACCGACCGGGAGATCGGTGAGCTGGCCGAGGTGCAGGAGCGGTTGGAGCATTTCGCGGCGGCTTCTGAGCT
The DNA here is from genome assembly GCF_044457285.1 of Streptomyces sp. NPDC050560. Lineage (NCBI taxonomy): Bacteria > Bacillati > Actinomycetota > Actinomycetes > Kitasatosporales > Streptomycetaceae > Streptomyces > Streptomyces sp. NPDC050560. The sequence continues at coordinate 149,124 of NZ_JBITGT010000001.1, forward strand.
GGACGGGTACTTCTGGGCCAATGTGGAGTTCCGCAACACGGAGGCGAGCCTCGCGGGCAACGGGACGGTGCGGGACGTGCTGGACTCGGTGGGCGTCAGGACGCTCCAACTGCGGCACCTGAGCCTGTCGCTGCCCGGCCGGCTCGCGACGTCGGTGGAGGACCACCGGCGGTTGACGCGGGCCTATGCCGACCGGGACGCGGAGTTGGCGTCGGCGCTCACCCGGTCGATCGTGCGGCGGGGTCTCGCGGCGGTGGAGCGGTCGGGCTGGTCGGGGTTCTCGGACTGACGTCGGCGGTGGGTGCGGGGTCGATGAGGTGGGTGCCGGAGAGGACCGCGCTGCGGGCCCCGGGCTCGGGGCCGAGCGCGTCGTACGCGTCGACGGGCCGGTCGAGGCGCATCGGGAACGGGTAGTCGCTGCCCAGCACGACGCGGTCGGGCCCGGCGAAGTCGAGCAGGTGCCGCAGGGCGGCCTCGTCGTGCAGGACGGTGTCGAACCAGAACCGCCCGGCCAGTTCGCGCGGGCTCAGCTCGCCCTTGGCGCGCGCGGCGGGCGGGGCGGCGGTGAAGCCGCGGTCGAGGCGGCCGATCTGGTACGGGAAGAAGCCGCCGCCGTGGACGAGGAGCACCCTCAGACCCGGGTGGCGTTCGAGGACGCCGCCGAGGGTGAGGGCGGCGGCGGCGAAGGTGGTCTCCGAGGGGTTGCCGACGAGGATGTGCAGGAAGAGGCGGCGCATCCGCTCGGGCACGTCGAGTTCTGCGGGGTGCACGATGACGGGGGTGCCGAGTTCCTCCGCGGCCTCCCAGAAGGGTGCGAGGGAGGGGTCGTCGAGGCCGAGTTCGCCGACGCGCGCGCCGATCTGCACGGCGCTGTGCCCGAGTTCGGTGACGGCGCGGCGCAGCTCCGCCGCGGCGTGCCCGGGATGCTGCAACGGCACGGCGGCGGCCACCAGGAAGCGGTCGTCGGTGGCGCGGAGTTCGGCCGCCGAGTCGTTCTGGACGCGGGAGAGCCACAGGCCGTCGTCGGGGTCGAGGTCGTATCCCGCGAGGTCCATCCAGGGGGCGACGAGCTGCGCGTCGACGCCCGCCGCGGCCATCCACGCGAGCCGGGCGGGCACGTCACTGAGCTGGGGCAGCAGGGGGAGGCCGCTCAGCCGGCCCCCGACGTCGACACGGGTGAGGACCTTGCCGCCGGTGTCCTGGGCGACGAGGCGGACGCCGTGCCGTTCGCCGTCCTCGCGGATGCGCTGGATGGCGTGGGCGCCGACGTGGTGGGCGTGGGTGTCGAGGACGCGTTCGGTGGCGGGGGTGTTCACGCGGTGGCTCCTCCGGCGTGGGCGCTGACGCGGTCGAGGAGCACCGCGAGGGCGTCGGTGACGGCGGTGGGCCGCTCCAGGGGCGTGAGGTGGCGGGTGCCGGGGACGACGGTGGCGGGGCCGTCGGCGACGAGGTCGGCGAGGGCCCTCGCCATGGCGGGCGGGGTGGCCTTGTCGTCCTCGCCGACGAGGATGGACACCGGGTGCGGGATGGCGGGCGCGGAGGCGCGGAGGTCGGCGGTGCCGAGCATGCGGCAGGTGGCCTCGTAGGAGTCGAGGTCGCCCGCGGTGAAGACCTCGGTGAGGTGGCGCATCAGGTCGGGCTCCCGCTCCCGGAAGGCGTCGCCGAACCAGCGGGTGAGCTGGAAGGGGATGAGGGAGTCGAGGCCCTTGGCGCGCGCGGCCGCGGCGCGCTGTTCCCAGTCGGCGGGGGCGGTGGGCCCGTACCAGGCGGTGGTGTCGACGAAGAGGGCGCCGGTGGTGCGCCCCGCGTGGGCGGCGGCGAACGCCTGGGCGACGCAGCCGCCCATGGAGCAGCCCACGATGGTGGCGTCGGGCCAGCCGACGTGGGTGAGGAGGTCGGCGAGGTCGTCGGCGAACTGTCCTGTGGTGTAGGGGCCGGGGGGCCTCTGGGAGCGGCCGTGGCCCCGGCAGTCGTAGGTGACCATCTCGGCGCGGCCTTCGAGGAGCGCGGTGACCCGGGACCACAGGGAGCGGTCGAGGGCGAGGCTGTGCACGAAGGCGATACGGGGGGAGCCCGCGGGCGCGGGGTGGTGGGTGTAGGAGAGGGTGACGCCGTCGCGTGTCACCGCTTCTGCCTGGGTGGGCGTGGCGGGCGTGCCAGTCATCGGGGGTCTCCTGGGCGGTGCGGGGGCCGGTTCCCGGCGCGTTGGACGGCGGTGGTCAGGGCGCGCCGGGTGAACTCGGCGATCATGTGGGTCTTGTAGGCGGCCGAGCCCTTGACGTCGTCGAAGGGGCGGGTGGTGGCGGCCGCGCGGTCCGCGACGGCCTCGACGAGCGCGGCGTTGGCGGGGGTGCCGAGGAGGCCGTCGGGGTCGATCGCGGCGGGCCCGCCCTCGACGGAACCGACGGCGACGGACAGCCACCGGGTGCGGCCCGCGGGGTCGAGGGTGACGGCGGCGGCGACGTGCACGCAGGCGTACTCCCACACGCCGCGGACGAGGAACTTCTCGTAGGCGGAGCCGGTGCCCGGCGGGGGCGGCGGCAGCCGGAAGTCCTGGATGAGTTCGTCGGGGCGCAGCCGGTCGAGTTCGGGGATGGTGAGGCTCCTGGTGCCGCCCGCGCTGCGGACGGTGGCGGTGGCCCCGGCGGCGGTGAGGGCGACGGGCGGGTCGTGGGTCTCGTCGCGGGCGGCGACGTTGCCGCCGAGGGTGACGAGGCGGCGGATGCGGTCGGTGGCGACGGAGCCCGCGGCCTCGGTGACGACGGGCCAGAGCCGGGCGGCCCCGGGGTGGGCGGCGAGGGCGTCGAGGGTGGTGCCCGCGCCGATGGTGAGGTGTCCTTCGCGGCTCGTGACGCCGCTGATGCCGGGGAGTGCGGCGAGCGAGACGAACGCGGTGGCGTCGGGCGGGCGGCGGTCGTGGCGGCGCAGGGTGAGTCCCACACCGCCGCCGAGGGGCCTGGTGCCGTCGGCGGCGAGCAGGCGCAGCGCCTCGTCGAGGGTGGCGGGGGTGAGGAGGGCGACGGGGGCGGGCGCCGGGTCGGTGGGCGGGGGCGCGGTGTCGAGCGTGGTCATCGGGTGTCGCCCTCCTGAGTGGCAGGGGCGGTGTCGTGCGGCCCGGCCTGCTGCTGCCGGTTCTCGCGCATGCCCCAGAAGATCTTCTCGGCGGTGATGGGGAGGTCGTGGACGCGTACGCCCACGGCGTCGGCGACGGCGCTCGCGACGATCGAGGGCACCGGGTCGAGGGCGATCTCGCCGACGCCCTTGGCGCCGAAGGGCCCCGTGGGCTCGTAGGAGTCGGCGAACTCGATGTGCAGCTTCGGCATGGCCTCGGCGGTGGGCAGCTTGTAGGCGTCGAAGTTGGGCCGGGTGGGGGCGCCGGCCCGCCAGTCGAAGCGCTCGGTGAGGGCCATGCCGAGGCCCTGGGCGATGGCGCCCTCGACCTGGCCCTCGGCGAGCGGGGGGTTGAGGACGGTGCCGCAGTCGACGGCGGCGGCCAGTTCGAGGACGCGTACGGTGCCGGTGGCCGGGTCCACCTCGACCTCGGCGGCCTCGGCGACGAAGTTGTAGGCGCCGGACTCGTTGCCGTAGCGCTGCTGGTCGGGGAACTCGGAGGGGTTGTCGAAGGAGCCGACGCCGACGATGGGCTGCCCGTCGGGCCGGTACAGCTCGGCGCGTACGACGGTGCCGACGGGGGCGCTCACGGGGTCGCCGCCGTCGGGCCCCGGCGGGCCCTGCACGATGCCGTCCTCGACCCACAGGTGGGCGGCGGGGCGGTGGAGCTGGCGCTCCGCGGCGTGCAGCAGTTGCCGGCACGCCTCCTCGGCGGCGCGTTTGACGGCGTTGCCCGCGACGTAGGTGACGCGGCTGGCGAGGGCGCCGAGGGCGTGGGTGGTGAGGTCGGTGTCGGGGCGCGGCACGGACACGTCGGCGACGGGGATGCCGAGTTCGGCCGCGGCGATCTGGGCGAGGGTGGTGCGGGCGCCGGTGCCGATCTCGCCCTCGCCGACGATGACGCTGGCGCGGCCGTCCTCGGTGAGGCGGACGATGGCGGAGCTGCCGTCGTAGTCGCCGAAGCTGCGGCGTCCCGAGACATGGACGCTGACGCCCATGGCGAGGCCGCGGTTCGGGAGGCGCGCGGCGCGCTTGGCGTCCCAGTCGATGGCCTTGGCGGCCTTGCTGATGCACTGCTTCAGCTCACAACTGGTGATCTTGTGGTTGTGCGGGGAGACGCTGCCCGCCTCGACGGCGTTGCGCAGGAACAGCTCAGGCACCTCGATGCCGAGGCGGTCGGCCGCGAGATCCCACGCCTGGCCGACGGCCCAGTCGGCGGAGGGGTTGCCGAAGCCGCGGAAGGCGCCCGTGGGTTCGAGGTTGGTGTAGACGAGGCGGGAGTGGGCGCGCACGGCGCGGTAGCGGAAGAGGGCGTCATGGCGGACGGTGGCGGCGCCGAGCACGGCCTGCGCCTTGCCGGTGTACGCGCCGTTGTCGGCGGTGACCTGGATGTCCTTGGCGGTGACGAGGCCGTCGGCGGTGAAGCCGAGCCGCACGGCGTACCGCATGGGGATACGGGGGTGGCTGGCGAGGAACTCCTCCTCGCGGGTGTGGACGAGCTGGACGGGGCGTCCTGCCTTGCGGGCGAGGAGGGCGCAGATGACGGAGGCGTTGTCGTCGCCCGACTTCCCGCCGAAGCCGCCGCCGACCTCGGTCTGTACGACGCGCACGGCGCGCAGCGGCAGCCCGAGGGCGGTGGCGTAGCGCTGACGGGCGAGGAAGGGGGTCTGGGTGTTGACCCAGAGGCTGACGCGGTCCTGGGACCACTCGGCGGTGCAGCCGATGGTCTCGATGGCGGCGTGCCACTGGCGGGCGCTCTCCCAGGTGCCCTCGACGACGACGTCGCTGCGCTCGAACCAGGCGTCGACGCCGCCGCGGTCGAAGCCGAACTCGTGGGCGACGTTGCCCGGGGCGTCGTCGTGGACGAGGGGCGCGCCGTCCGCCAGGGCCTCGTCGAGGCTGAGGACGGCGGGCAGCGGCTCGTACTCGACGTGGATGAGTTCGGCGGCGCGGCGCGCGGTCTCGGGGTCGCGGGCGGCGACCGCGGCGACCTCGTCGCCGACGTAGCGGACCCGGTCGATGGCGAGGGGGTAGAGGTCGGGGCGGAAGGCGCCCCACTTGACGCCCGCGGTGTCGGCGCCGGTGATGACGGCGTGGACGCCCGGCAGCCGCTTCGCGCGCGCGGTGTCGACGCTCAGCACCCGCGCGGCGGCGTGCGGGGAGCGGACGACGGCGCCGTGCAGCATGCGCGGGACACGGGTGTCGGCGGCGTACCTGGCGCGGCCCGTGACCTTCTCGACGGCGTCGATGCGCTCGACGGCGCTGCCGATGAGCGGGGGCAGCGCGGCGTGTCCGAGGTCGACGCCGGTGAGGGGGAGTTCGCTGGTGGACATCAGTCCTCCTCGGTGTCGTTCGCGGCACGCTGCCTGGCGACCGCCTCGCGCGCGGAGTCGAGGATCTTCACATAGCCGGTGCAGCGGCAGTAGTTGCCGTCGACGGTGTGCCGTATGCGGTCCTCGTCCGGCTCCGGGTCGTGGTCGAGGAGCGCGCGTACGGCCATGACGTGCCCCGGGGTGCAGAAGCCGCACTGGAACCCGGAGCAGGAGACGAAGGCGTCCTGGACGGGGTCGAGTCCGCCGGGGCCTTCGAGCCCCTCGACGGTGCGTACGTCGCGGCCGTCGACGAGGCCCGCCATCTGGAGGCAGGCGGGGACGGCCTCGCCGTCGACGATGACGGTGCAGGCGCCGCAGTAGCCGATCTCGCAGCCCGCCTTGGTGCCGGTGAGGTCGAGGTCGTGGCGCAGGACCTGGAGCAGCGGGGCGGTCGGGTCGGCGACGTACAGGTCGACGTCCTCGCCGTTGAGCCGGAAGCTCAGGCGCGTCGCGGGGGCCCGGGGGCCCGCGGTCGCGGGGGCGGTGGGGGTCTGGGGCGTGGCCATGGCTGTCCTTGCCTGGGGTGCGCGGGTGGTGCGGTCGGTCGCGGGTCCTGTCATGGGGCTTCTCCCGTCCATCCGGAGCGCTCTATGGCGGCGAGCCCGGCCCGTACGAGGGACTGGGTGAGGGCGGCGGCGAGTTCGGCGTCGCGGTCCTCGTAGGCGCGCAGGAGTCTGGCGTGGTCCTGCGCCGACGGGTCGAGCCTGCCGGGCTGGGAGAGGCTGAGGTGGCGCAGTTGCAGGGCGCGCGCGCCGAGGGAGTCGAGGACCCGGCGCAGGGTGGCGTCGCGCGCTATGGCGGCCTCGGTGTTGCGGAACTGCACGTTGATCCAGAAGTAGCGGTCGACGTCGTCGTCGGCGACGGCGGCGTCGAGGCCGCGCTGGTGGCCGCGCAGGGTCTCCAGGTCGGCCTGGCTCGCCTCGCGGACGACGGCCCTGCTGACCAGCGCGTACAGCTCGGCGCGCAGGTTGTACAGCTCCCTGACCTCGCGCAGCAGCAGGCGTGCCACGCGGGGCCTGCGGCGGGCGGTGATCTCGACGAAGCCCTCGCGCTCCAGGACCAGGAGCGCCTCGCGCACGGGGGTCCTGCTGCTGTCGAAGGAGCGGGCGAGTTCGACCGAGTTGAGGTCGTCGCCCGGCGAGAGGCGGCCCTCGATTATCTCGGTGGCGACGGCGAGGGCGATGTCGTCGGCGATGCTGGGGGTGGCGCCGCCGCGGCCGAAGGTGCGGCTCAGTTCGAGCTGGCGCACGGTCTCGCCGATGGAGGCGTGCCCGGTCGTGAAGCGGTGCCCTTCGGCCGTGGGGGGTGCGGTACGGGAGGTCACCTGCTGCCTCCGAGCACGTCGGGCCAGCGGCGGGTGACGTGGTCGAGGAGTTCCCTGCTGGCCTCGGCGACCTTCGGGAACTGCTCAAGGCGGCTCCAGGGGCGGCAGGCGTCGATGACGGCGCGGGTGTTGAACGGCGGCGCCCCGGCCTCCTTGAGCGGGTCGACGCGGCTGCCCCAGGTCTGGCGCAGGGTCTCGATGTCGTCGGCGGGGTCGGTGCGGGTGCACATCGCCCAGACGACCTCGTCGAGGCTGCGGGGGTCGACGTCGGCGTCGACGACGATCACGAACTTGTTCATGTAGGCGGCGGCAGGCAGTTGGGAGGTGAGGTATCCGGCCTGCCGGGCGTGGCCCGGGTACTGCTGGTGGATGGCGACGGTGAGGAGCTGCCGGCCGCCGCCCGCCTCGTGCGCCCACACGGCCTCGACGCCGGGCAGCCCGGTGGCGATGAGGGCGTCCTGGATCATGGCGGACTTCATGACGCTGCGCATGTACGAGTAGTCGTGCGGGGGCTTTCCGGGGGGCGCCCCGAGCTGGATGGGGTCGTCGCGGTGGTAGATCCGCTGGATGTCGAGGGTGAGGACGGGCTCGGTGCCGCCGCTGTAGTAGCCGGTCCACTCGCCGAAGGGGCCCTCGTCCTCGCGGCGGTCGGGGTAGAGCCAGCCCTCGACGGCGAGTTCGGCGGTGGCGGGGACGGGCAGGCCGGTGAGTTCGCCGGGGATGACGTCGACGGGGCGGCCGAGTACGGCGCCCGCGTACTCCAGCTCCGAGACGCCTGAGGGGACTTCGGTGCCCGCGACGACGAGCAGCAGCGGGTCGTGGCCGAGGGAGGCGGTGACGGGGGCGCGGCCCTCGCGGGCGAACCACTTGCGCACGTGGGCGGCGCCGTGCTTGCCCGCCTCGATGTTGATGCTGGCGGCGCGGCCGTCGCCCTGTACCTGCATGCGGTAGGCGCCTGCGTTGAGGACGCCGGTGTCGGGGTCGGTGGTGAAGACGGCGCAGCCGGTGCCGATGTAGCGGCCGCCGTCGCCCTCATGCCACTTCGGGACGGGGAAGGCGAGGAGGTTCGCGTCGTCGTCGCGCAGGACGTTCTGCCGCACGGGGCCTTCCGTGACCTCGCGGACCGGGAAGCGGTGGGCGTTCGCGGCCCACTCCCCCGGCTTGCTGCGCAGGGCCTCGACGAGGGCGCGGTCGTCGAGGTCCGTGCCGAGGCGCAGGGTCATGCCGAGGCGGCGTGCGTTGCCCATGGAGGCGGTGAGGACGCGCTGGCCCGTGCGGTAGCCGACGATGTCGTCGAAGAGCAGGGCGGGCGGGGCCTGCCGCTTGTAGTTGACCTCGGACGCGGCGCCGATCTCCTTGTCCCAGTGCGCCCCGGTGAGGGTCCTGACCTCGCCGAGCTTGTCGGCGAGGGCCAGCCAGCCGCGCAGGTCGTCGATGTCGTCGAGTGACGTCACGTCACGCGCCTCCTTGTGGTCTCGTGCGGCGTCCCGGGGGTGTGCGCCCGTGGTGCGGCGTGGGCGCAGGACGGTCCGCGGTGGGGGTGGTTCATCGGTACAGGGAGGCGATGAAGCCGGAGCGCCGCAGCTTGTCCAGGTAGGAGTTGTCGATGAACTTCCCGGTGTCCTCCGGCATCTCGCCGACGCCCTTGGCGACGGTGGCGGCGAACGCGTCGTGGACCAGGCCGGGTTCGACGGTGGGGTCCTTCGCCCACAGCTTGTCGAAGAAGTCGTACGAGTACTCGGCGAGTGCGCGGTCGTTGACGCCGCTGTGCTTCATGATGCTCTTCAGCGCGGCCTCCTTGTCGTTGTGGAGCTTGGCCAGGCACTCGACCTCGGACTTCTCGAACGCGGCGACGGCCTTCTTGTTGCCGGAGAGGTAGTCGGACTTGACCGTGTACGCGTTGGCCGCGGCGGGCAGGTCCGTGAAGTCCATGACCTTCTTGAAGCCCTTCTGGCGGGTCTTCGTGCCGGTCGGGGGCTGGGTGACGATGGCGTCGACCGCGCCGTTCTCCAGCGCGGAGACCTCGGCGGGGGTGGACTTGAGGAAGATCTTCTGGACGTCGCCGTCCTTCCAGCCGTTGTGTTTGACGAGGGCGTCGACGGCCGCGTCGCCGAGGGAGCCGGGGGAGCTGAGGCCGATCTTCTTGCCCTTGATGCCGTCGCCCGCGCGGACCGACTTCTTGCCCCACATCTCCAGGTAGTAGCTCCTGATGGGCAGGGCGATGTAGCGCAGGTCGACGTTCTTCAGGTTCATCGCCCCTGACGCCGTCGTCGTGGTGGCGCCGACGCCGACCTGGATGCTGTTGCTGACGAGGGCGGCGACGAGCTGGGACGAGCTGTTGAGGAGCGTGATCTCGACGTCGAGGCCGTTCTTCTTGAAGACGCCCTGGTCCTCGCAGATGTAGAGGTCGGAGTAGGCGGCGCCGATCGCCGTGTAGCCGATCCTCATCTTCATGCTGGTGGGCTGTGCCGACCGGGTGGCCATCGCGGTGCAGCCGGACACGGTCAGCACGAGCGCCGCGCCGAGGGCGGTGACCACGGTGGGTTTGGCGATACGCATGGGCCTCCTCCCTCAGTCCGTGGCGGACCAGAACGTGAAGCGGCGCTCCAGGTAGCCCACGCCGCGGGTGAGCACGATGGCCACCACGGCGATCACGGCTATGGACGCCATCGCGTCGTCCATCTCGAAGTTGGACGTCTGGAGCTGGACCTGGTAGCCGAGGCCCGCCGAGCCCATGAAGAGCTCGGCGACGATCGCGCCGATCAGGGCGCGGCCGACGGCCTGGCGCAGCCCGGCGAGGATGTAGGGCAGCGTGGCGGGGAAGGCGACCGCGCGCAGCGCCATCATCCGGGAGGCGCAGAACACCTGGGTGACCTGGATATGGCTGGCTTCCAGGTTGCGCGCGCCGGCGATGACGTTGATCAGCAGCGGGAAGAGCGCGCTCCAGACCACGATGACGATGCGGGCCTTCATGTCGATGCCGAACCAGAAGATCAGCATCGGGAGGAAGACGACGTAGGGGACGGAGTAGAGGATGCTGATCACCGGGTCCGTCAGCCCGTGCAGGACGCGGTTGCGCCCGATGAGCAGGCCGCCGGGGATGCCGACGACGATGGAGATCAGCATGCCCCAGGCGACGGCGGCGAGGGTGGAGCCCAGCGGGCCCCAGACGCTGCCGCTGCCGATCGAGTCGACCAGGGCCATGAAGGCGCCGGCCGGGGAGCTGGCGAAGTTGGGGTCGACGAAGCCCGTCGACGCGCAGATCTGCCAGACGCCGAGGACGATGGCCATGCCCACGACGCCGAGGGTGAGGTGGAGGTAGCGGCCCCCGAACGCGCGCTTGGGCGCGCGGACCCGCGGGGCCTGGGTGCGGACGCTATCCGACGGCAGGTGCGTTGCTGTCATGGTCGATTGCCCTTCGACCCGGTTGGATCTGGTTCATGACCAGACCGAGGATGTAGTCGTGCAATGACTGGAACTCCGGGGACTTCTTGGTCTCCCGGCTCCGGGGGCGCGGCAGGTCTATGTCGACCATCTCGACGAGGTGCGCGGGCCCGCTGGAGAAGACGGCGACCCGGTCGGCGAGGAACACCGCCTCGGGGACGTCGTGTGTCACGAAGACGGCCGTCTTGCCGGAACCGGCGCTGTCGGCCTGCCAGATGCGGGTCAGCTCCTCCTGCATCAGCTCGCGGGTCTGCGCGTCGAGCGCGGAGAACGGCTCGTCGAGCAGCAGCAGGTCGGGGTCGGTGGCGAGGGCGCGGGCCAGGTTGACCCGCTGGCTCATGCCGCCGGACAGCTCCCGGGGGTAGGTGTCCTCCTTGCCCGCGAGCCCGACCAGTTCGACCAGCTCGGCGACGCGGGCCCTGCCGTGGGCGTCGAGCCGCTTCTGCGCCTTGAGGCCGAACTCGATGTTGGCGACGACATTGCGCCAGGGGAAGAGGGACGCCTGCTGGAACACCAGGGAGCGGTCGGGGGCGGGGCCCTCGATCTGCTTTCCGTTCAGCTCAAGGCGTCCCGAGCTGACGGGGACCAGGCCGGCGAGCGCGGTGAGGAACGTGGTCTTGCCGCAGCCGCTCGGCCCGACGATCGCCACGAACTCGTTCTCCGCCACGTCGAAGCCCAGGCCGTCGCAGGCGACGGAGAAGGACTCGGACCGACGCGACCAGTGCCCGAGGGTCAGGTCCTCGACGACGAGTTTGCGCCGTGGAAGGTTCACAGTTACCTCCTCAGAGAGGAATTGCCGGACACCCGCCACATGCAAAGTGTCGACACTCCGAATCAAACATGACCCACGGGCTCGCGTCCAGAGGGTTGCGGCAGTGCTTCCGGGATATTTCAGATCGCCCGGCTCCGGTCTCATGCGAACCTGGCCCGCCCCCGGCTCCGGCCTTCAGAGTCGCGGGATTCCGCTGGTCCCCCACGGTTCCGTCCGGCCCCGGAGCCGCCCCTGGCAACAGGGGAACTCGCCCCCGTACGCCCCCAGTAGAAGGGGCACGGAGAGGGCGGCGACGGGCCAGGGGCCCACCGGCCCCGTCCATCAAGGCACAAGTGTCGACACTTGTGAAGTGGTGTGCTTAACTCGATCCATGACGATCGCCCCCGCCACCGTGGCCGAAGACCTCGCCCCCCACGGCGCGCTGCGCGCCTCCATCAACCTGGGCAACCCGGTCATGGCACAGGGCACCCCCGCCGCACCCGCCGGGGTGACCGTGGACATAGCGAGGGAGGTCGCGGCCCGGCTCGGCGTCCCCGTCGAGTTCGTCTGCTTCGACGCCGCACGCAAGTCGTACGAGGCGCTGACCACGGGCGCGGCCGACATCTGCTTCCTCGCGGTCGAGCCGGCCCGCGAGAAGGAGGTCGCCTTCACGGCGCCATACGTCGTCATCGAGGGCGTCTTCGCCGTGCCGCGCGACTCGTCCCTGCGGACCGTCGCCGATGTCGACAGCCCCGGCATCCGCATCGGCGTGAAGCACGGCTCCGCCTACGACCTCTACCTCTCCCGCACCCTGCGGCACGCCACGCTGGTGCGCGGGGACGAGGGGGTCGACGTGTTCCGGGCGCAGGGCCTTGAGGCGGGCGCCGGGATCAGGCAGCCGCTCGCCGCGTTCGCCGCCGACCACCCCGAGGTGCGCCTCGTCGAGGAGCGGTTCATGGAGATACGCCAGGCGGTGGGCACCGCCAAGGGCAGGCGGCCCGAGTCCTTGAGCTTCCTGCGCGGCGTCATCGACGAACTGCGCACCGGCGACTTCGTCGCCGAGTCGCTGCGCCGCGCCGGGCACCCCGCCACCCTGGTCGCCCGCTGACCCCATCCCGCGCACCGCGGCACAGGCCCCGCCCCACCCCCGCGCACACCGCCCCGCCCCACCTGTACACACCGCCTCGCCCGCGCGGCGGGCGGCCCCCGTCGGCCGCCCCGCCGTGGCGGGCCCGTGCGCGCCGGGCGCGTCCAGCCCCTTGACCGGCAGTAATTTTCGGGTTATCGAGATCGCCTGGAAGTTTTCTTCAGTGCACATCCAGCGCCTCTCCACCCCCACCTGCCGATCCGGCGGCCGGTCCGCCACCGCCGGGTTCCTCCGGAAGGAGCGCACGTGCAGTACAGAACCCCCGGCGCCTCCAGACGCCGCGTCCTCGCCGTCGGCGCGGGCGCCGCCGCGCTGACGGTGACCGCCGCCTCGGCCGCACGCGCCGACGGCTCCCCCGCGAAGGGCCGCCCGGTCCCCGACGACCGGCGGCTGCGCCGCCTCATCTCCCGTATGACGCTTCAGGAGAAGGTCGGACAGCTCTTCGTCATGCGGGTCTACGGGCACTCCGCGACCGAGCCCGACCAGGCCGACGTCGACGCCAACCTCTCCGAGATCGGTGTGCGCACCGCCGCCGAGCTGATCGCCGAGTACCGGGTCGGCGGCATCATCTACTTCTCCTGGGCCCACAACACCCGCGACCCGCACCAGATCGCCGACCTCTCCAACGGCATCCAGCGCGCGGGCCTCGCCCAGCCGCGCGGGCTGCCGCTGCTGATCTCCACCGACCAGGAGTACGGCACCGTCGCCCGGGTCGGCGCGCCCGCGACCCTGCTGCCGGGGGCCATGGCGCTGGGCGCCGGGGGCTCCCCCGCCGACGCGCGCACGGCGGCCGCGATCGGCGGCGCCGAGCTGCGGGCCATGGGCATCAGGCAGGACTACGCGCCGGACGCCGACGTCAACGTCAACCCGGCCAACCCGGTGATCGGCGTCCGCTCCTTCGGCGCCGACCCCGAGGCGGTCGCGCGGATGGCCGCCGCCCAGGTCAAGGGCTACCAGGGCGCGGGCATCGCCACCGCGTCCAAGCACTTCCCCGGGCACGGCGACACCGCCACCGACAGCCACTACGGCTTCCCCGTGATCGAGCACACCCGCGAGCAGTGGGACACCCTCGACGCGCCGCCGTTCCGCGCGGCGATCGCCGCGGGCATCGACTCCGTGATGACGGCGCACATCATGGTCCCCGCGCTCGACGACTCCGGAGACCCCGCGACGCTCTCCCACCCCATCCTCACCGGCATCCTCCGGGGCGAACTCGGCTACGACGGGGTGGTCGTCACCGACTCCCTCGGCATGGCGGGCGTACGGGAGAAGTACGGGGACGACCGGGTGCCGGTGCTGGCGCTCAAGGCGGGCGTCGACCAGTTGCTGAACCCGCCGGACCTGGACCTCGCCTGGAACGCGGTCCTCGACGCCGTGCGGGGCGGCGAGCTGACCGAGCAGCGGCTCGACGCCTCGCTGCTGCGCATCCTGCGGCTCAAGGCCCGCCGCGGCCTCTTCGACGAGCCGTATGTGACCCGGCGGGGCGTGGACGCGGTCGTGGGCACCCGCGCGCACCGCGCGGCGGCCGACCTGATCGCGGAGCGGACCACCACGCTGCTCGCGGACGACAGGCGGCTGCTGCCGCTGTCGCGCCGCGCGCACCGCAGGGTCCTGGTGGTCAGCGCCGACCCGGCGGCGCCCTCCGGCACCGGCGGCCCGCCGAGCGGGGTGCTCGCGAAGGAGCTGGGCGGCCTCGGATTCTCGGCGACGTCGCTGTCGACGGGCCCCTCGGGGACGGTGACGCCCGAGGTGTCCGCGCGGGCGCTGGACGCGGCGGCCCGCGCCGACGCGGTGCTGGTGGGCACGTACGACGTCGCCGAGGGCGACGGCCAGCGCGAACTGCTTCAGGCGCTGGCGGCCACCGGGGTGCCGGTGGTGGTGCTCGCCCTGCGCAATCCGTACGACGCCGCGTGGGTGCCGCAGGGCGCCGCGTGCCTGGCCTCGTACTGCTGGACCGATGTGGAGCTGCGGGCGGCGGTACGGGTGCTGGCGGGCCGGGCGCGGCCCCGGGGCAGGCTGCCGGTGGCGGTGCCGTCGGCTGACGACCCGGCGAAGGAGCTGTACGCCGTCGGGCACGGCCTGTCGTACTGAGCCGGGGGCCCCGGGAGCCGTGCCGCTCCCGGGGCACCGGCACGCCCGCTCTCAGGCGCCCGCCACCGGGGCGACCTCCGGCTCCTCGGGGTCGGCGTTGCCGAGGAAGGTGTTCCACAACCGGGCGTAGCGCCCGCCGGCGGCGAGGAGCCGGTCGTGGGTGCCGTCCTCGGCGACCCTGCCGTGGTCCATGACGACGATGCGGTCCGCGCGGGCCGCGGTGGTCAGCCGGTGGGCGACCACCAGGGTGGTGCGGCGCGTCGCGAGGCGCTCCGTCGCCTGTGTCACCTGGGCCTCGGTGGCGAGGTCGAGGGCGGCGGTGGCCTCGTCGAGGAGCAGGATGTCGGGGTCGACGAGTTCGGCGCGGGCCAGCGCGATGAGCTGGCGCTGCCCCGCCGAGAGGTTGCGCCCGCGCTCGGTGACCCGGTGCAGATAGCCGTCGTCGAGCGTGGCGATCATGTCGTGGGCGCCGACCGCGCGGGCGGCGGACTCCACCTCGGCGTCGGTGGCGCCGGGGCGGCCGTAGGCGATGGCGTCCCGGACGGTGCCGGGGAACAGGTACGCCTCCTGGGGTACGACGCCGAGGCGGCGGCGGTAGCCGGTCAGGTCGAGGTCGCGCAGGTCGGTGCCGTCGACGGTGACCCGGCCGCCCGTGGGGTCGTAGAAGCGGGCGACCAGCTTCACCAGGGTCGACTTCCCGGCGCCGGTCTCGCCGACGAACGCGACGGTCTGCCCGGCGGGGATGCGCAGCCGCACCTCGCGCAGCGCCGCCTCGTCGGGCACGGGCGCCCGCTCGGCCCCGGCGCCGGGCAGTCCGGCGGCGGCGCCCTCGGGGTCGGTGCTGTCGGCGGCGTAGACGAAGTCGACGTCCTCGAAGGCCAGCTCCCCGCGCAGGCTCCCGACGCTCCTCGGGCGGTCGGCGGCCCTGGTGGACGTGGGCTCGCGCAGCAGCTCCTGGATGCGCCCGAGGGAGACGGACGCCTGCTGGTACCCGTCGAAGACCTGGGACAACTGCTGCACGGGCGCGAAGAACAGGTCGATGTACAGCAGATAGGCGACGAGCGCGCCGGTGGTGAGCGTCGCGGCCTCGATCCGCCCGGAGCCGACGACGAGCACACTGGCGGCGGCGACGGACGACAGGAGCTGCACGAACGGGAAGTAGACCGAGATGAGCAGTTGACCGCGGATGCGCGCGGCGCGGTAGTCCCTGCTGCGGGCGGAGAACCGCTCGGCGCCCGCGCGCTCGCGGCGGAACGCCTGCACGATGCGCAGCCCCGCAACGGACTCCTGGAGGTCGGCGTTGACGACCGAGACCCGCTCGCGTGCCAGCTCGTACGCCTTCACGCTCTGCTTGCGGAAGAAGTACGTGCCGACGATGAGGACGGGCAGGGTCGCGAAGACCACGAGGGCGAGCTGGACGTCGATCACCAGCAGCACGACCAGGATGCCGAAGAAGGTGACCACGGAGACGAACGCGGTGACCAGACCGGTCTGGAGGAACGTGGACAGCGCGTCCACGTCCGTGGTCATCCGGGTCATGATGCGTCCCGACAGCTCGCGCTCGTAGTAGTCGAGGCCGAGGCGCTGGAGCTGGGCGAAGATCTTGAGCCTGAGCGTGTAGAGCACGCGCTCGCCGGTGCGCCCCGTGAGCCGGGTCTCGCCGATCTGCGCGGACCACTGCACGACAACGGCGACCAGGGCGAGCACGGCCGAGGTCCAGACGGCGCCGAGGGCGAGGCGGTTGACGCCCTGGTCGATGCCGTGCCGGATGAGGACGGGCAGCAGCAGTCCGAGCCCGGCGTCGGCGGCGACCATGAGGAGGCTGAGGCCGAGCGGCCGCCCGAAGCCGCGCAGGAGTCTGCGCAGCCCGTAGGACGTCTCGGGCAGCACGGCGCGCGCCTCGTCGACGGCGGGGGTGTCGGTGGCCGGGGGCAGCGCCTCGACCTGGGCGACGAGTTCGGGGGTGGCGGGCATGGCGGAGAGCGTCGTGCCGTCGGCGCTCTCCGGCTTGCGGTCGCCGGTCCACAGGCGGGGGGTGATGCCGCGCTCCGCGTCGAACTCGGCGTCCAGCTCGTCGCGCAGGCCCGTCTCCTCGGTGGGCCCGGCGGGGAGGGGGTGGCCCGGCGAGACGCCGCCCAGCTCGTCGGGGTCGGTGAGCAGCCTGCGGTAGAGGGCGGAGCGCTCGGTCAGCTCCTCGTGGGTGCCGATGTCGGCGAGGCGGCCGCCGTCGAGGACGGCGATGCGGTCGGCGAGGCCGAGGGTGGAGCGGCGGTGCGCGATGAGCAGGGTGGTGCGGCCCGCCATGACGCCGCGCAGCGCGTCGTGGATCTCGTGCTCCACGCGCGCGTCGACGGCGGAGGTGGCGTCATCGAGGACGAGGAGGCGGGGGTCGGTGAGGATGGCGCGGGCGAGCGCGATGCGCTGGCGCTGGCCGCCGGAGAGCGTGAGGCCCTCCTCGCCCACGCGCGTGTCGTAGCCGTCGGGGAGGGCCGTGACGAAGCCGTGGGCCTGGGCGGCGCGGGCGGCGGCCTCGACCTCCTCCTGGGTGGCGTCGGGGCGGCCGTAGGCGATGTTGGCGCGGATGGACTCGGAGAACAGGAAGCTGTCCTCGGGCACGAGCCCGATGGCGGCCCTGAGGGAGTCGAGCGTCAGCTCCCGCACGTCGTGCCCGCCGACGAGGACGGCGCCGTGGGAGACGTCGTAGAACCGCGGCAGCAGCAGGGAGACCGTGGACTTGCCGGAGCCCGAGCTGCCGACGACGGCGAGGGTCTCGCCGGGGCTGATCGTGAAGGAGAGCCCGTCGAGCACGGGGCGGGCGCGGGGGGCCGTGTCGTAGCCGAAGCGGACGTCGTCGAACTCGACGGTGGCGGGCGCGTCCGCGGGCAGCTCCTTGGTGCCGTCGGCGAGGGTGGGCTCGGTGTCGATGAGTTCGAGCACGCGCTCGACGCCCGCCCTGGCCTGCTGGCCGACGGTGAGGACGACGGCGAGCATGCGGACCGGGCCGACGAGCTGGGCCAGGTAGGTCGAGAAGGCGACGAAGGTGCCGAGGGTGATCTCGCCGCGCACCGCGAGCCAGCCGCCGAGGGCGAGCATCGCGACCTGGCCGAGCGAGGGGACGGCCTGGAGGGCGGGGGTATAGGTCGCGTTCAGCCGCACGGTGCGCAGCCGGCCCGCGAAGAGGCGGCGGCCGACCTCGGCGAGCTTGCCGGTCTCCTGCTCCTCCTGGCCGAAGCCCTTGACGACGCGCACCCCGGTGACGGCGCCGTCGACGACTCCGGCGACGGCGGCGGCCTGCGCCTGCGCGTACCAGGTGGCCGGGTGCAGCCGGGTGCGGCTGCGCTTGGCGATGAACCAGACGGCGGGGGCGACCGCGAGCGCGACGAGGGTCAGCGGCAGCGAAAGCCACGCCATGATCACCAGGGAGATGAGGAACAGCAGGACGTTCCCGATCGTCATCGGGAGCATGAACAGCAGGCCCTGGATGAGCTGGAGGTCGCTGGTGGCGCGGCCGACGACCTGGCCGGTCGACAGCTCGTCCTGACGGCGGCCGTCGAGGCGGGTCAGGCTGTCGTACATGCCCGTACGCAGGTCGTGCTGGACGTCGAGGGCGAGCCGGCCGCCGAAGTAGCGGCGGATGAACGCGAGCACGTAGACGACGAGCGCGGCGCCGATGAACAGGCCCGCCCAGGCCGCCATGGAGCGGCTGTGGCCGCCGATGACGTCGTCGATGATGACCTTGGTGATGAGGGGGACGACGGCCATCACGCCCATGCCCGCGAGCGAGGCGCCGAGCGCCAGCACGACGTCCCTCGGATAACGCCATGCGTACCCCGCGAGCCGCCGCGCCCAGCCGCCCTGTGTCTCCGCCGTCACTCGCCGCCTCCGTCCCCGGGTCCCAGGGGGCCCGCCTCG
The DNA here is from genome assembly GCF_044457285.1 of Streptomyces sp. NPDC050560. Classification (NCBI taxonomy): domain Bacteria; kingdom Bacillati; phylum Actinomycetota; class Actinomycetes; order Kitasatosporales; family Streptomycetaceae; genus Streptomyces; species Streptomyces sp. NPDC050560. The sequence continues at coordinate 167,276 of NZ_JBITGT010000001.1, forward strand.
GTCCTTCCGCCAGGCCCCAACGCGGTCTCCGTGGGATTTCATCCCGCCGTTACATTGCCTGGTCCCAAGGTACGAGGGGGGTCTGACAATGGGCCTAGTCCCGGGTCGCCGCCGAGCCGTGCCCCCGGTAGCCCGGGGGTTTTGGGCTTGCCTGTGGTGGTGACGCGCGTCTTGGTGAGGTGCGACACGCTGCGGGCGCCCGGCCGCCCCGGCTCAGTCGGAGGCGGTGCGTGCGGCCACGTCTCTGGTCATCAGGGTGACCAGGTCGTACGCGACGTGGGATGCGGCCACGGCGGTGATCTCCGCGTGGTCGTAGGCGGGCGCGACCTCGACCACGTCGGCCGAGACGACGTGGTGCCCCGCGAGGCCGCGTAGGATCTCCAGGAGTTCCCGTGAGGTGAGGCCGCCCGCCTCGGGGGTGCCGGTGCCGGGGGCGTGCGCGGGGTCGAGGACGTCGATGTCGACGGAGACGTAGAGGGGGCGCTCGCCGATGCGCTGCCGCAGCCGGTCGACGACCTCGTCGACGCCCTGCCGGTACACGTCGGCCGCGGTGACGATGCCGAAGCCCATCCTGGCGTCCTCGTCGAGGTCGGCCTTGCCGTAGAGGGGGCCCCTGGTGCCGACGTGGCCGAGCGCGGAGGTGTCGAGCAGGCCCTCCTCGAACGCCCTGCGGAAGGGGGTGCCGTGGGTGTACGCGGCGCCGAAGTAGGTGTCCCAGGTGTCGAGGTGGGCGTCGAAGTGCAGCAGCGCGAGCGGGCCGTGCCTGCGGGCGGCGGCGCGCAGCAGCGGCAGCGCGACGGTGTGGTCGCCGCCGAGGGTCAGCAGCCTGGCCCCGGTGCCGAGGAGTTCGTCCGCGGCGTTCTCGACGGTGTCGACGGCCTCCTGGATGTCGAACGGGTTGACCGCGATGTCGCCCGCGTCCGCGACCTGGGCGAGCGCGAACGGGGCGGCGTCCTGGGCGGGGTTGTAGGGCCGCAGCAGGCGGGACGCCTCGCGGACGGCGTTGCCGCCGAAGCGGGCGCCGGGGCGGTAGGAGACGCCGGAGTCGAAGGGGACGCCGACGACGGCGACGTCGGCGCTTGCCACCTCGTCGAGCCTGGGCAGCCTGGCGAAGGTGGCGGGGCCCGCGTAGCGGGGCACCCGGGAGGAGTCGACGGGGCCGCGGGGAGTGTCGCTGCTGGTCACGGTGGCGTGTTCCTTCCGCGTGGGCGGCGCCGGGCGGGGAGCCGCCCGGGCGGGGGTCAGGCGCGGGCTCGCACACGCGCGGGAGGCGCGTGGCGCCCGGGCAGGGCAGCTCGACGGTAGGTGGCCCGTGCTCGGCGGTGAAGTGTACGTTTCCTCTGTTCCTGGGGCCTTCGATGGAGGAAATATCCACCATGCATGACGCCTCGGCCCCCGTGGTGCCTCCCGTGCCGCCGGTGCCGCTGACCGCGCTGCTCGCGCGCGCGGAGCTGGGGCTGCGGCAGGTGGCGGGGCCCACGGCGGCCGGGCGGGCGCTGCTCGGGGTGCACGCCTCGGAGATGGCGGACCCGTACCCGTATCTGCTGGGCGGCGAGCTGCTGCTGACCGCAGGCGCCCACGCCCCGCCGCAGGCCGCGGCGGGGGCCGGCTGGGAGGAGTACGTCGCGCGCGTGGTGGAGGCGGGCGCCGCCGCGCTCGGCTTCGGGATCGCGCCCGTGCACGAGGCGCCGCCGCCCGCGCTGGTGGCGGCCTGTGAGCGGCGGGGCCTGCCGCTGGTGGAGGTGCCGCGGCGCACCACGTTCAGCGCGGTGGCGCGCGCGGTGGCCGAGCTGATGGCGCGGGCGGGGGACGCCGAGCTGCGCCGGGTCGCGGGCGCGCAGCGCGGCCTCGCGGGCGCGGCGGCAGGCGCGGAGCCGGTGGCCGCGGTGGTGCGGGAGCTGGCGGGGCGGCTCGGCTGCTGGGCGGCGCTGCTGCCGGGCGGCGGCCGGGACGCGGCGGTGTCGGCGGGCGCCGCGCCCGCGGCCCCGGTGCGGCGGGCGGTGGCGGCGCTGGCGGAGGTGGTGCGCGGCGAACGCGGGGGCGCGGGCGCGGCGCCCTCGACGGCGGCGGGGGCCGTCGGGGAGCTGCCGGTGACGGTGTACGCGCTCGGCGGCGCGGACGGGCCCGTGCTGGCCGTCGCGGGCGGGCGCAGGGGGCCGGGGGACCACGCGGTGCTCGGTACGGCCGCGGTGCTGCTGTCGCTGCTCGGCGGCGCCGGGGCGGGCCACGGACCGACGCCCGCCGTCCCCGCGGCGCTGCTGCGGATGCTGCTCGGGGCTGGGGCGGACGAGGTGGCGCCGCTGCTGGGCGCGGAGCGCTGGCGCCTCGTGCACGCGCGGCCCGGCGAAGACGGGGGCGGTACGGAGCGCCTGGCGGCGGCGCTGGGGGCGGCGCTGGTCGATGCGGGCGGTGCGGGGCCGCACGGCGCGCGGGGCGGTGCCGTACGCCTGCTGGTGCCCGCGGACACCGATCCGTCGGAGCCGGGGCGCGGGGCCGTGGGGCCAACCGTGGTGCCGGGGTGGACGCTCGGGGTGAGCGGGCCCGTGGCCGCCGGGGAGCTGGCGGCGGCGGACCGGCAGGCGGCGCGGGCGCTCGCGCGCGCGGTGGCCGGGCGGGCGCCGCTGGTGGTGGGGCGGGGCGCGGACGAGGGCCTTGCCGCGCTGGTGGGTCCCGAGGAGGCGGCGGCACACGCGCGTGCCCTGCTGGCGCCGCTCGCGGGGGCGCCCGCGCTGACCCGCACCCTGCACGGCTGGCTCGCCTGGCACGGCAGTTGGGACCGCACCGCCGCGGCGCTCGGGGTGCACCGCAACACGGTCCGCCAGCGCATCGCCCGCTGCGCGGCGCTGCTCGACGCGGACCTCGACGACCCCGACGTCCGTATGGAGCTGTGGTTCGCACTGCGCAACAGCACTATCTGACACACGCGCGTGTACGGCGGCTTCGCCGCCCCGGTCCGTGCCCCGGGGCGGCCCCGCGGTCGTCCCACCGTTCGGTACGGCGGCGCCGGGCGGCGGCGGGCGACTGCACAATGGAGACATGCCGATACCCGGGACACCCAGCCGCGCCGCGCTCGTCGAGCACCTTGTGCGCACCCGCATCGCGGGCGACGTCGCCACGCCGCGCGAGAACAACCTCTCCCACTACCGCAAGCTCGCGAACGGCGACCGCAATTTCTGGCTCGGCCTCGAACTGGGCGACCGGTGGTCGGACGAGCAGGACGTGCTCGCGGTGATGGCGGAGCGGTGCGGCGTCAACGACGACTTCGAGTTCCGGTACGGGCAGGACACCATCGACCCCGAGCTGACCGTGGACGCGCTCGAACGGATGGCGGAGCGGCTGCGCAAGGCCGTGGCGGGCGGCGAGCGCGTGCTGTTCGCGACCGGGCACCCGGGCGGGCTGCTGGACGTGCACCGGGCGACGGCGGCCGCGATGCGGGCGGCCGGCTGCGAGGTGATGGTGATCCCGGAGGGGCTGTACACGGACGAGGGCATGGTGTTCCAGTTCGCCGACGTGGCGATGCTGGAGCGCGGCGCGACGCTGTGGCACACCCACTCCCCCGACCCCATGACGGCGATCCTCGAAGGACTGGAGCGCGCCGGGCGCCCGCTGCCCGACCTGGTGGTCGCCGACCACGGCTGGGCGGGCTGTGCGGGCCAGCGCGGGCTCGACTCGATCGGCTACGCGGACTGCAACGACCCGGCGCTGTTCCTGGGCGAGGCCGAGGGCACGATGCAGGTGACGGTGCCGCTCGACGACCATGTGACGAGCCCGCGCTTCTACGACCCGATGACGGCGTACCTGCTGGCGGCGGCGGGGCTCGACGTGGCGGGGGCGCCCAGGCCGGAGCCGGTGGGCCCCGGGGACCCGGTGGCGACGCCGCCGAAGGGCGACGAGGGCGACGCGGGCGCGGGCTCCGCGGCCGACGCGGACGCCGACGCCGCCTCCGACATCTCGGCGGACGCGGACAAGAACGCGCGCGAGGCGGCCGCACGGCATGCCCGCGAGGAGTCCGGGACACGGGCAGCGGACGAGGCGACGGACCCTGACGAGGCGACGGCCTCCGACGGAGCGGCGGCCTCCGGCCGTACGGGCCTGGCGGAGGCGGGCGACCAGAGCGGTCAGGGCGCCTCGGGCTGACCCTGTCGGGGCATATGCCCGGCTCATGAACCGTCGCGAAGAATCGGTCCTGCGCGGCGGCGGGCCCCGCCGTTCGGCCGCTCAGCCCTCGCGCGGCACCCGGACCACGCCCTCCTGCACCACGGACGCGGCGAGCCGCCCCTCCCGGGTGAAGATGCGGGCCTGGGCCAGCCCGCGGCCCGACGAGGACGAGGGCGACTCCTGGTCGTAGAGCAGCCACTCGTCGGCGCGGAAGGGCCTGTGGAACCACATGGCGTGGTCCAGGGAGGCGCCGACGACGTCCCCGACGCTCCAGCCGCCGCGGCCGTGCGCGAGCAGCACGGAGTCGAGCAGGGTCATGTCGGACGCGTAGGTGGCGAGGCAGACGTGCAGCAGCGGGTCGTCGGCGAGCTTGCCGTCGGTGCGGAACCACACCTGGGAGCGCGGCTCGCGCGGGGTGCCCGCGGTGGCGTACGGCGGCGGGTCGACGTAGCGGATGTCGATCGCGGCCCTGATCTCCCGCATGCGCAGCACCGACTCGGGCGGGAGGGGGTTGCCGTAGCGGGGCAGCATCTCCTCCGTGCTGGGGAGCGTGTCGGGGTCGGGCACGGACGGCATGGCCGCCTGGTGGTCGAGGCCGTCCTCGGCGCTCTGGAAAGACGCCGAGAGGTGGAAGATCGGCTGCCCGTGCTGGACGGCCTCGACGCGGCGGGTGGTGAAGGAGCGGCCGTCGCGGATGCGGTCGACGGTGTACACGATGGGGGCGCCGGGGTCGCCCGGGCGCAGGAAGTAGGCGTGCAGGGAGTGCGCGCCGCGGTCGCCGGGCACGGTGCGGCCCGCGGCCACGAGGGCCTGGGCCGCGACCTGCCCGCCGAAGACGCGGGGCACCGCGACGGACCGTGAGACGCCGCGGAACATGTCCTGCTCGACACGCTCCAGGTCGAGGAGCCCGAGCAGGGTGTCGAGGGCGGACGGGGTGTCCGCGGTGCCTGTCATGCGTGGTCTTCCCGTGCCGGGCGCCTCAGAGGCCCATGTCCTTGGCGATGATCATCTTCATGACCTCGCTGGTGCCGCCGTAGATGCGGTTGACGCGGTTGTCGGCGTACAGGCGGGCGATGGGGTACTCGTTCATGTAGCCGTAGCCGCCGTGGAGCTGGAGGCAGCGGTCGATGACGCGGTGGGCGACCTCGGTGCAGAAGAGCTTGGCGCTCGCGGCCTCGGCGGCGCTCAGCTCGCCCGCGTCGTGGGCTTCGAGCGCACGGTCGCAGACGGCCTCGGCGGCGTCGGCCTCGGCCTTGCAGGCGGCCAGTTCGAACTTGGTGTTCTGGAAGGCGGCGACGGGCTTGCCGAAGACGGTGCGGTCGGCCACGTACTGCTGGGCGAACCTGATGGCGGCCTTGGCCTGGGCGGTGGCGCCGACGGCGATGCCCAGGCGCTCCTGGGGGAGGTTGGTGCCGAGGTAGGAGAAGCCCTTGTTCTCCTCGCCGAGCAGGTCGTCGGCGGGGACCTTGACGTCGGTGAAGGACAGCTCCGCGGTGTCGGAGGTCTTCAGGCCGAGCTTGTCGAGCTTGCGGCCCACCGCGTAGCCGGGGGACGTGGTGTCGACGACGAACAGGGAGATGCCGAAGCGGCGGTCGTCCGCGGCGGGCGGGGCGGTGCGGGCGCAGACTATGACGCGGTCGGCGTGGACGCCGCCGGTGATGAAGGTCTTGGCGCCGTTGAGCACGTAGTGGGTGCCGTCCTCGGAGAGCTTGGCGGTGGTGCGCATGCCCGCGAGGTCGGAGCCGGTGCCGGGCTCGGTCATGGCGATGGCGAACATCGTCCTGCCGGTGACGAAGTCGGGCAGCCAGCGCTTCTTCTGCTCCTCGGTGGCGTACGCCTTGAGGTAGGGCAGGCAGAGCGCGACGTGGACGCTCGACCCGCCGAAGGAGACGCCCGCGCGCGCGGTCTCCTCGGAGAGGATGGCCTGCCACTTGAAGGACGCCTGTCCGGCGCCGCCGTACTCCTCGTCGACCTCGATGCCGAAGACGCCGAGTTCGCCGAGCTGGTAGTAGAAGTCGCGGGGGACCTCGCCCTTGGCGGCCCACTCGTCGTAGACGGGGACGACCTCGGCCTCGATGAAGGCGCGGACGATCTCCCGGAACGCCTCGTGGTCCTCGTTGAAAACGGTTCGGCGCACGGAAGTTCTCCCTCGGTCTCGGCCACCGCCAGGCGACAGGCTAAGCGCTTGCTCACCCGATGTTACCCACGGGTCAGGCCCAGCGTCCAGAGACCTCCGTCACGCGGGGGCCCGGCATACGACGCCCCCTTCGGCCGCACGCGCGCGCGTACACGCCTCGCGCCCCGGCGGGCACACCCGCCACCCCGCGACCGCCGCACGCCCCCACGCCGCCACGGCCTCCCGCGGCTCCCGCGGCTCCCGCGCGAGGCCGTCAGCCGTCCGCGCCCGCCGCCTCGAAGGCGCCGCGGGCCAGGCTCGTCAGCAGGGCCTCCGCGCGGGTCCTGCCGGGGGCCGCGTGCGGGCGGGCGAGGTGGGGGGTGGAGTTCAGCAGGCCGAAGACGGCGTGCACGCACGCGCGCGCGTCCGCCTCGCCGAGGCTCGGATAGGCGCCCACGACCGCCGTGACCCACAGCTCCGCGTACTGGCGCTGGAGGCGGCGCACCTTCTTGCGGTCGGCGTCGCGCAACTGCCCCAGCTCGCGGTCGTGCAGCACGATCAGGGGGCGGTCGTCGAGCGCGAAGTCGATATGGCCCTCGATGAGCGAGTCGAGGGTGGCCCGCGGGTCGCCGCCCGCCTCCTCGACCCGGCGGGTGCCGCCGCGCAGCAGCTCGTCGCTGATACCCACGAGCAGCTCCGCCAGCATCGCGTCCTTGCCCGCGAAGTGGCGGTAGAGACCGGGGCCGCTGATACCGACGGCGGCCCCTATCTCGTCCACGCCGACACCGTGGAAACCGCGCTCGGCGAAGAGCCGCGCGGCCTCCCTGAGGATCTGCTCACGTCTGCCGGACGCGGCGGTGTTCAAGGCCATCCGGCAATTGTAGACAGAGGCGTTAGCGCTCGTTAACCTGGAGAAGCGCGTTAACGGCCACTAACTCCCCCGGGAGCGGACCGGCCGCGGCGTGCGCACGGGCGGGCCCGTGGGCGGCGGCGCGCGACGGGAGCGGGCAGGGCGAGCAGGAGGGGAGCGGCACATGCGGCAGGCACCGGTGCTGGCGGGCGCGGGCTCCGCGGCCCTGCGGGCCGCGGGACAGACGGCGGGCGACCACGCGGCGGCGCACCGCGCCCTCGTGGACGAGCTGCGCGGGCGCCTCGCGGCGGCCAGGCGCGGCGGCGGCGAGCGGGCACGCGCGCGGCACACGGCGCGCGGCAAGCTGCTGCCGAGGGAGCGGGTGGACACCCTCCTCGACCGCGGCTCCCCCTTCCTTGAGCTGGCCCCGCTGGCCGCCGAGGGCATGTACGGGGGCGACGCCCCCGCGGCGGGCCTCATCACCGGCCTCGGCCGGGTCTCTGGCCGGCTGTGCGTGATCGTCGCCAACGACGCCACCGTCAAGGGCGGCACGTACTACCCGATGACGGTGAAGAAGCACCTGCGCGCCCAGGAGGTCGCGCTGGAGAACAGGCTGCCGTGCCTGTACCTGGTGGACTCCGGCGGCGCCTTCCTGCCCCTGCAGGACGAGGTCTTCCCCGACCGCGACCACTTCGGCCGGATCTTCTACAACCAAGCCACGATGTCCGCCGCCGGCATCCCGCAGATCGCCGCGGTCCTCGGGTCCTGCACGGCGGGCGGCGCGTACGTGCCCGCGATGAGCGACGAGGCCGTCATCGTCCGCGGCCAGGGCACGATCTTCCTCGGCGGCCCGCCGCTGGTGAAGGCGGCCACGGGCGAGGTGGTGACGGCCGAGGAGCTGGGCGGCGGCGAGGTGCACGCGCGTGTGTCGGGCGTCACCGACCACCTCGCGGAGGACGACGCGCACGCGCTGCGCGTGATGCGCACCATCGTCGCCACCCTGCCCCCGGCGCCGCCCGCGCCCTGGCCCCTGGAGGCCGCCGAGCCGCCCGCGGCGGACGAGGCGGGCCTGTACGACGTGGTGCCGGTGGACTCCCGCACGCCCTACGACGTGCGCGAGGTCATCGCGCGGGTGGTGGACGGCTCGCGGTTCGCCGAGTTCAAGGCGGAGTTCGGTACGACGCTGGTGACCGGGTTCGCGTCGGTCCACGGCCACCCGGTGGGCATCGTCGCCAACAACGGCATCCTGTTCTCCGAGTCCGCGCAGAAGGGCGCCCACTTCATCGAGCTGTGCGACCAGCGCGGCATCCCGCTGGTGTTCCTCCAGAACGTCTCGGGCTTCATGGTGGGCCGCAGCTACGAGGCGGGCGGCATCGCCAAGCACGGCGCGAAGATGGTCACGGCGGTGGCCTCCACCCGCGTGCCGAAGCTGACGGTGGTGATAGGCGGTTCGTACGGGGCGGGCAACTACTCGATGTGCGGGCGCGCGTACTCGCCCCGCTTCCTGTGGATGTGGCCGAACGCGAAGATCTCCGTGATGGGCGGCGAGCAGGCCGCCTCGGTGCTGGCCACCGTCAAGCGGGACCAGTTGGAGGCGCGCGGCGAGGAGTGGTCGGAGGACGCCGAGGAGGAGTTCAAGGCGCCCGTGCGCGCGCAGTACGACACCCAGGGGAACGCGTACTACGCCACCGCCAGGCTGTGGGACGACGGTGTGATCGACCCCCTGGAGACCAGGCAGGTGCTCGGGCTCGCCCTGACCGCCTGCGCCCATGCACCGCTGCCCGCGCGCGAGGGCGGCTTCGGCGTCTTCCGGATGTGAGGGACAGGCGATGGCCACCTCGGTGAACACCCCGACGAGCCCGGCGAGCCCCGCGGCGCCCTTCGACACGGTCCTCGTGGCCAACAGGGGCGAGATCGCGGTACGGATCATCCGTACGCTGCGCGCGCTCGGTATCCGCTCCGCCGCCGTCTTCAGCGACGCGGACGCCGACGCGCGCCATGTGCGCGAGGCCGACACCGCGGTGCGCATCGGGCCCGCGCCTGCGGTGGAGAGCTATCTGCGCTCCGACCGGCTGCTGGACGCGGCGGCCCGCACCGGCGCGGGCGCGGTCCACCCCGGCTACGGCTTCCTGTCGGAGAACGCGGCGTTCGCCGCCGCCTGCGAGGCCGCGGGCCTCGCGTTCGTCGGCCCCCCGGCGAGCGCCATCGCGCTGATGGGCGACAAGATCCGCGCCAAGGAGACGGTGCGGGCCGCGGGCGTGCCCGTGGTGCCCGGCTCCACCGGGACCCCGGGCGACGCGGAACTGGCCGCCGCGGCGCGCGAGATCGGGTTCCCGGTGCTGCTGAAGCCGTCGGCGGGCGGCGGCGGCAAGGGCATGCGCCTGGTGCGCGCCCCGGAGCGGCTGCCCGAGGAGATCGCCGCCGCGCGACGCGAGGCGCGCGCGTCGTTCGGCGACGACACGCTGCTGGTGGAGCGGTGGATCGAGAATCCCCGGCACATCGAGATCCAGGTCCTCGCGGACGGGCACGGGGGCGTGGTGCACCTGGGCGAGCGCGAGTGCTCGCTCCAGCGCCGCCACCAGAAGCTGGTCGAGGAGGCGCCCAGCGTGCTGCTCGACGGGGCCACCCGCGCCGCGATGGGCGAGGCCGCGGTGCGCGCGGCGCGCTCCTGCGGCTACCGCGGCGCGGGCACCGTGGAGTTCATCGTGCCGGGCGCCGACCCGGGCGCGTACTGCTTCATGGAGATGAACACCCGCCTCCAGGTGGAGCACCCGGTCACGGAGCTGGTCACCGGGCTCGACCTGGTGGCGTGGCAACTGCGGGTCGCGGCCGGGGAGCCGCTGGCGTTCACCCAGGACGAGATCGCCTTCCACGGGCACGCGATCGAGGCGCGGCTGTGCGCGGAGACGCTGTCGGTACGCGGTGACGCACGCGGCTTCCTGCCCACCGGCGGCAGGGTGCTGGCGCTGCGCGAGCCCGTGGGCGAGGGCGTGCGGGTCGACTCGGGGCTCGACGAGGGCACCGAGGTCGGCAGCCGCTACGACCCCATGCTGGCGAAGGTCATCGCGCACGGGCCCGACCGGGCCACCGCGCTGCGCAGGCTGCGCGCCGCGCTCGCGGGGACCGTCACGCTGGGCGTGCCCACCAACGCGGGGCTGCTGCGCCGCCTGCTCGACCTGCCCGCGGTGCGCGCGGGCGACCTCGACACCGGCCTCGTCGAGCGCGAACTCGACGCGCTCGCGGACCCTCCGGTGCCCGCGGAGGTGTACGAGGCGGCGGCCGCGGCGCGCGCCGCCGCGCTGGAGCCAGGGCCCGGACCCGGCGGCTGGCGCGACCCGTTCGCGGCGCCCACCGGCTGGCGGCTCGGCGGTGACAGCGCCCCGCTGCGCTTCCCGCTGCGCGTCCCGGGACTCGCGCCCGTCACCCACGAGCTGGCCGACCGGGGCGCGGACGTCACCGAGGACCGGGTGAGCGTCACCGTCGACGGCGTACGGCACACCTTCCACCGCGCGGGCAACTGGCTCGGCAGGGATGGCGACGCGTGGGAGGTGCGCGACCACGACCCGGTGGCGGCCGCCCTCGACACCGCCGCCCACCCGGGCGCGGACACCCTCACGGCGCCGATGCCCGGCACGGTGACGGTGGTCAAGGCCGCCGTCGGCGACGAGGTGGCGGCGGGGCAGAGCCTGCTGGTGGTGGAGGCCATGAAGATGGAGCACGTGATCTCCGCGCCGCACGCGGGCACCGTGACCGAGCTGGACGCCGCCCCCGGCACCACGGTGGCCATGGACGAGGTGCTCGCGGTCGTCGCGCCCCGCGACGAGCCGGCCGCCGAGGCGGCGCGGGAGGGGGCGGCGTCATGACCGAGGGGCTGCCGATGGCCGTGCCCGCGCCGGGGCTTCCCGCGCGGGTGCGCATCCACGAGGTCGGCGCGCGCGACGGCCTCCAGAACGAGGCGGAGACCGTGCCCACCGCGGTGAAGGCCGAGTTCATCCACCGGCTCGCGGCCGCGGGCCTGAGCACCGTCGAGGCCACGAGCTTCGTCCACCCCACGTGGGTGCCCCAGCTCGCCGACGCGGGGGAGCTGTTCCCGCTGGTGCGCGAGCTGCCGGTGGAGCTTCCGGTACTGGTGCCGAACGAGCGCGGGCTCGACCGGGCGCTGGCCCTCGGCGCCCGCAGGATCGCGGTGTTCGCCAGCGCCACCGAGTCCTTCGCGCGCGCCAACCTCAACCGCACGGTCGACGAGTCCCTGGCCATGTTCGCGCCCGTCGTGGCACGCGCGCGTGCCGAGGGGGCCCCGGTGCGCGGCTATCTGTCGATGTGCTTCGGCGACCCCTGGGAGGGCCCGGTCCCCCGGGAGCAGGTGGTGCGGGTGTGCCGGGAGCTGATCGGCCTCGGGTGCACGGAGCTGAGCCTCGGCGACACCATCGGGGTCGCCACCCCGGGACAGGTGCGCGCGCTGCTGACCGCGCTGAACGACGCGGGCGTCGCCACCGGCGCCCTCGCCGTCCACTTCCACGACACCTACGGCCAGGCGCTCGCGAACACCCTGGCCGCGCTCGAACACGGCGTCACCACGGTCGACGCCTCCGCGGGCGGCCTCGGCGGCTGCCCGTTCGCGAAGAGCGCCACCGGCAACCTCGCCACCGAGGACCTCGTGTGGATGCTGCACGGACTCGGTATCGAGACGGGCGTCGACCTCGCCCGGCTCGTCGCCACCAGCACCTGGCTCGCCGCGCACCTCGGCAGGCCGAGCCCCTCCCGCACCGTGCGCGCCCTGACCGGGACCGCGGCGGACCCGTCCCAGGAGGAGACACCCTCATGACCCTCGACCACCGGCTCTCCGACGACCACGAGGAACTGCGCCGCACCGTGGCGGAGTTCGCCCGCGACGTCGTCGCACCCAAGATCGGCGACTTCTACGAGCGGCACGAGTTCCCGTACGAGATCGTGCGGGAGATGGGCCGCATGGGCCTGTTCGGGCTGCCGTTCCCCGAGGAGTACGGCGGCATGGGCGGCGACTACCTGGCGCTCGGGATCGCGCTTGAGGAGCTGGCCAGGGTGGACTCCTCGGTGGCGATCACCCTGGAGGCGGGCGTCTCGCTCGGCGCGATGCCGGTCCACCTCTTCGGCACCGAGGAGCAGAAGCGCACCTGGCTGCCGCGGCTGTGCTCGGGCGAGATCCTGGGCGCCTTCGGCCTGACGGAGCCCGACGGCGGCTCCGACGCGGGCGCCGCCCGCACCACGGCGCGGCTCGACGAGGCTGCCGGGGAGTGGGTGGTGGACGGCACCAAGTGCTTCATCACCAACTCGGGCACGGACATCACGGGCCTGGTCACGGTCGCCGCGGTCACCGGCAGGGGCGAGGACGGCGCGCCGCGCATCTCGACGGTCATCGTGCCCTCGGGCACGCCCGGGTTCACGGTGGCGCCGCCGTACTCGAAGGTCGGCTGGAGCGCGTCCGACACGCGCGAGCTGTCCTTCTCCGGCGTACGGGTGCCCCGGGAGAACCTGCTCGGCGAGGAGGGGCGCGGCTACGCGCAGTTCCTGCGCATCCTCGACGAGGGCAGGATCGCGATCGCCGCCCTCGCCACCGGGCTCGCGCAGGGCTGTGTGGACGAGTCGGTGAAGTACGCGCGCGAGCGGCGGGCGTTCGGCCGGCAGATCGGCTCGTACCAGGCGATGCAGTTCAAGATCGCGGACATGGAGATGAAGGCGCACACCGCGAGGCTCGCCTGGCGGGACGCCGCGTCGCGCCTTGTGCACGGGGAGCGGTTCAAGAAGGAGGCGGCGCTGGCGAAGCTGTACGCCTCGACGGTGGCCGTGGACAACGCCCGCGACGCCACCCAGGTGCACGGCGGCTACGGCTTCATGAACGAGTACCCGGTCGCCCGGATGTGGCGGGACGCGAAGATCCTGGAGATCGGCGAGGGCACGAGCGAGGTGCAGCGGATGCTGATCGCCAGGGAACTGCGGCTGCCCGGCGCCTGAGCGGGGGCGTGCGGGAGGCCGCGTGGGCGGGCCGGGAGGGCGCCGGAGGCCGGGAGGCCCGGGAGGGGTGGGGCGTGCGGGAGGCGAGAGGGCAATTAGGGTAGCCTAAGCTAAACAGCGGCCCAGTCAGTCGTCGGAAGCGAACCCTCATGCCCAGCACCCCCCTTTCCCGCCGTGGCCTGCTCGCGGGCGCCGGTGCCGTCGGCCTCGCGGCCACCCTCGCCGCCTGCGGCGACGACGGCGACTCCGACAAGGGCGGCGGCTCCAAGGCGGCGAAATCGGGCCCCTGGAGCTTCAAGGACGACCGGGGGAAGACGGCGAAGGCCGACAAGACGCCGACCAGCGTCGTCGCCTTCACGGGGGTGGCCGCCGCGCTGCACGACTACGGCGTCGAGGTGAAGGGCGTCTTCGGACCCACGAAGACCAAGGACGGCAAGCCCGACGTCCAGGCCGGCGGCCTCGACATCTCCAAGCTGACCCTGCTCGGCAACGAGTGGGGCCAGTTCAACATCGAGAAGTACGCGGGCCTCGCGCCCGACCTGCTGATCTCCACCATGTTCGACGACGCGGGCACCCTCTGGTACGTGCCGGACGAGTCCAAGGACAAGATCCTGGGGCTCGCCCCGAGCGTCGGCATCAGCGTCTACGACCGCCAGATGACGAAGCCGCTCGAACGTTTGCTGGCCCTCGCCAAGACCCTCGGCGCCGACCCGGGGTCCGACCCGATCGTCAAGGCCAAGAAGCGCTTCGAGGACGCCGCGGCGCGGCTGCGCTCGGTCGCCAAGGCACACCCCGGCATCAAGGTCATGGCGGGCTCCGCCAGCCAGGACATCTTCTATGTGTCCGGCACCAACCTCTCGGCCGACCTGGAGTACTTCAAGGCGCTCGGGGTCGACTTCGTCGAGCCGCCCGAGTCCGCGAAGAAGGGCAGCGGCGGCTGGTTCGAGAACCTGAGCTGGGAGAACGTCAACAAGTACAAGGCCGACGTGATCATGATGGACAACCGCTCCTCGGCCATCCAGCCGAGCGTCCTCGACGGCTCGAAGCCGACGTGGCGCAAGCTCCCCGCGGTGGCCGCGGGCCAGGTGATCCCGCGCGTCGCCGAACCCATCTACTCGTACGACAAATGCGCGCCGATCCTTGAGGATCTGGCGGACGCCATCGAGAAGGCCAAGAAGGTCAGTTGACCCGGGGGGCCACGAGCCCCGCCAGGTCCCGCACGGCACACCCGTACCGCCGTGCGCCCCCTCACACACCCGGCGCGGCCGGGGCACGGCACGGTGTCGTGCGCCCGCCCGCCCCCCGGTGAGTCACCGCCCACCACCCCGGGCCCCGGCGCGCGCCCACGCCCGCGCCCTGACGACCGCTCCCCCACCACTCCGCACCTCCCGCGCGCCCGCGCGCGGCTCCGTTCAAGCGCTCCAGGAGCACGTATGTCCACCGCCGTCGTGGCAGCCCCGTTCCGGTTCTTCGCCGCGGGGGTGGTGCGCGCCCAACGCCTCGGGCCCTCCCACACCCGGGTCACACTCGGGGGCGAGGGGCTCGACGCGTTCGCCTCCGGCGGCTGCGACCAGAGCGTGTCGCTCTTCCTGCCTGCCCCGGGGCTGCGGGAGCCGGTCGTGCCGGTGGACGCGGGCGACGGCTGGTGGCACGCGTGGCGTGAGCTGCCCGACGACATCCGGGCGGTGATGCGCTCGTACACGGTGCGCGCGCAGCGCCCGGCGCCCGGCGGCGGCACCGAGATCGATATCGACTTCGTGCTGCACGGCGTCGGCCGCGGCGGCGACGCGGGCCCCGCGGCGCGCTGGGCCGCGACCGCCGCGCCGGGCGACAAAGTGGTGATCCTCGGACCCGCGGTGACAAACAACACAGCCGTACGATTTCGGCCACCCGCGGGCTCGGACCTGCTGGTGATGTGGGCCGACGAGACCGCGCTGCCCGCCGCCGGGGCCATCCTGGAGTCGCTGCCGGCCGGGCTGCACGCGCGCGTGCTGCTCGAAGTGCCCCGCGCGGGCGACCGCCAGCCGCTGCGCACCGCCGCCGACGCCCATCTCACCTGGCTGGTACGGGAGGAGGGTGCGCCCTGCGCGCTGAGCGCGCTGCGCCGCCTCGAACTGCCGCCCACCGCGGCCCCGTACGCCTGGCTCGCCGGGGAGTCGGGAAACGTCAGGGAGCTGCGCCGCCACCTCGTGGGCGAGCGGGGCTTCGAGCGCTCCCAGGTCACCTTCGTCGGCTACTGGCGCCGCGGTCTGACGGAGGAGCAACTGCGCGCCGCCCGCAGATAGCCCGAAAGCCACCGCGCGGGAGCGCCGCGGACAGGTATCGCCGGGGCGACGTTCGGCGGTCGCCGCCGTGTACCGCCGCGTTCGCACGGCAACGGCAGCCCTGGTGGGAGACCGGAATCTGCCTGTGGCACAACCATGTTTTCGTACAAACAATTAAGGTTAGCCTCTCCTAATCAAGATCGCCTCCCCATGCCCCCAGAACCGGAGGATCTTCATGCGCTCGCACCTGCTCAACGGCACGACGGCGGACGGTTACCGGCGCGCCGTCACCGAGGGAATCGAGCGGGTGGCCGCGAGACTCGCCGCCACCGAACGGCCTTTCACCGGCATCACCCCCGACGAACTCGCGCCCCGGTTCGCGCACATCGACCTCGACCGCCCGCTCGGCGACACCAGCGCGGCGCTCGACGAGTTGGAGGACGTCTATCTCAGCGACGCGGTCTACTTCCACCATCCGCGCTACCTCGCCCATCTCAACTGCCCGGTGGTGATCCCGGCGGTGGTGGGCGAGGCCGTGCTGTGCGCGGTGAACTCCTCGCTCGACACCTGGGACCAGTCCGCGGGGGGCACCCTCATCGAGCGCAGGCTCGTCGAGTGGACCGCGGGCCGCATCGGCTACGGACCCGCCGCCGACGGGGTGTTCACCAGCGGTGGCACCCAGTCCAATCTACAGGCGCTGCTGCTGGCGCGCGAGGAGTGCAAGTCCTTCGCGCCCGCGCAGCGGCGGCTTCGGGTGCTGGCCTCGGAGGTCGCCCACTTCAGTGTCAACAAGTCCGCCGGGCTGCTGGGGCTCGACCGGGACGCGGTGGTCACGGTGGCGTGCGACTCGGCCAGGCGGATGAACCCGGTGGCGCTGGAGGCGGAGTTGAAGAAGTGCGCGCTTGAGGGCACCCTGCCGATGGCGGTGGTGGCGACCGCCGGCACCACGGACTTCGGCTCCATCGACCCGCTGGAGCCGATCGCCGACATCTGCGCGCGCTACGGCATCTGGCTCCATGTGGACGCGGCGTACGGCTGCGGCCTGCTGGTGTCGCGCACCAACCGGCACCTGCTCGCGGGCATCGAGCGGGCCGACTCGGTGACCGTGGACTACCACAAGTCGTTCTTCCAGCCGGTGAGTTCGAGCGCGGTGCTGGTACGGGACGCGGCGACGCTGCGGCACGCCACCTACCACGCGGACTACCTCAACCCCCGGCACGCGGCCGAGGAGCGCATCCCCAACCAGGTCGACAAGTCGCTACAGACCACCCGCCGCTTCGACGCGCTGAAGCTCTGGATGACGCTGCGGATCATGGGCGCGGACGCCATCGGGGACCTCTTCGACGAGGTCTGCGAACTGGCCTCCCGGGCATGGCGGATGCTGGTGGCCGACCCGCGCTTCGACGTGGTGGTCGAACCCCGCCTCTCCACCCTGGTGTTCCGCTGCATCCCCGACAACGCCACCGCGGACACCGGCTCCGCGGCCATCGACATGGCCAACAGGCACGCCCGCAGGATGCTCTCCGCCACCGGCGACGCGGTGGTCGCCGCGACCACCGTGGACGGGCACGACTACCTCAAGTTCACCCTCCTCAACCCCACCACGACCCTCGAAGACATCGCCGCGGTGCTCGAACTGATCGCGGAGCACGCCGGCCGGTATCTGGGGGAGCACCGTGACCACGCCGCCTGAGCCCCCGCGCAGCACCGGGGGGCGGGACGGCGCCGCGGACTTCATCGGCATCGGACTCGGCCCCTTCAACCTCGGCCTCGCCTGCCTGACGGAACCCCTCGACGGCATACGGGGCCTGTTCCTTGAGGCGAAGGAGGACTTCGACTGGCACTCCGGGATGCTCCTGCCCGGCGCCCACCTCCAGACCCCCTTCCTCTCCGACCTCGTCACGCTGGCCGACCCCACGTCGCCGTACTCGTTCCTCAACTACCTCAAGCACTCAGGGCGGTTGTACTCGTTCTACATACGCGAGAACTTCTATCCGCTGCGCACCGAGTACAACGACTACTGCCGCTGGGCCGCCGCCCGGCTCTCCTCGGTGCGCTTCGGCACCACCGTGACCGAGGTGACGTACGAGGACGGCCGCTACGCCGTGCGCACCGCGGGCGGCGAGGTCCACCGCGCGCCCCGGCTGGTGCTCGGCACCGGCACCCCGCCGTATGTGCCGCCTGCCTGCGAGGGCATCGGCGGGGACGCGGTGCACAACTCCCGCTATCTGGAGCGCCGCGACGCGCTGCGGGAGAAGCGTTCCATCACCCTCGTCGGCAGCGGCCAGTCCGCCGCGGAGATCTACTACGACCTTCTCGGCGGCATCCCCGACGGCGGGGCGGGCGGCTACCGGCTCGACTGGGTCACCAGGTCGCCGCGCTTCTTCCCGCTCGAATACACCAAGCTCACGCTGGAGATGACCTCGCCGGAGTACGCGGACTACTTCCACGCGCTGCCCGAGGACACCCGCTACCGCCTCGAAGCCTCGCAGAAGGGCCTCTTCAAGGGCATCGACGGCGAACTGATCAACGCCATCTTCGACCTGCTCTACGAGAAGAGCGCCGCGGGCCCCGTGCCCACCAGGCTGCTCACCAACACCGCGCTGCACAGCGCCTCGTACGACCCGCAGGACGGCACGTACACGCTGGGGCTGCGCCAGGAGGAGCAGGGGCGGGACGTCACACTGCGCACCGAGGGGCTCGTCCTGGCGACGGGGTACCGCTACCGGGTGCCCGACTTCCTCGCCCCGGTGCGCGAGCGCCTGCGCTTCGACGGCCACGGCCGTTTCGACGTGGCCCGCGACTACTCCGTCGACACCGCGGGCGGGGAGATATTCCTCCAGAACGCGGGCACCCACACCCACAGTGTCACCAGCCCCGACCTCGGCATGGGCGCCTACCGCAACGCGTACATCCTCAGGGAGATCGCCGGACGCGAGGTGTACCCGGTGGAGAGGTCCATCGCCTTCCAGGAATTCTCGGCCCCGAAGGACGACCCGCAATGACACAGCCGCTGTTCACCCACACCGACCCCGCGCTCGGGCAGTTCGCGCTCAGACCGCTCGACCCGCCGGCGGACGCCGAGGTCGTGCACTCCTGGGTGACCCACCCCAAGTCCGCCTTCTGGCTCATGGGAAACGCCTCACGGCAGGACGTGGAGCGCGCGTACACGGCCGTCGCCGCCCACCCCCACCACGACGCCTTCCTCGGCCTGCACCGCGGCGCGCCCGCGTTTCTGACGGAGCGTTACGACCCGGCGCACGTCGAGCTTGAGGGCCTGTACGAGGCCGCAGCGGGCGACATCGGCATGCACTTCCTGACGGCCCCCGCCGACACCCCGCTCACCGGGTTCACCCGGGCCGTCATCAGGACCGTGATGGAGTTCCTGTTCTCCGACCCCGCGGTGCGCCGGGTCGTCGTCGAGCCCGATGTACGCAATGGCGCGGTGCACCGGCTGAATGAGACCGTGGGCTTCGTCCCCGCGGGGCCGATCGAGAAGCCGGAGAAGACGGCGCTGCTCAGCTTCTGCACCCGCGAGCAGTTCACGGCCGCCACCCGCCCCGCTCCCGAGAGCCCCTGACCCCGGCCGGGGCGCACCACCCGGCCCCTCGGCCGGGGACCGCACCACCCCGTCCCCCTCGGCCGGTCCGGCACCCCCACCGCCGGGCCCTCGCACTCCCCCACCCGGCCACCCCCGAGGAGCCGCCGTATGACCCCGCTGCCCACACCCCCCGTCACCACCGCCGCCGCCCACCCCGACGCGTCCGTCGCCCACCTCACCCCCGGGCACTGGGAGCGGGCGAACCGGCTGCTGCTGCGCAAGGCGCTCGCCGAGTTCGCCCACGAGCGGCTGCTGAGCCCCGAGCCGGAGAGCCCGGGGCGGTTCACCGTGGCAAGCGACGACGGCACCGTCGTCTACCACTTCGCGGCCCGGCTCCTCGAACTCGACCACTGGCACGTCGACGCGGACTCCCTCACCCGGGCCCGCGCCGCCGACGGCCGCGAACTCCCGCTGTCCGCGCTGGACTTCTTCAGCGAGCTGCGCGGCGCCCTGGGGCTCGGGGACGCCGTGCTCCCGGTGTACCTGGAGGAGATCACCTCCACCCTCTCCGCGCTCTGTTACAAGCTGACGGGGCCCGCGCCGACCGCCGCCGAGCTGGCCGGGGCCGACTTCCAGACCGTCGAGTCGGCCATGACGGAGGGCCACCCCTGCTTCGTCGCCAACAGCGGCAGGCTCGGCTTCGCCTCCCCCGAGTACCTCGCGTACGCCCCGGAGACGGCCCGCGCCACCCGTCTCATCTGGATCGCGGCGCACCGCGACCGTGCGGCCCTCAGCGTCGGCGAGGGCCTGGACGAGGCGTCACTGCTCGCCGGGGAGCTGGGCGGGGCCACGCTCGAACGCTTCCGCGGCACCCTGCGCGCCCAGGGCCTCGACCCCGCCGACTACCTGCTGATACCCGTACACCCCTGGCAGTGGTGGCACCGGCTCTCCGTGACCTTCGCCTCCGAGGTGGCCAGGCGCTACCTCGTACCGCTCGGCGAGGGCGACGACGACTACCGGCCCCAGCAGTCCATACGCACCTTCTTCAACGCCTCGCACCCCGAGCGGCACTATGTGAAGACCGCGCTCTCCATCCTCAACATGGGCTTTCTGCGGGGCCTCTCGGCCGCGTACATGGCGGCGACACCGCAGATCAACGACTGGGTGGCGGGGCTCGTCGAAGGCGATCCCGTGCTGCGCGCCAGCGGCCTGACCATCCTGCGCGAGCGCGCCGCGGTGGGCTACAGGCACCTGGAGTTCGAGGGCGCCACCGACCGCTACTCGCCGTACCGCAAGATGCTCGCCGCGCTCTGGCGGGAGAGCCCGGTGCCGCGGCTCGGGCCGGGCGAGCGGGTGGTGACGATGGCGGCGCTGCTGCACACCGACCGGCTCGGCGCGTCCCTGGCAGGAGCGTTCGTCGCCCGCTCCGGGCTCTCCCCCGAGGAGTGGCTGCGCGGCTACCTGGACGCCTACCTCACCCCGCTGCTGCACTGCTTCTACGCGTACGACCTGGTGTTCATGCCGCACGGCGAGAACACCATCCTGGTGCTCGACGAGCGCGGCGCGGTGCTGCGGGCGATCTTCAAGGACATCGCGGAGGAGATAGCGGTGCTCGACCCCGAGGCGAAGCTGCCGCCGGGGGTGGACCGGGTGGTCACCGACACCCCCGAGGAGCTGCGGCTGCTCTCCCTGTTCACGGACGTCTTCGACTGCTTCCTGCGCTTCCTGTCGGCGATCCTCGTGACGGAGGGCGTCATGGACGCGGACGCGTTCTGGCGCACGGTCGGCGACTGCGCGCGCGACTACCAGCGGGCGCACCCGGAGTTCAAGGAGAAGTTCCTGCGCTACGACCTGTTCGCGCCGACGTTCGCGCTGTCCTGCCTCAACCGGCTGCAACTGCGCGACAACCGCCAGATGCTGGACCTCAGCGACCCCTCGGGCGGGCTCCAGCTCGTGGGCGCCCTGAAGAACCCGATCGCCTGAGGGCCGCGCCCGCCGGAGCCCGGCGGCGGCCCGGGGCCCGTGCCCCGGCGGGCGCGGCGATGACAGAATTCCGTCATGGCCGACATCATCCAGCGCGACGGAACCTGGACGTTCGACGACGACGTGCTGCGCCTCGTACCGGGCGGCGACCGCTCGCTGGCGCCGCTGCGCCGCGAACTCGGCGAGCTTGCGGTGCCGCTCGAAGCGATCCGCGGTGTCTCGATCGAGCGGGGGCGCAAGGCGGGGCGGCTCAGGCTGCGGCTGCGCGACGGCGCCGACCCGCTGGTCCAGGTCGCGGGCGGCAGGCTCCACGACGCCTCCGACCCGTATCAGCTCACCGTCGAGCCGGGGCGCTACGGGGTCGCCGAGTACCTGGTCGACGAGATCCGCGCCGCGCTGCGGCTCGCGGGCACGGAGTCGGGGCCCGTGGACGGGTATCTGCTGCCGGGGCCCGCGGTGCCGCTGACCGTGGCGGCGGGCGACGGCTCGGTCTCCTTCGACGGGGAGACGGTACGGCTGGAGTGGAACTGGAAGACCAACGACGCCAAGTCCGCGGCCGGTCCGAGGACGCTGCCGCTCGGCGAGATCACCGCGGTCGAGTGGCAGCCGTCGATGGCCATGGAGAACGGCTATCTGCGCTTCACGGTGCGCGGCCAGACCGGCAAGTCGGCGCCCAAGCACGATCCGCACGCGGTGGAGCTGTGGGGCTTCAAGAAGGACCCGCTGATGGCGCTCGCCGCCGCCGCGGTGCAGGCCAGGCTGCCCCATCCGCACGCCGTGGACAAGGCGCCCAAGACGCTCGGCGGCCCGGCCTCCGACGACCACGACGTGCTGCTGCGCAGGCTCCAGGAGCTGGGCGAGCTGCACCGCGGGGGCGTGCTGACGGACGAGGAGTTCAGCGTGGCCAAGCAGGCGGTGCTGCGGAAGATGTGAGGCGGCCCTCCCCCGGGCCGACCGAGCGGCGGGAGCGGGGCGGCGGCGGGAGCGAGTCGCCCGGCGGGACGCGCCCCGTAACGACACGCCCCTGCCCGAAATCGGGCAGGATTGTTGCGTATGGGGCGACCGCAAGGCCAGGATCATCCGGTGCACGACGAACTGGTCGACCATCTGACCCGCAGCACGCCGCTGAACCGCGGCGAGGCGGCCCGGGTGGTCCAGGACGTACTCGCCTACTTCGACGAGTCCGCCGAGGAGTTCGTGCGCCGCAGGCACCGCGAGCTGAGAGGGCGGGGCCTGGTGAACACGGCGATCTTCGAACGTATCGCCGAGGAGCTGGGGCACCGGGCCGTGGCACCGCCCGAGCTGTCCCTGCGGCAGCTCAGGCGGATCGTCTACGGCTGACGGGCCCGTACGGCGGCGCGGCGGGGCAGGCCCGCGCGCCGCGGCACCGTGGGAGGGACGCGTATGTGCGGGATCGTGGGTTACGTCGGCCGCCGGGACGTGGCGCCGCTGCTGCTCGAAGGGCTCCAGCGGCTGGAGTACCGGGGCTACGACTCGGCGGGCGTGGTCGTCACCGGGCCGCGGGCGGCGGGGCTGAAGATGATCAAGGCCAAGGGGCGGGTTCGGGACCTGGAGGCGCGCGTGCCCAAGCGGTTCGCGGGCACCATCGGCATCGCGCACACCCGCTGGGCCACCCACGGCGCCCCCTCCGACGTCAACGCCCATCCGCACCTGGACGCGGAGGGCAAGGTGGCGGTGGTGCACAACGGCATCATCGACAACGCCGAGGAGCTGCGCGCCAAACTCACCGCGGACGGGGTGGAGTTCCTGTCCGAGACCGACACCGAGGTGCTGACCCACCTCATCGCGCGCTCCGGGGCGCCGACGCTGGAGGAGCGGGTCAGGGAGGCGCTGCGCCTCGTCGAGGGCACGTACGGGGTGGCGGTGCTGCACGCCGACTTCCCGGACCGGATCGTGGCGGCGCGCAACGGCTCGCCCGTGGTGCTCGGCATCGGCGAGAAGGAGATGTTCGTCGCCTCCGACGTGGCCGCGCTGGTGGCGCACACCCGGCAGATCGTCACGCTCGACGACGGCGAGATGGCGACCCTGAAGGCCGACGACTTCCGCACCTACACCACCGAGGGCACCCGCACCACCGCCTCCCCGACCACCGTGGAGTGGGAGGCCGAGTCGTACGGCATGGGCGATCACGACACGTTCATGCACAAGGAGATCCACGAGCAGCCCGACGCGGTGGACCGGGTGCTGCGCGGCCGTATCGACGACCGGTTCTCCACCGTGCACCTGGGCGGGCTCAACCTGGACGCGCGGGAGGCGCGCGCGGTGCGCCGGGTGAAGATCCTCGGCTGCGGCACCTCGTACCACGCGGGCCTCATCGGGGCGCAGATGATCGAGGAGCTGGCGCGCATCCCCGCGGACGCGGAGCCCGCGTCCGAGTTCCGCTACCGCAACCCCGTCGTCGACCCGGACACCCTCTATGTCGCGGTCTCCCAGTCGGGTGAGACGTACGACGTGCTGGCGGCGGTGCAGGAGCTGAAGCGCAAGGGCGCCCGGGTGCTCGGCGTGGTGAACGTCGTGGGCTCGGCGATCGCGCGGGAGGCGGACGGCGGTGTGTACGTGCACGCGGGGCCCGAGGTGTGCGTGGTGTCGACGAAGTGCTTCACCAACACCACGGTGGCGTTCGCGCTGCTCGCGCTGCACCTGGGCCGCACCAGGGACCTGTCGGTGGCGGACGGGCGGCGGATCATCGAGGGGCTGCGGCGGCTGCCGGGGCAGATCGGGGAGGTGCTGGGCCAGGAGGCGGAGATCGAGCGGCTGGCCGCGGAGTACACCGGGGCGCGTTCGATGATGTTCATCGGGCGGGTGCGGGGCTATCCGGTGGCGCGGGAGGCGTCGCTGAAGCTGAAGGAGGTCTCGTACATCCACGCCGAGGCGTACCCGGCGTCGGAGCTGAAGCACGGGCCGCTCGCGCTGATCGACCCGACGCTGCCGACGGTGGCGATCGTGCCCGACGACGACCTGCTGGAGAAGAACAGGGCCGCGCTCCAGGAGATCAAGGCGCGCGACGGCCGCATCCTGGCGGTGGCCCACCGCGACCAGCCGGTCGCGGACCGCACCCTCGTGGTGCCGCGCAACGAGCCGGAACTCGACCCCATCCTGATGGGCATCCCGCTGCAACTGCTCGCCTACCACACGGCGTTGGCCATGGGCCGCGACATCGACAAGCCCCGCAACCTGGCAAAGTCGGTCACAGTGGAGTGAGGGCAAAGCCCGAGGAATCTTGAACCCCGGCCCACCCACAAGAGAGGGACTGGCCCCCCAGGCCAGGAACACGAACGACCCCTGTGCGTGCCACCCGCGCACAGGGGTCGTCCTCGTTCGCCGGGGTCGCCCTTACCCCGGCTCTTGGCCGCGCGGCCGGTGACCGTCACGCCCCGGTCGGCGGCTCGCTCTCCGGCGCTGCCGTGACGGTGACTGCCGGTAGCGGTTTTCTACCCTTCACAAGGGCGCAATCCACATCTACCGGTGAGTAGATTAGATGGTTCCGGTGCGGGCACCAGTACGGGACGTGTCCGGGTCAGGGGATGACGATCACGGGGCGTTGCGCACGGCGGGCGAGGCGTCCCGCGACCGAGCCGAAGATCCGGCCGACGATGCCGTGGGTGGAGCCGACCACGATGGCGTCGGCCTCGTACTCGTGCCCGACCTCTTCGAGTTCGTGACAGATGTCGCCGCCGCGCTCGACGAGAATCCAGGGGACGTCGCTCAGATAGTCCGCACAGGCCAGTTCGAGGCCGAGCACCTCGGTGCGGTGGTCGGGGACGTCGACGAAAACCGGGGGCTCGCAGCCCGCCCAGACGGTGGTGGGCAGCCGGTTGGCGACATGGACGATGATCAGTCCTGAGGAGGAGCGGGCGGCCATACCGATCGCGTACGCGAGGGCCCGCTCGCTCGACGTGGAGCCGTCGAAGCCGACGACGACCCCGTGCTTGAAGGCTGGATCGCAGGAATGACGTGTTTCTTCCGCCGCCAGGGGGTCTGCCGTGGGATCGGCTACCTGCCGCTTGCGGTCCGCTGGTTCGAAGTGTTCGTGACCGGCCATCGGTGTCTCGGGCGAGGGGAGGTCCTCTGGGGGAGGAGCGGCTGTCAGGTGCGGCTGTCAAGGTCTGCGGGCAGCGGGGTCGCTGCGGGGGACACGGATATCGGGGACTTGTCGGGAACTGGGAACGGCAAGATACAACAAGGGCTCCGGGGAGCCCGGTTCCCGGGGAAGCGCGCCGGAGCGGAAGGGTCGTGCGCCGGGGCGTCGTCCGGGATTCAGCTAACCCATTCCGTACCCCAAGAGTACGGCGCCACTCCTCTCCTGCCCAGGTCCCGGCCGGGGCACTCCGACGTCGTGCGACGTTCACCTGCGCGAGTGGCGCCGCGTTCACCGGAGCATGCATGAGCGGCGCTCCCGACGCAATGGTGAGGCGGTGAGGACACGGTGCGGCCTGTTGACACGGGCGGGAGCGGGGCGCCGGGAGCGCGCTCGTCCTTCTTCGCGCGCGCCCGCGCGCACGACCCGCGCGCCGCGGCCGTGGCGCGGCCGGGAGCGAGGGGGCGCGGCGCCGGGACGCGGTGGTGAACGCGGGGAAACCCGCCACAGGGGGCCGGGGTGCCCCGCGGGCCGCGGGCGGTGCGAGGGGCCGCGGGACGGTCCGTTCCGGCCTTCCGTGCCCGTACGGGCACCCCGGCGCCGAAACGGAGCGGTCGGCGGGGGCCGTGGCCGACACCGGTACGCGGGAACAAGCCGGAACGCGGCGGTCGCCCTCCGCACGGATTCCACAAGTCGGACGCGGAAGCCACCGAAACGGCGCGATCCGGAACACCACGGGGACGCATTCGGGCGTGCCGGGAGCCGCGGCGCCGCTCCCCCTCCCGGTGCCGGGACGGCAGCGGGACAGGGCGCCGACGGACGCCGGGCCGAAGCGGGGCGGGGGCCGGAACGGAACCCGACTTCCACGGCAGGGAAAAACCTGCGGCGGCGTCGAAAAGCGTTTTCGCTCAGGCGAGTTGAAGCAACATCAGTCGAGCCTCCGGGGGCAAGCGGAAGCACTCGGAGTGCGGTGCGCGGGGCTCCGGTACGGCGCCGGCCCGGAGGGTCGGACACGGGGGAGCCGGGCCGCCGCCGGGGCACGGAGCGGGGGGCGTGCGGGGGCGCGCGTGCCACATGGGGAAGTGCGCCGGTGGACTGACCGATTTCCGCGCACCCTTGACGTAGCTTTTCAGCCAAGTTCTGGTGGGTAGGCTTCCCCTGGCCGTAACCCGCCCCACCCCCCTGCCCACCTGGGCTGGCGGGTTCTGGGGCCGCCGAGGCACCCAACGGGGTCCGGCCAGGTACCCGAGGCGCCCTTCACACGGGGCCCTCGGAGTGCCACGCTTCGTGATCGAATGCTTTACGCCAAGTTGCCATGTCGACATAGTGGCGAGTGCCGATCTGGTCACGCCGGCAACGCGGAACACAGTAGATTCGATCATGACTGTCTTACGGCGGGGGACTCGTGCTGGACCGAGGGGAAACGTGCAGGAGCGACAGACCCACAGGGTAAGGGGCGCCGCGACCACCGAGGGGGGCTTAGGGACATGAGCCACGACTCCACTGCCGCTCCCGAGGCCGTCGCCCGGAAGCTCTCCGGGCGACGGCGCCGGGAAATCGTCGCCGTGGTGCTGTTCAGCGGCGGCCCCATCTTCGAGAGTTCCATACCGCTCTCCGTCTTCGGCATCGACCGGCAGGACGCCGGGGTGCCGCGGTACCGGCTGCTGGTGTGTTCCGGTGAGGAGGGCCCGCTGCGCACCACGGGCGGCCTGGAGCTGACCGCCCCGCACAGCCTGGACGCCATCGGGCGGGCCGGGACGGTGGTGGTGCCCGCCTGGCGGTCGATCACCGCGCCGCCGCCCGAGGAGGCCGTCACCGCGCTGCGCCGCGCCCATGAGGAGGGCGCGCGCATCGTGGGCCTGTGCACGGGCGCGTTCGTGCTGGCCGCGGCCGGGCTGCTGGACGGCAGGCCGGCCACCACGCACTGGATGTACGCGCCCACGCTCGCCAAGCGCTACCCGTCGGTCCACGTCGACCCGCGCGAGCTGTTCGTCGACGACGGCGACGTACTGACCTCGGCGGGGACCGCGGCCGGGATCGACCTGTGCCTGCACATCGTGCGCAGCGACCACGGCAACGAGGCGGCGGGCGCGCTCGCCCGCAGGCTCGTCGTGCCGCCGCGCCGCACCGGCGGCCAGGAGCGCTACCTCGACAGGTCTTTACCAGAGGAGATCGGCGCCGACCCGCTGGCCGAGGTCGTCGCCTGGGCGCTGGAACACCTCCACGAGCAGTTCGACGTGGAGACGCTGGCCGCGCGCGCGTACATGAGCAGGCGCACCTTCGACCGCCGGTTCAGGTCGCTGACCGGGAGCGCTCCCCTCCAGTGGCTCATCACACAGCGGGTGCTCCAGGCCCAGCGGCTGCTGGAGACCTCGGACTACTCGGTCGACGAGGTCGCGGGCCGCTGCGGCTTCCGCTCGCCCGTGGCGCTGCGCGGCCACTTCAGGCGCCAGCTCGGCTCGTCGCCCGCGGCCTACCGGGCCGCGTACCGGGCCCGCAGGCCGCAGCCGGAGAAGCCGCAGGAGGCGGCGGCACCGCACCCGGAGGGCGGGGTGCCGAGCCAGGCGCGGCGCTCGGCCGCGCTCGGCCTGTCCTCGGTGGCCGCCGACGCCGCCAGGGGCGAGGCGTACGCGCCGTTCGCGAGGGCCGGGCTGCCCGGCCAGCGCACGGACGCCGACAGGCCCGCCCCCGGCAGGGTCGGCTGACCCGTCGGCACGGGGCCGCCCGCGCGGGCGGCCCCGGCGCCGCGGCACACCATGCCCGGGTCGGGCCCGATCGGGCCCGGAAGCGCCCGGAACGGATGAGGGGGCACGACGCGCCGTAGGGTGAGGCACATGAACGATCGCATGGTGTGGATCGACTGCGAGATGACCGGCCTCTCGCTGGCGAACGACGCGCTCATCGAGGTGGCCGTACTGGTCACCGACTCGGAGCTGAACGTACTCGGCGACGGTGTGGACATCGTGATCCGCCCGCCGGACGAGGCCCTGACGACGATGCCGGACGTGGTGCGCGAGATGCACACCGCCTCGGGGCTGCTTGCGGAGCTGCCGTCGGGCACGACGCTCGCGGACGCCGAGGAGCAGGTGCTCGCCCATGTCCGCGAGCACGTCAAGGAGCCCGGCAAGGCCCCGCTCTGCGGCAACTCCGTCGGCACCGACCGCGGCTTCCTCGCCCGCGACATGCCGGACCTTGAGGGCTACCTCCACTACCGCATCGTGGACGTCTCCTCCGTCAAGGAGCTGGCCCGCCGCTGGTACCCGCGCGCGTACTTCAACAGCCCGGAGAAGAACGGCAACCACCGGGCGCTCGCCGACATCAGGGAGTCCATCGCGGAGCTGCGCTACTACCGCGAGGCCGTGTTCGTGCCGCAGCCCGGCCCCGACTCGGACACCGCGCGCGCCATCGCCGCCCGGCACGTCACACCCGCCGCACCCCCCGGCGGTACCGCCGGTTAACTCCCGCGCGAGCACCCTCCGGGACCCTGTACACTCTTTCTCGGCCGGTAGGGATCTCTCCAGGGGATTCGCCACCGGGCATGGTGGGTGTAGCTCAGATGGTAGAGCACCTGGTTGTGGTCCAGGATGCCGCGGGTTCGAGTCCCGTCACTCACCCTCAATGATCAAGGGCCGACCTGCAAAGACGGGTCGGCCCTTTGTCGTGTCCCGTTCCCCGCGGGCGCCGCGGGCGCCTCTCACGCGCTGCCCCCGCCTCCTCTCCCCCGCCGCGGCACGTACCGGTGTTCCGGGCGGCCCGTCTCGCCGTAGCGGAGGGTCAGGGCGATGTGGCCCGCGCGTTCCAGGAGTTTCAGGTAGCGCTGGGCCGTCGAGCGGCTGATGCCGGTGAAGGCGGCCACCTCGTGGGCGGAGAGGGGATGGGCCGCGGCGGCCAGGGTGGTTCTGATCAGTTCGGCGGTGGGGGCCGAGTAGCCCTTCGGGAGCCCCGAGGCGTCGCGGGCGGCGGGGCGCAGCGCCGCGTAGATGCGGTCCACCTGGTCCTGCGCCGCCTCGTCGAGGTCCCGTACGCCGTCGAGGGTCCTGCGCAGCGCGGCATAGCTGTCCAACTTGGCGCGCAGGCCCGCGAAGTCGAACGGCTTGACCAGGTACTGGAGCGCCCCGTAGCGCATCGCGGCCTGCACCGTGGCGATGTCCCGGGCCGCCGTCACCATGATCACGTCGGCCTGGTGGCCCCGCTGGCGCATCCTGCGGACCAGTGCGAGGCCGGTCTCGTCGGGCAGGTAGTGGTCGAGGAGCACCAGGTCGACGGGGGTGCGTTCGAGGACCGAGAGCGCCTGCGCCGCGGTGTGGGCGCGGTCGGCGACGCGGAAGCCCGCGACCCGTGACACATAGGCGGCGTTGATCTCGGCGACCCTGAAGTCGTCGTCCACGATCAGGACCTGGACCATGGGTGGGCACCTCCTGGAGCGGTGGCCTCGGAGACCGGGGCGGGGAGCGGGCCTGTGGTCGGGGGCGGTGCGGGGGTGTCCCCGGCGCCGGGGGCCAGGGCCTCGGGCAGGACGACCGTGAACAGGGCGCCGCCGCCGGGGCGCGCCGCGACCCGGGCGGTGCCGCCGTAGCGCTCGGCGAGCCGGCGCACCAGGGCGAGCCCGATGCCGCGGCCGTGCGCGGGGCGTCCACCGCCGGGCGGACCGGCCGCGGCCCCCGGGCCCCCCGGCGCCCCCACGGCGGCGACCGCCACCACCTGCGCGCCACCGCGCCCGGGCTTCGTGGACCACCCCTCCGTGAAGATCGCCTCCCGGTCCCCCGGCGGCACCCCGGGCCCGGTGTCGGCGACCCTGAGGACCGCCGTGGTGCCCTCGGTGTGCAACTCCACCTCCACGAACGGGTCACGGCGCGGATGGCCGGTCACCGCGTCGAGGGCGTTGTCGACGAGGTTGCCGAGGACGGTCACCAGGTCGCGCGGGTCGACCGCGCCCGCGGGGAAGCTGGTGCCCGGCGCGAGGCGGAGTTCCGCGCCGCGCTCCGCGGCGATGGCGGCCTTGCCCGCGAGCAGCGCGGACAGCAGCGGCTCATGGATGTGCTCGGCGAGCCGCTCGGCCAACTCATGCCCGGTGTGGGCGACTTCGGTGATGAGGGCGGCGGCCTCGCCCGGGCGGCCGATCTCGATGAGCCCGAGCACGGTGTGCAACCGGTTGGCGTGCTCGTGCGCCTGGGCCCTGAGGGCGTCCAACAGGCCCTGGGTGCCGTCCAGTTCGCGGCCGAGGCGGTCGAGTTCCGTACGGTCCCTGAGGGTGATCACGGCGCCCTCGTCCGCGGTCGGCATCCGGTTGACGACCAGTACCCGGCCGGCGCTGACCGCGAGCAGGTCGGCGCCGTCCACCCGCCCCGCCAGCACCTCCACGGTGCGGCCACGCGGCAGCACCTCGGTGACGAGGCGGCCCACCGCGTCCGCGGGCAGGTCGAGGAGCCGGGCCGCCTCGTCGTTGACGAGCCGTATGCGGCCGTGCCGGTCGCAGGCGACGACGCCCTCGCGGATGCCGTGCAGCATGGCCTCGCGCTCGTCGAGGAGCGCGGAGATGTCGGTGAACGCCACCCCGTGGGTGCGCCGCCGCAGGCCACGCGCCACCAGCACCGCGGCCAGCGCGCCCGCCGCGAGCGCCGCGCCCGCGTACCGCAGCAGCCCCGGTACGGAGGCCAGCAGACGGGCGTGGACGCTGTCGTATCCGATGCCGACAGAGACGGCGCCGACGAGGCGGTGCCCCGGGCCGTAGAGGGGCACCTTGGCGCGGGCGGAGCGGCCGAGGGTGCCGGTGTCGATCTGCATGATCTCGCGCCCGGAGAGCGGGGTGGCCGGGTCGGTGGAGACGTGCCTGCCGACCTCCCTGGGGTTGGTGTGCGACCAGCGGATGCCGCGGGTGTCCATGACGACGACGTACAGCGCCCCTGTGGCCCTGCGGATGGTCTCCGCCCGTGCCTGCACGGGGCCGCCGACGGTGGGCGGGGTGCCGGTGAGGTCGCGGGCCAGGTCCCGGTCGGTGGCGGCGGTCTGGGCGATGACGAGGGCGCGGTGCATGGCCTGGTCGTCGAGTTCCGAGGCGAGGGGGGCGAGGAAGAGCCCGGTGGCGAGTACGGTGACCCCCGCGGTCAGCGCGAGCTGCACCGCGAGCACCTGGGCCGACACCCGGCGCGGCCACCCGATCCGCACGCCCGCCACCTCCCCCTTCGCCCTCGGGGCCGTCCCCCCTCCGAAGAGACACGTCCGTTTTGCTGCCTGATGAGGGCAACGTAAGGGCTGGCGGAACGGCTGCCCAGACCCGGGGTGGAATTTTCCCCGCCCCGGGTGAGCACAACGAGCAGAACCCCGGCTTGTGCGCACAAGCGCCGGTTGCGCCCAGAAGACTGCCGCGGTGCGGTGGGCGCTCCTAGCCTCCCGGTCCATGAGCCAGCAGACGAATTCAGCCGGGAAACTGGCTCCCGCCATCGAGCTGCGGGAAGCGGGCAAGACCTTCGGGACGCCGTCGGGGGCGCTGCACACCGCGGTGCGCGATCTCGACCTGATCGTGGCACGCGGCGAGTTCGTGGCCGTGGTGGGGCCCACCGGATGCGGCAAGTCGACGACGCTGACGCTCGTCAGCGGCCTGGAAGAGCCCACCACGGGCGAGGTGTTCGTGGCCGGGGAGCCGGTGCGCGGCATCAGCGACAAGGTGGGTTTCGTGTTCCAGCAGGACGCGGTGTTCCCCTGGCGGACGGTGCTGTCGAACGTGATGGCGGGGCCGCGCTTCCGCGGTGTGCCGAAGGCGCGGGCGCGGGCGAAAGCGCGGGACTGGATCGCCCGGGTGGGCCTCACCGCCTTCGAGGACCGCTATCCGCACCAGCTCTCCGGCGGCCAGCGCAAGCGGGTCGCCCTGGCCGCGACCTTCGTCAACGATCCCGAACTGCTGCTGATGGACGAGCCGTTCTCCGCGCTCGACGTGCAGACGAGGGCGCTGATGTCGGACGAACTCCTCGAACTGTGGGCGGGCACCGGGGCGTCGGTCGTCTTCGTCACCCACGACCTGGAGGAGTCCATCGCGCTCGCCGACAAGGTGGTGGTGATGACCGCGGGGCCCGCGACGGTCAAGGAGATCTTCGAGATCGACCTGCCGCGCCCGCGGAAGGTGGAGTCGGTCCGGATGGAGCCGAGGTTCGTCGAGATCTACCGGGAGATCTGGGCGTCCCTCGGCGAGGAGGTCCGTATCACCAGGGAGCGGGGTGCCGCCGATGCCGCCTGAGACGCTGACCGTCAAGTCCCCCGCCCCCGTGGGCGACCGCCAGCGGCGGCGGGCGATCGCCGCCCGCAACCACCGTATCGCCGTGTACGCGGCCAGGGCGCTGGTGCTGGTGGCGGTGCTCGGGCTGTGGGAGTGGTTCGCCCGCGCCGAGATCATCGATCCCTTCAACTTCTCGATGCCGTCGAAGATCTGGCACCAGATCAGCACCTGGATCACCGAGGGCACCGCGCAGGGCAGCCTCGGCGAACAGGTCTGGTACACGCTGTACGAGGCGCTGCTCGGCTGGGTGATCGGGGTCGTGGCGGGCGTGGTGCTGGGGATCGCGCTCGGCCGGGTGCGGGCGCTCGCGGAGGTGTTCGGCCCGTACATCAAGATCCTGAACGCGCTGCCGAGGATCGTGCTCGCGCCGATCTTCCTCATCTGGTTCGGGCTCGGCCCCGCGTCGAAGGTGGCGTCGGCCGTGGTGCTGGTGTTCTTCCCGGTGTTCTTCAACGCGTTCCAGGGCGCCCGTGAGGTCGACCGCAACCTGGTGGCCAACTCCCGGGTGCTGGGCGCCGGCAACCGGCAGGTGACGTTCCAGGTGGTGGTGCCCTCCGCCACCTCCTGGATCTTCACGAGCCTCCATGTGAGCTTCGGCTTCGCGCTGATCGGCGCCATCGTCGGCGAGTACATCGGCGCCACCAAGGGCCTCGGGCTGCTGGTGTCGGCCTCCCAGGGCACGTTCAACGCGGCCGGTGTGTACGCGGCCATGGTGATCCTCGCGGTCGTCGCGCTGCTGGCCGAGGGGCTGCTCACCTTCCTGGAGAAACGGCTGTTCCGCTGGAAGCCGGCCGACTCCGACACCGCCCGCTGACCCGGGTGCCCAGAGACACCCGCCCCTCTCTTCTCCTCCCCTCAGGGCCTCCCAGAAGGACACATCATGCGCAGTTCACGCGTCCCCGCACTGCTGGTCACCGGCGCCCTCTGTCTGACCGCGCTCACCGCCTGCGCCGACAACGCCTCGTCGTCGGGCTCCTCCTCCGACGCCGGGTCCGGCTCCCACGGGGGCTCGGGCTCCGGCAAGCTCAAGATCATGGTGGGCGGCCTCGACAAGGTCATCTACCTGCCCGCGATGCTCACCCAGCGCCTCGGCTACTTCGCCGACGAGGGCCTTGACGTCGAACTGCTCACCGAGCCCGCCGGTGTCCAGGGCACCACCGCGCTCGTCGCCGGGGAGGTGCAGGGCGCGGTCGGCTTCTACGACCACACGCTCGACCTCCAGGTGAAGGGCAAGCAGGTGGAGTCGGTGGTGCAGTTCGCCGACGCGCCGGGCGAGGTGGAGATGGTCGCCACGAAGGACTCGGGCATCGACTCGCCGAAGGACTTCAAGGGCAAGAAGCTCGGTGTGACCGGGCTCGGCTCCTCCACCGACTTCCTCACCAAGTACCTGGCGGTGCAGAACGGGGTGCAGGTCAGCCAGTTCACACCGGTCGCGGTCGGGGCCGGGCAGACGTTCATCTCGGCGCTGAAGCAGGGCTCCATCCAGGGCGGCATGACCACCGACCCGACGGTCGCCCAGCTCCTCGACCAGAAGGCCGGCAAGATCCTCGTCGACATGCGCACCCCCGAGGGCTCCCGCAAGGCGCTCGGCGGCGCGTACCCGTCGTCCAGCCTCTACATGAACACCGACTGGGTGAACGGCCACAAGCCGACGGTACGGAAGCTGGCGCACGCCCTCGTGAAGACCCTGAAGTGGATGGCGACCCACTCCCCCGAGGAGATCGCCGCGAAGATGCCCGCCGACTACGCCCAGGGCGGCAAGGCCCTGTACGCGGAGTCCATCAAGGCGACCCTCCCGATGTTCAACGACGACGGGGTCATGCCGGAGGACGGCCCGAAGACGGTGGAGCGGGTCCTGAAGGCGTTCAACCCCAACCTGAAGAACGCGGACGTCGACCTGTCGAAGACATATACGACGGAGTTCACGAAGCCGGGCTCCTGAGCGGAGGGCCGCGCTCGGGACGGGGTGCCGTCGAAGGGGGGCGGTGCGGTGGCGGGGCCAACGGGGTCGGGGCGCGGGCCCCGTTGTCAGTGCCCGCGGCTACGGTGGCGGTGCACCGGTTCACGAGATCAGCGGTGCACCGGTGCACACACCACGGGAGGCGGGCGATGGGTGCGAGCGGCTGGCAGTACATGGCGCCGTACGACGGCAGTGTCGAGGCGGCGTTGGCCACGGCGCAGCGGCGGGTGCTGGCGAGCGGCGAGTACATCTGGCCGTGGGAGACCCGGGCCGAGTACGGCGTCCCCGGCGACAGCCTGCCGCGCCCCGCGACGCTCGACGAGCTGAAGGCGGCCAAGGACAGCGAGGACTTCTGGGAGGAGGGCACCCACTCGATCCTCGACATCGAGGCGGTGGTCGACACCACCGAGGAGCCCGACCCGTACGAGATCGACGACTTCGGGACGCTGCGCCCGCTGCGGCCGGAGCGCATACGCCACCACTTCGGCACCGAGCTGCCGACGCCCGACCAGTACGCGGAACTGGTCGCCCGCCCGCGGCGGCTGCTGCCCGGCGGGGACCTCGAAGAGGCGCTGACCGACGAGTCCGGCATGCGCTGGACCGGCAGGTACGTCCTGCTGTACACCGGGGACACGGTGAGCCACGTCGGTATGTTCGGATACTCGGGTGACTGATCCCACGGCGCCCACCGGCCGCCTCGCCCCCACCCTGCCGCCCGGCTACCTGGCACGGCCCGTCACCGACGGCGACCTCGGCGAGATCCACGCCTTGGTGGCCGCCGCCCAGGCGCCGTACGGGCTGACGTACACGGGCCCCGAGGACATCGCCGCCGACCTGGCGCGGCCCGGGCTCGTCAGGGAGCGGGACACGGTGCTCGTGCGGGACCGCGCGGGGGCCGCCGCCGGGTGGGCGTGGGTGGAGCGGCGCTCCGAGGTGGACGTGCACCCGCAGCACCGGGGGCGGGGCCTCGGGGCCGCGCTGCTCGACTGGGTCACGGAGCGGGGGCGGCAGGCCGGGGCGCGGGCGATCGTGCAGAGCGTGCCGGACGGCGACACGGCGGCGGGGGCGCTGCTGCGGTCACGGGGGTACGAGCCGCTGGAGACCTCCTGGCGGCTGGAGTTCGTGCCGGACGGCGAGCCCGACGTGCCGGGGGCGCCGGACGGCGTGACGGTCAGGATGTTCGAGCCGGGGGACGCGCGCGCCGTGCACGCGGTGGTCGAGGGCGCCTTCGAGGAGTGGCAGGGGCGGCGCAAGGACTTCGGGGAGTGGGCCGCGCACACCGTCGACCGCACGGCGTTCGCGCCCGGGATGTCCGCGCTCGCCTTCGCGGGGGACGAGCTCGTCGGCGCCGTCGTCGCGTTGGCGCTGCCCGACACCGCCGAGGGCTACGTGGAACAGGTCGCGGTGCGCGCCGACCACAGGCGCCGCGGCATCGCCGGACTGCTGCTGCGCCACACCTTCCGCGCCTTCCACCGCGCCGACCGCCCCGTATGCACCCTCTGGACCCACTCGGCCACCGGGGCCCTCGGCCTCTACACGGGCGCGGGCATGACGGTCCGCCACAGCTCCACGGTGTTTCGCAGGGAGTGGTGAGGCGTTGTGCGGAGCCGCCGGGGGCGTGCTCTTCGTGGATCGGGGTGCGGCGGCGGCACCCACGCCGAGGGTGTGCCCGCAGAGTCACGCCTGGCCGGTGGCGTCGCTTCGCGGACACGCCCCATGACACTTCCCCAGCCGGCCGGATACCTTTTGCCCCAGTGAGGCAGCCGCCGCAGTACGCCCACGCGGCGTGCTTCTGGCCAGGCTCGCCCGATCCGCGACAACGTGGGTCAGCCGTACCCACTCTGCGCAAACTTTCCTCGCCCCTGTCGGCGCCGCCCAGGCGAGCAACCAACTGCGGGCCGGTCTCCAGCGATAGATCTTCGTAAATTTGGTACTGATTCTAACCGCTCGTTGAAGTCCTTCCGTTGTCAGGAGCATAGGTCACAACGTGTCGCACACCCGGCCGGTTCAAGTCGCGCTCTTGGCGGCCACGGCGCCATCGGTCTCCGGGCACGCACCCGGGAGCGTTCACCGCAGGCGGCGGTCGGTCATCTGCGGGGCCCCTGTCGTCGGTCGCCTTGGGACGGGCCAAGGGGGGCACGGCCGCCGTTGTACCGCTGGTGAGCGTTGCCGTCGCCTCTGCCTGGCGACTCAAGCGCGGCCGCGTTCGCGGTATCTGCCTGGCGACCGCTGTAATACTTTCCGAGCCGCTCGGCGACGTCCATGTTCAGCCCACGGTCGTCAATGTGCTTGATGAGATTCTTACGGTATGCACTCTCCAGGTTACGTTTGTTCGCCCTGGATTCGGCCAACTCAGTCTCCAGCCGCTCTCGTCGGGGCTGGTAAGCGCGCTCCGTTTCTGTCTTCACATGAGAAGTGTGTTCCGGACTTCGCATGAACTCCCTGAGGTCGTGTTCAAAAGTCAGCAGCCGCAGCTCGCGTTCGGCCACGTCCGTCCCGGCCTCAATGATTTTGTATGCAGGATTACGTCGGTCGAATTCCCATTTCTCCGCGCCGGGCAGGGCGTCCCTGACGGCCTCTGTTCCGTACCGTTTAACCAGCGTCCTGGCGGAAGGAGCAGGCTCATCGGTGTAAATTTCGAAGGGTTCCCCACCCTGATCGGGATAACTCATCGAAGTCCATTCATCACGGAAAAAGGGCTCACAAAGACGCGCCGCGCAAGGTACCGGAGGCAGTGCGGCGATCAGCGTCCCGCCGACCTGCCTCCCGAGCCGCGCTGACTTGAGTGCCGCCAGCCGGGGGCTTGTTGGTTTCCGCTGGCGGGCTCCATGGGCCGTCGCCTGCTGCCCTGGCCGCCCGGGGACTGAAACCCGGCGGCCCGAGCACGCTCCCGCTCCTCCATTCGCCGCAGCGCTCTGTCGTCGTAACGCCCCGAATTGCGCGCGACTGTCGTCAGCAGACCATTCCGGTCGATGAACCCCCCCATGTTTTGCATAAGGTTCCTTTGCGTCATGGCCAAATTTCGCCCACTCGCTCGCCGACTTTGTTCCAATTCGCTCACAAATTCAGTCCCATTACGTGGAGCCCCAGGCATTTGAAATCCCTCCTGCATGCGGTCGGCAGCACATGTCACAACGTGTCGTCCCCCCGGCCGGTTCAATCCGCCCCCGCGGAGCATCGTCGCCCATGGGTGGGGTCATGCCAGGCTCGGGCGCCGCCTCGGTGGGCATACAAGCAAAGGGCTGACTCCCGGCACGCCGGGCCTTCCCCACGGGACCGGTCGGGGCGGCCCGCGGGGCCCTGCGGCCGCGAGTGAACCGTCCGGGCCTGCGGCACGTTGTGAGGTGTGTTTCCGACTCTGGAGGGTTCAATGGAAGATCGGTATCCGGACACCCGGCGTCCGAAGGCTCCCGCTCGGGGCGACACGCTGGTGGCCGCCCTGGGCGTCGAGGGCGTCCTGAAAGCCATGCCGAAAGAGCACCGCCGAGCTTTCGAAAGCTCGCCCATCGCCCTCGAAAAGCGTATGGCCGAGCAGCCCTTCATAAGGGCCGGTAATGATCTTTCTGAATTCAATTCGAACCCTCGGCGCTTCCTGAAAAAGCACAGCGAGCGCGGACTCGGCAGTGACGTCAGCGCTGCAAGAGATATTCTGAAACACGAGGTGGAGGAGAGTCGGGCGCAAAAAGAAGAAGCAGAAGATACATACAAGGAAGCTCTTACCGGCTACGTCGAGAGTCATGGGCTGGTCTCGGATATCGCGACCCGGTCTGGGCCGTTCGCCTCCGGGGGTGGGAGGCGAGCCACGGCCGCCGCGAGTCAGTCACCGGGGAGGGGCGACGACACCCGTCACCAGCAGCAGTGGTCCCTTGGGAAATCCAGCGGCGCCCAGTACAACCCGCCCAGCAAGAAAGCGGCAAGAGGACGCTGATCGCCGTCGGCCGTGCCCCCGGCGTGTTCCGTCACGGCACCGGCAGCGACCACGCCCGGGACATGCCCGAAGAAAGGTTCAGGCGGGCGGAGTGCGGCCGGGGCTCCCGGCCGTCACTTCGTCACGAGTTCCGACGCGAAGGCGCGTGCGCGCGCATGGTCGTGTCGGACCCGCTCGGGATCAGCGTGGGCGAAAAGCGCCCAGCCCAGGCTCAGCGACGACAGCAGGTCCGAGGTGCTGGCGATCGTGTCGCCGTTGCGCACCTTCACCACCAGGTTCCGGCACGTCGGCAACTCCCGAATCCTGTGCAGCGTCTCGACGTTGGAGACGACCCCGCTCCGCCGGGCGATGAACATCGCCACGGTGACGGATCGGCTCAGTGTCGTCGAGTCCGGGAAATCACGCGTCCCGAGCAGGTAGCGGACGGTACGCCGTACACCGCTGTCGCCCGTCGCCAGCTCCGCGGCGGCGGCCAGTCCGCTTCCTGCCACCCGGGAGTTGACCTCCACGAGCCGTGGTCCTTCGTCGGTCAGCATCACCTCGCTGTGCGCCGGGCCGAAACGGAAACCGAGCGCGTCCAGCGCGCCGCGGACGTAGGCCACGGTCTCCGCGTAGGCCGGGTCCCCGGCCGGAAGGAACTCCACGTCCTGGTACACGGCGAAGCTGTCGCCCACGGCCGTCTTGGTGTACCGGCACAGGTCGGTGACGGTGTGACGGCCGCCGTGGCTGAAGGTGTCGACCACGTACTCGGTGCCGTACAGCCGCCGCTGCACCACCACGTCCTCGTTCACCACGCCGGTGGCGTTCCTGCGGCCGAGCAGCGCGTTCACCGCCGGTCGCCAGTCCCGTCCCGCGGGTACGAGGGTGACGCCGTCGGTGGACACGCTCGTCGCCGGTTTGACGACCAGATCGTGACCCGCGAACTCGGGTGCGGCCAGGGGCGCCTCCGCCTCCCGGACGTCACGGACGCACAGGGTGGGGGCCGTTCGCAGACCGGCCGAGGCGACTGCCCGTGCCATGTGTCCCTTGTGGACGCGGCCGGGGGCGAGTGCGGCGACGTGCGCCAGGTCGGGAGTCAGCCGACGCGCCAGCCGGTCGGCGAGCCCCACCCCGCTCTCGGAGCCGGGGAGCACCGCGACCGGCGCCATGCCGCCGAGCCGCTCTTCGAGCGGTGCGCGGTCGCCGCCGGAGGTCATGACCGTCGCGAAGTCGCCGGGACGGAACGTGTCGGTGAACACGTCGGCGGGCGGCGGCCAGGTGAGAACCGCCACGGGGTGGAAGCCGTCCCGCCGCAACGCCCGTGCGTACAGCGCACCCGAGGAGTAGGGGTCGACTATGACGACGGTGCGGTCCGCCGCGGTCCCGGTCATGGGCTCGTCTCCGTCTTGATCCGCGTCGTCCCTGTCCTGGTCTCCGGCTCCGGCTCCGGCTCGCCGAGTGGTCCATTGACCAGCCGCCCCACGATACGGCGGTCGATCTTGCCGTTCGGTGACAGCGGCATCCTGGGCACCGCCACCACGTCGTCCGGTGCGGCAGGCCCGAGTTCGCGCCGCAGATGACGGCTCAGCCGCGCCACGGGCAGCTCCGGCGCCGACTCCACGAAGAGCACGAGCGCGCCGCCGTTCCCGGGGTCGGCCTGCACACAGCACGCCAGCCGGACCCCGGGGCTGTCCGCGGCGGCCTCCTCGATCCTGCCGAGGTCCACGAACACGCCGCGTCGCTTCACCTGTGAGTCGGAGCGTCCCGTGACCACGAGGTCGCCGTCGTCCGTGAGCAGACCGAGGTCCTTGCTGACGAAGGCCGTCATCCCGGCGGACCGGGTCAGCGCGGCCTCGTCGGCGGGTGCGGCCGTGCCTGGCAGGTATCCGAGCGAGCCGTGCGGCGTCTCCACGACGACCGGGAACGACGCGCCGCCCGGCACCGCCCCGCGCAGCCCCGCGCCGGGCAGCGGCCGGCCCACCGGTTGCAGACCGGTCTTCGGCGGGTCGGGCACGCGGTACCAGAACTTCGCGAGCGTCGTCTCGGAGGGGCCGTAAAGATTGATGACGTCGGTGGACGGCGCGATTCCGCGCCAGCGCAGCACGTGCTCCGCGTACAGGGGCTCACCGGCGAAGAGGGTCCAGCGCAGCCCCGGCAGGCGTCGCCCGGCCGCGGCGGCCACCCAGCGTATGGACAGGCTGGGGACGGCATGGACCAACTCGGCCTCCCGCGTGGCGATCCAGTCCACCACGCGGGAGGGGTCGGCGCGCACGCCCGGCTGGGCGACGAGCAGTTCGCCACCCGCGCAGAGCGTCACGAAGAGTTCGCGGATGATGACCTCGAAGGTGGGGGGGCTGAGCAGCGCCACCCGTGTACCGGAGCGCAGGCCGAGGGTGCCGATCTCCCAGTCCGCGAAGTGCAGCGCGCCGAGTTCGTTGCCGACGATGCCCTTCGGCGTGCCCTGCGTGCCCGACGTGAAACCGAGGTATCCGGCGCCCGGCCCTACGACGAGGGGCGCCTCGTCGGAGGTCTCGTACGAGGGGGTCT
Organism: Streptomyces sp. NPDC050560; assembly: GCF_044457285.1. Lineage (NCBI taxonomy): Bacteria > Bacillati > Actinomycetota > Actinomycetes > Kitasatosporales > Streptomycetaceae > Streptomyces > Streptomyces sp. NPDC050560. Next base: position 207,962 of record NZ_JBITGT010000001.1, read on the forward strand.
CGCCCACTCGCATGGTCAGCGCGGGGCGGGCGGCGGCGAGGACGGCCGCGCGCCGTGCCGCGGGCTGGTGGGGATCGAGGAGCAGCGGCACAAGACCGGCCGTGCGCGCCGCGAGGAACGCGGGGGCCAGGTAGAGCGGGTCGTGGACGGCGAGCGCGACGATCGAGCCCGGCGGTGCACCCCGTTCGCCGAGCCGCTTCGACCAGGCTGTCCGCAGCTCGTCCAACTCGCGGTAGTGCAACGTCCTCTGTTCGTCCGTCACGGCCCGCGCGTGCGGGTGGAGGGCCATGACATCGCGGACCCGCTCGACGAGTTTCGACGGGCCGCCCGCGGCGGGCGGCACGGGGCGCCCGGTCACGCCGTGGCCCCGTCCTGGTCGTTGGAGAGCGACCGCAGCAGCGCCTCGTGGATCTCGGCCAGGTCCTCGGCGGCGTAGACCGTGAAGACGTCGACCTCGCCGCCGAAGCGTTCTTCGAGGAGCAGTGACAGGTGTGCGGCGGTCAGCGAATCGCCGCCCAGGTCGAAGAAGTTGGCGTCGGGCGTGACGTCGTCGGTGCCGATGACCTCGGCCACGAGCCGCATGGTGTCGTCGGCGGAGACACGGGGAGACATGGTGTTCGCTCCGTTCGGGAAGGGGTGGGAGGCGTGGTGGCCGGGCTGTCGGCGTGCGGGCCGGTGCCCGTCAGCGGGTGGGCGTCGTTCCTGGTGCCGACGCGCCCCTGGTGTCGCTCAGGGCGAGCCGGATCTCGGAGGTGTAGAACTCGCCGGAGGAGTCGGTGAGCCACAGGTGGTCCGGGGTGGGCAGCATCTCCGTGATCTTGAAATACGCGGTCGGCTTCTCTGCCGGGTGGCGTGCCGCTCGCCGTGCGGCCGCGCAGAGCACGTCGACGAAGAGCGGACTGGCGAAGTCGACGTAGAACGGTTTGGTCTCGGCCGGCGACTTCACGAAGACGCGGCGGGGCAGTCGGCGCGCACGCGCCCAACGGCGGGCGGCGGCGAACTGGGCCGCCGCGTCGGGGTCGTCGGCGAAGTCCAGTTCGGACAGCGGGACTTGCCAGCCCTCGCGGGCCAGCACGACGTCCTCCACGGTGATCCGCGGGCGGTGCCCCGCGATGGGGAACAGGTCGAAGTGGCCGAGCAGCAGCGACTTGAGCGCCTCGGCGAACAGGTCGACGACGTCGAACTCGGAGCCGTCCGGCATGACGACGGCCAGGCGGCCGTCCCGCTCCCGCACCACGGCGTCCGCGGCGCACTCGACGGTGCCCGTACGGGGCGGCGGTGTGTGCGGGGCGAGCGCGATCCGCTGGTCCTGTGGGCGCAGCAGCGCGGGGTGTGAGCGCACCGTGAAGTGGGGGCGGCTCTCGGTCGGCAGCAGCGGCAGCAGCCGCCCGCCCGGGAAGACCGCGTCGAGGTTGGAGAGCAGTGTCTCCGGGTCCTCCTGCATGGGGGCCATCGAGATGTAGTCGAGTGAGTTCATCGCCGCGTGGATCTCCCCCAGGACGAGGCGGTAGCGCCCGGTCTCCAGGGCGTCGGGGCCGTCCGCGGCGAGCATCACGTCGGGGCAGACCGTCCGCGCCTGTTCCCAGCCGCTGCGCGGTGCGTCGAAGAATCGTTTGACGCCGATCTCCAGTTCGGACGTGGTCGCCGTCAGGCGGGTTTCGTCGCTGTGGTGGGGAAGGATGTGCGACCACCGCGTATGGAACTCGGCGAGGGCGTGGGTGACGACGTCGCTCAGCCGGGGGCCCACGGTCCGCATCGCCGCCAGCCAGAGCGCCGCCACGTCCACCGGGTCGCCGGGCGGCGTGCGCTCGCGCACCGTCCGGTGGGCCGCCTCGATACGGGGCCTGATGTCCTCCTGAACGCGCCAGGTCAGCCAGCGGACGCTGTCAAGGACCGGAACGATCGCGGCCAGCCGCTCGGTGAAGGCGGCTCCAAGACGGACCGACACGTCGCGTCGGCACTCCAGGTAGGCCAGGGTGCGGCCGCCGTACGCCTGGCCGTCGTGCCGGGTGGGGCGCGCACCGGTCAGCTCGGTGAAGGTCCCGGCCAGGTCGGTCAGTTCGGCGCGCAGCCGTGGCGCGTCGTCCCAGACCCGCCGCAGCCGCTCGCGCCCCTCGACCAGTGCGCGGGCGCGGGCGGTCGCCGCCTCCCTGATGCCGTCGTCGCCGATGCCCTCCAGCAGGTCGAGCAGTTCCTCCTCCGCGGCGAGCGAGGCGGGCAGCTCCAGCCTCCAGATCAGCCACCTGCGCTCCCGCAGGTCCGCCATGCGGGCGAACACGCTCTCCCGGGTCCGCGCGCCCGTCCCGCCCCGTACGCGATCGGCGAGGTCATGGGCGGTCAGGGTGCCGTCGGCGGCGCGCAGCAGGGCGAGGGTCGTGTCGTCGACGGCGACCGGGTCCTTCCCCGGGACGCGGACCGCGCCGTCGAGAATCCGCAGCAGGGGGCTGCGCCGGGGGCGCAGCCAGGGGCCGAGGTCGAAGTCGGTGCTCAGCTTGCGCGCCATCGCGTCGACCGGCCAGCGCTCCAGGTAGACGTTCGCCCGGTCGGTGAGTCCGCGGCCGGGGTGTACGGCGATGCCGTGGGCGCCGGGATCGAGCGTGGCCCAGGCCGTCGGGCCGAAGAAGCCGATGGACTCGTTCTTGAGGCAGTAGCGCTGCCAGTACGTGGCGATCGCCCGTTCGCGCTTGCGCAGCCGCGAGTTGGGGGGCCGGCCGCTCGCCACCTGCCGCAGGTAGGGTTCGACGGCCGTGTCGAGGAACCGGTGGTTCTGCCAGCCGACGGCCAGCCGGAAGCCAGCCGAGCGGGCCACGGCGGCGAGTTCGCCGGAGAAGCGCCCGGTCGCGGTTTTGAACGCCGCGGGGAACGCGGCGCTCCCGGCGTCGTCGGCCAGGTCCGCAAGACCGGTGTCCGCCAGGCGGTCGACCGCGCGTGCCGGGAAACCGGCGCTGCGGACCATCGCGGCGGACCATATCCACCAGTCGCTGTCCCCGAGCGGCCGCGGTGCGGTCCTGGCCGATGCGGCGGTGTGCACGCTCATGCTCTGTCTCCGGCGGTAGGAACGGCAGAAATCCCCTCGCTCGCGGCGCCGGCGTCATAGCGGCCGGCCATGTGGTGCAGTGCGGAGAGCAGCCGCGCGGAGGTCATGTCCTGGTACGGGCCCGGCTTCGCCTTCAGCGGCATCGCCCCGGTCGCCCCCCAGACCAGTCGGCCGGTGCTGTCGATGGCGGACCCGGTCCTGCCCGCGTTGTCCGGGTGCAGGCAGTACGGCACGTCGATATAGCCGCGGCGTACCGCGCGCAGCAGCGCGAGTCCCGTGTCGTCGGCGAGTTCGAGCGTCGCCGCTATCAGGTCCCTGGCCTCCGCCAGTGTCGGGTTGTCGTCCGGGGGGCCGGGCGGCGTGCCGCCGTCGGCGTGCGCGGCCGTCTCGTCGGCGGCGTGCCGCAGCGCTTCGATGTTCTCCTCGACGGTCGGAATGCGGTGCGCCTCGACGCTTGTCTTCACGATCAGCCGGTCGGCCCCGGCGCGCGCGGCGAGCCGGGCCGCGTCCCTGCTGAGCAGCAGCGCGCCCGCGGCGGTGGTGGGGAAGACGCCCATGTACGTGTAGAGGACGGTGTGCCAGTCGACGCCCGGCAGATGGTCCCGGGCGAGCACCCGCAGGGCGGTGAGGGCCTCGACGTCCTGCGCGTGGCTGATCTGCTGGGCGTAGCTCAGCGAGACGCTGCGGATTCCGTGGTCACGGAAGAACATGGCCTCCAGCACGCTGACGGCGACGAGCAGGGCCGGTGGGCACAACTGGCCCATCAGACAGCCGCCGAAGGTCTCCAGATGGGGTTCGACGTCGCTGCCGCGGTGGCCGGCGAGCAGTTCGCAGCCGCGTCGCCAGTGCTCGACGGACTCCGCCAGCGGCATCCGGCCGTACGGAAGGCAGTACGACACCGGGCCGCCCTCGGTCGCGTAGAGGCCGGCGCGTGTCATCGAGCGGACGATGTCCGCGGGCGCCGGTGAGCCGTGGCGCACCTGGATCTGGAAGTCCTCCCTGACCAGGTCGGCGACCATGGCGCGGGTCACGGCCGGGTCCTGGGTGACGAGGGGGAACCCGTTCAGCGCCCCGCCGCGCCCCGTCACCTCGCGTACCGCCCGGTAGTCCCCGAGGCGGGTGTAGCTGTCCAGCGTGATCGTCCCCGCGGCGGGCACGGGGGCCGAGGCGGTGGCGAGCAGGCCCGCGCGCATCTCGGCGGGGCGCGCGAAACCCATCCTGGGCTGTACGACGATCCGGCCGCGGGCGCGGGCCCGTCCGACCATGCCGCCGAAGTCGTGGTGCGGGACGGACCGTGCCTCAGTCACGGCGCGCTGTCCCTCCGCCCGCCGTCGCCCGCCGCGGGGGTGCCGGGTCGGCGGGGCGCAGGTGGTCGAGCAGGCGCGGCAGGGCGTCGGGCCCCTCGAAGACGTCGTCGAAGCCGGCTCGGCGCAGCCTGCGGCGGCGCTCGGCGGCTCCGACATGGCCCGTGGTGCCGAGTTTCCCGCCGATGACCGCCGGCAGTGCCGCGAGGAGCGGCACCGCCCGCAGCGCGCGGATCAGCCGCTCCCCGTCGTCGGCACCGTGGCCGTTGACGGAGCTGACCACCAGCGTGCCGGGGCGTTCGCGGCGGGCGGTGTCCACGACGAGGCCGACGGGCACGCACGCCCCCAGGTTCCGCACCCGGTGTCCGTGCTCGCGCAGCAGGAGTTCGAGGTAGACGAGGTTCCAGGTGTGCGAGTCCGAGGAGACACCGCTCAGCAGGAGGGTGGACGGCTCGGCCGTTCGGTTCATGTGAGTCCTCATGTCGCGAAGTCCAGGGTGCCGAGACGACGCCCGCGCCGGACGAGCCTGGTGAAGGAGAGCAGGCACACCGCCAGCCAGCCGGCTCCGACCAGCAGTTCCCACGCCCCCTGCGCGGACGCCGCCGCCAGGTCACCGGAGAGCGCCAGGCGGACGCCGAGTATCCCGTGCGTCGTCGGGAGCACCGCCGAGACCCATCGCAGCGGCCCCGGGTAGGCGGAGAGCGGAACGTTCGCACCGCACAGCGTCATCAGCCCGACCAGGCAGACGTTCGTGGCGATGGTCTGCACGGAGCGGAAGCCGAGAAGCAGTCCCCCCACGAACGTCCCGAAGCAGTACGCGGACCAGGCCACGAGCACGACGAGCACGGTGACCGTGGGAAGCTGCGTCCACGCCAGCGGAACCCGGAACAGCCAGGCGCTCACCAGCAGCGCGCCGACGGAGGACACGGTGCCGTCCGCGATCATGTAGGCGCCGCGGGCCGAGAGCACGACCGCGGGGTGGGTGGGGCTGGCGGCGAACAGCGGCAGTGTGCCGATGCTCCGCTCCGAACTCACCATGTTGACCGCGAAGATGCCGCCCATCGCGGCGAGCATGACCGCGTTGCCCACCAGCAGGAAACGCGTCTGCTCCGGGGAGTGGAGCATCCGGCCGACGAGGGCGAAGAACGCCACCTGGGTGAGCACGCGGACGAACCAGGCGGACAGCCAGGTGCGCCATGTGTAGATGGTGCGGTACTCGGCGGCGCCGATGCGCAGCGCGCGGCGGATCACATGCACGGTGGTCATCGCAGGCTCAACTCCCCCGTGTGGCGCAGGCGGCGCAGGACGAGGCGGAGGGACAGCCGCGCGGCGACCAGCGCGAGCACCCCGAGTCCCGCGGTCATGCCCAGGCCGAGGAGCGGGTGTGTCAGCCGTCCGACGCCGACGACACCCCGCAGGAGGTCGGCCGACCAGAAGAGGAAGACCCCGTTCGACACGGGACGCAGCCATGTCGGCAGGTAGACGACGGGGACGAGGATGCCGCCGAGCAAGTAGAACGGGAAACTCGCCGAGTTGGAGAAGGTGACGGCGTTGCGGGCCAGTACGAACAGGGCGGCCAGCAGGGCGGCGGTGGCCGCCATGGCGAACAGGGTGACGGCGAACGAGGCGACCAGCAGCGGCCAGTGCCGGACGGTCACCGGCGCGTGCAGCGCGTAGCGGGCGAACAACCAGGTCTCGGCGAACGCCACGACACCGGGCACCACGGTTCCCGCGGCCCTCCCGAACACCACGGCGCTGAAGTCGGCCGGTGCGGACACCAGGTACTGGAGGGTGTCCTCCCAGCGGTCGGTCTGGATGATCCAGCCGCCGCTGAACAGCGCGAACCACCACAGCGTCATATAGAAGGGGGCCAGCGCGGCAGGTCCCACCAGGTCCGCGCGGTCGTTGTGCCGCATGATCATGGTGAACACGACGCTGTAGAGCGGCGATGTGAGGAGCGGCACGAGGAGGTCGGGGTGGTGCCGGTAGAAGACGAGTTGCAGACGGAACCCGGTGACGACGGTTCGCATGGGCTCACACCTCAAGGCCGCGGTCGCCGATGAGGCCCAGGTAGACGTCCTCAAGTGTGGGCTGCATGGTCCGTATCGACGTCAGGCCGTGGTCCGCGAGAGCCCGCAGGACGTCCGGCAGGTACTCAGGGCCGCGCACCCGGATGCGCGCGACGTCGGCCTCATGCCGCACGGAGACCACGCCGGGCAGGGACTCGACCGTGCGGAGCGCGGCGGGGTCCGGGTTCTCGACCTCCACTCCCTGCGCACTCGACGCGAGGTCCGCCAGCGCGTGCGGCGGTCCGGTGTCGAGCACCCTTCCGTCCCGGACGAAGCTGACCCGGTCGCACAGTGTCGCCGCCTCCGCCATGTTGTGCGTGGCGAGCACGATGGTGCGTCCCCCGCTGCGGATCTCACCGACGAGCGTGCGGAACTCGCGGGCCGCGACGGGGTCCATGCCCATCGTCGGCTCGTCGAGGAACAGCACGGGCGCGTCGGCGACCAGTCCGCGCGCCAGGTGCAGGCGTTGCCGCATCCCCCGGGAGTAGGTCTCCACCCGCCGGTCGGCGGCGCCCGACAGGCCGAGCCGGTCCAGCAGGCTCGCGCACCGCTCCCGCAGCCCCTTCGCCGGCACATGCTGCACCGCCGCCCAGAACTCCAGGTTCTGACGCCCCGTCAGCCGCGTATAGAGGCCACGGTCACCGCCGAAGACCACACCGATCACGGTGCGGACGGCGCGGGCGCCGGTGACGACGTCGTGCCCACAGACCCGCGCGTGTCCTGCGGTCGGCAGCAGCACCGTGGACAGGATCTTCACCAGCGTCGTCTTGCCCGCGCCGTTCGGACCGAGGAGCCCGTGCACTTCTCCCCGCGGCACCCGCAGCGACAGCCCGTCGAGCGCGCGTACCGGTGCCGCCCTGCGGTGCGTGAACTCGCGGACCAGGTCGACGATGTCGAGCGCGGGCGACGAGTCGTCCGCCGGCTCCCGGGGTGCGGTCCTGGCACGAGTCCACGGCCTGCGTGGTCTGGACTCGGCAACGCCGGACATGCGAACTCCTTGGGGAAGAGGGAGGGTTCAGGGCCCGGCCGGCGCGTTGCGCGCGGTGCCGGGGGCGAGGCGCGCGGCCAGTCTCCTGGCGAGGGCGAGTGTCGTCAGCGACGGATTCGCGGCTCCGGTGCGCGGGAAGGTGGACGGCCCGGCGGCGTAGAGACCGCGGACCCCGTGAAACTGCTGATCGGCGTCGAGCAGGGTGCCGAACGGGGTGGTACCGGCGTCGTGGTGCTGCGACCCGTGAGGCAGCGCGAACGGGGCCGGCCCCGCCGCGCCCGTGGCATGGTCGAGCGCCGTCAGACCGTCCCCGGTTCGCGGCCCCACGCGCCGGGATTCGAAGACCCGGGCGGGCCCCGGCAGTCTCAGGTACCCGCGGAGTTCCCGCCAGGTCCGTTCGAGCACCGCCCGCTGCTCCCGCGCCAGCGCACGGTCCGCACGGCCCGGGCGGGCGCTCACCTCCACGGGCCACGGCCACGAGCGCCCCGGACGACACCGCACCCGCCCGGCTTCCGCGAGCCGCTGCTCCCCCATCGTGGAGGCCATGATGACGACGCCGCCCGCCATGTTCCGCCGCAGATCCAGGAAGAGGTTCGAGCGCAGCCCCTCGGCGCAGGGGGAGACGAGCAGCGCCCCCCGCTTCGCCATCTCCGCCACCTCGCCGGGCAGTTGGTCCGCCGCGCAGGCAACGGTGAACCCCTGGTCGATCTTGTCCACCGGGCCGGGCAGCTCCGCAGCGGTCCGTCGGCCGGCCTCCGACAGTGTCTGGATGGCCAGCCGCGCGTTCTCCACGGCACCGGCCGCGAGCACGACCTGCCGGCACCGCACGTCGCTGTCCACCCCGTCACACCGCACGCGCACCCCGGCCACCTCGTCCCCGTCGAGCAGGACACCGACGACCCGGGAGCCGGGACGGATGCGGGCGGCCGGTGGCGCGCACGTGTCGCCCACCCAGCGCTCAAGCGGGGTGTAGGCGCGCCACCGTCCCGGATCGCCGGGGTGCCGGCGGACCGCCTTCAGCACCTCACGGAACGACAGGCTCCCGATGCGCAGCACCGGCGCCGCGCTGACGCCCGTGCTCTCGGTCCCCGCCCAGTCCGCCAGCTCCGCGGTGACCCGGTCGTACAGGCACGCCCCGCCGTCCCACGAGTCCACCAGATCGTGGACGACCTCCCTGGGCCAGCTCGGATCGGCGAGCGCCCAGGGCTCGATGGGCAGGAGGACGCCGTGCCAGTACAGCGAGCGCCCACCGACACGGCTGCGCAGCGCGGCCGCGTCGGAGAAGCCGCTGCCGCGCGCGGTCCACGGCCGCCACGCGTACGCGTCCTCTTCCGGATGGAGCCAGCGCCGTACGGCGGCCGTCTCGTCGTACGCCCACCGGTTGTGGGCGGCGCCGTCGTCCGGGCCTGCCTCCAGCACGACGGTGCCGTCGCCGCATCCGGCCCGGTCCATCTCGGCCGCCACCGCGAGGCCGGCCAGACCGGCGCCGACGACCACCGTGCCGAGGACGGCGGGTGCCCGCATCGCTACCCCCACTGGTCTTCCGATGCCCGAAGGCCCGCTCAGACGGCCCGGACGTGGGCCATGAATCCATCGGACAACGCGCGCAGAAAGCGCCGTACGCTCTCCACGTCCAGGTCCCCCGCGTCACACAGCATCCGGAACATGAACCCGCCCGACTCCAGCGGTACGACGAGCAGTTCCACGTGCGTCATGCGCAGATCGGCCCTCTTGTCGGCGAAGTCGGCGGCGTCGATGCCGCCCACCGGGTCGGGGAAGAAGTTGACGACAAGTTGCCGCTGCCCCGCCGCCTCCCACTCCGTGACACCGCGTGCGGCACAGGCGGTGCGCAGGTACTCCCACGGGGTGTGCTGGTACGGCAGCACCCGCTGCCAGGCGGTTCGCACCGCTCCCATGGCGACCCCGAACTCGCCCATCCCCGGGCTGCGCAGCCGTATCGGGGTGGAGGTCGCCAGCCGGCCGAAGGTCGCCGCCGAGCGCGGTGTGCGGCCGCTGCTGATCAGGCGGAGCGTGATGTCGTCGACGGAGCCGGCGGCGACGGTGCTGACGACCGAGGCGACGGTCAGGGCGTACGGGGTGGCCCTGGCCCGCCGGGCGGCCGCCCGCAGCTCCGCAGCGGAGACCGGTACCGGCAGGCTGAGCCAGACCGTGCCACCGGCCTGGCCCGGCGGGGCGTCGGCGACCCCCGGCAACGGTGTGCGCCTGCTCGGGGAGGCCCCGCCCAGATGGCCGTCCCAGAAGGTGCGGGCCGCCGCGAGCGCGTCCCGGGCGTCGACGTCGAACTCGGCGCGCTGTCGCACCACCCACTCCCGGTACATGCCGGCCCCGCGGTCCCGCGAGGGCGCCACGCCGGTGCACAGCTCCTTGCGCAGCAGCGCCAGGCTGAACATGTCGACGAGGAGGAAGTCGAACACGGCGAGCACGGTGCGGGCGGGCCGCCCCGTCCCGTCGGGGTGCTCGATGACCGTCAACTGCCACTGCGGCTCACCGGAGTCGAACGGGACGCTCTTGTGCGCGGCCACATAGGCGGGGACCTCGTCCGCGGCGGCGCACCGGACACGGCGGACCGGGAGCGGGGATATCCCGGCGTAGCCGACCCCGGTCAGGTCCGCCGAGACGATACGGAGGCTCGCCTCCCGGAGCACGAGCCGTTCGAGCCTGCGGAGCATCTCGTCGTCGGACACCTCCGCCGGGAGCCGGAACGCGGTCCACATGCTCTCCCTGCCGCATGTCGGCACACTGCGCACCAGCGTCTCCTGCTGCCAGGACAAAGGGCCCGTGTCGGCTACTGCACTGGTCATCCCGCGTCCTTCTTCCGGTTCGCCCGCAGGCGGCGCGCCCGCTTCCTCGCGGGTGCCGACGCGGGTGACCCAGCTCCGTCACGCTCCGGCGTTCCACGCCGCTCTCGGTGTCGCTCCCCCTCGCGACCGGTACGTCACCACAACGGGTGGCGGCGCGGCACGGTTCAGCGCGGGACCACGCGATCCGCCCGGCGGCCCGGGCGGCGCAGGAAGCGGGCGGAGCCAGGGGCGCCGGTGGCGGCGGTCCGGCGTGGAGCGCGGCGGCGAGGGTAGCCGACGGCCGATGCTGGTTGGCCGCGGCCCGGAGCCGCGGCCCCGACGGAAGGTTGCAGCCGTGTCGTCGTCTTTGATGGAAGCCGTGGATGTCGAGGCACCCGTCTCGGTGAGCTGGAGCCTGTGGAGCGACGTGACGCGCTGGCCGTACTTCCTCCACCACGTCGAGCGCGTCGACCCGATCGACGAGAGCCTCTTCGCGTGGAAGCTGTCGGTGGTGGGCGCCGAGAAGATGTTCGTCTCCGAACTCACCGAGGTCGTCCCCGAGGACAGGATCGCGTGGCACACGACGCAGGGCGTGCAGCACGCGGGAGTGGTCACCTTCCACCGGCTCAGCGACACCACGAGCCGGGTGGCGCTCCAGATCGAGTACGAACCCCACGGCTTTGTCGAGCACTTGGGGGCCCTGACCAACCTCGACTCGACACTCGCCAACTACGACCTCGGGCAGTTCCAGCGGCTGGCCGAGGAGACCGCGAAAGGCGTCGGCGGGCCGGTGAAGCGTTAGGCCGTGTCCTCGAAGGCCCGTCCGGTCGGGGCGGTCCGGCGCCCCGGGCGAGGGCCCGGGAGCCGGGAGGTCGGACAACCGGGAAGGGCGACGGGCCGACCGGCCCCTCCCATGGCTACGCCGACGCCCGCACCACCAGCTCCGTGTCGAGGACGACGCGCCGGGGCGCCCCGGTGCGTCGGCGCGGGCGGGCGTGGCCCGGGGCGCCCGCGGGCCTGCGGTCCTCGATCTCCGCGAGCAGTACGTCGATCATGGCGCGGCCCATCTCCTCGATGGGCTGCCGCACGCTGGTGAGCGGCGGGTCCATGTGGTGGGCGATGGCCGAGTCGTCGAAGCCGATCAGGGCCACGTCGTCGGGAATCCCGCGGCCCTGCGCGCGCAGCGTCTGCCGGGCGCCCGCGGCCATCACGTCCGACGCCGCGAACACCGCGTCGATGCCGGGCTCGGCCGCCAGCAGGTCCGCCATCGCGCGCCGTCCGCCCTCCTCGGTGAAGTCGCCGGACAGGACGAGACGGCCGTCCTCCTCGATGCCGTGTTCCTCCAGCGCCGCGCGGTAGCCGCCGACGCGCTGCTGGGCGCCGTACACGTCGGACCTGCCCGCGATGTGCGCGATGGTGCGGCGGCCGCGCTCCAGCAGATGGGTGACGGCACTGCGCGCCCCGGCGAAGTTGTCGGAGTCCACGGACGGCAGCGTCTCGTCCGCCGACCTGGGCCCGCTGATCACCGTGGGTATCTCAAGCTGGGCGAGGAGGTCGGGCAGCGGGTCACCGGCGTGGACGGAGACCAGCAGCACCCCGTCGACGCGGTGCGCGGCGAGGTACTGGGCGAGCCGCTGCCGCTCCCTCGCACTGCCCGCGAAGGTCAGCAGGAGCTGCATCTCGGTGTCGGTGATCTCCGCGCCGACGCCGCGCAGCATGCCGGAGAAGTACGGCTCGGCGAAGAACCTGGTCTCGGGCTCCGGCACCACGAGCGCGATGGCGTCCGTGCGGTTGGCGGCCAGCGCGCGGGCCGCCGTGTTGGGGACGTAGCCCAGTTCCGCGACGGCCGCCTCGACCGCCGCCCTGGTGGCCTCGCTGACCCGCGGCGAGCCGTTGATCACCCGCGACACCGTGCCGCGGCCCACGCCCGCGCGCGCGGCGACCTCCTCCAGAGTCGGCCGTCCGCCGCTCCGGCCCCGCGTTCCGTGGCCCGCCATCGCCTGCCTCCCGTCACACCACTACCGGCCAGGAATCTAACAGCCTGGTTCACGCCACGTTCCTGCCCGGCGCCCCGTGCCCCGCCCCCGCGGGTCACCGCCCACTCCCCCGGCGCACCCCGTTCGGCCGCCCGCACGTCCCGCCGCCGGCGCCCGGGGCGCGCGGTGCCGCACCGCCCGTACGCCCGCGTACCGGCCGGGACACGGCGCGCGGTGGCGCGCCCGCCTCCGCCCCACACTCCCACAAGCCCCTATTCGGCCATCCCGCGCCCGCCCCGTATCTAACGGCCCGATAACTGAAGACATATCTGAATGTCCGGTCCCTTGACACCCCCGACCAGACCCGCGAGTCTTCAACTCATCACATGTGGGAGCGCTCCCACACTACCTGGCACTTACACATCCCGCACGTTCACCGCCCGAGCCGCCGCACGGTGTCACCGACAGGCTCAACAGCGCAGTTGGCCGGGGGCGGCACGTCAGGGGCAACAGGAGGACGCAATGCGCACGAGAACCCGCGGGTCCCGCCGTCTGGTGGCTTTCGCGGCCGTCGCCGCGCTCGCGACGGGACTGCTCGCCGGATGCTCCGAGGACTCGGACAGCGGTTCGACGGACGCTTCGGGCGGTGGCAACGCCCATGGCAAGATCACCCTCACGGTCGGCACCTACGGCGTTTTCGGCTACAAGCAGGCCGGACTCTACGACGAGTACATGAAACTGCACCCCGACATCTCCATCAAGGAGAATGTGACGGAGCGCAGCGACGTGTACTACCCCAAGATGCTCACCAGGCTGCAGGCGGGAAGCGGCGCCGACGACATCCAGGCCATCGAGATCGCCAATGTCAGCGAGGTCGTGAGGACCCAGGCCGACAAGTTCGAGGACCTGGGCAAGGCCAAGGGCGTGGACGAGTCCGGCTGGCTTGACTGGAAGTGGAAGCAGGCCACGACCGACGACGGCAAGACGATCGGGCTGGGCACCGACATCGGCCCGATGGGCCTGTGTTACCGCAAGGACCTCTTCAAGAAGGCCGGACTGCCCACGGACCGCGACGAGTTGGCGAAGCTCTGGAAGGGCGACTGGGGCAAGTACGTCGACCTCGGCAAGCAGTACATGAAGAAGGCGCCGAGCGGCACCAAGTTCGTGGACAGCGCCCAGGGTGTGTACAACGCCGTGATGTCGGGCTCCAAGGAGCGCTACTACGACGGCGACAAGCCCGTCTACGAGGAGAGCAAGGGCCGCAAGGCCGCCTGGAACGCGGCGATGGACGTCGCCACCAGCAACATGTCGGCGAAGCTGAAGCAGTTCGACACCCCGTGGAACCAGGCCATCGCGAACAGCAAGTTCGCCACGGTCTCCTGCCCGCCCTGGATGCTCGGCCAGATCCTGGAGAACGGCGGCGGCTCCGGCAAGGGCCAGTGGGACGTCGCGGCGGCCCCCACCGCGGCCAACTGGGGCGGCTCGTTCCTCGGCGTCCCCACCCAGGGCAAGAACAAGGACGAGGCGACCAAGCTCGCCGTCTGGCTGACCGCGCCCGAGCAGCAGGCGAAGGTCTTCGCCAAGCAGGCCAGCTTCCCGTCGACGCCCGCGGCGTACACGAACCTCAAGGTGAGCCCGGACACGGCCACGTACTTCAGCGACGCGCCGCTCGCACAGATCTTCAGTGACGCGGCGAAGAACACCCCGGTCGCCGACTTCGGTCTCAAGGACCAGCAGATCGGGTCGGCCATCACGGACATCGGCGTTCTCCAGGTGGAGCAGCAGGGCAAGTCCCCGGCACAGGGCTGGGAGGCCGCCACCAAGGAGATCAAGGACGTGTTGGGCGAGTGACGATGTCATCCGACACCACCGAGCACACCGCCGCCGCGCCGCCCTCTCCCGAGGGGGGCGCGGCCCCGGCCGCGTCCGGGCGCCGGAAGCCGGGCGGCTGGCGCACCCGGCTCTCCCGCTGGGACCAGAAGTCGAGCCCGTACACGTTCATCGCCCCGTTCTTCCTGTTCTTCGGGGCCTTCGGGCTCTTTCCGCTGATCTACACGGCCTGGTCGTCGCTGCACACGGTGCAGTTGTCCGACCTCGACCACCAGCAGTGGACCGGGCTCGACAACTACACCAACCTCTTCCAGAGCGACTTCTTCTATACCGCGCTGAAGAACACGCTCCTCATCGGCGTCATCTCCACCGTGCCGCAACTGCTGATGGCGCTCGGCGTGGCGCACCTGCTCAACTACAAGCTGCGGGCCTCGCTGTTCTGGCGGGTGACCATGCTGGCGCCCTACGCCACCTCGGTGGCGGCGGCGACCCTGGTCTTCACGCTGCTGTACCAGTGGGACGGCGGCATGATCAACTGGCTGCTGCACTTCATCGGCGTCGATCCCGTCAACTGGCGCGAGTCGGGCTGGGGTTCGAAGTTCGCCGTGTCCTCGATCGTCATCTGGCGCTGGACGGGGTACAACGCGCTGATCTACCTGGCGGCGATGCAGGCAGTCCCCGCCGACCTGTACGAGTCCGCCGCGCTCGACGGGGCCTCGCGCTGGGAGCAGTTCCGGCATGTGACGATCCCGATGCTGCGGCCGACGATCCTGTTCACGGTGGTGGTCTCCACCATCGGCGCGACCCAGCTCTTCGGTGAGCCGCTGCTGTTCGGCGGCGCCTCGGGCTCCAAGGGCGGCGCCTCCCACCAGTTCCAGACGCTGGGCCTGTACATGTACGACCAGGGGTGGATCGTCGGCAACCTGGGCAAGGCGTCCGCCATCGCCTGGTCGATGTTCCTGATCCTCCTGCTGATTGGCGCCGTCAACATGCTGGTCGTCCGACGTCTGAGGAAGAGCTGATGCCGCACACATCCGGGGCCACGGCCCCGCCCGAGGGTTCGGCGGCCGTCACCACCGTCGGGCGGCCCCCGGCGCCCGTACCGCCCGCGAAGGGGCGCAGCTTCGCGCCGAAGGCCGGCAAGCAGTTGCACGCGGGCCCGCTCACCTACACGGTGCTCACGGTCTTCACGGTGGTGTCGCTGCTGCCGCTGGTGTGGACGTTCGTCGCGTCCTCGCGCACCAACCAGCGGCTGTCCCAGACGCCGCCACCACTGTGGTTCGGCGGCAACCTCTTCAAGAACATGGAGACCGCGTGGAACCAGGGCGGTCTCGGCAAGGCGATGCTCAACTCGATCATCGTCGCGGGCAGCATCACCGTCGGCACGGTGCTCTTCTCCACGATCGCCGGGTACGCGTTCGCCAAGCTGCGCTTCCGGGGCAGCAGGCTGCTGATGCTGGTCACGGTCGGCACGATGATGGTGCCGCCACAGCTCGGCATCGTGCCGCTGTACCTGTGGATGGCCGACCTGCACTGGTCCAACCAGCTCCAGGCGGTCATCCTGCCGACGTTCGTCACCGCGTTCGGCGTGTTCTTCATGCGGCAGTACCTGGTGCAGGCGCTGCCGACGGAGCTGATCGAGGCCGCCAGGGTGGACGGCGCGAGCAGCATCAGGACCGTCTGGCACGTGGTGTTCCCCGCCGCGCGCCCCGCGATGGCCGTGCTCGGGCTGCTGACGTTCGTGATGGCGTGGAACGACTTCCTGTGGCCGATCATCGCGCTGAACCAGGAGAACCCGACGGTCCAGGTGGCCCTGAACCAGCTCGGCACCGGTTACATCCCCGACCAGTCGGTGATTATGGCGGGCGCCCTCCTGGGCACACTTCCGTTGCTGGTCGCTTTCGCCCTCTTCGGCAAGCAGATCGTCGGCGGCATCATGCAGGGCGCCGTGAAGGGCTGACCCGGCCGTCGCGTCCAGGCCCGCGGACGAGGAGGTCCGCACCCTCCCGTGCGGCACCTGCCGTGTCCGCGGGCCGCTGTCCCCCCGTCGGCCGCCCCGGCCGATCCCCGGCGGCGGCCCGCGGCGGGCTGCCCCGGGCACGTGCGCCGGGGCAGCCCGGCGCCCTCGGCACCCCACCCATCCGTCCTCGCCTCTACCTCCACATCATGGGAGCGCTTCCATGCCAGAATCCGTAACCTTCCCGCCCGGCTTCCTCTGGGGCGCGGCCACCTCCTCGTACCAGATCGAGGGAGCGGTGCGGGAAGACGGCCGCACTCCCTCCATCTGGGACACCTTCAGCCACACCCCGGGCAAGGTCGCGTTCGACGAGAACGGCGACGTCGCCGTGGACCACTACCACCGCTACCGGGACGACGTGGCGATGATGGCCGGGCTCGACCTCGCGGCGTACCGCTTCTCGGTGTCCTGGTCCCGGGTGCAGCCCACCGGGCGCGGGCCCGCGGTGCAGCGCGGCCTCGACTTCTACCGGCGCCTCGTCGACGAGCTGCTCACCCACGGCATCGAGCCCGTGGTCACCCTCTACCACTGGGACCTGCCCCAGGAGCTGGAGGACGCGGGCGGCTGGCCCGAGCGGGAGACCGCGTACCGGTTCGCCGAGTACGCGGACATGGTGGGCCGCGCACTCGGGGACCGCGTGGTGCGCTGGGCCACCGTCAACGAGCCCTGGTGCGCGGCGTTCCTCGGCTACTCCTCCGGGGTGCACGCGCCGGGCCGTACCGACCCCGCGGCGGCGCTGCGGGCCGCGCACCACCTCAACCTGGCGCACGGGCTGGGCACTTCGGCGCTGCGGCAGGTGCTGCCGTCCCGCGCGCAGCTCGCGGTGAGCCTCAACTCCCAGGTGATCAGGGCCCTGACGGACTCGCCCGCCGACCTGGACGCGCGCCGCAGGATCGACCACCTGGCCAACGGCGTCTTCCATGGGCCGCTGCTCCAGGGCGCCTACCCCGAGACGCTGCTGAGCGACACGGCCGCGCTCACCGACTGGTCCTTCGTCAGGGACGGCGACCTGAAGGCCATCAACCAGCCGATCGACTGGCTGGGCCTCAACTACTACACGCCCGTGGTGGTGTCGGCGGCGGGCGGGGGCCCGAAGGGCCCCCGGGCCGACGCGCACGGCGGCGGCGAGCACTCGCCGTGGCCCGCGGCGGACGACATCGCGTTCCACCAGCCGCCGGGCGAGCGCACCGTGATGGGCTGGACGATCGACCCCACGGGCCTGTACGACCTGATCACCACGTACAGCAGGCTCCGGCCCGACCTCCAGCTCTTCGTCACCGAGAACGGCGCGGCGTACGACGACAAGCCGGAGACCGACGGGCAGGTGCTCGACCCGGAGCGGATCGCCTACCTGCACGCGCATCTCGCGGCGGTGCACCGCGCCGTCAGCGACGGGGCGGACGTCGGTGGCTACTTCCTGTGGTCGCTGATGGACAACTTCGAGTGGGCGTGGGGCTATTCGAAGCGTTTCGGCGCGGTCTACGTGGACTACGCGACCCAGGCGCGCACCCCGAAGGCGAGCGCCCACTGGTACGCGGGCATCGCCCGCACCGGGCAGCTCCCCGCCGAGCCGCCCGTGCTCGGCCGGGCGGGCTGACCTCCTCTCCCGGGGCGCCCAGGGTCTTTCGTTTGGGTCAGGGTGGATCAGGGAGCGGGGTCCGGTGCCGTACATCGCAAGGCGGAGGAGGGAGTCGACGCGATGGGGGTGCCCCCGCGGGAGCGAAGCCGAGCGTGGGGGAGTCGGCGAGTGACGACAACGCGGCGTGGGGGTACCTCCCGGCCGAAGGCTGGGGGAGTGCGGTGCCGGGGCCCGCGAGCCCGCCATGATCCAAACGAAAGACCCCAGGGGGCGGGGCGTCGTGTGGGACGTCCTCGGCGTGGCTCAGTGGGCCGCGCCGAGGGCCCGTTGGAAGTCTCCCGGCCGCTGGTCCACGGAGGAGCAGTCCGGGTGGGCGTGGCCGCTCGTGCCGTCGGGGCAGGGGCGGTCCCTGGCCGCCGACCACAGGGAGAGTTCGCCGATGCCACGGTCCGCCGCGAAGCCGGCGAGGTGGGTGGCGTCGGCGGGGGTGAAGACCTCGCCGCTGACGTCGTTGGCGCCGATCATGGGGGTGACGGCGAGGGTGTGCCAGGCGGCGGTGGCGTCGAGGCCGAGCGCGGCGGCGATCTGGCCGTGCGCGGCGGTGGCGGCACGCTCGGCGTAACGGCCCATGTCGCCGCGGTAGTCGGGCCCGTAGTCCATCGCCATGATGTTGACCCGGGCGACCTTGACGCCGTGCCGCGCGGCGTCCCGCAGCAGGGCGGCGCCGGGGGCGGTCAGCCCCTCGGGCATCACCGGCAGGGTGTAGGACACCTCAAGTCCCGGCCGCTGCTTCTGGAGGGCGGCGAGCGCCTCGTTCCTGCGGGTGACGGAGGCGGTGTCGGTGAGGGCGCCCTGCTCGACGTCGAAGTCGGCGCGCCGGGTGTGGAGCGCGTCGAGTACCCGGGTGTAGGCGTCGGTGAGGGCGGCGGTGGTGCGGCAGGGGATGGCGAGTTCGGTGCCGCTCTGGCCGCCGAAGGAGACCCGTACGTCGCCGCCCGCGTCCCGGAAGCCGCGGACCGCGCGGGCCACGGCGTTGGTGGTGAGGCCGTCCTCGCCGCCCCACGTGGGGTGGCAGGAGGCGGCGCCGTCCCCGCCGTCCGAGCCGTCCGGGCCGTCCCCGCCGTCCGGGCCGTCCGCGCCGCTCTTCTCGCCGTGGCCACCGTCGTCCTCCGCGGTGACGAAGGCGAGGGTGTAGTGCTTCACCCCGGTTTGCTCCCCGGCGGACTCCAGGTCGAACGGCGGGGTCAGGGTGGTGTCGACGAAGGGGGCGAAGCCGCCCGCGACACGGGCCCGTTCCGCGCCCTGCCCGTCGCCGTCCGCCGTGGCGCCGTGGCCGCCGCACGCGGTGGCGAGCGCCGCGAGTGCGACGAGGGCCGCCGCGCCCCTGCGCCCGTACCGCCGCCGATACCTGCTGCTCATGGGGCTCCCGCCTGAGGGGTACGGCGCGCCACGCCGAGGACGCCGAGGACGGCTCCATTTTGCACGGCAACGTCCCGCATGTCCCCACAGGGTCCGTTTTCGGACGCCGGAGCGGGCGCGCACCCCGCACACTCGCGCACCCCCGCCCGGCGCGAGGGGAGGCGTGAACGCCCCCGCGGTGCCGCTCGCCGGGCTCAGGCCGTCCGGAGCTGCTTCGCGCGGTGTCCGAGGTACAGGACGATCAGACCGCACAGCGCGGTGGGGGCCGCGAGGATCAGGAACACCTGCTCGTGGCCCACGCCGTCGGCCAGCATGCCGCCGACGATCATCGGTCCCACGATGCCGCCGACGCGGCCGACGCCGAGGGCCCAGCCGACGCCGGTGGAGCGCACTTCCTCGGGGTAGAAGGCGGCGGCGAGTGCGATGACGCTCTTCTGGCCGCCGCTGACGGCGCAGCCGACCAGGAAGATCGTCGCCAGGACCACCCAGACCGGCGAGCCGAGCGCCAGGCCCATGAGGATCAGAAAGCCGCAGCCGGCGAGGTAGAGCGTGCCCAGGGAGCCGTACGCGCCCAGCCGGTCCATGGCGGGCCCGACCACGAAGGCGATCGCGATGCCGCCGATGGTCGTCATGGACGCGGCAGTCGCCAGGGTGCCCGCGGAGTAGCCGCGGTCGGCGAGGATGCTCGGCATCCAGCTCTGGAGGCCGTAGAACATCGCCAGGTTGATCGCGAACACGGCCCACAGCAGGAGGGTGCCGAGCAGCCGGTGGCCGGTGAGGAGTTCGGTGACCCTGACCCGCTTGGCGGGGTTGGCGCTCTCCGCCTCGACCCGTGCCCCGGCCGTCTCGGGAAGGGTCCGGTCGATCCGGCGGCACAGGGCGTACGCCTTGGCGTTCTCCCCGCGGCGCAGCATGTAGGAGATCGACTCGGGCAGTTGCCAGAACAGTACGAGGAGCAGGGCGAGGGGCAGCACGGCCCCGGCCGCGAAGACCGAGCGCCAGCCGTGGGCGGGGATGAGCCAGTCGGCGGCGTAGTTGGCGACCACGAACCCGAGGGAGAAACCGCAGTAGATCGCCAGGACCAGGCTCGCCCGCAGCCGCTTGGGGCTGTACTCGGCGGTGAGCGCGATGGTGCTCGGCGTGGCGGCGCCGAGACCGATTCCGGTGATCACCCGCATGGCCATGAGCTGGTCGGGGGTCTGCACCCATACCGAGGCGAGCGTCGAGAGCGAGAAGACCGCGACGCCCGCGAGGACGAGCCGCTTGTGGCCGAACTTGTCGGAGAGCGGAGCCAGCAGCAGATAGCCGATCATCAGGCCGACGAGTGCGGCCGAGAAGATCGTGGACATGGTGCCCTTGGACATGTCCCAATCCCGGGTGATCGCGGGGGCCATGTAGTTGATGGCCTGGGTGTCGAACCCGTCGAGCAGCATGACGAGTCCGCACAGCAGCATGGTGCGCAGTTGGAATCCGCCGGGGCGGCGTCGGTCGATGAAGCCGGGGAGTTTGAGCGGGTCCTGTGGGTCGGACAGGGCGGGGGTCGGGGACGAAGCGGTGTCGGACATGGTGCACCTCACAGGGGGAAGGGTTACTCGACGCCGGCGAGGGCTCCCACGGCCGAGACGAACGCGTCGGAGTGGAACCGGTCGGGGGCGACACCGCGCTCGCGTGCCAGTTCCTCGGCGGCGGCCCTGGTCATCGCCGCACTGCCGCAGGCGTAGACGTGGTGGCCGCCCAGGTCGGGGTGGTCCCTGAGCACCGCGGCCTGCACCCAGCCGGTGGCGCCCTCCCAGCCGGGGTGCGGCCGGGAGAGGACGGGGGTGAAGCGGAACCACGGGTGGCGCAGGGTCCAGGCGCGCAGGGTGGCGCGGGCGTAGAGGTCGTCGAGGGTGCGGGCGCCCCAGTACAGGTGGACCGGGCGGGTCAGCCGCCGGGCGATGTGGTCGAGGATGATCGACCGCATGGGTGCGAACCCGGTGCCGGTGGCGAGCAGCAGGAGCGGCCCTTCGCCGTCCTCGACGAAGAACTCGCCGAAGGGCGCCTCTATCTCCACGGTGTCGTGGAACTCCAGTTGTTGCAGGACCCGCGCCGAGAAGACGCCGCCGGGTTCATGCCGGACGTGCAACTGGGCGAGGTCGTTGTGCTGGGGCGCGTTGGCCAGCGAGTACGCCCGGGTGTCCCCGTCGTCGAGGATGACGTCGAGGAACTGGCCCGCCCGGAACGGCGTCCTGCGGCCGATGGGGTAGCGCAGGTCGAGAACGGTGACGCCGGGGGCGACCCGGCGGCGCCGGTACACCGTCGTGGTCAGCCGCTTGCGTACCGGCGGGGTCCGTGCCGCGATCCGGCGCGGCGCGATCTCCAGGTCGCCGGTCGGCAGCGCCCGGCAGAGCCGGACCTCGGCAGGGCCGCGTACGGGGCCGCTGCCCGGCAGGTCGAGCGGTCCCGCGGTCACCGACCCGAGGCAGGTGTCGCACACGCCCTTGCGGCAGGAGTACGGGATCGCCCAGCCGGCCGCCTCGGCCGCGTCCAGGACGTTCTGTCCCGGCTCGCAGCCGAAGGCGACGTCGGAGCCGCGGACACTGATGGTGAACGTCATCTCAGCCCTCCTGGACGGTCGGGTCGAGCAGCCTGAGGGCGGCGAGCACGGCGCCCGGGTCGGCACTGCCCTGCCCCGCGATATCGAAGGCGGGACCGTGGCCCACGCTGGCGAACGGCGCCCCGGCGCCGATGGTGACCGCGGCCGCGGCACGTCCCGCCAGGGCCTTGACCGGGATGTGCCCCTGGTCGTGGTACATCGCCAGGTAGGCGTCGTGGTCGCGGGCGCCGCCGAGCAGGATGTCGGCCCCGACCGGGCCCTCGGCACGGACGCCGAGCCGGCGCAGGGCGGCCACCGCGCGCTCGGTGACCAGCCTGTCGTCGTCGCCGAACAGGCCGTCCTCTCCGGCGTGCGGATTGATGCCGAAGACGCCGATGCGGGGTGCGGCGACGCCCGCGGCCCGCAGCGCGCCGTGGAGCGCGAGCCCTGCGTTGGTGACCAGTTCGGGGGTGAGCCTGGCAAGCGCGTCGGCAAGACGCTCGTGCAGGGTGACGTGCGCGATGCGCAGACCCGCGCCGACCAGCATCAGGAACACCTTCTCCGGCGGGGTGCCGGTCAGCTCGGCGATCAGCGGCGGATATCCGGCGAAGGCGATCCCGGCCCGGTGGACGGCCGTCTCGGAGTGCGGGCAGGCGACCACACCGGCGTAGCCGCCGTCCCTCGCCAGCCGTACCGCCGCGGCGGTGTACGCGAGGGTGGCGGCTCCGGCGGGCGCGGTGACCTGACCGACCGCGAGGTCGCCGGGGGCGAGCGCGCCGACGTCGACGAGGTCGCACCGGCCGCGCTCGGCGGGTACGCCGGGCCGCGCCGTGCGCAGCACGAGGCCCGCGCGCTCTGCGTACGGTTCGAGTACGGGGCGGTCGCCCACCACGACCGGTGCCCTGTCGCCGAGTTCTGCGACGGCCGCGAGCGCGATCTCAGGCCCGATCCCGTTCGGGTCGCCGGTGGTGAGGAGCAGTCTGGGCGTCCCGGTCACAGCGGCAGCACCAGCAGGGTGTCGACGCGGGAGCTGTCGCAGACCACGATCCGCTTCCTGAGCAGGGCCCTGCCGTCGTCGAAGACGTACTCGTCGAGGTAGCGGCCGGTGGCGAACACGTCGGTGGGGCCGTTGCCCGTGATGCGGACGACCAGGAACGAGGTCTCGCTGGTCGCGCCGGTGCCGCTCTCCTCCAGCACCGCGGGCTGGCCGAGTATGTGCCGGTAGGCGTGCGGCTCGTAGATGTTGGCCTCCTTCAGCGCGGAGACCCGGTCCTTGAGCATCGCCCTGTTGTTCGCCCAGATGATCCCGGCCGGAAGGCCGCGCCTGTGGTTGTCCGCCGTGGTGACCTTGTAGAAGGCGTCGGCGGTGAAGAAGTCGGGCCAGTCCTCGATCGGGCCGTCGTCGATGGCGCGTACGTAGTGCCCCTGGGCCCGGCCGATCAGGCCGTGTGCGTCGGTCATGCCCGCGCTCCCCCGTCCGCGTCGTCGTCGGCGGCGGCGGCGAAGCCCAGGGTCTCGCGGTAGACCTTCCAGAAGCCGCGGATCGAAGCCTCCGTCACCCGGCTCTCGCTGGAGACCGCCCGGTCGCCGCCCATCTGGAGGGTCGCGAACTCCCGGCTCGCCCCGGCGATGCCGCGCTGCACGAAGCCGCCGATGGCGCCGTCCTCCATGGAGACGTACCCGGCCGGGCCGACCAGGTTGGACTGCTTGAGGCGGACCAGTTGCCGGTCCTCGGTGTCGTCCTCGAAGCCGAGGTAGGTCCAGTGCAGGTCGGTGGAGTCGACCCCGGTGGGGAGCACCTGGCGTACGGCGACGGAGTTCTGGATCTGCTGGAGCACGAAGCCGGGCGAGACCGAGAGGATCTGCAACGTGATGTCGTCCCCGACCTCGCTGAAGCCGTCGACCAGCGACGGGTCCTCCAACTGGTACGCGGAGTCGGAGCGGATCTTCTGGTCCTTGTAGTGCTCCCCGCTCTCCGCCTCCCGGTCGATCGCCGACCAGCTCACATGGTGGGCGCCGTTCTCCGAGACGATGATGCCGCCCTTCTGGTTCAGCTTGTTGAGCCCGAAGGTGGTGAAGAACAGGTGCAGGATGCTGGCGTGGTAGGAGTCCTTGACGTTCTCCATGTAGAGCTTCCAGTTGTTCGGCAGGCTCTGGGTCACCCGGCCGAGCACAACGGGCTTACGGCCGCCGAGCACCCGCTCGATACGGTCGAGGATCTCCTGGCCGAGGTACTCCTCGATCTCCGGCACGTCGTTGTCCAGGCTGCCGAAGACCAGGCCGTGGACGGTGGCAAGGCGCAGCCGCCGGGGGCTGTGGGCGGCCTTGCAGAACTCCGGCGACATCCCGCCCTTGCCGTTGATGCCCTCCTCGAAGGCGACGCCGGTGAGGTCGCCCTGGAGGTTGTAGGTCCAGGCGTGGTAGACGCAGGTGAAGTCCTTGGTGTGGCCGTAGTGCTCCATGGCGATCAGCGAGCCGCGGTGGGCGCACCGGTTCTCGAAGGCGTAGATCTGGCCGTCGTGGTCGCGGGTCACGAGCACCGGCTGCTCGCCGATGAAGGTGGCGCAGAAGTCGCCGGGGGCGGCCAGCTCGGCCTCCAGGCAGAGATAGCTCCACATCGGACCGTGGAAGATCCGCTCCTGCTCGGCCCGGTAGACGTCCTCGTCCTGGAAGACCCAGTACGGCACCTCGGTCAGGGACTCGGGCCAGCTACGCTCCGCGATCCCGGCCGACGCCGCAGCACCCGCCCCCGCGTTGCGTGCGCTCATGCATGCACCTCCAGCAGTGCTTGACAACTGTCGTTCGTTTTGCGAACATGTGCTCGTTATCCGAACATGTGGGCAGTACATTTGCCGACAGTCAGGTCTGTCAAGAGGGAGGGCCGCATGGCCGTCGAAGGAATGGCGGGGCTCGCCAAGGGGCTCGCGGTCCTCGAAGCATTCGGCGAGGGCGCTCCCCGGCTCGCCATCAGCGACGCCTCCCGGGCCACCGGGCTGAGCCGGGCGACGGCCCGCCGCTGTCTGAACACGCTCGCCGAGCTCGGCTACGTCACCTTCGACGGGAAGTTCTTCGCGCCCACGCCCCGCGTGCTGCGCATCGGCGCCACCTACACCGAGTCGGCGGCGCTTCCCCAACTCGCGCAGCCGCACCTGGCCGCCATCCGCGACGCGACCGACGAGTCCGCCTCGATCGCCGTGCGGCACGACGACGAGTCGCTGTTCGTCGCGCGCAGCGAGGGCACCCGGCTCATCGACAACGGCATCCGGGTCGGCGCCCGGCTTCCCCTCTACGCCTCCGCCACCGGGCAGATCCTGCTCGGCGCCCTGGACGCGGCCGAGTTGGCCGACTACCTCGCCGCCGCCCCGTTTCCCGCACGCACCCCGGGCACCCCCACCACGGCCGCCGCGGTGGAAGACCGTGTCCTGGCAGTACTGGCCGCGGGCATGGCGATCAACTCCGAGGAGCTGGAGATCGGGCTGCTCTCCATCGCCGTACCGGTCAAGGACCCGGCCGGCCACCTGGTGGCCGCCATCTCGGTCAGCGCCTCAAGCTCCCGCATCACGGTCGACGAACTCCGCGACCGTGTCGCCCCGGTGATGCAACGCCATGCGGCGGCGCTCGGGCGGCAGTTGTAGGGGTCTTCTGCCGGACCTCTGCGGGCACACGGCACCCCGCTCCCCCGCTCGTCGTCCGTCTTCTTTCCAGCCGCCCGCGGCACCTCCTGCCGGGCGGTGCGCAATTTGTGCCGGTGCAATTAGTGACAGGAGAGGGGGCACGGTCGGCCGATTCGCCCCCGTCCGGCCGCCCTCGCACCTCACGCTTATTGCGGCCCGTTGAACCGTTTCCGGATGAACGGGCCGTGGACCGGCGGTTGTTGCCCCCCGCGAAAAATCGGCCCACGCCCCGCCAGGGCTGCATCAAGGCGCTCAACCCCGGCTCGACGTGCGGGTCCCGCGGTCCGGGGCGAGCACGAGCCGGGGGACCGGAAGTGGCAAAAAGCAGCACCGCGGCCCCTGGTGGGCAATTTGTGGGGCATGAAAAGTGCCGCGCCCGTGAGCCATTGACCGGGTCGGAAGCCGCTCGGATGATGTGGCTCCCTTTACGCCCATCCGGGAGACATGGACATGACCCGTCTGCGTTCCCTTCTCACCGGCCTCGCCGCACTGGCGCTGGCCACCGCCGGCGTCACCACCTATGTGGTGAACGCCGACACGGGGGACGGCGGCATCGCCACAACCGCCAGCGCAAGCTCCAAGCTGCCGAACCGCTGGTACGCGGCAGCGCCGTATCTGATGCCACTGAGCAACAATCCACCCGACGCGAAAACCATCATGGACGCCAGCGGGCTCAAGGCGTTCCAGCTCGCTTTCATCCTGGCCGGAAACGGCTGCACGCCCACCTGGGACGGCGCCATGTCCCTAGAATCCGACAACGCCATCGGCGAAATCATCTACGGCCTGCGCGTCAAGGGCGGAGATGTGTCGGTGTCCTTCGGCGGCTACGGCGGCACCAAGCTCGGCGAGACATGCGCCACCCCCGAGGCCACCGCCGCCGCCTACCAGAAGGTGGTCAGCCGCTACGGGCTGCACGCCGTCGACTTCGACCTCGAAGAGCCCGAGTACGAGAACGCGAAGGCGATCCACAACGAGATCGGCGCGGCCAAGATCCTCCAGAGGAACAACCCGGGTCTTTACATCTCCGTGACCACGGCGGCCACCCCGACCGGCACCGGATGGTTCGGCCAGCAGATGCTCAACGAGGCCAAGAAGCAGGGCTTCACGCCCGACAACTTCTCCATCATGCCGTTCGACGGCGGGTTCAACGGCGCCTCCGCGCAGACCGCCGCGCTCACCGCGTTCAACGGCGTGCTGCGCAAGACCTTCGGCTGGGACGAGGCCACCGCCTACGCACACGAGGGCTTCTCCGGCATGAACGGCCGCAGCGACTCGGGGGAGATGTTCCCCCAGTCGGCCTTCCGTACGGTCCTGGACTTCGCCAAGTCGCACAAGATGGCCCGCTACACCTTCTGGTCCCTGAACCGCGACCGCCCCTGCAACCCGCCCAGCGGCGAGACCACTTCGGGGGTTTGCAGCAGCGTGCCGCAGAAGGACTGGGAATTCGCCAAGTACAGCGTGGAGTTCGCCAACGGTGTCCGGACGAACCAGCACCCGGTGAAGCCGAAGAAGCCCCTCGCCCCGCTTGAGCCCAAGAAGACCGGGAAGCCCAAGAACCCCCCGGCGAGCGACTCCTGCAAGGCGCCTGCCTGGAACTCCGGCATCGCGTACACCGGCGGCAAGTCGGTGACGTACGGCGGCCACACCTGGCACGCCAAGTGGTGGAGCCAGAACGAGGTCCCGGGAACGACCGGTCCGTGGGGGCCGTGGGAGGACCAAGGCCCCTGCAAGTAGCGCCCGTTTCCGACCTCGCCCTCCGCGGCCGCATGTCGGGGCTCGCGGCCGCGAGCCAGGGCTGACGGTGCGGCCCCCGCCCGGTGAGCGGGGGCCGCACCTCGGCGACAGGTCCTGCGATCACCTCAGCCGAAGGACCGGCGATGCGCCGGTTACCGGTTCCGGTTACCGATCAGTGGGTGCTTCCGCTGCTCGCCGCCGCGTCCTGCTGGTACACCGCGAACCAGTCGACGCTCATGGCCGCGCCCGAGGTGATGCTCCCTGCCTGGGAGGCCGAGTTGCAGCCGCAGACCTTGTCCGGGTACGAGCCGCCGATCGCGAGGTCGAAGATGGCCATGAAGCCGTGGTCGACCGCGGCCTGCCAGGCGGCGGCCGAGACCTGGTTCTCGTTGACGGTGAACGTCAGGTCGCCGTCGAGGTAGAAGCGCAGTTGCTCGGCCGAGGTGTCGGTACGGTCGATGATCGCGGAGTAGGTGTGGTAGCCGGTCTGGCAGCCGTCGCACGCCTGGAGGTCGCTGGTGATGCCGTCGGGGTCGTTACACTCACCCGCCCACACGTCGCAGTGGAAGGTGGTGGAGTGCTGGCTGAGCGCGTTGACGTCCTCCATGATGTCGAACTCGCCGATACCGGGCCAGTTGGTCGCGCCGACGGGACGGGCGTCACCGCCCATCGCCCAGAACGCGGGCCAGTAGCCGAGCCCGCTCTCGGGGTTGGGCTGCTGGATGGACGCGCTCATCTGGAGCTGTCCGCCGGGAGGCGCGGCGAAGTCGGTGCGCTGGGTCTCGATGCGCCCCGAGGTCCACTGGCCCGCGCCATCCCTGATCGCCTTGATCACCAGGTGGCTCTGCCCGTCCTGGTACACGTTGCCCGTGGAGTCGGTGGCGGTCTCGATCTCGCCGGTTCCCCAATTGGCCGCGGCCCCCGGGTAGTCGTAGCCGGTGCCGAGGTCGTAGAGCCAGTCGTCGCGGTTGAGCCCGCTGCCCGAGGCGCCGTCGAAGTCGTCGGAGAAGACGGTGGACCAGCCCTCCGGCGGGCCCGGCACGGCCGCGGAGGCGCTGCCGCCCGCTCCGACAAGGCCGAGGAGCGTGCTGAAGAGCATCACCAGGGCGCCGCCGATGGCGACGGGGACCGCCCTCCGCCTGCCTCCTGGCCGACCGGTACGCGGTGAGACGCTTCTCGTCATGAGTCTCCCTTTCGAGGTGGGGGGTGGGAGTGCTGTATGGCTTGGTCGTCGGCCGCCTGCCGTGGGGACAGGGCCGATCGGTCTGCGCGGTTCCGTACGGCTGCCGGGGCCCGGCCGGGGCGCGAGAGAGCGCTCTCAGCGACGGTGTGAGCCTGCGGCCTCCACTCACCTCCTCTTCTGCGCGGCGCCGCCGCGATGCGGGTCGGCGCGTCTGCGGCCGGATGCCTGACGTCCCGTCAGGCGGCTTGCTCCGAGCGGGGAACCGGTGCCGGAGGCCGAGACCGGAGGGAACTGTCCCTCCGGGGAGGAGTGTCCGGCCCAGCGCTCCACGCGTCAACCCGGCGGGCGGACGGCGGGGGCCGACCGGCGGAGGGACGGCGGGGGCCGACCAGGGGCACCGGCTGCCTTCGGCCACGGGGGCTTGGTGGCTGCGGGTGGGGCGTGTTCATCGCTTCGGGCGGGGTGTCTTGGCCGCTTGGGGGCGGGGCCTGCCGGACGAGGGGCGGCTGTCGCCGACGCGTTTCCGATCCTCCCTTGTGGGCCACGGAGTTGCTCCGGACCCGCACGGAACTGTCCCCGCCTACAACGAAGTTCCCCCGTCACCGGGTAGTGAGATGGCGGCGGCGCCGTGGTGGGGGCGGGGTCGGGGGTGTGAGTGGGATGTGGATGCGTATTTCCGTGCCGCCGAGTGGGGAGGTGCCGATGTGGACGTCGCCCCCGGCGCCCTCCGCGAGGCCCCTGGCGATGTCGAGGCCGAGGCCGGTGGAGCCGTTGCGGTTGGACCCGCTGCCGCGGGCCAGCGCGGCGCGCGGGTCGGCGATGCCGGGGCCCGCGTCGGAGACCAGCACCGTCACCGCGTCCTCGCCGCCGACGACGTCCACGGTGAACGCGGTGCCCTGGGGGGTGTGCCGGAACACGTTGCCGAGGAGGGCGTCGAGCGCGGCGGCCAGCTCGGCGCGGGCCACCGGTACCCGCACCGGGGGCCCCTCCGCGCCGGTGACCAGGGTGCGGCGGCCCTCGTCCTCGGCGAGCGCGGACCAGAAGGCCATGCGCTCCCTGATCACCTCGGCCGCGTCGCAGCCGCCGTCAGGACCCTCGGCGGCGGTCTGCGGCTTGGCCTCGCGAGCGGTGCGGATGATGGTGTCGACCTCACGCTCCAACTGCTCGACCGCGGCCCTGGTCTGCTCGGCGGCGGGGCCCTCGCCGAGCGACGCGGCGTTCAGCCTGAGGACGGTGAGCGGGGTACGCAGCCGGTGGGAGAGGTCGGCGGCGCGTTCACGCTCGGCCGCGAGGAGCCGTACGACCTGGTCGGCCATGGAGTTGAACGCGACGGCGGCGAGCCGCAGTTCGGCGGGCCCCTCGACCCGCACCCGGGCGCCGAGGCGGCCCTGGCCGAGCTGGTGGGCCGCCGCGACCAGGCGCGAGGCGGGCCTGACCATACGGGCGCCGAGCCGGTCGGCGACGGCGGCGGAGCCGAGGACGAGCGCGACGGCGACACCGCTGAGCATGAGCCAGCCCCTGACGACGCCGTGGTCCATGTCCCCGGACGGCACGAACACCTCGACCACCGCGAACGCGCCGGAGGCCGACGCGCTCGGCTGGAGCAGCGCGCTGCCGCCTGCCACGCCGACCAGGGCGGTGCGGCGCGCGGCACGGACGGCGGCGACCCGGCCGGGGGCGGCGCGCCCGGTGCCGATGGCGGTGTCCCGGCGCCCTGGCGCCGGGGGGAGGTGGAGGGCCATGCGGCCGCCGGGGCCGCCGTCCTGGGCGAGGGCGACGGCGCGGGCCAGTTGGGCGCGGTCGGTGGTGAGGGAGAGCGCGGGCGCGACGGCGGCGGCCCTGCGCTCGGCCTCGGACACAGCGCGGTCCCTGGCGGTCTCCTCGATGACCATGCCGAGCGGCACGGCGAAGGCGACGACGACCATGGCGGTCACGGCGAGGCAGACCCTGACCAGCGCCCATCTCATCGGGGTGGCTCCAGTTTGACGCCGACGCCGCGCAGGGTGTGCAGGTAGCGGGGGCGGGCCGCGGTCTCGCCGAGCTTGCGGCGCAGCCAGGAGAGGTGGACGTCGATGGTCTGGTCGTCCCCGTAGGACTGCTGCCAGACCTCGGCGAGCAGGTCCTTGCGGGAGACCACCACGCCTGGCCGCCGGGCGAGGAAGGTGAGCAGGTCGAACTCGCGCCTGGTCAGGTCGAGTCGGGCGCCGTCGAGGACGGCCTCGCGGCGCAGCGGGTCGATGGCGAGGCCGCCGGCCTCGATGACGCGCTCGGGCCCGGACGCGCCACCGCCGCGCGCACGGCGCAGCACCGCGGTGATACGGGCGGAGAGGTGCTCGGCGGAGAACGGCTTGGTGAGGTAGTCGTCGGCGCCGTCGTTGAGGAGCCGGACGATCTCGCTCTCGTCGTCGCGCGCGGTGGCGACGATGACGGGGACGTCGGTGATGCCGCGGAGCATCTTCAGCGCCTCCGAGCCGTCGAGGTCGGGCAGCCCCAGATCGAGGATGACGACGTCGAAGGGGTGGTGGGCGACCTCGCGCAGGGCTTCGAGCGCGGTGCCGACGCTGCGTACGGTGTGGCCGGTGGCGGGGTCGGGCGCCGTGAGGTGGCGGATGAGGGCCGAGCGCACGAACTGGTCGTCCTCGACGACGAGCACACTTGCCATGCGCGCACGTTACGCCACCGGGCGCCGATCCGGGATGGGCCGCGAGGTGGCGAATTCGGTCCTGTGCGGGCGCAGTTCGGCGGCCGGCGGGGCCGGTCAGCGGAAGACGGAGGGCGGCGGTGCGGGCGAGGGGGTGGCGGTGGCGTCGTGCGCGGGGGCGGCGCCGCCGGTGAAGGCGAGCAGTTCGGGCCCGTGCAGGACGCGCGCGGGGGTGGGCCCGGTGGCGCAGCGGCGGGTGAACTCGGCGGTGGGCAGCGGGGTGTCGGCGGCGGCGAGTATCGCGTTGCCGAAGTGTCTGCCGCGCAGGACCGCGGGGTCGGCGGCGAGGGCGAGGTGCGGGAGGACCGCGGCGGCGGTGGCGATCTGGGCGCGCAGATGGGCCAGGGGCGGTCCGTCGGCGATGTTGGCCACGTAGCGGCCGCCGGGGGCGAGGGCGCGGCGCACCTCGGTGACGAACTCGACGGTGGTCAGGTGCGCGGGGGTGCGGGCGCCGTCGAAGACGTCGGCGATGACGAGGTCGGCCCAGCCGTCGGGCACCCGGGCGAGCCCGGCGCGGGCGTCGGTCCGGCGGACCCGGGTGCGGGCCGCAGGGTCGAGGGGGAGGGCGGTGCGCACGAAGTCGACGAGGTCCGCGTCGTGCTCCATGGCCTGCTGGGTGGAGCGGGGGCGGGTGGCTGCCGTGTAGCGGGCGAGGGTGAGGGCACCGCCGCCGAGGTGGACGGCGCGCAGGGGGGCGCCGGGCGGGGCGGCGAGGTCGATGAGGTGGCCGATGCGGCGCTGGTAGGCGAAGTCGAGCCGGGTGGGGTCGTCGAGGTCGACGTGGGACTGGGGGGCCTCGTCGATCAGCAGCGTCCAGGCGCGCGGGCGGTCGGGGTCGGGCACGAGGCGGGCGGTGCCGCCCGCGACCCGGGCCTGCGCGGTCCCGGCGGCGCCGCGCCTGGCGCCGGGGCGCCTGCCAGCCGCGCCCCGCGCCCCGCCGTCCCCGGCCGACTGCGCGTCCCGCGCGGCCCTGGTGCCGTGCCCCTTTCCCGTGCCCTTCGCCGTCTTCCCGCCCCGTGCCGCTCTCGCCATACGGCCATTATCGACGGCGCGGGGCGAGGGGCCCGAGTTGTCCACAGGCTGTGCGCGGGGGGCGGGCCCGTGGTTTCGGGCCTAACTACAGTTGTCGGCCGCGGCGAGCATCCGCGCGGCCTCGCCCAGTGCCGCGCGCAGCACGGCCGGGTCGGTCATCTCGTACGCCTCGCCCGGCGGGAGCAGCCAGCCGGTGCCCGCGACCGGGGGCGCGGAGCCCGCGGCGATGCCCCGGCCGAGGGTGGCGGCGCAGGCGCTGCCCGGCACGTCCCAGGCGTCCGCGGTGCCGGGGGGCACCACGAAGCCGAGGGTGTCGCAGCTTCCGTCGTGCAGTACGGGCCCCACCGCCTCGGCGCCGCCGCGTCTGAGGATGTCGAATGCCTCAAGTCCCTGCCGCGCGGGGACGGTGACCAGGTCGCACGTGTCGCCGCGGTCCTCGGCGCCCCGTGCGGCCGGGGTGAGTGGCAAACGCGGCGTGCTGCCGTGCCTCGCAGCGTTCAACACGGAACCCTCCTCCATCGAGTCGTCCCGGGCCGGGAACGCCTGGTTTCCGGCCCCGCATGTTCCGTGGTGTCCAACGCGCGCGAGCCCCGTGGGCTACGGGGCGCGGGGCCGGAGAGGGGTGGCTCTCCCTGGCGAATGGCACGTGGGATATCCGGTTTGTAGCCAAACCGCCGGTCCGCGCCCCGTTCCGGCCTCGTACGGAGCGCGCCGGGAGGGCGTGGACGGGGGCGCGCAACGGAAGTGGAGCGCCCCCGGTACGCAACGAGATCCCCCGGTTCCGGTCGGTAACCGGGCGCGCTCGGGCACCACTCGCCCCCCGGGGCTCACGGCACGCACGCCCCACGCGCTCCCCGGCACGCGACGCCGGGGCACACGCGTGTACGCCCGCCTCCCCTACACGCGCGCGTGCACGCCGTCTGGCAGCACGCGCGCGTACGCCCCCGCGGAGCGCCGCCGCTCAGCGCAGATGCCCGGTGTCGTTCCACGTGTCGAGGGCGGGCTCGCCGTAGGCCCAGCCGAGGAGGGAGAGGGAGGCCGGGTCGAGTCTGATCCTGGCGCCGAAGGCCAGGTCGAGGCCGAGCCAGCGGGCCGCCACCGCCCGCAGCACGTGCCCGTGCGCGAAGAGCACCACGTCGCGCGGGGCGGCGCGCGCCCACGCCACCACCCCGTCCACGCGCGCGGTGACGTCGGCCGGACCCTCGCCGCCGGGGGCGCCGTCGCGCCACAGCAGCCAGCCGGGCGCGCGGCGCTGGATCTCGGCGGGGGTCAGGCCCTCGTAGCCGCCGTAGTCCCATTCGAGGAGCGCGTCCCATTCGGTGGCGCGGTCGCCGAAGCCGGCGAGGGCGCACGTCTCACGCGCGCGTGCCAGCGGGCTGGTGCGCACCTCGGCGTCGGGCAGCCCGTCGAACGGCGCGCGGCACAGCCGCTCGCCGAGGCGCCCGGCGCCCTCGCGGCCCTCCGCGAGCAGCGGCACGTCGGTCCTCCCGGTGTGCTGTCCCGACAGCGACCACGCGGTCTGCCCGTGGCGTACCAGCAGTACACGCGCGGCCATGGCACTCCACTCCCCGGCCGCCCCGCGCGGCCCCGCCCGCCGCGGCGCGGCCCGGCGGGGCGGCGCGTGGGCGGTGCGACGGTGAACCGGGCGCCACGGCGGGGGCGGGCATACGGCGAAGGGGCGGAATTTCTCCGTACGGACATCGGTCTTCCCCCTCATCATCGCGCACTGTTTCCGCTCGCAACCCCTGGGGCCCGTGTTGCGTCCTTCCCGGACAGGGGGGTGGGCCGGGGGGAACCGTGCCGTACTCCGTAAAGTGGGACGGCACGACCGGATGCAGGGACGTCACCGGCCGACGTTGGAAGTAGGGAGACCGAACGGATGCCGCAGACCGACGCGCCGGGCACCGGGGCGAACGCAGGCAGCCGGCTCCGCTGGTGGACCGAACTGCCGGTCATTCTCATGGTGTACGCCGCGTACTCCATAGCCAGGGTCCTGGCCCGCGGCGACACGGACGGCGCCGTCGGCCACGGCCTGTCCATCCTGCGCTCGGAGAAGTTCCTCCACCTCAACCTCGAACACCCGCTCAACCGGCTCTTCACCCGGCACATCTGGCTGGGGCTCCCCGCGGACTTCTGGTACGCCTCGCTGCACTACATCGTGACGCCCGCGATCGCCGTATGGCTCTTCCGCGCGCACGCCGCGCACTACCGGGCGGCCCGCACCTGGCTGTTGACCTCCACGTTCGTCGGGCTCATCGGCTTCACCCTGGTGCCCACCTGCCCGCCGCGGCTGCTCGCCGCGAGCCACGGCTTCGTCGACACCATGGCGCAGTACAGCGGCTACGGCTGGTGGGGCGGGGACGCCAGCGCGCCCAAGGGCCTCGGCGGCATGACCAACCAGTACGCGGCGATGCCGAGCCTGCACGTCGGCTGGGCGCTGTGGTGCGGTGTGATGCTGTGGCGGCACGGCCGCGGCCCCTGGACCCGCGTGGTCGCCGTCGGCTACCCGCTGACCACCACGCTCGTGGTGATGGGCACCGCCAACCACTATCTGTTCGACGCGCTCGCCGGGGTCGCCACCATGGGCGTGGGGCTACTGCTGACCCGCCCGGTGCTGCGGCTCGTGGACAACGCCAAGGCCCTCCTCCTGCGCCGCCCCGCCGCGGTCCCGCAGGGCAGGGCGAACCCGGCCGCGCCGGGGCGCGCGAGCAGCCCCGCGGGCGGGGCGAGGCCCGGCGCGCGGGCGGCCCGTTCCGGCGTTGTCGGTGCCGGATGCCAGACTGCGGCGGGTGAACGCATTCCCCGACAGCGCAAGCAGCGCTACGAGCCGACAGGGCGCACCGCCGAAGCAGGCGACGGCGCTCCGGCACCGGCTCGCTGAGCTGCGCGGCCCCGACACCAGGCCCCAGCCACTCGACGCCCGCCGCCTCGCGGCGCTCGCCGCCAACCCCGGCTGCGACCGGCGGGCGCTGCTCGACGGCGCCGGGGTGGACAAGGCGGCGCTCGCGGGCGCGATCGGGGCGCCCTCGGGCTTCGGCCAGTCGCAGTTCGCGTTCGTCAGGGGCAACGCGTTCGAGGCCCGCGTGAAGGCCGACGGCGGCGCCGAGCTTGTCAGGCTCGTCCGCTCCCGCCTGCTTCCCGACGCCCCCGAGCCGATCGGGGGCGAGGTGCGGCGGCCCGACCTCGCGGCGCCCGGCACCGAGGGCCGGGTCGCGCGCACCGCGCTCGCGCTGCGCGAGGCGGTGGGCATCCGCGCGTGGACGCTGCTCGACCACCCCATGCTGGCGCTCGACGTGGCGGGCACGCCCGCGTTCCTCGAACCGGACGCGGTGGTGGTGGACCCCGGCGGCGGGATCTCGGTGGTGGAGATCAAGTCGTTCCCGATGATCGACGGCTTCGCCGAGCCGGCCAAGGTGGGCGCGGCGGCCCGGCAGGCGGCGGTGTACGTCCTGGCGCTCGAAGCGGTGGCGGCCCGGCTCGACCCCGCGCCCCCGGTGGCGCACACGGTGCTGCTGGTCTGCCCGCGCGACTTCTCCAACGTGCCGACGGCGGCCGCCGTGGACGTCCGCAAGCAGCGCTCGGTGACCAGGCGGCAGCTCGCCAGGCTCACCCGGGTCGAGGACATCGCGGCGGCGCTGCCCGAGGGGGTGTGCTTCGCCGTGGACCAGGACCCGGGGGCGCTGCGCGCCGCGGTCGCCGCGGTCCCCGCGTCGTACGCGCCCGAGTGCCTCGCGGCGTGCGAGCTGGCGTTCCACTGCCGGGAGCGGGCGGGCGCCGGGGGCGAGGTGACCGCGCTCGGCCGCGGCGTGCGGGGCGAACTCGGCGGGCTCGCCACGGTCGGCGCGGTGCTCTCCGCGGCCCGCGGCGCCTCGGGCGACCCGGCGGACCCCGCGGTGGCGGCGCTGCGCCGCGCCGCCGCGCTGCGCGCCGAGGCCCTGGGAGGCGCCGCATGCTGAGCCGCACACGGCGCGGGTGCCCGCCGCCCGGCGCGCTCGGGGGACGGCGGCGCGGGGCGCTCGGGGAAGGCGGGCCCGGGTGTCGCTGATCATCGATCTGGCGAGGCTCGAAGCGGTCGACTCGGGCCGCGCCACGCCCATCGCCACCGTCAGGCACCGGCATCTGAGCACAAGGCCGCTGGTGTTCGTGCCGCTGACCACCGCGGGCGAGACGGGCGCGCCGCTGGGCGCGCTGGTGGGCACGGAGCGTACGGCGCCCCGGCTGCTCGTCGTGCCGCAGCCGCGCGATCGCGATCTGCGGTTCGCGTTCCTCGCCGACCTCGCGGACGTCGTGGTGCCGTACATCGAGTCCTTCGCCGACGACCCGGGCAATGTGGAGCTGACGGAGCGCAGCGAGCGGGACCCGGAGACCGGCAAGCGGGTCAAGGTCGAGGCGGAGCTGTGCGCGGACGCGCCGCAGATCGTGGTGCCGAGCGCGGCGGGCATCGGCTTCGTACGGCTGCTCGGCCGCTCCACGCGCTTTCGCCGCACGGCGGAGCAGGACCCGGACGAGCCGTATCCGGCCCCGGCCAGGCTGCCGCTGCTGGGCCGCTGGCTGACGCACTACGGGGAGCGCGCGCGGGTGCCGGGGTCCTCGCTGCTGCTGGCGATGACGGACCTGCTGGCGCGGCACTGGGCCACGGGGCAGTCGGGTCTTGAGGACCAGCATCTGGGCGCGCTGCTCGGCTGGTTGCGCCCCCCGGCGGGCAGCACGGGCGCGGAGGCGGCGCGCCGCGCCGAGCTGGCCCGTGACAAGGCGGGCCAGTTGCTGTGCCCGCCCGCGGGGCCCGCCACCGACCCGGCGTTCGACAACCATCTGCTGGCGCCCGCCCTCGACCGCCACGCCCGCGCGCGTACGGCGCTGGCCGCCGCGGAGGACGGCGTGCGCGCCGACACCCTGCTCGCCGGGCTCACGGCTGCGGAGGACGAGATCAGGGCGCTGGTGGCGAGCCGTACCCGCCCGACGTGGGACGCGGTCTGGCGCGGCCTCGACCTGCTGTGCACGCTGCCCGAGGGCGCCCATGTCGTGGACCGGTGGACCAGGGACCGCTGGTCGTTCACCGGGCACCGGGACCGGGTGGCCGCGGGCGAGCCGCCGCAGCCGCGGCTCGACGACGCGGTGACCTCCGCGCGGAAGCTGGCCGCGCGGGAGCGCGAGCAGGCCAGGCTGGACGCGCAGGAGGCGCTGGACGACCCGCTGGTGATGGCGGTGCGGCGGCTCGCGGGCGAGGCGTTCTGCGGGGAGGTGACGGAGGTGGTGATGGCGCACAGCGAGGGCAAGCGCCCCGCGCCGCGCCCGCTGGTCACGGTGCGCACCGCGGACAGCCCCCACCTGGCGCCCGGCACCCGCGTGTTCCGCTCGCTCGACGGCAGGCCGCAGTCCGCGCAGTACGTCGGGCGCGGCGCCGAGGAGTCGGCGGGGGCGGCGCCCGCGGACGACGGTACGCGCCTGCTGGTGCTGCGGCTGCTGGACAAGATGGGCCGCGGCGGCGACCCGGAGCCGGGTTCCGTGCCGGAGCCGGGCGACCGGCTCTGCTGGACGCTCTTCGAGCACGACCAGCGCGGCGGGCCCGAGCTGCCGGAGCCCGAGGAGACCCCGTGGACGCACGGCGGCCCGCCGGGCGAGCAGCCGTCCGCCCCCGACCCGGTGACCGCGGAGGACGTCCTGTGACGGTGGAGGAGGCCGGCCGCGCACGGCCGACGGGCGGCGGGGAGCCGCCCGCCGAGGCGGCGGCGCGGGTCACGTCCGACATCCTGCGCGACACGCTGTACGGCGCCGAGCGCGGCGTGGTGGTGGACTCGCCGCCGGGCGCGGGGAAGTCGACGCTGGTGGTGCGCGCCGCGCTGGAACTGGCCGCGGCGGGCCACCCGTTGATGGTGGTGGCGCAGACCAACGCGCAGGTGGACGATCTGGTGCTGCGGATCGCGGAGCGGGCGCCCGACCTGCCGGTCGGCCGGCTGCACAGCAGCGAGGCGGGCGCCTACGACCCGGCGCTCGACGCGCTCGGGCAGGTGCGCAAGTCCGCGCGCGCAGGCGATCTCGCCGGGCTCGACGTGGTGATCTCCACGGCGGCCAAGTGGGCGCATGTGCGCGGTGTGGAGCGCTGGGGGCACGCGATCGTCGACGAGGCGTACCAGATGCGCTCCGATGGACTGCTCGCGGTGGCGGGCCTGTTCGAGCGCGCGCTGTTCGTGGGCGACCCCGGGCAGCTCGACCCGTTCGCCATCGTGGGCTCCGAGCAGTGGGCCGGTCTCTCGTACGACCCGTCGGCGAGCGCGGTGACGACGCTGCTCGCGCACAATCCGAGGCTGCCGCAGCACCGGCTGCCGGTGTCGTGGCGGCTGCCCGCGTCGGCGGCGCCGCTGGTGTCGCGCGCGTTCTACCCGTACACCGGCTTCACCAGCGGTACGGGCCCCGGGGACAGGTCGCTCGGGTTCGCCGGGGCGGCGGACGGCTCCGCGGCCGACGCGGTGCTCGACGAGGCGGCGCGGTCCGGCTGGGGCCTGCTCGAACTGCCCGCGCGGCACACGCCACGTACCGACCCCGAGGCGGTGGCGGCGCTGGCGCAGGTGGTGCGCAGGCTGCTCGAACGGCGCGGCACCACACGCTCCGAGCGCTCCGACACCCCCGCCGACCTGACGGCCGACCGGGTCGCGGTGGGCACCGCGCACCGCGACCAGGCCGCGGCGGTACGGGCGGCGCTCGCGGGCCTCGGCGTCACGGGCGTCACGGTGGACACCGCGAACCGGCTCCAGGGCAGGGAGTTCGACGTGACGGTGGTCCTCCACCCCCTCTCCGGACGCCCGGACGCGACGGCGTTCCACCTGGAGACGGGCCGCCTGTGCGTCCTGGCGTCCCGCCACCGCCACGCGTGCGTCGTGGTATGCCGCGCGGGCGTCCCCGACCTCCTCGACGCCCATCCGTCCACGGAGCCGGTCCAGTTGGGGGTGACGGTGAAGTTCCCCGACGGCTGGGAGGCCAACCACGCACTCCTCGACCATCTGTCGGGGCACCGGGTGGGGTGGCGGGGGTGAGGGCCGCGTCCGCGGCGCCCTTCGCCCCCGGGAGCCCGCGCGGCCGTGCCGGGTCGCCTCCGCGCGGGGAGAGCACCCACGGCGCCATCCTGCTCGCACACCGCCGGGCCGGCTCCCGCTGAGCCACCTGCCGCTCGTCCCGGGGCGCGCAAGAGGCCCCGGGCGGGGTCACGTTACGTAGTCATGGCTCGTCAGGCGGAGCGGCGGGTTCCATTCAGGGGGTCCCAAAAACCGCTTCCACCTGGGTAAACAGATTTGGACTATACCAATTTCCCGCGTTGTTGTCAACGTCTTGAAAGTGGCTGGTAACCGCAAGTAGTCTCACCGGCCATGCGCTGCGGCCCACTTGGCCCCAGCCGCACACCACAGCGTGAGGTGAGGGCTCCGTCGCCCTCACGCCCCACACTCCCCCACTTCCTCCCACTTCCTCCCACTTCAGATTCCCCGGCTCTCCCCCCGGCCCCCGTCGGCGCCCCCGGAGCACCGGCCCGAGCAGCAAGGCGCGGACGTAGCGGTAGCCGTTTCCCGACCACGCGGGGGGTTTGCATGCGGTTCACACCCTTGACGCAGGGCCCGCCCTCCCGGCGGCGGGACGAAACGTTGCTGCGGGCGGCGTTCACGGTGTCGACCGGGGGCGACTGGATCTTCCGGTTCGCGCTGCCCGTGCTGGTGCTCCAGTTGACGGGCTCGGCGATCTCGACGGCGCTGACCGCCGTCGTCGAGGTGGTCCCCTACGTGGTGATCGGCCTGTTCAGCGGGGTCGTCGCGGACCGGACCGACCGGCGGCGGCTGATGGTCGGCTGCGACACCGCCTCCGCGGTGATCGTCACAGGCATCGGGATCGTCTGCCTGGCCGACCGCCCCTCCGTCACGCTCGTGCTGGCGGCGGCCTTCGTGCTGGGGTGCGTACGGCCGTTCTCGTTCCCGGCGTTCCAGCGGCTGCTGACCGAGCGGGTGGCGCCGCAGCGGCGGGCCCCGGCGAACGCGTTCGTGCAGAGCGTCGAGGGCACCTTCGGGATGCTGGGGCCGCTCGCGGGCGTCGCGGTCGTCACCCTCCTCGGGCCCACGGTCGCGAGCATCGCCGACGCGGTCTCGTTCGCGCTGTCCGCCGTCCTGGTCAGGGCCATGGCCGGGGGCCGCTCCGCGCGCCCGGCGGCGCCGCGCCCGCGCGGCTCGTACCGCGGGGCGCTGCGCTCCCTGGCGGGCGGCACCCTCGCCGGGTTCCACGCGGTCACCAGGGACCGGGGCATGCTCTGGGCGACGGGGCTGCTGACGCTGGCCAACTTCACCTTCCCCGCGGTCTCGGCGAACCTGGTCTTCCTGATGGCCGGGCCCGACGGGCACGTCCCCGCGTCGCTCGCCATGGTGGCCGCGGCGCAGGGCCTCGGCGGTGTGCTCGGCGCCGTGCTCGCGCCCGCGCTGCTGCGCAGGTGCGAGCCGGGGACCCTGATGCGGATCGCGGCGGGCGCGATGGTCGGCGCGCTGGTGCTGCCCGCGCTCCGCGGCGGCGTCGCGGTCCTCGCCGCGTCCTGGTGCCTGGCGGGCGCGTCCACCTCGCTCTTCCTCGTGCCCTGGCGCACCTACCGGCAGGGCGCCGTGGACGCGGAGTTCCTCGGCCGGGTGGTGGGCATCCAGCGGGCCGTCCCCTTCGCGGTGGTCCCGCTCAGCGCCCTGGTTGGCAGCACGCTGCTGACCGGCCACGGCGCCCCCGCGCTCTTCCTGACGGCGGCGGGCGTGCAGTGCCTCGTCTGGCTCGGCACCTGTCTTTCGCCGCTCGGCAGCGCCCGCTCGGAGACGGCGGAAGAACCCACACGGGGGCGGACCCGGCGCGTCCTCCAGACGACCGGCGGGGACCCGTGAGGGCGCTGCCGGGCGGGGACGGCCCGCAACCGCACCGCGCCGGACACGGCGGCGGACACCAGCAGTCGGCACCACACAGCACCATGTCCCGCGGGAAGGAAGGGATGTTCCAGATGTCACTTTTCTCCGTCGACAGCGGAGCGGTCGCGGCACGGCGGGAGCAGTTCTCCCGGTCGGGGTTCCTCGTCCTGAGCGGCTTACTCCCGACGCCGCTGCGCGAGCGCGTCATGCGGGAGGTGGACCACTGGGTGGACGACGGGCTGCGCGCCCGGTCGATAGCCGCCTGCGTGGGCCCGGAACCGGCACAGGCACCGCCGGTGCTCGAACTGGAGCTGCCCGCCCATGGCGAACTCCTCACCCACCAGCCGCTGCTCGAAGTGGTCGAGGGGCTGCTCGGCGCGCCGTTCGTCTTCCACCACCTGCACAGCGACCGGCACGGCCCCGGCACCGCGGGCAAGCCCTGGCACCACGACTACGAGCCCAACGACAGCGGCGACCGCGGTCTGCATATGGTGCACGCCCTGCACTACATCAGCGGCCTCGACGGCACCGTCGGCAACCTCACCCTGCTGCCGGGCTCCCACCACGAGCCGCGCGGCAAGTCCGCGCTCGCCCACCTCGGCACGGCGCGCCAGCCCGGCGAGATCGTGGTCGACAGCCTGCCGCCCGGCTCCACGGTGCTCATCAACTCCGCGCTGCTGCACGCCCGCAGGCCCGTCCCCGGCACCGGCGAGCCCGGCTCGGCCCGCTACTTCGTGGACGCCTCCTACTGCCAGACCGGGGCCCGCTGGCGGCCGGTGAAGCCGTACTGGCGGCACATGCTGGCGAGAGCGCGGGACCTCGGCCTCGGCGGCGGCAGATGGCCCGAGCTGTTCGCCGAGCGGCACTTCACCGAGTACGCCAGGTCCGCGTGAGGAAAGGGGCAGGGATGCGTGTGATCAGGCCGGTGCCGCCCGACGAGGTGCTGACGACGTTCCGCAGGGACCACCCGCCGCGGCGGCGGCACACCGCGAACAGCAACCAGAGCGCGGTGGAGGCCCTCGAACTGGCCGGGCGCGCCTTCGGCGGCTGGACGGAGGTACGGATCTCGCGGGCCGAGGTGCTCGGTGTGATGCTGCCCTGGCACACCTCGGAGGGCGGCGGTTTCGAGGTCGTGCCGCGCACCGGGCGCACCGTCGCGGAGGCCGTGGGCTTCCTGCGCGGGCGCGCCGGGGAGATGACGCGGGCGAACCCGGTGTGCGCGGCGAAGCTCGACCTGTTCAGGGACGCCCCGATCGGCCCCGTCTACCTGAGCACCCGCCCGCTGCCGCACAGCGACTACGCGGGCCTGCCCGAGGGGGAGGGACTTGTGCACCTGGACGGTCTGCACCGCATGCTGGCCTGGGAGTTGGCCGCGCGGCTGCCGAAGGACACGGGGGTCACCGCGTTCGTCTGCGGGGCCCTCGGCACCGGGTCCCCCGCGGAAGGCCGGGGCGCATGACGCGCGGCACGGGGCCGGAGGACACCCTGCCCTGGCTGCTGGCGGACGCCGCCGGGAGCCACCCGGGAAGGCAGGCGCTGAGCGACGGCACCAGGGCGTTCGACTACCGCGCCCTCGGGGCGGTGGCACACGGCACCGCGGCGGTCGTAAGGGGCCTGGGCGCGGGCCGCGGCGACCGGATCGCGCTGCTCGGGCCCAGGGACGCGCGTCTCGCGGCGCTGCTGTACGGGGTGTGGCGTGCGGGCGCGGTCGCGGTGGTGGTCGACCCGGGGTGGAGCGCGCCCGACGTCCGCGCGCGCCTCGACGCCGTGGGGGTGTGCCACGCCCTCACCGCGGCACCTGGCACCCGCGCCCCCGGTCCTTACCGTACGAGGACCGTGCCCGTCGACGGGCTCGCGGAGCGCGGCGGCCCGCCCGACGGTGCGCCCCGCGCCTGGTGTCCCACCCCCTCCGACGTGGCCTACCTGTCGTTCACCTCGGGCTCCAGCGGGGCGCCGAAGGCGGTGGCGGTCACCCATGCCAACGCCGTCCACTACGCACGCGCGCTCGCCGGGCGCCTCGGCGTCACCGCGGCCGACGCGCCCCGTGTCGCCCATGTCACCACGCTCGCCGCCGACTTGGGGCACACCTCGTGGCTGCTCGCGCTCGCCACCGCGGGCGGCGTGCACTTCGTCGCCGACGACCTGGTGCGCGACCCCGAGTCCTTCTGGGCCGCGCTGGAAACCGCCCGTGTCACGATGGTGAAGACCACGCCCTCGCACCTGATGGCGCTCACCGCGGGGCGCCCGCGGAGCGCGCCCGCGCTCGACACCGTGCTGCTCGGCGGGGAGGCGCTGCCCCGGGAGTTCGCGGCGCGCCTCCTCCACCAGGGCGTCGCGGCGCGCCTGGTGAACCACTACGGGCCCACCGAGACCACGGTCGGCGCGACCTGCTTCACCGCCACCGACGCGTCCCAACTCCCCGCCGACGAGGCCACGGTGCCCATCGGCACCGCGCTCGGCGAGGTCGAGCTGCGGCTGGTGCCCGACGGGGAGCGCGGCGAGCTGTACATCGGCGGACGGGGCGTCGCCGCGGGCTACTTCGGGCGGCCCGAGGAGACCGCGCGGCGCTTCGTGCGCCACGGCGGGCTGCGGATGTACCGGACCGGGGACGTGTGCAGACGGCGGCCCGACGGCACCCTCGTCTTCGTCGGCAGGACCGACCGGCAGGTCAAGGTGCGCGGTTTCAGGGTCGATCCGGAGGAGGTGGAGCGGGCGATGGACGCGTTCCCCGGCGTCGAGCGGAGCGCGGTCGTGGTGCGGTCCACCGACGCGGGCACCCAACTCCTCGCCGCCGTGCGGCTGTCGGGGCAGGGCGATGCGAACGGCACCACGGCGGCGCTCCGTTCGCGGCTGCGTGGGCTGCTGCCCGAGCACGCGGTGCCCGGCGCCATCCTCGCGGTGCCCGAACTCCCCCTGGGCGCCAACGGGAAGGTGGACCACACGGCGCTCGGGGCACAGCTCACCGACCTCGTCGGGAGCCGGGCGCGCGACGGCGGCCGAGAGGCGGCGCAGGGGGCCGAAGAGCCGCTGGCACGCGCGGTGGCCGAGCTGTGGGCGAAGGCGCTCGACCTGCCCTTCGTCGCCCCTGGCGCCGATGTGCTGGGCCTCGGCGGTGACTCCATCCTCGCCATGCGCACCGTCGTCTTCCTGCGCGGCAGGGGGCACCGGGTCTCGTTCGCCGACTTCTACGAGCACCCGACGGCCGCCGGGCTCGCCGCCGCGGCCCGTACCGCCCCCGCCGCGCCGCCGCCCCCGGAGCCGGCCGCCGCGCGCGGGGCGCTCGCGCCCGCCCAGCGCTGGCTGCTGCGGCTGCCGCCCGACGCGCTCGACGACCCGCGGCACTTCAACCAGTCGGTGCTGCTGCGGTGCGCGGTGCGTGTCGACGCGGGGGCGCTCGCCGCCGCGGTGTGCGCGGTGCTCCGCCGCCACCTCGCGCTGCGGGTGCCCGTCGGCCCCGAGGGGCCAGGGGTCCCGCGGCCCGCGGACGACGCGGACGGTGCGGACGCCTTCTCG
Organism: Streptomyces sp. NPDC050560; assembly: GCF_044457285.1. Lineage (NCBI taxonomy): Bacteria > Bacillati > Actinomycetota > Actinomycetes > Kitasatosporales > Streptomycetaceae > Streptomyces > Streptomyces sp. NPDC050560. The sequence continues at coordinate 252,306 of NZ_JBITGT010000001.1, forward strand.
TGCACGTCGCCGCGGGACGAGGCCGCCGTCGGCGAGATCTGTACCGGGCTGCACCGCGGCCTCGACCCTGCGGCGGGGCGGCTGCTGCGGGTGCACCTGTTCCGCGGCGGCCCCGGCCGCGACGACCGGATCGCGGTGCTCGCCCACCACCTCGCCGTCGACGGGCTCTCCTGGCGCATCCTCCTCGACGACCTCGCGGCCGCCTACCGCGCCGCCCTCGACGGCGGGCGCCACGAGCCCGCGCCGACCGGCGACTTCTACGCCTGGGCCGCCGGGCAGCCGCCCGCCCCCGCGCCCCGGGACACCGGACCCGTCACCCCGCTGCCGGTGGACGACGCGGGCGGCGCCGCACGCCCCAGGGCGCTGCTGTGGCGGCTCGACGAGGCGGCGACCGCCCGGCTCGTCGCACGGCACGGCCGGGCGGGGCGCCTTGAGGCGCTGCTGCTCGCGGCGTTCACGGACGCGGTGACGGAGTGGAGCGGTCAGCCGGGCCTCCGGGTGGAGGTGGAGACCCACGGCAGGGACACCGGCGAGGGGCGGCACCTGGACACGGTGGGCTGGTTCACCGCCGTGAAGTGGCTGACGGTGGCCGCCGCCACCGGGGCCCCGTACCCGGGCGCACGTCTCGACGCCGTCCGGGAACAGCTCCGTAGCGCACCCCAACTACCCATGGACACCGGGGGTTTGCGGCCCGAGGCGGCGTTCAACTTCCTCGGCTCCTTCCGGCTGCCCGCCGATCCCGCGCTCGGCTGGTCGGTCGCGGACGAGCAGGCGGGGGCGGCGCGCTGCACGGGCGCCGACACGCTCTACCGGCTGCGGCTGACCGCGCGTGTCGTGCACGGCAGGCTGGTCGCCGACCTCGTCCACGCGGCCCCGCGGGTGTCGCACCGGCACGCGGACCGGCTCTTCACCGCCTTCACCCGGGCGGTCGCCACCGCGGCAGGCGCCGGGGCGGACGCGCACCACGCCTCCCCGGTGTCGACGTCGGGCCAGCTCCTGCACACCGGCGCCACCCCGCCGCCCCGCGCCCGGGTGGTGTCCGAGCCGGTACGGGTGCTGCTGACCGGGGCCACCGGCTACCTCGGCGGCCATCTGCGCACCGCACTCGCCGAGCGCGGCGCGCGGGTGCTGTGCCTGGTGCGCGCGGAGGGCGACACCGCGGCGGCCGGGCGCCTCGGCGGGGCCGCGGCGGTCGCGGGCGACATCAACCGGGACGGCCTCGGCCTCACCCCCGCGGGGCTCGCGCGGGCCCGCGAGTGCCGTGTGGTGGTCCACGCCGCCGCCGACGTACGGCTGGTGGCCTCGCCCGGCGAACTCGAACGCACCAACAGCACCGCGGTCGGACGGCTGCTGGCGTGGATCGACGCCGAGGCGCCGGGCGCCGCGCTGCACCATGTGTCCACGCTGGGCGTCGCCGGCACCGTGCCCGCCCCCGGGCGCCGCTTCGGCGAGGCCGACCTGCGGATCGGCCAGGAGTTCAGGACACCGTACGAGCGGGCCAAGTTCCACGCCGAGGAGACGGTGCGCCGCTGGGCGGCCTCGGGACGGGAGGCGTACATCCACCGCAGCGGGCACATCGCCGCGCACAGCCGCACCGGCGCCTTCCAGCGCAACCTCCAGGACAACCGGATCTTCCAGACCGTGCGCGGCTACGTCCTCGCGGGCGCGGCGCCCAGGCGGCCCGCGGTGACCTTCGCGTTCTCCTACGCGGACACCGTGGCGGCGGGCATCGCCGCACTCGTCACGCACCCCGGCGCCGCCCCCGGCACGTACCACGTGGAGAACCCGCACCCGCTCCCCCACGACGAACTCGTCGGCTGGCTCGCGGCCCACGGCTATCCGATCACGCTCATGGACGACGACGCCTTCGCGGCGGCGCTGGCCCGCGCCGAGCGGCGCGATCCGCACGCGGCCGGGATCGCCTCCGCCTGGTCCGCGCTCGACGACCGTGGCGTCGTCGTGGACAGCGCCTGGACGACGGCGGTGCTGGCCCGGCTCGGGGTGCGCTTCGCCGCGCCCACACCCGCGTGGTGGTCGCGCGTCCTCGCCCGCGCCAGCGACACCGGCTTCCTGCCGCCGCCCGCGCAGGCCCCGTCGACCGGCCTCAGATCCCCCCAACTCCTCTAGCAAACAACCGACTTCGACGACCGGCACCCACCCGCACCACGGAAGGTGAAGCCATGTCCCAGCTCTCCCCCCTGCTCAAACAGGCCACGCCCGTCGTCGCCACCCGCGGTGCGGGCATGTACCTGTACGACGCCGACGACCGCCGCCATCTCGACTTCACCTCGGGGGTCGGGGTGACGAGCACGGGACACTGCCACCCCCGAGTCGTCGAGGCCGTGCGGGAGCAGGCGGGCCGCCTCTTCCACGGGCAGTACACCACCGTGCTGCACACCCCGCTGCTCGCCCTCACCGAGCGCCTCGGCGAGGTGCTGCCGCCAGGACTCGACTCGCTGTTCTTCCTCAACTCGGGCAGCGAGGCGGTGGAGGCGGCGCTGCGTCTCGCCCGGCACGCCACGGGCCGGCAGAACGCGATCGTGTTCGACGGCTCCTTCCACGGCCGCACCATGGGCGCGGCGGCGCTGAGCACCGCGGGCATCAGGTTCCGCGCGGGCATCGGACCGCTGATGCCGGGGGTGGCGGTGGCCCCGTTCCCCGACGCGTTCCGGCTCGGCATGGGCGAGGAGGAGGCAGTCGAGCACGCGCTGCGCGGCCTCGACCACGTGCTCGCGACGGTGTCGGCGCCCGCCGAGACCGCGGCCCTCTTCGTCGAGCCGGTGCTCGGCGAGGGCGGCTATGTGCCCGCGCCCGCCGGTTTCCTCGCGGGGCTGCGGGAGCGGGCCGACCGGCACGGCATCCTGCTGGTGGCCGACGAGATCCAGGCCGGGTACGGCCGCACCGGCACCTTCTGGGCCCACCAGTACGAGCCGGGGGTGGTCCCCGACATCCTGGTCACCGCGAAGGGCCTGGCCAGCGGCATGCCGCTGTCGGCGATCGCGGCGCCCGCCGCACTGATGGGGAAGGCGTGGCCCGGCTCGCACGGGGGCACGTACGGCGGCAACGCGGTGGCGTGCGCCGCGGCGCTCGCCACGCTCGACGTGATACGCGACGAGCGTCTTGTGGAGAACGCGGCCGAGCAGGGGGCGCGGCTGCTCGAAGGGCTGCGGAAGGCCGCGGCCGACGCCCCGGCGATCGCGGACGTACGCGGACGCGGCCTCATGGCGGGCTGCGAGTTCCGCGCGCCCGACGGCTCCCCCGACCAGGAGGGGGCGCTGCGGGCGCAGCGCGCGGCGGCCGGGCGCGGGCTGCTGCTCCTGACGTGCGGTGTGTACGGCAACGTCGTCCGGATGATCCCGGCACTTGTCGTCACCGCGGGGCAGATTGACGAGGCACTGGACATCTGGCGGGCGGCCGTCACGGCGGCGGCCGAATAGCGAACCCGTACCGGCGCGGAGAGGACGGAACACGGCATGGCCGAGACCACACGGAACACACAGGGCGCGGGGAGCGCGGCGGGGGCACCCGCCGCGGAGCCCGGGCAGGGCACGGGCGCCGGCTGGACCAGCGCCCATCTGGAGGCGCGGCGAGGCGACTGGTCGCTGCCGCTCGGCGACGGGGACCGGCGGCTGCTGTGGGAGGACGCCACCGCCGGGCGGTGGGACGCGGCAGACGGGGTGCGGGCGCGGCTGCGCGCGTTCATCGAGGGCAGCCTGGACGCGGTGGGCTTTGCCCACGTCGCGAACCTCATGGACCCGGCGGCGCCCGACACCGAACTGGTCGACGCGTTCTCCTTCTTCCTGCGGGAGCTGGGCGAGATCATCCCGCAGAACGCGGCGGGCGACCTCACCCAGGTGCTGCGCGACCGGGAAGGCGACGGCGCCACCGAGCTGGGCTTCCACGCCGACACCTGCGACCTGCTGGTGCTGCTCTGCCTCCAACCCGCCGCCGACGGGGGCGGGTTCACCAAGCTGGCGAGCGCGGGGCGGGTGCACGACATCGTGGCGCACGAGCGGCCCGACGCGCTCGCGCTGCTGAAGGAGCACTGGCGCTTCGACCGCACGGGCCGGGCGGGGCAGCAGATCATCCACTCGCCCATCCTGTTCACCCAGGACGACGGCACCGTCGGCTGCTACTACCAGACCCGCACGGTACGGGCGTCGGCCCAGCTCGACGAGCCCCATCTGGCGGCCCTCGACCACCTCGACGACGTGCTCTACCGCCCGGAGATCGCGTTCCGACTGCGGCTGGGCGCGGGCGATCTGCTGGTCATCCGCAACAGCCGTGTCCTGCACGGCCGTTCGCCCTACGTGGACGAGCCGGGGCCGCGCTCGCGCCGGGTGCTGCGGGTCTGGATGAACACCCCGTGAGCGGCGCGGGGAGGGTCGCGGTGGTCACCGGCGGCGGCAGCGGGCTCGGCAGGGCCGCCGCGCTCGCGCTGTTCGCCGACGGCTGGTCGCTGGCGCTCGCGGGCAGGCGGCGCGTCACCCTGGAGGACACCGTCGCGGAGGCGGGCGCCGACGCCGGGCGCGCGCTGGCCGTGCCCACCGACATCTCCCGCCCGGAGCAGGTCACCGCGCTGTTCGACGCCGTGCGGGAGCACTTCGGCCGGGTGGACCTGCTGTTCAACAACGCGGGCGCGGCGGTGCCGCGGCGGCCGGTGGCCGAGGTGGACCTCGCGGACTGGCGGCGGGTGATGGACACCACCGTCACCGGCACGTTCCTCTGTGCCCGCGAGGCGTTCCGCGTCATGCGGGAGCAGTCGCCGCGCGGCGGGCGGATCATCAACAACGGCGCGCCGTCCGCGCACGTCCCCCGCCCGCACGCGATCGCGTACACCACCGCCAAGCACGCGGTGCTCGGGCTGACCCGCGCGCTGTCCCTCGACGGCCGCCCGTACGACATCGCGTGCGGGCAGATCGACGTCGGCAACGTGACACCGCTCGACGGCTCCCCGCAGCCGCCCTCGGCCCAGGCCGACGGGTCGCGGGCGGTGGAGGCGACCATCCCGGTGGCCCGCTTCACCGAGTCGCTGCTGCTGATGGCGTCGATGCCGCTCGACGCCAACGTGCAGTTCCTGACGGTGCTGCCCACCACCATGCCCTACCTGGGCAGGGGTTGACGGTGCTGGTCAGCGCGCGTTCCTTCGACGAGTACCGGGCGATGTTCGCGCTCACGGACGACGATCTCACCGGGCGGGTGCTCGACTGCCCGGGCGGCGCCGCGAGCTTCACCGCCGAGGCGGGCGCGCGGGGGGTCGACGCGGTCGCCGTCGACCCCCAGTACGGCCCCGGCAGGGCGGGCCTAGGCACCCTGGCGCAGCGCGAGATCGCGCACAAGCACGCCGATGTGGCGGCGGGCGCCGGTGCGTACGTGTGGAGTTGGTTCGGCGATCCGGAGCGGTACACCAGGGCGCGGCTCGCCTCGGCGCGCGCGTTCACCGCCGACATCGCGGCGCGCCCCGGGCGCTACGTGGCCGGGGCGCTGCCCCGGCTCCCCTTCCCCGACCGCTCCTTCGACCTCGTCCTCAGCTCCCATCTGCTGTTCTCGTACGGGGCGGGGCTCGGCGAGGACTTCCACCTCAGCTCGCTGGTGGACCTGGTACGGGTGGCGGCCCGGGAGGTGCGGCTCTTCCCCGTGCTGCTGCACACCAGCGACCTGCGCTACCCGGGGCTCGACCGGCTGCGCCGCAGGCTGGAAGGGCTCGGCGTGCCCTCCAGGATCGAACGGGTCGGCTACGAGTTCCAGCCGGGCGGCGACGAGGCCCTGGTCCTCGACTGCGCGGGGCGGGGCCCGCTGCCGACCGGGCGTCCGGGCGCCACCGCGCACGACCCGGTGAAGTGGCGCCACCGCGGCGGCCGCGGCGCGGCGCCGGGGTGAGGGCGCCCCCGTGTGAACACATGTCGCCGCCGCGCGCAAGGTCCCGTGTTGCCCTGGACGCGGCGCCCGCGCTCACGCAGGGTGGGAGCACGGGCCCGGACGGCGGCGCTCCACGGCGCCGGGGGCCCGTGAACGGCGGGGAGCGGCCGGTACCGGACGCTCCCGGCATCACCCATCAGTGAGGACATCTCATGGAACTTGGCCTGCACGTCGCCAACTTCACCTGGAGCGGCGGCCCCCGGGCGCTGCGCGACACCCTGGCGCGCACCGTACGGGACGCGGAGGCCGCGGGCATCGCCCGCATCACCGTGATGGACCACCTCTGGCAGATCCCGGGCGTGGGCCGGCCGGAGAACGAGATGCTGGAGGCGTACACCACGCTCGGGTTCATCGCCGCGCACACCGAGCGGGTGCTGCTGCACACCCTGGTCTCCGCGGTGGTGTACCGCGAGCCAGGGCTGCTCGCCAAGCAGATCGTCACCCTGGACGCGCTCTCCGGGGGCCGTGCGGGGCTCGGGATCGGCGCGGCCTGGTTCGAGGAGGAGGCGCAGGGCCTCGGGCTGCCGTTCCCGCCGGTCGGCGAGCGGTTCGAACGGCTGGAGGAGACGCTGCGCATCTGCCTGGCGATGTGGGGCGCGGACGAGGAGCCGTTCGAGGGCGCCCACTACACGCTCGGCCGCACCCTCAGCAGCCCGCGCCCGCTGCGCACCCCGCGCCCCTACCTGCTGCTCGGCGGCGGCGGCGAGCGCAAGACGCTGCGGTACGTGGCCCAGTACGCGGACGCCTGCAACCTCTTCGGCGGGCCCGAGACCCCGCACAAGTTCGACGTGCTGCGGCGGCACTGCGACGAGGTGGGCCGCGACTTCGACGACATCGAGAAGACCACCACGCTCGCGGTGGCCCCCGGCACCGGCCGCGACGACCTGCTGCACCAGCTCAAGGAGCGCCGCGACCTCGGCTTCACGACGGCCTATGTGGCGGGCGGCGGTGAGCCGGACGCACTGGTGGACCTGCTGGCCTCGGTCGTCCAGGACGTCGCCGAGGACTGAGGGACACCGCGCCGCGGCCCCGCGGGCGCCGGTCAGACGGCCAGGCGGCGGACGGTGGCGAGGCCCCCGCCGCGGTCAGCGCGGCCGACGTCGCGGGGATCGCGGCGGTGGCGGTGCGGAAGCGGCCGACACCCGCCCGGCCGTGCGTCCGGGACACGGGCGCCGCGAGCGGCACCGGCACGGCGCCCGGACGCCGCCGCACACCACGGAGAGGCACCACGGGGCGCGCATCGCGCGGCCCCCGGCCGTCCTACGCCTTCACCCGGCCCGTGCTCCCCCGGGGCACGAGCCGCGCCGGTGCGTCCTCAAGGCCCTCCGCCGCGCCGTGCTCCACGAACGCGCCGAGCACCCGCGCCGCATGGGCGCCGTATGCGGGAATGTCCCTGCTCAGGGCGGTGAGCGCGGGGCGCACCACCCGGCAGAGCTGGGAGTCGTCCCAGGCCACGAGCGACAGGTCGCCCGGCACGTCGAGCCCCATCTCCTGCGCGACCGACAGCCCCGCCACCGCCATCAGGTCGTTGTCGTAGAGGATCGCGGTCGGGCGCGCGCGCCCGCTGATCAGCCGGCGGGTGGCGTGCGCACCCTCGTCGCCGGTGTAGTCGGTGTGCACCACCACCGGTTCCGCCAGGCCGAGTTCGGCGCAGAGCGCCATGTGCGCGCGGTCCCGCAGCCGGGTGTGCACCAGGTCGGGCAGGCCCGCGACCCGGGCGATCGAGCGGTGCCCGAGGGCGGTGAGGTAGGCGACGGTGTCGCGCAGCGCGGCGGCCTCGTCCGACCACACGGCGGGCAGCGGCCCCGCGGCGCCCGGGTCCCCGATGACCACGGCGGGCATGCCGAGTTCCAGCACCCGCTCGACCCTCGGGTCCTCCTCGCGCAGATCCGCGAGGAAGACACCGTCCACCCTGCCCTCGCCCCACCAGCGCTGGTACACCTCCGCCTCCTGCGCGGGATCGGCCACCACCTGGAGCAGCAGGGCCCGGTCGCGCGCGGCGAGTTCGCTCTCGATGCCGCTGATCAGCTCCATGAAGAACGGCTCCACGCCGAGCACGTGCGCGGGCCGACACAGCGCGAGCCCGACGGTGTCCACCCGCGCGTGTGTGAGCGCCCTTGCCGCGCTGTTCGGCCGCCAGCCGATCTCCTCGGCGATCGCCTTGATCGCGGCCCGGGTGGCGGGAGAGACCCCTGGCCGGTCGTTCAGCGCGTACGACACCGCCCCCTTGGAGACCCCGGCACGCCGTGCGATGTCGGCGATGGTGGGACGCTGCTTGGGCATGGGGCGCCTCCTTCCTTACTTAACCGGTTCGGAGGGGGGCAGCTTAGCGGGTGGTGTGGTCAAGGGATCAAGAACGCGGAGTTGGGAGCGCTCCCCTCCCGTCCCCCCGCCCTATTGACACATCCCACGCCCCGCCATAGCTTCCCCTCACTTACCCGGTTCAGCTATCCCCGTGCCGCCGCGCCATCAGGACGTTGATTTGTCGAGTGCATGACTAAACGAGAGAGAGGGACCGATGGGTATTCGGGGGCGGATCACCGCCGCGCTTGTCGTCTTCGGACTCGCCGCCACCGCGTGCACCGGCGGGTCGTCCTCGGGTTCCGGGCCCTCGGGGCCCGCCGCCGGCGGCGCGCTGCCGCGCAACGAAACGCTCTACACGACCGGCACCCAGTGGGGCCCGCCCGCCAACTACAACCCGTTGCGGGACTGGGACTGCGCCACCGGCACCAAGGGGCTCGCGTACGAGACCCTGTTCCACTTCGACCCGAACGCGGGCAAGCTCACTCCCTGGCTCGCCACATCGGGGAGCTGGACCGACGACACCACCTACGAGCTGAAGCTGCGCCCCGGTATCACCTGGTCCGACGGCAAGCCGCTCACCGCCGACGACGTCGTCTACTCGTACGAGATCGGCAAGATGGCGGCGGCTCCGACGCACACCATGTGGAGCTGGCTCTCCGGGGCCAGGAAGGTCGACGACACCACCGTGCGCTTCAGCTTCGAGCAACCCCACTACCAGGAGTGGGACTTCGACCTCTACGGCATCCCGATCGTGCCGAAGCACGTCTGGGGCGGGCGCTCCGAGAAGGACGTGCTGAACGGGGTCAACGACAAGCCGGTGGTCAGCGGCGCGTACACGCTCAAGAGCAAGGGCCAGGACCGGGTGGTCTGGCAGCGCAGGGACGACTGGTGGGGCACCAAGGCGCTCGGGATGACCCCGGCGCCGAAGTACATCGTCGACGTCTCCAACCCGAGCAACGAGGTCGTCATCGGGCAGCTCAACCAGGGGCAGTTGGACCTGAGCAACAACTTCCTGCCGGGCGCCGCGTCCATGGTGAAGGCCGGGAAGGTCGTCTCGTACCACGACAAGCCCCCCTACATGCTGCCCGCCAACACCGCCTGGCTGGTGCCGAACACCACCAGGAAGCCGATGGACGACGCCGAGTTCCGCAAGGCGCTGGCCAGTTCTGTCGATGTGGACAAGATCGTCAAGGGGGTCTACGGGCAGCTCGTCGACAAGGCCGGTCCTACGGGGCTGCTGCCGCAGTGGGACAAGTTCGTCGACAAGGGCGAAGTGGCGCGCAAGGGCTTCTCGTTCGACACCGCGAAGGCCAGGAAGCTGCTGTCCGAGGCGGGTTACAAGGACGGGAACGGCGACGGCTACGTCGAGAACAAGGACGGCTCCGCGATCAGCCTCAAGCTGATGGTGCCGAGCGGCTGGACCGACTGGATGGAGGCGTCGAAGGTCATCGCGTCGAGCGCCAAGGCCGCCGGCATCAGGATCACCCCGGGCTTCCCCGACCAGAACGCGCTCAACGAGCAGCGCGGCAAGGGGAACTTCGACCTCATCATGGACAACCAGCGGCAGCTCTCCAACACGCCCTGGACGTACTACCAGTACCTCTTTCAGCTCCCGGTCCTCGACACCCAGAACACCGTCAACTTCGGCCGGTACGAGAACAAGCACGCCTGGGACCTGGTGCAGCAGCTCGGGCAGGTGAAGACGGACGACACCGCGGGGATGCGGAAGGTCATCTCCCGGCTCCAGGACATCCAGTTGACGGACATGCCGCTGATCCCGCTCTGGTACAACGCGCTGTGGGCGCAGTCCAACCCCGGCACCTGGACCAACTGGCCCTCGGACAAGGCGGGCGCCCCGCACTCGGCGCCCGCGATGTGGCGCAACTGGCTGGAGATGGGCGGCTTCGAGACGCTGACCACCCTGAAGCCGGCGAGCTGACGCGACCGGCACCGGCCCCCACCGCCTCCCCGCGCGGGGCCGGTGCCGTCCCCCGCAGGCACCGACCGAGCCACCGGGCGGCCGACCAGGCCCGCACCCCCGGGAGGGAGAGACCTTGCGCCACTACTTCGCCCGCAAACTCCTCGTCTACGCACTCACGTTCGTGGTCGCCGTCACCGTCAACTGGATGATCCCGCGCTTCATGCCGGGCGACCCGGTCGCCGCCATGATCTCCCGGGCCCGGGTCTCCCAGCCCGAGGCGGTCGAGGCGATGCGCTCCTACTACACCCGGCTCTTCGGCTTCGACCAGCCGGTGTGGCAGCAGTACCTGCACTTCTGGTCGTCGCTGTTCCAGGGCGACTTCGGGCTCTCCATCTGGGTGTTCCCGAAGCCGGTGTCCGACGTCATCCTGGACGCGCTGCCGTACACCCTGGCCCTGATGGTCCCGGCGATCCTGCTGAGCTGGGTGGTGGGGAACTGGCTGGGCGCGCTGGCCGCGCGGCGCAGGCTGCTGGACAACACGGTGCTGCCCGCGAGTTACCTGCTGACCGCGATGCCGTACATGTGGATCGCGGTCATCCTGGCCTGGGCGCTCGGCTCGAAGGCGGGCTGGTTCCCGCTCTCCGGCGGCTACGGCCTCGACAAACAGCCCGCGCTGACCGGGGAGTTCATCGCCGACGCGCTGCACCACTGGGTGCTGCCGTTCCTCTCGCTGTTCCTGGTCGCGCTCGGCGGCTGGGCCATCGGCATGCGCAACATGATCATCTACGAGCTGGAGGCGGACTACTCCTCGTACCTCTCCGCGCTCGGCGCACCCCGGCGGCTCATCAGGCGCTACGCCTTCCGTAACGCGGTGCTGCCGCAACTCACCGGTCTTGCGCTCCAGTTGGGCGTGCTGGTGGCGGGGGCGCTGGTGACCGAGATCGTGTTCGCGTATCCGGGGCTCGGCAGCCTGATCCTCGCGGCCATCCAGAACCAGGACTTCTTCCTGCTCCAGGGCGCCTTCCTGTTCATCGTGGTGGGTGTGCTGATCGCCAACTTCGTGATCGACCTCGTATACGTCGTCGTCGACCCGAGGACCCGCACCGGAATGACGGGAGGCAGGGCATGAGCACCCTTCCCGAGGCGGCCGCCGTCACCGGCGCCGCCGAGGCGCCCGCACCGCGCCGCGAGACCCTGCACTACGCGGTGCGCAACCCGAAGCTGCTCGTCGGCCTCGCGATCGTGCTGCTCCTGCTGCTCGCGGGCCTGGTCGGGCCGCTGCTGCTGGACAGCTCCGACCCCAACGAGTACGTGGGACCGCAGGCCGCCGCGCCCGGCGGTGACTACCCGCTGGGCACGACGACGTTCGGGCAGGACGTGTGGGCGCAGTTCGTGTACGGGCTGCGGGCCACGTTCCTGGTGGGGGTGGTCGGCGGTGGTATCGCGGCCGTGATCGCCATGCTGGTCGGCTTCCTGGCCGGCTACCGGGGCGGCCTCGTCGACGAGGTACTGAACATGCTCACCAATATCGTGCTGGTGATCCCCACCCTGGCGGTGCTGCTGATCGTCAACGCGTATCTGGGGGTGCGCAGCGTCCCGGTGCAGGGCGTGTTCATCGGGGTGACGTCGTGGCCGTGGGCGGCGCGGTCGATCAGGGCGCAGACGCTGTCGCTGCGCGGCAGGGAGTTCGTGGACCTGGCGCGGCTCAGCGGCAGCCGTACCTGGCGGATCGTCTTCCGGGAGATCGCGCCGAACATGAACTCGTATCTGTTCATGATGTTCATCTTGCTGTTCGGCGGGGCGATCCTCATCGCGTCGTCGCTCGACTTCATCGGCCTCGGGCCCACCGACGGTGTCTCGCTCGGGCTGATGCTCCAGAGCGCGCAGCAGTGGAGCGCGCTGCAACTGGGCATGTGGTGGTGGTTCGTACCGCCGGGCGCGGGCATCACGGCGATCGTCGGCGGCCTGTACGTGGCCAACGTCGGCCTCGACGAGGTCTTCAACCCGAAGCTGAGGGAGTCATGAGCCTCACCGTGAAGGACCTGCGGGTCCATTACCGGACGCTGCGCGGCGACGTACAGGCGCTCGACGGGGTGTCGTTCGGCGTCGCGGACGGCGAGATCCTGGGGCTCGCGGGCGAGTCCGGCTGCGGCAAGACCACCCTCGGCAAGTCGCTGATCAGGCTCGACGGGCGGATGCGGCACATCGGCGGCACCGTGGAGCTGAACGGCACGGCGCTGCCGCTCGCGGACGACCGGGCCATGAACGCGTTCCGCTTCCACGAGGTCTCGCTCGTGCCGCAGTACTCGATGAGCGCGCTCAACCCGACGCGCCGCGTCGGCCGTATGATCCGCGAGCTGCTCGCGGCGCGCGGGGCCCGGGTGGACACCGCGGAGCTGCACCGCAGGCTGGGTCTCGTGGGCCTGGCCCCCGACGTCCTCGACCGCTACCCGATCGAGCTGTCGGGCGGCATGAAGCAGCGCGCCGTGATGGTGATCTCCACGCTGCTCGACCCGGCGCTGCTGATCGCCGACGAGATCACCTCCGCGCTCGACGTGTCCACCCAGCAGGCGGTGGCGCGCGCCCTGGTGGGCCTGCGGGACCGCGGACTCGTGGGCAGCATGCTGTTCATCACCCATGATCTGGCGCTGACCTCGCACATCGCCGACTCCATCATGGTGATGTACGCGGGCAAGCTGGTGGAGAAGGCACCGGCGCACACGGTGACGGCCGCGCCCCGGCACCCGTACACCCGCATGCTGGTCGACTCGCTGCCGGAGGTCGGGGTCCGGCACGCGAAGCGGCGCCTCACCGGTATCGAGGGCAGCCCGCCGCCGCTGCTGCGGCCCCCCGCGGGCTGCCGGTTCCGGGAGCGCTGCCCGCTCGCGGACACGGGCTGCGAGCAGGAGCCCCCGGTCACCGAGATCGCCCCCCGCCACCACGTCGCCTGCTGGAAGGCATGATGCTCACCCTCGACCAGGTCACCAAGACGTACCGCACGGGCACCCTCGGCGGCGGCTCCTTCACGGCCGTGGACCGGGTGTCCTTCGCGGCCGGCAAGGGCGAGGTCGTCTCGCTCATCGGCGAGAGCGGCAGCGGCAAGTCCACCATCGGCCGGATGGTCCTGGGGCTGACACCGGTCAGCTCCGGCGCCCTCACGCTCGACGGGCGCCCGGTGCGCGGCGGGCGCGAGTACTACCGCCGGGTGCAGGGCGTGTTCCAGGACCCGTTCAGTTGCTACAACCCCGTCTTCAAGGCGGACCGGGTGTTCGCCATGATCAGGCACGCGTACCATCCGAGGGTGCCCGCCGGTGAGTGGGCGGCCCGGGTGGAGCGGGCCGTCAGGGATGTGCGACTCGATCCCGGCGCCGTCCTCGGCAAGTACCCCCACCAGCTCAGCGGCGGCCAGCTCCAGCGGCTGCTGATCGCGCGTGCCCTGCTCCTCGACCTCACCTTCCTCGTCGCCGACGAGATCACCAGCATGCTGGACGCCTCGACCAGGATCGACGTCCTCAACCTGCTGGCCGACCTCAAGGAGCGCGGCCTCGGGGTCCTGTACATCACCCACGACCTCTCGCTCGGCACCTATCTCGCCGAGCGCACCGTCGTGCTGCGCCGCGGCCGTGTCGTCGAACGCGGCGACACCCAGCGGGTGTTCGGCAACCCGCGCCACCCCTACACCCGGACGCTGCTGGCGTCCGTGCCGCGGCTCGGCGCCCCGTGGACGGAGGCGGACCCGGTCACGGAGTGCGCCTTCCACGCGGCGGGCGGCGGCGGGGCCGGAGCCCTGCGGGAGACCGAGCCCGACCACTTCGTCGCGTGTGCCCAGCTACCCGACTGCGGAAGGAACGCCGCGTGAGCACCACCCCCCTGCCAGGACACCACCGCACCCCGTTGACCGAGGGCTGGACGCTGACCGCCACCGACCCAGCCGCCCGGGTGCCCGCCGCGCTGCCCGCCGGTGGTGTGCGGGCGAGCGTGCCCGGCTGTGTGCACACCGATCTGCTCGCCGCGGGCCTGATCGACGACCCGTACCTCGACGACAACGAGACCCGGCTCGGCTGGATCGGCCGCACCGACTGGACGTACCGCACCTCCTTCGACTGGTCGGACAGCGGCCACGACCGCACCGACCTGGTCTTCGAGGGCCTGGACACGGTCGCCGACGTGGTCCTGAACGGCACCGTCGTCGGCACGGCCGCCAACCAGCACCGCGGCTACCGCTTCCGCGCGGACACCGCGCTGCGCGCGGGCGCCAACACCCTTGAGGTGCGCTTCACCGCCCCCTACGCCTATGCGGAGGAGATGCGCGAGCGCCTCGGCGCGCGGCCTGGCGCGTATGCGGAGCCCTACCAGTACATCCGCAAGATGGCCTGCAACTTCGGCTGGGACTGGGGGCCGACGCTGGTCACCTCGGGCATCTGGCGGCCGGTGGCGCTCGAATCGTGGAGCGGCGCCAGGATCGCGTCCGTGCGGCTGCTCGCCGACGTGGACGCGGCGGGGGTGCCCAGGGCCGCGGTCGCCCTCACCGTGGAGCGGGCCGACGAGGGTACGGCGCCCGCGCCCGACGCGGTACTTGAGGCGGTGGTGGAGGTCGCGGGGGTGCGCACGGTGCTTCCCGTGCCCGCCGGGCTCACCAGCAGCGAGGTCCGCTTCCCGGTGCCGGACGCCGGGGTGTGGCAGCCGCTCGGGCGCGGCGCGCAGCCGCTGTACCCGGTGTCGGTGCGCCTCGGCGACCAGGAGTGGCGCGGCCGTACGGGCTTTCGCCGGGTGGCGCTCGAACGGGACGCGTTCCGGGTCTCGGTCAACGGCGAGGCGCTGTTCGTGCGGGGGGTGAACTGGATTCCCGACGACTGCTTCCCGGCGCGGGTCACCCGTGAGCGCGTCGCACAGCGCCTCGACCAGGCGGTGGCGGCCGGGGTGAACCTGGTGCGGGTCTGGGGCGGCGGCCTCTACGAGAGCGACGACTTCTACGAACTCTGCGACGAGAAGGGCCTGTTGGTGTGGCAGGACTTCCCGTTCGCCTGCGCCGCCTACCCGGAGGAGGAGCCGCTGCGCACGGAGGTGGCGGCGGAGGCCCGCGAGAACATCGTGCGTCTCGCGCCGCACCCCTCGCTGGTGCTGTGGTGCGGCAACAACGAGAACCTGGAGGGGTACGAGGACTGGGGCTGGCGCGACGAACTCGGGGGACGCACCTGGGGCCGCGGCTACTACCACGAGCTGCTGCCCGCCCTGGTCGCCGACCTCGACCCCACCCGCCCCTACTGGCCGGGATCGCCCTACTCCGGCTCCCCCGAGCTGCCCCCGCAGGACCGCGGGCACGGCACGGTCCACCTCTGGGACGTGTGGAACCGCGTCGACTACACCCACTACGCGGACGAACCGCCGCGCTTCGTCGCCGAGTTCGGCTTCCAGGGCCCGCCCGCCCACGCCACCCTGCGCCGCGCCATCGGCGGCGAACTCGAACCCGGCGCACCGCTGCTGACACACCATCAAAAGGCGGTGGGCGGTGACGAGAAGCTGCTGCGTGGCCTGGGCGAGCACCTTCCGCGCCCGGTCGGCTTCGACGACTGGCACTGGCTGACCCAGCTCAACCAGGCGCGCGCGGTCGACTTCGGCATCCGCTACTTCCGCTCGCACATGCCGTACTGCATGGGCAGTATCGTCTGGCAGCTCAACGACTGCTGGCCGGTGGTGTCCTGGTCGGCGGTGGACGGCGACGGCCGCCGCAAGCCGCTGTGGTACGCGCTGCGGAGGGTGTACGCGGACCGGTTGCTCGTGGTGCGGGACGGCGCGGTGTTCGCGGTGAACGACAGCGCGCTGCCGTGGGAGGGGCGGCTGCGGCTGAACCGGCACGCGTGGGACGGCACGGTGCTCGCCAAGGAGGAGGCGGAGGTGTCGGTGCCGCCGCGCTCGGTGGAGCGGGTGGCGCTGCCCCCGTCGGTGGCGGCGGCCGCGGACCCCGCGGCGGAACTCCTGGTGGCCCACCTGGGGGAGGCGCGTGTGCACCACTACTTCGCGGAGGACACCGCCCTGGCGCTGCCGAGGCCCGCGTACGACGCGCGGGTGGCGGCGGACCCCGGTGGCGGGTACCTGCTGACGGTGACGGCCCACACCCTGCTGAAGGACCTCACGGTCTTCCCCGACCGCCTCTCCCCCGCCGCCGAGGCCGACGACGCGCTCGTCACCCTGCTGCCCGGCGAGACCGCCCGTATCCGGGTCACCGGCGCCACCCTCCCCGACCCGTCCGCGCTCGCCTCCGCACCGGTGCTGAGGTGTGTCGGGGACCGGGGGTAGCGGCCCGCGGCGGGGCGTCCGCGACGGCGCCCCGCCCCGGGGGCCCACCTCACCCCAGGGCTATCCCCACTATCCCGGTCAGTACGATCGCGGCCCCGACGAGTCTGCGTACCGGGTGGGGCTCGCCGAGCACGCGCCACGCCACGAGGCTGCCGATGACGATGCTCAGTTCGCGGACCGGTGCGACCACGCTGACGGGTGTGGTCCGCATCGCGAACAGCACGAACAGGTAGGCGAGCGGGGACAGCACCGCGACGACCAGTGTCTCGCGGCGGTGCGTGCGCCACAGCCGGGCGGCCTCGCGCCTGCGGGCCATCGCGTACGGGGTGAGCAGGGCGCTCTGCAACACACAGCCGGCGGTGAAGTAGAGGAGGGGCGGCATCGCGAGGGTGCCGACGGAGTGGTCGTCCCACAGGGTGTACCCGGCGATCGCGGCGCCCGTCAGCACGCCGTGGACGACGCTGCCGACGCGCGGTCCGCCGCCCGCGGCGGCCGGGTTGACGCTGATCACGCCCACGCCGAGCACGACGGCGGCGACCCCGGCGATCTGTACGGCCTGGGGGTGCTCCCCGAGCAGCAGCACGGCGACCGCCACGGACAGCAGCGGTCCCGTGCCCCTGGCCAGCGGGTACACCACCGACATGTCGCCCACGGCGTAGCCCCGTTGCAGGATCAGGCCGTAGCCGACGTGCAGCACCGCCGTGCCGAGCGCGGCGGCGCTCCACCACCCCCAGTCGGGCCGCACGCTCCCGAGGAGCAGGCTCCCGGCGGCGACGGGCAGGCAGAGCACGGCGGACGCCGTGTAGTAGCACCAGACGAACACCGCGCCACCGGCGCCGACGCGCTTGGCCGCGAAGTTCCAGGCGGCGTGCAGGACCGCCGCGCCGAGCAGCAGCGCCAGCGAGCCAGCGTGCACGGCACCCCCCGCGTTGGAAACTCAGTTTCCAAAATATGGTATCAAGAGAAACGTGATTTCTGATGCGGGTGCCGGTGGACGCCCGGGCGTCGCCGGAGGGCTGCGTGCCACAGTCGCGGCCGTACTGCCAGGGCTGCGGCCCAGTGACGCGAAGGTGATGCGCCTGGTGCTCGACGACCCGGCGTTCGTGCAGTCGGCGACCACCGCCGAGATCGCCGAGCGGGCCGGGGCCTCCCCCGCCACGGTGGTCCGCGCGGCCCGCGCGGCGGGTTTCGAGGGGGTCGGCGACCTCAAGCGCGCGCTGGTCAGGGAGCTCGCCCTGCGGTCCAACTCGGCGCCGCCCGAGGAGCTGACCGAGGGCGCCACCACGGCCGAGATCCGGGAGCTGGTACTGGCCAGCCATGCCGCGACCATCGGCGCGACCCGTGCGACGGTCGACCCGGAGGCGCTGACCCGCGCCGCGGCGCTGCTCGCCGCCGCCGACATGATCAACGTCTTCGGGGTGGGCACGTCGGCCGCGCCCGCCGCCGACGCCGCCTACCGGTGGACCGCCATCGGCTGCCGGACCGCCGCCCCCCACGACGCCCGCACCGCCCAACTCCAGGCGGGGCTGCTGAATCCGGCCTCGGTGCTGGTGGCGGTCAGCCACTCGGGCCAGAGCGCCGAGACGCTGGCCGTCGCCGACGCCGCGCTGGGCGCGGGGGCGAGCGTCGTCGCGATCACCAGTTTCGCCTCGTCGTCACTGGCGGAACGGGCCACCGTGGCCCTGGTCGCGGGCGGCCCCGACCTCGGCCTGCACATGGCACCCGCGAGCAGCCGCCTCGCCCATCTCGCGGTCGTCGACATCCTCCACGCCGCGATCAGCCTCACCGACCCAGCGAGAACCCGACACGCACTGGCCATCGCCGAGGACATCAAGAAGGCGCATATCCGCTGAGCGCCGGAGGCGCAGCCGACGGTGGGACCAGAGGTCGGGGCCACCTCATGCCGGGGTCGGACATAGGATGTCCCATGTCCGATAACCACCCTTCCCCGGAGGCGCCATGCGGCCGCTCGACACCCGTACCCTGAACGGCGTCTGGAGCACCGCACTGCTCCCCCTGCGCGAGGACGAGGGGATTGACTTCCGGCGTCTTGCCGACACCCTGGACGCGGTGCTCGGCTCCGGGGTGCACGGCGTCTACACCAACGGCAGCGCGGGCGAGTTCCACACCCTCGGCGAGGCCGAGTACGACCGGCTGCACGATCTTGTGGCGGAGCGCTGCACGGCGGCGGGGACGCCGTTCCAGCTCGGCGCCGGGCACCCCTCGGGGCAGCTCTCGCTCGACCGGATTCGCCGCGCCGCCCCGCTGCGCCCCGGCGCCATCCAGGTCGTGCTCCCCGACTGGCTGCCGCTCACCGAGGACGAGGCCCTGGACGCGCTGCGCCGCATGGCGGGGGCCGCGGACGGGGTGCCGCTCGTGCTGTACAACCCGGGCTGCGCCAAGACCCAGGCGGGCCCCGCGCTGTTGGCCAGGATCGCCGCGGAGATACCGGAGGTCGTCGGCCTGAAGGTGCCCTCGGTGACGGTGGCGGAGGGGCTCACCGACCGGTTCGCGGTGTTCGTCGCGGGCCACACCCTGGCGAGCGCCCACCGCGCGGGCGCCGCGGGCTCGTACTCGAACGTGGCCTGTATGAGCCCCGCGGGCGCGGCGCGCTGGTTCGCGCAGATGACCGCGGACCCGGCCGCCGCGCTCGCCCTCGAAGCCCGGATACGGGCCTTCCTCGACGCCCACATCACGCCCCTGGCCCGCGCGGGCTACTGCGACCCCGCGCTCGACAAGACCCTCTGCGCCATCGGCGGCTGGAGCGGCACCGGCACCCGGGTCCGCTGGCCGCACCGGCCGGTTCCGGAGGACCGCATTCCGGCCCTGCGCGCGGCGGCCCGGCGCGCCCTTCCCGAACTGCTCGACGACCCGCTCGGCCCCGGCACGCCCCCGCACATGTGATCCTCACCCGGCACCCGTGAAGATACCGGCGGTACGCGGGAGAATGGGGGTGTCAGAACCCGCGCGGGAGGGCGCGCGAGCGCCCCGCACCCCGCGGGGCCCGCAGGAAGCGTGACACCGCAGGACCCGTAGGAGGAGAACATGGCGGAGCCAGACCGGCCCCGTAGCGCACCGCGGCTGCGACCGGCCCCGCTGCTCTTCGAGCCCGCGGCGGCAGCCGCCGACCCCGAGCACTTCTTCGACCTCGAATCCCTCGACGACCCGGGGGAACTGCTCTCCCGCGCCACGGAACTCGCCCTCGCGTTCCGCGCGGCCACCGACCGCGCCGTCGAGTACCAGGCGATGGCCGCGGCCCAGCTCGCGGACCCGCGCCGCTTCGACCGCCTCACGCCCGACGCGGTCGCGGAGCGGGCCGGCTGGACCGAGGACTACGCGAAGAAGATGATCGAGTACGGCCAGGACCTGCTGCGGCGCGGGGGCGAGGAGCGGAGCTGAGCCGCGGCCGGGGCGGCCGTTTCCGCGGGGCCGTGCCGCCGGGCCGCCCCGGAAGGGGCCGTCACCGCGGGGCGGCGGGGTCGTGGGTGATCAGGTCGCCCGGCTGGCAGCGCAGGACTTCGCAGATCCGCGACAGCGTGGAGAAACGGATGGCCTTGGCGCGCCCGTTCTTGAGGATCGACAGGTTGACGACGGTGATGCCGACCTGCGCGGACAGTTCGGTGAGCGTCATGCCGCGCTCGTCGAGGAGCCGGTCCAGGTGGACCCGGATGGTGTGAAGATCCTCTTCCGACATCAGGCCGTCTCTTCGGGTTCGCGCATCAGACTGTCCCTTCGAGATCCTCTCGCATACGGACGCCGTCCCGCATGATCCTCCCCATGATCACGGCGGCGAGCCCCGCGACGACGAGCACCAGCGGCCCCGAGACCGTCGGCCCCGAGCCGATCATCGGCGCCATGCTCCCGACCAGCCAGGAGTGCGACCAGCCGACGACGAGCCCGGTCAGCGGCGTCCCCAGCGCGACGAACCAGCCGAGCGTGGACAGCCGTCGCGACACCGCGTCGGTGAACGGGCCCTTGTCCAGTACGCACTTGAGCAGCCGGGAGAAGAGCATCAGCGCGAGGGCGGCGAAGAGCAGCCAGGGCAGCGCTCCCCCGATCTCGGCCGCGCGCTGCCCCGCGGACGGGGCGTCCTGGCACAGGCGCGTACCGGCGCCGGTCGCCTCCACCCCGTCGGCGACCGGCATCCGGCTCCCCAGCGGGGTGTTGTGCCAGAAGCCCGTCTCGACGCAGATCATCCCGTCGTCGGTCGCGTGTGTGAGCGTCTTGGCGACGAAGCCGAGCCCGCAGATCACCGAGATCGCGAACGTCACGGACGCCAGGTTCCTGGTGAGTCGCGTGTCCATTGCACCCTCCCATCGATTATCGATATGCCCCAGGGTAGGGGAGCATATCGATAATCGACAACCCCGGGGGGATGCGCGGACCGCCGGGGACGCGGTTCAGCCGCGCGCCCACCCGTCGAGCGTGGCGGCCAACGGCCGTACGACCCGCGCTTCGAGCCAGTCGCACCGCTCACGCCCGTAGCCGCGCGGGCCCGCCTCCACCCACATGATCAGATGGAGGTAACCGCGGTAGAGGGCGAGGCGCTCGCGGGTGGCGGCGTCGAACGTGACAATGCCGCCCGCGGCCCGGTACCCGCGCAGGAAGTCGGTGTCGTCCTCGATGTCACCGAAGAGCGCGAGCGACACGAAGTCGGCGGCGGGATCGCCCCAGAAGGCCCGCTCGGCGTCGACGAGCGCACCGATACGCGGCGCCGCGCCGGTTCCGCCCCGCCCGTCGTGGGCGATGAGGACGTTCCCGTCCCACAGGTCGAAGTGGACGAGCCGGGGTGTGGTGACACCGTCCAGCACGTCCGCCCGCGCGGCGAACAGCCGCCGCACCTCGTCCACGGGACGCGGCAGCACGGCGCCGAACCTGGCGGCGTCGTCGAGCACCCCGCCCACCATGGCGAGGAACGCGTCCCGCCAGCGACTGGTGAGCGGCCCGAAGGGCCCGGCCGGGTAGCCGAACCCCGCGCCGGTGAGGGTGTGCAACTCGGCGACATACCCGCCGAGTTCGGCACGCAGCCGCCCCCGCTCCCCACCGCCGGGCGGCGCAGGGCGAGGGCGGCCGGGGTGACCGACGCGACCACCGCGAGCAGTGCGCACGCGCCCACGGCCGCTCCGAGTGCCGCCCACGGGATCTCGACGGGCGCCCGCGCCGAGAGCAGGGCGAGTGCGCCCCACATGCCCGCCAGGTCGAGCCCGGCGACCAGCGCCCCCAGCAGCCCGCCGACCGCGACCACCGTCAGCGCCTCGGCCGCCACCATCCGCAGCACCTGCCCGCGGGTGGCGCCTGCCAGCCGCAGCACGGCCAGTTCGCGTACCCGGTCGGAGGTCGCCATGACCATCGTGTTGGCCAGGGAGATGCCGGTGTAGAGCAGGGCGATCCCGAGGACCAGCAGGAAACCCGCGCGGGTGGTGCGGTCGGCCGCCGGGCGCGTCGCCCGCAACCAGGCGTCCCTGGTGCGGACTTCACCGCCCGACGCCCGTACCGCCGCGCGCAGGCCCGCGGCCACCGCACTCGCGTCCGCGCCCCGGCCGAGACGTACGTCGACCCGGTCGACGGGCGCCGCGGGGGCGTTGCGCGGTGTGACGTAGACGCCGTTGTCCCCGGTGCCGGTGGTCATCACGGCGGCGATCCTCAGGGACCTCCTGGTGCCGTCCGCGAGCCACACGTCCACCCGCTGGCCCACGGTGTGCTTCTCCCACTCCTCGTTGACGATGATCGAGCCGTCGTCGAGGTCGCCCGCGCTCCCCTCGGCGAGCGGGAGGCGCGCCGTCGCCGTCAGCGCTCCCGGTTCGACGGCCCTGGCGTCGGACCTGGTGAGCGCCACACCGTCCGCCAGCACGTACACGGCGCTCGCCGAGCTTGCCGACACCTGCGCGCCCGGCACCGCCCGCAGCCGCCGCAGTGTGGCCACGTCGAATCCGGCGTCGTCCGCCGGGGTGAGCACGTAGTCGGCGGCCGTCCGCGCGCGTGTCCCGGTGGCCTTCGCCCCGTCGAGGGTCGCGGTGGCGCCGAGCAGCGAGCCCGCCAGTGCGACCGTGACGAGCACCGGTGCCGCGACGGCGGCGGTGCGGCGCACCCCGGCGGCGGCGTTCTCCCTCATCAACATCCCCACGGCGCCGGGCAGTTGGGCGGGCAGCCAGGCGAGCAGCCGGGCCGGGGGCCGCACCAGCACGGGTGCCAGCAGCGCCACCGCGGTGATCAGCAGCATCGGGCGGCTCACATAGGTCTTGCGGTGGAGCAGGCCGCCCGGGTCCGTGGCCAGGTCGAGGGCGGACAGCACCACGGCGCCGGTCAGCAGCGCCGCGCCGAGCAGCAGACGGCCCCGTGTCATCGCCCCCTTGTCCACGGACGCCTCGCGCAGCGCCTCGGCGGGCCCGGTGCGCCCCGCACGCCAGGACGCGGCGAGCGCACCGCAGAGGGCCACGAGCAGCCCCGTCCAGAACGCCATGTGGTACGGCCAGATGTGGTGGCCGACGGTGAACCAGCCGGGCGCGAGGCCCTGTTCGACCGCCCACGCCGCGAGCCGCGGGGCCCCGTGGGAGCCGAGCACGCAGCCCGCGGCCGCGGCCGACGCGCCCACCCCCAGCGCCTCGTACACGACCATGCGGCGGACCTGCCCCGGTGTCGCCCCCGCGGTGCGCAGCAGCCCGAACTCGCGGCGCCGCTGGGCCACCGTGAACGCGAAGGTGGAGGCCACCACGAACACCGACACGAAGCCGGTGACACCCCCGGCCGTCCCGAACATGGCGTTCATCGCCGTGAGCGCCTCGCCGTCCCGGTCCGGGTCGGGGTCGGCGTACCGGCGTGCGTTCCCGGTCAGGACCCGGACGCCGCTGCCGCGCACCGCCTCGCGCACCGCCGCCGCGTCCGCGTCGACCACGAGCTGGAGGCTGCGCGGCGCCAGTGCGGCGGCGCGTGCGTCGGTGTAGAACACGGCGTTCTCGAAGCCGCGCCCCGGCACGGTGCCGACGACGCGCACCGTGCCGCCGCCGGTCCGCAGCACCGCGCCCGGACGCGCCAGGTCCCCGGTGGTGACGACCTCGTCCGCGGCCCGTGGCGCGCGTCCCGCGTCGAGCCGGTACGGCGTGAAGGCCGCCGTCGACCAGGGGTGGCCCACCAGATCGGCGGGGGCGCCCGCGGCCCGCACGGCGAACGAGCGGTCCCTGACGACGGTCCCCAGGCCGCGCAGCCTTGCGACCACGTCGTCGGGGACGGCGCGCGGCTGTGCGAGCCTCCGGCTGCGCACACCGACGGGGGTGGGAACCTCCAGGGTGTCCTGGCCCCTGACGACGACGGGTGCGGCGGCGAACCGCTGCGGCCCCCGCTCCGGCGCGTCCGCGGAGGACGCCAGGACCAGCCCCATGACGGCGAGCAGCGCCACCCCCAGGCAGAGGGCGACGAAGCTGCCGACGAAGGTGACCCAGCGGGTGCGCAGGGTGCGCATGCCGATGCTCAGCACGGCGCCGCCTCAAGCCCGGCCATGCGGGCCGCGACGTCCTCGGCGCCCGCGCCGACCAGTTCGCCGTTGACCCGGCCGTCGACGAGGAAGACGACGCGGTCGGCGTGACCGGCGGCGACCGGGTCGTGGGTGACCATGACGACCGTCCGGCCGTCCCCGTCGACCATGCCGCGCAGCAGGGCGAGCACGTCGCGGCCGGTGCGCGAGTCGAGCGCGCCGGTGGGCTCGTCGCCGAACAGCACGTCGGGCCGGGTGATCAGGGCGCGGGCCAGGGCGACCCGCTGCTGCTGGCCGCCGGACAGCTCCGCGGGGCGGTGCCGCGCCCGGTCGCCGAGCCCCACCTGCTGGAGGACCGCGCGCACCCGTGCCTTCTTCGGGCGGCGGCCTGCCAGCCGCAGCGGCAGGGCCACGTTCTGCTCCGCGGTCAGCGAGGGCAGCAGGTTGAACGCCTGGAACACGAAGCCGATGCGCTGCCGGCGCAGCAGGGTCAGCCTGGTCTCGCTCAGCCCGGTCAGCTCCGTGCCGCCCACGGTGACCGAGCCGGAGGTGGGCCTGTCCAGGCCCGCGGCGCACTGGAGCAGGGTCGACTTGCCGGACCCCGACGGGCCCATCACGGCGGTGAAGCTCCCCCGCGGGAAGGTCAGCGACACCCGGTCGAGGGCGGTGACGGACGTGCCGCCCGCGCCGTACCGCCGGGACACGGCGCGCAGCCGGACCGCCTCGTTGTTCCTGTGTTCTTCCACCAGTACCTGCTTCTCGGCTCGTCGGAGCCTCCACGAAACCCCGGGGGCGTGCCGCGGCGCAGTACGGCAGGGGCGAGAACCGGGGTAGGGCCGGGCATACCCCCGGTACGGGCCCGGGGCGGATGGCACAGGCCGCGCAGCGCGCCTACGGTCGGGCGCATGCACCCTCGGAACGTGTGGCAGGCCATGTCCCGGCCGGGCTTCCTGCTGTCGGCCTGGCCGTGGCGCTCGGCCGCGTACCTGCTCACCGGCGCGGTGACAGGCGCCGCCGCGCTGGTGGGGACGGTCACCGCGGCAGCGGTGGGCGGCGCGCTCGCGCTCGTCCTCGTGGGGCTACCGCTGCTCGTCCTCGTCGCCCTCGGCGGGGTCCCGCTGGCATGGGTGGAGCGGCGCAGGCTGCGCCTTGTCGACGGCCGCCGGGTGTCGGGGCGGCACCAGATGCCTGCCGCGCCGGGGCTCAGGGCGTGGCTGGCCACCCGGCTGCGCGAGGAGGCGACCTGGCGCGAGCTGGGGTATCTGCTGCTGTTCGCCGGGGTGTTGTGGCCGTTCGACGCGCTGGCGGTGACCGCCGCCGTGCTCTTCCCGCTGTCCATGGCCGCCGCTCCCCTGCTGATGGCCACCGTCGGCGGCGGCCACGAGGCGAAGGTGCTGAAGCTGTGGACGGTCACCACCTGGCCCGCCGTCTTCGGCGTCGCGGTGCTTGGCGTGCTCCTGCTGGGCGCGGGCGCCTATCTGCTCGGTGCCACGGCGGGTGCCCGAGCCGGTCTCACCCGGCTGCTGATCGCCTCACGCGAGGGCGAACTCGGCGCCCGGGTGG
The DNA here is from genome assembly GCF_044457285.1 of Streptomyces sp. NPDC050560. Taxonomy (NCBI): domain Bacteria; kingdom Bacillati; phylum Actinomycetota; class Actinomycetes; order Kitasatosporales; family Streptomycetaceae; genus Streptomyces; species Streptomyces sp. NPDC050560. Next base: position 277,778 of record NZ_JBITGT010000001.1, read on the forward strand.
TCGAACTGGCCCGCTCCCGTGCCCGGTTGGTCGACGCCTTCGAGGCCGAGCGGCGCCGTATCGAGCGCGATCTGCACGACGGTGCCCAACAGCGCCTGGTGGCCCTGACGATGGCCCTCGGCCTCGCCCGGCTCGACGCTCCGCCCGGACCGCTCGCGGACCAGCTCGCCAAGGCGCACGACGAGGCGGGCGCGGCACTCACGGAGCTGCGCGAACTCATCCACGGCATCCACCCCAAGGTCCTCACGGACTACGGCCTCGCGGCCGCCGTGGCCGACGCCGCGGAACGCTGTGCGGTCCCCGTCGACGTGGATCTCAAGCTGCCCGGCCGGCCGGGCAGGGCGGTCGAGGCCGCGGCGTACTTCGCGGTCTGCGAGGCGCTGGCCAACGTGGCGAGGCACAGCGGGGCGGGCCGCGCGCGGGTGAGCGGCGGCCACCGCGACGGGCGCCTGTTCCTTGAGGTGTGCGACGACGGCCGGGGCGGCGCCGACCCCTCGGCCGGCAGCGGTCTCACCGGTCTCGCGGACCGGGTGTCGGTCCTCGATGGCAGACTTGCCCTGACCAGTCCGCCGGGCGGACCGACCCTGTTGCGTGTGGAGCTTCCTTGCGAGTTGAGCGGCACGGCCGACCGCTGCGCGTAGTGCTGGCGGAGGACAGCGTGCTGCTGCGGGACGGGCTCGTCGGCCTGCTCACCCGCTTCGGGCACGAGGTGGTCGCGGCCGTCGGGGACGCCCCCGCGCTGCTCGCCGCGGTGGCGCAGCAGGCGCCCGACATCGTGGTGACGGACGTGCGGATGCCGCCCGGCTTCCAGGACGAGGGCCTGTACGCGGCGGTGCGGCTGCGCGAGCGGCAGCCCACGCTTCCGGTACTGGTCCTCAGCCAGTACGTGCAGCGGACGTACGCCGCGGAACTCCTCGACTCCGGCGACGGATCGGGCGTCGGCTACCTGCTGAAGGACCGGGTGGGCCAGGTCGAGGCGTTCGTGGCGGCGCTGCGCGAGGTGGCGGACGGCGGGACGGTGGTCGACCCCGAGGTGGTACGCCAACTGCTGCGCCGCCGCCGCGACCCCCTGGACTCGCTCTCCCCCCGCGAACGCGAGGTGCTCGCCCTGATCGCCGAGGGCAGGTCCAACGGCGCGATCGCCGAGGAGCTGGTGGTCTCGGAGGCCGCGATCGGCAAGCACGTCGGCAACATCTTCACCAAGCTGTCCCTCCCCCCAACAGAGGGAACCCACCGCAGAGTTCTGGCGGTCCTGGCTTATCTACGCGCTTGACGCCGAGGGGAGGGCCGCGCCCTTCAAGCGATGCCGATCGCCTTCTGACGACACGTCAGCGAAGGGGCCTCACGGCGCCGCATCCCCCCGGCTCCGCTCCTGGCGGCGCAGCTCGTCCAGGTCGGGGAGGCGGTCGAGGCCGTGTACCGCCTGGGCGGTGCGGGGGTTGTGGGCGAGGCGGGAGCGGTGGCGGTGGAGGAAGGTCCAGTAGCCGGCCGTGTAGGGGCAGGCGTGGTCGCCGGTCCTGTCGCCCGGACGGTACGCGCACGGCCCGCACAGGTCGCTCATCCGGTTCACGTACGCGCCGCCGGTCGTGTACGGCTTCGTGGTCATACGGCCGCCGTCCGCGTACTGGGACATCCCGACGACGTTGGGCACCATCACCCAGTCGTAGCCGTCCACGAAGCTGCGGTGGAACCAGTCCGTGACGGCGGCCGGGTCCCAGCCCCGCTGGAGGGCGTAGCTGCCGAGGACCATGAGACGGGGGATGTGGTGGGTCCACCCGGTGTCGCGGACCTGCGCGAGCACCGTGTGCAGGCAGCGCGCGCGCACGTCGTCCGCGTCGAGGGTGTCCCACCAGTCGGGCAGCGGCGCGGTGTGCCGCAGCGCGTTCGAGTCGCGGTACCCCTCGCCGAAGTACCAGTAGAGCTGCCACACGTACTCGCGCCACCCGGCGATCTGCCGGACGAAGCCCTCCACGCTGTTCAGCGGCGCGCGGTCGGCCCGCCAGGCGGCCTCGGCGCGCTCCGCGCACTCCGCGGGGTCGAGCAGGCCGAGGTTGAGGGAGGACGACAGCAGGCTGTGGCTCATGACGGGGTCGGCGGCGAGCATGGCGTCCTCGTACGGGCCGAAGGCGGGCAGCCGGTGCTCGACGAAGCGCCGCAGGGCCGCGCGGGCCTCGGCGCGGGTCGCGGGGAACACGCGCGGCCCGTCCCGGCCGACGAAGGAGACATCGCCGTCGCGCTCCCAGCGGTCGAGGTCGTGGCGTACCTCCTCGTCGATCTCGTCCTCGCGCGGCCGGTAGGGGGCGGGCACGGGCAGGGTGTGCGCCTCGCGCGGCGGTGGCTCGCGGTTGTCGTGGTCGAGGTTCCACCGGCCGCCCGCCGGGGTGTCCCCCTCCATCAGCAGGTCGTGGTCGCGCCGCACCCACCGGTAGAAGTCCTCCTGCCGCAGCCTGCGCCCGCGGTGTCCCTCGGCCCACGCCGCGAAGTCGTCCATGGCCATGAGGAAGCCGCGTGCCGGGCCCACCGTCACCTGGGGCAGCGAGCGCACCAGGCGCAGGGCGGCGTACGAGGTCGGGTGGTGCACGCTCACCGGCCCCTCGCCCACGGCACGCGCCAGGCCCTCGCGGTAGGTGTCGGCGCGTACGTACGTGAGCCGGTCGCCGAGTTCCGCGGCGCGGTGCCGCATGGCGGAGAGCACCAGGTGTGCCTTGGCGCGGTGGAAGCGGCGGCGCCTGAACACCGAGCGGGCCTCGATCATCAGCAGGGGTGTGTCGCGTTCGAGGCCGCTGTCCCGGGACGGGCGCAGGAAGTGCGGCCCCAACTGGTCGCCGAAGAGCCAGTGCACGGGGCCGGGGCCGGTCATCGGCGCGGGGGTGCCGACTTGGCGGCGGCCGCGGCGATGTTGCGTGCCATGCCGCCGAAGACGACGGTGTGGAAGGGGGAGATGGCCCACCAGTACATGTGGCCGGACAGCCCACGCGGGTGGAACAGCGCGCGCTGCCGGTAGCGGCTACGTCCCCCGCCGCCCCCGGCCCCCGTATCCTCCGTCTCCACCCGCATCTCCAGCCAGGCAAGACCCGGCAGCCGCATCTCCGCGCGCAGGCGCAGCAGTTGGCCGGGCTCGATCTCCTCCACCCGCCAGAAGTCCAGCGAGTCGCCGACCCGCAGGTGCTGCGCGTCGCGCCTGCCGCGGCGCAGTCCGACGCCGCCGACGAACCTGTCGAGCCAGCCGCGTACCGCCCAGGCCAGCGGGAAGGAGTACCAGCCGTTGTCGCCGCCGATCCCCTCGACCACCCGCCACAGCGCCTCCCGCGAGGCGTCGACCGGCAGTTCGCGCTCGTCGCGGTAGAGGCTGCCGCCGGCCCAGTCGGGGTCGGTGGGCAGGGGGTCGCTCGGGGCGCCGGGCAGCGCGGCCGACGACCAGCGGGTGGCGACCTGGGCCTCCCGCACCCTGCGCAGCGCGAGCGCCAGCGTCTCGTCGAACGGCATCGGCACACCGGGGGCGTCGGGCACGTAGCGGGCGATGTCGTGCTCGTCGCAGACGGCCTCGTGCCGCAGCGACTCCGTCAGCGGCCGGGCGAGCGGGGTGGGCACGGGCGTGACGAGGCCGACCCAGTAGCTGGAAAGGCGGGGGGTGAGGGCGGGCACCGGCACGATGAGGCGGCGCCGCAGCTCGGCGACGACGGCGTAGCGGCGCATCATGTCGCCGTAGGTGAGGACGTCGGGGCCGCCGATGTCGAAGGCGCGGTTGACGTCGTCCGGCATCGCGGCCGAGCCGACGAGGTAGCGCAGCACGTCCCGTACACCGATGGGCTGCGTCCTGGTCTGTACCCAACTGGGGGTGACCATGACCGGAAGCCGCTCGGTCAGATAGCGAAGCATCTCGAACGAGGCCGATCCCGAGCCGATGACGACGGCCGCGCGCAGCACGGTGGCGGGCACGGGCGCGTCGAGGAGGACGCGCCCCACCTCTGCGCGGGAGCGCAGGTGCGGCGAGAGCGACCGCTCCGGTACGCCGCGCGGGGTGAGCCCGCCCAGGTAGACGATCCTGCGCACCCCGGCGGCGTGCGCCTGCTCGGCGAAGACGCGGACCGCGCGGCGGTCGGTGTCCTCGAACCCCGACCCGGTGCCGAGGGCGTGCACCAGGTAGTACGCGACGTCGATGCCGCGCATGGCGTCGGCCACGGACTCCGCGTCCATGACGTCCCCCTCGACCGCCTCGGCCTCGTCGGCCCAGGGCTGGTCGCGGAGCTTGGCGGGGGACCTCGCGAGGCAGCGCACCCGGTACCCGGCCTTCAGCAGCTCCGGCACGAGGCGTCCGCCGATGTAGCCGGAGGCCCCGGTGACCAGGCAGTGCAGCGGCTCCCGTGCCGTCTCCGTGCCCACGGTGCTCCCTCCTGCGCGCTCTCCGTCGCCGTCTCCCACCGCCCGATCATGTCGGAGGCGGGCCGCCCGCGCGCCCGCGGGAAACGGCCGCGGTTGCGGGTCCGGCGGGCGCTCCCGCCCCGGCCACCGCGTCGACGTGCGCCTTCCGCCGCGCTGGTGCCGGTGCCGGGCCGCGCCCCCGGCTGACGCCGTACAGGTGACACGCGGGCCGCGACGGTGCCGTGGCGGGCACGCCCCGGGGGCGCTCAGCCGCGCTCCGGCAGCGCCCCGATGTCGTACTTGTAGAGCCAGGCCGTCGCGCGGGCCTGGGCGTGGCGGAAGACGTACGGCATGACGAGGTCGCGCACGCGGCGCCGCACGGGCCCCGGGGCCTTGGCGTCCCGGTTGGCGGTGGCGGCCCTGGCCATCCTGGCCACCCGGGACCTGCGGCGGCGCTCGTACCCGGCGAGGGCCGCCTGCGTCGACGGCTCCCCCGCGAGGCACTGCGCGAGGACCACCGCGTCCTCGACCGCCATCGAGGCGCCCTGTCCCGCGCCCACCGGGTGCGCCGCGTCCCCGATCAGGACCATGCGGTCGGTGTGCACCCGGGGGACCTCGGCGAGGGTGTGCATCGGGGTGGGGCGGTGCAGCGCGGCGGCGGCGCGCACGATCTCGTACGGGACCGGGTCGTCGCGGTAGACACCGGCGAGCTTGGTGACGCCCTCGTCCCCGGTGAAGCCCTCAAGGTCGGGCGGGCGGGGGTCGGCGACCTGCGCGGACCACCACAGGGTGCCGTCGGGCGCGGGCAGGTGGAGGAAGGCGCCGTGCCGGGCGAAGACCATGTTGAAGCAGCCTGGCTCCGTGGGGACGCCCTCCACGGCGGCCGACTCGGTGACGCCCGAGACGGTGAAGAAGCCCGCGTAGCGGGGGCTCGGGGCGGTGGGGTCGAGCGCGGAGCGGGTGGCGGAGCGCAGGCCGTCGGCGCCGACGAGGAGGTCCGCGGTGTGCTGCGAGCCGTCGGTGAACTCGGCGCGCACGGCGCCCCCGACGGCTTCCGCGCCGACGAGCCGGTGGTCGGTGACGATGCGGACACCGGCGCGTACGGCCTCTTCGCGCAGCACGCGGACGAGTTCGGCGCGCATCAGGGTGACGCTGTGCAGGGGGTCGGAGTCGAGCCTGCCGCGCGGGCCCGCACCGAGGAGCTTGCCCGAGCCCGACCACATGCGCTGGTGGGGTACGGGGAATCCGGCGGCGGCGACCTCGTCGAGGCAGCCGAGGGCGCGCAGTGCGCGCAGGCCGTTGGAGGCGAGGCTCAGGAAGGAGCCGACCTGTCCCGCCGGGTCGGCGTACGCCTCGTGGATGGTGACGTCGGCGCCGATGCGACGCAGCGCGATCGCGGCCGCGGCACCCGCGACACCCCCACCTGTGACCAAGACGTCCATCGCGTCCCCCCTTGAGTTCCCTGGACACCAGTTTACTGAAAGTAGATTCACTGAAACTCGCTTCAGTAAACAGAGCGTCCACCCCTCCGGTCAACCCCCTTCCGGAATCGGTCGATCCCGGACACTCACCCCTCCATCCCTACGCTTGCGCTACTACACCATGAAACCCTCCGACTTCAGAAAGTGACCGAAACGTCCCAGCCGATCAAGAACATGTTTGATTCTGATAGTTGACGTACCTGATCCAGATTCACGTACATGGATTACGGGCCATCAACTGGCGAACCCGAGCGGGGCGCTTCGCCTTCTCACGTCGCCTCGGGGCCCGGAGTCGCCGGGCTCGCCGTACATGTTTCTGACGCCACCTCCCATCCCTGGACCACATCCGGAATGCGGCCCCATGCATCTGATGTGTTTTCGTGGTCGATTGTGTTGACACTTGTCGTAACGCATGTGACGGTTTGGGGACTTGGCCGCTTCCCGGCCATCTCTCGCGGGCCGGTCAAGAGGCCCTGATTGCGCACTGTTCGTCCATCGGCGGAAAGATCGGCGGAAAGTGAGAATCATGGACCCGGACATACGTCGCCGCAGCGTCCTGACCGCGGCCGCCCTCGGCGGCACCGCCGGGGCGCTCGCCCTCCCCTGGGACGAGCTGCCGAAGCTCGACGACCGCCACACCGACTACGCCCGCGCGCTGGCCTCCCTCGGGATCAACAGCGCCGTGATCAACAACGTCAACACGGGCGCCGACTACCTCGACACCCCCTTCCTCGACAAACTCGCCGCGCTCGCCGGGGTGTTGGGCCGCCACGCGACTACGTGCGCCACGCCGCACCCCGCACGCTGCGGCTGAAGCTGCCCGCGGGACCCTGCACGGCGCATCTGCTCACCTGGGACCCCAACACCTTCACGAAGACGATGGTCGTGAGCGTGGACGGCGAAGAGAGGGCACGCGGCGCCGAGTTGACGGGCCGTCAGTTTCAGTGGCTGCGGGTCCCGCTCGACGGCGGCCCCGCGGGCCGCGAGACGGACGTCGGCCTCTCGGCGAAGGAGGGCCAGACCTGGCACCTCGCCGCCTGCGTCGTCCTGGCGGAGTGAACGGGCGGGGCGGGGAGCGTCCGCACACTCCCCGCCCCGCCCGTTCGCGGCCCCTCCCCCGGAGGGCCGGTGCCACCGCCACCCGGCAGGCGCTGCGGTGGCACGTTCTGCGGGCCGCGCGGCGCTCGCACCGGGGCGCCTTCCGGAACAAGTCGCGCGACGCGGCGGGCCGTGGTCCTTACTCCCGCTCCCCCATCACCTCGGCGGGCCGCCGCGCCAGGGCGAGGCGCCCCGGCACCAGCGTCGCCGCCGCCGCGAGCAGCAGGGCGAGCCCGAGGGTCGCCGCGTACAGCGGCAGATGGAAGGTGGGCGAGCCATTGCCGGTCATGCCCTTGCCGAACGACGCCAGGACGGCGTACGCGATCCCGGTGCCGAGGGCGCCCGCCACCAGGACCACCACACCCGTCTCGATCTTGAGCATGCCCCGCACCTGGCGGCGCGTGGTGCCCACGAGGCGCAGCAGCGCGAACTCCCGGGAGCGGTCCGACACCGCCATGGCGAGGGTGTTGACCACCGCGATCGCCGTGAACGCGACGATCAGCCCCATGGCGACGTAGTTGACCTCGGCGGTGGTCTGCGCCACCTCGGCGTTGAGGTCGTCCGCCTGCCCGCTGTCCAGGGCGCTCACCCCGGGGTAGGGGGCCACCGCGGCCGCGAGCCGGTCCCTGGACACGTCGCCCGCGACCAGCACGGCGGAGGCCAGCGGATTGTCCACGTGCCCGGCCACCAGGGCGTGGTCGAGGGTGAGGTCGCCGAAGCCGAGGCCGCGCCGGTAGACCGCGGCGACCCGCGCCGTGACCTGGGTGCCGTCCCCGAGAGTGACCGCGATCCTGTCCCCAGGGCCCTTGTGCAGGTGGTCGGCGGCGGTGTCGCTGAGCGCGACGTCGCCGGGGCCGAAGCCGTCGAGCGAGCCCGCCGTGACGCCCGGGTCCCAGGTGTGCGAGAGGCCCGCGGGGGTGACGCCCTGCGCCGGGTAGCGTACGAGGCCGACCCTGACGTCGGTGTGCACCACCTCGGTGACGGCGTCGACCCCGGGCACCTTCGCGGCGGCGGCCGACGCCGCGTGCGGCACCCCGCTGCCGGACGAGCCGAGCACCCACGCCGCCGTGGTGCCCTCGCGGGCCTGCTCGCTGGAGGCGTCGCCGAGGGTGCTCTGGACGAAGAGGACGGTGCTCGCCATGGCGACGAGCAGCGCGAGCGGGGTGATCGCCGCGGCGACCCGGCGGGTGTTGGCGCCCGCGTTGGCCGCGGCCAGGTGCCCGCCCACCGGGGACGCCTGGAGCGGTCCGCGCAACAGCGCCACCGCGCCGCGCACGACGAGCGGGCCGAGCAGGGCGACCGCCATGCACAGCAGCATCACGGTGACATACGTGACCGGTGTGGAGGCGGCCTCGGTGTGCAGCGCGCGCAGCACCACGAGGAGCACGATGCCGCCGGTGAGGGTGACCACCCCGCCCACGGCGCGCGCCAGGGTGAACGCCCGCTGCTCCACGGCCGCTTCGGAGAGCGCCTCGGCGGGCCTGATCCGGGCGACACGGCGCGCCGAGATCCTGGCGGCGACCCACGCGCCGAGCAGCGCGGCGGCCACGGCGGCGAGGAACGGCACGATGCTGTAGGTGAGTTGGAGGCTGTCGGGGATCGCGCCGAGCGACACGAACCGGTCGTGCAGCCAGTGCCCCACCGGGAGCCCCGCCGCGGCGCCGAGCACCCCTGCGACCAGTCCGATACCCAGTGCCTCCCGGCCGATGAGCTTCCTGACCTGCCTGGGGGTGGCGGCGACGGCGCGCAGCAGGGCGAGTTCGCGGTGGCGCTGCTGGATGGAGAGCGCGAAGGTGCCCACCACCACCAGGATCGCCACGAGGAGCGAGGTGCCTCCGATCGCACCGCCCATGGAGACGAGTTTGACGCGGGCGTCGGCGGCGTCGAGGAACTCCACGGGGCCGCGGTCGCCGCCCGTCACCACCTTGGCCGAGGTGCCGCCGAGGGCCTTCTCCGCCTGGTCGGCGAGGGCGGCGGGGGTGACCCCGGGCTTCGGCAGCAGCCCCACGGCGTCGTACGCGCCGCCGCGGCCCGCGAGCCGCGCGGCCTCCGCGTCCGAGAAGAACAGCGAGGTCTGCCGGGCGAGTTGGCCGCCGGTGGCGTGGGCGATCCCGGTGACGGTGTAGGTGCGGGGCGCGTCGGTCGCCTGCACGGGCAGCCGGTCGCCCGGCGACAGGTGTGCGCGGGCGGCGAGTTCGGCGTCGACGACCACGTCGCCCGCGCCGCCGGGCGCGTGGCCCGCGGTGAGGGTGAACGGGGTGAGCGCCGCCGACTTCCAGGCGTGCCCGTACGACGGGCTGCCGTCGACCCCGGGGACCAGCGCGCCGTCGGCGACGGCGTGGGCGGGGAAGGTGACCTCGGGGACCACCGCGCGGGCGCCGGACAGGCCGGTGAGCCTGTCCACGGTGGACGCCGGCAGCCACACCCGCTCGGAGAGCGGCTTCGCCTTCTCCTTGACCTTCGTCTTGCCGTGCTTGTGGGTGACGGTGCGCTGGTGCACGTCCTGGTCGCCGCCGACGACCACGGGCGCCGCCGCGTAGCGCTCGGTGCCGATGTGGCCGCGCAGCCCCGTCTCCAGCAGCATGCCGCAGGCGGTGACCAGCGTCGCGGCGCACAGCAGCGCGAGGAACGCGCCCGCGAAGCCGCCCTTGCGGTAGCGCAGCGTCTGCCACGCGTAGCGGAACATCAGGCCCACGCCCCGAGGTGTGTCATACGGTCGGCGATCATGTCGGGGCTCGGCCGGCGCATCCGGTCGGCGATCCTGCCGTCCGCGAGGAACAGCACCGTGTCCGCGTACGAGGCCGCCACCGGGTCGTGCGTCACCATCACCACGGTCTGCGCGCCCTCGTCGACGCAGGTGCGCAGCAGGGTGAGGATCTCCTTCGCGGTGACCGTGTCCAGTGCTCCGGTGGGCTCGTCGCCGAAGATGACGTCGGGGCGTGTGACCAGGGCGCGGGCGATGGCGACGCGCTGCTGCTGGCCGCCGGAGAGCTGTGCGGGGCGGTTGCGCTGCCGCCCGGCGAGCCCGACCCGCCCCAGGATCTCCTCCAGCCAGGCCCGTTCACGCCGCCGCCCGGCCAACCGCAGCGGCAGCTCGATGTTCTGACGAACCGTCAGTGACGGTACGAGGTTGAACGCCTGGAAGACGAACCCGATCCGGCTGCGCCGCAGCTTCGTCAGCTCGGTCTCGTTCATCCGCGTCAGATCGGTGCCGCCGATCCTGGCGGTGCCCGAGGTGGGGCGGTCGAGCCCGGCGGCGCAGTGCAGGAAGGTGGACTTGCCGGAGCCCGAGGGCCCCATCACGGCGGTGAAGGTGCCGCGCGGCACGGCGACGGACACCGAGTCGAGCGCGCGGACCCCGCGGTCCGCCCTGCCGTACACCTTGGTGACGGTGTCGAGACTCAGGGCCGTCTCGCCCGCGCCCCCGTGCGGGGGGCCGGGAGCGAAGGCGGTGGCGTGTGTCTTCATCAGGTGGTGTTCCTCTCGTACCGGCCGGGAACTGCGGGCGGAAGACGCCGGGGCTGGGGGACGGGCCCACGGGGAAGTGTCGGTTGCCGGTGGCTCCCGACCGACGTTACGGAGCGCGCCCGCCCCACACCATGCGGTACACGCCCGTCCCGGGGTGGGGATAACCCGACAACGCCGCGAGGACCCGGGGAGCGGAGGGGGGCGGTCCGGGGAGGCCGCCGGGGGGCACGAGGAGGTCCGCCGGGCAGGGCATCCCGAGAGGGTCCGCCGCCAAGTGCCTGGCATATGCCGAGTGGGCACCATACTCCCCGTATCTGCGCCTTGTCCCCGCTTTCGCGAACTCTCGGAAACGGGGTGCTCACCGCGGGTAGACCTGACGCCCATGAGCAGTGCATGGAGTGGCGTGGGCGGCGGTTCAGGCGGGGCGGCGCAGGGCGGACGGCCGGGGCCGCGGCGCGCGGCGGCACGGGCGACGGGAGCGGCGGCGGGGGCGGCGCAGGGCGGTCGCGGCGCCGCGGGCGGGGGCCCGTCCGACCGGTTCGACGTACGGGGCGTCACCCGCGAAGGCGCCTCGTGGCTGGCCTCTGCCGAAACGTATCCCCACAGCGCGCTCACACACTGGGCCCGGCGGCCCGACGCCCCGCTCGTGCTGCCCTGCGGCCGGGTCTTCGACGTGGTGAACGCACCCGCCTTCTTCGGGCGCCGCATGCTCGACCCGCTCTGGAAAGAGGGCCCGGGCTCGGGGCCCGTCGCCGTCCACCGGGGCCGCATGCTGCTCTTCGCGGCGCCTGGCACCGCCCAGCGGCTGCCCTCGCTGCTCGGCTGGGAGGAGTGGAACACCGGCCGCGACTGGGCCGCCCCCGTGCTCTGCCACGGCAGGGGCGACGCGATCACGGTGCCCGCCCTCACCCCCGGCCCCCGCGACGCCGTCCGCTGGCTGGTGGCACCCGACACCCGCCACCCCTGGCTCCCCGGCCCCGACACCCTGCTCTGGGCCTGCGTACGGGCGGCGCGCACGGCCCCCCGGATATCGATTTTTCCTCGCGCCGACCAGGGTGCTAATGTCTACGACGTCAGCAGGCGCCGCTAGCTCAGTTGGTTAGAGCAGCTGACTCTTAATCAGCGGGTCCGGGGTTCGAGTCCCTGGCGGCGCACCCAGCGACAGGTCGCTGACCAGGGCGTTCTCGGTTCCCGAGAACGCCCTTTCGCGTTGTCGGACCGGGCACGCGTCCGGGTGCGGGAGCCGCTTCGCCGGGGCATCACCTGGTCGGCGGTTCGGCGACCGCTGCCAGGACCATGCCCTCTGGGCAGCATGGTCCTGGCAGTGTGCGGGGAAAGCCTCCCCTGGCGCTGTGACCGAAAAGTTCACTGGCTCACTCGCGTCCCAGACCTGTCAAGGGTGTACGAGGCGTGGAGAGTGGCCGGCGTTACACACTCGACGCCTGAAGCAGGTCACAGGGGGAGGACCAGGACGGCAATCCGCTTCGGAGGTCCTCCTGATTCATCTCAGTGTAATCCGGTGGGGCGTCACCGATCCCCTCTACTTCCAGAACGTAGAATTCCGCCTGGGAACCCGCGACGTCGAGCCGTGCGGCAGGAAAGAACTCAAAGCTCATACGAAATGAATCGGCAGTACTGTCGGGTTCGCTGGATACTACCGTCAGAGCCGCAGGAGGCGTCGGCAGTGTCGAAGACCGCCACCCGAAATATCCTAGTCGGCGAACGACAAGCAGCGCCGCGTTTCCGGCATCGAACTGCAATGAGGTGCGCAGTTCGAAAAGTAGGGCAGCCGTCGAGTTCAGTTGGCATACACGGGAGTCCAGCAATTGGGATTCTTGTAGGGCGTCGACCTCTCTCAGTGGATTTGGATCGGCCGCCTCGACACCCGTCGAGATTTCACGCTTCGCTGCAACGAGACTGTTCACCGAGATCATGGGATTGGGATGTGATTGTAAGGGTCCGCCTTGCCGACCGTCTGACCAGTTAGAGGGTTGACCGACTGTCCTGCCTTGTTCATGTAAACCACATATCCATTGGGGTATTGATACTTTCCCGTCGTTACCGGGTCCATGACCCGAACTTGCTGAACTCGCGGATCAAGCCCCTTGGTTCCTGATGGAATATCATAAGCCCACCCTTTCCCCGTTGCGACCGGAGTGCCCGTTGCCCCTTTAGGGAGGGGAAGTGTCTCCCCGGCGGGGCCCGTCACCGAAGCGATGCGGCACGGATTCAGTCCGAGAGGGTCGGATATCGACAGCGGGGATGCCACATATGCATGGTGGTTGGGCGCGGGTTCAAGGCCCAGGGGGTCAGGGCTGAGGTATCGGGCAGTCTCCGGATCATAATAGCGGGAGTGATTGTAGTTCAGGCCGGTTTCGATGTCGGCGTACTGCCCGGGGAAACGGAGTGGGCATTTCACGGCTGTGCGATCGTCTGCCACCTGGGGAAGCCCGGTTCCCCACAGCGCGGTGCGGTACTGCCACGCCAGCTCGCCGTCAGCCGTAACCAACTCGGTAGGAGTCCCCACGAGATCCGTGATGGTCGCGTGGAAGCGCGTGTCGCGATCCGCCCTCGTATCCTCGGCGAGCTGAGTCAGGAAGGACGTTTCCCGGGCGCGGGCGCGATGCCAGTGATCGGTCTGGGTAAGTGGGCGATGGGTTCCTGGGGCGTAGGCCCAGGTGACTGCCCGCCCATCGGCCTCCGTCTGCTCTGCGAGCCTGTTGTTGTCCCAGCTGAAGTCGACTGTCGCGGCCGGGTGACCGTCGGTGGCGACGCGGCGTTTGGAAACCCGGCGGCCGAGTGGGTCATAGGCGTAGTGCCAGCACTGTCCATCCGGAGTGATGACTGTGGTGAGGCGATCTTCCGCATTCCAGTCGTAGGCCCAGGTGCGGGTCTGGCCGTTGAGTAGTTTGCGGGTCTTACGGACAAGGCGACCTTGTAGGTCGTGTGTGTATGCGGTGCGGCCGGCGGCGCGGAGGAGGGTGCCTGTGTAGGACCGCTTATCGGGCTCCGAGGAGCCGGGGATTGTCGCGTGTGTGAGGTTTCCCGTGGTGTCGTACGCATATGTCTCGGACCAGCCGGGAGCCCGAACCGTCGTGGCCCGGCCGATCGCGTCGAGGCCGAAGCTCCGGGTGCCGGAGGTGAGGTCGCGAATCTCGGAGACATGGCCGTCGGGTCGGTAGGCGTAGCTGCGATATTGGAGCAGGTCTTCCGCGTGCTGAGTCGAAGACGGGGAGACCAGGGTCTGGGTGGTAAGGCGATCGGTGGCGTCCCATGCCTGGGTGAGGACCACGCCGTCGCCGATGCGGCACTGGGTCTCGCGTCCTGCGGCGTCGTAGGTGAAGGCGAGAGCCCCGTCCTCCGAGCGGAGTCCGGCGAGGCGACCCACCGGGTCATAGGCCCATTCCGTCGCCAGACCGGTGGGAGTGACCCGGTGGGTGCACTGCCCCAGGGAGTCGTACGCGTACACCATGCTGCGGCCGTTGACACTGTCCGACAGCAAGCGGCCCAACGCGTCATATTCCAGCACCACTTCGGCTTCCGCGTTGGCGGCACGTACCACATTGCCACTCGCATCGTAGGCGTAGGTCGTGATGTCGTCGGTCACGGTGCGCTGTTCCACGACCCGCCCCAAGGAGTCACGCAGGTAGGAAAGAGTCCCGGTTACACCAGTGGTGCGGGCCGTGAGGCGACCTGCCGCATCGTAGGCGTAGGTGACACTGCGGCCGTTGAAATCGGACTCCGCGGCCAGGCGGCCTGCCGCGTCGTAGGCATAAGTCCACTGGTCTCCCAGGGGGTTCGTGACCGTCGTGAGGCGTAGCTCCGTATCGTAGGCGAATTGGTAGTGGGCGCCGTCGGGGTCGGTGCGCGCAGCAGGAAGATCGAAGGGGCCCGGGGTGTGTTGGGTGATGTTCCCCGCGGGGTCCGTATGGGTGAGGAGATTGCCCTCGCCGTCCCAGGTCCACATCTCCCGAGTGCCGTCAGGAAATTCGCGCCGACTGGGCTTTCCTTCGTTCGTCCAACCTGTCCGGGTGGTATGCCCAAGCGGGTCGGTAGCCGCGGTGATACGTCCGAAGACGTCACGACGGAGTGTGGTGGTGTGGCCGAGTTCGTCGGTGATCTCTATGGGGAGCCCGGCCGAGTTCAGGATCATGGTGCGGGTATGGCCCAGCGCGTTCGTGATTGCAGTCGGACGGCCTGAATCGTCGTACTCGTACCGTGTCTCGGCGCCGAGCGGGTCGAGCGTCGTCAGCCGATTGCCCCGCTCGTCATACGTGTGCCGCCAGAGTGCCCCGCCGGGCCCGACCACCTTCGTCACCAGGCCGAGCGAGTTGTACTCCGCCTGGGTCAGCGTGCCGTCCGGGAGGGCTACGCCAGTGTTGTTGCCGGCCGCGTCGTACGTGTAGCGCGTCGTGTGTCCAAGGGGGTCCGTCACCGCGAGCGGCCGCGTTCCGTACCCGTCCCACTCTGTATAGGTGACACGCCCCAGCGGGTCCGCCTCCTCGACCACCAAGCCTTCCGCGTTGTACCGGCGGACCGAGACATGACCCTGGGAATCCGTGTACGTCGTCGTACGTGCCTCGTCGTCGTAGGACAGCGTCCCGGACAGGATTCCGTCGATCCCCTGGGTGCGAACCACACGTCCGCGGTCGTCGTAGACGTAACCGAACCAGGTGCCGTTCCTGTCGGTCCAGCGAGTGATGCGGCCCTCGGTGTCGTAGGCCAAACGCAGGGCCTCACCCGTCGAATTGATGATTTCGGTGAGGTTGCCCGCCTCGTCATAGCCGTAGCGCATGACGACCGTGCCCGTCCCGGCCGTAGGGGAGTCGTGCATCTCGTACTCGGACGGAGCTTCATCGAGCAAGCGCAGCGCGGTGACGCGGTGGCCGTGAGTGTCGATGGCCACGTAGTAGCCGCCCGAGTGACGCAGGGCGGTGGGAGTGCCCTGCTGGGTGCGTTCGACGCTGATCCTGGTGTTGTTGCGGTCGTGCCAGCCGTCGATCGGCAGGCGGAAGGTACCGGGGGCGCCGCTGGGCAGGGGGGTGCTGAAGGTCCGTACCACGCCGGTGGCCGGGTCGGTGATGGTCATGACGCCGTCCGCCTGACCGTCCCATTCGAGGGGCCAACGGGCGCCCGTCACGGGGAGGAGGGGCTCACCCGGCCGGGGGATCGAGTACACCAGGCGCATGCCGTCGGCGGCGGCGAAAACCACGCCCTCACCGTCGATCTGAACCGCCTCGTCCAAGGTCGACGCCCAACTCGGACCGAAGCAGACTCCCGCCCGGTACGAGGACAGGTGAGTACGTTCGAAGACCAGCGGCAGTCCGGCGGCGGGAAGGGTGAGATCCGTCTGTCTCATGAGCATCGCGCCCGTGGCGACGTCAATGGGCTCGCCCACACAGGGGATATCGTCCGAACGGCGTGCGGCGGAACCCAAGTCGACCAGGTCAGGACGGAGTGACGGTGGGCGCAGAAGGAAGGGCGACTGGTTGGCGAAAGCACCCTCCGCCCCCGCCTTCAGGACCCCGGCGCCCGCGCCGAGTGCGCCGCCGAAGACCATCCCGGACTGGGCCGCCTCGTTCACCTCGTCCAGGCTGAAGCCCGTCCGCAGACCGGCGGCCACCTTCAACGGCTGAGCAACCGCCAGATCCACCGTGACGGATTCCAGCCCGCCGAAAGCCGCGGCGACGAGGGCGCCCGCGGCCAGCTCCGCCACCGTCGTCGTCACCGCGATACCGAGCGTGCCACCGAGCTCGATGATGGCCTCGGCCGCCGCTGCCGCCGCTCCCGAGGCGATCCCCGCCGTGAGGATGGCCACGCCGACCCCGGCCGCGATCACCGCCGCGTCGATACCGATCTGCGTCCACAGCTTGTTGATCGCGTCATCGGTGGCATTGGCCAACTTGTCCAGCGCCTCAGCCATCTTGCCAGCCGACTGGGACAGATCACTCAGCCAGCCGGCGTCCTTACCCTTCGCATAACGCCCCCAGAACTTCTCGAACGCGTCAACAGCCTCACCCTTGTTGTGCTGGATGATCGTCAACGCGGCCGTGTTGACAGGACCGCGGACATCATCGACAGCACCCGCGAAGGTCCGCCAAGCAGTGGCGGCGGAACGGAGCTTTCCCGAATCGGCGTCGGGCCAGTAAAGGCCCATCTTCATCAGGACGCCACGGGCCTCGTCCTCCAGGCTCACCTGCCGCCGCCCTGCCCCCGGCCATCGCCGTGGGGTGCCTTGATCTCGGTGAACATGCCCTGAATCAACAGCTCGTTGTCGATGTGGCCGTCGGCCATGTCGACCATCGCCTCATGAATGCTCACCAGTCCGAGGACGAGGGTGCCCGCGGCCGACTCGATCGTCTTCTGCTGGGGCGAGTAGGCGTCCTCGAACTGCTTGCCCTGGTCGTCGTCGCCCCACGGCTTACCAAGACCGTCCAACGTCTCGATCAGCGCCGTCAAAGCCTTGCTGAGGTTCTTGCCCTGCTCGTGAAACGCCGGCGCCGCCGCCTTGATGTCCGTCACCTTGATGTCCAGGACCTTGCCGTCCCCCTTGCCCCCAGCCATCATTCGCCCCTTTGCCGATCACACGGTCAAGCCCTCGGGAACTGAATGTACGGGTCAAGCAACATCCCCTGCCACCTGTTCCCGGCACAGTAGGTGTCAAGAGTGGTGGAGACACGGCCACCCGCCACCACCCCCTGGTGCCCACGAACACCATCAGTTCCTGGCGCGTGCGGTGGCACACATGAGGTGCCTGGAACCCGGGCAGCACCTCGACACACCCGCACCGGCCTCACACCCTTCTACGCACGACGGCGGGACTGATCCTCCACTCCCACGCCGCCCTCGTCTCCCCCAACCCGCCACACGGAAACGCTCCCGCCCGCGGCGCAACCGCGCGCCCCTTCGCGGGGCGGTCGGACACACCTTTCACGACATCGCGCGTCGTCCCACCGCAAGCAGGTGGGAGCCGGCCGCGAGGAGTTCGGGGTATGGCTCGGCCATCCGTGCCGCGGTCAACGCGGACTCGAACATCGGGGAGTCCACGAGGGACTGACCGGTGTGCCGCTCGGTCGCGGCGAGCAGCGACCAGGCCGGACCCTCGATCCCGAAGACCTCGGGCTCCTCGAATCCGGCCGCGGCCACCTCGTTGCGCAACTGCTCGCCCGTGTGAAAGTGCGCGGCAGTGAAAGCTTTCTTGCCGTCGTGGGTCTGGGTTTCGAGGATGCTGCCGATGCTCTTCCGGAGTGGCTCCCGATGGAGATGCGCGAAGGCCGTGTGCTCGAAGAGCGATGCGTATCGGTTGATTCCGGCCGCCGCGAGAAGACCGCCCGGCTTGAGTACGCGGTACGCCTCGGAGAGGGCCTGGTCCCGGTCGGTCCGTTCGATGAGGTGGTATAGCGGGCCGAGCAGGAGGACGACGTCGTACGAGGCGTCCTCGGCCGTGAGCAGCCGGGCGTCGCCCAGTTCGACAGTCGCGCCGGTCCGTCTCGCCTGTCCGATGTGGCGGGGGACGGGGTCGACGAGGTGCACGGTGTAGCCATCCGCGACGAGCCACTCGGCATGGGCGCCGGGCCCTCCGCCGACATCGAGGATCCGGCCGGGCGGCGCGGGAAGGCTGCGGCGCAGGAGTTCTTGCGTCCGTACCATCTCCAGACGGCCGTCGGCTGAAGCGGTCAGGCGGCCGACCTCATCGATGGTCTCGGTGTAAAACCTCACGATCTCCGGCGCTGGCTCAGGGCTCGTCATGCGGTCATTCTGATACCTCACCGGTGGACCAGGCCAGTAAGAGGAGACACACGACATGCCGCTGTTGAAGTACGAGCAGATCGCCGACAATCTGCGCACCCGGATCGCGAACGGCGAGTTCCTTCCCGGCGACCTCCTGCCCTCCGGCCGTGATCTCGCCGAGCAGTGGAGTGTGTCGCGGGCCACGGTCGTCAAGGCTTATGAAGTACTGCGCAACGACGGCTTGGTGGTCGCCCGCCAGGGCACGGGGTTCACCGTCGGGGAGACGCCGGTCGCCCGGCCTGCGGGCGGACGTCGCGCGGGTTCGAGCCGGATGTCCGGCGGCGGCCCGTACCGGCGCCTCGGCGTCCCGGATCGTACAGTGCCGCCCGCGCACGTGGTGGATGCCCTGCGCCTGGAGCCTGGCGAGGAAGCGTTGCGCAGGATGCGCCTGGTGCTGCTGGACGACGGCTCACCGAACAGCCTGGTGACTGCCTGGTTTCCACCGTCAGTTGCGGATGGCGCCCCGCGGCTGGCGATGAACGGGCCGATCGCCGAGGGCACCACGCACTACGTCAGGCGCGAGACGGGCCGCGCTCCGGCAGAGGGCGTCGACCGCACGACTGTGCGGCTGGCCACGGACGAGGAGGCGCGACTCTTGGAAGTGGACCAGCCCACAGCAGTGGCGGTCGCCCTGCACACCGCGTTCGACCAGGACCGCCGACCGCTTGTGTGTGAGGAGGGCGTGACCGCGACGCATGTCTTCGAGCGCATCGACAACTATCCGATGGAGTAAGAGGGCCGACTCCCCAACCGGCTTCGCGCTGTCACGGCATCAAGAGACCCCGGCGGCCGCTCATCGGCCCCGGGGATGGCCGACCGCGAGGAGTCGGCGAAATGGACACCGCACACTGCCACCCGGACAAGCCAACAGAACTCGACGGGAACTTGGTGGCGCCGACACCGGGCAACCACGGCCGCTCCGCAGCCGACCCGCACTGATCGTCCACGCCGCCACCGGGACCGACGACACCGACACCCTTCGCGCCCGGCTCCGCGAACACCTGGGCGGGCCCGTGATCCACGACCCCGCCCGCGCCCGCTACTACCCCCTCGTCCCCACGGACACCGCCAAATCCTGGCGCCGCGCCGTCGCGTACATCCGGTGCCTGGAACCCGAACAGCACCTCAACATGCCCGCCCCCACCGCCACCCAGCCCACCGCACAGACCCCGTACTGGACCGTGCCCCCGGCGAAGCCGTACAAGCTGTGCGACCCGGAAGCACTGAAGACCCTGACCCGGCACGGCCAGCGGCAGGCGGCGGCGAGCGGCGCAGGGTGGTGTCACTGGCACGCGGGCTACTCCCACGACACCCGCCTCGTGACGGTCACCGGGACGTCGAGCCTGGACGCGGGAGGGCGCTGGGCCTGCCCACCGTGCCGCAGGACCCACCGCCTCAAACCCTTCTACGAACAACACCGGAGCTGATCCACCCCCCACCCACCCCCACAAGGGCCGACCGGCCCCATGTCCGGACCGGTTGACCCGGGCGCACCGTGGCGCGGTGTGCGGAGAATCGAGTGGGCCCGTGGGCGGTCTCCACTCCCCCGGACGGCCGTTCACGGGTGGCCGGCGCGGTCGGCCGCGTACGGCCGGGACGCATCCGCGACCGGGCGGCCGTACGGGAGCGGTGGCGTTCTGTCGCGGAGGAAGGAACACCCGGGAGTGATCGCTGTGGTGGGGCACCCCGATCTCACGGTGCCGACGCTCGTGCTGCTGGAGGAGGAGTTGCGCGCCAGGCTGGCGGGCTTCGCCCGGGCCGGGAGGACGGGGCTCGTACGCGCGGGGCGCGGGCTCCCCCTCGCCTTCGGGCGGGCCGCGCGCAGGGCGGGGCTCGCGCTGGTCACGGTCCTGCCGTCGCACGACGGCGTCCCCGCGCAGCTCGCCGGGGACGACCGCGGCGCGGCCGGGGAGCTGCTGATGCTCTCCGAGCAGGTACGCCTGCTGGAGTTCGACCCCGCCGACCGCGGCGCCTGCGTCGGCGCGGACGAGAGCCTGCTGCGCACATGCGCCCTGGTGCTCGCGGTCTGGGACGGCTCCCCCTCGAACGGCACGGACGCGACGGCCCATCTGGTGGCCTACGCCCGCAGCCACGGGGTCGACGTCGACGTCCTCTGGCCGCAGGGCGCCGAACACCGGCCCGTCCCCCGGACGCCGGGATGACGCGCGGGGGCCGCCCGCCCGGCCCCCGCGGATCTTCCGAAGCCCACCTCCCCACTCATGCAGAGTTGCGAAATTTAGCAATTGCTGAGATCGTCACTTGCCGTTGTGGGATTCGGCTGCCCCGGTCCCGCTGTGCGGGTCCGGCACGGCCGCGTCGCACGCGAAAATGGGGCACATGTCTGTGACGAGTGAGTGGACGCGATGCGCGGCGAGTGGGCGGACGACCGCGGCAGGGACACGGTCCCGTGCCGGTGAAGGGGCGCTGCGGTGACGACTCCGCTGTACCAGCTCAAGGCCGAGTTCTTCAAAACGCTCGGACACCCCGCGCGCATCCGGATTCTGGAGTTGCTCAGCGAGCGCGAGCACGCGGTCGCGGAGCTGCTGCCCGAGGTCGGCATCGAGCCCGCGCATCTGTCGCAGCAGCTCGCCGTGCTGCGCCGGGCCAGCCTGGTGGTGACCCGCAAGGAGGGCTCGACCGCGTACTACTCGCTGACCAGCCCGCACGTGGCCGAACTGCTGCGGGTGGCGCGCACCATCCTGTCCGGGGTACTGGCGGGCCAGGCCGAACTGCTCGCCGACCTGCGCTCCGCACAGACCGAGGCGACACCGCCGCCGTAGCGTCCCGGCTCCCGGCCACGCCCGACGCGACAGGCCCGCGGCGCCCCACGGCAGCGGCTGCGGGCCGCGCAAGGAAGGCCGTCGGCGAAGGACCAGGGAGGGGCCATGGGCCTGTTGCGTAAGATCCGGGACACCGGACGGGTGGCCGAGGCCGCCCCACCGCGCCCCGAAGGCGATATGCCGGAGGCGGCGCGGGAGTTGGGCGGCTCGGTGCAGGTGCGGTGCGTGGACGCCGGGTCATGCAACGGCTGTGAGATCGAGATCGCCGCCGCCTTCAACCCGGTGTACGACGCCGAGCGGTACGGGGCCCGGTTGGTGGCCTCGCCGCGGCATGCGGACGTGGCCCTGGTGACCGGCCCCGTGACACGGAACATGGCCGCGCCGCTGCGGCGCACCGTCGACGCCATGCCCGAGCCGCGCCTGGTGGTCGCCGTGGGCGACTGCGCGATCAACTGCGGTGAGTTCGCGGGCGGTTACGGCGTCGAGGGCGCCGTGTCCGACGTCGTGCCCGTGGACCTCCGGGTGCCGGGGTGCCCACCGGAGCCCGAGGCCGTCGTGGCGGCGCTGCGGAGGGTGACAGGGCGGTGAGCGTGATCCCGGTCGCCCTCACGACGGCCACCGTCCTGGGCGGCGCGGGCACCCTGGCCGGATGCGGGCTTCCCCACCGGCTGCGTACCCCCGTGGTGGGCGCGCTGACGGCGGGCGTGGGCGCGAGCGGCGCCACCGCGGGCATCGCCGCGCTGGACGGCGGCAGTTGGTCGGCCGCCATCCCCTGGCTGCTGCCGCTGGCCGGGACACATCTGGCGATGGACGCGCTCGGGGGCCTCTTCACGGCGGTGGCCGGGACGATCGTGGCCGTGGTCGCGGTGTACGGCGTCGGCTACGCGGCGGGCCACGGCCCGCACGGGCTCGCGTCCCGTACGGCGCAGTCGATGCTGCCGCTGTTCGCCCTCACCCTGGTGCTGGTGCCCGTGGCCGCCTCGGTCCCCACGTTCCTCGTGCTGTGGGAGCTGATGGCGCTCGCCTCCCTGGCACTGGTGCTCGCGGAACACCGGTCGCGGCAGCGCCCCGGGGGCAGCGCGTCGGTGCGGCAGGCGGGCGTCTGGTATGCCGTGATGACCCACCTCGGGCTCGTACTGCTGCTGACCGGGCTCGCGGTGTTCGCCGCCCAGGCGGGAGGCACGACCTTCGCCGCCCTGCGGGAAGGCGCGCACGCGATGCGACCGGCCGTGCGGGGGCTGGTGTTCGTGCTGGTGGCGGCCGGTTTCACCGGCAAGGCGGGGGCGGTGCCGCTGCACGCCTGGCTGCCGCGCGCCCACCCGGAGGCGCCGAGCCCGGTGTCGGCGCTGATGAGCGCCGCCATGGTCAACCTCGGTGTCTACGGGGTCGTACGCGCCGGTCTCGACCTGCTCGGCGGCGGCCCCGCGTGGTGGTGGCTCGGGCTGATGGCGGTCGGCGGGATCAGCGCGGTCTACGGCATCCTCCAGGCGGCGATGGCCTCCGATCTGAAGCGGCTGCTGGCGTACTCGACGAGCGAGAACATGGGCCTGGTGCTGATCGGCGTCGGGGCCTGCGGGCTCTTCGCCGCGCACGGCGACCGGGTGCCGGCCGCGCTCGCCCTGGCGGCGGCGCTGCTGCACACCGTCAACCACGCCGCGTTCAAGGCCCTGTTGTTCTGCGCGGCAGGCTCCGTCCTGCGGGCCACGGGCGAGCGGAACCTCGACCTGCTCGGCGGGCTGCGCGCCCGTATGCCCGTCACGGCCGGTCTTTTCGCCCTCGCCGCGCTCGGCGCCGTGGCCCTGCCGCCCGGCAACGGCTTCATCAGCGAATGGCTGCTGCTGCAATCGCTGATCCACGGGCTCCAGGTGCCCGGCGTCGCCGTGGCCGTCGTGCTGCCGCTGTCGGTGGCCCTCATCGCCCTGTCGGCGGGCATCGCCTCGGTCGCGTTCGTCAAGGCCCTGGGGGTGGGCTTCTTCGCCAGGCCGCGCAGCGCGCACGCGGCCTCGGCGCGGGAGTCGCCGCCCCTCATGCTCGCGGGGATGGCCCTGCTCGCGGCCCTGTGCGTGGCGCTGGCGCTGGTTCCGGGGCTGCTGGCCGGGAGCCTCGACCGGGCCGTGGACGCGGTGGGTCTGCCGGGCGGCCACGCGGTCGCAGGCGGCGGCCTTGAGGTGCGGCTCGGCGGCCTGTCGGAGTCGCTGGCGCCGCTGTGGGTGGTCGCCGCGCTGACGGCCTGCCTGCTGCTCGCCACCGCATTGCCGCGCTGGTACGGGCGCCGTCGGCGCAGGGCGAACGCCCAGCTGTGGGACTGCGGCGGCGGGGCGCCGACACCCCGGATGGCATACACCGCGACCTCGTTCGCCGAACCGTTGCAGCGGGTCTTCGACAACGTGCTCGCCCCCGAGCAGGACGTGGACGTCACACCGGTGCGCGAGTCGGCGTACCTGGTGGAGCGGGTGCGTTTCCAGCGGCGGGTGGCCGACCGGATCGAGCACCGGCTGTACGAGCCGGTGCTCGGCGCGCTGGCGGGGGCGGGCCGGGCGGCGCGCCGCCTCGCGGACGGCAGTGTCCACCGCTATCTCGCCTACGGCTTCGTCAGCCTGGTCGTGCTTCTGGTGGCCCTGGGTGTGGGCTGGTGAGGGCGGACGGATGAGCGCACACGGATACGCGGCAGTGGCGGGCCAGGTCGTCGTGGCGGGCGCCGGGGCTCCGCTGCTGGCCGGATGGATGCGGCAGGTACGGGCCCGGATGGAGGGCAGGGCCGGGGCCGGGGTGCTCCAGCCCTGGCGGGACACCCGCAAGCTGCTGCGGAAGGAGCCGATCACGCCCGTCGGCACCGGGCCCGCCTTCCGGGTCGCGCCCGCGCTGCTGGTGGCCACGAGCCTGGTCGCCACCGCTCTCGTACCGCTGCTGTCCACGGACACCCCGGTGAGCGGGCACGCGGACCTCATCGTGGTCGTGTCGCTGATCGCGCTGGGCACCCTGGCGCTGGCGCTCGCCGGTCTCGACACCGGCACGGCGTTCGGCGGAATGGGCGCCTCGCGCGAGATGACGGTGGCCGCGCTGGTCGAACCGACCCTCCTGCTCTCCGTGTTCGCCCTGTCGATACCGGCGGGCACCACCAACCTGCCCGCCATCGTCGCGGGCGCCCTCGACGACGCGTCGCGGCTCGCCTCCCCCGCGGAACTCCTCGCCGTCGCCGCGCTCGCGGTCGCGGTGCTCGCCGAGACCGGCCGCATCCCGGTGGACAACCCGTCCACCCACCTTGAGTTGACGATGATCCACGAGGCGATGGCGCTGGAGTACTCGGGCCCCGATCTGGCCCTGGTCGAGTTCGGTGCCCAGATGCGGCTGACGCTGCTGCTCGGGCTGCTGTCCTCGCTGTTCGTCCCCTGGGGGATCGCCACCGACGGCTCCTGGGCCGCACTCGCGGTGGCGGTGGTGCTGTTCGCGGTGAAGGTCACCGTGCTGGGCGGGCTGCTGGCGGCGGCGGAAGTGTGCTGGGCCAAGGTCCGGCTTTTCCGGGTTCCCGAACTGCTCGCCGGTTCCTTCCTGTTGGCGCTGCTCGCGGTGGCGGCGTCGTACTTCCTCGGGGGGACGGCATGAGAGGGAGCGCGTACACCCAGCTCCTCGACCTGGCCTGCGGCGCCTTCCTCCTCTCGGCGATGGTCGTGCTGTGGCGACGCGAACTCGCCGCCGTCATCCGGCTGTTCGCCCTCCAGGGCATCGCGCTTGCCGCCGTCGCCGTCCTCCTCGGCGGGCACGAGGGGCGGTGGGACCTGGTCGGTGTCGGCGTCGGCATCGGGGTGCTGCGGGCCGGTGTGCTGCCGTATCTGATGCGGCGCGCCCTGGCGGCGCTGACCGCGGGGCGCGGTCCGGGCGACGAGGTGCGGGAGACCCGGCCCCTCGTCAACGTGGCGGCCTCGCTGCTTGCGGCGGCGCTGCTGACGCTGCTGGCCTACGCGGTGAGCCGCCCGCTGACCGCGCTCGATCCGACGGCCGCTACGCGCGCGCTTCCGGTGGGTCTCGCGGTGGTGCTGATCGGCTTCTTCGTGCTGGTGACCCGCAGGCGGGCGCTGGCGCAGGTGGTGGGTTTCCTGCTGCTGGACAACGGGATCACCGCCACTGCCTTCCTCGCCACGTCCGGGGTGCCGCTGATCGTCGAACTCGGCGTCTCCTTCGACGTGTTGCTCGCGGTGCTGGTGCTGCACCTGCTGACCGCGCGGGTGGTGGAGGCGTTCGGCACCACCGATGTCGACGACCTGCGGGAGCTGCACGACTGATGAACGCCACCACCCTGCTGCTGACCGCGCCCGTGGCCGTACCGCTGCTGGTCGCCGCCGCCCACACCCGCGTCCCGGTGCGCGTGGCACCGCCCGCCGCCGTGCCGGCGTCCGCGCCCACGCCCACGCCCACGCCCGTGGACGGCCCCGTCCTGGTGGCGGAGGCACCCGGGCCCGACGAGGGCGCGCGGCGGTCCCCGTGGGGCTGGTCCTGGCTGCTGTCCCCGTTGGCGATCCTGGCGTGCGGGGGTGTGCTCGCGGCGCGGGTCGGTGGCGGCGGCTCCGTGTCCTGGGCCTCGGGGGTGCTGCGGGCCGACGCGCTCAGTGTGTGGCTGCTGTTGGTGGTGGGTGCGGTGGCGCTGGTGGCCCTCGGGGCGACGCCCGGGTATCTGGCGGGTGAGCGCGCCGCGGGACGTGCCACGGCCGCCGCCGTACGGCGTTACCACGCGCTGGTGCACGCCTTCCTCGCCGCCATGTGCGTGGCCGTGCTCAGCGCCAACCTCGGTGTGCTGTGGGTCGCGGTGGAGGCCACCACCCTGGTCACCGCCTTCCTCGTCGGCCACCGCCGTACCCGTGCCTCGGTGGAGGCCGCCTGGAAGTACGTGGTGATCTGCTCGGCCGGGATCGCGCTCGCGTTCCTCGGCACGGTGCTGATCTACTACGCGGCCCGGCAGGCCGGGATCGGGGAGTCGGCGGCGCTCGACTGGCCCACCCTCGCCGCCCACGCCCACCGCCTCGACCCGGATGTGACCCGGCTGGGCATCACCCTGACGGTGCTGGGCTTCGGCGCGAAGGCCGGTCTCGTACCGCTGCACTCCTGGCTGCCGGACGCGCACAGCCAGGCCCCCGCGCCGGTCTCGGCGCTGATGTCGGGGGTGTTGCTCTCGGTCGCCTTCGGGGCCGTGCTGCGCTACCGGGTCATCGCCGACGCCGCCCTGGGTCCTGGCTTCACCCGGGTCCTCCTTTTCGGCGCCGCCCTGCTCACGCTGGCGTTCGCGGCGGCGCTGCTGCTGGCCCAGCGCGACTACAAACGGATGCTTGCCTATTCGAGCATGGAACACATGAGCCTCGTCGCCCTCGGCGCGGCGATCGGCGGCCCCGCGGCGCTGAGCGCGGCGCTGCTGCACATCGCCGGGCACGGCCTGGCCAAGTCGGTCGCCTTCTGCGCCTCCGGACGTATCCTCCAGGCCACGGGCACCACACGGATCGGCCGGGTACGGGGCCTCCTCAACCGCGTGCCCGCGCCCGCCGGGATGCTCGGCCTCGCGGTGCTCGCACTGCTCGCGTTTCCCCCCTTCGGCCCCTTCGCCTCCGAACTCGGCCTGTTCCGTGCGGGGTTCACCCATGGGACGGGGCCCGCCCTGGCGACCTGCGCGGCACTGGCGCTGGTACTGGTCGCCTTCGCGGCGCTCGCGGTCCGCAGCGCCCGCATGCTCCTGGGACCACCGCCCGCGGCGCCGCCCGCGGCACCCTCCGCGGGAGCCGAGGTGTCCGCGCTGTGGCCACTCGCCCTCGGCCTGGCCGGCTGCGCCGCCCTCGGGATCGCCACGGGGCCGCTCACCGCACTGCTGCGCAGTGCCGCCCAGGTGGCGGGAGGCTGACCCCATGCGCACCACACGGGACATCGACGCCGCAGAACTCCCGGGCCAGGCAGCGGACTTGCTCCGCGAGGGTCATCGGCTCGCCCTGGTCGCCGCCCACCATGACGCGACGGGAATCCGCGTCGTCCACCTGTTCGTCGCCGGTCCCCCCGACACCCGCGTCGAACTCCAGGTACGCCTCGACCCCGAGCGGCCCGAGCTGCCCACCCTCGCCCAACTGTCCTTCCCCGCGGGCCGGTTCGAGCGCGAGATGCGGGACCTGTTCGGCATCGTGCCGGTCGGCCATCCCCTCCCCCGCCGCCTGGTACGCCACTTCCACTGGCCGCGCGGCTGGTATCCGATGCGCCCCGACGCGGGAGCGCCGCCCGCCTTCGGCGAGCAGGAGGGGCCCTACCCCTTCTTGAACGTGGAGGGCGACGGGGTGTACGAGATCCCGGTCGGGCCGGTGCACGCGGGCCTGATCGAACCGGGGCACTTCCGCTTCTCCGTTGTCGGCGAGACCATCCTCAAGCTCAAGGCCCGCCTCTGGTTCGTCCACCGGGGGGTGGAGCGGCTCTTCCAGGGCCGCACGGTCGACGCGGGGCTGCCGCTCGCCGAGCGCATCAGCGGTGACACCGCCGTCGGCCACGCTCTCGCCTACTGCCTGGCCGTGGAGGAGGCCACGGGGGCCGAGGTCCCCGAGCCCGCACGGCGGGCCCGCGCGCTGCTCCTCGAACTCGAACGCCTCCACAACCACGTGGCCGACCTCGGCATGCTCTGCAACGACGTCGGCCACGGCGTCCTCAACGCCCATGCCCAGCGGGTACGCGAACAACTCCTGCGGCTTAACAGGGAGATCACGGGACACCGGCTGCTGCGCGGCGGTGTGGTCCCCGGCGGCGCCACCCTCCGCGCCCTGCCCGCCGTCGGACGGCTGCGCGCCGTCGGCGAGGACATCCGCCAGATCACGGGCCTGGCCCTCGGGCACTCCACGGTCCGCGACCGCTTCACGGGCACCGCGGTCCTCACCGCGGAGGCCGCCCGGGAGATCGGCTGCCTCGGCTACGTGGCACGGGCCAGCGGCCTGCGGGACGACGCCCGCATCGCACACCCCACCACCGGCCTTGCCACCCCGCCCGACACCCCCCGGCACGAGAGCGGCGACGTCCTCGCCCGCTTCCTGGTACGCGCGGCGGAGATCGACACCTCACTCGCCCTGATCGAGCAGTTGAGCGGGGAGCTGTCCGCGCCCCTCACGGCGCTGGCGCCCCCGCCGCCGCCCGGCGCGGGGCCCGGCTCGGGGGTGGGCCTCGTGGAGGGCTGGCGCGGCACCATCGCCACCCGCGTCGAACTCGCCCCCGACGCCACCCTCGGCCGGGTCAAGCCGGTCGACCCGTCCTTCTTCAACTGGCCCGCGCTGCCGGTGGCGTTGGCGAACACGATCGTCCCCGACTTCCCCCTGGCCAACAAGAGCTTCAACCTGTCGTACGCGGGCAACGACCTGTGACCGGCCCGGGGCCGCGTCCGCCCTCGCGGCCCACCGTGGGAAACCGCGGACCCCGCCGCCCGCGTCGTGGCCAGTGCCGGTGGTCGCGCGGGACGCGGGAAGAGGGCACGCATGCATCCAGCAGGAGCCGCGCGGCGCCACCCGGCGCGTCCTCGACGCCCTGGA
Organism: Streptomyces sp. NPDC050560; assembly: GCF_044457285.1. NCBI lineage: Bacteria > Bacillati > Actinomycetota > Actinomycetes > Kitasatosporales > Streptomycetaceae > Streptomyces > Streptomyces sp. NPDC050560. The sequence continues at coordinate 306,290 of NZ_JBITGT010000001.1, forward strand.
GGCGCGGGGGCTCGTGGAAGCGCGCGAGCACCGCGCGGTCAGGCGCGAGCTGAAGGACGTGGCGCGCTCGCAGCCGGTGGCGCTCGCGCCGCGCAAGGTGATCTCCCGGGACCGCGCCGACGACGCGGGCGGCTGAGCGGCGGCGCCCTACCCCGTCGTCACCGTGACCGGCCACCGCCCCGTGGCCGCCGGGGCGCCCGCCGACACCTCGATACGCACCGGGGAGCGCTGCACCAGGAACCGCTCCCCCGGCCGCAGCGGCGCGTCCGCGAGCGGCGGGTACACCGAGCCGCCCACACAGGCCGAGGTGTGCGGATGGGTGTCCAGGACCTCCACGGGGCCCTCGCCCGAGGCGGTGGTGCTGTGCACCCGGTAGATCAGCACGCCCTCGGCGCACGACGCGGCGTCGTTGCCGCTGCGGTCCCTGGCCTCGATGGCCACCGCGCTGGTGCGTCCGGTGCGCACCACCGCGAGGCGGGTGCCGCCGCCCCCGGGCGCGGACAGCGGGGTGAGGCTCAGCCGGGTGCTGCCGCCGCGTTGCAGGCAGGCCACCTGGCCGCGGCGCAGCCAGCCGAGCTTCCACTTGTGCCAGCCGAACAGGTCGGGCGCGAGGCCGAACTGACTGCCCATCACGTCCCAGTCCCCGACGAGGGTGTCCCAGTCGCCGCCCTTGCCGTCGGCCGGGCGCCGGTAGAGGTCAGGCAGGTCGAACATGTGCCCGGTCTCATGGGCGAGGACGTTGTGGTCCGGCGGGTGCTTCTCGAAGACGGTCACCAGACGGCGCACCGCGCTCCCGTCGGCCTCGAACGGCCGGGCGAGGTTGACCACCTTCGTGGCGTCCGCGTTCACACCGGGCGCGTCCGGGTCGGCGACGAAGTACACGACGTCGTAGCGGGAGAAGTCGACGTGGGGGTCGGCGGCCGCCATCGCGTCCCGCAGGAACGCCGCCCGGTCCGCCGCGGCCCAGTCCCGTTGCACCCGATAGGCGGTCGCTGGCCTCGGCATCCGCAGCCATCCCGGCCGTACATGCGGCCGCAGGGTGAATCTCCCGTAGGAGGCACGCTCGTAGAACCGTGTGGTCGCGGGAAAGTGGTCGGCGGCGAGCCGGGCGGGGGCGAGCCGCGGCCGGGAGCCGGGGAACGACAGGAAGACCAGCGCCGCGTCCAGCGTCCTGCGCGGCCGCGGATAGGCGTCGTCCCAGGTGGTCAGGCCCTCGGAGTGGTGCGCCGTGGTGCGCTGGAGCCCGCAGGGGCGCGCCAGGTGCTCCGCGGCGGCCGGGCCCGCGACGAGCGAGGTGGCGGCGAGGGCGGCGAGCGCGGTGCAGGCGGCGCCCACGGCGCGCAGACGGGGGCGCTCGGCGCCGCCGGGCGGCTCCTTGGAGCGCGAGGGGCGCGGCACATCGACCTCCGGAAGCGGTTTTCGGGAACTTCGGGAACACCGCACCCAGAGTGGATGGATTTGTCATATTTTGCTCTGTTTATCTGACCCGGCCGGGTGATGAGGACCCCTCACTTCCGATCGGAAGCGGTCATAATGGATCGTCAGCAGCGAGATCACATGCACTAGATCATTAGATTTACGACAAACTCCGATCCAAAGGCGTTCCGTCCCGACCTCCCGGGCCACACCCCCGCGGCCGGTGGCTGGATACGCCAGGTGGCTGGCTCTATGATCGGCACACCTTTCCCGCGGGGGCGCGGCGCGCCGCCGCCATATCCAACGGACCCGTCCGTCCCCGACCCCACCCCGGAACCCGGAACCGACCCACAGGCCGGCGAAGGCCGGGACCCGGCGGCCCCCGCCCCACCGGCCCGTACGGCCCCGGTGGCACGGCGGGCCGAGGCCCCCGCCGAGACCGGCGACACCTGTACGAGAACGACTGCACTGCGGGAGCGAGCGGTGAGCGGAACGTCCGAAGGACCGGCCCCCGCGGCAGACCTCGCCCACACGGTCACGCAGCGTCCGGCGCCCGACACACCCCTGCACCACGCCGCGTTCGCCGCGGCCCCCCTCGCGCTGGCCGTCGTCGACCGCGACGGTGCGGTGGTCACCGCGAACGACGCCTTCAACTCCCTCTTCGGCACGAGCCACGAGGGCCCCGCGGGGCTCGTCGCCTCCGACCTCGTCGACCTCGCATCCGACAGCCGCACCTGGCACGCGTACCGCGAGGTGCTGCGCGGCCGGCAGGCCCAACTCCGATGCACCAGGCGGCTGATGCACCCCGACGGACACTCCCTGTGGGGCCAGGTCACGGTGGCTCCGCTGCCCAGGAGCGAGGCGCAGGGCGCGGGCGGCGCGGTCCTGCTCTCGGTCTCCGACATCAGTGCGAGCCGGGAACTGCAAGCCAGGCTGCGCCACCTCCAGATGCACGACGCGGTCACCCGGCTGCCCAACAGGGCCCTCTTCTTCGAGCGCCTCTCCGCGGCCGTGGACGCCGGGGCGCAGAGCGGCCCGCCGGGCCAGGACTCGTACGAACCGGCCTATGAGACCTACGGCTCCTACGCCGGCTACGGCGAGACGGGCACAGGACGCATCGGCCTGTGCTACCTCGACATCGACGGCTTCAAGGCGGTCAACGACACCCTCGGCCACCGCACCGGCGACCAGCTCCTCGCCACCGTCGCCGAGCGGCTGACCCGGTGCGCGGAGGAGGCGGGGCGCACCCGTTCGAGGGCGCCGCTCGTGGCCAGGCTCGGCGGCGATGAGTTCGCGCTGCTCGTCGAGGACTCCACCGGTACGGAACAGCTCGCCGAGCTGGCCGAGTCGGTGCTGCGCAGCCTCCAGGAGCCGTTCGACATCTCCGGGCAGCGCCTCTCGGTGTCCGCCTCCATCGGCGTCGTCGAGCGGCGCGCCGCCGGGACCACCGCCACCGGTCTGATGCAGGCCGCCGACACCACGCTCTACTGGGCGAAGGCCGACGGCAAGGGCCGCTGGACCCTCTTCGACCCCGAGCGCAACGCCCACCGCATGACCCGCCAGGCCCTCTCCTCCACCCTGCGGCCCGCCATCGACCGCGAGGAGTTCGTGCTGGAGTACCAGCCCCTCGTCGGCCTCGACGACAGCGAGCTGCACGGGGTCGAGGCCCTGGTGCGCTGGCGCCACCCACAGTTCGGCATGCTGACGCCGAATCGGTTCATCGGCCTCGCCGAGGAGAACGGCGCCATCGTCCAGCTCGGCCGCTGGGTGCTGGAGACCGCCTGCCGCCAGGCGCGCCGCTGGCAGCTCGACCACCCCGGCGTGCCGCCGGTCTATGTGAGCGTGAACGTCGCGGTGCGCCAGGTGTGGGACTCCGACCTGGTCGCGGACGTCGCGGAGATCCTGGCCGAGACCGGGCTCGCGCCCCGGCTGCTCCAGCTCGAACTGACCGAGTCCGCGGTGATGGGCTCCGCGGGACGCCCCCTCCAGGCGCTCCAGGCGCTCAGCGACATGGGGGTGCGCATCGCCATCGACGACTTCGGCACCGGCTACTCCAACCTCGCCTATCTCAGCAGGCTCCCGGTGTCCGCGCTGAAGCTCGACGGCTCCTTCGTGCACGGCTTCCGCTACGACGACGGCGCCCACCCCAACCCCGCGGACGAGGTCATCGTCGAGGCGCTGGTCCAGCTCGCCCACCGGCTCGGCCTCACGGTCACCGCGGAGTGCGTCGAGACCAAGGACCAGGCGGCCAGGCTGCGCCGCATCGGCTGCGACACCGGGCAGGGCTGGCTCTACAGCCGCCCGGTGCCGGCCCGGTCCATCACCGGCCTGCTGATGGCGAAGACCGCGCGGGGGGTGTGAGCCCCGGCGCGCACGCGAGGCGGGGGCTCGGGCGCGTGGAAGCACGGGTCGGCGCGCGGCGCCTCCCCGCGCGCCGCGGGCCGCTGCGGGCGGGTCCTACAAGCGGTACGCGTCGGCGATCAGCTCGTACGAACGCAGCCGTATGTCGCCGCCGTGCGCGTTGGCGGTGATCATCAGTTCGTCGGCGCCGGTCCGCTTCTGGAGGTCGTCGAGGTCGGCCCTGACCCGGTCGGCCGTCCCCCTGATCACGTTGGTGTTCCAGCTCTCCACGAACTCCCGCTCCAGCGGGCCGAACTGGTACGCCTCCGCCTCCTCGGGCGTCGGTACGAGTCCCGGCCTGCCGGTGCGCAGCCTGATCATGTTCAGCGCGGCGGCGAGCACCTGGCGCTCCGCCTCCCGCTCCTCGTCCGCGGCCAGCGCGGACACCCCGATGAGGGCGTAGGGCGCGTCCAGCACCGCCGAGGGCTGGAAGTGCTCACGGTAGAGGTCGAGCGCGGGGATGGTGTTCTGCGCGGAGAAGTGGTGCGCGAAGGCGAACGGCAGCCCGAGCGCCGCGGCGAGCCTCGCGGAGAACCCGGAGGAGCCGAGCAGCCACACCGGGGGCCGCGCGGGCGACTGCACCCCGCCGGGCGAGGTGGCCTGCACGGGGCCGGGCACGGCGTGGATCTTCGCGTACGGATGGCCGTCGGGGAAGTCGTCGTCGAGGAACCTGATCAGCTCCCCGAGCTGCTGCGGGAAGTCATCGGCGCCCTCGTGCAGCCGGTCGGTGCGGCGCAGCGCGGCGGCGGTGGCGCCGTCGGTGCCCGGCGCCCTGCCGAGCCCGAGGTCGATCCGGCCCGGCGCCATGGCCTCCAGCGTGCCGAACTGCTCCGCGATCACCAGCGGGGCGTGGTTGGGCAGCATCACACCGCCGGAGCCGAGCCGGATGCGGGAGGTGTGTGCGGCGAGGTGGGCCAGGATGACCGCGGGCGACGAGGACGCCACCCCGGGCATGGAGTGGTGCTCCGCGGTCCAGTACCGGTGGTAGCCGCGCCGCTCGGCCAGCCCCGCGATCCGTACCGCGGTGTCCAGCGCGTCGGTCGCGGTGCGCCCCGCGCCGACGGTGACCAGGTCGAGCACCGAGAGCGGCACGGGGGCCTCCCCGCGCGCCTCGCCGCGTATCCGGGGGCCCGCCTCCGGCCCGCCGGCTGCGTCCCCACCACTGCCACGGCTCGCGTCCACCACGGCTTGCTCCCGTCCACGTACGGCTTGAAGAACCCACAGGGCCCCGGGAACCCGGGACGTGCCGGTAACGGGAGCGACCCTCCGTTTTATTCCCGGGGCAGGGCGCCGCGCGTTTACTCCCGGGGCAGGGCGCCGCGCGGGCGGCCGGGTGGGCCGCCCGCGCGTGGCGTGGCTCAGTCGACCTGGACCAGCGGTTCCCTGGTGAAGAGCGTGCCGAGCCTGGGGGCGTTCACCCGGCGGTCGGCGAGCCGCAGGCCCTCCCAGGCGGTCACCTGGTTCGCGGTGAGCACCGGCTTGCCCAGGGTCTCCTCGATGAGCGGCAGATACGCGGCGGTGTGCAGGGCGGTGTCGGGCATCAGCACGACCTCGGCCTCCGGATGGTCGCCCGCGCGCGCGAGCGCCAGGACCTCGTCCTCGCCCCAGGTGCCGACCTCGGCCGCGGTGATGATGCCGCTGCCGCGCACCGAGAGCACCTCGATGTCGACGGCCTTCATGAACTCGGCGAACAGCTCCGCGACGTCGTCCGGGTAGGTGGCGGCCACCGCGACCCGGCTCGCGCCCAGTTCCTTGACGGCGTGCGCGAAGGCGAAGGACGTGCTGGACGCGGGCAGCCCGGCCACCCGTGCCAGCTCCCGCACCTGGCCGTGCGCCCCCTCGTACCCGTAGACGAAGCTGCCGCTCGTACAGGCCCACACCACGGCCTCGGCCCCGGCGAGCCGCAGCTCCTCCACTCCGGCGGCGAGCCGTTTCGCCGAGCCCATCTCGATCAGCGCGTCGACCCGGTGGGCGTCCTCCCCGATGTCCGTGTGTACGACACCGAGCCGGATGTTGCTGCCGATGAGCTGCTCCATCCGTGGGTAGTCGTCCTCGGCGGAGTGGCCGGGATAGAGGAATCCCAGTGAGGTCACGTCCAGCTCCCTCCTTCAGCGGGTGGCCCGTCCGGCAGGGCGGGCGGCTCTTGCAGGGCCGGGGTGTCGAGCCCCGCGGCCCCCGGCCTCGCGCCGGGGTCGAGCAGTGCCTGATACGGCCCCACGGCACGGGTACCCAGTCGGCGCAGCGCCGCCCACATCGTCACCTGATTCGCGGACAGCACCGGGATCTGTAGCTCCGCCTCCAGTTGGGGGATGATGTCGTACGTCGGCAGGTTGGTGCAGCTGATGAAGAGGGCGTCGGCGGGCCCCTTGCAGGCCATCCGGGCCATCGTGACCACGTCGTGGTACGGGACCTTCCAGATGTGCCGGGTGAGCCCGAGGTCGGCCGTCCCCGTGACATGCACGCCCGCCTCGGCGAGATACCCCTCAAGGGCGCCGGTCACGGACGCGGTGTAGGGCGTGACCAGCGCGATCCTGGTCGCGGAGAGGTCGGCGAGCGCTTCGAGCAGGGCGCCGGACGTGGTCAGCGAGGGCACCTCGCCCGCCCTGACCATCGCCTCGCACATGGCGCGCTCGCCCGCCGTGCCGCCGACAAAGCTGCCCGAGGTGCACGCGTAGGCGATGGCCTCGGGCTCGGCGGCGCCGAGCGCCCGCACCGCCTCGCCGAGCGTCTCGTGCTCGCTGACGAGGCGCGCGAGGTCGAGACTGACCTCCACCGGTACGAAGGGAGTCCGTGTGACGTGCAGGGATACCTCGTCGGGCACCCAGCGCCACAGTTCCCGGTCAAGGGCGAAGTCGAACGGGGCTACCACCCCGACGCCGCGCTGCGGGTGGGGGCCACCCAGGGAGGAGACGTCCATAACAGGCTCCGATTTCGATTCAAGCGTGAGGAGCATGCGGCCGATGGCCGAAGGGTTCAGCGAATGTCCGGCTGGCGCCGGGGACGTCGGGACGAGGGTGCGGACGGTGGGAAAGGGTCCGTATTGACGACGGTAGGTTGGGGCTGCCAGCGTGGTCAATCCGCATAATCCAGACGGCTGCGACCGCCGGGTCCCAGAGAAGCCGACTTTCGTTGCAGAAGGGTTTCACCACGATGTCCGAACCCACCCTTCTCGTACTCGATGCGGAGCCTCCGCCCCGCCTCGGGCAGCTCACCGGGCGTGTCCGGGTGGAGCACGCGAGCGCCGCAGAACCCGATGTGTTCGCCGACCAGCTCACCGCCGCCGACGTGCTGCTCGTCTGGGATTTCAGCTCCGACCTGGTCCGCAGGGCCTGGCCGGGGCCGGGTTCTCGGCCCCGCTGGGTGCACACGGCGAGTGCCGGTGTCGATCATCTTCTCTGTCCGGAACTCGTCCATTCGGAAACGGTCGTCACCAACGCACGCGGAATCTTCGATCAGCCGATCGCCGAATACGTGGCCGGACTGGTGATCGCCATGGCGAAGAATTTGCCTGAGACCTGGGACCTCCAGCGCCGCCACGAGTGGCGCCACCGCGAGACGCAGCGGATCGCCGGGGGCCGCGGCTGTGTGGTGGGCACGGGCCCGATCGGGCGCGCCATCGCCGACACCCTCTCCGCCCTCGGCATCGAGACCGCGCTCGTCGGCCGCACCGCCCGCGAGGGGGTGCACGGGCAGGACGAACTCGACGGGCTGCTGGCCGGGGCCGACTGGGTGGTATGCGCCGCGCCGCTCACGGACGCCACCCGCGGCATGTTCGACGCCAGGCGCTTCGGCCTGATGCGGCCCTCGGCGCGGTTCGTCAACATCGCCAGGGGCCCCCTGGTCGTCGAGGACGACCTGGTGGCGGCGGTGCGCGGCCGTGAGATCGCGGGCGCGGCCCTCGACGTGTTCCAGCACGAGCCGCTGCCCGCCGACAGCCCGCTGTGGGACACACCGGGGCTGCTGGTGTCGCCCCACATGAGCGGCGACATCCACGGCTGGCGCGACGACCTCGGTCGGCAGTTCGTGCAGATGTACGAACTGTGGGAGGCGGGCAAGCCGCTGCCGAACGTCGTCGACAAGGAACGGGGCTATGTTCCGGGCCACTGAGGGCACACGTGGCCACGGGGCCGGGGCCGGGGCCGCTGGCGGCTGAGGGGCCGCCCCGCCGTGAGGGGCCACCGGCCGCTGACGCCGGGGGCCGTAAGCCGGGGTGCTGACGACACGGGGCGCCCTGCACACCGGGCACACCGGGCCCCACCCACCGGAGCCGCGCACACCGGGCCCTGGCCTCGGGAATGGGTCGCGGCGCGGCATGGACCGCGTCCCGGCAAGGAAGGGATCTGAGCGGTGGGCGGGGCCGGCCCGTCCGCCCCGTACGACTTCAGGGAGCGCGCATGACTGACCTCACGGACCTGACCGCGCGCCGCCTCGTCGAGGGCTACCGCGCGGGCTCCTTCAGCCCGGTGGACGCCGCCGAGACGATGCTGCGGCGCTGCGAGGAGATCCAGCCACGGGTCAACGCCTTCGTACGGATCGACTCGGAGCGGGCGCTCGCGGAGGCCGGCGAGTCCGAGGCGCGCTGGCGCCGCGGCGAGCCCAGGGGGCTGCTCGACGGGGTGCCGGTGACCGTGAAGGACATCCTGCTGCTGCGCGGCGGGCCCACGCTGCGCGGCTCGAAGACGGTGTCGTCCGACGGCGCCTGGGACGAGGACGCGCCCTCGGTGGCGCGGCTGCGCGAGCACGGCGCGGTGTTCCTCGGCAAGACGACGACGCCCGAGTTCGGCTGGAAGGGCGTCACCGACTCCCCGCTCTCCGGGATCACCCGCAACCCGCACGACACCTCGCGCACCGCGGGCGGCTCAAGCGGCGGCGGCGCCGCGGCGGTGGCCATGGGCGCGGGCCCGCTGTCCCTGGGCACCGACGGCGGCGGCTCGGTGCGCATCCCCGGCTCGTTCTGCGGCATCTTCGCGCTCAAGCCGACGTACGGCAGGGTGCCGCTCTATCCGGCGAGCGCGTTCGGGACGCTGGCCCATGTCGGGCCGATGACCAGGGACGCGGCGGACGCGGCGCTGCTGATGGACGTGATCAGCGGCCCCGACCCCCGCGACTGGTCGGGCCTCGGCCCGCTGACCGGCAGCTTCCGCACCACCCTCGGCGACGGGGTGCGCGGCCTGCGGGTGGCCTACTCGGCCTCGCTCGGCTGGGACGTCCCGGTCGAGCCGGAGATCGCGGAGGCGGTACGGCGGGCCGCCGACCGGCTCGCCGGCCTGGGCGCCGAGGTGACCGAGGCCGACCCGGACATCGCCGACCCGGTGGACGCCTTCCACACCCTGTGGTTCAGCGGCGCCGCCCGGGTCACCCAGGGCCTGTCGGAGGAGGCCCGGCAGTCGCTCGACCCGGGCCTTCAGGAGGTCTGCGAGCAGGGCGCGGCGGCGAGCGCGCTCGACTACCTGGCGGCGGTGGACGTGCGCATGGACCTCGGCCGCCGGATGGGCCTCTTCCACGAGCGGTACGACGTGCTGCTCACGCCGACGCTGCCGGTGACCGCGTTCGAGGCGGGCGAGGAGGTCCCGAAGGGCTCGCCCCACACCCGGTGGACCGGCTGGACCCCGTTCACCTACCCCTTCAACATGACGCAGCAGCCCGCGGTGACGCTCCCCTACGGCAGGAACGCCGACGGGCTGCCCATCGGCGTCCAGCTCGTCGCGGCCCGCCACATGGACGCGCTGCTGCTGCGCACGGCGCACACGCTGGAGACCGAGGGGGAGGCCGAGGCGGGCGCGGACACGGGGGCCGGGGGCGAGCGTGAGTAGGGCGGGGCGGTAACGGGGGCGGCCCGGCGGCGGTAGAGGGCGGGCGGGCCGCGCCCGGCGCGAGCCGCGGTACGGGCTGCGCAGGGCCTCCGCGCGGCGGCCGGGGCGGGCCGGTAAATGCCAGGGGCCTTTGAAAGGGCATTCCGGGCACGGCCGGAATGCACCGAACAAAGGCCCGACGGACGAACGTGTCTCAGGCCCGCCGAAAGACGAGGGACTCCCCCGTGGCGCCCGCGCGCCAGAGATCCTGGCAGGCGTCCGCCATCTCTTCGAGGCCGTCCACCACCTGTCCCCACACAATCCCGGGAATCCAGCCGAGATCGCCGTTGATCAGCAGATTGTTCCGTTCGTAGAACAGTGCGAGATCGACCATGGTGGCACCGGCCCGCACTTCGGCCCCGGTCGCGTTGTAACCGTAAGCCTGGCTTCCCAATTGTGTGCCGTTGAAGGAGAAGTAGCAGAGATCGCCCGGGATCGGGGTGATGGTGGGATTTTCCAGGGGAGGTTCTTCCGGTGCGAAGGGCGGGAAGAGGGCGTAGACCTCGTTGCGCGCGTACTTCGCGTGGTAGACGTCGCCGCTCAGCGGCAGCGCCTGCCACACCGCATCGCAGGTGAGGGGGGCCCGGTCATCGAGCAGTTTCGCTGTGCAGTGCACCCCGCGCTTGGCGAAGGCGACTTCGATAAAGCGGTCGGCCATGCAGCCAGCATTCCCACGCACCACGGCTTCCCATGCATCCCGGCCGCCCCATGCCGCGCCCGTTCCCGCACCGCGACGGGACGCGTCCCGTCACCACGGGGGAGAATCCCCCTTCCCAGGGTCCGCCCCTGCCCACGACCGCTCACCGAACGAGACCGGTCGATCACCGAAGGAATCCGTGCGGCAGCCGTCAGAAGAAAACAGAAAGGTCACCCTCCGGACACTGTTCCGTCACGGCTGCGGCTCGGGCCGCATATTTTCAGGCGATCGGGCAGGTGCCCTCTCTGGCCCCAACCATCGAGGCCCTTTTCCGGAGGTTCGTATTCATGGCCGAGTTCCCGAACTTGTCCCGCAGAGGCTTCCTCACCCGCACCGCGGCCGTGGGGAGCCTGGTCGCCGTTCCCTCACTCCTCACCGCTTGCAGCAAGACGGACACGGGCAGCGACGGCGAGGGAAAGCTGGATTCCCTCAAGAAGCAGGGCTACGTGAAGGTGGCCTACGCCAACGAGGCGCCGTACGGCTACAAGGAGGACGGCAAGCTCAAGGGCGAGGCCCCCACCCTGCACGCCGCCATCTTCAAGGCGCTCGGCGTCGACGAGCTGCGCCCGACCTTCACCGAGTTCGACGGCCTCATTCCCGGACTCCAGGCCGGGAAGTACGACGTCATCAGCGCCGGCATGGCCATCACCCCCGAGCGCTGTGAGAACGCGCTGTTCTCCGAGCCCGAGTTCATCTCCCCCACCGCGATCATGGTGAAGAAGGGCAACCCCAAGAAGATCACCGACCTCGCCTCCGCGAAGAAGGCCGGTGTCACGCTCGGGGTGATGTCGGGCGCCGTCGAGAAGGACTACGTGACCGCCGCCGGAATCTCCGACGACAAGGTCAAGACCGTGCAGAAGCAGCAGGACGGCGCCGACGCCGTCAAGAACGGCAGGATCGACGGCTTCGTCCTCACCGGGATCTCGCTGCGCTGGCTCGCGAAGACGAACCCGCAGGTCGAGGTCACCGAGCCGTTCGTGCCCGAGGTCAAGGGCGCCAAGCAGTACAGCCCCGGCGGCGCCGTGTTCCGCAAGGGCAGCGAGGACCTGAGGGACGCCTTCAACAAGCAGCTCAAGAAGATCACGGCCGACGAGGCGCGCTATGTGAAGCTGCTGACGCCCTACGGCTTCAGCAAGTCCGAGCTGCCCCCGCCGAGCCTGAAGACCGCCGACCTCTGCAAGGGCTGACGAGACCACCTCATGGGTGACTTCTTCTCCTACTTCTCCGACCACATCTCGTCGGCCCTCTCCGGGCTGTGGGTGACCGTCCAGGCGACCCTGCTCGGCGCGCTCGTCGCGTTCGTCCTGTCCTTCGTCTTCGGCCTGATGGCGAACAGCAAACCGGTGATCGTCCGCGGGATATCCCGGGTGATCGTGGAGTTCTTCCGCGGCACCTCGCTGTACGTGCAGCTCTTCTGGCTGTACTACGCCTTCCCGCTGATATCCGGCTACGAGCTGACGGCGCTGTTCTGCGGCGTCGTGGCGTTCGGCATGAACTACGGGGCCTACGGCTCCGAGGTCGTGCGGGGCGCGATCAACGCCGTACCGAAGGCCCAGTGGGAGGCCGCCGTCGCGCTGAACATGACGCCCTTCCAGCGGATGCGCCGGGTGATCATGCCGCAGGCCCTCGTCCAGATGATCCCGCCGTTCACCAACCTCCTGATCCAGCTCCTCAAGGCGACCCCGCTGCTGTGGCTGATCGGCGCCGCCGACCTGACGACCGTGATCCAGCAGATGCGTGACCGCACCGGCGCGAGCACCCCCGCGTACCTCACGCTGCTGGTCATCTACTTCGTCCTTGCCTACGCCATGACGCTGATCCTCAACACGGTCGAGCGCGCGGCGAAGAAGCGGCTCGGGCAGCACACGGACACCCGCAGCCTGCTGCGCACCCGCAGCGCCCAGGGCGCGGCGGCTCCGGGTCCTAAGGCACCGGTCGGGGGAGGCGCGGCGTGAACTTCGAATGGAAATGGGACCGGGTGGGCGACGCCTTCCCGCTCCTCATGGACGGTTTCAAGACGACCCTGCTGGCCACGGTGTTCGGCATCCTGGTCGCGGCGGTGCTCGGTCTGATCGTCGCCATGGCGAACCGGACGCCGTCCCGTTTCGTCACGGTGCCGCTGCGGGTCGTGGTCGAGTTCATCCGCTCGACACCGATGCTGGTGCAACTGGCTTTCGCCTACGCCATCTTCAACACCGTGGACCCGCTGACCATCGGCATCGTGGTCCTGGGCATCCACTACGCCTCGTACCTCTCCGAGGTGTACCGGGCCGGCATCGACGCCGTGCCGCGGGGGCAGTGGGAGGCGTGCCGCGCGCTGTCGATGTCGCCGCGGCGCACCTGGCAGGCCGTGATCCTGCCGCAGGCCGTACGCAACGTACTGCCCGCGCTCGGCAACTACGCCATCGCCATGTTCAAGGAGACCCCCTTCCTCGCCGTCATCACGGTGGCGGAGATGGTCTCCAAGGCACGCGAGTACGGCTCCGACCACTTCGCCTACACCGAGACCTTCACGCTGGCGGGACTGATCTTCCTGGTGGCGAGCTACCCGACTTCGCTTCTGATGAGGAAACTGGAGAAGCGCCTTGGCCACTGACCCGACCAAGAAGCCCGCGGACGGCGCCGGAGCACGCGCCGCCGCGACGCCCGACGCCGGCCATCTCGTCCAGTTCGACCAGGTGGTCAAGCAGTACGGCGACCATGTGGTGCTCGACCACCTCGACTTCACCGTGCAGCGCGGCCAGCACGTCACGCTGATCGGGCCGAGCGGCTCGGGCAAGACGACCATCCTGCGGCTGCTGATGACGCTTGAGCACATCAGCGACGGCCACATATGGGTGGGCGGTGAGCCGCTGTCCCATATGCGCGCCTCCGACGGCTCCCTGAAGCGGGCGAACGAGAAGCACCAGCGACAGGTACGCAAGAAGATCGGCATGGTCTTCCAGCAGTTCAACCTGTTCCCGAACATGAACGTGCTCCAGAACATCACCGAGGCCCCGGTGAACGTCCTCGGGGTGCCGCGCGCCCAGGCGGAGGAGCGGGCCAGGGAGCTGCTGGACCTGGTGGGCCTCAAGGAGAAGGTCACCGCGCACCCGACCCAGCTCTCCGGCGGTCAGCAGCAGCGCGTGGCCATCGCCCGCGCGCTCGCCATGCAGCCAGAGATACTCCTGCTCGACGAGGTCACCTCGGCGCTCGACCCGGAGCTGGTCGCGGGCGTCCTCGACGTCCTGCGGGACATCGCGCACACCACCGACATCACGATGATCTGCGTCACCCACGAGATGAGCTTCGCGCGCGACATCTCCGACCAGATCCTGATGTTCGACTCGGGACGCGTCATCGAGTCCGGCGCCCCCGACAAGATCTTCGGCGACCCGGACCACGAGCGGACGCGCGAGTTCCTGAGCGCGATCCTCTGACCCACGGCCGGGGCGGCGGGGCCACCCCCCGCCGCCCCGGTGGTCATCAGCACCCCCGGAGACCGGGTAAGATTTACACGTCAGCAGGCGCCGCTAGCTCAGTTGGTTAGAGCAGCTGACTCTTAATCAGCGGGTCCGGGGTTCGAGTCCCTGGCGGCGCACTTGCGAATAGGTCGCTGACCTGGGCGTTCTCGTTTTTCGAGAACGCCCTTTCGCTTTGTGGGGGCGCGTGTGGGTCCGTGATGGGTCCGTGTGCGGGAGACGCGTCGGTGGGGGCATTAACTGGTCGGGGGTTAGGGGCGGAGTTTTGGGGAGTGCGGTCGGCGCGGGCAGGAGCTGGAGGGTGCTGAAGCCCGTGTCTCCTGATCGAATCAGCGGGGGCTTGTGACGGGCGGGAGCGCAAGTCGGTTCACCGATGCCGACCTCGGCCGACATATCGCAAAACGCAGCGGGTTCGTCTCGTGGCAACTGCGCTCTCCCGGGCGGGGGCCCGGTGAACCGTCGCGGCTTGGGCCGATTGAGCTGACACGGCCGCCAGTAGCCGCCATACGATCCCCGTCAGCCGGGCGCCCCGGAAGTGGGACGCCCGGCCTTGCGCAGTGACAGCGGACCCGGTCTCGCGGGTATCAGGGGCGGGTGTTGTCCTGGAGTCCTGCGGAGAGGAAGACGCGTGCTACGGCACCGGCGGCGTGGTGTTTCACTCCGTCGACGACGGAGGTGTAGGTGTCGCGGGTGAGGGTGGAGGAGGAGTGGCCGAGCATGTCCTGGACCACTTTGACGTCCACTCCGGCGGAGAGGGCGTGGGTGGCTGCTCCGTGGCGCAGGTCGTGCAGGCGGATGGGTGGGAGTTCGGCTTCCCGGACGAGTTGCCGGAACTGGGTGGTGACCCAGGCAGGGTGGAGGGGTGTGCCGTCATCTTCGGTGAAGACGAGTCCGGTGTTGGCCCATGTGGGGCCGAGGGCGATGCGTTGTTTCATCTGGCGTCGGCGGTGAGCGGCCAGTACAGCGAGCGTGGCGGTGTCGAGGGCGACGGTACGTTCCCCCGCGTCCGACTTCGGAGCCCCGGTCTGGGTTTTCCAGCCGAGCTATACGATCTGGTGGCGGATCTGCATGGTGGCTTCTTCGAGGCTGAGGTCGATCCAGCGCAGTCCGCAGGCTTCTCCGCGTCGTAGGCCGGTGAAGGCGACGAGGTGGAGGAGTGCACCGAGTTGGTGGTGGCGGCGGGCGCGGGTGAGGAAGGTGGCCGTGTGGGTGGCGTTCCAGACCATGACCGGAGAGGGTTTCTCGCCGGTCTGCTGCCAGGCCAGGATGCGTTCAGGGGTCCACACTTGCGCTTTGGGCCGCTTGGCCGGGGCGAGCTTGACGAGTTTGGCCACGTTGATCTGCACGAGTTGCTGGGCCTGGGCGTCGGAGAGAGCGGCGCGGAGTGTTGCGCGGACGGACTGCCTTCCCGCCGCGCCGACGGTGCGGACGTAGGGCGGGAGAGTGCTGAGGCGTGCACGCAGGATGCGTGCTGTTTCCCGGCCTCCGTCCTTCGATGCTTGACGGGCTGCCTGTTCGAGGGTGTGGCGGGCGGTGTTGTTGTCAGTGATTGCTTCGTTGTGCTGTGTGATGGCGGTGAACATGGCCTGGATGTGGGCGACGCGGAGCCGGCCGAGGCGGAGCTGGCCGAGGTGGGGGGTGAGGTAGAGGCGGATGTGGGACTCGTAGGAGCGGTGAGTAGTGGGGCGCAGGTCGGCTTTGGAGGTGAGCCATTCGGCCAGCCATTCGCCGACCGTCATGCGCGCACCCGGGCGTCTCACAACTGATTTCGCCACTCCGGGCCCCCCGATGGCCTCGTCGACGCGGTCATCGTCGGAGTGCCCCACCACCACGGATATGCCCAGTTCAGGCTCATTGTCAGTGCTGCCCCATACGCTCTCAGAACGTCGGGAGGTGGGGAATGAATGGACGTCGAGAAGATCAGGGCACGGTACGGGCCTGAAGTCGCGGCCGCTTTGGGGACTGTGTGGGGGAAGTCGAAGGAGCGTGCTGGGGGACGGACGAATCTGCTGCTTACGCATCTCCTTGATACAGCTGCCGTGGCTGAGCTGCTATGGGACCGGTTCCTGGCACCGTCTGTTCGGGATGCCGTGGACCGTGTTGCGGGCGGCCCAGGACGGGGGCGCTTGTTCTTCATGTGGTTGTGCGGTGTGCACGACTGTGGAAAGGCGACGCCCGCTCACCAGCGGATCTGGCCGGAGGGCGGGGAGGCAGTACGCCGCGTCGGGCTGACGTGGGTGGAGGCTGCTGCCGCGGCCGGTGCCAAGCGGAGTCGTTGGCGGCATGACTGGGCCGGCGGTCTGTTGGTGCGCGAGTCGCTGCGCTCTGCAGGCTGGAAGGCCGAGCAGGTTGACTGGGCCTGGCCTCTGGTGGCCGGGCATCATGGCATGTTCCCGACGCTGAGCAACATCCAGGAACCGCCTTTCGCAAAGGGACAGTTGCGGGGCCGTCGCTTGTGGCGTGAACTGCAAGACGCGGTGCTTGTCGAGTTCACCGCGGAGGTGGGACTGGCCGGGCTGGAATCCACGCAGCCAGCGGTGGCACCCCCACGAGCATTGCAGTTGGTATTGAGCGGCTTCATGGTCATGGCCGATTGGATTGCCAGCGACGAGAAGTATTTCGTCGGCGTTGACGACCTTACCCGGGTGTCGCTGGACAACGCCCGAGAGCGTGCGGCGAAAGCCTGGGCGGAGCTGGAACTGCGGGGCGGCTGGGGTCGGTTGGCGACGCCCGGCTCGTCAGCGTTCCGCGTGAGGTTCGGAAAGCGTCCTCGCATTTCGCAAACCATGGTCACGGAAGCGGCCTGGCGGATGCGGTCGCCAGGGCTGCTGGTGGTCGAGGCTCCGATGGGTGAGGGGAAGACCGAGGCTGCGCTCGCGGCTGTGGAGGTACTGGCCGCCAGGTTCGGGGCTGACGGATTATTTGTGGGAATGCCGACGCAGGCAACCTGCGATCCTATGTTCACCCGGGTTCGGCAGTGGGCGGAGGCGATCGATCCGCGACTGGCCGCCGAAGTGGCACTGTTGCATGGCAAGCGTGCGTTCAACAAGGAGTGGCGTGCGCTCCTGGGTGGCTCTCCCGATACGAGTGACCGGTTCGCCGGAGTTGACGAGTACGGCTGCGAGGACGATCCGTACGGGCTACAGGGAAACCGCGCGGACCAGGACCGGTTGGCGCCGGCCGAGTGGTTCCTCGGTTCGAAACGTGGCCTGCTCGCGTCCTTCGCAGTGGGGACGGTGGATCAACTGCTTTATGCGGCGACCCGCACCCGGCATGTGATGCTGCGCATGGCGGGGCTGGCAGGCAAGGTGGTCGTCCTCGACGAGGTACACGCGTGCGATGTGTACATGAGTCAGTTCTTGCAGGAGGCACTGCGCTGGCTGGGGCAGGCGCGCATCCCCGTGGTGCTGTTGTCGGCAACACTCCCACCCGCCTCCCGCCATGCGCTGGTCGAGGCATACCTGGCAGGCGCAGCGTCCCGGGAGGAGTTTCCCGTGACTGTCCCGGCGCCCGGGGGCTATCCACAGGTGACGACTGCCTGGATAGAAGAAGAGACCGGAAAGCCTCGCTTCCACAGTGCCGCCGCGAAGGGATGGCGCGGCGATCTGCCAGTTCGCGTCACCGTGGTCCCGGAGTCGATCCCAGGCCCCCGGGCCAGCCTGCGTGACAGGGACGCTCGGCGTGCCGCCGCCGATACGGCCGTGGTCCGGCTGCTTGAGCACGAACTTGCCCAAGGGGGTACGGCCCTGGTGATCCGCAACACGGTCGACCGGGCGCAGAGCCTGTACGACAGCGTGCAGGCCCGGTTCGGCAGCGCCCGGGTGCGGCTGCTGCACGCACAGTTCACCGTGTCGGAGCGGGCCGACCTCACGCAGGACTGCCTTCATCTGCTGGGACCGGACCGTCCCGCCTCCCGAGGGGAGACGACGATCATTATCGCCACCCAATTGGCAGAACAGTCATTTGACGTGGACGCTGATCTGCTGATCACCGACCTTGCCCCAATAGATCTGCTGCTTCAGCGGATTGGGCGTCTCCACCGTCACGCCGACACCTGGCGGCCCGCCCCATTGCGTGAGCCGCAGGTGTTTGTCACGGGCTTCCAACCGCGCGGCGCTCGCGAGCCCGCCTTCTCGTATGCCGACACCAAGATCTACGGCACCCACCTGATGCTGCGCGCCGCGGCGCTCCTGCCGGTCCAGGCCGGCGATCTGGCGGGTACTGCTGCGCCCGCCCCAGACACCCTTGCTGGGGCAAGGATCTGGCAGGTGCCCAGCGTCGTGCCCTCACTTGTGAAGCAGGCGTATGACGACGATCCGTCGCTGCTGCCCGAAGCCTGGCGGGCAGCCGGCGAAGCTGCGGCCGAAGAACACCGCGGAGAGCAGCGGGTGCGTGCCGAGACCGCACGCGAGCTGCTGCTCACCCGGCACGGCGAACATGAACTGCCGACCCTGGCGGGGCTGCACTACGGCGGCGCTTCGTCTGGGGACAGCGAAGATCAGATGCGAGTCGCCGTGCGGGATGGTGACGAGTCCGTGGAGGTCATCCTGGTCGTTCAGGAGGCAGAAGGGGAGCCTTATCGGACCCTCGGCGGCCGCCCGCTGAGCGCGAACGGCGATGTGGCAGCCGAGCTGCTCGATGAGGTGCTGGGCTCGGCCGTCCGTCTGCCTGTCTCACTGACTCGGGATGCCCAGAGCCTGTCACCGCTGGCGGCGTGGCACGGGCACCCGTGGCTGCACCATAGCCGGGCCCTCGTCCTGGACGCTTCCCAGCGAGCCCTGCTGGGCTCCGTGGAGCTGCGGTACGAGAAGAAGGCGGGTCTACGCAAGAAGCGTCTGGCCTGACAGCTCGAACGGATGGGGCCGCCGGGCGGTTGCCCGGCGGCCCGCTTCCCCGCTGTGCGGGGCCTACTCACTGCCGTGGTCCCTTGCCAGGTACAGACAGGGATCATCTCCGCCCGGGAGACACACCGAGGTCCCCCGGGTGTGCGGAGCCAGCCATCTGGATTCTTGCACCGGGTTTCACGAAACCCGAGACTCCCCCTGCTTCTCACCGATACGGTGGCCTAGGTAGAGACAGTTAGCCAACTGGAGTGAGTCGTGTTTTCCCTGCTCAATGAACCCTGCTTACGGGCACAAGCCCACCACGGTCCTGTGGAAGAACACTCGGTACGCTCGGCTCTCCTGAACGCGCATACGCTGGGTGATCTGGTTGTCGGCCTCCCCACCCAGCATCCTTCGAAACTGCGTCAACTTCTGCTGCCGGTTGTCGTCGACGCACTGGGACGACCTGCGAACGAGAGGGAGTGGGCCGTCTGGTTCCGCAGGGGACGCTGGACCCCGGAGCAGGAGCGAAAGCTGACGGCCTACTTCGAGGAGTACGCCGACCGGTTCGATCTGCTTCACCCCAAGCATCCTTTCGCTCAGGTCGCAGATCTGCACACCGCCAAGAATGAAACCAAGGGTGCCGGCCTGCTGGTGGCCAGCGGCGCCAACGGTAACAACGTGCCGCTCTTCGCGTCCCATACCGAGGGCGACGTCCTGGCCCTGACGCTCCCGCAAGCTCTCACATGGCTTCTGCACACCCACTGCTGGGACACGGCCGCCATCAAGACCGGTGCCGTTGGCGACCCAAGGGTCAAGTCAGGCAAAACGACAGGCAATCCCACCGGGCCCTTGGGTCAGATGGGGGTCACGCTCCCGCTGGGTCGGACACTCTACGAGACGCTGCTGTTGAACATACCAGTCGGCCCTCCGTTGCGCTCGGACGACCTCCCACAATGGCGCCGCCGAGACGGGGACCACATCACCAAGGAGCAGCGCGTATCGGCTTCTACCTGGTACGAGCGGATGCCCGTGGGCATCCTTGACCTCTGGACATGGCAGTCACGCCGCATTCGCCTGGTACCGGAGGAGACCGGGGAAGGGCTGAGGATTACACGGGTCGTGGTCGCGGCCGGAGACCGGATGCCGCACACTCCGGAGTTCGACCCACACACCATGTGGCGCATGCAGCCCACAGCATCTCGTGATGTGTCCCGCGCCAAGAAGCCGAAAGGTGGGGCGTCTGCCCGCCGTCCCTTGCGCATGCAGCCCGGCAAGGCAGCCTGGCGGGATATGCAGGCCCTGCTTGCCCTCAGCCGGCAGAGTCGCGAAGCCAGTGCTGACCGCGCGGGATTCGCGACCAGTTGGACGCTTGACCAGGCTGGCAGCGTCCGCGCCGACCTCGGAGAGGGCTATCCGCTGCGGGTTGAACTGTGCGGCATCACGTACGGAGTGCAGTCCGCGGTCATCGAAGACGTGATGTCGGACTCCCTGCCTTTGCCCCTCGCAGCCCTGGACGAGAACAGCTTCGTTCGCGACGCGGTTCTTGAAGTCGCCGCGCAGACCGAGGAACTTGCTGAGGCCGTCAATCACCTCTCCGCCGACCTGCACCGGGCGGCAGGCGGAAAACCCATCCCGTGGGACAAGGGACACCGGCCCGGCGAACAGGTCCTGCACACACTGGACCCCCTGATCCGTCGGCTGCTGGCGGGGATACGCGGCACCGGCGAAGACGACGAGGCGCTGGAGAAAGCCGAGGCGGGACAGCTCGCATGGGAGCAGTTGGCCTGGCGGGCGACATGGGGGGTGGCCGATCGGCTGATTCAGGCCGTTCCTGTCAGCGCGTTCGCAGGCCGTACAGAGTCCCGGGAGGGCAGACCGGATCTTTTCCACCAAGCCTCCCTTGCTGAAAGGCGCTTCCTGGATCGCCGCAAGGAGATCCTGCACCGAGTCGCGAAAGCCCGGGCCCAGAGCGGCCAGGACCGAACCCAGGACACGATCACGAACGGAGACGACGGTGCCTGACGACGCCCTGGCACGCAGCCGCTTCTGGAACCTGTACATCGCCACCGACGGCACGTGGCGCCATCGGAGCGGCTCTGCCGCGGCCAGGCGCCCGCCCGGTGAAGACCTGGCAGTGTTGCGCCGCGGGCTGGGCAAGCCCGCGGGCGAGGTCCTGGAGATGTTTCCCTTCTACACCTGCCCGTCCGATGATTTCGCGGCGCGCCGTGGCGAGATGTCAGACGTCCAGCAGGCCGAGCACACCGCGCTTGCCCTCTTCGGGCTGCACCAGCAGAGCCAGGACCAGCCCATGCACCGCGGCGGAGTCGGACTCGGACGCGCCATGCGGAAGCTGCGCCACCATCAGCGCTCCTCCCCCGAAGCCGTCGACACACGCTTCCGACAGGCGTTCTCGACCACCTCAGTTCCCGCGCTGACGTTGCGGCTGCGCGGCCTGGTCACACAGTTGCGGGGCATCGGCCAACCGCTGGACTACGACCGGCTCATCGAGGACCTGTACGCATGGCAACGGCCCGCAACCCGCGGCCGGGTTCGTCGTCGCTGGGGCCTGGAGTACTACGCCGGGGAACGCGCCGACAGGCACCCGACGAGCCATCCGGACGACTGAGGCAGAGCAGGCCGTGAGGCGGCCAGCAGGCCGTAAAGCGGCCGCTCTGCCCCGCCCCGCGCCGCCCGATACACGACCACGTTTTTTCACTGCGCCCTCAATGGTGCCCACCACCAGGAGATCCTGATGACCTCCCGCCTGTATGTCGACATGCACGTCATCCAAAGCCTCCCGCCGGCCAACGCCAATCGTGATGATCAAGGAAATCCGAAGGAAGCGATCTTCGGCGGCGTCCGCCGTTCCCGCGTCTCCTCGCAAGCCTGGAAGCGGGCGACCCGTAAGCACTTCGACGAGCATGCCCCGGAGGCCGACCGCGCCACCCGCACGAAGCGCGTCCGCGGCGAGCTGACGAAACGCATCGCCACAAGCACTCAGATCGGCGATGAACAGGCCGGCCGACTCGCGAACGCCCTGCTGGGGCAACTCGGACTGAGCCAGGGCAAGAAGGCGGACGACACCGCCTATCTCCTCTTCTACGGCAATGCCCAACTTGATGCGGTCACAGCGCTCCTCACCAGTGAGAACACACCAGCCGAACTGACCGACGCAGGCGCACTCGCCCTGCTCGACGACGCGACGCTCACCGAGAAGGTGAAGCGCCTTCCCGTCGTAGAGACATTCAAGAGGGGCCATCCGCTTGGAGTCGCCCTGTTCGGCCGCATGGTTGCCAACCTCCCCACCCTGCACGTGGATGCGGCTGTCCAAGTTGCTCACGCCCTGTCCACCCACGAGACCGAGTTGGAATTCGACTACTTCACAGCCGTCGATGACAGGAACGAGAAGGAGGAGACAGGCGCCGGGATGATCGGCTCCATCGGTTTCAACTCCGCCACCCTCTACCGATACGCCACCGTCGGTGTGGAGCAGCTCATCGCCAACCTCGGCGGCGACACCGAAGCCGCTGTCAATGCCGTCACCACCCTCGTCGACAGCTTCGCCCGCTCCGCTCCTACCGGCTACCAGAACGCCTTCGCCCACCGCACCCGCCCCACACTCATCGCCGTCGTCGCCCGCGCAGACCAACCAGTCAACCTCGTGTCCGCCTTCGAGACGCCCGTGCCCGCCCAGGCCGGCATCTCGGCCCTCTCCGCCCTCCGCCTCGCCGAAGAGCACAGGGAAGCCGTCCGCATGTGGGGTGACGCGCCGCTTCACACAGCCGTCAGCCACTCCTTCCGCGCGGCCGATTCCCACACGAAGGACACCGTCGAAGCGCTGGCAGGAGCCTTCGGAGAACCCGTCGCCTTCCCCCAGTTGCTCGACGGCCTGCGGACGCGTCTCACGACCGTCATCGAGGAGGCACAGTGACTACCGTCAGTCCCCACGAACCGGTACTGCTTCTTCGACTGGCTGGACCACTCCAGTCCTGGGGCGACCGCAGCACATCCAACCGCCGCGAAACGCGCCCCGAACCCACAAAGTCAGGCGTCATCGGCCTGCTGGCCGCTGCTGCCGGCCGCCCGCGCAGCGCCCCGGTCGTCGACCTGGTTGAGCTCCGGCTGGGCGTCCGCGTCGACCAGCCAGGCAGCCTGCTGCGTGACTACCACACCGTCAGCGACTACCGGGGCAATCCGCTCCTGTCCTCGGCCGTCAACGCCAAAGGAACGCAGAAGCCGACCTCTCCCGCAAAACACACCCACGTCACGCAGCGTTTCTACCTTCAGGACGCCGTGTTCCTCGCTGCCGTCACCGGGCCGGCGGCACTGATCAGTGCGCTCGACGCCGCCGTACGGCACCCCTCATTCCCTCTCGCTCTCGGCCGCCGCTCCTGCGTACCCACCCAGCCACTCTCCCTCGGCCTCCGCTCAAGAACCTTGGAGGACGCTCTGCGCGACGAGCCCTGGCAAGCCTCAGACCACCACCGCAGACGCTGGGGACGCACCCACCACCACGCCACGCATGTCGACCTACCCGCCACCCTCGACGACCCGGCAGGCGACGACACCCGCCACGACGTGCCCCTCAGCTTCAACCCACACCACCGGACCTTCACCACCCGACACGTACGGCACACCTACCTCAACGCGCCCACCGGGCTGACCCCGGCCGCCGACCAGCCCCCGCCCACCGAGGACCACGGTGGCCACGACCCCTTCGCCCTCCTGGGCTGGTGACGACAATGCCCTACCTCTCCCGCATCCGTATCAATCCCCTGCGCACCGCGAGCCGCCACCTCCTCGCCAACCCCCGCGCCCTGCACGGCGCCGTCCAAGGTGGCCTACCCACCGCTCCCGAACAGGAACGCACTCTCTGGCGCCTGGACTCCGACAATCCCCGACGCCCCCACCTGTACGTCCTCACCCAGTCCAAGCCCGACTGGACCCACCTCACCGAACAGGCCGGCTGGCCCGACGCGGACGGAGAGCACTACACCATCCGGGACTACACCCCGCTGCTCAGCCAGCTCGCACTAGGCCGGGAATTCGCCTTCCGCTTGACCGCAAGCCCGGTACAGAACACCAACCGCCCCCTGAAACCCACCGAAAACCAGAAACAACGCCTGGAACAACACCTCAAGGAAGCAGAAAACGGCGGTACTCACCACCTTCGCGGCTTCCGCACCGGACACCGCACCGCCGCCACACAGCTGGAATGGTTCCTCACCCGGACCCAACGCTGGGGCTTCGATATCCCGGAAGCCCCCGGACTCACCGACACCCATGACGCACAAGGCCGGCCTCCCCGTGACGTGCGGATCACCACACGCAACCGCCACTCCTTCAGCAAGACCGTCACCACTGCCCACACCCACGAGCGACGCCACACCGCCCGCGAAGACCGCGTCGTCGTACGCACCGCAACCTTCGAGGGCCGCCTGCACATCACCGACCCTGCCCTCTTCAGGAACCACCTCCTCAGCGGCATCGGCCCTTCCAAAGCCTACGGATGCGGCCTGCTCACCCTCGCCCCCCTGACCGCCGGAGCCTGAACCCATGCCCGACATCTGGTGGAAGGCCGACCCCCAGGACCTGCACCGACTCGCCGACCGCGTCTCCAGCGTCTACGTCGAACGCAGCCACCTCGACCGCGACGAAAACGCCATCGTCATCATCAACAAGCAGAAGACCGTCCGCGTCCCGGCCGCCATGGTCGCCGTCATGCTGCTTGGTCCCGGCACCCGCGTCACTCACGGCGCCATCCGCCTGCTCGCAGACTCCGGCACCGCCGTCTCCTGGGTCGGGGAACAGGGCGTGCGCATGTACGCCTCGGGCGTCGGACCCAGCCGCGGCGCGGGACTCCTCCACCGCCAGGCATGGCTCGTCACCCGCCCCAAAGAACGTCTCAACGTGGCCCGTGCCATGTACAGCATGCGTTTTCCAGGCGAAGACGTCTCCACCCTCACCATGCAGCAACTACGCGGCCGTGAAGGGGCCCGCGTCCGCAAGATCTACCGCGCTCAGGCTGAACGCACCGGGATCACCTGGAACGGCCGCCTCTACAAAGCAGGAGACCCCCACGCAGTCGGCGACGACCTCAACCGCCTTCTGTCCGCCGCCAACGCCGCCCTCTACGGCATCTGCCACGCCGTCATCGTCGGCCTCGGCGCCAGCCCCGGACTCGGCTTCGTCCACACCGGTCTCGCCACATCCTTCGTCCTCGACATCGCCGATCTCTACAAAGCCGAATACACCATCCCGCTCGCCTTCGAACTCGCCGCAAAAGACCTCACAGAGGAACGCGACGCACGACTCGGCCTCCGCGACCTCATCGCCCGCAACAAGCTCCTCGGCCGCATCGTCACCGACGTCAAGACCCTCCTCACCCCCGACGGAACCGACTTCGACGACCCCGAAACCAACCTACTGTGGGACGAACACCTCGGCGTCGTCCCCGGCGGCACCGACTGGTCCACCACCACGGCTTCCTTCACCCCCGACAATCACATCGCCATCATCGGCCCCGAACTCGACGAGGGGACCGGGCCTACCCCATGACCGTCATCATCCTCATCGCCGCCCCGCCAGGACTCCGCGGGCACCTCACCCGCTGGATGGTAGAAGCCAGCGCAGGCGTATTCATCGGCAACCCCAGTCGCCGCGTACGTGACCGCCTCTGGGAACTCCTCGCCACCCGCATCAAAGACGGCCAAGCTGTCCTCATCGAACCAGACACAAACGAACAAGGCTGGGCCGTACGCACCGCAGGGCACGACCGCTGGCAACCCGTCGACTTCGACGGACTGATCCTCTCCGCCCGCCCCCGAAAACAACTAAACGAAAACACAGCACCCGCCAGATAAAACAGCAGGCCAGAAAGTGTCGGCCCCGCGCCTGCGGGGATGTTCCCACTTCGCCTGCCTTCCTGAGGTCGAGCCGGTAGTCGGCCCCGCGCCTGCGGGGATGTTCCCCCGCGCTTTGGCCTTTTTCGGCGGAGTGTCTGAGTCGGCCCCGCGCCTGCGGGGATGTTCCCGGCACGCGGGTGAGCCATGAGTGCCGGTGTGCCGTCGGCCCCGCGCCTGCGGGGATGTTCCCACTTGGAAGAGGTCGAGTCCGGTCGCGTCACGGTCGGCCCCGCGCCTGCAGGGATGTTCCCCACTTCGGCCAGTTCGGTGGCCGAACTCCGCCGTCGGCCCCGCGCCTGCGGGGATGTTCCCCGGCGCTGCACCACCAAGACCGGCCGACCGCAGGTCGGCCCCGCGCCTGCGGGGATGTTCCCTGATCGCGCTGGTGGAGGAACATCCGCATCGAGTCGGCCCCGCGCCTGCGGGGATGTTCCCAACGAGTGCGCCTGCTACCCCGAGTACAGCTAGTCGGCCCCGCGCCTGCGGGGATGTTCCGGGTGAGCTGTTCCGTGCTCATCGCTGCGCCTCGTCGGCCCCGCGCCTGCGGGGATGTTCCCTCCGCGGCGCCCGCGCCCTCGCTGACGAGCTGGTCGGCCCCGCGCCTGCGGGGATGTTCCGGCGTACGAGCGCAGCGGGTGGGTGGTCGTGGGGTCGGCCCCGCGCCTGCGGGGATGTTCCTGGGACCAGGAGATGCGCGCCGAGATCGCCCGCG
This sequence comes from Streptomyces sp. NPDC050560, assembly GCF_044457285.1. Taxonomy (NCBI): domain Bacteria; kingdom Bacillati; phylum Actinomycetota; class Actinomycetes; order Kitasatosporales; family Streptomycetaceae; genus Streptomyces; species Streptomyces sp. NPDC050560. Next base: position 332,559 of record NZ_JBITGT010000001.1, read on the forward strand.
TCGGCCCCGCGCCTGCGGGGATGTTCCTCGGCCCCTTGATGTCGCGCGACGAGTGGAACGGTCGGCCCCGCGCCTGCGGGGATGTTCCGCGGTAGCCGCTGGGTACGGCGTGGAGAAGGTCGTCGGCCCCGCGCCTGCGGGGATGTTCCGTCCTCAGCTACGTAACCGAGTACTCCGCCCGCGTCGGCCCCGCGCCTGCGGGGATGTTCCCGCGAGGTCCGGCAGCGCGTCCAGGGGCCACCAGTCGGCCCCGCGCCTGCGGGGATGTTCCCCCTGAGGGGATCTGCGTTTGGCACTCTCAGACGTCGGCCCCGCGCCTGCGGGGATGTTCCTTCGGGTCCCGACTCCTCATCCGAGGCTCTACCGTCGGCCCCGCGCCTGCGGGGATGTTCCCGTGGAGCTTGGGGCGGTCGCCATCGCCGTCGAGTCGGCCCCGCGCCTGCGGGGATGTTCCCTACATCCTCCGCGTCCTCCTCCTGGCCCTGTGGTCGGCCCCGCGCCTGCGGGGATGTTCCCTCGCGCACGCCGGGCACACGCGCAGAGGCGTAGTCGGCCCCGCGCCTGCGGGGATGTTCCCGGGTCTGCCGCGCTTGTCAAAAGATCCGGCAAGTCGGCCCCGCGCCTGCGGGGATGTTCCCGCTCCCGTCTTCGCCCGATCTGCCAGGCGGGGGTCGGCCCCGCGCCTGCGGGGATGTTCCCCTACGTGCTGTTGAACCGGTGCCAGGCCGGGGGTCGGCCCCGCGCCTGCGGGGATGTTCCGTGACCGCGGCCTTTCAGATGCCGGGGCCTCACGTCGGCCCCGCGCCTGCGGGGATGTTCCTCACCAGCTCCTCGGGTGCCTTCCCGGACCCGTGTCGGCCCCGCGCCTGCGGGGATGTTCCTGTGCTCTTGCCGCCGCCAGTGCCCACCGAAAGGTCGGCCCCGCGCCTGCGGGGATGTTCCCCTGCCGCAGACGGAAGCGGTGCCAGTTGCCGAGTCGGCCCCGCGCCTGCGGGGATGTTCCGGCGAGCCAGCCGAGCAGGGTGTCACCGGCCATGTCGGCCCCGCGCCTGCGGGGATGTTCCCGTCCACGCGACCCGGGACATGAGCGCGCCGGCCGTCGGCCCCGTGCCTGCGGGGATGTTCCTACGTGCCTGCCAAATCTCCGATGAGGTCGATCGTCGGCCCCGCGCCTGCGGGGATGTTCCCTCTGCGAGACCGTCTTGCGCCGTAACGCCGTCGTCGGCCCCGCGCCTGCGGGGATGTTCCTTATACCGGGCTTGTCGCTGAGTCCGTCCTAGACGGTGTCCCGTAAATGCTCTGGGACATGCTGGCTGACCTGCTTGTTTGCCTGTCACCCGGCGAGGGTGAGGTTGTGCAGGCGGGCGACGCCGAGCATGGCGTGGTGGACGCCGTCGCCTTTGAGTCGGCAGTCGCGGAGGATCTTCCAGCTCTTCATGTGGGCGAAGGTGTGCTCGACGCGGGCCCGGACCTTGCGGTGGGAGGCGTTGTGCTCCTCCTTCCAGGCAGGCAGTTCCTCGTTCTTGTGCTGGCGGTAGTGCGGGATGGTCAGGCCGGTGCCGCGGTAGCCGCCGTCGGCGATCACCGTGGGGGTGGTGCCGACGGCGGTCTTCGCACCGGAGTCCTGCCAGGCCCGGCAGTCGTTGCGGTTGCCGGGCAGCGGCTTGCCGACGGCGACCACGAGGCGGGTGTCGGCGTCGATGACGACCTGGTGGTTGGTGGAGTAGCGGTAGTTCTTGCTGGAGGCGGCCACGGTCCGGTCGCGGGTGGGGACCAGCGTGCCGTCCACGATGAGCACGGTCTCCCTACGGAACCGCCGCCGGGGCTGGAGGACGAGAGCCGGCCCGAGGTGGGCGACGATCCGGTCGGCTGCCGACTTCGAGACGCCGAACAGCGGGCCAAGTTGACGCAGGGTGAGGCTGGTGCGCCAGTACGCGGCCACCAGCAGCACCCGGTCCTCCAACGGCAGCGACCACGGCCGGCCCTTGCGGACCGGATCGGCTCCCTCACGCCGCAGCGCGGTGATCAGTCAGCTTCTTGAACTGCCGAGGGCTCAGCCCGGTGAACGGACCTGTCCAGAAGGGCTCCGACGCCGTGATCACACCAGTCACGGCAAGATCATCCCACCTCTGACCAGCAGTTACGGGACAGCCTCTAGAGTCGGCCCCGCGCCTGCGGGGATGTTCCCCCGGCGCTCGGTTACCGGTTGAGCGTGGAGCAGTCGGCCCCGCGCCTGCGGGGATGGTCCCGTCACCGTCGGCATACGGCACGGAAGGCCGGTCTGGTCCCCACACGCGCGGGGATAGTTCTTTGACCGCGAACCCCGCCAGGCCGAGACGGCGCTGCTTCGTCACACACGGGAATGGACCGACGGACCACCCACAGCACCCCGGTGCTCGCAGCCCCCTATCCACGATCTGGGAGCGTGTGTAGCCGACCGCTCCCTGCCTTTCAACTCCGACCCAGCACAACCACGAATGGGTCGTTGATGGGGCCGAATGCCCTGAAACACGCTGACACCCAACAGCACAGGACGCACCCATGACTCAACCCTGACCTACACAAACTCAGCATTTCCGAGCAGCCTCAACACAGTCCGACACCCACCGAACCCACCACGAGCTGACTCTTAATCAGCGGGTCCGGGGTTCGAGTCCCTGGCGGCGCACTTGCGAATAGGTCGCTGACCTGGGCGTTCTCGTCTTTCGAGGGCGCCCTTTCGCTTTGTGGGGGCGCGTGTGGGTCCGTGATGGGTCTTCTTACGGGAGCCGCGTCGCCGAGGGCGTCGACCCGGCCCTCAAGTCCACCATGGCGAACACGCCGGGGCGGCGGGGCAGCCGCCGGCCACCGCCCGACGACCGCCGCCCGCGCGGACCGCGTCGTGGTGATGGACCCCGACCGGGTGATGTTGAACCCTCCGGACGGCAGATCCGTTATCACGTTATTAACCAACCAGCGGACACGAGCGATCGAGAAGGGCATTCCTGTGGCACGACCGTCCCCCGACCTTTCCGACCCGGCGACGCGGGAGTTCTGGAAGGAGCGAACCTCCCTCACTTTCCCCGAAGACCAGGTGGTATCTGCTCGGCAGAACGACAAGGACATGCAGGAGGCGTGGCGCAGGGGAATGGTGCAGGCGGCACCTACGCGCCGGTTTGCGGAGGCGGCGCGGAACCAGGACGGGGCCTGGGCGGAGAACACTGCGGAGAAAAGGTCGCAAAGGCCGAGAGTAAAGAACGAGTACGGGATCTACGCCCATCCGGAGTTCGAACGTGAACTCCGGGCTTTGGCGGACATGATGGAAAAAGGCCGCAAATTCGGTGAGTTGGTGCGGAAATACGGCTCCGAGGATGCTGCTCTTCAGCGGAAAGTTAAAGACTACTGGCGTCCCATGACACGCCAGGAGTACCAGGAGAAGAACAGGAAGCCGCTGGCGCCGCCCGACGGGTATGACGCGCTGGGCCGGGTGGGGCTACGCTTCGACCACTTCTTGGCGGACAGTGCGAGGCGTATCGGTAACGCTCTGCAGAGTGCGGCGGGCCGCCGGCCGTCCCCTGGCCCGCACGACCAAGCCTTGAGCGCGAAGCCAGGTCCGCCGCCGCTGCCGCCCCAGGGCTCCCAGTCGGCAGAGAGCGTGAACAGGGCCTCGCCTGCGAACGATCCGGCCCGGCCGCCCGCCATCCGCAATCCGGCGACCGCGCCGGTGTCCTCCCTGCTCCCGCCGGGCAGCGAGACGCAGCGGCTCCGTCCCGTCTCGCCGACGTCGCCCGCCGCAGCGCAGCACACCCGCCCCTCCTCCGCCTCTTCCCGCTCCCGCTCCGCCACCCGCTGAGGATTCCAGGCGCGCCGGTCCGCTGGCTGCCGGGCCGACTCGCGCGCCGCCGTGCGGGTCGGCCCGTTCGAGATCCGGCAGAGAGCGTCGGCCGACGGCGCCGCCGTGTCCGAGGAGGTAGGTTCTGCGGGAGAGAAGACATTTCACTCCGACGCAGCAGAAGTTCCGGGAAGACAATTCGCAGCCCGCCCCCGGGCTGAACAGCACAGCATCGTTGCCAGAAGGATTCAGAAAGCGGAAAGCGAAGGTTCCCGGAGGACAGGTATCCAACATGAGCAGCGGCACCGAGAAGCCGACCCCCTGTGGCTTCCGCTGAGGCGTTGCCCCCTCGGTACCTGCATTCCTCCCGCCCCGCGACCGGGACCAAGAGCAAGGCCGCATCCGCCGCCCCTGCCCCGACCCCCACCCTCGTCAACCGCCTCCCGTCGTACTGCGAACTGCTCCGCCACTCAGGCGTCTCCACCCTCGATTACGTCAGGCAACTGACCTACCTCCTCTTCCTGAAGATGGCCGACCAGCGTGCCAACCGTTCCGCCACTTTCCGGCGCAACGTCCCCGAACAGCCACTCGTCCCCGAGAGCCGGGGACTGGCGGAGCTTGATGACCCGGTCCGCCGAAGCACCGCTCGACCACTACGAGTTCATTTTCAGGGACCTAAGGGCTGTCTCGTAAATGATCTTTGGGTCGCCTTGGGCATGCTGGTCGCTGTGCGGCTCGCCGGCCTGTCCGGCGAGGGTGAGGTTGTGCATACGGGCGAAGACGTGCTCGACGCGGGCTCGGACGTGCTCGTGAAACCAGGGTGCCGTCCACGATGAGCACGGTGTCCTCGGCGAACCGCTTGCGGGGCCGGAGTGCGAGCAGCGGCCCGAGACGGCCGATGATGCGGTCCGCCGTCGACTTGGACACCCCGAACAGCGGGGCGAGCTGCCGCATGGTCAGGTTCGTGCGCCAGTACGCCGCGACCGGCAGTGCCCGGTCCTCCAGCGGAAGACTCCACGGCCGGCCCTCGCGGACAGCGTCCGCACCCTCACGGCGCAGCATCGTCACCAGCTTCCCGAACTGCCTCGGGCTCAGCCCGGTGAACGGGGCTATCCAGGACGGCTCCGACGCCGCGATCACACCAGCCACACCAAGATCATCTCATCTGTGACCAGCAGTTACGGGATAGCCTTTAGGCGAAGAAGCCGCTCAACTCGACCGCCTCGTAGCATAGTTCGCCGCACAGCCGCCTGACGTACACCCACCGTCCATCCGCCCCCGCCATCACCGATGGAAGGGCCGCCAACCCTCCCCGTGGAACACCTCCTACTCTCACCGGCGTTCGAACCAGTCAAGTTGCATGGCGGGCACAACCACCGCGGCCGCGGCCACTGCACGCCACGTGACGTCCCCTTGCGGATCGCTCGTCGGCAACCATCAGCGAACAACTACATCTGCGGATGATTTATGAGAATCACCGGCTCCTCGTTCGGGCAAGCGCGCGGCGGCATCGACGTACGGCGGTTCAACCCAGCCTCGGCACCCGCGGGACCGCCCACCCGCGGGTCGGCGGCCTTGGGGCTCTCGGTGCCCCAGGGGCTCCCTGCCGGGTTTTCAAGGCGGGATATGACCGGTATTGGTCGGCCTGGGGGCGGCTTGAGCTTGCGGTGGCTGATAGAATTTAACAAATTCTTCTAAACATTCGCAGGAATCGACGGGGCCATCCGCGTACCAGGGTGCCGGGGCCAGTGAGGGGTGTTTGTGTCCGAGCCCGGGGAACCGCGGCCCACACCGCGGTTCCGGCAGCGTTCGGCCAAGATGGCCGAGCTGGTGGCCCGGCAGATCGTCGAGGACATCGTCGAGCAGGGCCTGCCCGCGGGCGCGGCGCTGCCCAGCGAGGCGCCGATGCTTGAGATGTACGGCATCGCCCGCGGCACGCTGCGGGAAGCGCTGCGCATCCTGGAGAACAACGGTCTGGTGCGGGTGCGACCCGGCCGCGGGGGCGGTCCCATGGTGGGCGCGGCCGACCCGTACAACTTCGGCCGCACCATGGCGCTCTTCCTCCAGATGGGACGCACCCGTTTCTGGGAGCTGGTCGAGGCCCGGGTGGTCATGGAGCCGATGATGGCGCGGCTCGCCGCCGAGCGCCGCGACGAGGAGCGGCTGAGCCAGCTCATGAAGGCCATGCAGGCGCACAAGGACCTGGAGACCAACGACCAGGCGACGTACCTCTCGGTGGTGCAGAGCTTCCACGGCGTGGTGGCGGGCATGTCGGGCAACGGCGTGCTCGACCTGTACGGACGGGCGCTCAAGGAGGTGTACACCGAGCGGGTGATCGCCGCGGAACGGCCCCCGGCCCGCTGGGCCGAGGTGCGCCGCGAGCACGAGGCGGTGGCGCAGGCCATCTTCGACGGGAACGGCCCCGAGGCCGAGCGGCTGATGCGTGAGCACATGGTGGAGCTGGCCGCCGGTTTCGAGCGGAGCTACGCGGCGCTGCACAACGAGATCATCGGCTGGCACTGACCGGCCCGCGCCCCGGGCGGGGCGCGGGCCGGTCAGTTGCCCGCGGGCACCGAGTACTTCACGGTGGCGCCGCCGTCCATGACCAGGGTCTCGCCGGTGACATAGCCCGCCAGGTCGGAGGCGAGGAACACGGCCGCCCGCGCCACCTCGTACGGCTCCGCGAGCCGCCCGAGCGGTATCGACGTCCGGTAGACGTCCGCAAGCTCGCCCTCGGCGAGATGCCGGCGCCGCGGAGTGCGGGTGGGCCCGGGGGCGACGGTGTTGACCCGGACCCCGTACGGCGCGTTCTCGATGGCCAGGCTTCTGGCCATCGAGACGATCCCGGCCTTGGCCACGCCATACGCCGCCCGCAGCGGCGACGAGCCGAACGCGTTGATGGACGAGATCAGGACGATGCTGCCCCGCCGCCGTGCGACCATCGGGCGCAGCACCTCGCGGGCGACGAGGAAGTGCTGGTCGAGGTTGAGCGTGCGCACGTCCCGCCACACGTCGTCCGGCATCTCGGCGACCGGTCCCGCGGGTCCGCCGTGCCCCACGACATTGATCATCACATCGATACCGCCGAGCGCGGCCACCGTCTCGTCGACGACCCGTCCCACCTGCTCAGGGCGGCGTACGTCGCAGGTCAGCGGGGTGCCACTGCCCGGGTACTCGGCCAGCGCCGCGGCCGCCTCAGCGGCCCTGTCGGGCTCGACATCGACACAGGCGACGTCGGCTCCCAGGGCCGCGAGCAGGCGTACACACTCAAGGCCGATGCCGGGGCCGACCCCGAAAACGACGGCCCGGGACCCGGCGAGCCCCGGGTCGAGGCCCACCGGCGCCGTCGAGGCGGCAGCGTCATCCGTCACGTTGATCTCCCCTGTGTCGTGGTCTGGTGCGGTGCGGTGCACGGCGGGGGCCCCGCGTGAGCGGTGGCCCGCGGGCCGTGCCGGGTCAGCTTCCGGTCGCCGGTGTCCGCCGCGCCCCGTCCCCCGCGGGCGCGCGGCCCGCGCGGTCCACGTCGAGGACACCGGCCCTCGATGTGTGGTCGCGGCGGATCTCCTCGATAACGACCGTGACGCTCTCGGGGGTCACGGAGAACGCCTCGACGATGCCGTCGGTGAGGGCGCGTACCAGGTGCCGCTTCTGCTCCAACGACCTGCCCTCGATGGCCTGCACGACAATCCTCGGCATTACTCGTCTCCTTTGTGGCGATACGGTGCGGTGCATGCGCGGTGCGGGGGCCGTCCCCGTCGGGGCGGCCTCCTGGTCAGGACAGGGCGCTGGCCAGGACGGTCTCCACCGGCCGGGTGTCGTGGTCCACCCGCCAACTGGTGTCGTCGTCCTGCCACCGCCTGCCGATGGGGGCCACCGCGGGCAGCACCTCGCGGGAGAACAGCAGGACGCTGTCCCTGACCTCGTTGCTCGTCATCTCGCCCGCCTGGTTCATCAGGATCAGGTTGCCGACGCCGGTGCGGTCGTAGAGCCGTTGTATCTGCCGGGTCACGGTGTCCGGGGTGCCGACGAGCATGATCCCCTCGTCCACGAGCCGTTCGAAGTCGTACTTGCGCACCTCGCCGAGCTTTCCGCGCAGCGCCGCCACCGCGGCGGCGTTCGACGAGTAGCCGGGCGGGTTGGCGGCGCCGAGCCGCAGCCGCCCCTGCTTCAGGTACCACATGAGCTTCTCGCCCGACCGCCTCGCCTGCTCCTCGGTGGGCGCGACATGGCAGAACGCGAGATAGGCGAAGTTGTCAGGGGGCGGCTCGGGCAGACCGGCGTCGACCGCGGTCTTCCGGTACAGCCGGAAGGACTTGGCGGTGTCCTCGTAGGTGCCGAGCAGGTTGCACAGGGTGTATCCGTGGCGCGCCGTCCACTCCACGAGCGGCCGGGTGGTGCCGCTGACCCAGATCGGCGGGTGCGGCTGCTGATAGGGCCGTGGCCAGATGCTGACGTACCGGTAGTGGTAGAAGCGGCCCTCCCAGTTGAACAGGTCGCGCCGGGTCCATGCCTCCTTGATCAGGTCGTGCGCCTCGAAGAACATGTCCAGGTTGTGTACGGGGTTCTGGTTGGAGGGGAAGGTCTCCCCCTGTACACCGCGCACGAAGCCGCAGTTGATACGGCCGGCGCTGATCGCGTCGAGGTACGCGACCTCCTCGGCGACCCTGACCGGGTTCTCGCGGTGCGGCAGCGGTGTGCCGAGCACCAGCACCCGTCCGCGCCGGGTGCGTGCCAGCACCGAGGCGGCGCTGAGGGTCGCGGAGACATGCAGCGTGGACGCGGACTGATGGTGCTCGTTGACCATCAGATCGAAGCCCAGCTCGTCGGCCAGTTCGTACTCGTCGAGGTAGCGCTGGTACAACTCGTAGCCGCGGACCGGGTCGTAGTGGCGGTTGGGCATGAAGTACTTCAGCCCACGGTGCTCCTCCTCGACCTCGGCGGGGACATACGGATAGGGCATCTCGCTGAAGTGGTAGCACTTCACTGGCTTGCTCCTGTCTTGCTGCGCTCGGAGACGAAGGAGGTGACCGCCGCCACGAACCTGTCCTGGGCCTCCAGATAGGGGTAGTGGCCGCATTCCGGGATCTGCGTGTAGCGCGCCGAGGGGATCAGGTCGGCCAGCGCCCTGCTGTGGTCGGGTGCCACCAGCCGGTCCTGGCCGCCGGAGAGCACCAGGGTCGGCAGCGTGAGCAGGTGCAGCCAGCGGCGCAGCCGGGGATCGTGCATGAACGGCTTCCATCCGAAGCGGGCCAGCGCGGCGCGCTCGCTGAACGCGGCCTCGTACTCGGCGTCGCCGAGTCCCGCGGGGAAGCCGGGCATCCGCATGTCACGGCAGGCGTCCGGGGCGGCCCAGCCGAGGCGGACGGTCTCGTCCGGGTCGAGCAGCAGGATGTCGGCGAACTCCCGCTCGGTGGGGCCGTAAAGCTTCACCCCGTAAGGCGAGACCAGCACCAGCGACGCGAACCGGTGCTGCGCCCTTACCGCCATCTCCAGCGCCACCCATCCGCCGAAACCGGCGCCGGCCAGGTGCAGCGGCCGCGCCCCGCCGGTGCCGTCGAGCCTGGCCAGGTGGTATTGCGCGAGGTCGGCCACACAGTCCCACTCGGCTGCGGTGTCGTCCAGCGGGGTGCCGAACCCCGGGTGGCGCGGAACCTCGACGTCGAATGTCTCGGCCAGTACGGCCAGGCCGCCGACGGGCCCGGGGACCACGTCCGCGTCATGCAGGAACAGCAGGCGCTCCCGGCTGCTGGTGTGGGACTCAGTCACGCTCGTCCTCTCCTTCCGGGCGGTGGACCCGCGGGACCCTCCCGCATAACGATGATAAATATGATGCTAGTTTCTGGGCAAGGGTGCACCCCCGCCCGAGTACGCGCGTTGCCTACCGCGGTCCGTCAGGACACACCTTGTGGTCCCCGTAGCCGATCGGCTCCAGTGGGCCGAGCGTCTCCCGGAACGCCCGGTCGATGTCGGGCAGTTCCCAGGAGTCGGCCTCCACCATGTCGCCGATGGCCGGGTGCGCGAGCAGCCCGAGACCGCGCCTCGCCCGGCGCACCACCTGCCCGGTGATCCCCGCTGCCGCGTCGCTGAGCAGGAACGTCGCCACCGCGGCGACCTGTTCAGGCGTGGCGTGGCCGTCGTAAGGCGGCAGCTTCATGTCGGTGACCGCGAGCGGCGACAGGGCGTTGACCCGGATGCCCTCGTCCGCCAGGTCGAGCGCCCAGCCGTAGGTCAGCGAGGCCACCGCGCCCTTGGTGGCGCCGTAGACCGCCGTGGCGGGGTGGCCCAGATGGGTGCCGGACGTCACATTGACGATCGACCCCGAGCGCCTGTGCTCGCGCATCCAGGTGATCGCGGCGAGACCGCAGTGCACCGTGCCCAGCACGTTGACCTCGACCAGAGCGCGGATTCTGGCGTGGTCCTCCCGCCATGGCTCGGCGCGGTGGAAGAGCCCGGCGTTGTTGACCAGGCCGTCGATCGCGCCGAACCGTGCGACGCACTGGTCGACGAGGCCCGCCGCGGCGGCCGGGTCGGCGACGGAGCCGGGGGCGGCCGTGCCCTCGCCGCCCAGCTCCCGTATCCGCTCGGCCACCCGCTCGGCCGCCGCCGCGTCGACGTCGTTGACCGCCACCGCCGCGCCGGAGCGCGCGGCGTGCAGCGCGTAGGCCCGGCCGAGGCCGCGCCCGGCGCCGGTCACCAGCACCGCGCGCCCGCTGAGGCATCCCATCGCGGTCACCCTCCTTCCCTCCATGTCCCCTCACGCCACCTCATGCCGGCCCCTTCCGCTCACTCGACACGTCGAAGGCGTTGTTGATCCCGGCGATGATCTGGTAGTAGCCGACCGTCACCACCAGTTCGAAGACGCCCGCGGTCGACCACAGCGACTCGGCCTCCCTGAAGGTCTCGTCGGGAACCCGGTTGTCGCCGAGCAGCCCGCCGACGAAGGCGTACAGCACCTGCGCGGGCCTGTCGGGCAGGGTCGGCGCGCCGGAGCGCAGGGTGTCCACGGTCTCCCCTGGCACCCCGGCGGCGCGCGCCAACTCCTCGTGGGCCCGCCACTCCACGGGGCAGCGGCAGTGGCAGGACACCATCAGGATGGCCAGCTCCCGCTCCCTGGCGGGCAGTGCGCTGTGGTAGCGCACCGCCACACCGACCGCCTCCAGCGCGGTGCCGACGTCCGGGCTCAGCAGCATGGCCCGGTAGGGGCCGCTCAGCACGCCGTCGCCGTCCGCCACCGGGAAGAACCCGGCGTGCTGTCGGCGCGGGCCCTCGGTGATGGTGCGGTACAGGCGCTCCTGCTCCCGGGTCAGCCCGCCGGGGGCCAGCCGTGGCAGGCGCGGCGGCGGGGCGGCCCCGTCCTGGGTCCTGCTGCTCATCGGGGCTCCTCCGGTCGACGGGGTGCGGGCGGCGGTCATCGAGCGGCCGGGGCGGCGGACGGCTGGGCGGCGAAGAAGTCGAGCAGCAGTGCGGCGATCTCGTCGGGACGGTCCATGTTCGGGGCGTGTTTGGCGTCCAGGTGCCGTACTGAGACCCGGGGCGAGAGGTCCGCGAAGTGGTCGGTCCAGCCAGGTTCCATCAGGGGGTCCCGGTCGCCGGCCACCACGAGCAGCGGCACCGGGCACTCCCGCAGGGCCTCGGGCCACGGGGCGCCCGCGGCCGGTGGCGCCACCGGCGGGTCGGGGTGTTTCAGCCGCCCGGACAGACAGGTCTCCACATGCCCCGGCTTGCGGGTGTTGGCGTAGCGTGCCTGTACGGCCCGGTCGAGCCCTGGGTAGTCGTCCACCATCAGGTCGAGCAGTCGCCGCATGTCCTTCTCGGTGCCGTCGAAGCGGCCGAGTTCCGCCACGGCGGGCGGTGAGCGCCAGGGGCCACCGCTGCCCGAGATGCTGACTCCGCTGCGGGCCGGCAGCGAGGGGGTGGCCGACGCCAGGGCGCGCAGCACCAGCGAGCCGCCGAAGGAGTGGCCCACGAAGTGCGCGCCCCCGGCGCCCCCCGCGCTGCCTGCGTTCCCCGGGCCCCCGGACCCCCCTGTCTCCCCGGTCCCCACGCCGACCGCCGTGCAGAAGGCGGCGAGGTGGGCCGCACGGTAGACGTACGGGGAGCGGTCCAGATAGACGGCCTTGTCGCTGTCTCCGAAACCGATCAGGTCGGGCGCGAGTACCCGGTGGTCGTCGCCGAGCAGCCGGATCACCTCGCCCCAACTGGTCGCTGCGTCCGAGCCGAACGCCCCGTCGTGGACGAGCACCACCGTGCCGCGGGGTGTTCCGTCAGGAACGGCCTCCCAGTAGTGCGTGCAGAACCCGTCGGCGTCGACGGTGTTCTCGTGCAGTCGGTGCATGTTCCTTCCTCCGTCGTGATCGTGGTGGCGCGGCCGGGTCAGTCGTTCTGCCAGGGCGCCAGGAGCCTGCCGAGCCGGGTGATGCCGACCGAGACCAGCCAGCCGGTGAGGCCCACCACCGCCAGCCCGACGAACATCACCGGCACGTTGAGCACCTGCCACGAGTTCCAGATGAGGTAGCCGATGCCGCCGCCCCCGGCGACGAACTCGGTGGACACGAGGATGATCAGCGCCTGGCCGAAGCCGAGCCTGACGCCGTCGACGATGGACGGGATGGCGGCAGGGATGGTGATGGTCCTTATCCGGACCAGGGCGGGCAGTTCGAACGCGGTGGCCACGTCCCCGTACACCGGGTTGCTGTACAGCACTCCTGAGGCGGTGTTGATGCACACCATGAAGAACGTACCGAGCGCGATCAGCGCGATCATGCTGGTGTTTCCGACCCCGAAGAAGATGAGCATCAGCGGGAAGAGGGTGAGCTTGGGCAGCGGATAGATGGCGTTGATCAGCGCGCTCAGCGCGTGCCTTGTCACCGGATTCAGGCCCATGGCCAGGCCCACCACGAGCCCGGCGACGGTGCCCAGCAGGAAGCCGATCACCAGCCGGGTCCCGGAGTCGCCGAGGCTGGTCAGCAGTTGCGCGCGGGTCTCCGGTTCCGAGACGAACGTGTACGCGCTGGCCACGATGTTGGTCGGCGAGGGGAAGAACCGTTTGTCCAGCATCCCGGTCCTGCTCGCGGTCTCCCAGACGCCGAGCAGGACGAGCGGGGTCAGGACCGCCCACGCACGGTGCCTGCGCTGCTCGCGCACCCGGCTCCGCCGCAGCCTCGCCACACTCTCCGAGAGACCCGGTCCTGGGGCGGAGGCCGGCGCGTCGCGTACCTCGGTGTCGGCCATCACGCCGCCCCCACCCGATTCGGGGCGGAGGCCACTTCCGCGGACAGCGAGGCGCCGACCTCGGAGGCGATCACCTTCCACAGCTCCACCACCAGGTCGCCGAAGGCGGACTCGCGGCGCAGCTCGGTGACGCTGCCGCTGCTCGTGCCCACCTCGCGCACCATGCGGACCCGGCCGGGGCGGGCGGACAGCACCACCACCCGGTCGGCGACGGTGACGGCCTCCTCGATGTCGTGGGTGACGTAGACCACGGAGGAGTGGGTCTGGCGCCAGATGTTCACCAGTTCCTGCTGCATGACCACCCTCGTCTGGGCGTCGAGCGCGGCCAGCGGCTCGTCCATCAGCAGGAGTTGCGGGCGGGTCGCAAGCGCGCGGGCGATGGCCACCCGCTGCCGCATGCCGCCGGACAGCTCGTGTGGGTACGCCTTGGGGAACCCACCGAGGCCGACGAGGCGCAACACCTCCTCGACCCGGCTGTCGGCCTCTGCCCGGTCGAGGGACAGCCGGCACAGGCCCATACGGACGTTGCGCTCCACGGTCATCCACGGCAGCGTCGAGTCGGACTGGAACACCGTGGCGCTGGTCAGCCGCCCGGACCGCGCCGACTTGCCCGAGCCGCCCGGCATGTTCCAGTGCACCCGGCCCTCGTAGACCTTGTCGAGTCCCGCGAGGATGCGCAGCAGCGAGCTTTTGCCGCAACCGCTGGGCCCGATGATCGCCACCACCTCCCCGCGGCCGACCTCAAGGTCGACGGAGTGCAGGGCCTGGACGGCCTTTCCGCTGCGGGTGAGAAATATCTTGGTCAGCTCCTCGATGCGGACGGCGGAGCCTTCGGGTGGCTTCATTGCCCCTCCTGGAAGTGCGACTCTGATGGCTGCGACCGGGATGTGCGACCGCGGTGGGCGGTCAGGGCGCCCGGTAGACGCCCAACTTCTTTCGCGCGGCGTCGGCGAACGAGGTGTCGGCGAGGTCGCGCACATTCGTCGTCTTGTCCAGGACGTGCTGGCTGACGTAGAAGTGCTGCAACCGGTCCAGGTACGCCGTGTCGAGGCGCTGGTCCGGGTCGAGGCCGCTTGGCTTCGTCTTCCTGACGAGGTCCACCGGGACGTCGGCCTGCTTCGCGATGATCCCGACGACCTTGTCCTTGCTCTCGGCGGGCCCGGCGGCCGTGGTGTTCTTGGCCTGCGCGGTGTCCTCGGCCTGCGCGGTGTCCCCGCCATGGAACATCGCGTCGTTGTAGGTGCGTACACCCTGCATGTAGGCGGTCATGAAGGCGTTGCCGAGCTTGTGGTCGTCGATGAACCGCTTGCCGTACAGCAGCCCGGTGAGGACTTGGCCCGAACGGGGCGTGCCCTCGGTGAGGTCGGAGGCCGGCTTGACGATCCCGGCCTCGACGCCCTGGGTGTAGAAGGGCTCCAGCATGACGGCCGCGTCGACCGAGCCGCTCTTGAGCGCCCCCACCTGGTCGGGCGAGGCCACCGGGACGATGTCGAAGTCGTCGAGCTTCATGCCGTACCGGTGCAGCAGGTTGCTCAGCATGTAGAGCTGCACGGACAGCTTGCTGTGGACGGCGATCTTCTTGCCGCGCAGCGCTTTGAGCGTCTGCCCGATGCCGCCACGGCTGTACTGGGGCCGCACCGCGAAGCGGGTCGCGGAGACGCCGGGCCTGATGCTCTGCTTGTCGCCGACGATCTTGATGTCGAGGTGCTGGTTGGCCGCGGTGAACACCCCGGGCGCGAGCGAGGCGCCGGCGACATCCAGGTGTCCTGTGGCCAGCGCGTTCGTGATCGTCGGTGCGTCGCTCAGCCGCTGGTACTCGACCTTGATGCCGGCCTTCTTGAAGTAGCCGATCTGGTCGGCAAGGAAGATGCCCGCGTCGGATGTCACCTTCTCCGAGCCGATCTTGACCACGGACAGGCCGTTCGCGTCTTTGCCGCCACTGCCCGCCGAACGGGTCGCGGAGTTCCCGCAGGCCGCCAGCACGGCGCAGGCCAAGAGGAGGGCGGCGAGCCGCCATGGGCGATTCTTCATGGTGGATTCCCTGCGGGTTCGAATGTTCCGTAGCGCCCTGCCGCGTAGAGCAGGGGTTTCGCGTCGGCCTGGAACCGGGCGTGCAGCACGGTCGCGCTCAGAATCCAGTGGTCGCCTCCGCGGTGGATGTCGGCGATACGGCACTCCAATACCGCCGTGGTGCCCGACGCAAGGGTCGGCACCCGGGTACGGCCGGCCCTGACCGTCCCGGCGAGGCCGGTGAGGTCCCGGCCGCCGGTGGAGAACGCACGGGCCAAGTAGGCGCGGTCGGCCGCCAGGTAGTTGACGCTGAACCGGCGGGCCTCGCGCACCAGCGCGGCCACCCCTGTCCTGTCGTCGACCGCGACCATGACCATCGGCGGGTCACCGGAGAGTGAGGCCGCCGAGGTGCAGGTCAGACCGCTGACGCCGCCGGAGGGCGTATGCACGAGGACCACCGCGACCGGGCCCGCGACCTGCCGGAAGGCGTGCCGGAACCTGGCCTGCTCCACCGGGCGGTCGTCGACGGGCACCTGCGGGGGCGGCTCGGCGGGGGCGACCGGGAAAGAGGGAGGGGAGGGTGAAGAGGGTGAAGAGGGGAGGGAGGGAAAGGTGCTGTCAGCCATCGGACTCCTCGGTTCTGGTCAGCCGTAGGCCGCGTACGTCGCCGCGGTCGGCAAGGCGGCCGATGACCGGGCTGCCGCCCACGACCAGCGCGGTGCTGACCCACTCGGCGCACGAGCCCGACGTGGCGACCACCGTCGCCCGTGCGATGTCGGATCGGGAGGGCCGGCCGGTGCGCGGGTCGATCAGATGGTGCAGACCGGTGCCCCAACGCCGCTTCGCGGTACCGCTCGTGGCGACCGCTCCGTCGCGGACCAGCAGGACCTCGGCGTCGGGGAGGGCGATCGGCCACCCTTCGCCTGTCGGTCCTGGCCCGCGGCAGGAGACGTCCCCGCCGAGTTCGGCGGCCGAGTCGGGGCCGAGGCGGTGGATGGCGTCGTCCGCCCACACTCCCTTGGCCAGGGCTCCGATGTCGAGGGTCTGGCCGGGAAGCAGTCGGGCCCTGGTACGGGTGAGTTCGAGCACGGTGGTCAGCGGGAGCACCGGTTCCTCGGGCGGCAGGACCGGGAGCGGCCCGCCCGTCGGCAACGGGAACGGCCAGGACCCGACATAGCCGGCGGCCAACAGCCGCGGCAGCACCGCGATGTTGACCAGCCCCTCGCTGAGCACGGCCGCGTTCAGCGCGTGCGCGAGGAGCAGGTACATCTCGGGGGAGATCTCGCACCACCGGCCGCGGCTGCGGTTCAGCCGGGAGATCTCGCTGTCCTGGCGGAATCGGGAGAACCGCCGCTCCAGGTCCCGCAGCCATCGCTCGACCACGGGGAACGGGGTCTCGGGCTCGCCGCAGCATGCGAGCGTCACCTCGCAGGTGAAGACGGTGCAGTGGTGGCGGTTCACGGGGCGGACCGGCGTCGGTTCCGTGATGTGCGGGCGGTCGGGGCCTGACGGGTCCGGTCGGTCGGGTACGGCGACCGGATCGCCGCTGACCTGCGGCAGAGCCTGCGGACGCATCCGAGTCAGCTCCTCTTCGGTGTGGGCTGGACCACACTTAACATCCCATTCATGATACGGTTTAGCAATACCCGGTCAGGCGCTCGTTCGTTTCCGGGGCCGAGCGGCGGAAGGCTCAGGGCCGAGCGTGCGTGCCGGGCGTCGCCCGGCAGACGGGACTTTCGCAACACCCCCTGAGCCCCGGCACCGTCGAACCGGACTCCCCCTTCACACTCGGGAGGGCACATATGTCTTCAGCCAGCACCCCCTCACCCACCAGCACCGCCCTGTCGGACGGCACCCCGCTCCCCACCGGTGCCGCCACGGCCGGGCCGCCGCGCCGCTACGGCCTCTACATCGACAACCAGCAGGTCGCCCCGGACGGCGACCGGTACCTGGACATCGCCAACCCGGCCACCGGGGAGGTGTGGGCCCGGGTGCCCAACGCCTCGGAGGCGGACGTGGACAGGGCGGTGCGCTCCGCGCGGCGCGCGTTCACCGAGGGCGACTGGCCGCGGTACCGGGCGGCGGACCGCGCGAAGTTCCTGATCCGCTTCGGCGAGGCGGTCGCGGACCACGCCGAGGAGTTGGCCGGGCTCCAGGTCGACGAGAACGGCAAGCTCATCCGCGAGATGGTCGGCCAGGCCAAGCTCATGCCCGAGTACTTCTCCTACTACGCCGGTCTGGCCCAGATGCCCACCGGCACCACCAACCCGCTGCACGTCTCCGACATGCTCAACTACACGGTGCGCGAGCCGATCGGCGTGGTTGCCGCGATCACACCGTGGAACTCACCGCTGCTGCTGCTGGTATGGAAGCTCGGCCCCGCCCTCGCCGCGGGATGCACCGTGGTCGCCAAGCCGTCGGAGGTCACCCCGGTCTCCGCGATCCGGTTCGCCGAACTGGCCGCCGAGTGCGGCCTGCCGCCGGGCGTCTTCAACGTCGTCACCGGCCTCGGCACACCGGCAGGTACCGCGCTGACCGGCCACCCCGAGGTCGACAAGATCGCCTTCACCGGCTCGACCGCTACCGGGCAGGCCATCGCCGCGCAGGCGGGCCGCTCGCTCAAGCGTGTGTCGCTTGAGCTGGGCGGCAAGTCGCCCAACATCGTGTTCGACGACGCCGACCTGCCCAGCGCGGTCAACGGCCTGGTCGCCGGCATCTTCGGGGCCAGCGGCCAGACCTGTATGGCCGGGTCGCGCATCCTCGTCCAGGACACCGTCTATGACGAGGTGGTCGCGCGGCTCGCCGAGCGCGCCGAGGCCGTGCGGGTGGGCGACCCGCACGACCCGGCCAGCGAGATGGGCACCATCGCCTCGCCCGCGCAGCGCGACAAGGTGCTGCACTACGTGGACGTCGCCACCGATGAGGGCGCACGCCTGGTCGCGGGCGGTGCCCCGGCTGCCGTCGAGGGCCTGCCGGACGGCCTGTTCGTGCGCCCGACGGTGTTCGCGGACGTCACCAACGGGATGCGGATCGCCCGCGAGGAGGTCTTCGGACCGATCGCCGCGGTGATCCGGTTCCGGGACGAGGAGGACGCCGTACGCATCGCCAACGACACGGAGTTCGGCCTCGCCGCGGGTGTGTGGACCGGCAGCGTCCAGCGCGCCCACCGCGTCGCCGGGCGGCTGCGCGCGGGCACGGTGTGGATCAACAACTACCGCAAGACCTCCTACGCGACCCCGTTCGGCGGCTATCGGCAGAGCGGCCTCGGCCGGGAGAACGGCGCCGACGCGCTGCGCGAGTACACCGAGGAGAAGAGCGTGTGGGTCGACACGGGCCAGGGCGTCAAGGACCCCTTCAACCCCCGGGCCTGACCGCCGCTCCCCCGCCACGACCACCACACCCCAGGGACTCTCCATGGCAGAACCGGCAGCATCCCCGATCCCGCCCGCGCCCGCCCCCGCGCCCCGTACCGTCGTCGTGATCGGCTCCGGCATCGCCGGCCTGTCCGCGGCGGTGTCCGCGGCCGAGGAACTGGCCGACACCCCTGACGCCTCCGTCGTCCTGGTCGAACGCGCCGACCCGCGCGAGGCCGGCGGCAACACCCGGTGGACCTCCGCCTACCTGCGGCTCGACGACGTGTACGAGCCGGGCGAGACCTTCACCGAGGACATCCTCGCCTTCTCCGGAGGGCGCACCCCGTCGGCCTACGTCGAGGCGCTGCTCGACCGGCTGCCGGAGACCATGGAGTGGATACAGGGCCACGGCGTGCGATTCCGCCGGCTGCCCACCTACTTCGTCAACAGCAGCAGACGCCGTCTGCAACCGGTCGGCGGCGGCGAGGCACTGCTGGCCGCGCTGCGGCCGGCGGCCGAACGGCTCGGTGTGCGCTTCCACTACAGGACCACCGCGCAGCGCCTGGTCACCGACGCCTCGGGCCGGCTGAACGGGGTCCTGGTCACCGACGACACCGGGGAGCGCACCCTGCACGCGGACGCGGTGATCATCGCCTCCGGCGGTTTCGAGGGGGACCGGAGGTCACTGGCCGACGCGCTCGACGGCGACGCCGACCGGCTGCTGCCCATCGCGCCAGGCGTGCGGTTCAACAAGGGTGAGGGCATCCGGATGGCGCTCGACCTCGGCGCCCGCCGCGGCGGCCAGTGGGACGGGTTCCACGCCGAGCCGGTCGATCCGCGCAGCGACGCGCCCGAGGCCCTGGTCATGGTCTTCCCGTACGGAATCCTGGTGAACGCGGCCGGTGAGCGCTTCCTCGACGAGGGGCGCGGCACCGTCGACGAGACATACGAGTCCACCGCACGCGCCGTGTGGGCCCAGCCGGGCGGTACCGCGTACTTCGTCACCGACCGTGGTTTCGAGGCGGTGACCGCACGCGAACGCGGCATCCTCACCGGCGTCAAACCGGTCGTCGCCGACACCCTGGAGGAGTTGGCGACCGCGCTCGGACTGCCCGCGGACGCGCTGGCAGCCACGGTGGCGGAGTACAACGGGGCGGTGGGCGAGGGCGACTTCGACTGGCGCCGCCCGGACGGCAAACGCACCGAGGGCCTCACTCCGCCCAAGAGCAACTGGGCGCTGCCACTCGACAGGCCGCCGTACCTGGCCTACCCGGTGGCCTGCGCCATCGTGTTCACCTTCGGCGGCCTGGAGACCACCGCGGGGGCCGAGGTCGTCGGCGAGGCGGGCGAGCCCATACCCGGCCTCTACGCGGCCGGCGAGTGCACCGGCATTTACCACGACAAATACCCGGGTGGCACGTCCGTGCTGCGCGGCATGGTCTTCGGCCGCATCGCCGGCCACCGCGCGGCCACCCGGCCACCACACGGCTGAGGCAGGAAGCAGGCTTCCGTCCGCCGGGCTGCTCGACGAGCCGTACCGGGGCCGCGGCCGGGGGCTCCACGAGGCCCCGGCCGCGCCGGAACGACCGCCATTTCTAGTGGAACTGCTCCGCCTCCGTGGACCCCGCGAGGGCCGTGGTGGTGGAGGTGGGGTTGACGGCGGTGGAGACCAGGTCGAAGTAGCCGGTGCCGACCTCGCGTTGGTGTTTGACCGCGGTGAAGCCCTGGGCCTGGGCGGCGAACTCGCGCTCCTGGAGGTCGACATAGGCGGTCATGCCGCTCTCGGCGTAGCCGCGGGCCAGGTCGAACATGCCGTGGTTGAGGGAGTGGAAGCCGGCCAGGGTGATGAACTGGAAGCGGTAGCCCATGGCGGCCAACTCCCGCTGGAACTTGGCGATCTGGTCGTCGTCGAGGGCCGCCTTCCAGTTGAAGGAGGGCGAGCAGTTGTAGGCCAGCATCTGGTCCGGGTAGCGGGCGTGGATCGCCTCGGCGAAGTCGCGCGCCTGCGCCAGGTCCGGGGTGCCGGTCTCCACCCAGAGCAGGTCGGCGTACGGGGCGTAGGCGAGGCCGCGGGCGATGGCGGCGGCCTGGCCGCCTCGGACCCGGTAGAAGCCCTCCGCGGTGCGTTCGCCGGTCGTGAACTCTGCGTCGCGCTCGTCGACGTCGCTGGTGAGGAGGTTCGCGGCGAGGGCGTCGGTGCGGGCGATGACCAGGGTGGGCACGTCGGCGATGTCGGCGGCGAGCCTGGCGGCGCCCAGGGTGCGGATGTGCTGGGAGGTCGGGACGAGGACCTTGCCGCCGAGGTGGCCGCACTTCTTCTCGGAGGCCAACTGGTCCTCGTAGTGGATGCCGGCCGCGCCCGCCGCGATCATCGCCTTCGTCAGCTCGAACGCGTTGAGCGGGCCGCCGAAGCCGGCCTCGGCGTCGGCGACGACCGGCGCGAGCCAGTCGGTGGTGTCGCCCTCGCCCTCGGCGGTGGCGATCTGGTCGGCGCGCAGCAGCGCGTTGTTGATGCGGCGCACGACCTGGGGCACCGAGTTGGCGGGGTAGAGACTCTGGTCGGGGTAGGTGTGCCCGGCCTGGTTGGCGTCGGCCGCGACCTGCCAGCCCGACAGGTAGATGGCCTGGAGCCCGGCCCTGACCTGCTGGACGGCCTGGCCTCCCGTGAGGGCGCCAAGGGCGTGGACGTAGTCCAGGTCGTGCAGTTGCCGCCAGAGCCGTTCGGCGCCGCGCCTGGCGAGGGTGTGCTCCTCGCGGACGCTGCCCGAGAGGCGGACGACGTCCTCGGCGCTGTGGACGCGCTCGACGCCCTGCCAGCGGGGCTCCGTGCTCCAGCGCCGTGCCAGTTCAGCGGCCGCCCGTGTCCTCGCTTCTGCCATGACTGTCACCTTCTCCTCGGGTCTGTTGCTTCTGCCAAGCCTCGCCGCCCGGAAGGACCGGTGTGGCACTCGGTGTCGTATGGTGGAGGTGCGGCCCGTGGTCTCTCGGTGCGGCGTCGGTGAGCAATGCTGCCGTGGGGAACCCGCCCTCGCCGGGATCTCCGATGCCAGGGCGTTTATCGCGCCCCGGTTCCGGGCGGTGTTCGCCGGGGACCGCGGGCCGCACGGAAAACTGTGACACTGGCACTGAGTGCCATCAAGCGTGGATGGCTGTCAACTTCTGCGAATCTTCGCGGGCCGGTTTGCCAAGTTTGCGAAGGGTGCGGCGGAGGTCGGGTCACGCACGCTTCGCCCGACGGGATCGGAGGGGCACGGTGGGCAGGACGTATGCGGGGGCGCGGATGCGGCGGCTGCGCGAGGAGCGCGGGCTGAGCCAGGCCGAGCTGGCACGTGTGCTGGCGATCTCGCCCAGCTATCTGAACCAGATGGAGCACGACTCACGGCCGCTCACGGTCGCCGTGCTGCTGCGTCTTACGGAGGCGTTCGGCGTCGACCCGGGCTTCTTCTCCGAGCGCGACACCAGCCGTCTGGTGGCGGACCTGCGGGAGACCCTGGCCGGGGAGATCACGGCGGCCGGGGTGACCCCGTCCGACCTCGCGGAGCTGGCCTCGCGGATGCCGGACGTGGCCCGGGTCCTGCTCGAACTCGGCCGCAGGAACCAGCAGTTGGCGCAGCGGCTCGCCGGGGCCGCCGACTCCAGGGACACCGGCCCCGGGGCGCCGGGGTCACCGCACGAGGAGATACGCGAGTTCTTCTACCGCCGCCGGAACTACCTCCACGACACCGACCTCGCGGCGGAGGAACTGGCCCGGGAGATCGCGATACGCCCCGGTGACGTGCTGCGGGTGCTCACCGCCAGGCTCGCGGACCGTCACGGCGTCCGGCTCGCCGGGGAGCCCGGCGCCGATCTGCACCACTACGACGAGGCGAGCCGCACCCTGCGTCTCTCCACCCGGCTGCGCCCGGGGCAGCGCGCGTTCCGCATGGCCACCCAGCTCGCCCTGCTGGAGTACGGCGGTGAACTCGACCGGCAGGCCGCGGAGGATTTCCCGGCGGGTACCCCCACCCACGCGCTGGCCAGGATCGGCATCGCGCACTACTTCGCGGCCGCGCTGATCATGCCGTACCGGGACTTCCACGCGGCGGCCGAGGAGGTCCGCTACGACATCGAACTCCTCGCCGACCGGCACGGCCTCGGCTACGAGACGGTCTGCCACCGGCTGAGCACGTTGCAGCGGCCGCGGCTGCGCGGGGTGCCCTTCTCGTTCGTACGGGTGGACCGGGCGGGGAACATGTCCAAGCGGCAGTCCGCCACCGGCTTCCACTTCTCCAGGGCCGGGGGCACGTGTCCGCTGTGGAACGTGTACGAGTCGTTCGGCTCGCCCGGCCGTATCCAGGTCCAGATCGCCGAAATGCCGGACGGGCAGCGGTACTTGTGGACGGCGCGCGCGGTCGCCAGGCACCGCGGCGGCTGGGGCGAGCCCGGCAAGACCTTCGCCGTCGGGCTCGGCTGCGAGATCCGGCACGCCCACCGCCTCGTCTACTCCGACGGTCTCGACCTGACCAGCGCCTCGGCCGCCACCCCGATCGGCATGGGCTGCCGCGTCTGCGAGCGCCTCGACTGCCCGCAGCGCGCGGCTCCCCCGCTCGGCCGCGAGCTGCGGATCGACCAGCACACGAGCACCTTCGTGCCGTACCCGGTGCGCGACGACGACGGTTCCTGAGGGGGTGTCAGGCGAGCGCGTGCGCGGCGGCGCCGAGCAGCGCCGCCCTCTCGGTGTCCTGACACACCGTCACTCCCATTCGGGCGAGGCGGGGTTCGTGTGCGGTGAGGGCGTCGGTCAGGGGCGGTCCGATGCGGTGCCACGCGGCGGTGGCGGCGCCGCCGAAGACCACCGCGTCGGCGTCGAAGGCGGCGAGCCAGGGGGCCAGCGCGCCGCCGAGGGCGCGCAGCGCGCGGTCCACCACGTCACGGGCGGTGGTGTCGCCGCGCGCGGCAAGGCCGGTCAGCTCGCGCAGGCCGTCGACGTGCCGGCCGGTGCGGTCCAGGTAGCGGGCGGTCAGCGCCCGGGTGGACACGGTGTCCTCCAGCGGGCCGCCGTCGATGGTGAGCAGGTCGGCGCGGCCCTGCGGCGGCACCCGCGGGCCGTCCTCGACCACGGCGCCGTCCGCGAGGAACGCGGAGCCCACGCCCGTCCCCAGGGTGACCGCGACGAGCCGGCTGCCGGGGCCGCGCCAGGTCTGCCACACCCCGAGCCCGAACGCGGCGGCGTCGTTGAGGAACCGGATACCGGCCGGGCGGCGGCGCAGCAGGGGCGCGAGGCGGTCGCCGACCGGGACTCCGTCGAGCGCGGCGAACTTGCCGACGCCCCGGTAGCGGGCCACCCCGCGCCCGTAGTCGAACGGTCCCGGCACGGCGGCGCCCCAGACGTCGTGGAGCGGTGTCCCCGCGGTGAGGACCCCGTCGGCGACCTCGGCGAGGGTGGCGAGGAAGGTGTCCGCGTCGGTGTCGGCGGCGAGGGGCCTGCGGTGCCTGGTGCCCGGCACGATGCGGGAGCCCGCGAGGTCGACGGCCGCGGCGGTGGCGTGCGAGCCGCCCACCTCGACGACGGGGACGGCGCGCGGGCGCGCGGGGGCCGCCACCGCCCGCTACCTGGGGGCCGGGTGGTCGACGAGGGTGGTCGCGATGGTGACCCGCCTCGGCGGCGGGGGCGCCGGGCTCGCCTGCCGTTCGAAGAGCAGTCGCGCGGCGGCCCTGCCGACCTCGACCGGGTCGTAGGAGACGAGGGTGAGCGGGAGGTGCAGCATGTCGGCGAGTTCGATGTCGTCGAAGCCCGCGACGGTGACCGCGGCGCCGCCGTCGCGGCGGTCGCGCAGGGCGCGCAGGGCGCCGACGGTGTTGCGGTTGTTCGCGGCGAGCAGCGCCGTCGGCGGGTCGTCGAGTGCGAGCATCGTGCGCGCCGCCTCCTCGGCGAGCGCGCTGTCCCCGCGGCCCTGGCTGACGTACCGCTCGTCCATCGGCAGCCCGGCCTCCTCCAGCGCGAGCGCGTAGCCGCGCAAGCGCTCCGAGCCGGTCCACAGCGACGGCGGCAGGCCGAGGAAGCCGATGCGGCGGTGGCCGCGTGCGATGAGTTCGCGGCACGCCTGGCGGGTGCCGCCGAAGTCGTCGACGAGGACGCAGTCGACGTCGATGCCGATCGGCGGGCTCGCGGCGAGTACGACGGGTGTGTCCCGCAGCGGTCCGCCGCCGAGGTGGCTGTGGTCGTGCCCGGCGGAGACCACCACGAGGCCGTCCACGCCGCGCTCCACCATGTCGGTGACGACCTCGCGCTCCACCGCCGGGTCCTCGCCCGTGCTGCCGAGCATCACCCGGGCCCCGTAGCCGACGCTGATCTGTTCGACGCCGACGGCGAGTTGGGAGTAGAAGGGGTTCGCGAGGTTGGTGACGACCAGTCCGACCAGTTCGTTGGGGCCGCCCGAACGCAGGCCGCGGGCCGCCTTGTTGGGGCGGTAGCCGAGCGCGGCCACCTCGGCGAGCACCCGCTTCCTGGTGTCCTCCCCTATGCCGCGCTGGCCGCGCAGCGCGCGCGACACCGTCATCGGGCTCACCCCGAGCCGCTGCGCCACGTCCCGCATGGTGTACGTCGGTTCGGAGTCCGAGTGCGTGCTCATACCACCTGCGCCTTCACCAGCCGGACCGGTTCAGGACCCTCGCCGCGCACCTGGTAGGCGGCGACGGACGCCGGGACGGCAAGAGTCTCCGCATAGTGTACGAAGTGGTGGTGCCCCGCGGCGGTGGTGACCAGGGCGCCCTGTCCTTCGACGACGGTCAGCACGTGGAAGCGGCCCCCGGTGTGCTGGGGTGCCGTCCCGCCGGGCTCGACGGCGATCCTGCGCACCTCGAAGAACATGTCGGGCAGCGCGCCGAGCAGTTCCTCGTACCAGCCGTCGCCCGTGGTCAACGTCCTCGGCCGCTGGATGAGTTGGTCGGGGACGCGGGTGCCGGAGCGCTCCGGGTCGAGGTTGCGGAAGGCGTGTTCGACGTGGACGGGGCGCTGCTCGTCGGCCGCGTCGCGGCGCAGCCAGTCGTAGAACCGCAGCGAGTACAGGTAGGGCGTGGCGCTGACCTCCAGGACGACGTTGCCCTCGCCGCTGCCGTGCGGGGTGCCCGCGGGGACGAGGTAGAGCTGCCCCTGCTCGGCGGGGAACGTGCCCACGTACCGCTCGATGTCGAAGGGGGTGCCCTCGGTGTCGGCCGCGTGCGCGTGGCGGTGGAACGCGTCGACGTCGACGCCGTCGCGCAGCCCGAGGAAGACCTTGCCAGGGGTGCCGGCGCGCATCAGGTAGTAGCTCTCGTGCTGGGTGTAGGGCCAGCCGAAGACGGTGCGCATGTCGTCGGGGCGCGGGTGGCAGTGGACGGAGAGGTTGCCGCCGCCGACGGTGTCGAGGTAGTCGAAGCGGATCGGGAACGAGGTGCCGAACGTCCGGTGGACATGGGCGCCGAGCAGGTCCTCGGGGGAGAGTGCCACGACGAGCTGGAAGGGCACCTCGACGCAGCGGTCCCGGGCGTCGCCGAGCAGGACGCCGCTCTCGGGGGCGATCAGCTCGTAGCCGAGGGCGGTGTTCTCCGCCCCGGGGTTGTGGCCCAGCTCCTCCTGGCCCCAGTGGCCGCCCCAGGGCGTGGAGTTGAAGGTGGGCCTGGTGCGGAAGGGGCGGGTGGCGAGGGTGCGGCAGGTGTCGCGCAACGCGGTGCCGCTGAGGGAGGCCGGATTCGCGGTATCGGTAACGTCGAGCCAGCGGTCGACGCGCCCCACCGACGCGTCGCGGTGGCGGTCGAGCAGCGGCCAGTCGATGTAGAGGAGCCTGCGCAGGGTCGGGGGTTCGCCTGCCGGGGCCGCGAGGTTGCGGCCGCGCCCGCGGCGGACGGCGTACTCCGCGTGCCGCTTCGGCAGATCGGCCCACCACAGCGCGTCGGCCCGCCCGAGGGCGGCGCCGGGCCCGACGACGATACGCAGCGCCCGCGCGCCGTCCTGGCCCGCCGCGCCGTCAGCCCCGTCAGCGCCATCAGCGCCATCAGCGCCATCGGCGTCACCCAAGTCGCCCGGATCGGCGGAGAGTTCCGCGAGGGCCGCGGGGTCGAGCAGGTCGGCGAGGGTGCCGCCGGCGAGCCTGGCGAAGTCGGGGTCGTCGCGCAGCGCCTCGGACTCCGTGCGGCGGCGCACCTCGGCCCAGTCGAGGGCCGCGGTCCTGGCGTCCGCGATCTCGACCCGTGCGCGGGCGCGCGCGAACGCCGTGCACAGTTCACCGGCGACCGCCTCCCAGTCGAGCACGGCCGGGCCGTCGACCGCGAGGACGCGTACGTCGCCGGGGAGCGTGTCCGCCGCGGCGTCCCAGCCGACCGCGACGGTGCCGCTGCCGAGCGGGTAGCAGGGTGCCGGTTCGTACTGCCTCGCGTGCGTCGCGGCCTGTGGACGGTCCGCCATGTCACCCACCCTGTTGCGATAACGTCAACGCTTCTTCTTTTCAAACCACCAGCAGGTGTGTACGTTACCGATAACTTAGCAGGTCGACGATTCCGTGACGAGGTGGTCCAGTGGAGTCGATCGTCACACCACAGGCGGTGGGCCGGCGCGGGGTGTTGGCCGCGGCGCTCGCCGGTGCCGCGGGACTCGCGCTCGGCGGATGCGGCCGGGGCGACCTGACCAGGCCCTCCCCCGCGGACGAGGTGTCGCTCTTCAACGACAACTCCACCTGGGCGCCGGGGTACGCGGCCGCGGGCGCCGAGCTGCACCGGCTCGCCGGGTACCGGCTGGCGCCGCGCGCGGTGCCGAACGTCAGCAACTACCAGCAGATCGTGCGGATGTCGGCGCAGACCGACGCCACCTCCGACCTGGTCAAGTGGTGGAACGGCTACCGGCTCCAGGACATCGTCCGCGCCGGGGTGCTCGCGGACGTCACGGACGCCTGGGACGAGGCGGCGCGGCGCGGCTGGTGCGACGACGCCACGCTGCGCGACACCTTCGGCTACCGGGGGCGGCAGTTCGCCGTCCCCCTCTACAAGTCGTACTACGCGGTCTTCTACAGCAAGCGGACGTTCGAGCGGCTGGGTGTCGGCGTCCCCACCACCTGGGAGCACTTCCTGGACGTGGTGGACCGGGCGCGCGCGAAGCACATCACCCCGGTCTCCTCGGGCGGCGCCACCACGTGGGAGTCGTCGATCTGGTTCCAGCAGCTCGTCAACGGGCTCGACCACCGCTTCTACCTCGACCTCGCCGCGGGCCGCGCGTCGTACACCGACCCGGTGTGCCGCACGGCGATGGCCCTGTGGAGCGACCTGTACCGGCGCGGCGCGTTCTCCTCGCCGGACGCCAACAGCACCGACGTGCCGGGCCAGTTCGCCGGGGACCGTACGGCGATGTGCCTGTACGGGACCTGGAACACCGGGACGTTCCTGGCCGGGGGGCTGAAGGACGACGAGCTTGGCGCGTTCCTGCTGCCGCCGCCCCCGGGCGGTGACCGCTCGGTGCTGGTGGAGAGCGGCGCGCTCGCGGTGTCGGCGCACGCGCACAAGCGGGACGCGGCGCTCGCGGTGGCGCGCTCCTGGCTGAACCCGGCCGTGCAGCGGGCGTGGACCGGTTTCCTGCGGGACACCTCTGCCGATCCCGGTGTGGTGCCGGACGTGGGGGCGGTGCGCCAGGTCGCCGCGCAGGTGGCGCGGGAGCGGCCCACCCAGGCCGTCAGGTACTGGGAGGCGTCGCCGCCCGTGCTGATCGAGGGGAACGTGCAGGACCTGAGCGCCTTCATGATCGACCCCACCCCGGGGCGCGCGACGAAGACCCTGGCGAACATGCAGCGCAGGGCGGACAAGGAGTGGGGCGTGTGGAAGGGGGTGGCGGCCTCGTGAGCACCGTCGGCAAGACCGCGCCAGGGGTGTCGGCCGGTCCTTCGGCACTTCCTGCGGGCACTGCGCGGTCGGTCGGGCTGCGGCGCGCCGCCTGGGTGGGGGTGTTCCTGCTCCCGGCCGTGGCGCTGATCGCGGCGCTGCTCGTGGTGCCGTTCGCGGTGACCGCCTATCGCAGCCTGTTCGACGACAACGGCGTCACCGCGCGCTTCGTGGGACTCGACAACTACACCGCGCTTTTCACCGACCCCGACTTCGGCAGGTCGCTGCTGAACACGGTGTGCTGGGTGGTGGGCACCCTGGTGCTGCCCGTGCTGCTGGGGCTGCTGCTCGCGGTGCTGACCCACTCGGTGCGCTGGGGCGCGGTGGCACGCACCGCGGTGGTCATCCCGTACGCGCTCTCCGGCTCGGCGACGGCGCTGCTGTGGACGTTCCTGCTGAAGAGCGACGGCGCCGTCAACCAGACCCTCGACGCGGTGGGGCTCGGCGGCTGGCAGCACGAGTGGCTGCTGCACTGGCCGTTGAACACGGTCGTGATGATCCTGGCCACCACCTGGCAGGCGACGGGGGCGTCGCTGATCCTGTTCCTGATCGGCCTCCAGACCATCCCGGTGGACACGATCGAGGCCGCCCGCATCGACGGCGCGCAGGGCCTCCAGCTCTTCCTGCGGGTGATCGTGCCGCAGTTGCGGCCGATGACGGTGGTGGTCGTGGGGATGTCCATCGTGAACAGCCTGAAGACCTTCGACATCGTATGGCTGCTCACGCAGGGCGGCCCGGGCACCGCGTCCGAGACGCTGGCGCTGACGATGTACCGGCAGACCTTCACCCTCAACAGGTACGGCTACGGCGCGGCCGTCTCCGTGGTGCTCACGGCCGTAGTGGTCGCCGCGTCCTGGCTCTATCTGCGCAGGCAGTCGCAGCCGCGGCGGGGGGAGGCGGGATGAGCGGCAGGACGGTACGCGGTGTGCTGGTGGCGCTGGTGTCGGTGCTGTGGCTGGTGCCGACGTGGCTTGTCGTGGTGAACGCGTTCACCCCGGCGGGCACGTACACGGGCGCACCGCGCTGGTGGTTCGCGTCGCCGGGGCTCCTCGACAACGTACGCGCCGCGTTCACCAGCGCCGATGTGGGCCGGGGCCTCCTCAACACCCTGCTGTACGCGGCGGTGGGGGCGGCGGTGGCGGTGCTGATCGCGGCGCTCGCCTCGTTCGCCGTGGTGGTGATGCCGGTGCGCCGCCCGGGGGTGTGGTTCTGGGGGATCTTCATCGGGACCGTGCTGCCGTTGCAGACGTTCGTCTCGCCGCTGTTCACCGGGTACGCGAAGACCGGTCTCTACGACACCCGGTACGGGATGGTGCTGATCTATGTGGCGCTGACGATCCCCTTCGCGTTCTTCGTCAACCGCAACTTCATGATGACGGTCCCGAGGGAGATCGCCGAGGCCGCGCAGCTCGACGGGGTGAACTGGCCGCGGATGTTCTGGCGCATCCATCTCCCGCTCGCCAGAAGCGCGTTGCTGGCCGCGTTCATCTTCCAGTTCACCTGGATCTGGAACGACCTGCTGTTCGGCATCACGCTCTCGCTGAGCCCGAACGTGCGTCCCGTGATGGCGACGCTCGCCGACCTGAACGGCAACTACTCGACGGTGGGCCCGCCCGTGGTGCTGGCCGGGGCGCTCGTCGCCTCGGTGCCGACGGTGGTGCTGTTCTTCGTGTTCCAACGCTTCTTCGTCAACAGCCTTCGTCTCACGTCCTGACGGAACCACCCTGGGAGACAGGAAACTCATGACGACTCGCGCGCTCGTACGCGACCGCAGGTGGTCGAACGACAAGGTCAGGGCCGGAATGGTCGGCCTCGCCGTCGCCGCCACCGCGCGCCTCGGCGGCACGGAACTGCGGGCCATGCCGGAACACCTCGTACGGCGCGGCCCAGATGGCGCCCTGCGCAGTGTGCGGATACTCCTCTCCGACAACCCCGTCTCCGGCACCCCCGTATCTGGCACCACTGTCGCCAACACCACGGTCGCCAACACCCCCGTCGACACCACTGGTTGGGCCTTCGAGGTGACCACGGCGGGCCGCGGCGGCACCCCGGTGGAGGTGCTGCCCGCGCCCGGCGGTGTCCGGCTGCTGCTGCCGCGGGAGCCGGGGGCGCGCGACATCAGGATCGAGGCGCGGCACGGCGCGGACACGGCCGTGCTCGCGTTCACCCTGGAGCCGCCGCGCGACTGGACCATCCACCTGGTGCACCACTCCCACCTCGACATCGGCTACACCGACCCGCAGGGCCCCGTGCTCGGCGAGCACGTCGCGTTCCTCGACTCCTGCCTCGACCTGACCCGCGCCACCGACGGCTGGCCCGACGACGCCAGGTTCCGCTGGGCGGTGGAGTCGCTGTGGTCGTTCGAGCAGTGGGCGGCCGTACGGCCCCCCGAGCGGGTCAGGGAGTTCGTGGAGCGGGTGCGGGCCGGGCAGATCGAGCTGACCGCGCTGCCGTACAACCTGCACACCGACACCTGCTCCACCGACGAACTGCACGAACTGCTGCGCCTGGCACGGTCGGTGCGCGACGAGCACGGCGTCGCGTTCCACTCGGCGATGCAGACCGACGTGCCGGGGACCGTCGCGGGGCTGCCCGACGCGCTCGCCGGGCTCGGCGTGCGCAACCTGGCGGTGGCGCACAACTGGGCGGGCCGCTCGGTGCCGAACGCCAACGGCGGTGCGCGGCTGCCGCGGCTGTTCCGCTGGCGGGCGCCCTCGGGCAGCGAGGTCCTGGTGTGGATGACCGACAGCCCCCACGGCCTCGCCTATATGGAGGGGCCCATGCTGGGCTTCGCCACCTCGTACGCGATGGTCGACGACCTGCTCCCGGCGTATCTGACGTCGCTGGCGACCAACCCGTACCCGTTCCCGGTGGAACTCCTCGGCTGGCGGGGGCCCGGCGCCGAGGACCGCGACCCCTACCCCTGGGACATCCTGCACCTGCGGGTGCAGGGCCACTTCGGGGACAACGCGCCGCCCCGGCTGATCATGGCGGAGACGGTGCGGCGGTGGAACGAGACCTGGGAGAGCCCCCGGCTGCGGCTGTCGACGAACACCGACTTCTTCGACGACGCCGAGTCCCGGCTCGGCCCCTCGATCCCCACCTTCGAGGGCGACTGGGGCGACTGGTGGGTCGAGGGCGTCGGCTCGGGCGCCAGGCCCCAGGCGATGGTGCGCCACGCCCAGGCCACCGTCACCCACGCCGGCACCCTGTACGGCATGGCCGCGCTGCGCGGCCCCGCGGACGCCGCGGCGGGCCTGGCGGCCGACGCGGGGGCGGGCGCCCGGGCGGTGTACCGGTCCGTGTCGCTCTTCAACGAGCACACCTGGGGCGCGGCCGACCCCTGGACCCACGGCGACGCGGGCGGCCAGTCGGGCGAGCAGCAGTGGCACTGGAAGTACGGCTACGCGCTGCACGGCGACAACGACGCCGACACCCATCTCGACCACGCCGCGGCCGCGCTCGGCGCCGTCCTGCCGATCGCACCCGCCGCCGACGTCACGTACTGGGCGGTCAACACCACGGCGGCGCCCCGCACTTCGGTGGTGACGCTGTTCGTACGGGAGAGCAGGGTGCCGCTGGCGCGGCGGCTCGCGGTCGCCGACGGGCGCACCGGCGCCGCGCTGCCCGCGGTGGAGCGGCCCCAGGTCAACCACGTCCACCGGGACGCGGGCCGGTGGCTGCGCGTCGCGGTGCCCGACGTGCCGCCGCTCGGCCTCGTGCGGCTGGACGTGACGGTCGTCGACGAGGCGGACCTGGCCGCCCTGGCGGTGGCGGCCGAGCGGCCCGCCGTCGACGAGGAGGAGCGCGCCCGCTCCACCGAGGGCCGGGTCGGCTCGGGCGACGCCGCGGACGGCGCCGCGGTGGTGCTGCCGGTCGCCGGGGACCTGGTGCTGGAGAACGACCATCTGCGGGTCACGGTGGACCTGCGGGCGGCGTGTGTGTCCGGCATCGTGGAGAAGGCCACCGGCAGGGAGCTGGTGGACCGCGAGGCCGTCGTCGGCTTCAACGGCTACGTCTACGACACGTACACCACCGCGGGCGGCTACAACCACCAGGCCAACAAGACCACCGTCAGCGAGGAGCTGGAACTGCTGGGCTCACGCACCCTGGCACGCCCCGCCGTGCTCCTCGAACGCGTCGACGACGCCCTCGGCAGCCGTCTCACCTACGAGTACGCGGCGGACGGCGTCCACCGGGCCCGTACCACGGTGAGCCTCGGCCGCGACGACGCGCACGTCGTCCTCGACAACCGCTTCGACAAGCCCGCCACCATGACGAAGGAGAGCGCCTACCTGGCGTTCCCGTTCGCGCTCACGGACCCCGTGGTGCACTACGAGATCAGCGGCGCGCTGACGGGCGACGGACTTGAGCACGTACCGGGGGCGCCCCAACACATGCGGGCCGTACGGTCGTTCGTGTCGCTTGAAGACGCGGGCGGTCCCGTCGCCTGGGTCACGAGGGACGCGCCGCTGGTGGAGCCGGAGACGATCGCGCTGCCCTACGCCCCGTTCCCCGACTCGACCGCGCCCCGCCGTCCTGGCACCGTCTACTCCTGGGTCCACAACAACCTGTGGGACACCAACTTCCCCTCCCAGCAGGCGTTCGACACCACGTTCCGCTACGCGGTGGGGGTGCGTCGCGCGGGTGAGACGATCGGTGCCGAGGCGCTGGCGCTGCGCACCGCGTACGAGATCGACCACCCGCTGGTCGCGGTGCCCGCGCACGGCGCGCCCGACCCGGGCCATCCGGCCGGGCTCGCCCTGTTCTCCCTGGACGATCCGCGGGTGCGGGTCGTGGACGCGGCCCCGGTCCCCGCGTCCGGTCCCGGCCGCGGCGCGGACCTGCTGATACGTCTCCAGTCGTACGCCACGGGGCCGTGCACGGTCCGGCTGCGCTGCGGTTTCCCCGTCGTGGGCGCCGAGCGCGCCACCTACCTCGGCGATCCGCTGGGCCCCGTCGCCGTGGACGACGGCACCGTCACCGTGGAGGTGCCCAGGATGGGGAGCACGGCGGTACGGGTGGCGTGGGGCGGCGTGTCGTGAGGCGGGGGCGGGCCCCGGGGCGGTGAGGGCCGACGGCCGGGTGGTGGCCGCCGCGGTGCGGGCGGCGTGCGGGGGCACCAGGGGGCCCTGCCGTCTGGTCCGTACGCACCAGGCCAAGTCGGCGCCGGGGGACGATGTCTGACGGGGCGTCCGGGGCGAGGGTGGAAAACGCGTGGTTTCCGCGCTCTCCACCCTCACCCGGACGACGAGAAGGGCATCCATGTCCGAAGCTGTGGTTCCCCCGGCCCGCATCGGGAGACCGGCGGTGGGCGCCCTCGGCGTCCTGGCGCTCGTCCTCGGCACCTTGCAGTCGGTGGTGGAGCCCGCGCTGCCGCTGCTCCAGCGGGAGTTGGGGGTCAGTCCGGCCGAAGGGGCGCTGGTCGCCAACACGTTGCTCGTCACGGGCGCGGTCGTCACCCCCGTCGCGGGCAAGCTCGGCGACCGCTACGGCGGGAAGCGGGTGCTGCTCGGTCTGATGGGCGTGGTCTCGGCGGGCGGCCTGCTGGCCGCTCTCGCGCCGAACCTGCCGGTGCTGCTGCTCGGCCAGGTGTTGCAGGGCGTCATGGTCGGCGCGCTCCCGCTCTCCTTCATCCTGGTGCGCGGGCATCTGCCGGCGGGGACGTCGCAGGTGGCGATCGGGGTGGTCGTCGCGCTGTTCACCGGCGGCGGCATGGTGGGCACGCTGGTCGCGGGGCCGATCGCGGAACACCTGTCGTGGCACTGGATGTTCGCGCTGCCGACGCTCGCGGTCGTCGCGACGGCGTCCGCGGTGGCCCGGCTGATGCCGCACGACCCGCCGGTCCCCTCGGACGGTCGGATCGACTGGCCGGGCGTGGCCCTGCTGAGCGGCACGCTCCTCGCGTTCATGCTCGGCCTCGTGACGCTGACGAGCGGCGGCCTGCCGCCGCTCGCGGCCGGCGCGGTCACGGTGGCCGCGGTAGCCGCGCTCGCGACCGCGTGGGTGGCCGTCGAGCGGCGGGCGGCCTCGCCGATGGTCGATCTGCGGATGCTGGCGAGGCCCGCGATGTGGCACGCGTGCGTGCTCACCCTCGTCGTCACCACCGGCCTCGGGATGGTGCTCTTCCTGCTGCCGCAGTTGTTCGCGCTGTCGGCCGACGGATACGGGTTCGGCGCCGACACCACCGACATCGGTCTTTTCCTGATGCCCGGCGCCGTCGCGGGGGCGGTCAGCGACTCGGTCGGCGGGGTCGCCGCGCGGCGTTTCGGGGCGCGTGCCGTGGTCGTCGCGACCGCCGTCGTCATGGCGGCCACGGCGGTCGCCCTGACGTCGCTGCACACCGCGGCGTGGCAGCTCGTCCTCGCGAAGGTGCTGGTCTCGTTCGCCGCGGGCGTCGGCACCACGGCGCTGCTCGCAGGCGCCGCCACCGCCGTCGACGCCGGGGACACCGGCATCGCCACCGGTCTGCTCGTGGTGACACGGGTGATCGGCTCCGCCCTCGGCGCCCAGCTCGGCGGCGCGATCCTCGCCGGTGGCTCGGGCCCCGGCGGCCCGCCCGCCGAGTCGGCCTTCGCCCTGGGCTTCGCCGTCGCCGGGCTCGTCGCCGCGCTGTCGCTCCCCGTTGTCCGCATCACCAGGAAAGGAGCCCGGGTATGACACCCACAGGGCTGTCGAAGGACGTACGTACGGCCGTGCGGCGCACGGTCCTCATCTCCGGGGCCAGTATCGCGGGGCCCGCGCTCGCGTACTGGCTGACCCGGGCGGGCTGTGCGGTCACCGTGGTGGAGACAGCCGACTCGCCGCGCCACGGCGGGTATCCGATCGACATCCGCGGCACCGCGACGGAGGTGGTCCGGCGGATGGGGATACTGCCACGGCTGCGGGACGCGCACATCGAGTCGCGGCGCTGCACCTTCCTCGACGCCGAGGGCGGCACGGTGGCCTCCGTGCCCCCGCACTCGGTCGCCGGTGGTGTCGAGGGGCGGGATCTTGAGGTGCGCAGGGGGGACCTGGCGGCGAGCCTGCACGCGCTCGTCCGCGACGACGCGGAGTTCCTGTTCGGCGACCGCGCCGACACCCTCGACCAGTCGGGAGGGGGCGTCGACGTCACGTTCCGCAGTGGGCGGCAGCGCACGTTCGACCTGGTCGTCGGCGCGGACGGGATGCACTCGGGGACGCGTGCGGCCGTGTTCGGCCCCGAGGAGCGCTTCCACCGCCATCTCGGCTACTGCTTCGCCCTCTTCACCATGCCGAACACCTTCGGGCTCTCCCACGAGGTGACGATGTGGAACGCACCGGGGCGGGCCGCGGCCCTCTACGCCGTCGGGGACGACGACACGCTGCACGCCTTCCTCACCTTCCACCACCCGCAGCGGCCCTCGCGTGCCCTGCGCGACCCGGGCGTCCAACGCGACCTGGTGGCGGCGGCGTTCAGGGGCGCAGGCTGGGAGGTGCCCGGCATGGTGGCGGCCCTGCGCGACGCGGACGACCTGTTCTTCGACACGGCGGGCCAGATCCGTATGCCCCGCTGGTCGAGCGGCCGGGTCGCGCTCGTCGGCGACGCCGCGTACGCGCCCTCGTTCCTCACCGGGCAGGGTTCGAGCCTCGCGCTGGCCGGTGCCTATGTGCTCGCCTGCGCGCTGGCCGCGCACCGTGACCACACCGCCGCCTTCGCCGCGTACGAGCACGGGGCGCGGGAGTTCGTGGCCGCCAACCAATCGCTGGTCGACAACGGCGCCGCCACGCTCTTCCCCACCACGGCAGACGCCCTCGACCGGCGCAACGCCAGGCTGCGCCGCCTCGTCACCATGCCGTCCGCACCGCCGCGCCCCGCCCACTCGGCCCTGACACTGCCGGAGTTCGCCCCGGCGCCGTGAGCCCGCTTGTCCGGGCCCGTGCGGTGTCAGGGGCCCGGGGCCGCTCGCGAAGTCCCGCCGCCGGGGGCGGGGTCGGCCCTGGCGAGGCCCGTCCGGTAGGCGATGACGACGAGTTGGGCCCGGTCGCGGGCCTCCAGCTTCGTCATGGCGCGCTGTACGTGGGCGCGGACGGTGAAGGGGCTGAGGGACATCCGCCCGGCGATCTCCTGGTTGGAGAGTCCGGTGGCGACCAGCGCCACCATCTCGCGTTCGCGCGGGGTGAGCGCGGCGAGCCGGCCGGGGTGGTGCGGCGGGGCGGTGTGGTCCGGTGTGGCGAGGAAGCGGGCGACGAGGGAGCGGGTCGCGGCGGGCGACAGCAGGGTGTCACCTGCGGCGATCGTACGGACGGCGTCCAGCAGTTCCCCGGCCCCGATGCCCTTGCCGATGAAGCCGCCCGCACCGGCGCGCAGGGCGCGGGCGACGTACTCGTCGGTCTCGTAGGTGGTGAGGACGAGGATGCGGCTGGCGCGCAGCCGGGGGTCGGCACAGATCCGGGCGGTGGCGGTGAGGCCGTCCACGTCGGGCATGCGGATGTCCATGACCACGACGTCGGGGCGCAGCGTCCGGGTGAGCGCCACCGCTTCCCCGCCGTCGGCGGCCTCGCCGACCACGGTGATGTCGTCGGCGCTGTCGAGGAGGAGCCGGAAGGCGCCGCGCAGCAGGGCCTGGTCGTCGGCGAGGAGCACCCTCAGCGTCATGGCGCGCCCCCGGCCCCGGTGGCGGGCGTCCGCCCGTCGGTGGCCGCCGTGGTGTCGGCGCTCGGCGGGGTGTCCCTGGCGGGTGGGAGGGGGAGTTCCGCGGTGACGAGGAAGCCGCCCTCGGGGCGGCTGCCCGCGCGGAGGTGTCCGCCGACCGCGGTGGCACGCTCCCGCATGCCGATGAGGCCGTAGCCGGGCGGGCGTTCCGCCGCCGGGTGGGCGCTCGCGCGTCCTGGCGCGTCCGGTGCTGTGGTCGCGTCGGCGCTTGCGGGCGCGGTCGGCCGCCTACCGCTGCTCCCGCCGTCGTCGGTGACGGTGAGGGTGACGCGGTCGCGGTTCCAGGCGAGGCGCACCCGGGCGCTGCCGGTGGCCGCGTGCTTGGTCACGTTGGTCAGGGCCTCCTGGACGATACGGTAGGCGGTGAGGTCCACTCCGGGCGGCAGGGCCCTGGGGATGCCGTCCTGACGTACCGTCACATCGAGGCCCGCGCGGCGGAAGGACGCGACAAGCGGGGGGAGCCGGGAGAGTCCCGGTACCGGCTCCGCGGGCGCGGCGGTGTCCCCCGACTGGCGCAACAGGCCGACGGTGGCGCGTAGTTCGTCGAGCGCGTCGCCGGTCGTCCCGACCAGCTCCCGCAGGCTCCTACGGGTCTGCTCGGGGCGGGTGTCGAAGAGGTGGGCGGCGACGGTGGCCTGGGCGTTGGCGAGGGTGATCTGGTGAGCCACGAGGTCGTGCAACTCCCTTGCGATACGGAGGCGTTCCTCGGTGACGCGGCGGCGTGCCTCGCTCTCCCTGCCGCGCTCGGCCCGCAGGGCGCGCTCCTCGACGGCGGCCAGATAGGCCCGCCGGTTCTGCACCGCGTGCCCGAGCACCCCGGCCGCGAGCGGGAAGGCGCCGACCGCTGCCAGTCTGCTGGCGTCCTGCCAGGAGAGGGCGCCGAGCAGCGGCGTGGAGGCGACGAGGAGCGCCGCGGAGGTGAGGGACACCGCGCTCGCGGCGTGCCGTTCCGTGCGTGCGGTGAGGGAGTAGGCGGTGATGACGGCGGGGGCCACGACGAGCGGGCTCAGCAGGAGGCCGAGGGGCGAGGCGAGGACGCCGCTCGCGGTGGTGACGGCCAGGGCGGCGAGCGGCGCCCGGTGCCGCAGAGGCAGTGCGGCGCAGGAGACCGCGGCGACGAGGTAGGCGGCGGGGGGCGGTGGTGCGGGGGTGCCGTCGGCCTGGACGACGCCGCCGAGCAGGCAGAGCGCGAACGCCGCCGCGGTGACAGCCGCCTCCCGCCACCGGGCGCGGCGCCAACGGGGGCCGGTGCCAAGGGTGTTCGCCATGGCGGCTCAGCGCCGTCCCGCGGCGGGCGGTGGCGCCCCCGCGTCCCGTCCTGCCCCGGCGGGGGCGGCGTGTCCGCCCGGCGCCCGCCCTTCGACATCCGCGTTCCGCAGCACGCGCCCCACGGTAGGGGGCGGGGCCCGCCCCCGGCGTCGTACCCGGGTACCGTTCCGGTCCGGTGCGTCAGGACGAGGCCCGGGGGGTGTCCTGGTGCGTGCGCACCAGGGGCCCGCCCGGGGGTGGCGGCCGGGCGGGCCCCTGGGTGCGCGGTGGCCGGCGGTCATGGCCTCCAGGTCACGTCGAGCGGCAGCCGCTTCGGCGCGAACGAGGAGCGGGCGTCGTGGACCTCCGTGTCGGTGGCCGAGAAGCCGGAGAGCCGGTTGAGGAGCACGTCGAGGACGGCCTTGCACTCAAGCCTCGCCAGGGGCGCCCCGATGCAGTGGACAGCGGGCCCCGCCCTCACTCGCCGGCTCGGGCTGACGTGCTTCCTACGCGCGCGACACCCCCGTACCGCCTCCCCACCTGTCGGCTGTCCCCAGAGCCGCAATCGCCGCAGTCGCGACTCGGTGAACGTCGACATGGGCGAGTCTGCTCGGCCCTCCCTCGGCTCCGCGCCCCAGCTTCGATCACCGGCGGCCGCGCCGGGCCGGTCGCGCGGGCGGCAGCCGATGGCATCGTAGACACCCCGGGGTGCGGACACCACGGGCCGTCGGCACCCCCCTCGGGGCAGTCCGTGGGCCATCCCGGCGCCGTGCGGACGTCACCCAAGCGCCATCTGCCACCGCCCCCGGCGGAGCCGGTGCCCGAGCAGGTGTCACCCGGGGCTGACAACCGGAACGCCCGCGCCGGGCGCGGCTGTCGGGTGCGGGCCGGCTCTCAGGGTGTGTCCTTGGCGCACTCCGGGTGTCCCCAGCCGTCGGGGTTCTTCGTGATCGACTCGCCCGCTTCGTAGGTGCGGCCGCAGCGGCAGCGCCCGGGGAACCTGGCCTTCAGCGTCCGCGAGGAGCGGGCCGGGGCGCGTCGCCGTGTCGCGGTGGCGCCCTGCGCGGCGGACGGTTTGCCGGAAGCGGAACCGCCGCGGGGGGTGTCGGGCGAGAGCGGCGGGAGCGGGGAGCCGTACTCGGTGCCGAGGGGCTGCTGGAGTACGGCGCACTGGCTGGCGGCGCGGTCGGCGAGGTCGTTGAGGGGGTCGCCGTCGACCTGGTGCGCGGGGACGTAGCGGAACTCCACCGTCCGGCCCGCGAGCAGTTCGTCGATGTGGACGACGAGTTCGCGGTTGGCGACCGGTTTGCCCGCGGAGGTCTTCCAGCCCTTGCGCCGCCAGCCGGGCAGCCAGGTGGTGACCGCCTTTATCGCGTACTGCGAGTCCATCCGGACCTCCAGCGGCACCGCCGGGTCGACGGCCGCCAACAGTCTCTCCAGGGCGGTCAGTTCGGCTACGTTGTTGGTGGCGCGGCCGAGCGGTCCCGCCTCCCAGCGCACCGGGGTCTCCCCCGCGTCGGCGATCACCCATGCCCAGGCCGCGGGGCCCGGGTTTCCCTTCGACGCTCCGTCGCACGCGACGATGACTCGTTCAACCATGCCCCGATCATGCCTCGCACCGGCGCCCCACTTCGACCACCGCCGCCCGCGCCCCGCCCGACATCGCATGGTATGCCGGGTGCGGGGGCGGGCGGCGGTGCCGGGAACCGGCCGGGAAGCGAACGGTAACCGCGCGATGGACGATGCCTGGCCCATACCTGGTGTCCGCCGTCCCCCGGGGCGGCCGGGCACGGGGTGGTCCTGTCCGTACCGCCCCCGCTAGGGAGCTTCCAGACGCCTGTGGTCACCGTCGAGTGGTGGAAGGGCAACGACAGGGACCTGCGTGCCCTGCTGGTGTCCGAGTTGGCGCAGGTC
Organism: Streptomyces sp. NPDC050560; assembly: GCF_044457285.1. Lineage (NCBI taxonomy): Bacteria > Bacillati > Actinomycetota > Actinomycetes > Kitasatosporales > Streptomycetaceae > Streptomyces > Streptomyces sp. NPDC050560. The sequence continues at coordinate 372,682 of NZ_JBITGT010000001.1, forward strand.
GTGTCCAGGGGGGCGGGGTGTGCCCCGCAGGACGTGACCGTGGTGGTACGCGACCGCGAGCCGGGGCAGGACGGCGACGCGGAGTCGGCGCTCGGGCTGACGAGCCCCCGGTGAGCGGGGGACCGCGGCGGTAACGGGCCCGACACCGATCGGGAACGGCCACCGACAGCATCGGTGTCATCGGGAGACGGGCTGCGAAAGACGTCCCCCGGAACGGACTCGACACGCTTCGACAGGCTGTGCCATGCCTCGACAGACAGGGACGGGATCACTGATGCGCAGGACGCTGATCGCACGGGCCGGAATCCTCCTCGCGACGGCCGGCCTCGTCGCCGTGACGGGAGCCGCCGCCGCGTGGGGTCACCACGGCACCACGGGTGGCCACGCGCCCACCGGGCAGCACGTCCTCGCCTCGGGCGAGGGCCCCGCGTGACGCTCCCAGGACCCGCGGCGCTGCGGCCCGCGGCGCCCGGCGCCCTCTCACCCCCGCGCCCGGTCCATGCCCTCCCGGGCGCGGCGGACCTCGATGCGGTAGCCGACCGTGGACGCCACCCGGTACGCCTCCGTGTGGAGTTCGAGGGCTTCCGCGGCCCTGCCGCGGTGCCGGCGCACGGCGGCCACCAGCGCCCCCAGGAGCCGACGCTCGTCGGGGCGCAGCACCGTCACCGACAGCAGGACGTCGGTGGCAGCCGTGGTCATTCGCCCCAGTCCTCCTCGGCCTCGGGCGCCAGGGAGACCTGGAAGCCGAGCCCTCGTCGATGTCGAGACCGCTGTCGCAGACGAGGCAGACCGCGGCCTTCTCGGCGGTAGCAGGCATGGTGTTCCCTTCCGTCGAACTGCGAGGGGTGGTGGGTGGTGGGTATGCGAGCCCCCGGAATCCGCTTGCCGGGTGGTCTCGTGCCGGGTGCCTTCCGGGCACCCCGGACGTCTTCGACGGTACGGAGGGTGCGGCGCCCGGCGCACTACGGAACCACGTAGGCGCGACAGTTCTCGCAGGTGGGAGGGGTGGCACCGGCACACTCCCGGCCACTGGCCGACACGGCGCCCTCCTCGGGGCGGCCCCCCGGCGCTACGATCGCGCTGGCTCGGACAGGGGTTCGCGGCCCGCGGGCGCGGGCGGGGAGGGGGAGGCGTGGTGGAGATGCCGGAGCCGGGCGGGCCAGGGTCGGGCGGCACCGTGGTGGCGTTCGATCCGCGGGAGCGCGCGTGGGTGACGCGGGCGGCGGGCCGTACGGGCCTGGTAGCGGTGCCAAAGCTTGACGGCGCCCTGCGCCTGGGCGAACTGCCGCAGGACGCCGACGACTTCGGGCACATCGTGCACGAGGAGCCGGCGGGGGTGCTGCGCCCCGGGTCGGTGCGCGACGTGGCCGCCATGGTGACGTTCTGCAACGCGTACGGCATCGAGGTGGCGGCCCGCGGCCAGGGCCACGCGACCCACGGGCAGGCCCAGGTGGCCGGGGGCCTGGTGGTCGAGACCGAACCCCTCGACCACATCGGCGCCGTGGCGGACGGCCGGGTCACGGTGGGCGCGGGGGCGGTGTGGAGCGCGGTGGCGCTGGCGACCCTGCCGCACGGTCTTGCCCCGCCGGTGTTCACCGACTACCTGGAGCTATCGGTGGGCGGCACCCTGTCGGTGGGCGGACTCGGCGGGCAGGCCCACCGGTTCGGCGCCCAGGTGGACAACGTCCTCGAACTGGAGGTCGTCACCGGCGCGGGCGACGTCGCCGTCTGCTCGCCCGGCCGCCGCCCCGACCTGTTCCACGCGGTGCTCGCCGGGCTCGGCCAGTGCGCGGTCATCGTCTCGGCGACGCTGCGCCTGGTCCCGGCGCCCGAGACGGTACGGCGCTTCCTGCTGCCGTACGACGACCTGGAGACGTTCCTCGACGACCAGCGGCTGCTGGCCGGGGACGACCGCTTCGCCTATGTCGAGGGCACCGCCGACGCCGACGACCACGGCCGGTACACGGCCTACGAGTTGGAGGCCGTCGCCTACGGGCCGCCCGCGGGGCCGCCGCGCGGCGACGCCGAGTTGCTGCGCGGTCTTCGCTTCGACCGCTCGGAGCCCGTCGCCGCCGAGACGCTGGGCTACTTCGACTTCCTGAACCGGCTCGCCGAGGGCGTCGCCGACCTCAAGGACAGCGGCTACTGGTCCTGGGCGCACCCCTGGCTGAACCTGCTGCTGCCGGGCGCACGCGCCGCGGAACTGGCGCGCGCCTTCCTGGACGGCATCGCGGGTGCCGACGTCGGACCCGGCGGTGTGGTGCTGCTCTACCCGCTGGTGCGCGCCCGCCTCGGCGCCCCGCTGCTGCGCGTCCCCGCCGATCCGGTGCCGTATCTGCTGGCCGTGCTGTGGACGCTCGACCCGCTGGACACCGCAGCGGTGAGCGCCAGGACCGCCGCCAACCGGGCCGCGTACGAGCGGGTCAGGGCGGGCGGCGGCACCCAGTACCCGGTGGGCTCGGTCCCGATGGCCGCCGCCGACTGGCGCGCCCAGTACGGCGAAGAGTGGGACCGCTTCGCCGCCGCGCGGGAGCGCTACGACCCGCGCGGGCTGCTCGCGCCCGGCCAGCACATCTTCGGGCGGTAGCGGCGCCCGCACGCACGGGCGCGGCCGGGCTCCCTCCCGGCCGCGCGGTGGGTACGGGGGCGGTCAGCCGGCCGCCAGCAGGCCCAGGGTGTCGACGACGCGGTGCGAGAAGCCCCACTCGTTGTCGTACCAGGCGACCACCTTGACATGGCGGCCGTCGACGCGGGTGAGGGCCGAGTCGAAGACCGCCGAGGCCGGGTTGCCGGTGATGTCGGAGGAGACCAGGGGGTCCTCCGAGTATTCAAGAACGCCCGCGAGCGGCCCCGCTGCCGCGGCCCGGTACGCGGCGAGCACGTCGTCGCGGGTCACGTCGCGGGCGACGGCGGTGTTGAGTTCGACGATCGAGCCCACCGGGACCGGCACCCGGATCGAGTCGCCCGACAGCTTGCCGTCGAGGCTCGGCAGCACGAGACCGATCGCCTTGGCGGCGCCCGTGGTCGTCGGCACGATGTTGACGGCGGCGGCGCGGGCGCGCCTGGCGTCGCGGTGCGGGCCGTCCTGGAGGTTCTGCTCCTGGGTGTAGGCGTGCACGGTCGTCATGAAGCCGTGCTCGATGCCCGCGAGGTCGTCGAGCACCGAGGCCAGCGGCGCGAGCGCGTTGGTGGTGCAGGAGGCGTTCGAGACGACCGTGTGCGCCGCCGGGTCGTACACGCCGGTGTTGACGCCGTACGCAATGGTGGCGTCGGCGCCCGCCGAGGGGGCGCTGACCAGCACCTTGCGGGCACCGGCTGTGAGGTGGCCGCGGGCGGCGTCGGCCGAGGTGAAGCGTCCCGTGGACTCCAGCGCGACGTCGACGCCCAGCTCGGCCCAGGGCAGCTTGGCGGGCTCACGCTCGGCGAGCACCCGGATGCGGCGGCCGTCCACCACGAGGCTGTCGCCGTCGGCGGTCACCGGGCGGCCGAGCCTGCCCGCGGTCGTGTCGTAGGCGAGCAGGCGCGCGAGTGTGGCGGGGTCCGTGAGGTCGTTCACGGCGACGACGTCGAGGTCGGTGTCGCGTTCGAGCAGGGCGCGCAGGACATTGCGTCCGATGCGGCCGAATCCGTTGATGGCGATGCGGGTCATGGGTGGGCCTCCCTCCGGCTCACCACCAGCGTCGCGTGCGCGGCCGGGCGGCGGCCACGGCGGGATCGCCATGGTTCGCAAGGATCGTGCCACCCCCTCCGGGAGGGGGATCGCCGCAGGTCCCGGGGTTACTCGCCGCGGGTGAAGGTGCGCCGGTACTCGCTGGGGGTGGTGCCGAGGACGCGCTGGAAGCGCAGCCGCAGGTTCGCCCCGGTGCCGAGGCCCACGTCGGCGGCGATCTGCTCCACGCTGAGCTGCGAGCGCTCCAGCAGCTCCCTGGCCACGTCGATACGGGCCCGCATCACCCACTGCATGGGCGTGTACCCGGTGTCCTCGGCGAAGCGCCGCGAGAAGGTGCGCGGCGACACCGCCGCGTGCCGGGCGAGCGCCTGGAGGGTCAGCGGCTCGCCGAGCCTGCCGAGCGCCCACTCGCGGGTGGCGGCGAAGCGCTCGCCGAGCGGTTCCGGGACGCTGCGCGGCACGTACTGCGCCTGGCCGCCGCTGCGGTACGGGGCCGCCACCAGGCGCCGCGCCGCGTGGTTGGACGCGGCCACGCCGAGGTCGCCGCGGAGGATGTGCAGGCACAGGTCGATACCGGAGGCGGCGCCCGCGGAGGTGAGGACGCCGCCCTCGTCGACGAAGAGGACGTTCTCGTCGACCCGCACCCGCGGGTGCTTCGCGGCGAGGGCGCGGGTGTAGTGCCAGTGGGTGGTGGCGCGCCTGCCGTCGAGCAGTCCCGTGGCGGCGAGCGCGAAGGCGCCCGTGGAGATGGCGGCGAGCCGGGCGCCGCGCGCGTGCGCGGCGTGCAGCGCGCCGACGACGGCGGCGGGTGGCTCCTCGCGGTCCGGGTGGCGGTAGCCGGGGATGAACACGGTCTCGGCCCAGTCGAGTGCGCCGAGGCCGTGGGCGACGTGGTAGGCGAGGCCGTCGCCGCCGGTCACGAGCCCGGGGGCGGCGCCGCACACCCGTACCTCGTAGGGCATGCTCGCGCGGGTCGTGAACACCTGCGCGGGGATGCCGACGTCGAGCGGCTTGGCGCCTTCGAGCACGAGGACGGCGACACGTCGCAGACGGGGGACCGGCACGGGGAACAGGGTACGACGGGGCGCGGGCGGCCCCCGCGCATCCGGGGCGGCGGTGGCGCGCCCGCGGTGTGCCGGGTGGCGAGGAGGGTGTAGCCGAGGCCGACGGCCCAGCCGGACACGGTGGCCCACATGACGCCGTCGACGCCCCGGGCGTGGCCGAGCCAGTACGAGAGCGGCAGCCGCACCGCGCCCAGGGACGCGGCCGTGCAGACCAGCGGCACGACGGCGCGGGCGATGCCGTTGAACCAGCCGTGCAGCACGACCGTCAGCGTGTAGCACAGGAAGAACGGCGCCGTGATGAGCAGGTAGCGCTCGACCACGGCCCTCGTCCCGGGCCCGGTGGAGAACAGCGCGGCGATGGGGCCGCGCTCCACGAGCAGCAGCAGGGACACCGCCGCGGCGAGCCCGGTGCCGAGGAGCACGGTGTCCCGTACCCCGCGGCGGATGCGGTCGGTGTGCCCCGCGCCGGTGTTCTGCGCGGTGAACACCATCAGGGCGCCCGACAGGTTGAGGAAGAGCACGGTGGTGAGGAGTTCGAGGCGGGCGACGACGGTCAGGGCCGCGAGCGCCGCCTCGCCGAACGGTGTGACGATCCACACCAGCGCCAGGACGCCGACGCCGATCAGCAGGTACTGCACCGACATCGGGGCCCCGACCGCGAGGCCGCGCCGCACCTCGGCGCGGAGCGCGGCGGGGGTGACCGCCGCGGCCGTACGGGGCCCCGCGCGCCGCTCGCGCACGAGACGGGCGAGCCCGACGGCGGCGGCGACGGCGTCGGCGGCCGGCACCGCGAGCGCGGCGCCCGCGATCCCCAGCCCGAGGACGGCCACGAACAGCCAGGCGAGCACGGCGTTCAGCACGCCGACGACGATCAGCAGCCGGGTCGCGCGGCGGGCGTCGCCGCGCCCGGCGAGGACCGCGCACACCGCGCCGAGCGCGTAGATGGCGGCCATCCCCGCGCACAGCGTCACCACGAAGGTGCGCGCCTGGGCCGCCACCTCCCCCGTCACCCCCGTCAGCAACGGGTGCACGGTGGCGCCGAGTTCGGCGATGCCGCGGGGTGGCGCGGGTCGGCGGCCACCCTGTCCCACTCCGCGCGCGGCGGCAGCCCCGTGCGGCCGACGAGGTAGCGGTGGATGCCGGGGGCGGCGGCCGCGAAGTGCCTGGCGGTCTCCAGGCCGATGCCGCCGAGCCCGCCGGTGATCAGATAGGCCCCGCCGGGGCCCAGCGCGCTCTCCCGCACCGCGGGGATCTCGGGCAACTCGGCAAAGGACTCACGGTACTTGGCGGTGCCGCGCAGCGCATGCACGCCCGACAGACCGGCCAGTATCTCGGCACCCAGCAGCTCGGCGGGCACCTCGTCGTCGATGTCGAGCAGCCGGACGGCCATGTAGGGGTACTCGCGGCCGACCGCCTTGGCGAGGCCGACGAGCGCGCACGAGGGGGTGGTGCGAAAGCGCTCCCACACTAGGCGGCCGAAGGCCCTCGTTCCATGGGCGGAGAGGCAACTTCCGGCAGCGAAAGGCCAGTTCCCCGTGGGACACGGCGGCGTGGGTACGGGCATCGGGGCCCGGCAGCAGGCCCGTGCGGGCGTACGCGCCATTGACAAGCACCGTCGATTCCCAGAAGCATCGAGGGTGCCTGTGACAACGTTTCCCTGGAGGTTTCGTGTCCCCGGAGCTTCAGCACCATGGGCTTTCCCGCAGAGGTCTGCTGCGTGCTTCCGCGCTCGCGGGCGCCACGGCGGCCGGTCTCGGCGCCTCCCCCGCCATGGCCGGTCCCCGCCCCCCGGCGGCCACCGCAGGGGCGGCCCGTACGGGCTTCCCGACGGCCGAGTTCGGCGGTCCCGGAGGACCCGCGCTCGGCGCCGCCTACCGCGCCGCGGTGACGAACCTCACCGAGACCAACACGGTGCCGTACGACCCCGGCACGTACGACCGCACCGGTCTGCTCAGCGACCCGCCGGGGACCTTCGTCAGGGCCGGGGGCGGCTACGAGCAGCCCTGGACGCGTGACGCCTCCGTCAACTCCTGGAACGCGGCGAGCCTGTTGATGCCCGCAGAGGCGCGCAACACCCTGTGGGCGGTGTGCGAGCGCCGCGCGGACGGCGGTCTCGTCGTGCAGCAGGACGACCAGTGGTGGGACCAGGCCGTGTGGGCCGTCGCCGCCTGGGACCACTACGCGCTCACCGCCGACCGGGACTTCCTCCGCCTGGCGTACGAGGCGGCGGCCAACACGCTGGACGCGGACCGCGCCGCGCACTTCAACGACCGCTACGGCCTGTACGAGGGCCCGGCGTTCATGCAGGACGGCATCGCCGGTTACCCGAGCCCGCCCTACGACCCGGACAACGGCTCCTCGTTCGTCCTCGACCACCCGGGCAGCGACCGGATGATGTCGCTGTCCACCAACTGTGTCGTGTACGGGGCGCAGTTGGCGGCGGCCCGGATGGCAGGGGCGCTCGGCAGGCATGCGGAGGCGGCCGGCTGGCTTGCCCGCGCCGCCCGGCTGCGCACGGCCGTGGGCAGGCACTTGTGGCGGCCGGAGGCGGGGACGTACGGCTACTTCGTCCACGGCACGGGGGAGCGCGCGGGACGCCTTGAGCACTACCAGGAGGGCAACGGCCTCGCGTTCGCGGTGCTGTTCGGGATCGCCTCGGGGCGCCGGGCGCGGTCGGTGCTCGACACCACCCACCACGAGCCGCACGGCGTCGTCAACGTGTGGCCGCACTTCGCCCGCTTCGACGACGCGCACCCGGGCCGCCACAACGCGGTCGTGTGGCCGATGACGGTCGGCATGTGGGGCCACGCCGCCGCCGTCGGCGGCCGTACCGACCTGCTCGGCCGCGCGCTGGAGGACCTGGCGGAACTGGCCGGTCGTGACGGGCACTTCTGGGAGATCTACCACGCGCGCACCGGGGAGGAGGACGGCGGCTGGCAGACCGGCACCCACTGGCCCTCCCAGCCGGACCAGACCTGGTCGGCGACCGGCTATCTGCGCCTGGTCCACCGGGGCCTGTTCGGCCTCACCCCCCGCCCCGACGGCCTCGCGTTCACCCCCCGGCTGCCGCGCGGCTGGGGCACGGTACGTCTGACCGGCCTGAGGTGGCGCGACGCGACCCTGGACATCACCCTCGCCCGCGGTGGCCACGGCCACTCCGCCACCATGGCGCTGGACGGCCACCGCGTCGGCCGCGTCCCGTCCGGTCTGCGGGGACACCACCAGGTGGACCTGAGGGTGCCCTGAGGCGGTGGCCCCGCAGAGTCAGCGTTTGGCTGTCGGGCGGCTGACGGCGCGTCAACTGCCGTCGGCGGCAGGCGGTTCGGCCATGCTTCGGAAGAAGGCGACCGTGTCCCGGGGCGCCTGGGCGTTGAAGCACATGTCGAGGCCGCGCGCGGACATCGTGGCCGCCTCCTCGGCGCGGGGGAACATCGCGCTCTCGTAGCGGGCCAGGGCGGTCTCGGGGTCGTCCGGGTGCGCGACGAGGGCGAGGGCGAGTTCCGCCGCGTCGAGCATGGCGAGGTTCGCGCCCTCGCCCGCGTACGGGGACATGACGTGGGCGGCGTCGCCGACGAGGGTGACACCGGGGACGCGGGGCCAGCGGTGCCCGACGGGCAGGGCGTGGATGCGGCGCGGGGTGATGGCGGCGTCGCAGTGGCGGATGAGGTCGGTCAGGGCGGGCGACCAGTCGGCGAACTCCTTGAGGAGCGCGGCGCGGGCGGCCGCCGGGTCCGACCAGTCGACGCCGCTCGCGTCGAGCCAGTCCCGGGGGACGCGGAGCGAGGCGCCGATCTCCAGATCCGCGCCGCCGTGTCCCAGGAGGCCCTTGTTCTCCGAGAGGGCGAAGAGCATGCCGGGGCCGACGAGTCGGGCCAGTTCCGGGTGGCGGGCGGCGGCGTCGCCGACGCGGATCTCGACGTGGGTGATCCCCGCGTACTCGGGCACCGCGGGCGACAGCAGCGGGCGCACGCGCGACCAGGTGCCGTCGGCGCCGACCAGCAGGTCCGCGGTGGTGTGCCCGCCGTCCGCGAAGGCCAGCTCGTGGGCGCCGTCGCCGAGCGGGCGGACGCCCGTCACCTTGCGGCCCCAGGCGATGCGGCCCGGTTCGAGGGAGTCGACGAGCAGGTCGCGCAGCACCGTCCTGTCGATCTCGGGCCTGCCCCCCTCGCCGCCCTCGGGACCGGCGTCGACATGGACGTGGGCGTGCTTGTCGAGGACGCGTACGCGCTCGCCCTGGGGGTGGGTGCGGCGGCGGAACGCGTCGTACAGGCCCGCCTCGCGCAGCGCGAGCTGCCCGGACTCCTCGTGGATGTCGAGCGACCCGCCCTGCCTGCGGGTGTCGGCGGCGGTGTCGCGCTCGTGGACGGTGGACGGGATGCCGTGGTTCTGGAGCACGCGGGCGAGGACGAGGCCGGACAGGCCCGCCCCCACGATCGCGATCGACTGCGGGGCCATGGGTGGTCGCCTCCTGTGCCGTTGCCGCCCTTCCCTGGGGGCGCGGGCGGACGGTTCTTCGTACGGGCTCGTGTTCGCCACCGTAGCACGACCACGGTCGTTACGACCATGGTCGTCGCTGTTCAGGTGGCGTGAGACGGGTCCTTCCATGCGTCAGCCCCGCCCGGCGTTCGCCGCGGGGCGGGGCTGACGTGGCAGGGGGCCGACGCGGGGCCCCGTGGGGCTAGCCGGTCAGCCCCGGTGCCTGCGCGATGAAGGTGTCGAGGACGCCGTCCGCGACCTTGACCGGGCCCTGGGGGCGGGTGGTGCCGGGGATGGTGGTGATCGCGGAGGCCCGCCGCGCCAGGTCGGCGGCCCTGTCGAAGGACGCCTGGCCGCTGCCCCCGTAGAGCCGTGCGCGCAGCCCGTCGAGGGTGGCGTTCAGCGCGTCGCCCCAGAGGTCGAGGGCGTCGAGCCACGGCTTCGTCTGGGCCAGGAAGGCGGGGTCCGCCACCCCCTTGCGGATCTGCTCGGGCGCGCCCGCGAGTTGGAGCGCGTAGCCGCGCAGCTTCAGCAGGGCGGCCTGCCGGTGGAGGACGGAGCCGCTGCCGAAGTCCTCGGTGAACGCGTCGAGCCGGGCCTTGAGGGCGGGTGCCTGCGGCTGCCAGTTCTCCTCGCCCGAGGTGGGGGCCAGGTGCTCGGTGTCGAAGAACGCGAGCAGCGCCCGCGCGGTCCCGGGGTCGCCGCCCGCGAGGTAGTCGGCGGCGGCCCGCCAGGTGCGCGCGGCGTCGTAGTGCTCGTCGTTCCAGGCGAAGGACGCCCCGCCGAAGAGCGCGACCTTGCTCGCCGCCGCCTGGTTCATCGGGTTGAGCACGATGCCGGTCAACTCGTCGTGGAGCCCGGCCTCACGCTTGTCGTACGGGGCCATCAGCAGCCGGCCCGTGGTGTTCCCGTAGTCGTTGACCGGGTAGTTGTCCCACAGGTAGACCTTACGGCCCCATGCCTCGGAGGCCGCGTGCGCCTGCGCCACGCTGATCGACGGCGGGATCACCGCGGTGCCCGTCCACTGCACCACGACCTGCGGGTCCAACTGCTCCCTCAGCACCTTCTTGTACGGGGAGTCGGCGGTGTCGGAGTACTCGGTGGGCACCGTCTGGAGGGGGCCCGCGCCGGGGTGCGTCCCGATGAAGTCGCGCTGTACCGCGTTGAGCAGGTCGGCCTGCGCCTGCCCGGCGGCGGCCTGCCCCGGGGCGCCGTACTTGTCCTCGTCCGCGTCGCAGTTCCACTTGGTGTAGCTGATGTCGTCGAGCGCCACGTAGAAGCCGCGGGCGCCCTGGTCGTAGAGGCTGCCGAGCTTGTCCTCCAGGGCGGTCAGGTCGTCGGGGTCGCTGTAGCAGATGGAGAGTCCTGGCGAGAGGGCGTAGGTGAAGTCGACGTGGTGGGTGGTGGCCTGCCCGATCAGCTCGCGCAGGTCGGCGAGCTTGTCCGCCGGGTAGGGCTCGCGCCAGTCCTCCCGCAGGTAGGTGTCGTCCTTCGGCGTGTAGACGTACGTGTTGGCCTTGATGTCGCCGTAGAAGGCGAGTTGGTCCATGCGGTCGGCGTGCGACCAGGGGGCGCCGTAGAAGCCCTCGATGCTGCCGCGCAGCGGCATGCTCGGGTGGTCGGTGACCGACACGGCGGCGAGGGTGTGCCTTCCGGTCACCAACTGCCGCAGCGTCTGGGCCGCGTAGTAGGCGCCGTCCCCGTCGTTGCCCGCGAGGACGACGGTGCCGCCGGGGGTGCGGGCGGTGGTGGAGACGAGCGAGTACCCCTCCGCGACGGGGTGTTCGGGGATCTCGCCGCCCGCGGCGCGCAGCGCGTCGGCCACGGCCCGGTCGTCGACGGTGCCGACGACGACGGTGAGGCCCGCGCCGTGCCCGCCTGCCGCGGCGTCGGCCGCCGCGGCCCGGTCCACCCGGTGGGCGCCCGCGGCGGTGAGGGCGGCGGTGATCACGTCGACGGTGGCGTCGTCGACCCCGTCGGCGACGGCGAGGCGCACCCGCTCTGGCACGTGGAGCGCGCGCCCGGCGGAGGCCATGTGCTGGGGGGTGGGGGTGACGACGGGCAGCGCGGCGGACGCGCCTGTCGGTGCGGCGACCGGCGCTGCGGGGGCGGACGCCGCGGCCGGGGCGGCGGAGAGGGCGCCGAGGGTGAGCGCGGCGGCGCCGACGAGGGCGAGCCACGACGGGCGGCGCCCGCGGCGGGACGGGCCTCTGCTGAGACGGGACGGGCGGCTGCTGGACGAGCGGGGCACGGCACCTCCACTTGGGTTGGCCACCACATGCGTATGCCAGTTGGTCTAAACCACCATTTATTCATGCTCACGTCAAGATCCTGGGTGTGCGTCGGCCGCCTCCCGACGGGCGGAGTGCGGAACCGGTGAACCCGGGTAGGGTCCGCACCTGACGGCCACGACGAACTCCGCCCTCCGGTACGGAGCGGACCCCTCCGGCAGGAGCACCGCCCATGCGCCCTCGCGCCCGTACGTCCCCGCGCTCGTCGACCCCCCTGCCGAGGACCCCCGCGGCGGCCGCGGCGCTGTTGCGCGGGAGGTGCACGGAGTTCGGGCGGCGCGTCGCGGCGACACCGGTACGGGCCCGGGCGGGCGAGGGGGCGCTCGCGGCGGCGGTCGTCGCGCTGGTCGTGGCGACGGGCTGGGCGTCCCACCCGCCCGCGGCGCTGGCCGCGCAGGGCGCGGCGACGGCCGTCCTCGTGCCGCTGCGGCGGGTGCTCCCCGGCCTGCTGCTGCTCGCCTCGGGGGCGCTGCTCGGGACGGCGACGCTGACGTTCGCGGTACCGGTGCTGGCGTACGGCGCGGTGCGCCACCTCAGCGCGGCGGGCCGCCGCTCCCTGCCGCGCGGCCCCCTGGTGCTGGTGTCCGCCGCGGCACTGGTCACGCTCGCGATCACGCTGCCGAGGCTGCCCCCGAGCGCCGTCGCCGCCACCCCCTACGCGCTCGCCTACCCGGTCGGGATGGCGCTGCTGTTCCTGGTGGCCCCCGCGGTGTCCGGCACGCTGGTGGGCCAGCGCCAGTTGCTCGTACGCACGCTGCGGGAGCGCAACCGGTACCTGGAGCACGCCAGGCTGCTGACCGAGGCCCGTGGCCGCCTTCGGGAACGCGCCCGTATCGCCCAGGAGATGCACGACCTGCTGGGGCACCGGCTGACCCTGATCACCCTGTACGCGGGGGCACTCGAATTGGCGACCGAGCACCGGGCGCCGGACCTGAACGAGGAGGTCGGCGTCCTCGCGGGCACCGCGCGCGCCGCGATGGACGAGCTGCGCGAGGTGCTCGGTGTGCTGCGGCAGGCGCAGGACTCCCCCTCGGACCCCGCCGCGGCGCCGCCGGAGGCCGGGGCGCCGGACGGCGGGCCCGGCTTCGAGGAGGAGGTACGCGACCTGGTGGCGGGCTCCCGGCGCGCCGGTCTCCCGGTGGAGCTGCGGTGGCACCGGGCGGCGGACGCAGAGCCGGTGCCCGTGGTGCGCAGGGCCGTGCACCGGGTGATACGGGAGTCCCTGACCAACGTGCACAAGCACGCGCCCACCGCGCCCGGGGTGTGGGTGACGGTGGAGGTCGGGGAGGGCGCGGTCCGGGTGGCGGTCGGCAACGGCGCCGCGCCCGGCGGACGGGGCGGCGCGGCGCTGCCCGGCACCGGCAGCGGGCTGATCGGGCTCGAAGAGCGGGTGCGGCTGCTCGGCGGCACGCTGCGGCACGGGCGCGACCCCTCGGGGGGCTTCCTCGTCGAGGCGGAACTGCCCGCCACCGGGCCGGGCAAGGCCCCGGCGCCCGACCCCGCTCCGGTGGCCGCCCCCTCCCCCAACGCCGCCTCCGTACCCGGGACTTCACCCGAGCCCGGGAGCGACGCCCTGCCGGTCGCTCCCGCACCGGTGGCCCTCTCGCCGGTGGGCACCTCCCCCGGCGGCGGCCTCGACGCGGTGCCGCCCCTGGCGGCGGCGGGGGAGCCGCCCGCGACGGCACCGGGGCGGCTGCGCGGCGCCCTGGGCTGTACGGCGGCGCTCGCGGTGGCGGTCGCGGGCTGCGCCTCGCTCTGGGTGTGGATCTCCTCCGCCTCGCACGAGGCCGCCGCGAACGGCGACCGGTACGCCCGGGTGCGCACGGGGATGACGCGCGCGGAGGTGCGGCGGATCACCGGTGCCTTCGCCGAGGGCCGTGAGGCCGACGAACTCAGGACCGGGGAACCGCCGCGCCCCCGCGCCGCCGACTGCTCCTACGCCCTCGGCATCGCGGACCGCTCCCCGGTGGCGTACCGCTACTGCTTCTCGGGGGACCGCCTGCTGCGCAAGGACACCTACCCGACGGCGGGGTCGGGCAGGACCGGCTGACGGCCGCGCGACCGGGGCGGCCACGCGACCGGGGCCAGGGGGTCAGGGGGCCGGGTGGTTGACCTCGCTCACGCTCTGCCGCAGGGACTCCCGCAGGGTGTCGGCCGTCGTCCCCTCGGCGCGCAGCCGCGGGGTGTGGGAGTGCTGCGGTGTCACCGGTCCCGTCGTCGGGTAGACGACCGTCTCGCCGGGCAGCGGGGTGCCGGGGCAGGTCTGCCGGTACGGCCGGTCGCCGCCGAGCAGGAAGCCCTCGACGGCCGCGTCCACACAGGTGTTGCCCGCCAGCGCGTACTGGCCGTGGAACGCGGAGTCGTCGACCGAGAGCATCCCGGTGCCAGGCGCCTCGCGCACGGCTTCCCGCGCCTGTTCGTACGCCGTCTGCGGGTCGAACTCGCCCTGCACGACGAGTACATGGGAGGCCATGGACAGGGGCAGCCGGGGCAGCCGCTCGCGCTGTTCTCTTTTCCAGTAGCCGCACGGTTCGCTGAGTCCGTAGGCCCAGCCGTAGACGGGGTAGCGGGGGCCCTGGCGGTCGCTGAGGTGCCGGTACCAGTCCGCCGTGGGGGCGGGCTGGTCGCCGCAGGCCACCGCGTAGCGGGTGCCTGCGACGTCGGTCGTGGCGGGCTCGTCGCCCGCGGCCGCGCCCCGGCCGTTCAGGGCACCGCGTACGTCGGCGGGTGTCACCTTCGCCACGGGCACCCCGAACACCTCGCGGGCCCGGTCGTCGAGCCGCGCCGACACCGCGGCCGCGGCCGCTCCCCCGCCGGGTTCACCGGCCCCCTGGTCCTCGGCGAGGCCCTGCGCACCGGCCTCGAAGATCGCGGAGGCGAGCAGCCACTGGAGTTCGCTGCCCATCCCCACGAAGACCGCGTCGAAGCTGTCGGGGGACACACCGTTGTCGGTGTAGTAGGCGCGCACTTTCTCCCAGGTGGCGCGGGCCGCGGAGACGGTGCCGCCGATGTGCTCGGGGAGGTTGCGGACCACCCACGGCAGATAGGTCTCGTCGAACTGCCGCTGGTCGATGCGGGGGAAGTCCTCGAAGTCGGCCTGGAGCCTGCCCTGCCAGTTGACGCTGGAGTCGAGCACGACGCGTCCCGCGTGGCCGGGGAAGAGGGAGGTGTACTTGGCGCCGAGCCAACTGCCGTAGGAGTAGCCGAGGTAGTTCAGCTTGTCCTCGCCGAGCAGGGCGCGTATGAGGTCCATGTCGTGCGCGGTCTGCCACGTCGTCACATAGGGGGTGAGGTCGTCCGCGCCGCAGGTGTCGGCGACCGCCTTCGGGGTCAGCGCGTGCTCCGCGAGGCTGCGGGGCGAGCGGTCGCGGGCGTCGAGGAGGGTGTCCTGCGGGAGTTGGGAGTCGGGGATGTGGCAGACGAGGCCCTGGTCCGCGCCCTCCTGCCCGGTGCCGCGCGGGTCCATGCCCACCAGGTCGTAGCCCGCGGAGAGTTCGGGCCGCAGCCCGGCTATGTCCCCGGCGAGCGAGGTGCCCTGACCGCCGGGGCCGCCGGGATTCACCAGGATGGCGCCCTTGCGCTCGCCGGTCGCGGCGACCCGGCTGACGGACACCTTGATGTCGGGACCTGCGCCGGGGTCGGCCCAGTCGCGTGGCACGGTCACCAGCGCGCACTGCGCGTCGGCGGAGCCCTTGGCGGGCGTGAACGCGCAGTCGCCCCAGGTGAGTTGCTGGTCGGTGTAGCGGCCGAGCCGGTGGTCGTGGAGGGACGCGGCGGTGGCGGTGCCCGACATCGCGAGGACGAGTCCCGCGGTGAGCACGGCCCCCGTCCGCAGCCTGCCCGACCGGCCGCGGCGCCCCTCCCCCGGTGCGTGCCCCCGGTCGCCGCGGTCCGCCGTACCCGGCCCGCCGGTTGCCGCTTTGCCGCTGGTCCGTCTCGTCCGTGGGGTGCCCATGCGTCGCCTTCCGCTCGTGTGCGACCGGCTCGGCCTCCTGTTGCATGGGCGCGCTCCGGCCTCGGTGGTCGTCCGGCGAGCCTTGCGGAATGCCCGCGTCCGGGGAATCCGTCTGAGGTGCCGCCCCGGCGCGTGCGCCTACCGCGTACGGGGGTCGTCGGCTGTCCGGCCGGACCGCGCCGCCGTACGACGCCGCCCCCACCGGGCGGCCGGACCCCGGAACGCGGGCCGTCCCACCGCGCCCGCACCCCTGGCGAACCGGCCCGCACGCAGCGGACACCTCCCACGGCACGCGCCGTTGGCCGACCGGACACACCCCCTGTCCGGTCGGCCGGCGGTGCGGGGCCGCCCTGGGGCGGTCGCGCCGTGGGCGGCCGTCGCGCGGCCCGTGGCGGTGCGGGCGGTGGGATGATGCGACCGTGAAGGATGCGACCACCCCGGGGCCCGTGCGGGTCCTCATCGCCGATGACGAGGCGCTCGTACGGACCGGTATCCGGCTGATCCTCGCTCACGCGGACGGCATCGAGGTCGTCGCGGAGGCGGCGGACGGCAGCGAGGCGGTCGAACTCGCCGTGCGGCGGCGGGTGGACGTGGCCCTCCTCGACATCCGTATGCCGGGCACCGACGGCATCACCGCGGCCGCGCGCATCGCGTCGCTCGCGCCCCGCACGGCGTGTCTGATCCTGACGACCTTCGGCGAGGAGCCGTACTTCTCCCGGGCGCTCCGCAAGGGTGTGTCCGGGTTCCTCCTGAAGGACATCCCCCCGGCCGAGCTGATCGCCGGGGTCCGCTCGGCCGCCCGCGGTCACGCGGTGGCGTCACCCCAACTGACCCGGCGCCTCTTCGAGCGCTATGTGGAGCACGACGCCGCGGGCGCCGACGCGAGGGCGAGGACGGCGGGGCTCACCGCCAGGGAGCGGGAGGTGCTCGCCCGCCTCGCCGAGGGCCTGGCGAACTCCGAGATCGCCGCGCTGCTCGACACCAGCGAGGGGACCGTCAAGGCCACCGTGCGCGCGGTCCTCGCCAAGCTCGACTGCGACAACCGCGTCCAGGCCGCGGTGCTCGCCCAACGCGCGGGCCTCGTCGCCCCGGCCGGGGACACCGGCCCGGAAGACGGCGACGAGCGGGAGGTCTGAAACCCGACGGGAGTGGGACCCCCGGGCCCGGCGGGCCGGAGAAGCGCTCAGCGGCCGGTGGCGAACACCCAGATCCCGGCGCCCGCGAGCACGGCGCCGACCGCGGCGGGGAACGCGACATCCCAGACCCGCCTCCTGGTGAGGTCGATGCGCGCGCCCTCGGGGGAGGCGGGAGAGTAGCGCACCGGGACCCCACCACCCACGGGAAGGCCCCTGACCCCGGACGACAGGGACTGGAACGTGTGCCGACCGCCCTGCGAGTCGACGAACTCGACCACCGCGAAGTAGGTGGGTCCGTCCTTTCCCGACCTCATATGGTGGCGTACCACCAGGCCCCCGACACGGACCCCGTCGCGCTGTAGGCGGTACTGCACCACGGCCTCCCGGATGCTCGCCCCGAACCCGAGGAGACCCCCCAGAATTGCCAGCGCACCCCACACCGCCATCCCACCTTCCCTGCTCGGACGACTCCATGCCTACCCCCTGTCGCGGAATGGACGCCACATCGGCCACAGGCGGTTCCTGGTCAGGACGCCGGACGCGGCGCGCCCACCGGGGCTAACTCCCCGTGGGCGCGTGGTAGATGGCCGCGGTGCTCCGGTAGGACTCCGCGTTGGCGCGCAGTCCCGCGCGCTCCTCGTCGGTCAGCGGGCGGCGAACGCGGCCCGGCACGCCCGCGACGAGGCTGCCCTCCGGTACGACGGTCCCGGCGAGTACCACGGTGCCGGCGGCGACGAGGCATCCTGGGCCGATGACGGAGCCGTTCAGCACGGTCGCGTTCATGCCGACGAGGGAGCCCTCCCCTACGGTGGCGCCGTGCACGACGGCGTTGTGTCCGACGGAGACGTCGCGCCCGATGTCGGCGGGGAAGCCCTCGTCGACGTGGACGACGGCGTTGTCCTGGATATTGGCCCCCTCCCCCACGGTGATCGTGGCGAACTCGGCGCGCAGCACCGCCCCGAACCACACACTGGCCCCCTCGGCGACACGGACCGCCCCGACGAGGGTGGCGCCGGGGGCGGTGAACGCGCCGGGCGCGACGGAGGGTGCGCGGCCGGGGCCGAGCGGGACGGTGGTTGCGCGCTGCATCAGTGTTCCCCCGTGTGGAGTGGCGGGTGCCGGTGCGGCGGGTGTGCCGGTCCCGGCGTGGTGGTGACGGGGTGAGCCTCCCCCGCCGCGCCGCGGCCATGCGGGGCGCCGGGACCGTACGGCTCACACCTCCGCGTAGTAGGACTCGATCGCCTCGACCTCGACGGTGCGGTCCTCCGGCAGGCCGAGGCGCGCGTACTTGGCGCGGCGGGCGCGCATGTCGGCGAGCAGGATGGCGCGCGCGTGCCGGGCGACCTCCTCGGCGACCTCGCGCGGCACGACGACCACCCCGTCGTCGTCGGCGCCGACGATGTCGCCCGGGTTGACCTGCACACCGCCGCAGGCGATCGTCACCTGTGTCTCGATCGCCATGATGCGGCCGGGGATGATGGTGCGCCCCCGGTGGCGGGCCACGACGGGGGTGTGCTGCGCCGCCACCTCCGCGGTGTCGCGGCAGTACCCGTCGGTGACGATGCCGACGGCGCCGCCGAGCACCGCGCCCATGGCGTTCTCGCTGCCCCAGAAGCCGACCTCGGGCCCGCCGCCCGCGTCCATCACGACGACATGACCCGGCGCCAGGTCGTCGGGCAGCCGCGCGGGGCTGTTGCGCTCGAACCAGATGCGGTGTGCCTCGACGATGTCCTGGGTGGAGTCGAGCTTCCACATCGGCCTGTTGGACGGTACGGCGCGGATGGTGGCGGCCTCGCCCCAGAACCGCATGCCGAGCCAGAGCGGGCGCACCTCGCGGTCCATGAGGCCGATGTTGAAGTAGCCGATGCCGTCGAGCGCGTCGGCGACGTCGCACACGCGCAGGGGCTGGTACAGGCTGCCGAGGCTGTCCGCGGACGCCTTCTCGAACTGGTGGGGTGTGGTGTCAGAGGGTGTCACGGTGATCCGTCCTCGCTGTCGGTCGTACGGGGGTACGTGGTGTAGGGGATGTACGGGGTCCGTGGGCCCGGAGCGGCCTGTCGGTGCTGGTGGCCGGGTGGGTTACGGGGTTTCCGACGGTCCGGTGGGTGGCGTGGTCGGCGCCGGGTGCGTGGGTGGTGCGGGTGGTGTGGGATGCGCCGTGCCGCCGGGCGCGTGGCGGTCGAGCCCGTACCACCGGGAGGCGGTGCCGCCGAGGACGGCCGCGCGGGCGGCCTCGTCCGGGCACACCGCCGCCACCAGCGCGGCGAGGTCGCCCCAGGCCCTGCCGTACCCGGCGCGCAGCAGCACCACGGGCCAGTTGCTCGCGAGCATCATCCGGTCGGGGCCGAAGTGCTCGGCGGTGAAGCGCACATAGCGCTCAAGGGCGCCCGCGTCCCATGCGTCCCACGCGCTCAGCGCGTCGATGCCGACCGAGACCTTCACCGCCACGTTCGGGCACGCGGCGAGCCTCCGCATGTGCGAGGCCCATGGCTCCCAGGCCCCGGACTCGACGGGTGGGCGCCCCAAGTGGTCGACGGTGACGCGCAGTCCGGGGACCGCCTCGGCGAGCCGTACCACCTGCCTGGTCTGTTCGGCCGTGACGGGGACGACGTCCCAGACGAGCGAGCGCCGCGCCAACTCGGCGAAGAGCGCGAGCGATTCGCGTCCGGTGAGCCGGCCGAGCGGGTCGTCCGCGACGAGGCAGCGCACCCCGGCGAGCTTGGGCACCGCGAGCTGGTCGAGCGCGGTACGGGCGGCGGCGGGGTCCTTCAGCGGAAGCCACGCGACCACCCCCGCCACTCTGGGGTGGGCGCCGTACCCGGCGAGCCTGGTGTTCTCCTCGGGCTCGTCCACCGACTGCACCAGCACGCTCGCGCCGACGCCCGAGGCGTCGAGTTCGGTGACGAGGTCGGCGGGGGTGAAGTCGCGGGCCAGCGCGGTGTGTTCGGCGTGCCGCCAGGGCTGCTCCTGCGCGGCCGTGCGCCAGAAGTG
Source organism: Streptomyces sp. NPDC050560 (assembly GCF_044457285.1). NCBI lineage: Bacteria > Bacillati > Actinomycetota > Actinomycetes > Kitasatosporales > Streptomycetaceae > Streptomyces > Streptomyces sp. NPDC050560. The sequence continues at coordinate 392,265 of NZ_JBITGT010000001.1, forward strand.
CTGGTGGCTGTCGATCCGCGGGCCGTACGGGGTGCCCTGAATGCCGGGAGGGGCAGGGGCGTTGGGGGTATTCGGGGTGTCAGGCGTGTTCGGGGCCATGGCGTTCACCTCCCCGTCCACACGGGACGCCGGTGGTCGAGGAACGCCCGTACGCCCTCGCGGAAGTCGGCGCTGCCGTAGCAGCGGGCGAGCAGGTCCTCGTCGTCGGGGAGCGCCGCCGCGTCGAGGCGCCTGCCGGTCTCCTTGAGGGCGCGCACGGTCAGCGGCGCGCCCTCGCGCAGCCTGCGCAGATACGGCTCCGCGGTCTCGGCCAGCCGCCCGGACTCCGCGAGCGCGGTGACGAACCCGGCCTCGGCGAGCGAGGGCGCGGGCAGCAGCGTCGCGCCCAGCAGCATCGCGTCGGCCCGCGCGGCACCGGCCCTGGCGCGCAGCCTGGCGACCACCGCGGCCGGGAGGCAGTTGCCGAGGGTGCGGGCGACCGGGGCGCCGAAGCGCGCGTCGCGTTCGGCGATCACCAGGTCGCAGCAGGCGGCCAGCACGAGCCCCGCGCCGACGGCGGCGCCCTCGACGAGCGCCACGACCGGCACCGGGACCGCGAGCAGGTCGGCGACGACGGCGCCCACGCGCCGCTCGTAGGCGACGCCGTCGCGGCCGTCCGCGAAGTCCGTGAACTGGGCGATATCGGTGCCCGCCGCGAACCCGTCGGCCGGGTCGCCGCGCAGCGTGACCGCGCGCACGTCGTCGCGCCCGCCGACCTCGGCGGCGATGTCCCTGAGCCGGTCGTACATGGCCCAGGTGAGGGCGTTGCGGCGGCCCGGGTTGCGCAGCCGTACCCGGGCGATGCCGTCGTCGACAGCGAAGTCGACCCCGTCGCCCCGGGTTTCGGGGCTCACCGCCGCTCCTCTTCCCGCCGGTCCTCCAGCTCCTCCAGCACCTCGGCGGTGTGCTGGCCGAGCAGCGGGGCCGGGGCCGGTGGGCGTACGGGGGTGCCGGAGAGCTTGAGGGGCGATCCGAGTACGGGGGTCTCGCCCTCGACGGGATGGTGGAAGGCGGTGACCATGGCGCGGGCGCGTACGTGCTCGTCCTCGGTGAGTACCTGCCGGTAGTCGCGGATGGGCCCCGCGGGCACCCCGGCGCCGAGGAGCGCGGCGACCCAGTCGTCGGTGTCGCGGGTCCTGAGGGTGCGCTCCAACTCCTCGGCGAGCACTGCCTGGTTGAGCATCCGGTGGTCGTTGTCGGCGAACCGGGGGTCGGTGAACAGGTGCGGGGTGTCGAGCACCGTGCACAGCCGCTGCCAGAGCCGTTCGTTGTTGGCGCCGACGGTGAGGTGGCCGTCGCGGGTGGCGAGCGCCTGGTACGGGGCCGACATGCGGTTGGCGGAGCCGAGCGGCGCGGGCGGCTCCCCCGTCGACCAGAACTCCGTCGACTCCCACACCGACAGCGCCAGCGCGGCGTCGAAGAGCGACGTTTCCAGGTACTGGCCCTCGCCGTCCGCGTCCCTGGCGCGCAGCGCGGCAAGCACGCCGATCGCGCAGAACAGCCCGGAGCCCAGGTCGGCCACCGGTATCGCGGACTTCACGGGCGGGCGCCCCGGCTCGCCCATGACGCTCATGACGCCGGTCATGGCCTGGGCGATGAGGTCGTAGCCCGGGTAGGCGGCGTAGGGGCCGGTCTGGCCGAAGCCGGAGATGCTGGCGTAGACGACGCCGGGGTTCGCGGCACGTACGGCGTCGTAGTCCACGCCGAGGCGGCTCGCGACCCCGGGCCTGAAGTTCTCGATGACGACGTCGGCGGTGCGGGCGAGGCCGAGGAAGGTACGGCGCCCGGTGTCGCTCTTCAGGTCGAGGACGACGCTGCGCTTGTTCCTGTTGAGCGAGAGGAAGGCGCGGCTGTCGTCGCCGACGACGGACCTGCCCCAGGACTTTCTCGTCTGGTCGCCGTGGTCGGGGTTCTCCACCTTGATGACGTCGGCGCCCAGGTCGGCCAGGACCATCGTGCAGAACGGGCCCGACATCACCTGGGTCAGATCGAGGACCCGGATTCCCGCGAGCGCCGTCGTGCGGTGGTTTTGGGGTGTGCGGCCGGCGGGGTCAGGCATGGTCGTCTCCTCCTCGCTGCTGGTCGTGCGCGGCGCCCTCAGCGGTTGCCGAGATTGATTTTCGCCTCGGCGAAGAAGTCGTCGACCGCCTGGGAAATGCTCTTCCTGCCGAATGCGATGTTCTCGTATCCACGGGTGAAAGCCTGCTCGAAGGTCGTGTTGTATCCGGACGGGATAAACGGCTGGGGCACCTTCTTGGCGAGGATGTAGTCATAGACTTCCAGTTCCTCTTTGAGGACGGGCGAGGACGGCTTGTCGATCTGCTGCGCGAGCTGGTCCGCGTTGGCCACCGCGCCGTTGTCGGAGTCGTAGACGCGGGCGGCCTCGTCGTCGTTGGTGAAGAAGTCGATGTACGCGGCGGCCGTCGCCTTGTTGTCGCAGCCCGCGGGGATGGCCCAGCCGCTGTTGAAGAAGGCGTTGCCGAGTCCCGCGGGGCCGGTGGGGAAGGGGACGGTGGTCAGCCGCTCGTCGGGGGCGGCGGCGTCGGCGGCCACGAGGGCGTTTCCCGCGGTGGGTTCGCTGAGGACCTTGCCGGTGGTGACGTAGAACTGCTCGGGCTGGGCCGGTTCGTCGGCGGTGTCCTCTGCGGAGTTCGTCAGACCGCCTTTGCGCAGTTCCTCCCAGAGCTTCCAGTAGTCGGCGAGGGTCTTCTTGGAGAAGGCGATCCTGCCTTTCCTGTCGAAGAGCCGCTCGCCACCGGCGATGACATAGGCGGAGAAGACCGGTTCGTTTCCGCCCTGGGATGTGGTCGGGGCGATTCCGGCGGGCAGTTTCGCCTTCGCCTCCTTCAGCCAGCCGACGAACTGCCGCCAGGTGTACGTTTTCGGCAGCGGCGCGATACCGGCTTTCTTCGCCATACTGCGGTTGATCATAAGGGCGTTCCAGGCGGCGCCGTAGGGGACCATATAGAGCTTTCCGTCGGGTCCTCGCCCGCTGTCGAGCAGGTTCTGCGGGATGGAGTCCACGTCGATGAGGCCGGACCTGACGAACGGGTCGAGCGGCTGGAGCAGGCCGTTTCCCGTGTAGTCGTTGAGCTGGCGGGTCTGGAGCCCGGTGACACAGGGCAGTGCGGAACTCGCCGCCTGGACGTTGAGTTTGTCGAAGTAGGTGCTGAAGTCGCCCACCTGGGTCTGGATGGACACCTTGGGGTGTGCCTTCTCGAAGAGCCGGTCGATCCGGTCGGTCTTGGCGACACGGGAGGACGAGCCCCAGTAGGAGAGCTGGATGGTCCCGGCGACGGGGGCGTCGGCCGGGGGCACGGCGGTGCTCCTCGGCGGGGCCGAGCAGCCGGCCAGCAGCGCGCCCACCGCGGCGGCCACGAGAAGCCGTTTCGGTACCGGCATGGCGGTGTGTCCCCCTTCACTTCATTCCGGAGGTGGCGATGCCCTCGATCAGCAGGCGCTGGAAGGCCACGAAGAACCCGACGAGGGGGGCGAGGGAGAGCGTCGCCATCGCGAAGAGCGCGCCGTACGACGACTGTCCTCCGGTGGAGTCGAGGAACGAGTTGAGGCCGAGCGGGACCGTCCACAGGTCGGCGTTGTTGAGGTAGAGCAGGGGGCCGAGGAAGTCGTTCCAGGAGTTGATGAAGCTGAAGAGGGCGGTGGTCCCGATCGCGGGCAGCGACAGCGGTATGACGACCCGTCGGAAGATGCCCCAGTGCCCGCAGCCGTCCATCCGTGCCGCGTCGTCGAGTTCACGCGGCAGTACGCGGATGAACTGCACCATGAGGAAGACGAAGAAGGCGTCCGTGGCGAGGAAGTGCGGGGCGACGAGCGGCGCGATGGTGTTCACCAGGTGCAGCTTGTTGAAGAGGATGTACTGCGGTACGAGCGTGACGTGGTACGGCAGCAGCAGGGTCCCGAGCAGCAGCGCGAACAGCACGCGTTTGAGGGGGAATTCGAGCCGGGCGAAGGCGTACGCCGTCAGCGAGCAGGCCAGGAGGTTCCCGGCCACCGTGAGCACCGCGATCACCGCGGAGTTGAGGAAGTACCGGGAGAACCGCAGCGATCCGCCCGACCAGCCGGCCGCGTAGTTGCCCAGGGTGTAGTGGCGGGAGAAGAGGCCGAGGCTGGAGAAGATCTCCGAGTTGGGGCGGAACGACGCCGCGACCATCCACAGCAGGGGATAGAGCAGCGCGAACAGCACGAGTATCAGCAGCGCGTGGCGGATGACCCCCACGGCGAGCGCGCCGCGCACGGGGCGCAGCCTGCGGGCGAGGGCGGGCGCGGGCCCGGTGGTCGTCGTCGCCATCATCGGTCTCCGTAGTGCACCCAGAAGCGCGCGGTCAGGAAGAGCAGGCCGGTGAACACGGCGAGCACCACGACGAGCAGCCACGCCATCGCGGACGCGTAGCCCATGTTCAGCTGGGTGAAGCCTTGTTGGTAGACGTAGAGGGTGTAGAAGAGCGTCGAGTCGGCCGGTCCCCCGTCGCCGCCGCTCACCACGTAGGCGCTGGTGAACGCCTGGAAGGCGTGGACGGTGTCGAGCAGCAGGCTGAAGAAGACGAGGGGGCTCAGGTGCGGGAGGGTGATGCTGCGAAACCGCCGCAGCCGGCCCGCGCCGTCGACCATCGCCGCCTCGTGCTGGTCGCGCGGGACCTGCCGCAGCCCCGCCAGGAAGATGATCATCGTGGAGCCGAACGCCCAGGCGTTCAGCGTGATGATCACCAGCAGGGAGGTGCGCGGGTCGCCGATCCAGCTCCCGTGCTCGACGCCCGCCGAGTGCAGGGCGTTGTTGAGCAGTCCGTCGGCGCCGAAGATCTGCCGCCAGAGGGTGGCGATCGCGACGCTCGCGCCGAGCAGCGACGGCAGGTAGATCAGCGCGCGGTACGCGGTGATGAAACGGATGCCGCTGTTCAGCAGCAGCGCCACCAGCATCGACACCACGAGCACCACGGGCACGGACACCACGACGTAGACGGCCGTGACCTGGGCGGCGCTGAGGAAGCGGGGGTCGGAGAACATCTGGGTGAAGTTCTGCGCTCCGACCCAGTGCGGGCTGCTCAGCAGGTCGTAGCGGGTGAAGGAGAGGTAGAGCGAGTACGCCATCGGGCCGAGCGTCAGACAGGCCATGCCGATCAGCCAGGGCGCGAGGAAGCCGAGGGCGGCGCGGCCATCCCGGGAGCGCGTCGTACGGCGCCGTCGGTGGGCGGTGGTGGCGCCGGGTGTGCCGCTGACGGCGGGGACCAGCCCCCCGGTGACACTCATCGGCCTCCCGCCTCTCCCTGCTCGGCCCCCTCGGACTCTGCGGCACCCACAGGCTCCGCGGCCTCCGCGCCCTGCGCGGCATGGGCTTCGAGGGGTGTGGCGACGGTGTCCGCGAGGAGCGTGGCGAGTTGTGCCGGGGTCCCCGCGGCACCGGCCGCCGCCACGATCTCGCGCAGGTCCTTGCGCCAGGGCCGGTCGTCGGCCGGGACCCCGGCCGCGTCGTAGTCGCACGCGACACGGTCGAAGAAGCCCCAGTTGCGCCCGACCCAGGTGTCGGCGGTGCCGGTGGACAGCGCCCCCAGCAGCGCCTCCTCGCCGACGCCGTACGCGGCGCCGAGGCGGATGCCGTCGAGGACGCCGCCGAGCGCGGCGAACATGACGAGCTGGTTGGCGAGTTTGACGGCGGCGCCCGCGCCGACCGGGCCGAGGTGGTGCACCTCGGCCGCCACCGTGTCGAGGTAGGGCCGCACGGCGGCGAGCGCGGGCGCCTCGGCGCCGACGAAGGCGGCGAGTTTGCCGCGGCGCGCCCGCTCGGCGCCCCCGGTGACCGGCGCGTCCACGTAGCAGGCGCCGCGCGCCGTGACGAGCGCCGCCAACTCCCTTGTGCGCTCCGGCAGTACGGTGCTGTGCACCACCACGGTGCGGCCGGGCCCGAGACCTTCGAGGAGCCCGCCGCCCAACACCTCTTGGATCGCACGCTCGTCGGGGACGGCGAACGCCACGACACCGCACTCGGCAAGCTCACCGGGCGACGCTTCGCGCGCCCCCGCCTCCGTCAGCACGGCCGTGCGCTCCGGGGACCTGTCCAGCACGCACACGCGCCGCCGCGCCGCCAGCAGATGCAGCCCGATGGCCTGGCCCAGGTTCCCGAGTCCCACAAGACCGACGGCGGGCCCCGCAGTTGTCCGCGCCACGCGCCATCCTCCCTCGCCCTTGAGCTGGATGAATTCCGGCTTGCACTGGATGGAACTGGATGGATCTGGATGAACTCCGGAGAGGCGAGGCCGCGTTCCGACCGGCTCCGCGGCACCGTCTCTCCGCTGCGTCTATTGTCTACAAGTGAACCGCGTCTATTGTCTACAGCAGACAAGAGGGCGCGGCAAGGGCTTCGACAGCGGATAAAGTGAGCAGCCGGGCAGCGGCGGGAGGGGCGGCATGACGTCGATCGGCGGGAGTGACGGGGCCGGGAGGGACGGCCGCGTGCTGCGCGCCCCGAGCCTGGTGTCACTGGCCGTGGAGTCCATCCGCGGACGCATCCTCGCCGGTGAACTCCAGCCCGGGGAACGGCTCTTCGAGGAGCGCCTGACCGAGGAACTCGCCATCAGCAGGCCCCCGCTCCGCGAGGCGCTGCGGCTCCTGGAGAACGAGGGCCTGGTGACCTCGCAGCCGCGCCGCGGCGCCTTCGTCGCCACCCTCACCGACCAGGACGTCTTCGAGATCCTGACGCTGCGGTCCGCGCTGGAGCGCATGGCGTTCGAGATCGGGATACCGGTCGCCGACCCCGCGCTGCTCGACCCGGCGCAGGCCGCGTTCGAGAAGATGGAGGCGTGCGCGGCGGCGGACGACCGCGGCGCCCTGGTACAGGCGGGCTACGAGTTCCACTCCCGGCTCATCAGGATCGCCAGGCACAGCCGCCTTGAGGCCATCTACGCCTCGGTCCAGCAGCAGTTGCTGCTGTGCATGTCGCGGAACCTGATCGCGCGCGAGCGGTTCTACGAGGACCTGCGGGAGCACGCGGCACGCCACGGCAGGCTCCTCGACCTGGTGCGCGCGGGCGATGTCACCGCCGCACTCGCGGAGTTGGCGGTACACGGGGAGCGCTCCTTCGAGGAGACCCGCCCCCGGCCGCACGAGCACTGACCGGCGCCACGAGTACGGCCCCGTACCGCGGACGCCGACACCCACCCACGCACGCACACCGCCACCCACCACGGTCGCCATCCCGCGGCGCGGATACCACCCACCCCACGACGCGGTCACCCACGCCCGGAGCCCCCCGGCTCACTCCCGGCCACCGGCTCACCCCCGCACGCCCACCCTCCGTCCCGCGTTACGGGTCAGCGAGAGCAGCATGCCGAGGAGGCAGGTGCCGGCCAGCACCGTGAGGGCGACGCGGTAGCCCGTGGTGAAGGCGTCGAGCGCGGCGCCCGAGAGGCGGGAGAGGGTGCCGGCGTAGGCGGCGCGCTTCTCGTGGGGTGCCAGCGGGCTGGTGACGATGGCGAGCGACAGCGCGGTGCTGACCACGTACCCGGTGTTCTGCAACATCGACCGCACCCCGTTCGCGATCCCGCGCCGCCCGGGCTCGACACCGCCCATGATGGAGCTGGTGTTGGGGGTGAGGAAGACGGCAGAGCCGACACCGACGGCGAGCAGACAGCCGCCGATGACGGGGTAGCCGAGGGTGGGCGAGAGCGTCGCGGCGAGGACGGCGAGCCCGGCCGCCGCGATGGCCATGCCCGCGCTCGACACCCAGCGGGTCGGATAGCGCGCGGCGAGCCGCCCCGCCAGCGGCGAGGCCAGCGACATGCCCGCGGCCACCGGGATCACCCGCAGCCCGGCCTGGAAGGGGTCGGCGCCGGTGGCCGCCTGGAGGTAGAGCGCGATCAGCAGCACCACCGCGAAGCGCGCGACCGACATCAGCAGGGTGCTCGCGTACGCCATCGAGCGCGCCCGGTCGGCGAACATCGTCAGGTCGAGCATGGGGTACGGGCGCCGCCGCTGGGTCCACAGGAACAGCGGCAGCGACACCACGCAGAGCCCGGCGCCGACCAGCACAGGGGGGCTCGACCAGCCGAGCGCGCCGCCCTCGGAGAGCGCCAGGACGAGGCCCCCGATGAGGGTGAACGTGAGCACCGCGCCGACCTGGTCGAACGGCTCGCGGCGGCGCCCGCCCCGGTCGGGCCGCAGCGTGCGCGCGGCCCACAGCAGGCCGACGATCCCCACGGGCACGTTGAACCAGAAGACGGCGCGCCAGCCGAGGGTGCTCGCCAGCGCCCCGCCCACCAGCGGGCCCGCGACCTGGGCCGCCGCAGCGGCGGTGACGTTGAAGCTGAGCCCGGTGCTCAGCAGCCGGGCGGGGAAGGCGTCCGTGAGCAGCGCGGTGGTGTTGGTGATGATGGCCGCCGCGCCGACCGCCTGGAGCGCCCGGAAGGCGGCGAGGGTGACGGCGTTCGGCGCGAAGCCGCACAGCACGCTCGCGCCGGTCAGGATGCCGAGCCCCACGAAGTAAAGACGCCGTCTGCCCACGATGTCGGCGACCCGCCCGAAGACGAGGATGAGGACCGTGTTGACCAGCATGTACGACAGCACGATCCAGGACGCCTGGGTGGCGTTCGCGGAGAAGTGCCGGGCGACCACGGGCAGTGCCACATCGAGCGTCGAGGTGTTGGTGCCGGAGAGCAGCACCCCGAGGCTGGTGACCGAGAGGACCCGCCAGGCGTAGCGGGTCTGAGCGTGTTCAGCGGCGGTGTCCCGGTCGCCTGCGGTGTCGCTGCGTTCCCTGCCCGCCCTCACCGCGGGCGCCCTCTCACCATCGCCGCCGCAGCACCTTTCCTCGTCGCCCGCACAGAATCCTTGACATCAAGATACTCGCCGGGCCGCGCAGGTCGGCGCCCCGGCGGTGGCGGGGGCGGGCGGGGTCGGTGCCGCAGGTCCGTGCCGGGTGCCGGTGTCAGGGGGTGGTGTCAGTGGGCGGTGCCATCATGCGGGGATGGAGAGAATCGGCACGCAGGACATCCTCACGGCGGTCGCGGACGGCACGCTCGCCGACTGGCGGAAGCTGGCGCAGCCGCTCGCCGCGCGCTATCGCGCCGCCGACGCCCCGGCCGCCGCGGCGTTCGCGGCGGCGGTCACCGCGGCGGCCGAAGCCGCGCACCACACCGTCCACGAGATCCGGCTCGGCGGCGGTCATGTCGACGTGGCGCTGTGCACCGTCGACGAGGGTACGGGCGCCCGGTGGGTCACCACCGCCGATCTCGAACTGGCCCGTGCCGTCAGCGCGTTGGCCCGCGAGCGGGGCCTCGCGGCGGTGCCGGGCGAGGTGACCCAGGTGGAACTGGCCCTCGACGCGGCAGCGGCCCCCGCGCTCGCCCCCTTCTGGTCCGCGCTGCTGTCGGGCGAGGCGCGCCCCCTGGTCACCGACACCGTCTTCGACCCGGCGAACCGCGTGCCCCCGGTGTGGTTCCAGGACACGGACCCGCACACCGCCCCGCGTCAGCGCTGGCACCTCGACGTGTGGCTCGCCCCCGAGGTGGCCGACGCGCGCATCGCCGCCGCCGTCGCGGCAGGCGGCACGGTGGTCGACGACGCCGGGGCCCCGTCGTTCACCGTGCTCGCCGACCCGGAGGGCAACAGGGCGTGTGTGTGCACGGCGCTCCTGCGGGAGTAGCGTTCCTGCGGGAGTAGCCCCGCCCGGCGGGACGGGCCGCGGCGCGGGCGGGGCCGCCGGGTCAGCCCGGGTAGTCCGTGACCCGGGCGCTCATCGAGTCGGGGTTCACGGGGCCACCGGTGTCGTTGACGACGTGGTTGATGGTGCCCGCGCCGCCGAGGGTGAGGATCACCAGGTGGTGCAGCCTGACGTCCGCGGTGTCGGGCACCTCGAAGGAGCGCTCGGCCACCACGTCGGGGTTGGCGCTGAAGAAGCAGTAGCTGCCGAGCCCCCACGCCTCGTGGCTGCCGACCCCGTCCGCCACCTTGTACGCGGCGTAGCCGAGGGTGTCGCCGTTCATCCAGGCGGCCTGGTCCGGCGGGTCGTAGGGCATCTCGTTCTGGAAGAAGTAGGTGCGTCCGCGCTCGCCGTTCCAGCGCACCTGGTACTGCTGGTAGTGCTCCACGAACAGGCCGTACATGGTCACGTCGTCGCCGTTGACGATCAGGCCCTCGGCGGCCGGGTTGGTGGTCCAGCCGGTGAGGCCGCCGCCGTCCTTGTCGTGGTCGGCGCGCCAGATCCACAGGTGGTCGCCGATGACGTGGCGGCTGTTGACGACCAGGCTCTGCCGCGCCTTCGCGGCGCTGCCGCCGCCGACGCGGAAGAACACGTCGTGCAGCGAGGTGGGGTTGGCGGAGTGGTCGGCCGAGGCGCCCTCGGTCCCGATGACCGCGAGCGCCGCGGACTCGGTGGTGCCCGCGTCGACGAGGATGCCCGCGATCTTCACCCCGTCGACGTCGTCGGCCGTGAGGGCGGTGACACCGTCGTCGGGGGTGAGGGTGGCGAGCCCGAGGCCGAGGACGACGGTGTCGGGGCGGGTGATCCTCAGGGTGTCGTCGAGGTGGTGGACGCCCGGTGTGAACAGCAGGTGCCTGCCGTCGGCGAGCGCCGCGTTGAGGTCGGCGGCGGTGGCGCCCGGCTGTGCGACGAGGAAGTCGTCGAGCGGGATCGAGTCGCCCTCGGGGTCGCCGCCCTCCCATGAGGTGCCGCTGGTGTCGGTGCGCAGCGCGGGCACGAACACCGCCCAGGCGCCGTCGCCGTCCACGTACAGGAAGGGCTTCTCGCGCACGACGGGGGTGCGGTCGACGCGGGTGTACGCGGCGTCGGGCCAGTCGCCGCCCGGCGGGTTGCCGGTGCCGACGAACACCATGTTCCAGTTGCCGTTGCCGTCCCAGCCGCCCAGCGCGGAGTTACGGGTCATCCACTGCTGCTGGCCGCCGGGCAGCACGGTGTCGTCGATCCTGCTGTCCGCGATGAAGCCGCCGCTCGACCAGCCGCCGTCGTCGAGCGCGAGCGAGCCGCGCAGGTGCATACGGCGGTACGGCGCGGCCTGGGAGACCGCCCAGCGGTCGGAGCCGCCCGCCGGGGTGACCGACAGGTTCTCGGCGCAACGCCAGAAGTTCTGGGTGGCGTTGCCGTCGAACCAGTCGGCCTCGGCGTGCACGGCGCCCTCGATGGTGACGTCGTCGGGGCTGAGTCCGAGGCCCGCGATCTGGGTGAAGAAGCCTATGTTGGCGTCGACCTGGTAGGTGCCGGGCTGGAACAGCAGGGCGAAGCGCTCGGTGCCGAACTGGTTCTTCTCCTGGGAGGCGAAGACCTCGTCGAGCCTGGCCTGGATGTCCTGCGCGGACATCGACGGGTCGAAGACCGAGACGTTCGGTCCCAGATCGGGCGCGGCGGCGGCCCGCGCGGCGCCGCCCCGCCCGGCCCCCACCGCCACCCCGCCACCGGCGGCGACCGCGGTCGCCCCGAGCGCCGCGGTCAGGAGGGTGCGGCGGCTGACGGTGCGGCGTGGGTGCTTTCTTCCATGGCTCATGAGCGCTCCTCAGGCCGGTGCGCACCGGCCCTCGGGGAGGCGCGCGGTGCACGGGTGTGGGGGGTGACCGCCCGCCGACCGGGTGCCCATCGACGCACGGCTGGTCTGAACCATAACGCCACCTCCTGTCGCCTCAACCCACCCGTCCACCACTTTTCCCACGGGATGCGTTCAGGTTGTACGGGGGCGAGGGTGGCGGGATACCGGAAGTAGCTGGTCAATCAGTCGAGCTGACGGGGCGTCATCGATACCCCCGGAGCAACGTGTTGAGATGGTGAAGGCACCCGATCCCACCACGAAGCCCGAAGCCCCGCTTGCCTCACCCACAGCCACACGCCCACAACTGACCGCCCGTGTACGCCTATGCCCCGCGCATCAGGGAAGCCAGGTACCGACGCAGCGACAGGGCGCGTGCGTCTGTGTACTGGCTTGTCAGTTCCTGGGCTTCGCCGCAGTAGCGACGGGCCTCCTGGGGAGCGTGCCCGACCACGGCTTCCGCGTGCGCTCTCAGGGTGCATGCCAGTTGCCAGTCCTCGCCAAGTTCGCGATGCGTGGCGGCCGCCTGCTTCAGGAAGTCCGCGGCTTCCCGGTCACGGCCGAGCCGATGGTACGTCTCCCCGGCTCCTCGCCATGCCTGCGCCTCTCGGCTGCGCTCCCCCAGCCTGCGGTGCAGAACAGCGGACCGATGGTAGGACGCCAGCGCCTCCTGGAGTGTCCCGGCGGCCAGTTGGGCGTTTCCCAGAGCGAGCAGCCAGGCGGCTTCAGCGGTCTGGTTGCGCAGATCGAGGGCCAGCTCCACGGCCTCCTGGGCGGCTTGCAGCGCGGCATCGGTCTCGCCCTGGTCGAGACGGACTCCGCTCAGAATCCACAGGGCATTACCCATGCTGCGTTTGTCGTTGCGTGTTCGATGGAGGGTGAGTGCGTGCTCGGCGCGTGCCGCGGCATCCGCCAGGTCCCCTTCGTCGAAGCGGACGAGTGCGAGGTTGGTGGAGGAGACGACCTGCCAGTGGGTCTCCCCGCACGCCCGGAACTGCTCCTCGGCTTCGAGGAAGGCGGCCGCGGCCTCGCGGAGTCGCCGTCTGCGCCGGTGGACGAGTCCCAGGGCGTTGAGCGATGTCGCCATCCCGCTTCTGTCGTCCGTTGCCCTGCGCACGGAGAAGGACGCGGTGTGGTATTCGGCTGCCTCGTCCAACTGGTTGGTCATGGTGTGCGCGAAGCCCAGATCGTCGAGCAGCAGGGCCTCGCCTGCCGGTTCGCCGATGCGCCGCGCCGCCTCCAGGCCGACACGTCCGAGCGGCGTCCATTCGCCCACGGTCGAGGAGGGGGACTTCGCGTTCCAGAGAACGGCGGCGAGCAACCAGGCATGGCGGTCCATGCCCGCGTTCGCGGCCGCCCGGACCGCGGAAGGGAAGTTGGGCTGCTCCCGCTCGGCCCAGTCGACGGCCTGGTCGTACTCCGTGAAGCTCACCGGAGCGACACCCTGCGCCGCCGGGTCGAGCGCCAGGTGCTCCTCCGCCGGTTCGAGCAGGGTCTGTGCCGCGTCCGCGCTGTGCAAGTACCAGTCAAGCACCCGGACCAGCGCGGCCCGGCGCTCCGCCTCGGGCTCGTCGGTCTGCGCCTCGTCGGCGGCATAGGCGCGCAGCAGATCGTGGAACTCGTATCGTCCGGGGCCGCTCTGCTGCACCATATGGGCTCCGACGAGGAGGTCGAGCTGCTGCCGCGTACGACGCGCGGAGGACGCCGCCAGGGCGGCCGCCGCCTCCAGGGAGATCTCGGGGCCGGGGTGGAGGCCGAGCAGCCGGAACAGACGCGCGGCGTCCGGCGGCAGGGCACGGTATGACCAGGCGAAAACCGAGCGCACCGCCTCGTCGTCCGCTCCGCCACCGGTGCTGAGCGCGTCCCACAACGCCGATTCGTCACGCAGGTCTTCGATCATCTCCTCAAGACTCAGATGGGGACTGCTCACGGCCCGCTCGGCGGCGACCCGCAGCGCCAGCGGCAGCCGCGCGCACAGTCGGGCCAGCTCAGTCAGTTGTTCAAGGGTATCGCCGCTGCGGTAGTCGTCGATGAGGCCGCGCAGCAGGGCCACCGCCTCGTCCTCCGGGAAGGTGTCGAGAGACAGCCGCCGTGCGCCGTCGCGCACCACGAGACCGGACAGGTGCCCCCGGCTGGTGATCAGCACCAGGCATCCGAAGGCGCCGGGCAGCAACGGGCGCACCTGGGCGGCGCCTGCCGCGTTGTCCAGGACGATGAGCACGCGGCGCTCGGCCAGCAGTGAGCGGTACAGCGCGGACGCTGATTCCGTGTCGTCGGGCATGGCGGCGGCGGGGGCACCCAGCGCGAGCAGGAAGCGCCGCAGAGCTTCGTAGGCGGCGATCGGGGGGCCGGGGTCGTATCCACGCAGATTCACGTACAGCGTGCCGTCGGCGAATCGCTCCTGGACGCCGTGTGCCCAGCGCAGGGCAAGCGCGGTCTTGCCCGCCCCCGCGGTACCGGTGACGACACACAGCCCCGCGCCGTTCTGCGCGTCCTGCGCTTCCGTGAGGGCGTCGAGTTGCCGCAGCTCGTGGGAGCGGTTGATGAATATTCTCGCCACGCGGGGAAGTTGCCTGGGGCGGGTGACGGTGTCGTGCTGATCGTGGAAGTGGATGCCGCCGCTGACGGCACCGGCCTGTACGACGTCCCGGGACGTTCCCGACATGGTGGAGCGGGTGCTTCCCGGGGTGTTCTCCGGTTCCTGGGGTGAGCTGATCTTCTACCCTTCCGCCATGGGCGGCGGAAGCCCGGAGACGGCTCGTTCCACGTACACCTCCACGTCCTCGCCTTCCGCGTGCAACTCGCGAATGAAGTTCTCCCACTCCTGCGCCAATGCCGGGTCCAGGTACCGGATTCCGCCTTCCAGCGTCCCGGCGTGCGCGTACCGGACCTCGTAGAGGACCTGCCCGCCCAGTACGACGACCTCGGGCAGCACCTGGTCCCTCTCCAGGGCCGCGAGCCGGCCGGCGTGCACCACCCGTACAGAACGGCCGCATTCGGCCTGCACGCGCAGGGCATTGAGTTCCCACTGCATATAGGGCGTGAGCGGTTCCTCGACGACGCGTACCCGGCGGAACGGATTACCCCGGCCCTCTTCCTCCTGTACGGCCTTGAGCAGCGCCGAACGGTGAGATCCCATGAGCCGTAGGGACTCCTCCCAGTCGCCCCGGCGAAAAGCCTCCCAACTGGCGTCACCGGGCTCCTGGAAATGCTGGCGGCGCTCCAACTTCCACGAGGAACGATCGGTGATCCGGGCGTCGCGTGCGGCGAAGTCCTCTCGATACGCCTTTTGCCCCAGGACGGACGCCGGAAGGCGCGGCGGGTGCGACTCAGGCATCGGCGATGTCCGGCTTCGCCGAGCGAAGCGTCTCTCCGGGAATCACTACTATCCGCTCGTCGGCGCGCACCGACGCTTCCTCGGGCAGACGGCCACGGAGGACGTCGGTGAGGTCGCGTCCGATCACCGCGACGTCTCCATTGCTCAGCTCCCAGAGGTCGGGACAGCCGTCCTTCCCCGAGGTGGTGCCGAGTGCCTGTGGCGACTCGCCCAGGCGACGGACGAACACGGCAGATGGGTCGGCTTCCCAGGGCTGAGTCACGCCGCCCACATCCCCTCATGCATGTCCTGACGGCGTTTTCCCCACGCCACAGACCCGCGACGCGCCGCCGGTAGGGGCATTTGCCCTCGATACAACGGTACGTCAGAAGCCCTCCGGCCTATAGGGGTTATCGAGGCCCCCACGCGCGACATGGCCCCGTATCCAACAGGCCAGGCCGACCGCTGCCGGTTTCAGTCGACGAACGAGCCGTCGCGGCGGCGGGCGTGGCGGCGCAGGAGGTGGGCGCACTGGGGGCAGTGCCGCATCAGCCCCTTCTTGATCACGTACGCGATCCCCACCGTGCACAGGTACATCAGCCCCACCGCAAGCGACTGAAACATCCGCGGAATCGCAGCCTTCGTACACGTCTTACAGTCCCGACAGCCCTTTGCCATGGTCCACTCCCCCTGATCCGTGAAAGGCAGACGATACCCACGCCGTCCGCGATGTGCCCGAACCCGTCGCTCGCGGTGCCCGGTCGTTCATGCCCGCACGAGGTGCGGTGACGTGCCGTGCCACCAGAGGCCGTAATTGTGGTGGCCAAGGCTCGATACGGGCGATCTTGGAGATATCCGTTGTCCGGCACCTAACGGCGCATGCCGTGCAGGCGCGGCAGGGCGCACACTCATCGCGTATGCACTCAATCCCATGGAAAGGACCCCGCCCGCCGACGGTACCCGCTACCGTCCCGTTCGTGCGCTACGCCTACAGATGCGACGCCTGCCGCCTTACTTTCCCCGACCGCGGTGACACGATCGGGGCCCGTGCCGACCGTGCCCGGCACCGTGCTCGGACGCACGAGGAGGCCCGACCGGACGACCGGATCGACCCGGTACCCGGCCCGCTCGACGAGGCGAAGGCGGCCATGGGTGAAACCGTGACGGCGCTGCTGCGGTCCGCGCTTCGGAGCTGGCGGTCCGAGTCCGCGCGGGAACTGCGGGGCAGCGACTACTGGCGGCAGGCCGTGCGGCTGCTTGCTGTGGGGGTGGGAGTGCTCGTGCTGCTCGCCCTCGTCCTGCGCTGACTCGGCGGCGCCCACCCCGCCGTCAAACGCCGACTCTCGCTCGTGCGCGCGGCGAGGGACGCGACCGTACGGAGAAAGCGGAACCGCTCCCCCCCAACACACAACCCCCAAAGCCCCACCCACCCCCACGGGGGGTTCGGGGGTGGGTGGGGCCGTTTGGGGGTGGAAGGGGATGTTTGGGGGTGGGTCAGGCTTTTGCGGGGGTGGGGGTGGTCGCTTCGGAGGTCGGGGGCTCGGGGGGTGGGGTCTGGGGTGTGGTCGTCGACGGGGGCTCTTGTTCTCCGGAGTCCAGCAACGTGCGTTCGTCGAAGGGGAGTTCTCCGGCGAGGACCCGGCGGGCCCGCTCCCTGTCGACTTCGCCGGTCCAGGTGCCGATGAGCAGGGTGGCCACCGCGTTGCCCGCGAAGTTGGTGAGGGCGCGGGCCTCGCTCATGAAGCGGTCCACGCCGACGATGAGGCCGACCCCGTCCACCAGCGCCGCCTTGTGCGACTGGAGGCCGCTCGCGAGCACCGCGATGCCCGAACCCGACACGCCCGCCGCGCCCTTGGACGCCACCATCATGAACAGCAGCAGCCCGATCTGCTCGCCGATGCCCATCGGGCGGTCGAGCGCGTCCGCGATGAACAGCGAGGCCATCGTCAGGTAGATCATGGTGCCGTCGAGGTTGAAGGAGTAGCCGGTGGGCACGGTGATGCCGGCGACCGGGCGGCTGACGCCCAGGTGCTCCATCTTCGCGATGAGCCGCGGCAGCGCCGACTCGGACGAGGAGGTGGAGAGGATCAGCAGGAACTCGCGGCCCAGGTAGCGCAGAAGCTGGAAGAGGTTGTATCCGGTGACCAGCCGCAGCACGGTGCCGAGCACCACGATCACGAACAGCAGACAGGTCACGTAGAAGCCGAGCATGATCGTGCCGAGCGCCTTGAGCGCGTCCACGCCGGTCTCGCCGACGACCGCGGCCATGGCGCCGAACGCACCGATCGGGGCGGCCCACATGACCATGCCGAGCACCCGGAACACCAGCCGCTGGATGTGCTCCACGCCGCGCAGCACCGGCTGCCCCGTCTTGCCCATGGCCTGGAGCGCGAAGCCGACGAGCAGCGCCACCAGCAGCGTCTGGAGCACCTCGCCCTCGGTGAACGCGGACACCAGGGTCTTCGGGATGATGCCGAGCGCGAAGTCGACCGGGCCCTCGTCGGCGTCCTTGGCGGCGGTGTGGCCGACGTCGCGCACCGCGTCCGTCAGGTGCATGCCGTCGCCGGGGTGCAGCAGGTTGCCGACGACGAGGCCGATCGCGAGCGCCACCGCGGACATCACGATGAAGTAGCCGAGCGCGAGCCCGCCGACCTTGCCGATACTGGCCGCCTTGCGCACCGAGCCGACGCCCAGCACGATCGTGCAGAAGATGATCGGCGAGATCATCATGGTGATGAGGCTGACGAAGCCGGTCCCGAGTGGCTTCAGCTCGGTGGCGAAGTCCGGGGCGGCGAAGCCGACGGCGATGGCGAGCAGCACCGCGACGACGACGGCGATGTACAGATAGTGGGTGCGGTCGCGCCGCGCGGTCCTCGCGGCGGTCTCGGGGTCGGCCACGGCTCCTCCTGGTGACGACGGCGGCGTACCGGAACTCCGGTGACGCGCGGTACGTGCGGCTCACGTCCCGGCGGCGGATCGATCCCGGTGACCATCTCCCAGCCAGTGAGACGTGTCACGTTTACGTTCATTGAGTTCGCGGCGGCCCGGTCGGGCACACTGGCCGACATGCGCCCGCTCCGTCCCCGCAGTCTTGCGGGACAGCTCTTCGCGATGCAGGCCGCGGTGGTGACCGTCGTGGTGGCGGGCTGCGCCCTGTTCACGTACCTGAGCGACCACGACCAGGCGGAGGGCGCGGCCCGCCGCCAGGCGACGGCCGCCGCGACCGCCGTCGCCGCCGCCCCCGAGGTCCGCACCGCCATCGGCGGCGCCGACCCGCCCCGCGCGCTCCAGCCGTACGCGACCGACGTCCAGCGCCGTACCGGCGTCGACTTCGTGACGATCATGAGCCCGACGGGCATCCGCTGGACCCACCCCGACGAGCGGCAGATCGGCCGGCGCTTCCTCGGGCACATCGCGCCCGCGGTGGCGGGCCGCACCTTCGCGGAGACCTACACCGGCACCCTCGGCCCCTCGGTGCGCGTCGTCACCCCGGTGTACGGCCCCGGGCGGCGGGTGGTCGGTCTGGTGAGCGCGGGCATCACCATCGAGCGGATCAGCGCGCGGGCCCGCGGGCAGCTCGTGGCGGTGGCGGGCGTGGCGCTCGGCGCGCTGGCCCTCGGCGGCGTCGGCACATACGTCGTCAACGCCCGGCTGCGCCGCCACACCCACGGGATGAACGCCGCCGACCTCGGCCGGATGCACGCCTACCACCAGGCGGCGCTGCACGCGGTACGGGAGGGCCTGCTGATGCTGGACGAGCTGCGCAGGATCGCGCTGATCAACGACGGCGCCCGCGATCTGCTGGGCCTCGGCGCCGACGCGGTGGGCCGCCCGGTCGCCGACCTCGGGCTGCCGACCTCGCTCACCGGGGCGCTGCTCGCGGACGAGCCGCGCGTGGACGAGCTGCACCTGACCGCGGAGCGGGTGCTGGTGGTGAACACCTCCCCGGTCGCCAGCGGCGCACGCCGCGGCACCGTCGTCACCCTGCGCGACCACACCGAGATAGAGGCGATCACCGGCGAGCTGAACTCCGAGCGCGACTTCACCCAGGCGCTGCGCTCCCAGGCTCACGAGGCGGCCAACCGGCTGCACACCGTGGTCTCGCTGATCGAGCTTGACCGCGCGGACGAGGCCGTGGAGTTCGCGACCGCGGAGCTGGAACTGGCGCAGACGCTGACCGACCGGGTGGTGGGCGCGGTGCGCGAACCGGTGCTCGCCGCGCTGCTGCTGGGCAAGGCGGCGCAGGCGAAGGAGCACGGGGTGGAGCTGGTCGTCTCCGACGACACCCGGCTCGACGACGGTGTGCTGCCGCAGGCGCTGTCGGCCAGGGACCTGGTGACGGTGCTCGGCAATCTGATCGACAACGCCATCGACGCCGCCCGTGGCACCCCGGGCGCGCGTGTCACCGTCACCGCGCGCACCGGTGCGGGCGCGGTGACCCTGTCCGTGCGGGACACGGGCCCCGGCGTCGATCCCGCACACGCGGACGCGGTGTTCAGGCGCGGCTGGTCGACCAAGCCGGCCGGGCCCCGGGGCCGCGGCCTCGGGCTCGCGCTGGTACGGCAGGCCGTGACCAGGGGCGGCGGCACCCTCGGCCTCGACAGGCCGCAGGAGGGCGGGGCCAGGTTCACCGTCACCCTGCCGATCACGACACCGGGCCGCTCCACGGGGGACAGTGTGGAAGGCGGCTCCGCTCTGGAGGAGAGGGCCCGATGACCGAGGGGCGTGAGCGTGGCGGGGGGCGCCGGGAGCGTGCGGGCGGCGGTCGGCGCGAAGGGGCGCTGCGGGTGCTGGTCGTCGAGGACGACCCCATCGCGGCCGACGCGCACACCCTCTACGTGGGCCGGGTGCCCGGCTTCACCGCGGTGGCGACGGTGCACACCGCCGCCGCGGCCCTGCGGGAGCTGGAGCGCACCCCCGTCGACCTGGTGCTGCTCGATCTGAACCTGCCGGACGGGCACGGCCTCCAGCTCACCAGGGCGCTGCGCGCGGCGGGCCACGACACCGACGTCATCGCGGTCACCTCGGCGCGCGATCTGGCGATGGTGCGCGAGGGGGTGTCGCTCGGGGTGGTCCAGTACGTGCTGAAGCCCTTCAGCTTCGGCACCCTGCGCGACCGCCTCGAACGGTACGCCGGGTACCGCGCCGCCAGCGGCGAGGCCAGCGGCCAGGACGAGGTGGACCGGGCGCTCGCCGCCCTGCGCTCCCCCGCGCCCGCCGCCCTGCCGAAGGGGCTGAGCGCGCCCACCCTCGAACAGGTCACGCGGGTGCTGCGGGAGGCTCCCGAGGGGGTGACGGCGGCGTCCGCCGCGCGGTCGGTCGGTATCTCCAGGATCACCGCCCGCCGCTATCTGGAGCATCTGGCCGCCGTCGGCCGCGCGGCCAGAAGCCCGCAGTACGGGCAGGTGGGGCGGCCCGAGTTGGTGTACCGGTGGGTGTGAAGGACCGGCGGCAGACGGTGGGTGGGAGCCCGGCGTCCTCCCGGTGGGTGTGAGCGCCGGGCGGGCCCGTGCGGTCGGGGCGCCGGAGGGCGGGGGTGTCCGCGGTCGGCGTCAGTGCCGTGTGAGCCCGCGCAGGGTGTCGAGCACGGGTGGCGCGAGGGTGTCCTGGTGGCCGGTGTCGTGCAGGAGGTGGTCCACTCCCGGCAGCGTCACTCGGCCCGGTCGCCCGGTGTGCGCGTGACGCAGCGCGTTCGTCAGGGCGTTCGTCGTGGCACAGGAGACCTGGGTGTCGTTCGTGCCGCATGTCAGCAGCACCTTGGTGCCAGGACGGAGCGCGGCGGCGGCGTCCGGTGGGTAGACGGCGTCGTCGCTTTCCACGAACCGGGCGTTGGAGCCCTGGAGCCCGTCGAAGAGCTGGGCGAGCGCGGTGGGCAGGCCGGTGGTGTCGACCGGTCGGTGTGCGCGCAGGGAGGTGACTGCGGCGTCGACGGCGGCGTCGATGGCGCGTTGCTGCTCCGGTGTGAGGTGGCCGTCCCTGGCCGCCTCGGCGGTCTGGGCCTTGAGTTGGAGCGCGATCAGGTCCAGCAGGCGGATCGCCTGCGGTTGCAGGAGCGCGAGGCCGGCCGGGCGCGGGCGGACGGTGCCGCCCAGGAGCAGCGCCGTCATCGCGCCCTCGCTGTGTCCGACGACCAGCAGCGTGTGCGGGTCGGTCTCCGGCTGATCGCGCAACGTCTCGTAGGCGGCCCGTGCCTGGCGGACGAACGCCGGGTAGTCGAGTTCTTCCGGGTGGTCCTGGTAGGCGCCGAGACCGGTGCGTCCTGTGCCGTACTTGTCGAACCGCAGCGTGGCGACCCCGTCGCCGCCGAGCGCGTCGGCCACCTGGGCCAGGGTGTCGGGGACGGACCCGGGCGGTTGGTTGCCGTCGCGGTCGGTGGGTCCGCTGCCGGGCAGCAGCAGTGCCGCCCGCAGCCGTTGCCCGGTGCGGTGCACGGGAATGTGCAGGGTGCCGTACACGGTCGTACCGTCGGCCGTGAAGACGACCTCGCGGTCGGTGGCGGGCACGGGACCCGACGCCGCCCCGGCCGGGGCGGCGGTGACGATGGTCAGTGCCGTCAGAGCCGCTGCCAAGTGGCGAAACATGGGACCACCTCCTCTCAGACGAGGGCGTTCTCGACCAGGGCGACCGCCGCGCGGGGGTCGTCGACCTGGAGGACCAGGCGTGCGTACCGCTCGTCGGCGAGTTCGACCACGACGGCCTTCGACGGGTCCCTGACGTCCCAGAAGACCTTTTCGCCGTCCTGGTGGAACGTGCCCGCGGTGATCACACCGGCCACGCGGGAGCCCGGCGCGCGGATGCCCTTGGGTTCGGTGGCGATACCGGGGTCGGCGGTCGCGCCGCGGACGTTGGCCAGGGGGATGGTCAGACTGCCCTTGAAGGCCCAGAGCTTGTCGAGCCCCTCGATCACGACGACGAGGTCGTCGCCGTCGATACGTATCAGTGCCATGTCGGGTTCCCTTTTCAGGTGAGCGGGCCGAGGTGCCGGGTCAGTGCGGTGGCGGCGTTGTCGGGGTTGCCGCGCAGGAGGATGCCGAGCGCCGCGGCGGTGAGGGCGGCGGCGAGGTCGGCGGGGACGCCGAGCGCGTCGACAATGGCCTGGTCGACGGCGGCCAGGGCGGCCTGCACCTCGGAGGCGACCTCCGCGTCGACGGGCGCGCGTTCCACCGCCGCGAGGAGGAGCAGGCCGAGGTCGGCCGAGGTGACAAGGCGCAGCACGGCCGCGACGTCCGGCGCGCCTGCCAGGTCGTCGAGCAGCGGGCGTACGTCGTCGGCGAGGTGACGGCGCAGGGCGACCAGGTAGAGGCCGCGCTTGCTGCCGAACGTCTTGTACAGGCTGTTGCGATGGACGCCGAGGTGGCCGACGAGGTCGTCGACGGACACACCGTCATACGCCCGTCCGCCGAACAGGCCCACGGCGGCGCGCACCGCCTTGTCCTCGTCGAACGCTCTCGGTCTGCCCATGGACAGCACCATAGACAGTTGAGGAACGATCAGTCAAGAACGACCGTTCCTAAACTGCCGGTCCCGGGCATCACCACGGTGCCCCCGCTCCTCCGCCGCGCCCGGACAACCGCGGGAACCTCCCGCCCTACTCCAGAATCCGCAGGAACCCCCCGTCCTCCCGCGCCTGTCCCGTCATCCGCTCCCGCAGCGTGTTGCGCGCCGTCAGCAGCAGCTCCGCCAGCTCCGCGCGGCGCTCGCGGCCGAGGCGGGCGGTGGGCACCGCGAGGGAGATCGCGTCGCGGACCCGGCGCCAGTCGGGGACGGCCACCGCGAGGCAGCCGAGCCCGGTGTCGCTCTCCTCCTTCTCGGTGGCGTAGCCGAGCCGCCGCGCCGTGGCCAGGTCGCGCAGCAGCGCGGCGGCGTCGGAGCGGGTCTTGCTGGTGAGGGTGGGCAGCGGCCAGGTCAGCAGCCCCCGTACCTCGTCGTCGCCGTACTCGGCGAGGATCGCCTTGCCGAGCGCCGTCGCGTGCGCGGGGATGCGGCGCCCGACCGCCGAGTAGATGCGGAGCTGGTAGTGCGACTCCCGTTTGGCCAGGTAGACGATGTGGGAGCCTTCGAGGCGCCCGTAGTGGACGGTCTCGCCCGTCTGCTCGTTGAGCCAGTCGAGCACGGGCTGCGCGCGGGCCACCACGTCGTCGGTCTGCACATACGCGGAGCCCACCGTCAGCGCCTGCACACCGATGCCGAACCGGGTCCCGGTCTCGTCGGCCTCGACCCACATACGCCGTTGCAGGGTGCGCAGGATCGAGTGCAGGCTGCTGATGGGGATGTTCAGTTCGCGGCTCAGCTCGCTCAGCGTGCGCCGGCTGCGGGTGGCGGCGAGGCGTTCCAGTACGGCCAGTGCCCGGTCGGCCGACTTGACCGGCTGAAACGTGGATTCACTCGTCATACACGTCATTGTCCTCTCCGGCACGCCCCTCCCGCCCACCGGAGGGCACCTCCAAGCCGGTCCCGGCTCCGGACCGCGCCGGGGCACGGTGCTGCCGGTCAGGTGGAGCGGAGCCGGGCCAGCACGTCCTCGTCCAGCTCGACGCCGAGTCCCGGTGCGTCGGGCGCGCGCATCCGGCCGCCCTCGGGCAGCACCGGCTGCCGCCACAAGGGCGTCTCGTCGCGCAGCGGGTTCGGCTCGATGTTGTACTCCTGCGGGTACACACAGCTCGGCGTGGAGATCCACAGGTGCAGATGGGCGAGGGTGCCGATGGTGGGCTGGGTGTTGTGGACGGTGATCGGCTTGTTGAAGGTGGAGGCGAGCGCGGCGATCCTGCGGAACTCGGTGATGCCGCCGCACTTGATGACGTCGGGCTGGAGGATGTCGAGCCGGGCGTGGAGGATGAGGTCGCGGAACTGCCAGCGGGTGTACTCCTGTTCACCCCCGGCGATGGGGATGTCGACGGCGTCGGCGAGCGCCGCGTAGCCGTCGTGGTCGTGCGGCGGCAGCGGCTCCTCGAAGTGGAAGACGCCGTACTGCTCCAGGGCGCGGGCCGTCTTCACGGCGGTGTGCGGATAGTAGGCGTTGTTGACGTCGACGAGGATGTCGAAGTCGTCGCCGACCGCGGCCCGCATCTCCCGCACGGTGTCGAGGGTCTGGTCGAAGCCGTCGTCGGCCATCCAGGGCGTCGCCGAGTGGATCTTGTACGCGCGGTAGCCCTGCTCCTGGAAGGACACCGCGCGTGCCGCCTCCTCGGCGGGCGTCATCCCGCGCTTCATGGAACTCGCGTACACCTCGGGCGCCTTGCGGTAGGTGCCGCCGAGGAGTTCATACAGCGGCTGGCCCGCCACCTTGCCCGCGATGTCCCACAGCGCGATGTCGACCCCGGCGATGGCCTCCAACTGGGCGCCCATCGGGCCGAGTTTGTAGGGCCAGGAGTACATGCGCTGCCACAGGCGCTCGATGTCGGCGGGGTTCTCGCCGACGAGCAGCGGCGCGAGCGCGCTCTCGACGATGGCGTGGGTGACGGCCGCGTTCATCGGGCTGACCTCGCCCACGCCGTCGACGCCCTCGTCGGTGTACACCCTGACCAGGTGGTACTGGTCGAGCAGGACGATCGACTCCACCCTGGTGATCTTCATGGTTCTCCCCTCGGTCGGGCTGGCGGGCGAGCGGTCAGAACTTGCCGGAGAGTGCCTTGTTGACCCGGCTTTCGACCGAGCCGAGCACCTCGGCGGCGGTCTTCTGGCCGAGCCAGACCTGCTGGAGCTGGGGCCGGTAGATGGTGCGCGCCCGGTCCACGTTGGGGCTCACGTTCTCGTTGGTGGCGTGCTCGATGGCCTCGGAGAGCAGGCCGAGGTGGGCGGGCGGGCGGCCGTTGCTCTTCAGCCCCCTGGCGACCTCGCGGTTGGCGGGTACGTAGTTGTGCTGGCGGGCCAGGATCTCGGCGCCCTGGCCCTCGCTGAGGAACTTCAGCAGTTGCCACGCCTGGTGATGGTTGCGGCCCTGCTTGGGCAGCGCCCACACGATCATGGTGGAGATGGTGGTCTGGCCCCGGTTGCCGGGGATCGGGGCGATGTCCCAGGTGAAGTCCTTGACGTTCTGCGAGTAGTACGGGGCGATGCCGTACGCCCGCGAGACCATCGCCACCTTGCCCTGGACGAAGAGCGAGTCGTCGAAGTTGGTGGTGCTGTCGGGCTGGAGACGCGACCAGGGGACTTGTACGTGGTGCTTGTTGGTGAGGTCGGCGAGCCACTGGATGCCGTCGACGCCCTGCGGGCTCGCGAGGGTGAAGCGCTTGCCGTCGGCCGAGTAGATGCCGGTGGGGTCGCCGTTGTTGACGGTGCAGGTGGTCTCGGCGCTGGTGTCGTCGTACATGAGGACGCCCCAGCGCTTGCCCGGCACGGTCAGCTTCTTCGCGGTGGCGAGGAAGTCGTCCCATGTCCAGCCCTTGTCGGTCCAGGTGGTGGGCGGCAGCGGGACGCCCGCCTCCTTGAAGGCGTCCACGTTGTAGAAGATGACGCAGGGCTGGGTGCCGACGCACAGCGCGGTGTGCTCGCCGTTCGGCTGCACGGGGAAGCGCCAGGCGCGCTCGAAGTAGTCCTCCTGCCTGAGCCCGTCCTGCTTGATGTACGGGTTCAGGTCGAGCAGTTGGCCGCCCGCGGAGTAGCCGCGCACGAAGTCGTCGTTCATCCGCACGACGTCCGGGGGCACGCCGGATGACATCACGGTGCGCAGCTTGGTGTCGTAGTCGGAGGTGGGGGTGGGCTGCACGTCGACGTGGATGCCGGTCTTGCGCTCGAACGCCTCCAGGGCGTCGCCGAGCGGGGTGCCAGGCACGGTCTCCCAGTCGAGCAGGGTGACGGCGTCGCTCTCCGACGGGGTCATGCACCCGGCGGTGGCGGCGAGTCCCGCGCCCGCGGCGGCCGAGCGCAACAGGGTCCTTCTGCTGACGTCCCGTGGGTGGGGCAGGGGCATGGCGTCGGTACCTCCTCGTTCCGACTGGGTGTGTTCCGGCGGCCCGGCGGGCGGCGCGGCTCAGCCCTTGAGGCCGCTCATGGTCACCCCGCGCACGAAGTAGCGCTGGGCCATGAGGAAGAGCACGAGCGGTGGTACGACGGAGATGGTCGCCGCCGCCATCATCAGGTTGGTCTGGCTGAAGTACTCGCCCTGGAACATCGCGAGGGCGACGGGAAGGGTCTGGATACTGGGCGAGTTGACGAAGATCAGCGGTCCGAAGAGGTCGTTCCACGACTCCATGAACGTCAGCACGCCCACCGCCGCGAGCGCGGGTTTCACCTGCGGCAGCATGATCCGCCAGTAGATGGTGAAGCGGTTCGCGCCGTCGATCAGCGCCGCGTCCTCCAGCTCCCCCGGCACCTGGAGGAACGCCTGCCGCAGCAGGAAGGTGCCGAACACCGGGGTCAGCACGCGGGGTATCCACAGCGGGTACTGGGTGTCCACCCAGCCGATCTGCCGGTAGAGGATGTACTGCGGCACCAGGTAGACCATGCTGGGGATCATCGCGGTGGCCAGCAGCGCGGCGAACGCGAGCCGCTTGCCCGCGAACCTGAGCCGGGCGAAGCCGTAGGCGGCCATCGAGGCGAAGAGCAGCAGCAGGACCACGTTGATCGCGGCCAGCTTGATGCTGTTGACGAAGAACGGCCACACCGTGCGGCCCGCCTTGGCGTAGGTGTCCCACTGGGGGTGGGTGGGCACCGGGTTGGGCGGCACCCGCATGATCTCGTTCTCCGGCTTGAGCGACGAGGAGATCATCCAGATCAGGGGCACGACGAAGGCCAGCGCGAGCAGCACGAGCACGGTGTAGAGCAGGGCCCTGCTGCCCCGCCCGCCCTTGCGCGCCCCGGGTCCGCGGGGCTCGCGCGCCCGGGGGTGTGCCGGTCCTGACGGTTGCCCGCGTCCCGGTGCGGACGCGGCGACGTCGACCGTCATGGGCGACCTCCTATCCGTAGAAGACCCAGCGCCGCTCCAGCTTCATCTGGAGCCACGTCACGAGGCCGACGATGAGGAAGAGCACCCAGCCCATCGCCGAGGCGTAGCCGAACTTCCCCTGCGAGAAGGCGACTTGGTAGACCTGGAAGATATAGACGCTGGTGGCGTCGCCGGGCCCGCCATGTGTCATCACGTAGATGATCCCGAAGACCTGGAACGACGTGATGAACTGCATGATCATGAGGAAGAAGAGCTGCGGGGTGAGCAGCGGCAGGGTGATCCGCCAGAAGCGGGTCCAGGGCGAGGCGCCGTCGACGGTGGCCGCCTCGTAGAGGCTCGGCGGGATGGCCTGGAGCCCGGAGAGCAGGATCACCATCGGATAGCCGACGCCCTGCCACACCGCGACCAGGATGACCGCGAGCAGCGCCCAGTGCGAGTCGGCGAGCCAGGCGGGCCCCTCGATGCCGACGAGGGAGAGCAGCCCGTCGAAGAGGCCGTCGTCGGGCCGGTAGAGCCAGAACCAGACGAAGCCGACGGCCACCACGTTGGTGACCACGGGCGTGAAGAACGCCGCTCTGAAGATGCCGATGCCGCGCACCGGCTGGTTCGCCAGCAGGGCCAGGGCGAGTCCCAGGGCGATGGTGAGCACGATGCTGCCGACCGTGAACACGATCGTGTTCCTCAACGTCACGTAGAACAGCGGGTCTTGCGTGAAGAGCGTGACGTAGTTCGAGAGCCCGGTGAAGTGCGGTGCCGTCATGCCGTTCCAGTCGGTCATCGACGCGAATCCGGAGATCACGACGGGTGCGAACTGGAACGCGAGGACGCCGAGGACCACAGGCCCGATGAAGAGCCAACCGGTCAGATGGCGACGGGCGTTGGAGGAGAGAGTGCGCGAATGGGGTTGTGACGTTCTCATATTTTTCACAACCTTGAAACCTATTCAGCATGAGGGAACTTGGCTACCGTACTGACAGGGCCCTGACAGGACAAGGCTTGGTACCGCGGGACATGCCAGACCCTCATCGGAGGTAGCGCCCATGGCCACACCACCCGAGACTCCCGAGACCCCCGCCGAGACGTCCGAAACCCCCGGACCGGTGGACCCGCCGCCCCGGCCACCCGCCCACCGCACCGCCGCCGACCCGCTCGTCGCCCTCCAGATCGGCGCCGTCTCCTTCCAGGACGAGGGCGTGGAACCGCTGCTCGACAGCCTCGCGGAGCGCGGCGGTGTGAACGCGCTCTTCCTCGCCTCACCGACCTGGACCCGCGGCACCGGCGGCCGCCAACTGCCCGGCCACCCGCTGCCCGACCACGGGGTGCGCGAGTACGACCGCGCCTGGGTCGGCGGCAACTACGCCACCGTGCACCCCGAGTACTACCGCAAGGGCGCGCTCGGACCCGCGGGCGCCGCCCCCGAACACCCGGGCTGGGACATGTTCGAGGCGGTCCTGCCCGCCGCGAAGGCACGCGGGATGCGCGCGTTCGCGTGGATGGAGGAGAGCGGGTACGCCGCCGAGCTGCGCCGCTACCCCGGCTTCCCCGCCACCTGCCTCGAAGTCGACGTCTGGGGGCGCCCCGCGCCCAGGCCCTGCTTCAACAACCCCGACTACCGGGCCTGGCACCTGTCCATCGTCGAGGACTACGCGCAGAGTTACGAGCTGGACGGCCTCGCCTGGTGCTCGGAGCGCCCGGGACCGCTCAACCTGCTGATGGAGGCGCCCGTCACACCCGACAGCGTCACCTGCTTCTGCCGCCACTGCGCCGGGATCGCCGCCGACCGCGGCATCGACGCCGCCCGCGCCCGGCAGGGCTACCGCGAAGCACTCGCCTGGAACCGGCAGTTGGCGGAGGGTCAGATACCGGCGGACGGCGCCTTCGTGACGTTCTGGCGGCTGCTGCTGCGCTATCCGGAGCTGCTCGCCTGGCAACAGCTCTGGACCGACTCCCAGCACCAGCTCTACCGCGACATCTACGGCGTCGCGAAGGCGTGCCGCGCCGAACTCCAGGTGGGCTGGCACATCTACCACAACCTGTCGTTCAGCCCCTTCTACCGGGCGGGCCAGGACTACGCGGTGCTCAGCGAGTTCTCCGACTTCATCAAGGTGGTCACGTACCACAACTGCGCCGGGCCGCGCTTCAGGAACTGGATCGCCAACATCGGCCGCGCCCTGTTCGCGGACGCCCCGGACGCCGACGTCTACCCGCTGGTCACCCGGCTGCTCGGGGTCGACGAGGCGCCGCTCGACGAGATCGCCGCCACCGGGTTCTCCGCCGAGTACGTGCGCCGCGAGACCGCGCGGGCGGTGGCGGGGGTGGCGGGCAGGTCCGCCATCTACCCGGGCATCGACATCGACATCCCGGTGGGTCCGGGCAAGGAGCCGCCCACCGACCTCAACCCCGGCAACAGCACGGGGCTGCGCGGCTCGGGACTCGACCCCGGCGAACTCGCCCGCACCACCCGCGAGGGCGTGCGCGACGGTGTGCTCGCCGCGCTGGAGGGCGGCGCCCAGGGCGTGGTGCTCAGCCGCAAGTACTCCGAGATGTGGCTCGACCACCTCGCGGGCGCGCGCGACGCGCTGCGCCGGGTGGCGGCGGAAGGGACGGCACGCGCGTGACGGAGGCGAACGGGACACCGTGGTACCGGCGGGTGCGCCGCTGGGGCCAGACCAACCTCACCGAGACCGACCCCGAGCGCTACGACTCCGCGTGGTGGCGCCAGCACTGGCGGCGCACCAGGATCGGCGGTGTCATCGTCAACGCGGGCGGCATCGTCGCGTACTACCCGAGCGCGTTCCCGCTCCAGCACCGGGCCGAGCGGCTCGGGGAGCGCGACCTCTACGGGGAGATCGCCGCCGCCGCGCACGAGGACGGGCTCGCGGTGCTGGCCAGGATGGACTCCAACCGCACCGACGCGCGCTTCCACGCCGCACACCCCGACTGGTTCGCGGTGGACCGCGACGGCGCCCCGTACCGCTCGGGCGGGCGCTTCACCACCTGCGTCAACGGGCCGTACTACCACGAGTACCTGCCGGGCGTGCTGCGCGAGATCATCGAGCGCAGCGCCCCCGAGGGCATCACCGACAACAGTTGGAGCGGCCTCGACCGGGCGCACATCTGCTACTGCGCGCACTGCGCGGAGGGCTTCCGCGCCGCCACCGGGCGGGCGCTGCCCGACACCGCCGACTGGGAGGACCGCGGCTACCGCGAGTGGGTCGAGTGGGGCTACCGCACCAGGCTCGCGGTGTGGGACCTCAACAACAAGGTCACCCGGGAGGCCGGCGGCGACGACTGCCTCTGGCTCGGCATGAACGCGGGCCGCATCGCCGACCAGGCCGAGCGGTTCAGGGACGCCAGGGAGATCTACCGGCGCAGCGAGATCGTGATGCTGGACTCGCAGGCGCGCCCGTACGGCGAGACGTTCTCGGCGAACGCGGACGCCGGGCAGCTCATCCACGAGCAGGCCGGGTGGGACAAGCTGGTGCCGGAGAGCACCGCCCTGTACGGGCACGCGAGGCCCACGTTCCGGGTGGGCTCCAAACCGGTGCCCGAGGTGCGGCTGTGGGCCGCCGCCGGTTTCGCGGGCGGCATCCAGCCGTGGTGGCACCACATCGGCGCCTACCACGACGACCGCCGCCAATACCGCACCGCGGAGCCGCTGTTCGCCTGGCACGAGGAGAACGAGCGCTACCTCGTGGACCGGGAGCCCGTGGCCGCGGTCGGGGTGGTGTGGTCGCAGCGCAGCACCGTGTTCTTCGGGCGCGACGAGGCCCGGGTGCGCACCGAGTCGCCGTACACCGGGGCCACCAGGGCGCTGCGCGCGGCGCGGCTCGGCTATCTGCCCGTGCACGCCGACGACATCGCGGCGCAGTCGGGCCGCCTCGGCGTGCTGATGCTGCCGGACGTCGGCGGCATGTCGGCCGGACAGTGCGAGCAGGTGCGCCGGTTCGTGGCCGACGGCGGCAGCGTCATCGCCACCGGCAGGACCAGCCTCCACGACGAGTGGGGAGAGCGGCTCGACGACTTCCAGCTCGCCGACGTGTTCGGGGCGCACGCCACCGGCGCCCACCGCGGCGGCGAGTCGGAGGCGCCGGAGAGCTGGGAGCGCGGCGGCTCGCACAGCTATCTCAGGCTGCACCCCGAGCGGCGGGGCGCGGTGTACGGGCCGCTGACCGGCCACGAGCCGCCCGCGGACGGCACCACGAGGCACCCGGGTCTCGCGGGCTTCGACGAGACCGATCTGCTGGGCTTCGCGGGGCGGTTGGAGGTCGTGGAGGCGGCGGCGGACACCACCGTGCTCGCCACGTTCGTCGAGCCGTTCCCGATCTATCCGCCGGAGACGTCGTGGATGCGCGAGCCGGACAGCGGGCTGCCCGCGGTGCTGGTGCGCGAGGCGCCGTCCGGCGGCCGGGTGGCGTACCTGGCGGCCGACCTCGACCGCTGCACTGCCCGCGACCACCAGCCCGACCACGCGAGGCTGCTGGGCAACCTGGCCCGCTGGGCCTGCCGCGGCCCCGCGCCCCTGGAGGTCACGGGACCCGGGCTCCTGGACTGCCGCCTCTACCGCCAGCCGGGCCGCCTGGTGGCGCACGTGCTCAACCTCACCAACCCGGGCGCGTACGGGGCCCCGGTCACGGAGCTGTACGGGGTCGGCCCGCTGGGCCTCGCCGTCCATGTCCCGGGCTTCACCCCGGACCGCGCCCGCCTGCTGTGCGCGGGGCGGCCCGTGCCGGTCGGACCCGTGGCCGGGGGCACGGGCGTGGTGCTCGACGAGGTCCTCGACCACGAGGTGGTGGTGTTCGAGGAGGGCTGAGCGGGGCCCCCGCCCGAGGGGGGAGGGAGGCCGGTGGGCCGCCGCCCGCCTCTCCCCATGACGACACGGTGGCGGCACGCCCTCCCCACCCGTCCCACGGACCCCGGATAGCCGCTCCCGGTCGGGGAAGCCATTCCCTGGAGCGCCGACGCTTGCGCCGGGCGCGTGTCGAGGCGAGGGGGCGGTGGCGTGACGGAGCCGAAGGGGGACAGAGGGCTCGCGGGGCCGCGGCCCGCGCGGCATGTGGTGGCGGCGCGGCGGGTGGCGACCGCGGCGTTCGCCGGGCAGGGCACGGCCATCGCGGCCGTCTTCACCACCATCCCGGTCGTCAAACAGCACCTCGGCATCGGGGAGTCGCTGGTCACGGTGATGATCGTGGCGGTGGCGCTGATGGCGGGCGCGGGCAGCTTCGTGGGGCAGGCCGCGGTGCGGGCGCTCGGGCCCGTCGTCGCGATGCGCTTCTCGCTCCTGCTGTCGGCGGCGGCGCTCGTGCTGCTCGGCCGGGCGCCGGGCACCGCGGTCGCGATCGTCGCCTATCTGCTCTTCGGGCTCACGGTGGGCAGCATGGACGTCTGTGTGAACACCCGGGGCGCCTCGGTGGAGCGGGCGTACGGGCGCAGCGTCTTCGCGTCGTTCTACGCGGCCTGGAGCGCGGGCGGCATCGTGGCCGCGCTGGTGACGGCGGGCACCAACCGGCTCGGCTGGTCGGCCGGGTCCGTGCTGACCGCGCAGGCGGTGGTGGTGGCCGCGTTCGCTCCGGCCCTGCGCGCGCACCGGCTGCCCGACGCGGCCGGGCGCGGCGCGGGCGGCCCCGACCGGCTGCGGGCCGGGGTGTGGGCACGTCTTGTGCGGCTCGGCATGGTCCTCATGGCGGTGTACGTGGTGGACTCCACGATCTCCTCGTGGTGCACCGTCTACCTCCGCCAGTCCCTCGGCGCCTCCCTCTCCGCCGCCCCACTGGCGTACGCGACGTACCAGGCGGGCACGGTGGCCGGCAGGACGCTGGCCGACCGGCTGGTGCGGCGCGCGGGGCCCGCGGCGGTGGTGCGGGGGGCGGCGCCGCTGACCGCGGCCGCGGTGGCGCTGCTGGCGGGGGCGCCGAGCTGGCCGTACGCCGTCCCGGCCGCGGGGGTGGCGGGGCTCGGCCTGTCCGTGCTGATCCCGCTCTGCCTCGCCGCGGGCGGGCGGCTTCAGCCGGGCGCCACCGAGGCGGTGCTCGCCCGGCTGAACGTCTTCAACTACGTGGGCCTCATCGTGGGTTCGGCGGCGAGCGGGGCGCTCGGCTCGGGCGACAGGTTCCGGCTCGCCTACGCGATCGCCGCCGCCCTCGCGCTGGCGCTGGTGGCCTCGGCCCCGGTCTTCACCGCCCGCCGCGGGGCGGCGCTCAGCCCTTGTTCGCCCCCAGGGTGAGCCCCGAGATGAACTGCTTCTGGAGGACGAAGAACACCACGAGGGTGGGCACCGCCACGATCAGCGCGCCCGCCGCGATCAGGTTGTTGTTCACGAAGAACTGGCCCGTGAGGTTGTTCAGCGCGGCCGTGATGGGGCGGTTGCTGCCGGTCTGCATGAGGACCGTGGCCCAGAAGAAGTCGTTGTAGATCCAGGTGAACTCCAGGGTGGCGAGCGCCGCGAGCACCGGGCGGCACAGCGGCAGCACGACCTGCCAGTACTGCCGCCAGGCCGAGGCCCCGTCGACGAGGGCCGCCTCGCCCAGCTCGCGCGGGATGGTCCGCATGTAGTTGGAGAGGACGAACGCGCAGAACCCGGTCTGGAACGCCACATGGATCAGGATCAGCCCGAAGAAGGAGTCGTCGAGCTTGCCCGACGCCGCCATCCACTCCGGGAGCTCGATGAGCTGGTACATCTTGAACAGCGGGGTGATGATGGCCTGTTGGGGCAGCAGATTGCCCGCGGTGAAGAGTATGAGCAGCGCGATGTTGAGGCGGAAGTTGAAGCGGGCCACCACGAACGCCACCATGCTCGACAGCAGCAGGGTGACCACCAGCGCGGGCACCGTGATGACGAGCGAGTTCCAGAAATAGTGCGGGAGTTCGGCCTGGCTCCAGGCGGCGGTGAAGTTGTGGAAGTTGTAGTGCCCTCCCACCGAGACATAGCCGTCGCGCTGGGTGTCCTCGTACGGCCGCAGCGCGGTGTAGAACGCGTACAGCAGCGGCGCGAGCCAGAGGAGGGAGGTGATGACCAGGAAGGCGTGCAGGAACATGCGGCCGGTGCGCGGCGGCCGGGAGCGCGGCGCCGGGGGCACGACCGCGGGCTGCCCGGTGCGCTCGGTCGTCAGCGTGGTCATTCGCGCTCGTCCCTCCGGAACATGCTGATCAGATAGGGCACGATGAACACCAGCGAGATCACCAGCAGGATGCTGGCCAGCGCGGAGCCGAAGCCGATCCTGCTCGCCTCGCCGACGATGTTGCCGGTGACGAGGACGGACAGCAGTTCGAGGCCGTTGGTGCCCTTGTTGATGACGTAGACGATGTCGAACGCGCGCAGCGACTCGATCACGGTGATCACGAGGACCACGATGTTGATGGGCCGCAGCGCGGGCCACACCACGTGCCGGAAGACCTGGAAGCCGCCCGCGCCGTCGAGCGCGGCGGCCTCCTTCTGCGAGGGGTCGACGCTCTTGAGCCCCGCGAGGTAGAGCACCATCACATACCCGGCCTGCCGCCAGCAGGCCATCACCAGCACGGCCCAGATGTTCAGGTGGGGGTCGCCCATCCAGTCGACGACGTGGTGTTCCGCGTGGCCCGTCAGGTTGTTGATGAGGCCCTGGGTCGGGGAGAAGATCAGCTCCGTC
Source organism: Streptomyces sp. NPDC050560 (assembly GCF_044457285.1). NCBI lineage: Bacteria > Bacillati > Actinomycetota > Actinomycetes > Kitasatosporales > Streptomycetaceae > Streptomyces > Streptomyces sp. NPDC050560. Next base: position 426,672 of record NZ_JBITGT010000001.1, read on the forward strand.
ATGAAGCCGATCAGCGCGAGGGAGAGCACCACGGGAAGGAAGATGACGCTCTGGTACACCCGCGAGAACCGGATCTGCTTGTCGAGCTGGACCGCGAGGAAGAGCCCGAACGGCAGCGGCAGGCAGAAGAAGACCGCGAGCCAGATCAGGTTGTGCTGGATGGCCGGGTCGAAGGGCGGATAGATCGAGAAGATGTTCCGGTAGTTCTCGGTGCCCACCCACTGGATGGTCGAGAAGTCACCGAACCCCGTCCAACTGGAGAAGGACAGGACGATGGAGGCCAGCGCGGGCACCCAGACGAACGCCACGGTGATCAGGGTGGGTATGCCCGCCATCAGGGCGAGGCTGACCCGGTCGCGGACCGTGAGTTGTCGCAGCTTGCGCCGCCGGCCCCTGGGTGGCGTGGCCCGCGCCGCCGCCGCACCTTCCACAACAGTCATGCGTTCCTCGCCGTCTCGTACGGCCGACACCTCACCGGACCGGACGCGGCGCCCCGCCCGTTGGCGGGGAGCCGCGTCCTGAGGGGGTGTCAGCTACCGCTCGCCCAGATGGTCTTGGCCTGCTTGTCCACGTTGGACAGGATCGAGGAGACGTCCCCCGGGTTGCCGAGGAACTTCTGGATGGCGGGGATCATCACCGGGTCGGCGAAGTCGGGCCTGGTGTCGCGGTCCATGAACTGCGACAGGCTCTTCGCGCCGGTGATCAGCTTGACCGCGTCGTTCTGCGGCTGGGTGTACTTGGCGGTGTCGACGCCCTTGGCGGTCGCGACGTCCGCCGGGTTGGTGCCGAGCCAGAGCTGCTGCGCCTTGGCGGTGCCGAGGTACTTCAGCAGCTTCACCGCCCCGTCCTTGTTCTTTGGGGACTTGGAGACCATGAAGCCGTCCACCGGGGCCTCGACCGCGTCCTGGCCGTTCTTGGAGTCGATCTCCGGGAACGCGAAGAGCCCGAGGTCGGCGGCCTTGTCACCGGTGAAGATGGTGCCGATCTGGTCGAGGCCGAGGACCATCATCCCGGCCTTCTGGTTGAGGAGTTGCTGCGCGCCCTCCTGCCAGGTGAGCCCCGCGAAGCCCGCCGAGTAGTAGGGGATGAGCTGCCGCCACTGGTCGAACACCGCCTTCACCTGGGGGGTGTTCCACTTGTCGCCCTTGCGCATCAGGTCGATGTGGAAGTCGAAGCCGTTGATGCGCATGTTGAGGTAGTCGAACGTGCCCATGGCGGGCCAGCCGTCCTTGTTGGCGAAGGCGATGGGGGTGAGTCCGTCACCCTTCATCTTCTTCGCCAGGGCTATGAAGTCGTCCCAACTGGTCGGCGCGGTGTAGCCCTTCGACTTGAAGACGCTCTTGCTGTAGAAGACGGCCCAGGGGTAGTAGTCGAACGGCACCAGGTAGTAGTGCCCGTCCTCCGACTTGCTCTGCGTCTTCATGGCGGCGGTGTAGTTGCCGCCGATCGTCTTCCACACGTCGTCGACGTCGCTGGCCAGGCCCTGTCCCGCGAAGAACTGCATCCGCTCGCCGGCGAACCAGTTGAACACGTCGTCCGGGTTGCCCTGGAGGTAGCTGGAGATGTTCTGCTGGAAGGTGTTGTGGTCCACCCAGTTGGGCTTGACGGTGATCCCGGTGGCCTTCTTGGCCTCCGTGAACAGCTTCTCGTACGCGCCCTTGGGCTGCGGCACCGCCGCGTTGGAGCCGAAGGTGACCGTCTTGCCGCCGCCGCCCGAGCTGCCGCCGCCGTCCCCGCAGGCGCTCAGCAGGGGCGTGGTCGCCAGCACCCCGGCGCCGAGTGCGGCGCCACGAAGCAGATTCCGTCGCGACAGTGACGACATGTCAGGTGACGCTCCGTCAGATGAGGATCGCCGACCATCAGTCGAAAAAAGCTTCATGACCCCTCCCGCGGGGGTGCGAAACGAACACAAACGAATGTGACTCAACAGATGTCACCAACACCAAGAGGGGCTGTCAAGACTTCGAGCGATCACCCCTACCCACGACAGCAACCGCTTGCAGGTCTGTGACCAGCACCGACACAACAACCGCACCGCAAAACACCCTCACGAAGCGTTGCTGAAGTGGTATGTACAGACCAAGGTGCGGAAGTTGAATTCCGGAAGCCCGCCGCGTCAGCCCTCCCCGGCCTCCAGGAGGGAGATGCGCTGGGCGCCCGCGCGGGTGCCGGGCGCGGCGCTGGTGAGGTCGAGGCGCAGCGCCGTGGTGTGGACGCGGGAGAAGGTGACGACGGTGGCGGCGTCGCTGTCCTTCGCCCAGGTGAGCGTGGGATGCCGCACCGGGGACCAGCGGTCGCCGTCCCAGTGGGAGACGTCGAGCGCGGCGGGCAGGGAGTGGGTGTCGTCCACGGTGAAGTGGACGGTGACGGTGTCGACGCTCCTGGCCTCCTCCCAGGTGACGGAGACCCAGTCGGCGGCGCGGGCGCCGTCGAAGGCGGGCAGCAGCGCGGTGGCGCTCTTCTCGAAGGCGTTGGACCAGCCGGTGCCCTGCTCCCCGTCCAGCATCGCCGCGGGGAGCGAGTCCCCCGAGCCCGAGTAACTGGCGTCGGCCAGCGGGTACCCGGGCGCCTCGGGCGCGGGCCCCGGGGCGGGCCGCACCGGGGGCGTGGTGACCACGGGCCCGCTCGCGCGGGTGGTGGTGACGGAGGCGGTGGCGGTGCGCAGCCCCGCGGCGCGCGCGGTGACGGTGAGCCGCCCTGGGCGGGTGCCGGTGCGCACGACGGCGAGTGCCATGCCGTGGAAGGCGGTCCTCGTGGTGGCCTGGTAGCGCTCGGCGTTCTCCTCCTGGCCGTTGTCGAGCCCGGCGAGTGCGCCGCCCGCCACGTCGAACGTGAGCAGGTGGCAGGCGCCCGGCACCACGACTCCGCGGGCGTCGACGACCTCGGCGGTGACGTAGACCAGGCTGTCGCCGTCGGCGGGGGCGGTGCCGCGGTCCGGGGTGAGCCTGAGGGCGTGCGGACGGCCCGCGGTGCGCACGGTGTCGGTGGCCACCGTCCTGCCGCCGCTGCGGGCCACGGCCTTCAGCTCACCGGGGGCGAAGGGCACGTCCCAGGTCAGATGGAGCTTGCCCGCGCTGCCGTTGGGGCTGGTGTAGCTGCCGGGGTGGGGGCCGTCGGTGACGGTCTTGTCGTCGCCCGTCGCCTCGGTGGTCTCCAGGTAGCGGCGGCCGTCCGCGGTCTTCTTGGCGTCGAAGCCCCGCACCCCGAGCGAGCGGCCGTTCAGGAAGAGTTCGACCGTGGCCACGTTGGAGTACGCCCACACCTGGACCTTCTCGCCGTGGGCGTGGTCCGTCCAGTCCATGGGGACCAGGTGGACCATCGGCTCCGCGGTCCACTGGCTGCGGAAGAGGTGGTAGACGTCCTTGGGGAAGCCCGCGGTGTCCACCGCGCCGAAGAAGGACGCCTTCACCGGGAAGACGTCGTACGGGGTGGGCTCGCCGATGTAGTCGGTGCCCGACCAGAGGAACTGGCCCGCGAAGAACGGGCGGTCCCGGTCCTTCTTCAGGCCGTACTCGCAACTCATCGTCCAGGAGGCGAGGTTGTTGTCGTACGAGGAGGTGGCGCGCCTGCCGGGGGTCTGGTTCTCGCCGGTGTTGAGGTGTTCGGGCTCCTGGTAGGTGCCCCGGGTCGAGGTGGCCGAGGAGGACTCGGACTCGAAGAGGAAGAGGTGCGGGTAGCGCTCGTGGAGGGCGTCCACCGAGGCGGCGCTGTTGTAGTTGACGCCGAGCCCGTCGAGCCGGGCGAGCATCAGGTCGGCTGGCGAGCCGGGCTCGGGCAGGCCCCGGTACTTGTCGGAGCCGATGACGACCGGGCGGCCCGGGTCCTGCGCGCGCACCGCCGCGATCAGGCCCTCGGCCATCTTGAGGCCCGCGGCGCTGGTGGAGTCGGGGATCTCGTTGCCGATCGACCACATGACGACGGCCGGGGAGTTGCGGGCCGCGGCGACCATCTCGGCGATGTCGGCGGCGCTGTGCTCGTCGAAGAAGCGCCCGTAGTCGTAGGTGTTCTTGCCGGAGCGCCAGCAGTCGAACGCCTCCACCATCATCACGACGCCCAGTTCCTCGCAGACCCGGATCATCTCGGGGGACGGCGGGTTGTGCGAGGTCCGCAGGGCGTTGACGCCCATGGATTTCATCAGGGTCATCTGCCGCAGCACCGCGTCGCGGTGGATCGCGGCGCCGAGTGCGCCCTGGTCGTGGTGGAGGTTGACGCCCTGGATCTTGGCGTGCTCGCCGTTGACGAACAGGCCGCGGTCCGGGTCGAGGGTGATGTGGCGCAGGCCGAAGGGCGTGGTGACGGTGTCCACCGCCCTGCCGTCCACCCGGACCTCGGTCTCCAGGGTGTAGCGGTGCCCCGGGGTGGATGGCGACCACAACTCGGGTTTCGCCAACCGGAGTTCCATGTCGACCCTGGCGGGCTCCCGCGCCGCGGGCACCGTGACCTCGCCCGACCTGCGCGCGACCGGGCGGCCGTGGCGGTCCCTGACGGTGTGCGCCACGGTGGCGGTGACGCTCTTCCGGCCCTCGTTGAGGACGTCGACGCGGACGGCCACGGTGCCGTGCCCCGACTTCAGTTCCTCGGCGAGACCGGGGGTGGTCACGTACACGCCGTGGCGGGCGACATGGACGGGGTCGGTGAGGACGAGCCGGGCGCGGCGGTAGATGCCGCTGCCCGAGTACCAGCGGCTGCTGGGCAGTTTGTGCCGCACCTCCACCGCGATGACGTCGGGCGTGCGGCCGTCGGTGTGCACCAGGTCGGTGATGTCGTACGCGAACCCGGTGTAGCCGTAGGGGTGGTTGCCGACGAGCCTGCCGTTGCAGTAGACGTTGCTGTCCATGTAGACACCGTCGAACTCGACCGACACCCGGCGGCCCGCCGCGGCGGCGGGCAGCGTGACCGATCTTCGGTACCAGCCGAGGCCGCCGGGCAGATAGCCGGTGCCGCCCGCGGTGCCGTGCGCGGTGGTGGGCGTCTGCTCGATGCTCCAGTCGTGCGGGACATGGACGCGGCGCCAGCGCGAGTCGTCGTAGCCGGGCTCTGCCGCGTCCGCGTAGTTGCCGCCCGGGTCGGTGATGTCGCCCGGGTTGACCAGCGCGAAGCGCCAGTCGTCGCCGAGGTCGAGGGTCCTGGGCACGGCGGCCCCTTCCGTGCCGGGCCGCGCCCCGGGCACGTCGGCGCCCGCGGTGTCGGCACTCGCGGCGGCGGGCAGCGCTGGCAGGGCGGCTGCCCCGGCCGCCCCCGCGATCAGTAGCGACCTACGTTGGACCGGCACAGCGGACCCCTCTCGTCGACGTGCGTCAGACCCCCGGAAACCCGGAACCGGGTACCAGGAATGACCAATACCGAACAAGGCCAACCACGCCTCCCCGGATTCTGACACCGCCAACTGCGCGGGCCAAGAGACGCGTCAGGGGCCTTCGCGCCGTGGCGGCGACGGGCCGAGTCCGTCGCTGATCGCGCGACCGGCCCGCGGGGCAGAGGGCCGGGCTGAACCACCGGACGGTTCCCTCCCGTTGCAACAGGACCGAGCGCCGTCGTACCGGTTCCGCGCACCTCTCCGGGTGGCGGTGCAACACCGCAGAAGTACCCAGCCCAGGAGCCCAGATGTCCGATCGGCACATGTCAGACGCCCCTTCAGCTTCCCCCGACCCCCTCTGGCACGACGAGTACATGGATCTCAGGGACATCGAAAACTTCAAGGGAATGGAGGAGTCGTACCTCTCGCTCCAGATGGCCAACGTGAACCTCGCGGAGAACGATCCGCAGGCGCTGCGGAACTACCGCGAGATGAACGAAATGTACGATCAGTACCGGCTGGCGTATAACTACCACTACCAACCGCACCTGGTCCCGCCGTCCGTCACAAGGCAGTCCGCGACCCCCCCGAATGCCCAGGAGCAGGCGCAGACGCAGGCGACACAACAGACCGCGTGGGCCGCCACGTTGGGCTCTCAGCAGGGCGGGAGCCACCTGGCCGTCCCGGCGGGCAACTCCCGCCCCCGGCAGCAGCGGGAGTCGGACCGCCGGCGCCAGCAGGGGCACAGGGACAACGGCCAGGGGCCGGCGACCAGTCAGAAGGACGGGCCGAAAAAGAGGCGCCGGAAGTAGTGGAGCGCGCGTCCGTGTGACGCGGCCCGGCCTTCCCGTGGGGCGGCCGGACCCGCCCGCCGACACGGTGGGCGAACGCAGCGACATGTGAGGCGCTGCCCGGACACAGCGGGCAGCGCCTCACGCATGCGATGACCCGTGCAGCCGGTCCTGCGAGCGCACGGGAAACCCGGCCCGAGGGCGGGGGTGGCCTCGGGCCGGGCGTTCAGTGGGTCGCGCGGGAGGCGTCGGCCTCGTCGGCGTGCGCCTTCTCGTCGATGCGCCGCTTCGCGTCCTCCCAGGAGATCGGGAGCCGGTCGACGGGCACCTCCCAGAAAGTGAAGGTGGAGCCCCGCATGGTGGACCTGAGCCCGGTCATGATGCTCTTGTGCGGCTCCGTGCGCGCGTACGTGTAGAGCGCGTCACGGCTCTCCCACGCCGACAGCGTGAAGAACACGCCCTTGAACAACTGGGCCTCCAGGGAGGCCCCGAGCGCCCCCGGCGCCTTGCGGACCTGGCCCCACGCCGTGAGGGACTGCCGGAAGAAGCGGGGGACGTCCCTGCGGGAGCGCACCTCAAGCCTGGAGGCCATGACGTAGGCGCTGGTGTCGGGGGTGGCCGGGTTCGGCCTGACCCAGGGAAGAGTGGGCACGATAGTCTCGCCTCCACGATTGGTGAGTGGCACTATCTATATTAGACAGTACAGTTACCCAATTGCCAGGGGAAGAGCGAGGACGCGCGTGAGAATCTCGGAACTCAGCCGACGCAGTGGTGTCCCCAACGCGACCATCAAGTACTACCTGCGTGAAGGGTTGCTGCCACCGGGACGCGCCACCGCGGCCACCCAGGCGGAGTACGACGAGTCCCACCTCAAACGGCTCCGGCTGATCCGCGCGCTGACCGGGGTGCGCGGGCTCTCGGTCGCCGCCTGCAAACAGGTCCTCGACACCATCGGGGACCTGCACAGCGACACCCACCACCTGCTCGGGGTCGTCTTCGGCATCTGGCCCTCCGAGACCGGCAGGCAGGAGCCCCCCGCCTCCGGCGCCGAGCGCCCCGACGGCGCGCGGCCCGAGGCCGACGCGCTCATCAAGGAGATGGGCTGGTCGATCTCCGAGTACAACCCGGCCAGGGGCGTCTTCGACCAGACCGTGGGCACGCTGCGCTCGCTCGGCATGGACATCGACTGGCACCACTTCCTCCCCTACGCGCGACTCGCGGCCGAGACCGCCCGGCTCGACATGGACCACATCGACCGCTTCACCGACCCGCTGGAGAAGGCCGAGCGCGCGGTGCTCATGACGTTCCTCCTCGAACCGGCGCTGATGGCGCTGCGCAGACTCGCCCAGGAGGACGAGTCGATCACGCGCTACGGCGCCGACGAGCACCCCGCCGGGCCCCACCCTGGCCCCGGACACGGAACGGATCATGAGTGAGCGCCACTCATCTGCGCCGCCGCCCGCGCCACCGCCGCCGGGGGCGGGGCACCGCAGGGCGCTGCGAAGGTGAGTAGCCGCGACTCAGGCCACCCACCACTCCCCCGTGGTCTGCTCGTATGCGGAGATCCGTGCGGCGCACGCCGCGCGCCCACCGCCCACGGGGAGGTACCGCATGCAGTTCCGGATTCTGGGCACGCCCGAGCTGTACGAGGAGACCGGCGACCGGTGCGCGCCCCTGGGCGCCCCGAAGCCCCGGCTGCTGCTCGCCACCCTGCTCACCCGGCCGAACTCCCCCGTGCCCAGGGAGGTCCTGGTACGGGAGATGTGGGGGGCCGAGCCGCCGGTGCGGGCGTTCCACTCGCTCAACGCCCATGTGTCGTTCCTGCGCAGGACCCTGCTGCGGCTGGAGCCGCAGGGCCGTGACACGCCCCGGCTCGTCGCCCGTGCGTCGGGCTACGCGCTGCGGGTGCGGCCCGGTGAGACCGACCACGGGCTCTTCGGACGGCGCCTGGCCCGCGCCCGCCGCACCGCGGCACACGACCCCGAGGGCGCGCACGCCACACTGCGCGCGGCGCTCGCGCTGTGGCGCGGCCCCGTCCTCGGCGGCGCCCCGTACGGCCCTGCCTTCGCGCGCCTGGCCGCGGGCCTCGAACGGGACCGTGCGGACGCCATGGAGCTGGCCTTCGACTGCGCGCTGCGCACCGGGCTGCACGAGCGGGTGCTGCCCGAGCTGCGGGAAGCGGTGGCGGCGCAGCCGCTGCGCGAGCGCTTCCACGACCAGTTGATGCTGGCCCTGTGCCGCTGCGGGCGCCCGGCCGAGGCCATCGGGGTCTACCAGCGCGCCCGCCGTGACCTCGCCGGGGTCGCGGGCGGCCACACCCCGCTGCTCGCGGCCCGGCTTGAGCAGATCAGCGTCTGCTCGCCGGTGCTCACCGACCCGGCCGCGGCGCCGGGTCCTGTCGGCGCGCCCGCCCCCGCGGCGGCGTTCGCGGAGCGGGCCGCCGACCCCTCGCCGCGCTCCGTCATGGGCTATCTGACGGACCTCCTCAGCGGTCAGGTGCTCGCTTCCTGACGCTCCGTCAACTCGCCCGCGTACGGGTGCCGTCATACGGGAAGCGCGCCCCGCACCGAGATGCGGGGCGCGCTCCGTCGCACGCGGGGACGGCCCTTGTCACAGCTCGCTGACGAGCTGGCGTGCCACGTCCATCCCCGAGGAGTAGCCGGCCTCGTGGGAGCCGATCTGGTCCACACCGTGCCGCTTGGCGTGGAAGTAGGAGCCGCACAGCTTCACCCGGGTGCCGACGTTCACGTCGTAGATGTCCTTCTGCATCTCGCGCACATGGACGTCGATGACCGGGTGGGTGTACGGGAAGGTGGCGATGACCGTTCCGGGGTCGACCGCGCGCGGGTAGTCGAGGGTGACGAAGTAGTCCTTCTCCGAGGTGAATCCGTGCAGCTTGTTCATGTAGTAGGCGACGTAGGTGCGGTCCTCGCCGCCGACCGCGACCTTGCCGTAGTTCCACGCCTGCCAGCGCTCCCGGTCCGCGGGCATCACGGAGGCGTCGGTGTGCAGGATGACCTCGGAGGAGTTGTAGCGCACCTTGGACAGCACCTCGCGCTGGCGCTCCCCGGGGTTGTCGAGCAGCGCGAGCGCCTCGTCCGCGTGGGCGCCGACAACCACGTAGTCGTAGCGCTCGGTGCCGCTCGCGGTGGTGACGGTGGCCCCGTCGGCGTCCTGGTGGACGGCGGTGACCGGCTCGCCCGCGCGGACCTCGGGGCCGATCGCGGCCAGTGCCTTGCGCACGTACGAGACGGAGCCGCCGCCGACGGTGCGCCAGTCGACGTGCTGGCCGCCGAGGCCGCCCTCGTCGTGGCCCATGAAGAAGGCGATGGCGGTGCTCGCGGGCATCTCCCAGATCAGCTCGGCCGGGATGGACCACACCGCGGAGCACAGCAGGATGACGTAGGAGGTGCGGAACGCCTGGCTGTAGCCGCCGCGGTCCAGGTACTCGCCGAGCGGGATGTCGGCCTTCTTGCGGACGAAGTCCCTGCGGCCCTCGGTGTGGAAGCGGCGGGCGTCGCGCCAGATGGTCAGGAACTCGTCCGAGTACTGCGCCGCCACCTCCTCCTCCGACAGGCCGAGTTCCCTGGTGCCGTATTCGAGGCCCGAGTCCAGGTCGAAGAAGTTGAAGGCGCCCTTGTGCTCGACCGCCTCGACGCCCAACTCGTCGAAGAACTCGCACAGGTTGGTGTAGGCGGGGCGGTTGAAGACGACGAAGGCGGTGTCGATGCCGAGAGTGCGTCCCGCGTCCTCGACCTCCACGGTGTTGGCGTGCCCGCCGAGCCTGTCCTCCCGCTCGTAGACGGTGATACGGGCCCGGTCGCGCAGGTGGTAGGCCGCGGAGAGGCCGGAGACACCGGCACCGACGATGGCGACACGGGGCGTGGAGAGTTGCGTCATGGTCAGGTCCTTAGGGTCGGTGTCCCACGAGGCGGTGGGCCGGGACGTCGGGTTCATGGGTGTCGATGAGGGAGAGGTCGGCCAGGTCGGTGCGGCGCAGCAGGCCGGGCCCGCCCCGCTCGCCCGCGATCGCGAGCACATGCCGCGGTGAGGGCTTCAGCAGGTCGAACCACCAGGCGGCGCCGGAGTCCGGCAGCTCGGGGTCCCGCACCGCGAACCCCCCGCCGGGGCGCGGCACGAAGCCGAAGCTGCCGGGGCCGCGCATGAGCCCGGTGCCGAGCGCCTTGAGGTACGCCTCCTTCAGCGCCCACAGCTCGGCGGCCAGCTCCGCCCGCGCGCCCGGCGCCGCCGCGTCGAGCCTGGCCCGCTCGGCGGGTCCGAGCAACGCCGCGAGCCGGTCCTTCAGGGCCCCGGTGGCGGGGGTGGGGCCAACGTCGACCCCGCAGCCGCGGCCCCGGGTGACGACGCAGACGATCAGGCCCTCACAGTGCGAGAGGTTGAACCGGACGCCGTCGGCCGCCGGTTCGGGCTCGGGGCGGCCGTGGACGCCCCGGGTGAAGCGCCAGCCGTCGAGCGGGCGCCCGGTGCGCGCCGTGAGCGCGTAGCGGCACAGCAGCCGCGCCCCGAGATAGCGGCGCGCGGCGCCCGGGGTGCGGCGGCGCGTGAGGCCGGCGCGCTCCTCTGCGGTGAGCAGCCGGGTGCCGCCGAGCGCGGTGGCGAAACCGTCCACGGCGCGCTCGGGCAGCAGCCACAGATACGTTGGATCGGCGTGGTGCACGCGGCCTCCTCCCGGTCGTGCGCGGTGTCAGCGGCGCGCCGCGGCCTCGTCGGTGACGCGCTTGGCGAGCGGGAACTGCCAGTGCGAGAACAGCCGGTTCTCCTGGTGGAGTCGGCGCAGGGCGGTCATCGCCTCGTCGACGACCTCCTGGGAGGTGAGCTGCTCGTGCGGGTGGAGCTGCCTGTGCAGCCGTTCGAGCTGGAGCAGCAGCAGGGAGGCGCTGGGCAGCGGCGCTTCGAGCACGTCGCCCGAGTGGACGTGGGTGAGGACGCAGGCCGCGGCGGCGTGCACCAGGCAGTACTCCTTGGCCAGTTCGAACAGCTCGGGCGACTGCGGATAGTCCTTGCCGAGCGCCGACTTGAGGCTCGTGGCGCGCTCCCGCAGCGGGGCGGCCCGGCCGATCAGCCGTGCGCCGAGGTCGGCGGCGGCGCGCAGCCGCTCCGCGTCGGTGCCCTCCGCCGCGTCGGCGAGCGCCCGCAGCCGCCGCAGCCCGTCGGGCGCCGCGAGCACCGCGTCGTCGAGGCCGCGGCTGAACAGCTCCTGGCGGACCGGCTCGTACACGGGCAGCTCCCGGTCCATGCCGAAGAGGGTCGCGGCGCGCTCCGCGGCGGCCGCGCGGACGTCGTCGTCCGCCTCCGCCGCCCGGTCGAGGAGCCCGGCGAGCTGGTGGCCGAGGTTGCGCAGGTTCACCACCGTGTTGCCGTCGGCGATGTCGGTGATGAGGATGTCGCGGACCATCTTCTGGTGCATGCCGTAGTGGGGGTGGCCGCGCAGGAAGGTGCGGGCGCCGAGGACCACGGTGAGCTGGGACATGGTCTTCTGGAGCAGCGTGGGCACCAGGTACTTGACGACCGACGACCAGACGCTGATCTGCTCGGGCGCGGCCTGGAGGGCGCGGGCGCCGCCGAGGACCATGGCGTCGGCGATCATCAGGTCGGCGAACGCCTCGGTCAACTGCCTTCTGGTGTAGGGGACGTCGGAGATGGCGTCGCCCAGGAGCACCCGGCGCTCGGCGAAGTCGAGGGCGAGGCGCAGGCTGGTGTCGACGGCGGAGAGCGCCAGGTGCATCAGCACCACGCGGGCGGTCTGGCTGGTCTTGAGGGCGATCTCCAGGCCCTGGCCCTCGCGCCCGATCAGCGCCGAGTCGGGTACGAACGCCCGGTCCATGCGGACGCCGCTGAGGTCGAGGGCGCGGGTGCCGTACAGGTCCTCGAAGGGCAGGTCCTCGACGGTGTCGGCGGCGGCGCGCCACTTGTCGAGCAGGAAGAGGGAGTAGGCGGCGGGTCCGGGGCGCTTGCCGGTGCGGGCGAACACGACCATCTTGTCGGCGACGGTGGCGTTGCCGATGGGCCACTTCTCGCCGGTGAGCAGCCAGCCGCCCTCGGTGCGCTCGGCGGCCACCTCGTTGGCGACGAGGTCGCTGCCGTGGACGCGCTCCGACAGGCCCCAGGAGACCGTGCTGCCGCGCTTGATGTCGGCGATCAGCTCCCGCTTCTGCGTATCGGTGCCGAGCGTCCACAGCGGCATGAAGCCGAGGCTGTTGAGGGCAAGGCCGACGGCGGTCGAAGGATCGCGGCGGGCCACGAGCCGCATCAGCGCGATACCGGTCTCGACGTTGCCCGCCCGGCCGCCCTGGGCCTCGGGCAGGCAGTGGTCGAGGACGCCCCAGCGGCGCAGCAGGGCGACGAACTGGTACGGGTACTCGCCGCTGACGTCGTGCGCCAGCACCTGCGCGAAGGGCATACGGCTGTCCGCGTCGTGCGGGTCGCCGAGGAACTCCTCAAGGCGCGCGGCCAGTTCGACCACGTCGGACCTCGACAGTGTGGACATCTCTCATGCTCCTATCGGGGTGGTGGCCAGCCGTACGGGCAGGGCGGTGAACAGCCGCCCGGCGTCCCTGAGTGCGAGCGCGGCGTCGAGGGCGGGCGCGAGGAGTTCCCCGTGGCGGCGCGGGTCGGTGCCGTCGGCGCGGGCGAGGAGGTAGCCGAGGGCGGCGGCGAGCCAGCCGGTGGAGCCCGGCTCGGTGCCGTAGAGGGAGCGGTCCCTGTTGCCGCGCCACAGATGCAGGCAGCAGGCGCCCGCGTGCAGCCAGGCGTACCGCTCGGCCGCGTCGACCAGGGCGTTGGGGTCGGCGCCCGGCTCCCTGGCGGCCCTGGTGAGGCCGGCGAGCGCGGCCGCCTCGTCGGCGAGGCGCCGGGCCAGGGGGGCGGCGGGGCCGAGGGCGTCCGCGTCGGCCGCGGCCTCGGGGAGCCCGGCGAGCACCGGTTCCGCGCCGCGCGCGAACATGTCGAGCCTGGCGGGGTCGTAGCCGGGCAGGGCGGCGTCCAGGGTGAACACGGTGGCGAGCGCCGCCGGGTCGGCGGGGGCGGCGCCCTCGGTGAGGGTGGGCAACTGGCCCGCGTACGAGCGCAGGTTGGCGAGGGTGCTGGCGTCGATGACCCGTACCACCGCGCTGTCGCGGCGCAGCTTCTGGAAGAGGCCCGCTCCCCCGGCGCCCTCGCGCAGCACCGAGCGGGTGGCGAGGACCGTGCCGCAGCGGCGGATGAGGTCGTCGGCGGCCTCGGCGACCACGTGCTTGGCGGCGAGCGCCCACACGCTGAACGACTCGGGCACCACGTGCACCCCGCGGGCCGCGCCGAGCGCCGCCGCGTCCGCCGCGATCAGCGCGGCCGCGGCGACACCCAACTCGCGGCGGGCGTACGGGGATTCGACGAGCGTGGTGCGTCCCACCCGGCGCCGGGCGGCGAAGTCGAGCGCGAGGCGTACGGCGCTGTCGGCGATGCCGAGGCTGCCCGCCATGCTCATCAGCCGTACCGCCTGCTGCGCCTTGACGGCGGCTTCGAGCCCTTCGCCCGCCCTGCCGACCAGGGCGCCCTCGGGTACCGGGGTGTCGTGGAAGCGCAGGGTGGCGAGGTCGATGCCGCGCATGCCGTCGGTGCGGGGCGCGGGGAGGCGTTCCAGGCGCTCGGCGGGCACCCCCGCGGTCTCCAGCAGGACGGCGGTGAAGGCGCCGGGGCCGCGCTCGCCCGTGCGGGCGACGACATAGACCGCCTGGCACCGCCCGCCGAGCCCGACCATCCACTTCTCGCCGTTCAACACTCCGTCGTTGTAACGGAGTTCGTTGCCGAGGAGTTCGCTGCCGTGGTCGGCCTCGGTGAGCGCGAAGGCGACCGCGCCGCCGCCGCGCAGGATCTCCGCGGCCCGCTGCTGCTGGGCGACGCTGCCGTGGAGCTGGAGGCAGGTGGCCGCGATGATGCTGAACATGGTGGCGGGCATGACGTTGACGTCACGGCGGGCGGCCGAGCGCACCAGGGTGAGGCTGCGGTCGAAGGACTCCAGGGTGCCGCCCCACTCCTTGGGCAGGTAGTTCAGGTGGAACCCGGCCCGCACCAGCTCCGCGCACAGCTCCTCGGGGAACGCGTCACGCTCGTCGCGGGCGACGGCGGCGGCGAAGCCGTACGGGTTGGTGTCGTCGGCGGGGTCGCCGAGGCGCCGCTCCAGGTCCTCGGCGGTGAGGGCGCTCATCGTGCCCCCGCCGAGGAGTCGAGCGCCGGGGACTCAAGCGGTACGGGGCGGTAGTCGGCGGCGGTGGAGGGGACCTGTACGCCCAGGGTGCGCAGTTGGGCGAGGCGGGTGTGGAAGGCGGCGCCGCGCATCAGGTGGTGGGCGACGTCGGCGACCCTGCGGTTGCCCGGGGTCTTCAGATAGCTGCCGGTCACCCAGTCGTTGAAGCTGCCCATCGCGGGGCCGCACCAGACCTGGTAGTCCATGGCGCGGTCCTCCTCGCCGGTGACCGCCCAGCGCGAGGACATGCCCAGGTACCAGCGGAACACCAGCGCCATCCGCCGCTTGGGGTTGCCGGAGGCGCGCTCGATCTGCTCGGGGTCGCGGCGGCCGAAGTAGGTGACGCACTCCTGCCAGATATCGTCGAGGGAGCGGCGGAAGAGCTGCTGTTCGAGCCGGGCGCGGTCGGCGGCCGGGATGGACTCAAGGCCGTCATAGGTCTGGTACAGCTCGTAGAGGCGCTTGGCGCGCATCGGGAACAGGGTGCCCTTCTTGAGCACCTGGAGTTCCACGCCCATCTCGAACATGTCGGCGGCCGGGGCCATCTCGCAGTCCGCGATGCCCGCCTCGGCGAGCATCGCCTTGGAGCGTGCGGAGGCGCCGGACTCCAGGCAGGACTGGTTCACGGACCCGGTCACCACGTAGGCGGCGCCCATCGCGAAGGCGGCGGCCACCGCGACCGGGGTGCCGAGGCCACCCCCCGCGCCGACCCGTACCGGCACCGGGTAGCGGAACTCCCGCTGCACGGTGTCGCGCAGCCGCAGGATGGTCGGCAGCAGCGCGGGCAGCGGGCGGCGGTCGGTGTGGCCGCCGGAGTCGGCCTCCACGGTGATGTCGTCGGCCAGCGGGACATGGTGGGCGAGCGCGGCCTGCTCGGGGGTGACGTGGCCCGCTTCGAGCAGCGCGTTGACCAGCGCGGCGGGGGCGGGCCGCATGAACCGCTCGGCGGTCTCCGCGCGGGAGACCTTGGCGATCAGCCGGTTGTCGGCGACCACACCGCCCCCCGGGTCGCGGCGCAGCCCGGCGAGCCGGTAGCGGACCACGTGCGGGGTGAGGTCCAGGTAGGCGGACGCCTCCACGCAGCGCACCCCGTGCCGCAGGAACAGCTCGACGGCCTCCCGTTCCAGGCGGTCCTCGCTGGGGCTGTGGATCAGGTTGACGGCGTACGGCAGCCCGGGGATCTCGGCGGCGAACCTGGTGAGGGTCCGCTCGATGACGTCGGGCACCAGGCCCGCGGCGCCGAAGGAGGCGAGGAAGCCCTCGCGGGCCAGCGCGATCACCATGTCGGCGGAGGCGATGCCGCCGGCCATCGCGCCCGCCATGTAGGCGTGCGAGACGCCGTGGGCGACCCGGAAGTCGCCGGAGCCGAGCCGCTCGGGCAGCAGCGGCTGGGCGGCGGCGAGCAGCGGGAGCCCGTCGCCCTCGGCGGCGGCGAAGCCGCCGGAGACGGCGCCGATGCCCCGCTCGGGCGTGACGACGATGAAACAGGGGCGGGCGAGGTCGGCGAGCGCCTGGTAGATCTCGCCCGGCTCGGTGCTCGGGTACCTCTCCCCGTACCAGCGCAGGGGGGTGTCGGGAATGTCCATGCGAAACGAAGCTCCTTGGCTGAGCGGCGGGTACGGGCGGTCCTTCACGCCTCGGCAGAGCGGACCTCTACGGCCACGTCGGTCAGTTCGTAGATGCGCAGCCCCGGCTTCCACAGGTCCGCGTCCGCGATCACCAGCAGGCGGCCCTCCTCGCGGCGTACCTCCTTGATGTGCGCGTCGAAGAAGAGTTCCCCGTCGTGCCTGAGGATCTGGCCGCGGTACTTCCACGCCGTCTCGATGTCGGTCGCCATGGCGAAGCGTGGCCGCTCGAAGCCCTCGGCCAGGTTCTGGTCGAGGACGTAGAGCCGCAGCGCCTGGAGGATCGCCTCGACGCCGAGCGAGCCCGGCATCACGGGGTCGCGGTGGAAGTGGCAGTCGAAGTACCACTCGTCGGGGCGCACGGCGCGGTAGCCGTGCAGATAGCCGCGGCCGTGCCGGCCGCCGTCGGCCACCAGGTCGACCCGGTCCACCAGCGCGAACTTGTCGCCGGCCAGGTGCAGGTGGCCGCCGTCCGGGTCGGTGAACGCCGGTGCCCCTGCGGGCAGTTCGATACGGCGCACCCGGGAGGGGTCGGGCTGCTCGGACTCGATCCAGGGGGCGACGTAGCTGCCGTTGTCCAGGCCGACCTGGTTGGCGAGGGCGGCGGCGCTGAAGTAGCCGAACAGCGACTCGCCGGTGTAGAACACCTCGCCGTCCGCGGACAGTTCGTAGCTGAAGTTCTGGAGTACCGCGCCCTGTACGGCGCTTGTCATCAGCAGCTTGGAGTGGTGGCGGATGGTCTTGCCGCGCAGGTCGACGTCCTTGACGAGGGTGGCGCGGCCGTCGAGGTTGCGGATGGAGTACTGCTCGTCGGTGTTCTTCAGGGTGGCGCCGAGGTAGTAGCCGAGGAAGATCGCCGCCTGGAGGGAGCTCTCCATGTAGACCGCGTTCGGCATGTGCGGGTGGGCGTTCTGCTCGTAGTACCAGGCGTCGGCCGGGGAGTCGTACTCCGTGACCATCTCGGAGCCGGGCGCGAGGTCGCCGCGGGTGCCCTTGAGGGACATGACCCGGTCGACGAACTGGAAGTCGCCGTTGGGGATGTAGGGGGCGCGGCTGTCCCGGTAGACCTCGAACTCGGGGCCCATCGCGACGTCGAGGAGGCCCTTGGCGGCGTGCGCGAGGTGCATCTCGTTGATCATGGCGGGCTCGCCCGAGCGGTTGCGGCGGCCGAGGAACCGCGGGACGCCGCCGGTCTCGGGACGGTAGGGGGTGCCGTCCTTCTCGCGGACCTGGAGGCCCAGGTTCTTCATCCGGATGACCGGCTTGTCGCCGAGGTAGATGAGGACGTCCGCGATGACCGTGGCGCGCGGCAGCAGGGTGACCTCCATGACCTCGACCTCGTAGCGGATCTGCTCGTGGGCCTGGGTGATCTGGCCGCGCACCTGCACCTCGATGGGGGTGTCGGTGACGCACTGGAAGCGGGCGTCGGGCAGCGTCAGGTGCATCCCCAGGTGCATCAGGTAGATCTGGAGGAGCTGCACGGCGCCCTCGGCGACCAGGGAGCCCGCGAGGACGTGGTCGTCGGGGAAGTGGCAGGTGAAGTACCAGGCGTCGGGCGTGAGGTGCTTGACGGCGCTGAGGGTGCCGAGGCCGCGCGGGCCGCCCTTGCGGTCGATGGTCACCTCGTCGACCATGCGCAGCTTGGCGTCGGGCAGCCTGATGGCCGGGTTGACGCCCGGGTCCTGGGCGTGTTCTGGGCCGAAGACGTCGCCGGGGCGGCCCTGGGCGAGCAGTTCGAGGTCGGTGGCGGTGAGGTGGTTCTTGTCGGTGTACGCGAGCGGCTTGAAGTAGCCGCGGGGCAGGGCCGCGCGCTCCGCCTTCTCCTTCTCCGTCATCACCACGCCGAGCGGGGTCTCCAGCTCCTGCTTGCTGAAGAACCCGGCGCAGGCGTCGTGGAGTTCGAGGATCAGCTCGCCGTCGGCGTAGCACTTGTAGCTGAAGAAGAAGAGGGTGGTGTCGCCCTGGTGGACGAAGCGGTCGATGGAGATGTCGTAGCGCAGGGTCTGGCCCGCCTCGGGCAGGTTGCCGCGGAAGACCAGGGTGCTGTCGAGGAGGCGGTAGACCCGCTCGCCCTTGTTGCGGAAGTCGATGCCGAGGTAGCTGACGAGCAGCAGGTCGCACTGGCCGGCCTCGACGGTGACGGCCGGGGGCACACCGCCGTCGACGGCGTACCAGGCGTCCTGCGGGACGTCGTACTCGGTGGTGATGGTGGCGGGCCTGAACTCCCCGGTGGTGCCCTCGATCGCGGTGACCCGGGAGACGAAGTGGTACGGCGGCGCGGGCAGCCGCACCCGCTTCTCGTAGCCGTCGATGACACCGAACTCGGGCCCGAAGACCTTGGCGACGGAGCCGACGGCGAACTCCAGCAGGTCGGCCTCGTCCCAGATGACGCCCTCCTTCGCGGCGCGCGGGGGCTCCGCGGCGGTGGGGGCTTCCGCGGGTGCGGCGGGCACGGGGGCGGCGGGCACGGCCGGTGCGGCGGGCGGCTGCGGGGCCCCTGCGGACGGGGCCACGGCGGAAGGGGCCACGGCGGACGGGAGCGCGGGGCGCGGCGCCGACGGCAGGGCGGGGGCGGCCGGTGCCCGGGGCGCGGCGACGGCGGGGGCCCCGGGAGCGGCAGCAGCGGAAGGGGCGGCGGGAGCGGCGGGGGTGCCGGGGATGCCGAGGAGCTGTTCCATCCGGTGCAGACCGGCGGACTGGAGGATGTGCTGGGTCTCCATCACCACCGAGTGGGTGGCCACCATCTGCTTGCGCATTTCCCGTACCAGGTCGGCCGCGACACCGGCCGGGGGCCGTTCGCCCTCGTGCCCTGCCGGGGCCGGGGGCGCGGCAGGGGCCGCGGGGGCGGCCGGGGCCTCGGCCCTGGGGGCGGGCGCGGGCGGCTGCTGGGCCCAGGCGAGCTGGGCGATGGGGGTGCCGTCGAAGGCGATGACCTCGGTGTCGGCGAGGGTCGGGTCTGCGGGCATGAGAGCTGAGTCCTCCGGCGGTACGGACGAGGCGGGGTCGGGCCCTGGCGTGGGGGCGGCGGGCGCGTGGGCGGCCACGGCGGGCGCGGGGGCCACCGCGGCGGCGCGGCCGGGGCCCGCGGGCCCGGTGGCGGCGACGGCGGCGGGCCGCGGCGCGGGGGCGCCCGCCGCGGCGACGGCGGCGAGTTCCCCCGCGATCCTGGCGGGGGCGGGTTCCGCGCCGCCGACACGGAACCTGGCGGGCCGCGCCGGGCGGGCCGCGACGCGCTCGGCGGCCGGGCCCACCAGGGCGCTCAGGTCCAAGTCGAGGCCGTGCGCGGTGAGATGGGCGGCGAGTTGGGCGACGGCCTTGGTGGCGGGCACCCCGCGGCGGTCCACGGGCGCCGCGACGTGCGCGGCGTCGCCCAGGGTCTCGCGGACCCAGCGGGAGCAGGTGGCGCTCGGCCCCACCTCGACGAAGTACCGGAAGCCGCGCTCGTACGCGCCGCGCACCAGGCGCGGGAAGTCGATCGGGGAGCGCAGGGTGTGCGCGATACGGCGGGCGGTCTCGGCGCGGTCGAGGGCGGGCAGCGCCTGGTAGTCGTAGGCACTGAAAAGTTCGAGGTCGCCGAAGGAGCCGGTGGGGTAGTCGTTGAGGGCGGCGAGGCCGTCCCGCTCGGCGTCCACCACGGGGCAGTGCATGACGGCGCTGACGGGCGAGCGGGCCGCGGGGCAGCCCAGTTCGGCGATGAGGGCCTTGCACTGGTCGGGGTCGCCCGCGATGACCAGCTCGGCGGGGGTGTTCACATGGGTGAGGAAGACCCGCTCGTGGCGGGGCAGCGCGGCGCGCACCCGCTCGGCGTCGGTGAGCAGCACATGGCTGGCCCACACCGCGGAGTCGGGCGCGTCGTCGGGCAGGCCCCACGCCTCGCGCACGGTGCGGCGCGGGCCGCACAGCCGGTGCTTGAAGACGGGGGTGTCGCTGATGAGGGCGTCGTCGCGGCCCTCGGGCAGCCAGCCGCCGGTGGCGAAGAGCATGCTGGACTCGCCGAGGCTGTAGCCGAATCCGCCGTGTGCGCGCACGCCGAGGACGTCGCGTACGAGGTCGGTGTAGAGGATGGCGAAGCTGGTGCCGGTGGCGAGCATGAACGGGACGTCCTCGCCGAGCGCGGCTTCGAGGCCCATCAGGTCGCGGCGCTGGAGGGCGGCCCTGGCGCGGGGGTAGAGGCTGGCGGCGCGCAGGTGCCGCTCGGGCGCTTCGGCCTGGGACTCGAAGCGTTCGAGCAGCCCGGGGAAGGCGCGGAACAGGTCCTGGCCGAGGCCGGGGTAGGAGTTGAACGCGCCCGGGTAGACCAGGGCCACCTTGCCGTCGGGGCCGATGGGGTGTGCGGTGTAGCGGCTGCCCGCGGGGGTGCTCCACTCCCCGCCTGAGGCGTGTGCGGCGGGCAGGTCCCGTGCGGCCAGGTCGAGTTGGGCCCTCAGTTCCGAGGTGTGCCGGCCGACGAGCACCGCGCGCACGGTGTGCCCGCGCAGCCGTCCCGCGGCCTCGCGGGCGAGTGCGTACGGGTCGGCGCCTTCGTCGAGGAGGGCGCGGTGCCGCTCGACGGCGGCGAGGAGCCCGTCGAAGGTGTCGGCGGACAGCGGCAGGACGACGGGGCCGCCCGCGCGCCGCCAGTCGTGCGGGACGACGGTGCCCCGGGTGGCCTCGGCGGAGAGCACCAGGTGGCCGTGGGCGCCGGCGGCGCCGATGAAGCCGACGGCGGCGTGCCTGCGGGAGCCCGCGGTGCGGCGCAGCCAGGGGCGGGAGTCGCCGGGGACGTAGAGCGCCGACGCGTCGAAGGCGTCGGTGAGTTCGGCGGCGGGGCGGGTCCAGCCGCGGGTGCCGGGGACGTAGCCGTGGTGCAGGCAGAGCACCGTCCTGATGAGCCCCGCCATGGTGGCGGCGCAGCCCGCGTCGCCGATCTGGGCCTTGGCGCTGCCGAGCGCGACGGAGGGGGTGCCGTCGGGGCCCGCGGGGTAGACGCGGGCGAGCGCGGCGATCTCGGCGAGGTCCTGGGTGGCGGTGCCACCCGCGTGTGCCTCGACATAGCCGATGTCGTCGGCGGTGACGCCCGCGGCGGCGAGCGCTTCCTCGGCGGCGGCCGCGTAGGTGTCCGCGTCGGCCTCGGGGGTACGGCCCGCGACCGGCGCGGCGTGCCGTATCGCCACGGCGTCGAGGCGGGCGTACACGGGCGCCTTCGCCTCCCCCGGCCTGGTGACGACGACGGCGCCCGCGCCCTCGCCGATCCTGCGGCCCCTGGCGCCCTCGGCGAAGGTGAGCCCGGCCTCGGCGACCGCGTCGGGGCGCAGCAGCAGGTTCTCGGCGGAGCCCGTGAGGTCGACGGCGCCGACGAGGACGGCCTCGATGCCGGGGTCGAGCAGCAGCAGCCTGGCAACCTGGAGGGCCTCCGCGGTGCCTGAGCCGTCGGAGGAGACCGTGAAGGAGGGGCCGTTGAGGTTCCACAGCGAGGAGATGCGGCTCGCCATCACGTTGCCGATGTAGCTCAGCACCTCGTTGGCGACGATCGGGTCCACCACCGCGTCCCGGCCGACGGCGGTGATCCTGGCAAGCTCCGCCTCGTCGACCTCGACCCCGGCGCGCGCGAACTCCTCGCGCACGAAGGCGCCGAGGCCGTAGCGGGTGATCCGCAGGTGAGTGGTGGGCTCGATCTCCATGCCGACGACGACGGCGATACGGCGCCCGGGGGGCGCGCTCTCGCCCTTGGCGACGGCGCGGCTGTAACCGGCGTCGTGCAGGGCCTCGTCCGCGACCTTGATGGCCAGCGCGTGCTGGAGGTTGTACGTGCGCAGGTCGGCGGGCGGGATCTTGAGGTCCATGGGGTCGATGCCGAGGCCGTCGACGAAGGCGCCGTGCGGCAGGGCGTCGGGTCCTGCCCCGGTGGCGTGTTCCAGGGAGCCGCCCCTGGTCTGGTCGAGGCCGCGCCAGCGCCGTTCGGGCAGCGGGACCAGGGCGTCGTCGCCCGCGTGGACGGCGCGCTCGTAGGCGTCGAGGGAGTCGAGGGCGCCGAAGTGCGCGCCGAGCCCGGCGATGTCGAGCGCGGGCGGCGGGGTCGGCTCGGCGGGCTGCGCCTGGGTGCCGGGGACCGGCTGGGAGAGGACGACGTGGGCGTTGGTGCCGCCGAAGCCGAAGGCGGACACGGCGGCGCGGCGCGGCCCGTCGTGCGCGGGCCAGTCGCGGCCCGCGCGGACCAGGGTGTCGCCGGTGACCCGGCCGTCCTTGGAGCTGATGGCCCGCTCGACGCCGGGGGTGGGCGGGATGTGGGCCTCGCCCATGGCCAGGATGACCTTGAGCATGCTGCTGAGCCCGGCCACGGTGAGCAGATGGCCGATGTTGCCCTTGACGGAGCCGATCAGCGGGACGCGCCCGGCGGCGCCGAAGAAGTCGGCCACCGACTGGGCCTCGGTGGCGTCGCCGACGGGGGTGCCGGTGGCGTGGCACTCCAGGTAGTCGATGGCGGTGGGGTCCACGCCCGCCTGCTCGTAGGCGAGTTCGTAGGAGCCGAGCTGGCCAGCGGCCTGCGGGACGAGGAGGTGGCGGCCGCTGCCGTCGTTGGTGAGCCCGATGCCGTCGACGACGGCGTGGATGCGGTCGCCGTCGCGCAGCGCGTCCGCGAGCCGCTTCACGGCGACCATCCCGGCGCCCTGTCCGGTGAGGATGCCGCCCGAGCGGCCGTCGAAGGGCTGGCTGAAGCCGTCGCGCGGGTAGGCGCCGAGGTCGCCGAAGGAGAGGTGGATGAGGGTGGGGTCGGGCGCGCACACCCCGCCCGCGAGCACCAGGTCGGCCTGGCCCGCGGCGAGGTGGTCGCAGGCCAGCTTGAGGGCGTAGAGCGCGGACGAGCAGGCCGCGTCGAGGGCGTAGCGGGGGCCGCCGAGGCCGAGGGCGGCGGCGGTGAGGGTGGCGGGGGAGCCGCTGATCCGCAGGTCCTCGGGGTGCAGCCGGGCGGGGTCGATGCGCTCGCCGTCGCTCGCGAGAGCGCCGAGCGGGGGGTGTCCTGCCCTGCGCAGCCCTTCGAGCACGGCCTCCTGGACGAGCGGCACACTGACGCGGGCGGACGAGGGGGTGGGGAAGGAGTAGTTGCCGAGGATGAGTCCGGTGCGGGCGAGGACGTCGGCGCGCCCGTCGTGCCCGCTGTCGCGCAGCGCCTCCCTGGCCACGTGCAGCGACCAGTGGAAGAGCCGGTCGAGGCCCGACAGTTGGGCGGGGTCGAGGTGGAAGCCCTCGGGGTCGAACTCGAAACCGGTGACGAAGCCGCCCCTGCGGCAGTAGATCTCGTGCTGGGGGTCGAGGTCGCGGGCTTCCGGCGTCGGGCCGAAGACCTCCTCGCCCCCCTCCCGGCGGCTGTCGACGCCGGTGCGGAGGTTCTGCCAGAACTCGGCGGGCGTCTGCGCGCCCGGGAACAGGCAGGAGAGGCCGATGATGGCGTACTTGTTCATGAGAGCTGTCGGGTCCCTTCTGAGGGGCGGCCGGGGCCCGGACGGCGGCGTGTCGGGGAGCCGTCCGGGCCGAAGCGATCGCTCGCTGGTTACGGGGGCGGGATCAGCCGCTGATGAACTTGTCCGCCAGCTTCGGGGCCGAGACCACCCGGGCGCCGTCGAACCTGGTCAGCACCCGTCCCTCGGGGGTGCACGCGGTGATCGTCAGCGACGCGGTGGTGGAGGTGCCGCCCTGCGCGGGCTCGACGGTGATCAGGAAGGGGGCGCCGTCGGGCAGCGGGTGGTGCAGGTCGGCCCGGTCCACCCCGAGCGGCAGCGAGGCGCTGCCCCGGAACAGCCGCATCCATACGAGCCCCGCCTGGAGCAGCAGGTCGGCGGTGCCGGGGGCGAACCTGGTGGCCGCGAACGCGCCGCCCTCGGGCCGCAGTTCGGGCAGCTCGGCCTGGAGCACGAGCCGTGACTCGTCCTCGGCGAGTATCCGCCGTAGCCCGCGCAGGGCCTGGCCGTGGAAGAGGGTGCCGTCGGTGTAGAGGTCCGCGGCGTCCCGGCCGCCGCCGAGCGCGGGCAGCCCGCCCAGGTCGGCCGCGGCGGGCGCGGCGCCCGGGACGGCCACCGCCCCGTAGTGGGGGCGCGGGGCGCCCTTGGGCCCCTCGGACCTGATGGCGACCTGGAAGGCGCCGCCGTCCGCGGGGGTCATCGTCAGGGCGAGCCTGTCGGGCTCGGTGCCGTCGAAGACGACGCCCTTGTGCACGTCGAAGTCGCGGACCTGGCCGACGGCGGTGTCGGCGCCGCGCTCGACCGCGCCGACGGCCCAGCCGAGGGCGACCGCGGCGGGCAGCACGGGGACCCCGCCGATGACGTGGTCGGTGAGGACGGGGTGCCCGGTCAGCGCGCCGAGTGCGTGCTCGACGGTGACGGGCCCGGTGGCCTCGGGGCGTTCGGGCTCGGACAGCGGGGTCGTCGGCCCGAGCACGGTCACCACGTCGGCGGCGCGGCCCGCGTCGAACTGCTCGGTGAACATCCCGGCCCCGGTCGCCACCGGGATCAGGGTGATGCCGCGCTCCTTGAAGACGGCCTTGATCTCCGGGGAGACCATGCCGCTGTCCCAGGCGCCCCAGTTGAGCGAGGTGACGCGGGCGGCCGGGTGGCGCCGCTTGTGGGAGGAGGCCCAGGCGTTCAGGACCTCGTTGGCCATGGCGTAGTCGGACTGGCCGCGGTTGCCGAAGAATCCGGCGACCGAGGAGAACAGCACCAGGTGGCGCAGCCGCTCGGGGTCGAGGGCGCCCGCCACCACCCGGAGGCCGGTCAGCTTGGGGGCGAAGACCCGCTCGATCTCGGACGCCTTCTTGTTGGCGACGAGTTGGTCGGCGAGGACCCCCGCGCCGTGTACGAGGCCGGTGATCCGGCTCCGGTACGGGGCGAGGGCGGCGGCGGTGGCGGCCTGGTCCGTGATGTCGACGGCCAGGTACTCGGCGGTGCTGCCCGCCGCGTGCAGGTCCGCGAGGGTGCCGCGGATCTCCCGGGCGCCGATGACCGCGCGCGACAGTTGCTCGACACGCTTGGGGGTGGGCTTCTCGCCTGACGCCTTCACATGGGCGGCGGCCGCGGCCTTCAGCGCGCCCTCCTCGACGCCGTGCGCCCAGGCGGGCTCGTCGTCGAGGGGGGTGCGGCCGAGCAGCAGCAGCCCCGGACGGTGGCGGCGGGCGAGTTCCGTGACGCAGGCGGCGGTGATGCCGCGGCCGCCGCCGGTGACCACGATCAGGTCGTCGGGGGTGAGGGCGGGGACGTCGGCGGACGGGGGGCCGCTCGGCTCGTCGGTGAGCGAGAGGCCGACGCGGCGGGTGCCGTCGTGTCCTGCCTGGGTGATCCCGGCGACGGCGTCGTGCGCCTCGGCGAGCACCAGCGCGGCGCCCGCCTCCGCGGTGAGCGCGGGGGCCAGGTCGACGGCCCTGCACAGCAGCGTGGGCGCCTCCACGGCCAGCGTCTTGACGAGTCCCGCGACCCCGGCGGCCGGGGTCAGCTCCTCGTCGACGCCGCCGAGTCCGAAGGCGCCGTCGAGGCGGGTGACGCCGACGAAGGCGGCGCGGCCCGTCTCGGCCGCCGCGGTGAGCGCGGTGACGGAGTGCTTGGCGACGAGCAGGGTGTGCGCGAGACGGCGGGTGCCGTCGGTGAACTCCTGGTAGTGGGTGGCGGAGAGGTCGAGGACGAGGCTGATGCGCTCGGCGAACGCGGCGTCCATCCGCTCGGCCAGCTCGGTCACCCCCCAGCCGGTGAGGGAGTGGTCCTTCACCCCGGCGATGCGCTGGGGCACCCCGGGCAGGCGCAGCACGTGCACCGGGCGTCCCGACTCGGTCAACTGCGCGGCGAGGGCGGGGGCCAGCTCGGAACCGTCATCGACGATCAGCGCCCCCGATCCTTTTGGGTAGACCTCCACGAGCTGGTCGGGGGTGGGCAGTTCGACCAGCGCGGCTTGGGCGCGGCCGATGCCTTCCCGCTCGTCGGCGGCCTCGGCGCCGGCCCCGGCGGGGGCGGCGGCGTCGGAGGAGGGGGCGGAGGGGGTGGTGGTTCCGGCGGTGGTGCCGCCGGACATGAAGTCGACGATGTTGCGCAACGTACGCAACTCGGCCAACGCCTCAGGACCAGCAGCGGCAACACCGTCACCGAACCGCTCCTGCATCACACCCATGATCTCCACACGCTTGATCGAGTCGATACCCAAATCCGCCTCGACGTCCATGTCCAGCTCAAGCATGTCGGCCGGATAACCGGTCTTCTCGCCCACCACTTCGAGCAGCGCCGACTCGACGCCGGACGCATCCACACCGGGGGTCGCGGCCGGCGCGGAGGGGGCGGTGGTTCCGGCGGAGGTGCCGCCGGACATGAAGTCGACGATGTTGCGCAACGTACGCAACTCGGCCAACGCCTCAGGACCAGCAGCAGCGACACCATCGCCGAACCGCTCCTGCATCACACCCATGATCTCCACACGCTTGATCGAGTCGATACCCAAATCCGCCTCGACGTCCATGTCCAGCTCAAGCATGTCGGCCGGATAACCGGTCTTCTCGCCCACCACTTCGAGCAGCGCCGACTCGACGCCGGACGCATCCACACCGGGAGCCGGAACCACGGCGGGCTCAGGGGAGTTGGCTGCTGCCGCGCCCGTGTCAGGACCCGCCATGAACCCGACGATGTCCCGCAACGTACGCAATTCGGCGAGCGCCTCAGGACCGGCAGCCACCACACCGTCGCCGAACCGCTCCTGCATCACACCCATGATCTCGACACGCTTGATCGAGTCGATGCCCAGATCGGCCTCGACGTCCATGTCCAGCTCAAGCATGTCGGCCGGGTAGCCGGTCTTCTCTCCCACGACTTCGAGCAGCAGGGCCTCGACGCCCACGGTGTCCTGTGCCACGGCGGGCTGCGCGACGGGCGCGGGGGCGGGGGCGGGGGCCGACGCGGGCGCGGTGATGACCGGCTGGGCGGCGGGCGCGGGGGCCGGGGCCGCGGGGGTGCCGGAGAGTGCCTGGGGGGCGGGGGCGAGGGCAGGGGCGGCCTGGGCGGGGAGCGTGGGGCGCTGCTCGGTGATGGGGGCGGGCGCGGGCGCCGGGGCCTGGCGGGGTGCGGCGGGGGCCGCTGCGCCCATTTCGAGCCCGGCCAGGTCG
This sequence comes from Streptomyces sp. NPDC050560, assembly GCF_044457285.1. Taxonomy (NCBI): domain Bacteria; kingdom Bacillati; phylum Actinomycetota; class Actinomycetes; order Kitasatosporales; family Streptomycetaceae; genus Streptomyces; species Streptomyces sp. NPDC050560. The sequence continues at coordinate 453,733 of NZ_JBITGT010000001.1, forward strand.
CGCAGGATCTCGTTGGCCCGCAGGTGGCTGCGCCCGATGTCGAGCCCGTGTTCCTTGACGGCGTTGATGCCGGGCAGGACATGGCCGAGCCTGCCCTGCTCCGCGGCGCGCTCCAGGAGTCCTGTCAGCCGCTCCGCGCTCTGGAGCTGGCTGGTCAGGTAGTCGTCGTGCAGGGCGAGATGGTCGGCCACGAGATCGGCCAGGCGGTCACTGTCCACGTGAGCTGTCTCCATGACGGTGGGAGCAGGAGCGGGAGCGTGTGCGGGGGCCGGCGCGGGCGCGGCGGCCGCCGGGGCGTGCGCCGTGTCCGCGGCCGCCGCGGCGGCGGTGGCGCCGCCACCGGAGCCCGGGGCCGGGGCCACGGGGGCCGCGGCGAAGGCCAGCGCGGGCGCGGGGGCCGGGGCCTGGGCGGGGGCGGCGGGCGCGGGGATGCCCCTCGGCGCGGCAGGCGCGACAGGCGCGGCGGGCGCGGGGGCCCGGGGCGGGCGCGGGGGCTCGGCGGTGCCGCCGCCCGGCAGGGTGGGGACGGCGACGCGGTAGCCGTTCTCGATGGCGTCGCGGTAGGCGGCCCTGCGGTCGGCGGACACGTAGTTGATGCCGTTGAGCAGGATCGACATGCCCTTGGCCGGGGCCTGCTCCGGCCGCGGCCGTACGTAGCGGTCGGCGGTGGCCAGCGGGAGGCCGAGGACGGCGAGGACGGCGACGGCCTGCTTGAGGGTGGTGTCGGCGTCCTTCTTCGGGCCGCCGTCCAGGGCGACCACGGTGTGCTCGCGGTCGCCGAGCACCCGCCGCACGAGCTGGGTGAGCACGCTCTTGGGTCCGAACTCGACGAACACCCGGTACCCGGCCGCGTACATCTCCTCGATACGGGTGGAGAAGTCGACGGGGTTGATGAGCTGCTCGGCGAGTACGGCGCGGTTGGCGGCGGTGTCGTCGCCGTAGCTGGCGCCCCTGGTGTTGGCGAAGACGGTGCCGTGCGGGCGGCCGACCTCGACGCGCTCGACATCGGCGCGGAACGCCTCGACGGCGTGGCCGACGAAGGGGGTGTGGAAGGCGGCGGAGACCGGCAGCCTGCTCGCGCGGACCCCGGCGGCCTGTGCCTCGGCGACCAGGGTGTCGACCTCGGCGGTGGGGCCGCCGACGACGATCTGGTCGGGCGCGTTGCGGTTGCAGACCACCACGTCGGTGCGGGCGGCGAGGAGTTCGGCGACCCGCTCCTCGGTGGCGGTGAGGGCGGCCATGGCGCCCGCGTCGAAGCCCGGGTCGAGCGGCGGCGCCATCGCCCTGCCGCGGGCCCTGGCCAGGGTGTGGAAGGCGTCGTCTGTGAGGGCGCCCGCGGCCCACAGGGCGGTGAGTTCGCCGAAGCTGTGGCCGAGGAACCCCTCGGCGTGGAAGCCGAGTTCGGTGAGGTAGCGGTACTGGCCCGCGGACAGCGCGCCGATGGCGGGCTGTGCGTAGGCGGTGGCGCGCAGCGCGGCCTCCTGCTCCGCGGCCTCCTCGGGGCCGAAGGCGGGCGGCGGGAAGGCGACCCGGGAGAGCGGCTCGGCGCCCTCGAAGGTGCGGTTGGCGGCGTCGAAGGCGGCGCGCAGCGGCGGCAGTGCCATGACGGCGCCGCGGCCCGGGTTGACGTACTGGCTGCCCTGGCCCGCGAAGAGCGCGGCGACCCTGCCGGTCGCGGCGGCCGAGCGGCGGAAGTGGACGCCCTTGGGGTGGGACCAGGACTCGGCGTCGGGGCGTGCGCGCAGCTCGCCGAGGGCGAGTTCCCGAAGCTCCGTCAGCTCCCGCTCGGTGCGGGCGACGAGGGCGAGGCGGGCGTGGGCCGCGGGGGCGGGGCCGCCGGTGGCGGGTGCGCCGGAGGCGAGGGCCGCGGTGAGGGCGGCGGTGTCGGGCGCGTGCCAGAGGTGGACCTCGGCGACGGGGAAGGAGACCTGGAGGTCGTCGCCGTCGCCGTGCTCTTCGAGCACCATGTGGAAGTTGGTGCCGCCGAAGCCGAAGGAGGAGAGCGCCGCGCGCCGCTTGGGCCGCTCGGGGGTGCGTATCCAGGGCCTGGCCTCGGTGTTGACGTACACCGGGCCGCCCTTGAAGTCGATGGCGGGGTTGGGCTCGTCCACGTTGATGGTGGGCGGCAGCACCTTGTGGTGCAGGGCCAAAGCCAGCTTGATCATGCTGGCGGCGCCCGCGGCGGCCTTGGTGTGCCCGATCTGCGACTTGACGCTGCCGAGTGCGGCGTAGCGGGTGGCGTCGGTGGACTCGGACACCACGGCCGACAGGGCGCTCAGCTCTGTGGCGTCGCCGACGGCGGTGCCGGTGCCGTGCGCCTCGAACAGCTCGATGCTCGCGGGTGAGCAGTCGGCGTCCTCGTAGGCGCGGCGCAGCGCGACCATCTGGCCCTCCTTGCGGGGGGCGTAGATGGACTTGAAGCGGCCGTCGCTCGATGTGCCGATGCCGCGCAGCACCGCATAGATCTGGTTGCCGTCGCGCTCGGCGTCGGCGAGGCGGCGCAGCGCCAGCATGCCGATGCCCTCGCCGATGAGGGTGCCGTCGGCGTCCTTGTCGAAGGGGCGGATGGTGCCCGACTTCGACAGCGCCGGGGTCTTGCTGAAGCACAGGTACATGAAGATGGTGTTCTCGGCGTCGCAGCCGCCCACCAGCATGGTGTCGGCGCGGCGCTCGACGAGTTCGCTCGCCGCGGCGCGCACGGCGCCGAGCGAGCTGGCGCAGGCGGCGTCCACCGTCATGTTGATGCCGCCGAGGTCGAAGCGGTTGGCGACGCGCCCCGCGACGACGTTGCCGAGCATGCCGGGGAAGGAGTTCTCCTCCCAGGGGGCGTACGCGAGGCGGAACTTGGCGACGATCTCCTCGGCGTCCCGCTGGGAGAGGCCGCAGCTCCGTACGACCTCCTTGAGCACACCGCTCTGGAGGCGGGCGGTCAGCGGCTGGGTGAGCTGGTTGGCGCCGGTGATGCCGAGCACCACGCCGGTGCGGGACCTGTCGTACCAGGGCTGGTCGGCGCCCGCGTCCTTCAGCAGGTCGCGCGCGACGACGAGGCTGAGGAGCTGGAGGACGTCGGTGACCTCCAGGGTGTTGGGCGGCAGCCCGAACTCCAGCGGGTTGAAGGGGGTGTCGGGGATGAACCCGCCGCGCTTCGCGTAGGTCTTGTCGGGCGCGGTGGGGTCCGGGTCGTAGTGTTCGCCGACGTCCCAGTGGTCGGCGGGCACGTCGTCGATGCAGTCGGCGGCCGAGACGACGTTCGACCAGAACTCCCGCAGATTGCTGGACTTGGGGAAGAGCGCGGAGAGGCCGACGATGGCGAGGGGTTCCCGGGCGAGCCGACGGTCGAGGTCGGATTCCTGCGAAGAGTTCACGGCGAGTCTCTCTGGATCTGGGGCGAACAGGGAGGTCGGAGGGGGCGGCGGGCCACCGGGGCGGGCGGTCGGCGGGCCTTCGGGGTGCGCGGGCCCGCCGGGCGGGCCGTGGCCGGGAGCGGCACACGGCTCCCCCGGGGCGTGCGGCCCCGGGAGCCCGTGTGCCGCTCCCGGCGGGGCGCGGTGGGCGCGGGGCCTTCGGCCGGGGGTGCCGGCGCCCGGGCCCACCGCCGTCACACCGCGGCGGTGCGCCGCTCGGACTCCTCGGCGATGTGCGCCGCCAGGGCCTCGATCGTCGGGTGGTACCAGAGGGCGGTGGTGCCCAGTTCGAAGCCCAGCCACTTCTCCATCTCGCCCGCGATGATCAGGGCGGCGGTGCTGTCGAGGTCCAGCTCGTCGAAGTACTGGTCAGGGGGGACCTGCGACGGTTCGGTGCCGAGGCGCTGTGCGATCTCCTCGATCAGCCACTTCTGGGCCTCCTCGGCCGTGATTTTCACCATTTCCGATCCTCTCCGAACGGCTTGTCGCGCGTCTGCCGGTGCCGGGCGGCATTCCCGGGAGAACTCCCCGGCGGCGACGCGCGGGGGCGCATGAGCAAAGAGGGCCACAACGGGCCGGGCGGCGGAAACCGTTCCGCGAGCGTGAACCTATGACCGCTCGCCCGCCTCGGCAACCGAACTCGGCGGCGCGAAAAGCCTTTACGGGCCCGGGGAAAGGGCAGGGGGCGGCCGGGGCGCCGTTATTGGGGTCGCTGAGCTGGGGCGTTTTCCGGGGGTGCGGGCGGTGGCGCAGCCGGTGTCAGTTCTCGGCGGCGCTGTCAGCGCCCGTGTCAGCCATTGGCGCGAGCGGCCCCCCGGGGTTCTCCGGGGTTTTTCCGGGGGAATTCGACGGGGTGCGGGGCGCGCCGGTGTGGTATCCGGGGGCGGCCGTGGCGGCGGCGCGCGGCCCGTGGTGGGCGGTGCCCCTGAGTTCCGCGGCGGCGGCGCCGATGGACAGCGGGCGGCGCCCGGCGATGCGTACCGCCGCGGTGCGCAGGGTGAGCGGCAGATGGCCGCAGAGCGCGGCGAGTTCCGCGGTGGCGCCGGGCTCGGCGGCGGTGCGTGCGACGCCGAGGTACGCCTCCACGAGGGCGTACGACTCCGGGGGCGTGAGGACGCCGACGGGGATCGCGATGGCGCCCTCGCGGGCCACGAGACCCGTCAGCGGGGTCCTGCCGGTGGCGAGCACCAGGTTGCCCGGGGTGCCGGGCAGCAGCGGGCGCACCTGGTCGGGGTCGCCGACGTCGTCGAGCAGGACCAGGAAGCGGCGCCCCGCGGTGAGGCTGCGCAGCAGGTCGGACGACTCCTCTGGGCTGTCGGGCAGCCACTCGTCGCGCACCCCGAGGGAGTGCAGGAAGCGGGTGAGCACGGTGGCGACTTGGAGCGGCCGCTCGGTGCTCGCGCGCAGGTTGGCATAGAGCTGCCCGTCGGGGAACTCGCCGCGCCGCTGGTGGGCCCAGCGCACCGCGAGCGCGCTCTTGCCGACCTCGCGCGGGCCGTGTACGACGCCGATCCCGGCCGAGGCGCCGTCGCCCCTGCGGGTGTCGAGGAGGCCATCGAGGGCCTGGAGTTGCTGCCGTCGGCCGATGAACGGGGTCGGCGCCGAGGGGAGTTGGGCGGGGACGGTGAGGCCGCGCACGGGTTCGAGTCCTGTGCCCCTGGGCTCGAAGGCCGCGGCGGGCAGCGGGGTGCGGGAGAGCGTCGTGGAGGTCAGGACGGCCTCGGCGACGCCCGGCGGCTCGCCCGACTCGGCGGCGAGGATGGCGTGCCGTGCCCGCCAGACCTCGTCGCTCGGCTCGACGCCAAGATCCTGGCGCAGCCGCACCCGCAGCTCGGCGAAGAGGTTCAGGGCGGCGGCGCGGCGGCCCGAGCCGGCGAGCGCGAGCATCATCCTGGCCTGGAGGGACTCGTGCAGCGGCTCGTCGTGGACGGCGGCGGCGAGGTGCTCGACGGCGAACGCGGGGCGGCCGAGGCCGAGCGCGAGGTCGGCGCAGTCGATGGCGACGTCGACATGGCGCTGGGCGACCCGCACCGCGGCCGGGTGCTGCCAGAGCTGGGGCACGTCCTGGAGGAGCCTGCCGCGTCTGCCGCGCAGCGCCTCGCCGTACAGGTCGAGGGCCGCCTGCGGGTCGGCGGCCTCGGTGCGCTCGGCCCTGGCGACCCGCTCCTCGAAGTCGCGCAGGTCGAGGTGGGCGCCCGCGCTGTTGAAGGCGTAGCCGCCGCGCACCGTTCTGATCCGGTGCTCGCCGCCGCGGTGGTCGGTCTCCCTGGCGAAGACGCGGCGCAGTCGCGCGGCGTAGCTGTGCAGGAGGTTGGAGCTGCCCGGCGGGGGCTCGTCGGGCCACAGGACGTCGGCTATCTCGTCGTGCCTGACGATCTGGTCGGGCTGGACGGCGAGCAGCCCGAGCAGCGCGCGCAGCTTCGGCGAGAGCGCCACGGGTGCGCCCCCGTAGAGCACCGCCGGGGGGCCGAGGAGGCGTATCTCGCAGGGGACGGGCGACCAGTCGGGGCGGGCCGCGGTGGTACGGGGGCGGCGGGTGGCGGACAGTTCGTATCCGACGACGCGGGCCAGCCTGTCCAGCGACTGATGGCGGGGCGTGCGCACATGGCCGCGTTCGATGTGCCGCAGGGTGCGTACGCTGATTCCGGCTCTGCGCGCCACCTCTTCCTGGGTCAATCCGGCCCTGATGCGGGCCGCCCGCAAACCGTCTCCCACGCGCCCCTCGGTCATCCCCCACCTTTCACGTACAGTCGCACGAACGGTTAGAAGACAGGCTTGCGGCTCTTTGCTGACCCGTTCCCCAACAGGCAAGTATGCGCTCCATTGTGACGGGCGCGCAGAGTTTCGTCACCGGGGACCGAACACGTTGCCGGTGGGTGAATAGCCGAGTGCGGCTTTATCGCGCGAATCCACCACGAAGGTGTTTGGCCCGCCGAACTGATTTCCGGAATGTGCATGCCTCCGGGTCTTCGCCGATGGGGCGAAGACCCGGACACCGTGTCACGGCCGTATGTGTCGCGCGTTATGTGGAGGTGTCGTGAAGAGCTGGACTCAGCCCGCGCGGAGCCCTTCGTCCCCGACCGTCTGGAGGGGTTCGGCCGCCGGCCGCGGCGCGGGGGCCTCCTCGCGGCGCGCGGAGGGGCGTACGAGGAGCAGCACGAGGAGGCCGGCGACGACCGCCGCGACACCGCCGACCAGGAAGACCTGGTCGAGCCCCGAGGCGTAGGCGTCCTCGACGGTACGCCGGGCGGCATCCCTGGTGCCCTCGGGGACGGCGGCGAGCAGGGTGTCGGCCTGGCCGCCGGTGACGAGGTCGGCCTTGGCGTCGCCGTCGCCGAAGAGGCCGCTGCCGGTGAGCTTGCTCGCGACGGCGCCCGACAGCACGGTGCCGACGGCCGGGATGCCCAGCGCGAAGCCGAGTTGGCGGAAGGTGTTGGCGGCGCCGCCCGCCATGCCGGCCCGGTCGGGGGGCGCGGCGGCGAGGGCCGCGGAGGCGAGGATGGGCGAGGCGATGCCGACGCCGAAGCCCGCGACCAGGAAGCCCGCGAGCATCGCCGTCCACCCCGAGGTGCCGGTGAGGAACATTTCGAGGAACGAGCCGCCGCCGATCAGCACGAGCCCGCCGCCGATCGGATACTGGGGCGGCATGTTCGCGAGGAAGCGCCCGCCGAGTCCCGCGGCGACGAAGGACATCCCGCTGAACGGCATCAGGATCAGACCGGCCTTCACCGGGCTGAAGTGCAGCACCGACTGCGCCCACACGGACACGTAGACGAGGTTGGCGAACGCGGCGGCGCTGAAGACGACCGCGCCGAACATCAGGGTGGCGAAGGACGGGGTGCGGATCAGCCCGAGGTCGAGCATCGGGTCCCGCCGCCCCCGCTCGACCAGGACGAACGCCACCAGCGCGACCGCGGCGCCGCCGAACAGGGCGAGCGTGCTGCCCGCGCCCCAGCCCTCCTCGCCCGCGCGGATGAGGGCGAAGATGAGCAGGGTGGCGACCAGGGTGAAGCCGACGGTGCCCGGCAGGTCGACGCGCCGGTCGGCGCGCCGCGCGGAGGTGGCGAGGTGCCGGGCGCCGATGTAGAGCGCGACCGCGGCGACCGGCAGGTTGACGTAGAAGATCCAGCGCCAGTCGAGGTGTTCGGTGAGCAGGCCGCCGAGGATCGGGCCCGCCGCGGCCGCGGCGCCGTTGACGGCGCCCCACATCCCGAAGGCGATGCCGCGGTCGCGGCCGCGGTAGTTGTCGGCGAGCAGCGCGGAGTTGGTGGCGAACATGGCGGCGGCGCCCAGGCCCTGCACCCCGCGCGCCGCGATCAGCATCGCGCTGGTGGTGGCGAGGCCGCAGGTCAGCGAGGCGAGCGCGAAGACGACCAGACCGATCAGGTACACCCGGCGGGCGCCCACGAGGTCGGAGAGCGAGCCGATCGCCATGAGCAGCGCGGCGAGGACCAGGACGTAGACGTCGACGACCCACTGCATCGCGGAGAACGAGGTGTCGAGCGAGTCGGTCATCTGGGGCAGCGCGACGCTGACGATGGTCACGTCGATCAGCAGCATGAAGGTGCCGAGGCACACGGCGAGCAGCGGCATCCATTTGCGCATGGCGTGGAGCCTTCCGAGGGTTCGGCGGGCGCGGCACGGGGTCCGCGCCGGGACGGGAGTGGGGAGGGGGTCGGCGCGCCTGCCGGGGCAGGCGGCCGTGCCCGAGGGGTCGCACGACACCTCTTGGACACTGGCTAAGAGACTACACCAGACTCTTAGACAGTGGCTAATAGGTTAGGGTGAAAGGGTGCCCGCGAGGGCGTGGCCGCGAAGTGGCGCCGTCAGGAAGGCGCGACGTCGCGGACGCGTCCGGGGGCGTGACCGCGGGGTGGCAGTCGGGCGCCGCGTGGACGCGCCCCGGGGGCCGTGTGGTAATTGGCGTCGCGGCCCCGGCGGGAACCGTCGGACGGCCCCCGGAAGCCGGGCCCTCGTAGCGCCGCTTCGGCACTCATCCCTGAGCGTTAGGTCTCTCGTCATGGCTGACTCTGCACCTCGCCGCCGGTCACGGGCGTCGGCTGGCCTCCCGCCCATCACCGCGGAACAGATCATCGACGCCGCGGTCGAGCTGACCGGTGAGCGGGGGCTCGACGGCTGGTCGATCCGCCAGATCGCCACCAAGCTCGACGTGTGGCCCGGGGTGGTGGCGCACCACGTGGGGGACCGCGAGGCGGTCGTCATGGGCATCACCGACCGGGTGATCTCCCGTATCCCCGTGCCGGGCGAGGAGCAGCCGTGGCGCGAGTGGTTCCGCGCCATGCTCGTCGACGGCCGCGCCGTGCTGCGGGAGTTCCCCGGGGTGGCGCGGCGGCTGTGCGTGGTGGGGCCGAACGTGCCCTCCGCGCTGCCCACCATCGACACCGGCATCCGGGTGCTGATGAAGGCCGGCTTCGGGGACCAGGCGCCGACGGTCTACCGGTACCTCTTCAACAGCGCCTTCACGCTCGTCGCGGTCGAGGACGACCGCGGCAGCTTCCCCACCGCCCGCGCCGACATGGGCCGCGCCATGGCCGCCTACGCGGAGGACGAGTCCCGCCCCGGGCTCGCCGCGGTGGGCACGAGCGCCCGCGGCAGGGGCACCGACCCGGAGGCGCTCGCGGCCGAGGAGACGGACTTCTTCCGCTTCACCGTGGAGCGCTCGCTCGACGGCGCAGAGGCGATGCTCGCGGGCCGCTGAGCGACCGCGGGGCCGCCGCCCTCCCCCGCTGTGCGGGAGGGCGGCGGCCCCGTGCAGTGCCGTGCAGTGCCGTGCCGTGTGCCGTGCCGTGCCGCTACGCCGTGGCCTGCTCCTGCTGCTCCTGCTCCCTGTCGTGGCCGTGGTGGTCGGCGAGCACGGTGCTCAGATAGCCCGCGATCTCGCCGACGGTCGGGTAGTTCCACAGCAGCGTCGCGGGCAGCGCGACCCCGAGGTCCCGCTCCAGGGCGACGCGTACGGCCGCGGCGAGCAGGGAGTCCACCCCCGCCTCCGTCAGCGGGCGGTGGACGCCGACCGCGTCGGCCCGCACCCCGAGCACGGAAGCGACCCTGGCCCGCACGTCGTCGAGCAGGTACGCGGCCAGTTCGTCGCCGCTGAGGCCCACCCAGTCCGGCACCTCGGCGGGCTGGCCCGTGTCGCCTGCGGCGAGTTCCGCCAGCAGCGCGGGGCGCGGCCCGGTGTGCCCGCGCAGCAGCCCCAGCACCGCGACCAGCGCGCCGCCCTGGTCGGCGAGCGTCTGGTCGAAGGCGCGCAAGGCGTGGTCGGGGGCGATGTCGGTGGTGCCGCGGGCGTGCAGCTCCACGTCGGTCGCCTCGGCCGACGTCGCCATGCCGAGCCCGCGCCAGCTCGTCCAGGCGAGCGACACCGACTCCCGGTGGCCGCCGCGGCGCCGGTACGCGGCCAGTACGTCGAGGAACGTGTTGGCGGCGGCGTACGCGCCCTGGCCCGGCAGCCCGAGCAGCGGCCCCGCGGACGAGAACAGCACGAAGAAGTCGGTGACGCCGGGCGGGAAGAGGCCGTGCAGGACGAGCGCGCCCTCGGTCTTGGGCCGCATCACGGCGCGCAGGTCCGCCTCGTCGAGCCGGTGCAGCAGCGCGCTGTGCACGGTGCCCGCGGCGTGCACCACGCCCCGTACGGGCGGGAGTTGGAGCGCTTCCAGCTCCCTCCTCGTGGCCGCCGCGTCGGTGATGTCGGCCGCGACGGTACGCACCGTGACTCCGGCGCCCTCCAGGCGGCGTACCGCCTGGACCCGGGGGTCGTCGTCGGACCACTCGGCGCGCGGCGGCATCGGGGTGCGGCCGAGCAGCACGATCCGGCGGGCGCCGCGCTCCGCGAGGTGCCAGGCGAGTTCGAGGCCGAGCACCCCGAGGCCGCCGGTGACCAGGTAGGTGCCGTCCGGGCGGCAGGTGAACGGCGCGGTGTCCTGGCCGAGTTCCGCGGGCACCAGGCGCGGCACCAGGGCGCCGTCCGCGGTGACGGCGAGCACCGGCTCCGCGGGGCGCAGATGCAGCAGGTTGAGCAGCAGCCTGGCCGGGACCTCGGTGAGCTGCCCGGCGGGCAGGTCGATGACGCCGCCCCAGAACTCGGGGTGCTCGCTGGCCGCGACGCGGCCCATGCCCCACAGCGGGGCCTGCGCGAGCGCGCCGTCCGTGGCCGCCTCGCGGACGCCGCCGGTCAGGCACCACAGCACGGGGCGGCGCTCGGGCAGCGCCGCGACATCGGCGACGAGCCGGGTGAACTCGGCCGCCACATCAGCCGGTTCGAGCCCGCCCTGGTGCATCGCGCCGGGCGCGAACAGCACGTGGTCGGCGTCGGCGAGCGCCGCCCTGTCGACGCTGACGGTGGCGCCGTGGGCCGCGGCCTCCGGCACCAGGGAGCGGGCGAGCGCGAGCGGCCCGAGCACCAGGACCGTACGGCCGCCGAGGGTGGTGCGTGCGGTGGTGTCCACGGGGAAGGGGTGCCAGTCGGTCCTGAAGCGGCCCCCGGTGCTCCGCTCCTCCTCCGACAGCTCGCCGTCAAGCTCCCCGTAGTGCAGCCCGCGCAGCGACAGCGCGGAGCCGGAGTCCTCCGCCAGGCCGCGGATGTCGACGTGCACGGTGGTGGGCCGCTCGGGGTCGAGGCGTACGGCGATGGCGGCGCGGCGCGGCGGGGCCCCGGCGCGCAGCACCTGGTCGATGCGGGCGGGCATGCGCAAGGCCGCGGGGCCCGGGAAGATGACGGAGGCCATGGAGAGCGCGGCGTCCAGGACCGCGGCCCAGCTACGGTCCAGCGGTGCGGTCGCGGTCGCGGTCAACGTGGCGTCGCCGCGGTGCAGTTCGTCGACGGTCCAGGGGTATCCCATGTCGGCGACGCCGAGTTCGGCGAGCCGCTCGACGACGAAGCCCGGGTCGAGCGCTTCGGCCGCGGGCCCGGCGGCGACGGGTGTCACGGGCTCCCCGGTGCCGGGAGCCGCGAGGGTGTGGGTGGTCCAGGCGGTGTCGGGGGCGCCGACGCGCCGCGAGACGAGCCTGAGCCCGGCCTCGTCGTGCACGATCTGCACCTCCCGGGTCTCCTGCTGGGGCACCACCACGGGCTGGCGCAGCCGGACGTCGGCGAGTTCGTCGGTGCCCGCCGCGGTGAGGAAGGTGTTGAGGAGCACCGCCGCGGGGACGATCTCGGTGCCGAGCACCGGGTGGCGGCGCGGGTAGGGGCGGGTGCGGAAGTCGAGCGTGGTCTGCCAGACCCGGGTGCGTGAGCCGTGCACGGCGGTGGGGGTGCCGAGCAGGGTGTCGACGGGCGGCTCGTCCGCGCCCGCGCGGGCGTCGACCCAGTGCCGCTCGTGCTGCCAGGCGTGGACGGGCAGTTCGGCGAGGCGGCCGGTGGGCTGGAGGACGCGCCAGTCGACCGGGACGCCCGCGCAGTGCAGGGCGGCGAGCGAGGTGAGCAGGGTCGCCTTCTCGGGCTTGTTGCGGCGCAGGGTGGGCCGGACGAGGGCGCCGGGCAGCCCCGTGGTCATCTCGGTGACGGAGTGGCTGACGACGGGGTGCGCGGAGATCTCCAGGAACACCCGGTGGCCGTCCTCGACCGCCGCGGCCACGGCCTGCTGGAAGCGTACCGGGTTGCGCAGGTTGTCGGCCCAGTAGCCGGCGTCCTGGCGGCGGCCGCAGCGGGGGTCGTCGACCGCGGTGAGGTACAGCGGCACCCCGGGCTCGCCCGGCCGCAGGTCGGCGACGGCCGCGGCGAGGTCGGCGGCGGCCTCGTCCATGTGGCCGCTGTGGAAGGCGACGTCGGAGTCGACGCGGCGGACCGTCCAGCCGAGCCCCGCCCACTCGGCGGCGGCGCGGTCCACCGCGTCGATGTCGCCCGCGACGACGGTGGACGAGGGCGCGGCGGCGATGGCGGCGCAGAGGGTGCCGGGGATGCCGGAGGCGGCGACGCGCTCGGCGGCCTCGTCGAACGGCCGGTCCACCATGATCATGGCGCCCTTGCCCGCGACCTTGCGCAGCAGCATGGAGCGGCGGCAGATGAGGCGGGCGCCGTCCGCCTCGTCGAGCACCCCCGCGGTGACGGCGGCGGCGATCTCGCCGACCGAGTGCCCGATGATCGCGCCGGGGCGCACCCCGTGCCTGCGCCACACCTCGACGAGGCCGATCTGCATGGCGAACAGCATGGACTGGATGACGTCGACGGAGCCGAGGTCGCCCCGGGTGAGGACGTCGCGCGGGGTGATGCCCATCTCCTCGGCGTATATCGGCCCGAGCCGGTCGATGGCGGCGGCGAACACCGGTTCCTCTTCGAGGAGTTGCCGCCCCATGCCGGCCCACTGGGAGCCGTGCCCCGAGAACACCCACACCGGGTCGGCCGCGGGCCCTGTGGGCTCGCCGGTGACGACCGCGGGGTCGCTCTCGCCCCCGGCCAACGCGGCGAGGCCCCGGGCGAGTTCGTCGCGCCCCCCGGCCAGCACGGCGGCGCGGGAGGCGAGGTGGGCGCGGCGGTGCGCCAGGGTGTGGCCGACGTCGGCCGGCTCGTGCCCGTCGAGCGCGGCGAGCAGGCTCGCGGCCTGTCCCGCGATACCGGGCGCGGTGGCGGAGGAGAGCGGGTAGAGGGTGAGCCGGGGGGTCGCTTCGGAGCCGGTGCCGGTGCCGGTGCCGGTATGCGCGAGGGTGCCGGTGCCGGTCTCCTCGGCGCCGGACGTGTCGGTACGGGGTGTGTCGGTACGGGGTGTGTCGGTACGGGGTGCCTGTTCGAGGACGACGTGGGCGATGGTGCCGCCGTACCCGTAGCTGGCCACGCCCGCGAGGCGCGGGCGGCCGGTCCCCGGCCAGTCGGTGGCCTCGGTGACCAGCCGCAGCCCCGACTCCCGCCAGGGGATGTCGGTGCGCGGCCCGCTGGTGGAGAGGGTCGGCGGGATGACCCCGTGCTCCATGGCGAGCACGGTCTTGATCAGCCCGGCGATCCCGGCGGCGGCCTCGCAGTGCCCGATGTTGGTCTTCACGGAGCCGATCAGGCAGGGCCGCGCGGCGTCGGTGCGCGCCCCGACGACCTCGGCGAGCGCCGACGCCTCGATGGGGTCGCCGACCCGGGTGCCGGTGCCGTGCGCCTCCACGTAGTCGACGTCGCCCGGGACGACCCCGGCGGCCTCGTAGGCCCTGCGCATCAGATGGGCCTGCGCGGTGGGGCTCGGCGCCATGATGCCGTCGGTGCGGCCGTCCTGGTGGACGGCGCTGCCGCGGATCAGCCCGAGCACCCGGTCGCCGTCGCGCCGCGCGGCGGAGAGCAGCTTGAGGACGACGACGCCGCAGCCCTCGCCGCGCCCGTAGCCGTTGGCGGCGTCGTCGAACGCCTTGGAGCGGCCGTCCCCCGAGATGGCGCCCGCCCGGTCGAGGACGGTGGTGAGTCCTGGGCCCGCCATCAGCATGATGCCGCCCGCGAGCGCGAGGGGCACCTCGCCCGCGCGCAGGCTCGCGCACGCCTGGTGCAGCGCGACGAGCGAGGACGAGCAGGCGGTGTCGACGGCGAGCGAGGGGCCGCGCAGGTCGAGCGTGTAGGAGATGCGGTTGGGCACCCCGCACAGCGAGGAGCCGATACCGGTCCACGCCTCGACGCCCGGCAGGTCCTCCAGCAGGCGGCGCCCGTAGTCGTCGGTGCCGACGCCGAGGAACACCCCGGTGTCGGTGCCCGCGAGCGAGGTCGCGGGGATGCCTGCGTGCTCCAGGGCCTCCCAGGCGACTTCGAGCGCGATGCGCTGCTGGGGGTCGAGCTGGCGGGCCTCGGTGGCCGAGATGCCGAAGAAGGCGGCGTCGAAGCCGGAGATGTCGCCGAGGAAGGAGCCGTTCGGGCTCACCCGGGTCAGCACGGCCGCGTTCTCCCGCGACTGGGCCCGCTGGGGCGCCCACCGCTCCTCGGGTACGGGTCCGGACGCGTCCACCGCGTCCATCAGCAGGTCCCACAGGGCCTGCGGGGAGTCGGCGCCGCCGGGGAAGCGGCAGCCGATGCCGACGACCGCAACCGGCTCGGCGGGGCTCGGGGGCAGGGAGGACAGCGCGCTCATGGAGTCACCGCTCACGATTGGATGCCGTTCTCGGGGGACGACGGGGGGATGGTGGTAGGAGGCGGGATCGGGCGGGCGGGCAACTCCCCACACCCCCCGACGAAACGGAGAGCCGAAAACCGGTGACCACTCAGAAGTACATGATGGCCTTGTCCCAGTCCTCGCCCTCGGCGAAGAGGTACCGCGCCTTGAGAATGTCCCGCGGCGTACGCAGCGCCTCGGGCGACACAAGACCGCCGAGCGGCAGCCCGGTGACCCGGTGCGGGACGCCGAGTTCGCGGTCGACGGCCTCGCCCAGCTCCTTGACGGCCTGGCCGCGTACCTCGTCGGGGGCCTCGAACTCGATCCGCAGCACGTCGCGGTGGGCCATCGCCCGCCAGAACAGCACCTCATAGGCGGCGGGCAGCGAGAACACCAGCTCTTCGAGGCGCTGTTGGGTGACGGTGCCGTCACCGACCCGGTGCCCGTCACCCGCCCTGCCGAGGACGGTCACGGTCGGCAGCAGCCAGCCGCAGGGGCAGGGCGCCTCGGACACCTCGACCTCGTCGGCGAGGTTGTAGCGCAGCAGCGGCATCGCGTCCCGGTACAGCGGGGTGACGACCATCTGGCCG
Source organism: Streptomyces sp. NPDC050560 (assembly GCF_044457285.1). Taxonomy (NCBI): domain Bacteria; kingdom Bacillati; phylum Actinomycetota; class Actinomycetes; order Kitasatosporales; family Streptomycetaceae; genus Streptomyces; species Streptomyces sp. NPDC050560. Next base: position 468,796 of record NZ_JBITGT010000001.1, read on the forward strand.
CGCCCGGAGGTGGTCAGCTCCCCGGTCTCCGGGTGGTACACCTCGAAGACGGCGCGGTCGGCCCACAGGTGCATCCTGCCCTCGGGGCACTGGCCCGCGATGGTGCCGGTCTCGGTGGAGCCGTACTCCTCGACGAGCGGCACACCGCCCCACACCTCGCTCAGCCGCCGCCTGCGCACCGCGGTCAGCGGCTCGGCGGCGGTGAACATGGCGCGCAGCGCGGGGAAGTCCTGGTCGGGGCGGAGCCCCGCCGCCTTCGCCGCCGCCGCGAGCATGGTGATCTCGGTGGGGTTGCACCAGGTGAGGGTCACGTCGAGGGTCTTCAGGACGCGCACCATCCGGGACAGCGGGGTCGCGAGCGAGCGCGCGTCGCCGGGGATGACGGTGGCGCCGCGCAGCCGTCCCGCGGCCTGGGCGAGGTGCCCGGTGATGACGAGTCCGTAGGGGGTGCGCACCAGGAAGGTGTCCGAGGGGTCGATGCCGGTCCACTTGCGGGCGAACCGCTCGGCGAGGTCCACCCAGTCGCCCTCGGTGTAGTACGAGGCGGTGGGCCGGCCCGCGGTGCCGCTGGACTCGTGGTAGGTGGCGAGCTGCTCGCGCGGCACCGCCAGCATCCCGAACGGGTACTGGTCGCGCAGGTCCTGTTTGGTCGTCAGCTCGACGCCGCCGAAGTCGTCGGCGTCACGGGGCGGGGTGCGGCCCTCGTAACGTGCCGCGTAGAACGGCGACTTCAGGGCCTGCGCCATGACTCTCGGGAGCTGGGACCGCTGGAGTTCGGCCAGTTCCGCGGAGCTTGACCAGTCGCCCGGTTCCGGACGGGACAACGTCATCTGGACTCCCCCTCGTGAGTGCCCTTCGTCGGCTCGCTCCCGCCGCGTGCCGGGGCGTGTCCTGCGGGTCTCCGCGGGACACGGCCGGGTCCGCACGGCGGCCGCGCAGTAGCAGGACACCACCCGGGGCGGCCGCGCACGCGAGTAGTCGCCACTCAAATCGGCCGGCCGCGCGGCCACCTGGTGCCCGGGGTGGGCGGGTGCACGGGGGGTGGTGGCGCCACCGGGGGCGCCCGCGGCGGTTGAGTACCGCCTACTCATGAGGCACCGCCGTACCGGTGCTGTGCTTGCCGACGAGACACCAGCCGCCCGCCGCGCGGCCGTGGCACCCCCGGGGGCCGCGGGCACCGCACCCCGGTCGGGCACCCACCAGCTACCCCTGTCCGCCCCGCTCACACCGCCACTTCGGCACCGGGCCCGCGCCACCGCCGCGACAGGCGCTTTCGGACAGCCACCAGGACGTGCCACGACACGAAGGAGTCGGCTCGATGAGGACTGAGAACCTGTATCTCGCCGGGATCGGCAGCCATCTGCCGCCCCTGATCCCCGCCGAGCGCGCGGTCGCGGAAGGGCTCTACGACGAGCAGGCCCGGCAGTCCTCCGGCATGCGCTCGGCCGCCGTCAGCGAGTCCACGCCCGCCCCGCACATGGCGATCGACGCGGCGCGGGCGGCGCTCGCCGGGTCCGGGCACGGCCCGGACGACATCGGCATCCTGCTGCACAGCTACACCCACCACCAGGGCCCCGACGGCTGGTCGGCGGTGCACTACATCCTGAACAACACCGTCGAGCGGCCGGTGCCCGCCGTCGAGGTCAAGCAGGGCTGCCTCGGCATGCTGGCGTCGGTGGACATCGCCGCGAACCGGCTGATCGCCAACCCCACCCACGAGGCCGCGCTCATCACCACGGGCGACAACTACTCCACGCCCGGCGTCGACCGCTGGCGGGCGTCGAGCCTGTTCGTGCTCGCCGACGCGGGCTCCGCACTCGTCCTCTCGCGCCGCTCCGGCTTCGCCGAGCTGCTGGCGCTCGACTCGCTGTCGGACTCCTCGATGGAGATCCTGCACCGGGCGGGCGAGGAGCTGTTCCCGCCCGGTGTCACCCGCGGCAGGGGCCTGAACTTCGCGGAGCGCGCCGAGAAGGTGCGCGAGCAGTGGGCCGCGGGGCAGGCGCCGCCCATCAAGAACTTCGGCGACCGGGTCGCCGAAGTCGTCGAGAACACCCTGAAGCAGGCCGGGCTCACGTTCGACCAGGTCGCGAAGGTGTGCCACGTCGGCTTCGCCCGCCCGGCCCTTGAGGCGATGTTCCTGCTGCCGCTCGACGTGCCCGAGGAGAAGACGGTCTGGGACTACGTCAACACCGTCGGCCACACCGGCGCCGCCGACCTCTTCCTCGGCCTCGAACACGTGTGGCGCACAGGACAGGTGCGGCCGGGCGACCATGTGCTGCTGGTCGGCGCGAGCACCGGCATGGAGGCCGCGGCCGCCGTCGTCCGAATCGCCGAGGCGGCCCCCGGGGCGCCCGCGGGCGAGTCGGCGTAGGGGCGCGCGATGCTCGACGGATTCACCCCCTGGCCCGAGGAGTTCGCCTCCCGCTACCGCGAGGAGGGCCTGTGGCGCGGCGAGACCATGGGCGAGGTGCTGCGCCGCGCGGCCCGCGCCCACGGCGACAAGGCCGCGCTCGTGCACGGCGGGCGCCGCGTCGGCTACGCGGAACTCGACCGCTGGGCCGACCGGCTGGCCGCCGGGTTCGCCGCGCACGGGCTGCGCGCCGGGGACCGGGTCGTGGTGCAGCTCCCCAACGTGCCGGACTTCGTGGCGATCGCGTTCGGCCTGATGCGGCTCGGGGTGAAGGTGGTGTTCTCACTGCCCGCGCACCGCGCCACCGAGATCACCCACCTGGTGGAGCTGAGCGGCGCCGTCGCCTACCTGGTGCCCGAGACCCACCGCGGCTTCGACTTCCGCGACCTCGCCCGCCAGGTGCAGGGCGACACCACCACCCTCAGGACGCTGTTCGTGCTGGGCGCCAAGACCGACGGGTTCGTGTCGGTGGCCGAGGTGGAGTCGGCGGTGCCCGAGCCCCGCCCGCTGCCCGAACCCGCCGCGTCCGACGTGGCGTTCTTCCTGCTCTCCGGCGGTACGACGGCGCTGCCCAAGCTGATACCGCGCACCCACAACGACTACGTCTACATGTCCCACCAGGCCGCCCGCGTCTGCGAGTTGACCGAGGACGACGTCTATCTGGCCGTGCTGCCGATCGAGTTCAACTTCGCCTTCGGCTGCCCCGGCGTGGTCGGCACCTTCCACACCGGCGGCACCGTCGTCCTCGCCGACACCCCCAACCCGCTGGACTGCTTCCCGCTCGTCGAGGAGCACGGGGCCACCGTCACCGCGATGGTGCCGTCCATCATGACGCTCTGGCTCGAAGCCGCCGAGTGGGCCGAGGACGACCTGTCGAGCCTGCGGCTCGTGCAGGTGGGCGGGGCGCGGATGCCGCGCGAGTTCACCGAGCGGATCACCCCCACCCTCGGCGCCCGGCTCCAGCAGGTGTTCGGCATGGCGGAGGGGTTGCTCACGTTCAGCAGGCCCGACGACCCCGAGGAGGCGGTGCTCACCACCCAGGGCAGGCCGATCTCCGACGCCGACGAGGTGCGCATCGTGGCCGGCGACGGCACCGTGCTGCCGCCCGGCGAGGTGGGCGAGCTAGTCACCCGCGGCCCGTACACGCTGCGCGGCTACTACCGGGTGCCCGACTACAACCGGCGCGCCTTCACCCCCGACGGCTTCTACCGCAGCGGCGACCTCGCCAGGCTCACCGAGGACGGCGACCTGGTGATCGAGGGCCGCATCAAGGAGACCATCATCCGCGGCGGCGACAAGGTCGCCGCGGGCGAGGTCGAGGACCTGCTGCTGGCCCACCCCGGGGTGGCCGCGGCGGCGGTGATCGGGGTGCCCGACCCGTTCCTCGGCGAGCGGATCTGCGCGTTCCTCGTCGCGGCGGGCGCCGAGGTCCCGCTCGCCGACCTCAAGAAGTCCGTGCACGCCCGCGGTGTCGCCGACTACAAGCTGCCCGACGTGGTCCGCTACCTGCCCGAGCTCCCCCTGACCCCCCTCGGCAAAGTCGACAAGAAGGCGCTGGCCGCACACGCCGCGTCCGACCAGGAAGGCTGACGTGGACACCTCTACGCTCCCCGCAGAAGGCGAACTGCGCGCGATCGTCGCGCCGCTGCTCGGCTTGGCGCCCGACGAGATCGAGCCGGACGGCAACCTGGTCCTGCTCGGCCTGAGTTCGCTGGAGATCATGCGTCTTGTCAGCCGCTGGCGCAAGGCGAAGGTGCCGGTCCAGTTCGACGCGCTGGTCGCGGCGCCCACCCTGAACGGCTGGCTCGCGCACTTCGCCTCGCTCGCCCCCGCCGCGCCGAGCGCGGAGCCGGCGTGATGACCGCCCGGCTGATCACCGGCGGCACCGTCTACACCGCCGACGCCGAGGAGACCGTGCACGCCCGCGGGGCCGTGCTGGTCGTGGACGACACCGTCGCCGCGGTCGGCCCCGCCGACGAGGTCGCGCGGCAGGCCGCCGCGCTCGATCCGGCCGTGCGGGCCGGTCTGCGCACCGTCGACGCCAGCCGGATGATGGTACTGCCCGGCTTCGTGAACGCCCACTGGCACGAGATGTTCGCCATGGGCTTCACCATGCGCGGCGCGCTGCGCCCGGTCTCCGACCGCGAGGACCAGGTCGGATTCATGGGCGGCGGCGGTGACATGCACCAGATCTCCGCCACCTTCGACCGCTTCGACCCGCTGATCGAGGCCATGGCGCCGGACGAGGCGCAGGCCATCGCCGAGTACTCGATGTGGACCCAGCTACGGGGCGGTGTGACCACCCTCGGCGACATGGGCTCCCTCAACCGGCCCTCGGCCATGGTGGCCGCGGCCCGCCGCCTCGGCCTGCGGTTCTCCGCGAGCACCTGGGCCGCGGACGCGGTGTGCGCGCCGGGCGAGTCCCGGTTCACCCGCACCCGCGACACCGACACCGTGCTGGCCGGCTTCGAGGCGCTGCTGCGGGAGGCCGAGGCCGACACCACGGGCCGTCTCAGGGCCAGGCCCAACGTCTCGTACGTCACCAACATGACCGACGAACTCGCCCGCGGCATGGGCGACCTCGTCGCGCGGCACGGGCTGCCGTTCTCCACCCACGTGGGGGCGCTGCGGCACGAGGCCGACCTGATGCGCCGCTACTACGGCGACACCGGGCTCCGCAGGCTGGCCGGGCACGGCCTGGTGGACGAGCGGTTGATGGCCGGGCACTGCGCGTTCCTCGACGAGGACGAGCAGAAGCTGATGCTCGCCGCGCACGCCCACATCAGCCACTCTCCCGGCAAGTACGGCCCCTCGGGCGAGTCCGCGCTCACCGAGACCGGGGTGGTGCCCGCACTGCGCAGGGCCGGGCTCGACGTGTCGCTCTCGACGGACGCGGCGGCGCTGCCCGGCGCCGGGATCGCCGAGACCATGCGCGCGGCCTGGCAGATGTACAACGAGATGAGCGCGGACCAGACCGAGGTGCTGCCCACCGACGCGCTGGCGATGGGCACCCGTATCGCCGCCCGTGGCCTCGGCTGGAACGACGCCGTCGGCAGCCTCGAACCCGGCAAGCAGGCCGACCTGCTGCTGGTGCGCGCCGATGACTGGCGCTACCTGCTCAACCCGCGCCCGCTGGAGAGCTTCCTGTGGCTCTCCGGGTCGGCGGACGTGCACACCGTGCTGGTCGGCGGCCGCGTACTCGTCGAGAACGGGCGGGGCGTCGAGGTCGACGAGGCGGCGCTGCGCGCGCGCTACCTGGAATCCCTGGCGGGCTTCACCGGGCGGGTGCTCAAGGTGCCCGCGGAAGCGATCGACCGAGTACTGGGACAGGTGAACCGATGAACAGCAGCACATACGAGACAGCAACGCGCCCCGCCGCCCCCGCGGCCGGCTCCGACTGGTCGGGGGTGGCCGTGGTGACCGGCGCGGCGGGCGGTATCGGCGCCGGGGTGGCCAGGGCGCTCGCCCGGGCCGGGGTGCCGGTGGCCCTGCTCGACCGCGATGTCGTGGCACTGTGGGAGCTGGCGGCGGAACTGGACGCCGCGGGCTCCGGGGTGCTGCCGCTCGCGGTGGACGTCACCGACAGCGCGGCGGTGGACATCGCCGTCGACAAGATCGAGGCAGAACTCGGCGCCATCTCCTACCTGGTGAACGGCGCCGGGGTGCTGCGCAGCAAGCCGACGGGTGAACTGACCGACGAGGACTGGAACTTCATCTTCGGGGTGAACACCAGCGGGGTGTTCCACGTCAGCCGCGCGGTGTCCAGGCGCATGGTGGAGCGCGGGCACGGCTCCATCGTGACGATCGCGTCCAACGCCGCGGTGACACCGCGCGCGACGCTGGCCGCGTACGCGGCGTCCAAGGCGGCGTCCTCGATGTTCACCAAGTGCCTCGGCCTCGAACTGGCCCGCCACGGGGTGCGCTGCAACACGGTCGCGCCCGGCTCGACCCGTACCGCGATGCTCACCGCGCTCCAGGGCGACGCCGCCGTGTCCGCCTCGGTGGACGGCACCCCCGACACCTTCCGGGTCGGCATCCCGCTCGGCCGGGTCGCCGAGCCCTCGCACATCGCCGACGCCGTGCTGTTCCTGCTCTCCGAGCGCTCCGCCCACATCACCATGCACGACCTGACCGTGGACGGCGGCGCCTCCCTCGGCGCCTGAACCACCCGCCCCGCAACCGACCGCTCCCCCACCCGGCGGGGCACGGCCCACCAGCCGTCTTACGACAGGAAAGGAAACCGACGTGGCGATCGCCCCGATCGACCCGTATCCGATGCCGCGCCCCGGCGAGCTGCCGGAGAACACCGTCTCCTGGCGGGTCGACCCGCGCCGCGCGGCGCTGCTCGTGCACGACATGCAGCACTACTTCCTCTCCCCGTTCCCGCCCGGCGCGCAGCCACGCACCGACCTCCTCGCCCATGTCACGGCGCTGCGCACGCGCTGCGCCGAACTCGGCGTGCCCGTCGTGTACTCGGCGCAGCCGGGCGACATGACGCCGCAGCAGCGCGGGCTGCTGGTGGACTTCTGGGGCGACGGGATGTCGGCCGACCCCGCGGACACCGGCATCCCCGGGGAGCTGGCGCCGACCGCGCGGGACACGGTGCTCACCAAGTGGCGAGCGAGCGCCTTCCACCACACCCCGCTCCTTGAGTTCCTGCGCGAGCAGGGCCGCGACCAGTTGGTGATCTGCGGGATCTACGCGCATGTCGGGGTGCTGCTCACCGCGACCGACGCGTTCGCGCACACCGTCCAGCCGTTCGTGGTCGCCGACGCGGTCGCCGACTTCACCCCCGAGTACCACCGGATGGCGCTCCAGTACGCGGCGTCCCGCTGCGGCATGGTGCTGCCGACGCGTACGGTGCTCGACGCGCTGTCGGCCGCGGCCCCCGCGCCCGTGGGGGAGCCGGCATGAGGACGCTCGCGCAACTGGCCGAGGGCGGCACCCCGTTCGCGCTGCTGCACCGCCCCGAGAGCGGCACCCCCGGCCATGTCGACCTGCTGCTGGGCGAGTTCACCGAGGTGGGCGGCGTCCACGAGCTGCCGGTGCCGGACCTCGGCGACCCCGGCACCCACGAGGTGCTGGCCGTACTGCCCTACCGGGTGATCGCCGAGCGCGGCTTCGACGCCCCCGACGACGGCGAGCCGGTCCTCGCGATGCCGGTGCGCGAGGCCGCGCTGCTGCCCGTCGGCGACGTGCTCGACACCGTGCTCGGCTGGCCCGTCGCCACCGGCGAGGGCCGCTTCGACCTCGACGACGAGGAGTACGGCGAACTGGTCGCCCGGGTGCTGGCCGAGGAGATCGGGCACGGCTCGGGCGCCAACTTCGTGCTGAAGCGCTCCTTCGTCACCGAGATCCCCGACTGGTCGGCCCGTACCGCGCTGGCGTTCTGGGGGCGGCTGCTGCGCGGGGAGCCGGGCGCGTACTGGACGTTCCTGATCCACACGGGCGAGCGCACCTTCATCGGCGCGAGCCCCGAGCGGCATGTGAGCCTCGACGACGGTGTCGCCGTGATGAACCCGATCAGCGGCACCTACCGCTACCCCGAGGGCGGTCCGACGGTCGACTCGGTCCTCGACTTCCTCACCGACCGCAAGGAGACCAACGAGCTGTACATGGTCCTCGACGAGGAGCTGAAGATGATGAGCCGCGTGTGCGACGACGCGCACGTGGTGGGGCCGCACATCAAGGAGATGGCCCATCTCGCGCACACCGAGTACCGGATCGTCGGGCACACCGCCCGCGACGTGCGCGACATCCTGCGGGAGACGCTGCTCGCGCCGACGGTGACCGGAAGCCCGGTGGAGAGCGCCTGCCGCGTCATCGCCAGGTTCGAGCCGGCCGGCCGCGGCTACTACTCGGGGGTGGCCGCGCTCGTCGGCCGGGACGCCGCGGGGCGGCGCCGCATGGACTCCGCGATCATGATCAGGACCGCCGACACCGACGCGTCGGGGCGGATGCGGATCGGGGTGGGCGCCACCCTGGTGCGCGACTCGCAGCCCGCGAAGGAGGCCGCGGAGACCGCCGCCAAGGCCGCGGGCCTGCTCGACGCCCTGCACCGGGTGGCCGACCGCCGCACCCCCCTCGGCCTCGACGAGGAGCCGCGCGTCAGGGCGGCGCTCGCCGCGCGCAACGCGCCGCTCTCGGACTTCTGGCTGGCGCCGGTCCCGGCCGGGCCCGCGACCCGCGAGAAGGTGCTCATCATCGACGCGGAGGACACCTTCACCGCGATGGGCGCCCTGCAACTGCGCAGCCTCGGCTACGACGTCACGGTGCGCCGCTACGACGAGCCGTACCGGCTCACCGGCTACGACCTGGTCGTCCTCGGCCCAGGCCCCGGCGACCCCCGGGACACCGAACACCCCAAGATCGCGCATCTGCGCGCGGTCACCGGCAGCCTCCTCAACCTGCGCATCCCCTTCGTGTCGGTGTGCCTCAGCCACCAGGTGCTCAGCTCGCTGCTCGGCCTCGAACTGCGCCGCCTCGACGTCCCGGGACAGGGTGTGCGCCGCACCGTCGACCTGTTCGGCACGGCCGAACCGGTGTACTTCTACAACACGTTCGCCGCCTACACCGCGCACTGCGTGCTCGACTCCCCGCTGCGCCTCGGTCCCGTGGAGGTCGCGCGCGACCCCGCCACCGGCGAGGTGCACGCGCTGCGCGGCCCCGGCTTCACCTCCGCGCAGTTCCACCCGGAGTCGGTGATGACCCGGCACGGCGCGGCCATACTCGACAGCCTGGTCACCGGCGCGCTGACGCCGGTGCCTCACCGAGCGGAGCTGACGGCGTGACTCCCCTGCTCGACCTGCCCCACGCCCACGCGGCCGGTACCGGCTGGCGCTCGCTGCCCGCCGGACAGCAGCCCGCGTGGCCCGACCCGGACGCGCTCGACGCCGCCGTGCACACCCTCACCGGCAGCCTGCCGCTGGTGATGCCGCGCGAGTGCGACCTGCTGAAGAGCCGTCTCGCCGCGGTGGCGCGCGGCGAGGCGTTCCTGGTCCAGGGCGGCGACTGCGCCGAGGCGCTGGACGCGGTGGGCGCCCCCTCGATCGGCCGCAGCGTCGGCACGCTCCAGCAACTCGCCACCGTCTTCGGGTACATGATGTCGCTGCCGGTGGTCACGGTGGCCAGGATGGCGGGGCAGTACGCCAAGCCGCGCTCCTCGGACACCGAGATTCGGCGCGGGGTGGAACTGCCGGCGTACCGGGGCGACGCGGTCAATGGCCACGCCTTCACCGCGGCCGCCCGCACCCCCGACCCGCACCGGATGGTCCGCGTCTACCACCAGTCGGCCGCCGTGCTGAACCTGGTACGGGCCTGGGGCGGCGGCGAACTCTCCGGCGTGGAGCCCGCGTTGGCCGCGCTGCGCAAGTTCGCGGCGACGGCGCCCGAGCGGGAGCGCTACGAGGCGCTGACCGACCGCATCGAACGGGCGGGCGGCTTCATCGGCACCGGCGACGGCTGGCACACCCCGGGCGAGCTGTTCATGTCCCACGAGGGCCTGCTGCTCGACTACGAGTCCGCGCTGACCAGGGTCGACGCCTCGACCGGGCACCCGTACGCCACCTCGGGGCACCTGCTGTGGATCGGTGAGCGCACCCGGCGCCTCGACGGGGCGCACGTGGAGTACTTCTCCCGGATCAGCAACCCGATCGCGGTGAAGATCGGCCCCGGAGTCACCGCCGATGAGCTGCTGCCGCTGATCGACAGGCTCTCCCCGCACAACGATCCCGGCCGCCTCACCCTGGTGGCCAGGATGGGCGCGGAGCGGGTGCGCCGGGTGCTGCCCGCCCTCGTCGAGCGGGTCACCGCCGAGGGCAGGGCCGTGGCCTGGGTGTGCGACCCCATGCACGGCAACACCATCGGCTCCCCCTCCGGGCACAAGACCCGCCGCTTCGACGACATCCTGGACGAGACCGGCGGCTTCTTCGAGGTGCTGCTCGGCCTCGGCGCCCACCCGGGCGGCGTCCACCTGGAGCTGACCGGCGACGACGTCACCGAGTGCGTGGGCGGCGGCTGCGGCGTCGGCTTCGACGACCTGCCGGAGCGCTACCGCTCGGTGTGCGACCCCCGGCTCAACTGGCACCAGTCCCTCGACCTGGCGTACCGGCTGGCCGAGGGCGCGGACCTGCTCAGGCCGCCGGGACTGCCGGGGGCCGCGCTGTGACGGACCTGTGGCTGCTGCCGGAACACGCCTGGGACCGGTTCGCCGAGCACGCCGGGGGCACCAGGATGCTCACCGACGAGGAACGGGCCCGCCACGACCGGATGCTGATGCCGCGTCAGAAGCGGCAGTTCCTCGCGGGACGGCTGCTGAGCCGGTTCGCGCTCAGCGCGCGGACGGGGCACCCGATGGCCGGATGGTGGTTCTGGACCAGCCCCGAAGGACGGCCCGAGCCGCGCCCGGCCCACTACGGGGTGCGCTTCAGCGTCTCGCACACCGACGGCCTCGCCGTCTGCGCCGTCACCGACGGCAGGCCCTGCGGGGTGGATGTGGAGAGCCAGCCGCTGACCGCGGACTCCGCCGCCCATGTGGCGCGCTTCCTCGCCCCGTGCGAGCGCGCGGAACTCGACGCGCTCGGACCGGCCGAGCGCGTCACCCGCACCCGGGAGCTGTGGGTGCTCAAGGAGGCGTACCTCAAGGCCCTCGGCACCGGGATGCGGCGCAACCTCGACGGCTTCCACTTCTCGCCGCGCAGCGCGGCCGCCATCACCGTGCACGACCCGGCGCAGCCTGCCGACACCGCCACGGGCTGGTGGTTCGAGCTGCTGCGGCCGACCCCCCGGCACGCCCTCGCCGTCGCCGTCCAGGGCGGCAGGCCCGGTGTGGTGCGCCGGATCGACCTGAACGAACCGGCCGGTCTGACCGCGCCGCAGAAGGCACCGTCACCGGCCGCACCGACCGCCCTGTCGCGGGTCTGATTACGACTGGAGTTACCGCTGTGACCAGAGATCCTGACCTGACCGTGGCCCTCTTCCCCGGCCAGGGCGCCTACCGCCCCGGCGCCCTCGCCGGGCTCTGGGAGAGCGGCGCCGACGCCGTACGGGGCACCTTCGAGGTGGTGGACGCCGTCGCCAAGGAGCGCCTCGGCCGCGATGTGTCCGCCACGCTCTTCTCGCCGACCCCACCCACCCCCACCGCCCTGCTCGAACAGGCCCCCGACACGCTGCAACTCGCGGTGTTCGCGACCTCGGTCGCCACCCACAGGCTGCTCGCGGGGCGCGGGGTGCGCGCGGGCCTGCACCTGGGGCACAGCCTGGGCGAGATCGCCGCGCTGACCTGCGCGGGCGCCTATGACCTCGGCGACGCGGCGGCGGTGCTGTGCGAGCGGATCTCGGTGGTACGGGCGCACACCGCGCAGGCCGGTTCGATGCTGGCGCTGCGCTGCGGCCGGGAGCGCGCCGAGCGCCTGGTGGCGCTGCTTGAGCACCCCGCGCTGGTGGTGGCCGTCGACAACGCCGAGGAGCAGACGGTGGTGTCGGGCCCCGCCGAGGCGATCGCCACCGCCGAGGCCGTCGCGCGGCAGCTCGGGATCGGCGCGACCCCGCTGCGCTCCCCGCACCCCTTCCACAACCCGCTGCTCGCCGAGGCGCGCCGCGAACTGGCCGCCCGTATCGGCGCGTTCCGCCGCCGCCCGGCCGAGGTCCCGGTGTACTCGCCCATCCTGGGCCGCTTCTACCGGGACGGCGACGATCTGGCGGAGCTGCTGGCCCTGCACCTGGTGACCCCGGTCGACTTCAGGTCCGCGCTCGCGGCGCTGCACGCGGCGGGCGGGCGCACCTTCGTCGAGGTCGGCGCGGGACGGGTGCTGACCGGTCTTGTCGCCGAGGCGTACCCGGCCGCGCACACCGTCGCACCGCTCGCGGGCCGCGACGAGGAGGCGGGCCTCACGGCCGCCGCCGACGCACTGCGCGCCCCGCTGGCCACCCCCGCGACCCCGCTCCCCACCACTCCCGCCACCGCCGCCGCGGCCCCCGTGCCCACCACCGCACCCGAGCCCCCCGCCGCCGACGTGACCGCCGACGCGGCGGCCCCCGCCGCCCTCGGCCGCGACGAACTGACCGGTCTGGTACGGACGTTGTACGCGGAGGCGATGGAGTACCCGGAGGAGATCTTCACCGATGACGTGCTGCTCGAAGCGGACCTCGGGGTGGACTCGGTGAAGCAGACCGAGCTGCTGAGCAGGCTCGGCGACCGCTTCGGCCTCGGCAGGCCGCCGACGGGCCTGCGGGTGGCGGACTATGACACCTTCGGCAAGGTCGTCGACTTCGTCGCCGCCGGGGTCACCGAGGGGAGCGGCGCCCGATGAGTGCCCGAGCCCCCCTCGCGGAGCCCGAGTTCACCGGGCGTATCGCCCTGGTGACCGGTGGTGCGGGCAGCGTGGGCCGGGTCGTCGTGGAGCGGCTCGCCGAGCGCGGCGCCACGGTGCTGCTCGGCTGCTTCCACTCCTACGACGCGGCCAAGGAGCAGGCGCGCGAGCTGACCGGACGGGGCCTCGACGTGCGGGTGGTACGGGGCTCGGTGGCCAGGCAGCCGCAGGTGGAGCGGATGTTCGCGGAGATCGGCGAGGCGCACGGCCGCCTCGACCTGCTGGTCAACAACGCGGCAGCGGGCTCCTTCGTGCCCTTCGACGAGATCACCGAAGAACTGCTCGACCGCACCTACGCCACCAATGTCAAGGGCCCTCTGTGGTGCGCCCGTTACGCCCGCCCGCTGCTCGCCAGGGCCGTCGGTGCGGGCGGCGCGGTGGTCAACGTCTCCTCGCTCGGCTCGGTCACCACCCCGGCGAACTACCTGCCGGTGGGTGTCTCCAAGGCCGCCCTGGAGTCGCTGACCCGCTATCTCGCGGCGGAGCTCGCCGGGGACCGTATCCGGGTCAACGCCGCCTCCTGCGGCCTGATCGACAACCCGGTCGGGCAGCTGTTCCCCTCCTTCGACGACGTCAGCGCCAACACCGTGGCCGCCACCCCGCTCGCCCGCCTCGGACGCCCCGAGGACCTGGCCGAGGTGGTGCTCTTCCTCGGCTCGGAGCGCTCGGGCTGGGTCACCGGGCAGACCGTGCTCGCGGACGGCGGCCTCACCCTGCTGCGCTCTGCCATGTCCCCCACCCCGCCCGCGGCGGCGGAGCCCGCCCCGCGGACCGCACCCGCGCACACCGCAGAACCCGCGCACACCGCCGCACCGGGCCCTGAGGCCCCGGTGGCGGCCGTGGCCGACGCGGATGACACGGATGACGCGGATGACACGGCCGGCACTGACGACACTGACGACACGGCCGACCCGATCGCGGTCGTCGGCATGGGCCTCGCCGTCCCCGGTGCCTCGTCGCCCGAGGAGTTCTGGCGGCTGCTCGTCGAGGGCGACGAGCTGTTCGTGGAGGCCCCGGCCGAGCGCTGGGACATGCGCCGCTTCCACGACGACGACAGGGCCGCGCCCGACAAGACGTACCAGCGGCGCTCCGGCTTCATCACCGGCTTCACCCCGCACGCCCTGCTGCGCGACGAGGGCCTGGCCGACGCCGGGCTCGACCACACCGCGCTGTGGCTGCGCCACAGCCTCCACCAGGCGCTCGAAGGGGTCGCGAGGGGCCCGGCCGACCGGTTCTCGTTCTGCGTCGGCTACACCCCGGACGGCAGCCAGCACCTGGAGGAGGCGTTCGTGCTCGGGGAGGCGCTCGACGCGCTCGCCGAGGACGGCGACGACGCCGTCACCGGACCCGTGGGCCGGGCGCTGCGCCGCCGCTTCCACCGCGGCGACGACCCCTCGGCCGCGTATCTGCCGCACCGCGTCGGCCGGGACGCGATGGCCGGCATCCTGCCGTCCGGCACCCGGCTGCGGATGGTGGACACCGCCTGCTCGTCCTCGCTGTACGCGATGGACCTGGGGGTACGCGACCTGCTCTCGGGGCAGAGCGACATCGCGGTGTGCGGCGGCTCCTTCGCCCTGGCGCCCAGCGGTTCCGTGCTGTTCGCGAAGCTCAACGGGCTCTCGGCGGGCGGCGCGGTGCGCGCGCTCGACGCGGGCGCGGACGGTGCGCTGTTCTCCGACGGCGCCGGGCTCGTCGTGCTGAAGCGGCTCTCGCGGGCCAGGGCGGACGGCGACCGGGTGCTCGGGCTGCTCTCCGCGGTCGGCCTCTCCGCCGACGGCCGCGGCAAGGCGATCTACGCGCCCGCGCCCGCGGGCCAGGAGCTGGCCGTGGAGCGGGCGTTGGCGCGCGGCGGCCTCGAAGCGGACGACGTGGACTGGATCGTGGCCCACGCCACCGGCACCCCGGCGGGCGACATGGCCGAGTTCACCGGTCTGCACACCCGCTACGCCAGTGCCCGTACGACCTATGTCACCTCCAACAAGTCCCTGGTGGGGCACAGCGGTTGGGCGGCGGGCGTGGTGTCCGTGATCCATGCGCTGCTCGCCCTGCGGCACGAGGTGATCCCCGCGCAGTACCGCTTCGAGCGGCTGCCCGACGAACTCGCCGGGCTCTCCGACGCGTTGCGGGTGCCCACGGAGCCGGTGCCCTGGCCCGCGCGCGCCGACCGGGCGCGCCGGGTGGCGGTCTCCGGGTTCGGCTTCGGCGGCACCAACGCGCATCTGATCCTCTCCGAGGACCACGCGTCCACGCGGGCCTCGGGGGTGCCGGTCGCGGTGCCCGCGCCGGTCGACGATGACCTGGTGGTGGTCGGCTGGTCGTCCCGGCTGCCGGGGGACCCGGCGCCCGACGAGGTCGCCGGGTGGTGCGCGGGCGGGGGCGCGGCGCCCGAGCCCTCGTTCGGCCCCGTCTACCCGGTGCCGCCGTTCCAGGAGCTGCGGATGCCGCCGCCGACCGCCCGCGCCACCGACCGCACCCAGTTGATGCTGGTCCGCTGCATGCAGCAACTCGACGAGAAGGTACGGGAGTTCTGCCTGGGCCACCATCGCACGGCAGGCGTCGTGGTGGGCCACACCGGCGCCACCCGCAACGCCCTGCTCTACAAGACCCGCGCCTACCTCGACGACATCGCGGCGGCGGTCGCGGACGCCGGGGAGCCGGCCGCACGGGCGAAGTTCCTCCAGCGCCTCACCGAGCGGGCCACGGGCCTGATCGCCGCGCCCACCGAGGACTCCTTCCCCGGCGAGATGCCGAATGTGATCGCGGCCCGGCTCTGCAACTACTTCGACCTGCGCGGCCTCAGCCTCACCGTGGACGCGGGCGAGGCGTCGTTCCTCGAAGCCTGCTCGGTGGCCGGGCTCTACCTCGCCTTCCGGGAGATCGACGTGGCGCTGGTCGCCGGGGTCAACGGCACCGCGCTGCCCGGCTGGAACGACACGGCGGGGCGGCCCGCGGCCGAGGGCGCGTTCCTGTTCGCGCTGACCAGGCGCTCCCTCGCCGAGGAGGCCGGGCTCCCCGTCCTGGCCGTCATGGAAAGGAGCACGGCCGCATGACCGCCGCGCACCAGGGCGCCACCCTGCTGGGGGCCGAGGGCGCCCGCGAGCTGATCGCCCTCCTGACCCGGCAGGCCGCCGCACCGGGTACCGCGGTGCTCGAACGCACCGCGCACCCGGAGGGACCCACCCACCGGATCACCTTCCGCCACCCCGACGCACCACCCCCACCCGACAACTCGCCCGGCGACACAGGCGGGAGCACACCAGGGGCCACCCCCGCAGACACCCACCCGGGCCCCCCGGCGGGCACGGCCGCGGACGCCGACACCGCGGCGGCGCCACCCGCGGCCCCCGAGGGCCCCGGCGACGGCACCCCGGCCGCGCCGCACCTCCTCGACCGCCACGTCCTGCGTCTCACGCCCGCGCCCGCCCCGGCCCGCCCGGCGGCGCCCGACCTCTTCCCCGCGGGCACCGCCCTGCTGACGAACACCCTGGACCGGGTGCCGGGCGTCGAGGTGCTGCCGCACGGCGACGGGCTCGAAGCGGCCGTGGAGCGGCTGCGGCCCCGGCACGTCCGGGTCCTCGTCGACCTGCGCGCCGAGCGGGCCACCCCGTCCGAGGCGCTGCTGACCCTGCACGACGCGCTGTTCCGCACCGCGAAGGCGTGCGCCACGGCCGCCGGGAAGCCCGAGTCGTTCGTGGTGCTCGTGCTCGCCGGGGTCGACGCGGCGCGGGTGCCGCACGCCTGTGCCGGGCTCTTCACCGGGTTCGCGAAGAGCCTCGCGCTCGAATGGCAGGGCACCCGGGTGCTCGCGGTGGTGCACGAGGCACGCGACCTCGCCACCGCCGAGCCCGACGCCGCCCGCGAGACGGTCACCGGGCAGTTCCTGCCCGTCGTGTACCACGCGGGCGGCGAACGGCTGCTGTGGCAGGCGGCGGTGGAGCCGGGCGCCACGGGCGCTGACGCGCCGCGCGGCGGGCTCACGGTGGTGGCGGCGGGCGGCGCGCGCGGCATCGGCGCGGCGCTGCTGCTCGCGCTGGCCCGCCGGGACAGGCCCCGGCTGCACATCATCGGCTCCACCCCGCTGGACGACGCCCAGGGCGAGGAGCACCAGGAGCGCAGGGACTTCATCAGGGCCCGCACCACGGGCCCCGAGCGGATGACGGTGCGCGAGGCCACCATGGCGTACGACCGGCTCGGCGCCGCCCGCGAGATCCGCGGGAACCTGGCGGCGCTCAGGGAGCTGTGCGGCCCGCAGCGGGTCACGTACCACGTGTGCGACCTGCGCGAACGCGCCGCGGTCGACGAGGTGGTGGGCCGGATCACCGACGCCGAGGGCACCGTCGACCTGCTGCTGAACATCGCGGGCACCAACCGCGCCGCCTCCGTGGACCAGAAGCGGCTGCGGGACTTCCACACCGTGCGGGACCTGAAGGTGCGCTCCTACGCGCACCTGAAGGCGGCGTTCGGCGACCGGCAGCCGCGGCGCTGGTGCAACTTCGGCTCGTTCGTGGGCTTCACCGGGCAGACGGGGGAGACCGACTACGGCTCGGCCAACGACTACTTCAACACCGCCGCGCTGCACAACCGCGCCCACGGCACCCGGGAGTTCACCCTCGGCTGGACGCTGTGGCGGGACGTCGGCCTCGGCGCCACCCCGCTGATGCGCACCTTCCTCGCCAAGAGCGCCCAGTTCACCGCGATGCCCACGGCCGAGGGCGTGGACCACTTCCTGCACGAACTGGACCAGGCCGACGCGCCGCCCGCCACGGTGTTCTTCGGCGACGCCGAGCGCGCCGCCATCGAGGCCGCGGCCCCCGGCTACCTGGACTTCTGCCGCACCGCCACACCGACGCCCGCGCGCACCGCCACGCCCGCACACAGCGCCCCGGCGGTCGGCGCCCCCGCGGGCCCGCCGCCGGGGCCCACCGCGCCCGTGCCGCCCACCCGCTACGTCGACGACATCGTGGACCGGGCGCCAGGGCGGCTGACCGTGGTGCGCACCTTCAGCCAGGAACGCGACGGCTACCTCCACGAGCACGTCGTCAACGGTTACCCCACCCTGCCGGGCACCTTTGTGCCGGAACTGGCGGTGGAGGCCGCCATGCACCTGGTGCCGGGGCGGGTCGCGTCCGTCGTCGAGCACGTCAGCCTCGACTCGTTCCTGCGGGTCTACCGGCCGGGGCGCGGCGAGACGAAACGGATCACCGCCCGCCTGGTGCACCACGGCCCCCAGGAGTCGGTGGTGGCGGTGGAGGTCACCGGCGATGTGCTGGCGCCCGACGGGCGGGTGCTCGTCAGGGGCCGACGCCACTTCACGGCCCAGGTCAGGCTGCGCGACGAGCCGGTCCCCTGCCCCCGCTGGGAGCACTGGGACGAGCAGGGCACGCGGCCGCTCGCCGACCCCTACCACGTGCCCAACCCCGCGGTGCTGCTCAGCGGGGTCTTCGTCTCCACCGCCGACACCCGCACCCACCCCAGCGGCAGGCGCGCGCGGTACGCGCCCGACCCGGCGGGCATCGCACGCTGGTTCCCCGACCTCGCGGTGCCCTCGGTACTGCTCGACGGGCTCGCCCGGGTGTGTGTGCTGGAGCGCGCCGCCATCCCCGGCGAGGGCGGCGACTGGACCCCGCTCGCGGTGCCGCGCACCATCCGCCGTATCGACCTGTACGACGGCCACACCGACGCCGCACTCGCCGCCTCCGGCGAGCGCGTGGAGCTGTACTCGCTGCCCGCGCGCCTCGACCTGGAGAGCGAGGAGGACAACAGGGCCGTCGCCGTCACCTCGGAAGGACGGGTGGTGCTCCAGATCAAGGACATGACCGGGGTCGTGCTCGGCCATGTGCACCAGCCCACCGGCGCGTACCGGGAACGCCCGCGCGCCGCCGCCAACGCCCCGGAGCCGACGCCATGACGCAAGAGAACACCCTCCCGCAGGACGACGCCCTCCCGGACGGCGCCCCGCGCTGCCCGGTGACGGGCGCCACCGCACAGCCGCCGGAGCCCGAGGGCCCCACCGGGCTCCCGCTGTCCTGGCCGCTGGTCGGCTCGACCCTGCTGTACGCCGCCGACGCGCCGCGGTTCACCCTGCGCGCCCAGCGGGCCCACGGCGACATGGTGAAGCTGCCGATCCGGCCGCACAACCCGACGGTGCAGGTCACCAACCCCGAGGGCATCCGGCACATCCTCCAGTCCAACGTGGACAACTACCGCAGGGGCGCCTACTACGAGGCGTTCCGCATCTTCATGGGCACGGGGCTGCTGACCCTGGACGACGCCGAGTGGCGCGGCCACCGCAAGGTGGTGAACCCGGCGTTCACCCCGGGAGCCATCGCCGCGCGCGAGGAGGAGAGCGTCAAGGCGGTCGCGGAACTCCTCGACCGGCTCGGCGAACACGCCGCCGCCGGGCGGGAGTTCGACCTGTACGCGGAGGCCACCCGGCTGACCTCGCGGGTGGTGGGGCAGGCCCTCGTGGGCCGCGACCTCTCCGAGGACGGCAGCGAGTTCACCAGGGCGCTCTCCACCGCGCTTGAGGCGATCTTCAAGGAGGTCGGCTCGCTGGAGAAGAGCCTGCCCTCGTTCATCCCGCTGCCCTACCGGGGCCGGGTGCGGCGCGCGCGTGCCACCCTGGAGCGGGTCGTCGCCCGCGCCGCGCAGGACGTCGACGCGGGCACGGGCGGCGAGATCGCCACCCTCATCAAGGAGTCGGAGCTGCCCGCGGACGCGTTCTGGTCGAACCTGGTCACGCTGATGCTCGCGGGCATCGAGACCACCGCGATCGTCCTCGCCTGGACCCTGTACGAGGCCGCCCGCGTCCCCGAGGTCAGGCGCGGCCTCGAAGAGGAGGCGGACCGGATGCTCGGCGGCCGGGTGCCCGGCATCGCCGACCTCGACAACCTCACGTACACCGGCATGGCCGTCGACGAGGCGCTGCGGATGCACCCGCCGGTCTGGCAGTTCCCCCGGCAGGCCGTCGAGGACGACGTGGTGGGCGGACGCCGCATCCCCGCGGGCACCCCCGTGCTGGTCTCGGTGTACGGCGCCCACTTCAACCCCGACCAGTGGGAGGACCCCGAGCGCTTCGACCCCGGGCGGTTCGCGCCGGGCGCGGGGGCGGACCGCGACAGGTCGGCCTATGTGCCCTTCGGCGGCGGACGGCGGCAGTGCATCGGCAAGCGGATGGGCCTCACGCTGCTGCGGCAGGCGGTGGCCGCGGTGCACGGGAGGTTCCGGGTGACGGTGGTGGACACCGCGACACCGCCGGAGCGCGGCTATATCACCCTGTTCCCCCGTGAGGGCGTCAAGGTGACCGTGAAGGAGCGGGCACGGTGACTCTCGCGCCCCCGGCGGCACCGGGCGGACGGGCGACCGGCGGCTGGCCCGCGCTGCGCCCGCACCTGTCGTCGTTCGACCCGGACGCCTTCGTACGGCCGGTGGGCCGCTTCGTGTGGGAGCCCGTCGAGGTGCCGCACGAGGGCCCCGGGACCGCCCAACCCCTCGCCGGGCGCGGCCTGTTGCTCGTCGGCGAGCCGACCGCGCTGACGGCGGGGGTCGGCGCCGCGCTCGAACGGCTCGGGGCGCGCGTGGTCCCGTACACCGCGGACGGCGCACAACCACCGCCAGGCGAAGGCTGGGACGGGATCGTCGACCTCAACGTCACGGGAAACGTCTACGAGTTGGGCGACACCGGCTGGCGGTCCGCGCTCGCCCGTACCACCGCCGTGGTGCGCGCCGCCTACCCGCGGTGGGCCGCGGAGCGGCGCTTCAGGCGGCATGTGTACCTCGCCGTCACCCATCTCGGCGGGCTCGGCGGCCACGGCGGCGGCGCGGTGCCGCAGCCGCTCGGCGGTGTCTGGGCCGGGTTCGCCAAGTGCCTGCCGCGCGAGCTGCCCGCCGCCGGGATGTGCGTGGTGGACGTGGACCTGGCCGAGGCCGCCGTCGTGGCCGACGCGGTGGCCAGGGAGTACCCGGCGCCCGAGCACTTCGAGGTCTGCTACCGCGCGGGCCGCCGCCATGTCCTCGCGGGGCGGCCCGCGGTGGACGCGCCGCCGCCGGGCGAGCGCCCGCCGGGCCCCGAGGACACCGTCCTCGTCACCGGCGGCGCCCGCGGCGTCGGCTTCGCCGCGGCGCGCGCCTTCGCCGAGACCTTCGGCTGCCGGGTGGTGGTGACGGGCCGCGGCGAGCGGCCCACGGCCGAGGGGCGGAACGCCCTGGACGATGCCGAGTTCACCGCCTGGCGGCGCGCCAGGCTCGCCACCGCGAGGACCCCCGCGGACCTCGCCGCGGTCCGCAGCGAGGTGCGCCGTGCCGAGGAGGCGCGCACGGTCCTCGCCAATCTGGCGGGCGCGGCGGCCGACGGGCTGCGCGTCGACTACCTGCGCTGCGACTGCACGAGGCCGGAGGAGGTCGAGCGGGTCTTCGCCGCGCTCGGCGAGGGCCCGACGCACGTGGTGCACAACGCGGGCATCGACGAACCGGCCCGTTTCGACCGTAAGTCGGCGGCCGACGTGGTGCGCACCGTCGAGGTCAAGGTCACCGGCTTCGCCAACCTGGTGGCCGCGGTCCTCGCCGAGCCGGGGCGGCGCGCCCGGCTGCGGCTGCTGAGCAACGTCGGCTCGCTGGCGGGCCGGATGGGCGGCATGGTCGGCCAGATCGACTACGCGGCCGGCAACGAGGCCCTGGCCAGGCTGGGCTTCTGGGCCAGGGACAACCTCGGCCTCCCGGTGCAGACGCTGTGCTGGCCGACCTGGGAGCGCCTCGGCGTCATCGCCAACTACGCGGCCGCGGTGCGCTATGTGTCCACGCTCGACCCGGCCGAGGGCGCCCGCCGCTGGTGCGCGGAGCTGGCCTCGGGGCACACCGGTGAGGCGGTGTTCCTCGGCCGGGTGGGCGCCGTGCTCGCGCCGAGCCAGCTCCGCGGCTTCGGGATGCTCACCGGCCACCCCGACCTGCCCCGGCTGCACGCGCTCGACCACTACCTCGGGCGGGTCGAGGAGTACGCGGTGTTCCGCTCGCTGCGCACGAGCCTGACCCTCACCGCGGGCGAGCACCCCTGCCTGGGCGAGTTCTCGGTGGGCGGGGCACCGGCCGTGCCGGTCAGCGTCGTCGTCGAGTACGCGGTCGGCGGGGGCGACTGGGTGGTGCCCGAGGGCTGGCCGCTGCTGCACCTGCGGGAGTTGCGCGGTCTCACGGTGCGGCTCGCGGGGCTGCGGTTCACCGGGGGCTCGCTCACCCTGCGCCGGGAGGCGGAGGGCGGCTACCGGGACGGCGAGTGGTGTGTGTCCGTCGCCCTGCGGGACGGCGCGGGCGCGCGGGTCGCCTCGGTCACGCTGGTGTACGGGGAGGAGCCGCCCGAGGTCGGCGCCCCCGACGAGGACCGGGAGGGCGCGGCGGCCCCCGGCGGCGCAGGGGAGGCGCGGCCGGGTGCGGGCGGCGCCCTCGCCTGGGCCGGGGTGGTCTTCCCCGAGGGCGGCGAGGGGCTTCCCGGACCGCTGCCGCTGGTGCGCCCCGCCGACCTGTGGACGGTGCCGTTCCCGCCCGAGCCCACCATCGACCCGGCGGCCCTTGAGGCGCTGGTGCGCGCGGTGGACGCCCGCTCACCGCGGCGCACGCCCGGCACCCTCGTGGTGCGCCGGCTGGTGCCCGCGCCCGGCGCCCAGCGCGTCGAGCGGCTGCGCGCCGACCCCGGCACCGGGGACTGGACCGGCAGCCGCGAGGGGGTGCCCGTGCTGCTCGCCCAGGCGGTCGCCCTCACCGGCTGACCCCGTATCAGACCGTCAACCGGACCGGCGGCACAGGCCACTTCGGTACCGCACGGGACAGGCCCCGAGAGCTTCGGCGCTCGGGGCCTGTGCCGTGTCCTGGGTGCGGGGTGGACTGCCGGGGCGCGTGGGTCTGGAGGCACGGGGGCACGCGCGGGGGCACGGGGAGCGCGTGTGCGGTGCGCCGCCGTCAGCGGTGTCAGCGGGTGTCAGCCGCCGCCGCGGGCCGCCGTCAGCGCCCGTCAGCCCGCGTCAGGATGGGCGCTCGGCACGCCCCATCCGGCCACCAGGGCCCGTAGCGTGCGCTCGTACGAGTCGGCGATCGACAGTCCCGGCGGTTCGTTGCCCGACAGTTCGAGGGAGACGAGGCCGTGTGCCGTCGCCCAGCAGGCCAGTGCCACCACCTCGGGCGCGGGCTCGGCCGTGAACTGCTCCGCGTACTGGCCCCTGCGGACCGCGTCCACGAGGGGCTGGTACATCTGGGGCTTGCCGTCGGGGGTGGCGTCGAACTGGGCGGGGCTCTCCTGGAAGAGGACCGCGTAGAGATGGGGGTTCGCCAGCGCGTACTCGCGGTAGGCGAGGCCGAGGCGCACCACGTCGCCCGCCGGGTCGCCGGTCGAGGCGATGTCGCCGAGCCGCGCCACGAAGAGCCGCATCGCCTCCTGGTAGAGGCTGGCCAGCAGCCCGGCCTTGTTGCCGAAGAGCGAGTAGACCGCCGTGGTCGAGGTCCTCGCGTCCGCGGCGAGCCGCCGCAGGCTGAGCGCCGCGGGGCCCCGGTCGAAGACCGTCGCGGCGGCACGGTTGATCAGCCGCAGTCGCAGCGCATCGTCATGTGTCTTGAGCCTGGCCATCCCTCCACACTATGACAACGGTGTTACGAATGCCCCGGGGCACCCCGTCAGGCGCCGTCAGGCTCCGCTGACTCCGGAACAACTCCCAGTTCGAGAAGTTTTTTTCGGACGAAGCAGCAGGTCACCAGGGCATCTTGAAGCCCTCTCGCTTAGACAGTGTGCAAGAGCGGTGTTGTGGGCATTGAAAACACTGTTACGGTTACCCGCGGCTCCGGCTTCCGACGGGAGGGCGGTCCCCGATCCCGCGCGCCGGGGCGCCCTCCCGGCAACGGCACTCCGGCGCGCCACAGTTCACCTCCTCTTCATCCCGCCAGGACCGGTGCCGGTTGACGCGTCAGGCGGGGAAGCAGGTACAGTCCAGGGTGTTAGACACCGTCTAATAGCCGTCCAACCGAAGCGCTTGGAGGCCACATGGCCGCGGGAAAGACCGCGCTCGGCGCGATCCTCAGCCCGATCAAGGGAAAACTGCGCTGGGCGGTCGCCGCCCAGGCCGTCGCCGCCGCGGCCGGTGTGGTGCCGTTCATCGCCATCGCCCAGCTCGGCCGGGTCCTGGTCGACGACGGTCCCGACCGCACCGCCGACGCCTGGACGGTCACCGCGGTCGGCGCCGGGGCGCTGCTGGTGCGCCTCGTGCTCATGACGGTGGCCGGGGGGATCTCCCATCTCGCCGACAACGACCTCCAGTTCCACATCAGGCGCTCGCTCGTCGACCGGCTCGGCCGGGTACCGCTCGGCTGGTTCTCGGCCCGCAACTCGGGCCAGGTCAAGCAGGCCGTACAGGACGACGTCGACGCGATGCACCACCTCATCGCGCACTCCCTGCTCGACATCACCGCGGCGACCGTGGTGCCCGCCGCGTCGCTCGGATACCTCTTCTGGGTGGACTGGCGGATGACGCTGATCACCGTCGCCCCGCTGCTCGTCGGGCTGACCCTCTACAGCGCCACCATGTCCGGGATGGCCAAGAATCTGCCGAAGTACGACGCGGCGATGGGCCGGATCAACGGCAGCGCCGTGGAGTTCGTCCAGGGCATCTCCGTGGTGAAGACCTTCGGCCAGACCCGGCGTGCGCACCGCGAGTTCGCCCGCGCGGCCGACGACTTCGCCGACTTCTTCCTCGGCTGGGTGCGCGCCACCCAGTACTCGAAGACGGCCGCCGAGGTGGTGCTCTCGCCGGTCGCGGTGCTGCTCGTCACGCTCGTGGGCGGCGCCTGGTTCGTCACCGAGGGGTGGCTCGACGCGGTGGACCTGCTGCCGTTCGCACTGCTCGGCATCGGGGTGACCGCGCCCATCCTGTCGCTCTTCTACGCGAGCTACGAGCTGCGCATCGCCACCGGCGCCGCCGAGCGCGTCACCGGCATCCTCGGCGCCGAGGAGCTGCCGGTGCCCGAGTCGCCGCGCAGCCCCGCGGACGACGGCGTCAGCTACCGGGGCGTCAGCTTCAGCTACGACGGCGACCAGCCGGCCGTGACCGACGTCGACCTCGACCTCGCGCCGGGCACCGTCACCGCCCTGGTGGGCCCCTCGGGCTCGGGCAAGAGCACCCTGGCCGCGCTGCTGCCGAGGTTCTGGGACGTGACCGGGGGCTCCATCGCCATCGGCGGCGTCGACATCAGGGAGATGTCGCTCGGCGACCTCTACTCCCGGGTGGCGTTCGTCTTCCAGGACGTCAGGCTCACCGGCGGCAGCGTCGCCGACAACATCCGTATGGCACGCCCCGACGCCACCCTCGACGAGGTGCGCGCCGCCGCGCGCGCCGCGAGCGTGGACGAGGAGATCATGGCGCTGCCGCGCGGCTACGACTCGGTGGTCGGCGAGGACGCCAGGCTCTCCGGCGGGCAGGCGCAGCGGGTGTCCGTGGCCCGCGCGGCGCTCGCGGACACCCCGGTGATCGTCCTCGACGAGGCCGCCGCCTACGCCGACCCGCACTCCGAGGCCGTCGTCCAGGACGCGCTCTCCGAGCTGACCAGGGGCCGTATCGTGCTGATGATCGCCCACCGGCTCTCCACCGTCGTCGACGCCGACCAGATCGTGGTGCTCGACGAGGGCCGCGTCGTGGAGCGCGGCCGCCACGCCGAACTCGTCGCGGCGAACGGCAGGTACGCGCGCATGTGGCACGCGCACGAACGCACCACCGACTGGCAGCCGGGCGGCGCCCCCGGGCCCGAGGCGGCAAAGCCGCGGCCCGTGGACGCCACCGTGGCGGGAGGGATCGGCTGATGATCCGTCAACTCATCGACGTGCTCGGCCCCGAGCAGGCCAGGCCGGTGCGGCGGATGGTCGTCGCGCTGGTGGTGGGCGCCGTGCTCCAGGGCGTGTTCTTCGCCCTGCTCGTGCCCGTGCTGGAAGCGCTCTTCGGCTCCCACCCGGCCGACGTGTGGCCCTGGATGTGGGCGATGCTCGGGGTGTCGGTGCTGTACGGCGCCGCGTACTACTGGAGCCTGACCGTCGGGTTCGAGGCGGGCGCGATGCTCTCCAAGGGCCTGCACCACCGCATCGGCGACCGGGTGGCCGCGCTGCCGCTCGGCTGGTTCGGGCCCGAACGGGTGGGTCAGCTCGGCCAGTTGGCCACCAAAAGCGTGATGGACATCATGGGTGTCCCGGCCCATCTGCTGCGGCCGCTCGTGACCAGCTTCGTCACCCCGGCCACCGTGGTGGTGCTGATGTACGCCTTCGACTGGCGCCTCGCGCTCGCGGCCACCGTCACCGTCCCGGTGATCGCCCTGGTCTACCGGTGGAGCACCCGGCTCAGCGCGAAGGCCGACGAGGCACGCAGCGCCGCCCAGGCGGTGACCGGCGGCCGGGTCGTCGAGTTCGCCCAGACCCAGCCGGTGCTGCGGGTGTTCGGCCGCGGCAGCGCCCGCTCGGGAGCGCGTCTCGACGACGCGCTGCGCACCCAGACCGAGGCGTCCCGCCGGGTGCTGCTGACCGGGGTGCCGGGGCTGATCAGCTTCGCGCTGGTGATCCAGCTCGCGTTCACGGTGATCCTGCTCGTCGGCACCTACCTCGCGCTCGACGGCCACCTCGGCACCGCCAAGCTGCTGGCGCTGCTGGTGCTCGCGGTGCGCTTCACCGAGCCGATCGCGGAGACCGCCATCCTCGGCGCCACCCTGCACACCGCGGGCGCCGCGCTGGACCGGGTGGCGGAGCTGCTGGCGCAGCCCACCCTGCCCGCCCCGGACGAGCCCAGGGTGCCCGCGGACAACACGGTGGAGTTCGAGAACGTCGACTTCGGCTACGACGGCAGACGGGTGCTCTCCGGGGTGTCCCTGACCCTCGCCGAGGGCACCATGACGGCGCTGGTCGGGCCCTCGGGCTCCGGCAAGACCACCGTGAGCAAGCTCATCCCGCGCTTCTGGGACGTCGACGCCGGTGTGGTGCGGATCGGCGGTGTGGACGTCAGGGACATCGACACCGAGGTCCTGATGTCCCGTATCTCCGCGGTGTTCCAGGACGTCTACCTCTTCCAGGGCACCATCCTGGAGAACATCAGGGTGGGCCGCCCCACCGCCACCGACGCCGAGGTGCGCGAGGCCGCGCGGCTCGCCAGGGTCGACGAGATCGTGCACCGCCTCGCCGACGGCTGGGACGCGCAGGTCGGCGAGGGCGGCGCGCTGCTGTCGGGCGGCGAGCGGCAGCGGGTGTCCATCGCCCGCGCCATCCTCAAGGACGCGCCCGTCGTGCTGCTCGACGAGGCCACCGCCTCCCTCGACCCGGAGAACGAGCAGGCCGTGCAGGAGGCGCTGAGCGCCCTGACCGCGGGACGCACCCTGCTCGTCATCGCCCACCGGCTCCAGACGGTGGCCGCGGCCGACCAGATCCTGTTCCTCGACGAGGGCCGGATCGTCGAGCGCGGCGGGCACCAGGAACTCCTGGCGGCCGGCGGCAGGTACACGTCCTTCTGGGCCGACCTGGACCGTGCCAGGGACTGGGTGCTCGCGGGACACATTTCTTGACCCGAAATTAATTAATGGGCCACACGGAAGATCGACCGCCGTGCAAGCCCATGACGGAACCTCAGGTTCATCTCAGGAAGTGGCCGACAGGCGGGTTCCCTCTGGCATGCAGATGGGGGCCCGCCTATCGTTTCCTGCGCATGTTGAATATCACACCGAGCCTTTCCGGGTGAACGGCAGGCAGCGATACTGTCAGACCTGCCGGTCGAAGTTGCCGGTTTAAAGGGGGTACATACTGGAAAACCGACGGCGGCCAGCGTCTTCAACAGTTCTTCTACGGGTTGGTGACATTTCAGCTTGCCTCCCAGTCTGCCGTTCTATACTGACCGCCATACAACAGAAAATCGCGTCTCGTACGGTCCTTTCGGGCGAGGAGTCAATTGATCCGGCGGGGGTCGGAATCGTTGACCTCAACTTCCCACATCCTCCGGGTAATTGACGCTTAAACCTCCTCGGGGCCAAGCGGACCGACAGATTCAGGACACGCATCGCAAAACAGGCTGCAATATCCAAGTGCGGGGGCACAAGCAGATGGAAATGCGTGAGGCTTTCAACTGGCCGATAACGGCACGAGATACCGAGCTGCAACACATCAGGTCCGCCCTCGGGCGGCGGGGCGGCGCGCTCCTGGTCGGCGCCCCGGGAGTGGGCAAGAGCCTGCTCCTGTCCACCGCCCTGCGGCAGGCCGCCGACGAGGGCCGCACGGTCCTGCACGTCGGCGGCGTCGGATGGAGCGGCGACACACGCGCGCGCGGCTTCGGCACGCTCGCGGAGTGCCTGGACAGCATCCGTCCCTCGACCGAGGACGGCACCGGGGGGCCACCGCCCCTGGTGGGCATCGACGACGCGCACCTGGTCGACTCGCCCTCCAGCGTCCAGCTCCACCGCCTCGTCACCGCGGGGCGGCTGAGCGTGCTCGCGGCGACCAGACAGGACGCGCCCACCCCTCCGGGCGTCGACAAGCTCTGGGTGGAACGGCTCGTCGAGCACATCGAGGTGGCGCGCTTCGACAGCAGCGCCATGGGACAGGTACTGCGCGCCAGGCTCGGCGGGCACACCGACACCACCACCCTTGAGCGGCTGTGGGCGGCCACCCACGGCAACGCGCTCATGCTCCGCGAACTCATCGAACACGCCCTGGAGGACGGCACACTGGAGTGCGCCGACGGGGTGTGGCGCTGGTCGGGCCTGACCGCGCGCCCGGGCAAGCGGCTCTCGGACGTGATCCGGGTGGGGCTGCGCGACCTGAGCAGCGAGGAACACGAGCTGGTCCACATGCTCGCCATCATGGAACCGCTCGAACTGGAGATCGTCGCCGCCGCGGGGCTCGCCAAGGCCGCCGAGTCCCTCGACCTGCGCGGCATCGTCAGCGTCGAGCGCACCAGGGCCCGGGTGCGGCTGCGGCTCGCCGTGCCGCTCAGCCGGGTCGTGGTCGCCTCCCGGATGTCCGACCTCACCGCGCAGCGGCTGCGCAGGGAGATAGCCGACGCCCTGGAGCGCACCGGGGCCCGCGGGGACGACGACGTCCTGAGGATCGTGTCACTGCGCGTCGAGGCGGGCCTCACGCCCGACCACACGGCGCTGCTGAAGGCGGCGCGCATCGCCATCAGGCGCCGGGACTTCACCCTCGCCGAGCGCATGTGCCTGCTGGCGCTCCAGGAACCCCCCGGCACACCGGAACCGCCGCCGCTGCACGTGCCGATGCCCGACTCGGCCGGCTACGTCACCGATGTGCGCCGCCTGTTGACGCGCGTCGACAGGCGGCCCGACGAGGCCGTCGACCGCGTCAGGGCGGCCCTGCTGCTCGGGGAGGTGCTGGTGGGCCAGGGCCACTCCGTGGAGGCCGAGACGGTCTTCTCCGCGGCCCTTGAGACCCGGGTACGGGTGCCGGTGGACGAGTACGTCGCGGCCTCGCACACCCGCATCGTCAACATGGCCTGGAGCCTGGGCCGTATCGACGACGCGCGCGAGCTGCTGGCCCGTACCGTCGCGCGGGTGGAGCCCGAGCACGCCGACGCGCTGCACGGCACCGGCGCCGTGATCGCGGTCATGTCGGACCGGCTCGACGAGGCGGTGACCATCGGCGAGGCCATGCTCGGCGAGCGGGTGGCGGGCCGCGCGGTCGCCCAGGCGCTGGTGCCCACGGTCGCCTTCGCCCGCTGCGAACTCGGCGACCCGGCAGGGGCGTTGGACCTCATCAACCGCTATGAGGAGGCGCTGACCGACTGGGACACCGACGCCATCATGCTCGCCAGGTCCGTCTCGGGCCGCTGCTCCTCGCTCCTCGGCAACCTCCAGGACGTCGCCGAGGAGCTGGACGTCGTCCACCGCCAGGAGCCGGGCCACGGCAGGCCGGTGCTGCTCCAGGCGCTGCTCGACCGCTGCCGGCTGCTGCGGCTGCTCGGGCGCTCCGAGGAGGCCGTCGGGATGCTGCGCAGGGCGGTGGCCGCCGGGACCTCCCACGAGTACCCGGTGACCTCGGCCTGGCCGCTGGCGCTGCTCGCGGGCGCGCTGGCGGAGGCGGGCGACCACGCGGGGGCGCTGCGCACCCTCGTCGAGGTGCGCTCGCGGCGGTCCGAGGTGCCGAGGTCCCCGGTCGCCGAGGACGAGGTCGCGTTCGAGAGCGCCCTGGTCCTCGCGCACACCGGGGACTTCTACACCGCGGGCGCGCAGGCGGCGGAGCTGGCCGAGCGGGCGGGCGCGGCGGGGCGCACGGTGCGCGCGGTCGCCGCCCTCCAGCTCGCGGCCCGGGTCACCGAGGGCGAGGCGATCAGCTTCCGGCACCACTCGCTGCTGCGGGCGGCCCACACCACCGGCGGCCTCATCCGGGTCTACGCCCGCCATATCGAGGCGCTCTCCGAGGGCGACGGGGCCGCGCTGACCGACGTCTCCGAGCAGTTCGTGCGGATGGGCGCGCTGCCGTTCGCCACCGAGGCGGCGGCCCAGGCGGCCCGGGCGTTCCGGGCCGCGGGACAGCACCGCAAGAGCCGGGAGGCGGCGGCGGCCTGCCGCGACCTCCAGCTCCGCTGCGGGGTGCCGATGCCGGCCTGGGTGGAGCGCGACGCCCGGCAGGAGCACGCGTCGGCGTCGCTCACCCCGCGCGAGCGCGAGGTCGCGGCGCTGGCCTCGGCCGGTATGTCCAACCGGGACATCGCGGACCGCCTCGTGGTGTCGGTGCGCACCGTCGAGAACCATCTGCACCGCATCTACCACAAGTTGGGCATCACGGCCCGCAACGACCTGAAGCGCGGCATGGACAAGCTCAGCAGCCGCACCCAGGACAACCGCATGACCCCGCTGCGCCTCGTCGGCGCGGCGGGCTCGGAACAGGTGGCCTGAGGCCCCGTACCTGCCGTCTGGGGAGAGGCAGGTCCGGGCACCGGCCCGCACCCGAACGAGCGGTGTCCCGCGAGGAGTTCTCTCGCGGGACACCGCTCTTTTGCTGACGGGCCGTCAGGCGTGCCTCACGCGCCGGGCGCGGGCAGGATGCCGTGGCGCACGAAGTAGTCCACGTAGCCGCCGAACACCTTCTCGTCGATGTCGGGGCAGTCGACCCCCGAGTCCCGCAGCAGGTCCCTGGTGACCCTGTCGGCGAACTCGGCGACCTCCACCTTCTCGGACTCCACCAGGATGCTCAGCAGCGGCGCCATGGAGTTGGTGACGTCGGCGGCCACCGCCTTCATCCACTTCAGGATGCTGACCTCCTCCAGGTCGTATCCGACGCTGCGCAGCAGCCGCAGGATCTCCTCGGACTTCAGCGTCCTCGGGCTGACCTGGTGGTAGATGCCGCCGGTGCCCTCGGGGTGGCGGGACGCGGCGACGATGGCGGCGCTGACGTAGTCCACCGGCACCATGTTCATCTCCAGGCGGAACCTGCGCGGGTACTGGCCCACCTGAAGGGCGCCCTTGACGAACCGCCAGACGAAGTCGTTCGGCTGGCAGGCGCCGGTCCCCGAGTCGCCCCACACCTGCCCGGGGCGGTGGATCGTCACCGG
The DNA here is from genome assembly GCF_044457285.1 of Streptomyces sp. NPDC050560. Classification (NCBI taxonomy): domain Bacteria; kingdom Bacillati; phylum Actinomycetota; class Actinomycetes; order Kitasatosporales; family Streptomycetaceae; genus Streptomyces; species Streptomyces sp. NPDC050560. Next base: position 500,133 of record NZ_JBITGT010000001.1, read on the forward strand.
CACACCGCGCCGCGCCGCCTCGATGACCAACTGCTCGGCGACCCACTTGCTCTTGGTGTAGCCGAGCGACAGGGCCTCGGGCGGCCCCGTCGGGTCGAGTTCGGCGCGCGGCGGGCGGTCGGTCCTCGGCTCGAACACGCCGGTGGTGGACACGTGGTGGAGCGTGGCGCGGGCCGCGCAGGCGAACCGCAGCACCTCGTGGGTGGCGGCCACCACCGACTTGCGAAGCCACTTGTAGAGGGTGAGGAAGTTGACCTTGGCCGCGGAGTGGTAGACGGCGCCGACGCGCTCCGTGAGGTCGGCGTGGTCCGCCTCGCAGAGGCCGAGCCGCGGCCTTGTCACGTCGCCGGTGTGGACGTGGACGCGGTCCATGTCCATCCCGTCGAGCAGTTCGAGGGTGCGCAGGTTCTCCGTCAGCCGCTGCCGCGCGGCGGCGGGCTCGGCGCCGCGCACCAGGCAGTGCACGACGAGTCCGCGCCGCAGCAGGTCCCTGAGCAGGAACGCCCCGAGGAAACCGGTCGCGCCGGTGAGGAGCACCTCGGACACCCCTTCGGGGTCCGGCGCCGGGAAGCCGGTGACGTCGTCGGCAAGTACGACGTCGGCGGCGAACTCCTCGGCGACTTCCGTGGGTTTCGTCGAAGCCATCAGTTATCCATGGTCCTTCCCGGTGGCGGGTCGTGGGGCGTTGGGTGCGGGCGGCGGGCCGGGGTGGGGCGGCGGGGGGCTCAGGCGCTCTGTGCGAGCACGGCCTGCTGGTAGCCCTCAAGCGCCTGGACGACGGCGGGGTGCACCATGTCGGCGACCGTGGGCAGGCCCACGTCGAACTCCACCTCCAGTTCGAGCGCGGCGCCCCCGGGGGCCTCGGCGACCTGCCAGCGGCCCCGGTACTCGGCGAGGTCGCCCTCGGTCTGCTCGAAGTCCCAGCGGCGCTGGGCGTGGTCGAGCGTGTCGCGCTGGGTCCACTCCATCTCCGAGCCCTTCAGCTCGACCACCCAGCTCGTGACGCGGCTGTCGCCGTCCTCGTCGCCGATCCTGACCTCGCTCACGCCCTCCATGAACCCGGGGAACGCCTCGCTGTCCAGCAGCACCTTCCACACCTGGTCGGGGGTGGCGGGTCCGGTGATGGTCCTGTGCATGACGGCCATGAACGTGTCCAGTCCTCTTCGAAGTGACATGCGGTCGACGTGGGGGTGTGTCCTGGCGGGCGGGGCCGGTCAGGCGGAGCTGCTGCGCAGGCCGGGCGCGCCCTGCTCCACCAGCGCGGTGAGGCGCTCCAGTTCGGCCCGCATGGCGTGCTGTTGGGAGACCAGCTCCTCCACCCGGCTGCGCAGCCGTACGAGTTCGTGTCCCTGGGTGCCGGGCCCCTCCACGAGGCCGGGCTCGGCCGCGCGGGCCGGGGCGGGCTCGGGGGCCAGGTCGACGCAGCCGGGGCGGGCGTCCGGGTCGCGCAGCACCCGCAGATTGCCGGCCCTGCCGCTCTCCTGCGCCTCCGCGGCCCGCGGCCGGCGCACGGTGTCGCGCACCGCGCGCGCCTCGCCGTGCCGCCCGCCGCGTTGCAGGGCCGCGGCCAACTGCTCGCGGAACCGGCCGCGGTTCGGGTGCGACGCCACCAACTCCTCAAGGCGGCGTACGACCTGGCGGTGCTGGCCGAGCCTGAGCGAGGTGTCGCCGAGGTCTTCGAGCGCCAGCAGCCGCTCCTCCTCAAGGCGGGCGGCCGCGGCGGCGCACAGCGGCCCCTGGGAGCCGCCGTCGAGGGCCGGGCCGCGCCACAGGCCGAGGGCCTTGCGCAGGAACACGCCCGCCGAGTGCGGGTCGGACTCCATCAGCCGCTTGGCCCGGGTGACCAGGAAACGGAACTGGACGCTGTCGAGTTCGTCGGGGCGGGCCTGGAGGACGTAGCCGGAGCCGCGCACCACGAGGCGCGGGCTGTTGGCCCGGCCCGGCTCCGCCTCGATGAGCTGCTGGCGCAGCCGTGAGACGTGCGCCTGGAGGGCGTTGGCCGCCTTGTCGGGGGCGCTGTCCCCCCACAGCTCCCGTATCAGCTCCTCGGTCGGCACCGGGCTTCCGAGGCGCACCAGCAGCGCGCCGAGCAGCACCCGCTGCTTGGGACTCGTGAGCTGGACGCTGCGCTGCCTGACGTCGTCGTAGATCCCAGGGGGCCCCAGCACCCGGAACTGCATCAGAACCTCCTCGTCGACCGCCACATCTGAGCCGTGTCGTAGGAAGGGCACCATGCGCCGCGGCCGGCGGGCATGAGTACTCGGTACTCCAAACGCCGGACACCGTGTGGGGCGGTGGTGCCACGCCCGCGCCGCGGCCCCGGGGTTCGCGCCGCCGGGCCGCCCCTGGGTGAGTAGCGGTTACTCATGCCCGGACACCCCCGCGCGTGGTGGAGTGTGCCGAGGCTCCGGTACGAGAGGCGGGAGTGTGGGTGGCATGAGCGGATGGGATGCCGAGACCGCGGTGGTGGGTCTCGGGGCGTGGGGAGCCGCGGCGCTGTGGCGTCTCGCCTCCCGCGGGGTCGACACCGTCGGCTTCGAGAGATTCACCCCGGGGCACGCGCTCGGCCCCTGGCAGGACGGCTCCCGGGTGTTCCGGCTCGCCTGCTCCGAGCACCCGGGCCTGGTACCGCTGGCCCGCAGGTCGCGCGAGCTGTGGCCCGAGCTGTCGGACGGCGGCCCCGCGGGGCTGTTCACGGCGTCGGGGGCGCTGGTGATCGGCCCGGAGAACGGGTCGCTCGCGGGCGGCACGCTGCGCGCCGCGCGCGCCCACGGTGTGCCGGTACGCACGTTCAGCGCGACCGCGCTGCGCTTCCAGTTCCCCCGGCACACCGGGATGCCCGCTCACCACACGGGGGTGTGGGAGCCGTCGGCGGGGCTGCTGCGCCCCGGGCGCGCGGCGGGCACCGCGGTGGCGCTCGCCCAGGAGGCGGGCGCCCGGGTGTTCTCCGACTGCCGTGTCACAGCGGTGGAGTTGGTGCCGGGCGGCGCCCATGTGCACACCGCGCAGCGCTCCATGAGGGTGCGTCAGGTGGTGCTCGCGGCGGGCGCGTGGCTGCCTGCGCTGCTGCCCGGGCTGCCGCTTGAGACGGTGCGTATGCCCGTCACCTGGTTCAGGCCCTTCGAGCCCGACGGCGACTTCGACCTGGAGCGCTTCCCCGCGTTCCTGCGGCAGTTGGAGGACGGCCGGGTGCTGTGGGGCCACGGCTCGGGCGGCGGGAACGACATACGGGTGACCCTGGACGACCCGGGGGTCGCGGCGAAGCCGGTGGACCCCGAGGACCCCGACCACTCGGTGACCCCCGACGACTGGTCGGGCCTGTCCCGGCTGCTGTCGGCGAAGGTGCCGGGGCTCAGTCCTGTGCCCGCGCGGGTGGCGGTGGCCACCAGGACCCGCGCCCCCGACGGGCACCCGCTGCTGGGCCGCCCCGGCGGCGACCCCCGTCTCGTCGTGGCGGGCGGCGACAACGCGCACGGCTTCGCGCACTCCCCCGGCGTCGGTGAGGCGGTGGCCGACCTGGTACTCGGCACCGCCCTCGACCCGGCACTCGCCGCGCTCTCCCCCGACAGGTTCGCCTGAGGGCGCGGGGCGACCGGCTCCTGAAACCGCACGAGGGCTCCTGAACCGCACGGGGGCGGCGGAACCCGCCCCCGTGCGCGCGGTTCAGCCCGCTGCGCTCTGGGCGGCGACGCCCCGGCCGTCCTCCGGCTTCAGCGCCTTGCGGCAGATCTTCTCGCCGACCCAGGCCACCAGGGAGCGGGGGCGGCGGGGGGTGAGGTGGGCGCTGAGCGCGTTGCCGAGGCCCGGGGTGACGTACGGGCGGTCGCGGTCGAGGGCGGCGAGCGCGGTGCGCACCACGGGGGCCGGTGTGGTGAAGCTGCCCGCGACGGCCGCGTTGCGGGTGCCGACGACCTCGAAGAACTTGGTCTCGACGGGCCCGGGGCAGACCGCGGTGACCTTGATGCCGCGGCCCCGGTACTCCTGGCGCAGCGCGAGCGAGAAGTTCAGTACGAACGTCTTGGAGGCGCTGTAGACGGAGAGGTAGGGGCTGGGCTGGTAGGCGGCGGTGGAGCCGACGTTGAGCACCGCTCCGCTGCCGCGCTCCAGCATCCCGGGCAGCAGCGCGTGGGTGAGGCCGACGAGGGCGACGACGTTCACCATCAGCAGGTCGTGGTCGCGCTCCGCGGCTATCTGCTCGAAGCGCCCCGCGGTGCCGAAGCCGGCGTTGTTCACCAGCAGGTCGACGGTGAGCGCCCGGTCGGCCAACTCCTGGGCGACCTCGCGTGCGGCCTCCTGCCGGGAGAGGTCCTTCACGACCACGTGGGTCTTGACGCCGTGCTTCCTCGTCAGCTCCTCGGCGACCTCCCTGAGCCGGTCCTCGGAGCGCGCCACCAGCACCAGGTCGTGCCCGCGCGCGGCGAGCTGTTCTGCGAACTCCGTGCCGAGCCCTGAGGAGGCACCGGTGACCAGTGCGGTGGACGGGACGTTGGCGGCAGTGCTCATGGGGTTCCCTTTCGCATGACTGCTGGGTCCTCGCGCGCCCGTGGGCCGGGCGGCCGCGCCCGCGCTCCGACCCTAGCGAGGCACCGCGCGCCCGGGCCCGGGCGCTGACACCCCCTGACGTCAGCGGGCCCCGGCACCCGGCCCCGTACGGCCGCCCGGCCGCCCTCAGGCCAGGAACTCCAGCAGGGCGCCGAGGAGTCCGGCCGGGGCGTCGAGGGGGACGAGATGGCCGGCGTCGGGGATCAGCCGCAGCCGTGCGCCGGGGATCAGCGACGCCAGCTCATGGGCCCTGGCGACGGGAATCCAGGTGTCCTGCTCGCCCCAGCACACCGTCACCGGGACGGCGATGTCCGGGTAGCGCGGCTGGATCTCGTCGGTGTAGCGCTGGTCGGCCTGCGCGATCTGGCGGTAGAACGCGGCCTGCCCGCCCTGCCGCCCGGTCCAGGGCGCGACGAGCGCGTCGAGCATGTCGGCGCCGAGGCCCCGGTGGCTCGCGGAGGCCACGTACTCCCGTACCAGCGCCCGGTGCAGAGGGGGCGGAAGGCGCTCGAAGACGGGCGCGTTCTCGCCGACGAGGCGGAAGAACGGCGAGCCCCACGGCGCGAGGGCGACGGGGTCGACGAGCGCGAGGCGCCGGTACGCCACCCCGTGCAGCAGATGCGCCCGCAGCGCCACACAGCCGCCGAAGTCATGGGCGACGACGCTCGGGCGTTCCAGCCCCCAGTGCGCCACGAGACCGGCGAACACCTCCCCCTGCGCCGCGAGCGACACGTCCTGCCCGTCGGCCATCTCCGACGTGCCGTACCCCGGCATGTCCCACACATGGACCCGGTGGCCCGCCGCGGCGAGCGCCGCCGCGGTCTCCGCCCAGACGCGGGAGGAGAACGGTGTGCCGTGCAGCAGCACCACGGGCTCCCCGTCCTCAGGCCCGAACCGGTCCCAGCGGACCTCACCCGCACGGCTCTCCACCGTCTCGCCCAACCGCCACTTCGGCAACACGCCTGTTCCTCTCCGCTCCTCGTCGTGGGCCGTCCCAGGCCCCGCCACCCCACCATTCTCCGTGTACGGGCGCGAAGGCCCCGCAGGTGGCGCCCCCGGCGCGCTCGCGGCCGGTCTCCGCCGTCACGCGCCGCCGTCGCGGGGCGCGATCCCCACCTCGGCGCGGATCACATGCTTGGTGAGCTTGCCCGACGGGTTGCGCGGCAGCCGCTCGACCCTGATCGCCTCGCGCGGCAGCTTGTAGCGGGCCAGCCGGGTGCCGAGGTGGTCGCGCATCTCGTCGAGCCCCACCGGCTCCCCGTCGCCGCTCACGTACACCGCGACGACCGACTCGCCCCACTCGGGGTGCGGGCGGCCGAGGACGGCGACGTCCGCGATCCGCGGATGGCCGCGCAGCGCCTCCTCGACCTCCTGCGAGTGCACGTTCTCGCCGCCGACGATGATGACGTCCTTCAGCCGGTCGACGACGTACAGATAGCCGTCCTCGTCGATACGCGCCACGTCCCCGGTGTGGAACCAGCCGTCGGTGAAGCTCTCCGCGGTGGCCTCGGGGTCCCGGTGGTAGCCCGTCATCGCGGTGTCGGCGCGCAGCCAGATCTCCCCGGTGCCCGGCGCGTCGACGTCCCGGCCGCCGTCGCCGACGACACGCAGGTCCACGCCCGGCATCCCGCGCCGCCCGATGGAGCCGGCCTTCGCCAACTGCTCCTCGGGGTGGAGCGCGGAGCCGACCGGGCCCATCTCGCTCATCCCGTAGACCTGGGTGAAGCGGTCGGTGCCGTACGCGGCCATCAGCGCACGGGCGGTGTCGGCGCCCAGCGGCGCTCCCCCGTAGAGCCACCGCCGCACGCTCGACAGGTCGTGGCGCGCCGGGTCGGCCCGCTCGTCGCCCGCCGCCGCGAGCCTGGTGGGCGCGGTGTAGGCGACGGGCGGCCCGAAGAACGCGGTGGCCCGGTGCCGCTCGACGTGTTCGAGGAACGCCACGGGCGCGTACTCGCGCTGGAGGATCGTGGTGGCACCGAGGAACACCATCGTCAGGAACCAGTCGTTGAGCGGGGCGGCGTGCCAGATGGGCATGGCGACCAGGAAGCGGTCGTCGCGGGTGAGGCCCAGGGTGGCGGCGATCAGCGGCGGCACCGCGGACACCGTCCTGTGGGTGTGCACACACGCCTTCGGCGCCCCGGTGGTCCCCGAGGTGTAGAGGAACTGCGCCGCCGCGTCCTGGTCGGGCGCGGGTGCGGGGGTGAACGGCTCGGCGCGCTCCACCAGTTCGTCGAACCACTCAAGACCGGGCGCGGCGGCCTCGGTGGTCAGCCACCGTACGGGGGGTGTGGCGGGGGCGCCCCCGCCCGAGTCACCCGTGGCGGTGGCGGGCGTGGCGGTGGCCGCGGTGGCGAGGGGCGCGAGTTCCGCCGCCACCACGCCGAGCCGCGCCCCGCTGTGCCCGACGGCGTACGCGGTCTCGGGCGCCGCCAGCTTGTGGTTGACGGGCACCAGGACGCCCCCGGCGCACCAGACGCCGAAGGCGGCCACCACGAACCCCGGGGTGTTGAACGTCTGCACCGCCACCCGGTCCCCCGGTCGCAGGCCCCGCTCCACGAGCACCGTGGCGGCGCGCCTGGCCAGTTCGAGCAGGCGGCCGTAACTCAGGTGCTCCTCACGGTAGATGAGGGCGTCCTTGGCGGGGTCGATGCGGGCGGCGCGTTCCAGCATGGCGGTCAGATGCATCGGCGTGGCTCCTCGTGCGGTCACCCGGCTCGGTTATTCTCTGAAGGCTAATTCAGGTGTTGTGCCGAGGAGGCCCGATGGCGTATCGGCAGACCGACCGCACCAGGCGGCACGCGGAGGAGAAGCAGGTGGCGCTCCTCGGCGCCGCGCACGACCTGGTGGCCAGGCACGGCTTCGCGGGCGCGAAGGTCAGCGCGATCGCCAGGGCCTCCCATGTCAGCACGGGGTCGCTCTACTCCTACTTCGCCAGCCGTGAGGAACTGCTCGCGGCCGTGTTCCGGCGGGCGGCGGACCGGGAGTTGACGGCGGTGCGGGCGGCGGTGGCGGCGGCGCCCGCGGGGGCGCGCGACCGGCTCGACGCGCTGATCCACACCTTCACGGGACGCGCGCTCAGGGGCCGCAGGATGGCGTGGTCCCTGCTGTTCGAGCCGGTGTCCCCGACCGTGGAGGCCGAACGGCTCGGCTACCGGCGGGCGTACACCGATCTCGGCGAGGCCGTCATCGGCGACGGTATCGCCGAGGGCGCCTTCGTGCCGCAGAACGTGGCGGTCGCCGCGGCGGCGGTGATCGGCGCGATCTCCGAGTCCCTGGTCGGCCGCCTCACCCCCGCCGAGCCGGGGCCGCCCGACCCCCGGGTCGCCGACGACCTGCTGCGCCACGAGATCCACGGCTTCTGCCTCCGCGCCCTCGGCGCACACACCCCGGCCCCCCGCGCCCCCGCGCGGATACCCGACCCGCCTGGGCCCCGCTGAGCGTCCCGCGCCCGCCACGCCGAGAGGCCGCCCAACCTCCGCCGCCCCAGGGGGACTTGCCCGCCCCATCCGGATTCCGTTGCCTCCGCGGGATGGGCGGCCGTACGATCAAATGAACGGCGATTCAGACCATGCCCGGCCGGAGCGCCACCAGCCCGTCGCGCCGCCGGGCCGCCCCAGGGGAGGGGTTCCAGATGCAGCAGCACGAGCAGGTCTCCATGCTCAAACGGCTCATGACGCTCCGTGAGACACGGCGCGACGAGAAGATGCTCGACGAGGTGGTGACGATCCCCGTCACCAAGTACACCGACGAGTCCCTTCTCGACCGCGAACTGGCCTCCGCCTTCGGCCGCTTCCCGCTGGTCGCCTGCCACTCCTCGGCGCTGCCCGACCCCGGCTCGTACGTGACCAGCGACTGGGACCTGTTCCCCTATGTCGTGGTGCGTGGCGAGGACGGCGGGGTGCGGGCGTTCTACAACCAGTGCCGCCACCGCGGCGCCCGGCTGGTCAAGGAGCGGACGGGCGCCGTGAAGAACTTCGTGTGCCCCTTCCACGGCTGGGTCTACGGCCTGGACGGCGCGCTGAAGGGCATCACACGCTCCCAGGACTTCCCCGGTGTGAACGCCTGCGACCATGGCCTCATCGAGCTGCCCGCCACCGAGTCGGGCGGCCTCGTCTGGCTGTCGAGGGACCGGGACGCGAAGCTCGACATACCCGCCTTCCTCGGCGCCTTCCACGACGACCTCGTCAACTTCGACGTGGCGTCGCTGGTGCCGTACAAGAAGACCAAAGTCGTCAAGGAGGCCAACTGGAAGCTGCTCATCAAGACCTACCTGGAGGGCTACCACGTCCCCTACCTGCACCGGGACACCCTCGCGTTCGCGTTCAAGCGCGGTGTGATCGCGCACGACGAGGACGGGCCGCACTTCCGCCTGTCCGCGGCGCGCACCAACATCGGGGAGACCGCGTCGAAGCCCGAGGACGAGTGGCGCATCCTGGACTACGCCTCGGTGTACTACACGCTCTTCCCCAACACCTTCTTCATCCTCCACCCCGACTACGTGTCCATCAACACGTTCTGGCCGCTCGCCCCCGACCGGACCGTGTGGACCCACGAAATGCTCTACCGCGCCGAGGACTTCACGGGCTCCGCGGGGCAGAGCGCACTGGAGAAGCGGTTCAGGTTCACCAACGACACCGTCTTCGACCAGGAGGACTTCGCCATCGCCGAGGAGGTGCAGCGCGGCCTGCTGCACGGCGGCAGCGACCACCACGTCCTCGGCCTCGCGGAGGGCCTGCTCGCCATGTTCCAGGACACCATCGACGCACGCGTCGACTCCACGACAGGACAGCCCGTATGACGACCGACCTCACCGCCTTCGCGCACAGCGTCTTCGAGGCCCAGCCCTTCAGCCGCTTCCTGGCCGCGGAACTGACGGACGTGGGGCCCGACTCGGCCGAGATCCGCGTCCGCAACCGCCCCGAACTCCAGCAGCAGCACGGCTTTCTGCACGGCGGCGTCATCAGCTACCTCGCCGACAACGCGCTCACCTTCGCGGGCGGCCTCGCACTCGGCGGCGACGCCCTCACCGCCGAGTACAAGATCAACTACAGCAGGCCGGCGATCGGCGAGACCGCCGTCGCCCGGGCCTTCGCCCTCACCACCACCCGCCGCCAGGCGGTCTGCCAGTGCACCGTGCACATGCTCGGCGATGGCGAGGAGCGGTTGGTGGCGGTGGCCCAGGGCACCATCGTGGTGGCGGCCAAGGACTGAGGGCCGTCCCGTCATCGGGGGGGGGAGTCACTCGGGGGGCGTGTCGACGAGCAGGCGGATGCCGTCGACCAGGGCCCTGGCCTGCCCGTCGGGCCAGTCCGCGATCCGGCCCGCGAGGTGCCGGGTCAGCGCGTCGCGCAGCCCGGCGGCCGCGGCGCGCCCCGCGGGCGTCAGCGCGAGCAGGGTGGCGCGGCCGTCGTCGGGGTCGGGGCCGCGCTCCAGCAGGCCCGCGGCTTCGAGCCGGTCGGCATAGCGGCTCGCGCCGGAGCGGTCGATGCCGACCTCGTCGGCCAGCCGCGCCGCCGACTGCGGTCCGAGCCGGGCCAGCCCGCTCAGCACCGGGTAGGTCTGGCGGTCGACCCCCGTCGGCGCCGATTCGAGGATCGCGTCGTAGAGCGCGCTCCTGTTGCGCCGCAGCAGGAGCTGCCCCAGTGCCTCCGCCAGGTCACGCGCCAGTCCCGTATTCGCCATCCCCCCAGGATACGTGCGAACCGCACGCAAGAGGCGTACCGTCAAACTGCATGCGAATCACACGCGCTTTTCCGAGGAGGTCCCATGGGCATCGGTCGCGTACGGGCCTGCGGGGCGCCGCGATGAACGGGAGGCGCCGCGGCGCGCTGACAGGTCCCGTGCTGGTGCTGGCCACGCTGGTCGCCAGCATCATCAGCTCGTTCGGCGCTCCGCTGATCCCCACCGTCGCCCGCGACTTCCACGCGTCGCTGAGCACGGCGCAGTGGTCGCTGACGGTGGCACTGCTCGTCGGCGCGGTGAGTTCCCCGGTCCTCGGCCGGCTCGGCGACGGTCCGCGACGGCGGGCGACGCTGCTCGGCGGTCTTGCCGTGGTCACGGTGGGCGGCGTCGTGGCCGCGCTCGCGGACGGCCTGGGGGCGTTGGTCGTCGGCCGCGGACTGCAAGGTGTGGGGCTCGGGCTGGCGCCACTGGCGATGGCCACCGCCCGCGAGGAACTGCCCAGGGCCAGGGTGGCGCCGATGATCGCGCTGTTGTCGGTGTCGTCGGCGGCGGGCCTCGGTGCCGGTTACCCGGTCAGCGGGTGGATCGCGCAGGCGTGGGGGCTGTCGGGCGCGTACTGGTTCGGCGCTGCCGTCTCCGGCCTCGCGCTGGTCCTGGTCGCCGTGGTCGTGCCGTCGGGCGCGGGACGCGGCGGCACCGGCCGGCTCGACCTGGCCGGGACCCTGCTGCTGGCGCTCGCCCTGGTCGCCACGCTGGTGGCGGTGGCGGAGGGGACGGAGTGGGGCTGGGGCTCGTCGGTGGTCATCGGCCTGCTGGCCACCGGGCTCGTCCTCCTCGCGGCCTGGGCCGTGCAGCAGCTACGTGCCGCGAACCCGCTGGTCCAGCTACGTCTGCTGCGCCATCCCTCCGTGCTCTCGGGCGACGCCTGCGCCCTGGTGCTCGGCACCGCGATGTACATGGTGCTCTCGGCGGTGACGGAGTTCGTCCAGTCGCCGCGCTCGGGCGGATTCGGGTTCTCCGCCTCGCCCGTCGTGGCCGGTCTCGTCCTCGTCCCCCTGTCCCTGTTGATGCTGGGCAGCTCCCGCGCGCTGCCGGTCCTGGTGGCACGCCTCGGGGCCCGTACGGTGCTCGCGCTCGGCTGCCTCGTGGCCGCGCTGGGCGGTGGGTTCTTCGCCGTCTTCCACGGCGCGCTGTGGCAGGCGTTCGTGATGACGGGTGTCCTGGGGGTGGGCCTCGGCACCACCTTCGCCGCGATTCCCGGTCTGATCGTGCGGGCGGTCCCGGCCGGGGAGACGGGCAGCGCCATGGGCTTCTACCAGGTGGTCCGCTTCACCGGCTTCTCCCTGGGCAGCGCGCTCACCGCCACCGTGCTGGCCGCCCACGTCAGCGGCGGCGGGCCGACGGCGGGCGGCTACACAGAGGTGCTGTGGATATCCGCCGGTATCTGTGCCGTCGCCGCCGCCGTCGCCTGGTTCCTGCCCGCCCGGTCCGCCCGGCCCCCGCGGCAGGAGGCCGGGGCGGAGGTCAGAGGGACCGTCGCACCAGGTCCTCAAGGAATGCCACGCCAGGTGCCAGGGCCGTCTCGTCGAAGTCGAAGGCCGGGGTGTGGTGGGGGGCGGTGAGGGTGGCGCCGAGGGCCGTGTAGGTGGCGATGCCGCCGCGCTCCTGGACGTGGCGCATGAAGGCGGTGGCGTCGTCGCTCGCCACCCCGCTCTCACCACTCGCCGCGGTGAGCCGCAGGCCCCCGGCGGTGGCCGCCGCCTCGACGAGGGCGACCGCCTCGCGGTCCGCGCGTGCGGTCGTGACGGAGCCGATCAGGTCGATGTCGACGCCGAGCCCGTACATCTCCGCGGCGCCGCGCAGGGCGCGTTCCGCGCGGGCCCGCAACTCCTCGTTGACGGCGCCGTCGTCCGCCCGGGTCTCCAGCAGCACCTCGGCGGTGTCCGGCACGATGTTGCTGCTGGTGCCGCCGTGGATCGCGCCGACCGCCACCCGGGTCTCGTGCCCGGGAAACCGCGGGAGACCCTGTACGGCCAGGGTCGCGGCGGCGGCCCCGAGCAGTGCGTTGCGGCCCTCGTGCGGCGCCATCGAGGCGTGCGCGGCGACGCCCCTGAACACCGCCCGGATCTTCGCGTTGGCGAGCAGCCCGTCCAGTGCGCCGACCACGGTGCCGGTCGGCTGGTTGAGCCCGAGGTGTGCCGCGACGAACACGTCGATACCGTCGGCGACCCCCCGCGGCACCATCGAGCGCGCTCCCCTGCCGCCCTCCTCCGCGGGCTGGAAGAGCAGGGTGACGCTGCCGCGCGGCGGCGGCTGCGCGGTGATGCGCTCGGCGAGTTCCATGGCCATGCCGATGTGGCCGTCGTGGCCGCAGGCGTGCATGACGCCGTCGTGCACGGAGCGGAACCCGCCGCGTACGGGCAAGTGCGCGGGGTCCGCCGACTCGTGGAGCGGCAGCGCGTCGATGTCGGCCCGCAGCCCGAACGCCCGCCCGGGGGCCGCCGCCCGCCAGGTGGCGACGACCGCGGTGTTGCCGCCGCGCAGCGCGGGCAGGAAGCGGGGGTCGCCGCCCTCCGACTCGGCCCGCAAGTAGGCCCGTTCGAGCTGGTCGGGCGCGGGCACACCGAGCCGGGCGCCGGGGGCGAGGGCGTCCTCGCCGGTACGCACCTCCCAGCCGAGGTCGGCGAGCCGCCCCGCGATCAGGCTCGCGGTGCGGAACTCGGTGAAGCCGACCTCGGGGTGCCGGTGGATATCCCGCCGCCACCGCACCGCCGTGGACTGCCCGGCCGTCCCCCGCGCGGCCGCGCCGCCGTCGACGGGCTGGCGCCCGCTCTCCTCCACCATCGCGTCCGACCTCCTGGTGCGTGTGTGCGTGGCCCCGCCGCTGCCCCTCAGTGCCCCAGTCTCGTCGGCACCCCGGGGCCGAAGGGGATGCCGGCGAAGAAGAACACCGCGAAGAGTACGGTCCACAGCAGCGCCACCGGCACCACGAACAGGCTCAGCCTGGCGAAGATCATGCCGAGGGTGAACGTGCGGTCGTAGGTGCGGGCCGACAGCTCCAGCATGTACACGTACGGGTTGAGCGGCGAGACGGGGTGGGTCACCGAGTCGCCGACGCGGTACGCGGCCTGGACCACCGCCGGGTGGTAGCCGAGCCCGACGAACACCGGCACCAGAACGGGTGCGAGCACCGTCCACAGCGAGGAGCCGGAGAACACCACGAGCGAGAGCAGCGCGCTGAACACCATCGCCACGAGGATCGCGGGGAACCCGGTCAGATGCGCGGTGCGCAGCACGTCGGCGCCCTGTACGGCCAGGTAGTCGCCGACATGGCTCCAGGTGAACATGGCGATGAACTGCCCCGCGGTGAAGGCGATCACGATGTAGCCCAGCATGCTCTTGAGGGCTTCGCCCATCAGCCGGGGCACGTCGGAGGCGCGGCGGATGGTGCCCGCGGGGATGCCGTACGCGATGCCGCAGATGAGGAACGCGAGCATGACGAGGGTGACGATGCCGTCGAAGAACGGCGACTGCACGAGGCCGCCGCCGGGTCCGCGCAGCGGCCCGCCCGGAACCAGCCAGCAGGTGAACACGAGGGCGAGGAAGGCGGCGAGCGCCAGCGCGCCGTACCGCAGCCCGCGCCGCTGCGCGGGGCTTATGGTCTCGACGAGCGCGGTGGGGTCTGCCTCCCCCTCGGCCCCTTCCCGTCCCTCGTCCGCCTCCTGCGCGTCCCGCGCGTCCTGCGCCTCCTGCGCCTCCTGCGCCTCCTGCGCCTCCTGCGCCTCCTCGGGACGGTACGGCGGCAGCGTGGGTTCGACCCAGCGGACCAGGAGGAAGCCGGTGAGCAGCGGCAGGACGAGCCCCGAGACGGCCTGGAAGAAGTAGTTCATCACCACGGAGACGTGGATGTCATAGCCGTGCGGGGCGACGGAGGCGGTGATGGTGGAGAGGTTGGCGTCCAGGGCGCCGATCAGCACGCCTGAGGCGAAGCCGACGGTAGTGGACGCGAAGCTGCCGAGCATCCCCGCGATGGGGTGGCGCCCCACCGCGCGGAACGCGAGGGCCGCGAGCGGCGGCAGGATCACCATCGAGGCGTCGCCCATCACGTGGCCCTGCGCGGCGATGTAGGTGACGGCGTACGGCATGAGGCCGCGCGGGACGCGCGAGAGGACCGCGGAGACGACCGCGGAGAGGAAGCCGGCGCGCTCGGCGACACCGACGCCGAGGAGCATCGCGAGGACCACGCCGAGGGGCGGGTAGCCGATGAAGTTGTCGACGAAGGTGCTGAGGAGTTGGCGTACCCCGTCGAGGGAGAGGACGGAGCGGACGGCGGTGGCGTGCGCGGCGCCGGGAATACGGGCGTCGGCGCCGACCCCCGCGAGGACGGCGGAGACGACGGCGAGGACGATGAGGAGATAGAGGAAGAGGAGGAAGGGGTGCGGGATGCGCCCGCCGGCCCGCTCGACGACGCGGAAGACCCGCCCGAGCCGCCCGGCGTCGATCCCGCCGCCACCGCCCGCGGCCCCCTCCCCCGCCGCCGCGGGCCCCGGCCTCCCCTCCCCGCCGCTCATCGCGCCCCCCGGGCAGTCGGTATGCGCCGCGACGGGCACACGGCGGTGGTACGAACACGCATGGGTCCCTCACTCGTTCGCGACACGGGAGGCGGGTGTTACCCCAGAGCACAACCCCGGCAGCAGGAACCCGTCAAGCATGCGAGCAGGCTTCAGGGGTGGGGCTTTCCTGGCGCTTCGCCCCGGGAGACGGGGGCCGGCAGCGGGCGGCCTGCGGCCCAACTCCGGCCGTGGCAGGGGCAGGAGGGCCGAGGGGGCGGCGGGCGCGGGCTCCGCCGAGGCTTTGCGTGATGTTCACAATTCCGGGGGAGGTGGCGGCCGACAAGGACACCGTGCTGGCTGCGGACGGAACGCGGAGCCGGGCACGGTGGCCGCCTGCGGTGGGCTCGGCCCCTGGGCTGTTCCTCCGTATCGTGGTTCGTGGGCCCGGCGAGTGGAGGCGGGCGGAGGGATGGGTGTGAGAGGCGTGCCGCGATGACGCTGCGCAGTGATCTCGGCGGACTGCTCGGGGGAGCCGGAATCATCGATATCGACGTCGACGATGCCGTCCGCGACGAGCACATGCGTTATCGGGCGTATCGGCGCATCGTCACCGTGGCCGCCGCCGCCCGGAGCCGCGCGGGCGACCGCGCGCTGGTGGCGGTGCTTCTGCGCGAACCGGCCGAGATGGTGGCCAAGTCGGCCGTGGTCGACCTCGTCGACAGGGTCGCCATGAAGGCCACGACCGCCTCCGAGTTCCGGCAGTGGTCGGCGGGGATTCTGCCGGAACTCGACCGGCTCAGGGCCGAGGGCCACCGTGAGTTCATCCACCGCCGTGTCCGCGACTGGCTGTGCTATCTGTCCGTCAGGGCAGGGGAGTTGCCCACGCCGGAGGAGTTGGCGGACGTCACGGACTGGATGCAGCGCACCCTTGCCGACACGTCGGCGTCGCCGCAACTGCTCGCCCTGATCGCCGAGTACGGGCGTACCAGGAAGATCCGGAACGTCGCCGGGAACCGGTCAGGACACCGCGGGCCGCGCACCGGCCGCGTGCCGCGCACCGGTTGACCGGGCATGGCCACCCGGCCCCTTGCCCCCGTCTCACGCCTCTCCCCCGTCCCCCGGTTCAGCGCCCGGCAGGTAATCCGTCAGTGACGGGCCGTCCTCGTGGAAGCGCTGGTGGAACCGGACCTCGGGCGGGCCGCCGTGGTGGCCGGACGCGCGGCGGCGCATCCAGGCGAGGAGTTGGTCGAGCGGCCATCCGTCGTCGGGGTGGATGACCTGGCGTGCGGAGAGTGCCCAACGGGCCTGGTCGGGTGATCCGTCGCGGCGGGTCAGTCCGGCGAAGGCGATGCCGCCGATCCTCGGGTCGGCGGGGCCCCGCTGGGCCAGGAGGGGGTACGCGTCGCTCTCCCACCGGTCCTCGGGAAGCGGCTCGCCGTCCTCGTCGGCCGTCACCACCGGCCAGCCGTCCACCACGATGACAAGCCGCCCGGGGCGCGGGCCGAGGCCCAGGTGCCAGCGGAGTTCGGCCAGTTCGGGCTCCGTCAGGTCGGGCGACAGCTCGGCCGTGACGTGGGTCTCGTACAGGTCTGCCATGCGGCAGGACCCTACACAGCGGCGCGCCCGCCCGGTGCCGTGGCCGACCCCCTCGCCCACCGCGGCACCCACGCCCCCGGTCTCAGCAACCGCCCGTCGCGCAGGTGGTCGCGGAGGGCCGCAAGACCGGGGTGCGGGTTGTCGCGGTGGTGGACGAGGGAGTGGGCGTACACCGCTTCGGGCCCGCGCAGCGCGATACGGCGCAGGTCGTGGGCGGGGGGCCAGACGAGGTGGGTGCGGGCGCCGACGAAGGTCGCGAGGGTGGCGGAGGCCGCGAGGGTGTCGAGCAGGGGCGCGGTGCCGAAGTCGGGTCCCGTCAGTTCGAGGGTGAGGGCGAACTCCTCGGCGAGCGCCGTGTAGTAGGCGGTCGACTCGGTGCCCGGGGTCAGTCCCGGCATCCAGATGCGGTGTCCCCAGAGCCGCGCGGGGGCGGCCTCGGGGGCCGACGCGAGCGGGTGGGCGGGGCCGGTGAGGAGTTCGATCGGCTCGTCCCACACCCGGGTGGCCGCGATGCCGTCGGGCAGCCTGCGGCCCGGCATGGTGACCGCGCGGAACGACGCGTCGAGGGTGCCGGAGCGGAGGGCGTCGACCGCGGTGTCGGCGTCGGCGAGGGTCACCACGTCGAGGTCGAGGCCGGGGTGGGCGCGGTGGAACTCGCCGAGCAGCGCGGCAGGGCCGAGGCGGCGCCCGATCACGTCCACCCGCAGCGGCCTGCCACCGGGGCGCAGGGCGCCCAGCGCGCGCTCCTCGACCCGCAGGAGTTCGCGGGCGTGCGGCAGGAAAGCCCGGCCGTCGGCCGTGAGCCGCGCGCCCCGCGCGGTGCGCGCGAACAGCCGCACACCGAGGCTCCGTTCCAGCGCCGCCACCCGCTTGGACACGGCCTGCTGGGTGATCGACAGGTCCGCGGCGGCGTCCTGGAACCGGCCCGCGTCCACGGCTGCCACGAAGGTGCGTACGGCGTCCAGATCCACAGCGAGCAGCCTAGGCTGCTCCCGAACCGCTCTCACAACCGATGGTTGTGTGCGTCTCGCGGATCGGTTGTTTGATCGGCGGTGGCCGTCCCGGCTTGGATGCGCGGGGTCGGGGTGCGGGCGCCGTAGGGCGTGCGAGGGCGCGTGCGGGGAGGGGTGGGGCGCGGATGGCGGGCAGACGGGCGCTGGGGCGGGGGTTCGGGTGGCTGTGGGCGGCGTTCGCGGTCAGCTCGTACGGCACCTGGCTCGGGTTCGGCGCGTTTCCGCTGATCGCGGTGGTCGTACTGCACTCGGGCCCCGCGCAGGTGGCCGCGCTCGCCGCCGCGGGGCGTGCGGTGGGCGCGGCGGTGGCGGTGCCGCTCGGCCCCTGGGTGGAGTTCCGGCGCAAGCGGCCGGTGATGGTGGCGACGGACCTGGTGCGGTGCGCCGCGCTGATCAGCGTGCCCGCCGCGTACGCGCTCGGGCTGCTCGGCTTCGCGCACCTGCTGCTGGTGTCCGTCGTCGTCGCCTCGGCGGACATCACCTTCAGGGCGGCGAGCGGCGCGTATCTGAAGGCGCTGGTGCCGCGGGACGATCTGCTCATCGCCAACGGGCGCCTTGAGTCGACGAGTTGGACGGCGTCCGTGGTGGGCCCTCCGCTCGGCGGCGCCGCGATCGGGCTGCTGGGGCCGGTGACCACGGTGCTGGTGGACGCGTGCAGCTATCTGCTGTCCGCGCTCGGCATCCGCGCCATCGGCGGTACGGAGCCGCGCCCCGCGCGCACCGGCGCGGCGCGGCTGCGCGCGGGCGATCTGCTCGCGGGGTGGCGGCACCTCCTGACCCACCCCGTGCTGCGCCCGCTGTTCTGCAACGCCCTCCTGGTCAACGGGCTGATCATGGCGGGCGAGCCGCTGATGGCGGTGCTGCTGCTCGGCCGCCTCGGGTTCACACCCTGGCAGTACGGTCTGGTGTTCGCGGTGCCCTGTGTGGGCGGTCTTGTCGGCTCGCGGCTCGCGCACCCGCTGGCGCGGCGCTTCGGCAGGCACCGGGTGCTCGTCGCCTCCGGGGCGCTGCGGGCCTGCTGGCCGGTGGGGCTCGCGTTCGTACGGCCGGGGGTTGCGGGGATGGTGCTGGTCGTCGGGGTGCAACTGGGCCTCGTCACCTGCTGCGGGGTGTTCAACCCGCTGCTCGCCACATACCGGCTCGACCACACCGCCTCCGACCGGGTCGCGCGCACCCTCTCCGCATGGTCGGTCGGCACCAGCGCCGCCATCGCGGCGGTGACCGCCCTGTGGGGGCTGCTCGCCGCCGCGCTCGGGCCCCGTACCGCGATCGCCTGCGCCGGGGTGCTGCTGCTGGCCACCCCGCTCCTGCTGCCGCGCCGTGAGCGCGCCCCCGAACCCGCGTCCGCGTCCGTGGACGGACAGGCCGCGGAACTCGCCCCCTGACCCGTACGCCGCCCGGCGGCCGGGGCTCCGCCCCCTCCGCAACACCCTGGTGGGAGACGAACGTAGAACCTCAAGCGGGATGGAGGTCAAGGCGCGGGGTGGTACGGGTCCTGGCGGCGGGGCCGCAACCGGGTCCCGTACGTCCGCGTCCTCCTCCAAAAGTGACTAAAGTTGCCCAGCGCACATGCCGTGATCGTCTCTGCCGGGGGAAGCGGGATGCCGAGTTACCACGAGATACTGGCCACGGATCTGTCGACCCTGACCACAGCGGCCGACAAATGGGACGCCATGGCGAAGGACCTGCACGACAAGGTCGAGCCGCGCTACCGGGACGACGTGCACGGGATCACGCTCGAACCCCTGTGGCTCGGCTACTCCGCGCAGGCGGCCAACTCCCGTTTCGACATCACGTACAAGGAGATCCAGGCCGCCCAGACGGAGGCCAAGGCGATCGCCTCGCTGCTGCGGGACGCGCACACCCAGTTCACCGACCTGAAGAAGAAGGTCGAGGGGGCCAGGGACGACGCGGTCAAGGCCGGGATGAAGGTGTCCGACCAGGGCACCTGCTCCCTCGACTTCTCGAAGCTCGACGAGAACGCCGCGTTCTCCGCCCACCACGACCCCGGGCTCCGCGAGAGCGAACAGACCTGGACGAACCACATCAGCGACGCCGTGCGGGCCGTGTGCGACGCGGACGACGGTGTGAAGATCGCGCTCACCGCCGTCGTCAAGGACAGCGACCCGGTCCACGGCATGCCGGGCGGCTTCAACGCGGGCGCCAAGGGCGACATCGAGGTGTACGAGGCGGACGCGGTGCAGGACATCGCCAAGCGGTTCGCCGACGGCAAGGACATCTCCCCCGAGGAGATGGCCCAGTTGCAGCGGGCGCTGCGCGACAACAAGGACGACACCGCGTTCAGCCAGGAGCTGCTGCACGACATCGGGGCCCACGACACCATCAGGCTCGGCAACGAGCTGAACGACAGGCTCCAGCACGCCGACGGCAGCGAGAAGACACAACTCGCCGAGGTCCAGCGGAACTTCGCGGACTCCCTGGCCACCGCCACCACCGTCCCCGGCAGCGTGCGCGACATGCCGCCCGGGTCGCCGAAGTTCCAGGCGTGGCTGGACAGCAAGGACGGCGCGTTCTACAAGGAGTGGACCGCGAGCATGAAGAGCGAGGGGACGAAGAACTTCGGCCCCAACACCAACCCGCTCTACGGCTACCAGTCGTACGTCAGCCTGATGGAGCACGCCGACAAGGACTTCGACGACCAGTACCTGTACGACCTCGGCGACCAGACCATCCAGGCCGAGAAGGACCACCCCGGCATCTTCACCATGTGGGGCCCCGGGCAC
This sequence comes from Streptomyces sp. NPDC050560, assembly GCF_044457285.1. Classification (NCBI taxonomy): domain Bacteria; kingdom Bacillati; phylum Actinomycetota; class Actinomycetes; order Kitasatosporales; family Streptomycetaceae; genus Streptomyces; species Streptomyces sp. NPDC050560. The sequence continues at coordinate 520,263 of NZ_JBITGT010000001.1, forward strand.
GACGGCATCGAGACGGACGCGGTCGACGGTGTGCTCGACGTGATGAGCCACAACCCCGACGCGGCCACCGCCTTCCTCGACCCGGACGGCAACGGCTCGGGCGGCGACCACGTCGGCAACGACCACCTGAAGTACCTGCTCGGGCACGGCGACGGCGCCAGGGAGTGGCCGAAGAACGTCATCACCGGTTACGGCGTCACCGAGTTCGACGACCCGACAAGCCGCATCGGGCTCGGCCACGCCCTGGAGGCGGCGACCACGGGGCACGAGCCGCTGGCCGAGGGCCAGCCGGGCGACAGGCCGGGCCCGCACAGCGCGGGGCAGGCGCGGGTCATGCAGAGCGCCATCGGCCTCCTCGACGACGGCGCCAAGGGCGAGGAAGTGCCCGCGAACCTCCAGAAGCCGCTGGGCCACGCCCTCGCCGACTACGCCGCCGACAACCACAACATCCTCGCGGAGAACGGCGCCAAGTACGGCAGCCCGGAGGGCAAGGACGCCATCTGGACCGACGGCAAGGACGCCGGGATCACCGTCGGCAAGGACGCGCTGCTGCGGGTGATGCGCGGCGTCTCCGCCGACCACCAGACCTACGCACTGCTCCAGGACACCCAACGGCAGTACGCCTTCGACCAGTTGGCCCAGGCACCCGACTCCGGCGGCCCCGGCGGCGACGCCTGGAAGAACCCGGCGCGCGACCTCGGCGCCGTGACGGGCGCGATGAACTCGATCGGCTCGGACGTCATCCTCGACGACCGCGACGACAGGACCGCCGCGGCCAACGACATCGCGCGCTACGCCTACCACGGCATCGGCGCACCCATCACGGCGCTGCCCGTCATCGGCGACGCCGCGCAGCGCATGGTGGACGCCGGGACGTACGAGTGGTCGAAGGACGTCATCGACGCGGCCAACGCGCAGGCCGAGGAGAAGGACTCCGACCACTACGGGTCGGGCGTCACCGGCACCTACAGCCTGATCGACCAGTGGGCGCAGGACCGCGGCGTCGACATCCACGACGAGGACAACTCCAAGAACGACCCGAACTGGACGGTCTACCAGGCGATGCGGGACGAGGCGAAGCAGTCCTACACCTCGTCGCGCGGCGACGCCGCCGTGTACCTCGGATGGGAGTGACGGGTGTGACGGACACGGACCGGGCCGACGAGGGCCGGACCGGGGCGGGGCAGAGCGACGCGGGGCGTGCCGACACCGGGCGGCGCGGTGCCCCGGGCCGCGCGGGCCGTGCCCTCGGGCGCGGGACGCTGGCCGCCGTGGTGGCCGCCGCCGTGGTGGTGGTCGTGGCCGGGGTGGCGGTGTACTTCAACACGAACGTGGGGACGCCCGGGCGCATCTGCCACGGCTGGGTGCGCACCTCGGACGCCGCCGCCGTGCTCGGCGGGGGCGGCCCCGGCCGGGTGACGGCGTCGGAGGACTCCCCCGACACCTGTACGGTGCGCCGGCACGGCTGGCTCCAGGGCACCGGCGGCGAACTGGTGCTGCGGCGCGCGCCCGAGCCCGGTTCCTTCCCCTTCTACGCGGGCGACTGGGAGGTCTCCGGCACCCGGCACGTGCTGTCGGGCGGCACCCACGGCGCGTACGGCGCGAGCCGGGGGTGGGTGCTGCTGCCGCGCTCCTGCGACGGGCACCGGGCGGGCGACGACCGCGGCCGGGCGCTGACCGCGGACATCACCGAGGGCGGCCCCGCGGAGCACCCCGCGGACCTGGGGCGGCTGCTGACGGCGGCAGGGCAGCGGCTGTCGGGCGAGAGCTGCGACGGGTCGGGGAAGCACCCCGCGACCCGGGACACCGCGCCCGCCCCCGAGCGGGCCGCGGACCTCGGGAGGGTGTGCGGCATCGACGGCTTCGCGCTGCGCGGGGTGCGCGGCCCGAAGGGCGAGCCGGTGCGCGAGAGCGTGACCGGCACCGCCGAGCGCGGCCTGTACTGCGACCTGGCCTTCGAGGGCGACCGGGAGGGGCCGTTCGCGCGGGTCGCGGTCGTCGGGGACACCGCGTTCGCGGCCGCCCTCGACGGCCGGGGGTTCACCCGGGCGCGGTGCGCGGGCCGGGAGACCGTGTTCGCCTACGACCTCAGGCACATGGACGACGACGAGAGGGCGGCCACCCGGCTGCCGGAACCGGCCGGTTTCGCCAGGACGTTCGGCACGGCGGCACGCGCCGCGGCGCACTGCACCGACACCACAGGGGGAGCACCATGAACGCTGGGGGCGCACCGGAGCACACGGTGGGCACGCGGCTGAACGACGCCGCCACGCCGAAGGACGGCGGCGGCCGCTATCTGGCCTCGTCGGCCGCGGACAAGAAGAAGGCCGCGGACGCCATCGAGAAGCACATTCAGCCCGACGCCCGCGCCGCGGGGAAGCTGGCGGACGAGACCAGCGACGCCGCGATCAAGGCGTTCGGGCCGCGCGACGCCGAGGGCTGGGACACGGCGGACGGTCTGACGAAGGCCAAGAGCACCTGGCACGACCAGGTGACGGCGCTGCTGAACCGGCTCGGCGGCGAGACCCTGTCGCTGCGCGCCACCAACAACGTACTGGGCGGCACCGACGGCCTGATCGGGCTACAGCAGCAGCGGATTCCGTCGCCGCTCGACGGCTACTGACAGGACCGGGGCCGCGGGCGGGAACACCGCGGCCCCGGGGCACGCCTGACGTGACGTCAGGCGCTCAGGCCGACTCGCGGCCCGCCGCCTGCTCCGCCTCGTGCTCGGCTATCGCCTTGCGCACGCCCGGCAGCATCGAGACGGCCGCGGGCACGCCCGCGTACACCGCGATCTGCCGCATGACCGCGGTCAGTTGCTCGGGGGTGACCCCGTTGCGCAGGGCGCCGCGCGAGTGGACCTCGAACTCCCCCGTCTTGCCGAGGGCGGCCGTGATGCCCAGCACCAGGAGGCTGTGGTCCGCCGGGGCGAGGCGGTCGTCGGTCCACACCCCGCCCCAGCAGTACGTGGTCATGAACTTCTGGAACTCCACCGTCAGTTCGTCGGCGTGCGAGGTCGCCCGGTCGACATACTCGGTCCCGAGGACCCTGCGGCGTACCCGCATGCCCTCCTCGTAGAGGTCCTTGCCGGACTCGATGTCAGCGGACATGTGCGGCGATCTCCTTCGCGACGATTGCGGGGCGTTCCTCTAGGACCGTGTGCCGGGCGCCGGGCACCACCACGCACCTGCCGCCGGTGCGCTCGGCGATCAGCCGGGACATCCGGGGCGGTGAGCCGGCGTCGTGCTCGCCGGTGACGGCGAGCGCCGGGACGCGGATGTCGCCGAGGCGGTCCGCGAGGTCGGTGGTGGCGAGCACCCGGTAGGCGTGGGTGTAGGCGGTGCGGTCGAGCCGGTCCATCGCGGCGACGACCGCTTGCGGGGTCCCGGGGTGCGCGTCGAGGTACTGCCTGCTGTACCAGCGCTCCACGCTGCGGCGGGCGGCGCCGCCCGGCCCCTCGGCCCGTACCATCTCCAGACGCGCGAGCACCGCCGCGCGCTCCTGCTCGCTGCGCCCCGCGACAGCGCCGACCACGGTGAGGGTGCGCACCGCCGCCGGGTGGGTGGCGGCGAGCCGCTGGGCGACGAGGCCGCCGAGCGAGAAGCCGACGGTGTGCGCCGAGGCGACGCCGAGCCGTTCGAGCAGCCGCAGGTGGTCGGCCACGAAGTCGTCCACGCTCCAGGGCCCCTCGGGCGCCGGGGAGCGGCCGTGGCCGCGCAGGTCGTAGCGGATCACCGGCAGGTCGTCCGGCAGGCCCGCGAGCACCCCGTCCCAGCCGTGCAGACCGCTGCCGACACCGTGCACCAGGACGAGCGGGGTGCCGGAGGCGAGGTCGCCCCTGGTCTCGTGGTGGACGTCCACCGCCGCCGTGCGGGGTGCGAACTCGTCGGTCACCCGCGGGGGGCGGGGGGACTCCGATGCCATATACGACCTGCTATCCGCTGTCTGCTAGGTGTCAGTCACGCTAGTTGGCGCCGTCTATCAGTGTCAATGGAGCGATCAATATGTGGAGACCGCCCGAATCTGAGTGCTGACAGACAGCCGACACATCGCTAGCCTGAGGGGAACCCCCCTCCCCCGAGAAGGGACGAAGCACCTTGCCACTGCTCCCCGACAGCCAGGCCCACGCCCCCGAGTGGTCGCGGCGCGACTGGCACATGGTGATCGACGGCGCCGAGGTGGGCGCCGACACCCACCGCGACGTCCTCGACCCGGGCACCGGCGCCGTCATCGCGTCCGTCCCCGAGGCCGCCATCGCCGAGGCCGACCTCGCGGTGGCCGCGGCGCGCCGCAGCTTCGACACCGGCGCCTGGCGCGACCTGCCCGCGGACGAGCGCGCCCGCGCATTGTGGCGGATGGCCGACCTGCTGGACGCGCGCGCCGACGAGATCGCGCTGGTGGAGGCCCTGAACCAGGGCTCGCCGCACCGGGGCGTGCGCCAGGGCTTCGTGCCCGAGGCGGCCAGGATCTTCCGCTACTACGCGGGCTGGGCCGACAAGGTCTCCGGCCGCGCGCTCCAGCTCCAGCGCCGCGGGATGGAGCTGCACGCGTACACCCTCAAGCAGCCGGTGGGCGTCGTCGCGCTCATCACACCGTGGAACTCCCCGCTGGTGATGGCCGCGTGGAAGGTGGCGCCCGCGCTCGCCGCCGGGTGCAGCTGTGTGGTGAAGCCCGCCGAGCTGACCCCGCTGTCCACCCTGCTGCTGGCCGAGATCGCCCGGGAGGCGGGGGTGCCCGACGGGGTGCTCAACGTGGTCACCGGGGACGGCGCCGTGGTCGGGGCGCACCTCGCACAGCACCCGCTGGTCGACAAGGTGGCGTTCACCGGGTCCACGTCGGTCGGCAAGTCCATCGTGCGCGCGGCCACCGGGAACCTGAAGAAGGTCTCCCTCGAACTGGGCGGCAAGTCCCCCGTGCTCGTCCTCGACGACGCGGACGTCGAGGCGGCGGTCGCCGGGGCCTCCGCGGCGATCTTCTCCAACGCGGGGCAGGTGTGCACGGCCGGCTCCCGGCTGCTGGTCCACGAGGACGTGTACGACGAGGTGGTGGCGGGGGTGGCGCGCCGCGCCGAGTCCCTGAAGGTGGGCCACAGCTTCGACCCGGAGTCCGAGATGGGCCCGCTGATCTCCGCCGGGCAGCGGGACACCGTGATGGGCTACATCGAGTCGGGGGTCACCCAGGGCGCCTCGGTGCTCGCGGGCGGGCGCTCCGGCGGGCCCGGCTTCTTCGTGGAGCCGACGGTGCTCGGCGACGCGAGGCCCGAGATGCGCGCGGTGCGCGAGGAGATCTTCGGGCCCGTGGTCGCCGCGATGCGGTTCTCCACCCTGGAGGAGGCGGTGGCGAAGGCCAACGACACCCCGTACGGCCTCGCGGCGTCGGTGTGGACGCGGGACGTGGGCAAGGCGCACCGGGTGGCCGCAAGGCTGCGGGTGGGCCGGGTCGGGGTCAACGTGCACGGCCTGCCGGACGTCACCATGCCCACCGGCGGCTTCAAGGAGTCCGGCTGGGGCAGGGAGTTGGGCCCCGAGGGGCTCGACCTGTTCCTTGAGACGACGTCCGTGTACACCAACCTGGGCTGAACGGGCCCGCCCCCGGGCCCCGTTCACGCCCGGGGGCGGCGCACACCGCACGCCAGAAGGCGCGGGCCCGGCGCGCGTGCGGCGCTGCCGCGCAGCCGTGCGGCGGCGCCGCGCGCCCTCCCCCGGGCGGCACGCGGCACCGCCGCGCCGCCGCTCAGTGCCCGTACCGCAGCCTCGCCACGTACGGGGCCTCCAGGTCGGCCGTCTCCTCGGGGGTGAGGGTGAGGGCCGACGCCTCCTGGGCGACGTCGAGTTGGGCGGCGCTGGTGGCGCCGAGCAGCGGGGTGGCGCCCGGCGTCCTCGCCAGCACCCAGGCGAGCGCCACCGCGGCGGGGCTCGCGCCGCGGGCACCCGCGACCTTCAGCAGCGCGTCGAGCACGGCACGGTCGCTGTCGCGGCCGAACCACCTGCGGGAGTGGTCGTCGGTGCGGCCGCGCTCGGTGTCCCGGTCGTGGCCGCGCGGGTCGCCGGAGAGGAAGCCGCGCGCCAGCGGGCTGTACGGCAGCAGTCCGATGCCCTCCGCCCGGCACATCGGCAGGAGTTCGCTCTCGTGCTCACGCCACACCAGGTTGTAGTGGCACTGCATGGTGGCGAACGCGGGCCTGCCAAGACGCCTGGCCTCGTACACGAACCGGGCGAACTGCCACACCGGCATGTCGGTGGCGCCGATGTAGCGCACCTTGCCGGAGTCGACGAGGGTGTCGAAAGCGGCGAGTACCTCCTCGACGTTGGTCTCCTCGCGCCATACGTGGGTCTGGTAGAGGTCGATGTAGTCGGTGCCGAGGCGGCGCAGCGAGTCGTCGACGGCGGCGAGGATGTGCTTGCGCGAGTAGCCGCCGCGGGTGGGCGCCTTGCCCATGGGGTTGCCGACCTTGGTGGCGAGGACGTAGTCCTCCCTGGGCAGCAGCCGCTTGAGGGCGGCGCCGAGCACGCGTTCGCTCTCGCCGCCGGAGTAGAAGTCGGAGGTGTCGAAGAAGGTGACGCCCGTCTCGACGGCGCGCTCGATCACGGGGAGGGAAGCGCGCTCGTCGAGCACCCAGGAGCGCCAGTCGGGGCTTCCCACGCCCATGGCGCCGAATCCGATGCGCGAGATCCACAGGTTGGTGGCGCCGAGGCGGGTGTGGTCCATGGGTACTGCTTCCTCCTTGGTGGTGCGGTGGTGGCGGTGTCAGCCAGCGTGGCTGCGCGAGCGCTCAGAGGTGGGCACCCGCAGCATCTCGAAGAGCGAGGTGACGGTGGTGAAGTCGGCGTCGTCGAGGGCGATGCCGCGGTCGACCGCGGCGCGGTAGGCGGCGGTGTCCAGGCCCTCGCCCGGCTCCACGGGGGCGGTGGCGCGCAGCGTCAGCTCGCCGCGCGGCTCATGGGCGCCGGGGAGCGGCGCGGCGGGCGCGTCGGCCTCGATACGGGTGCCGCGCCCGGCGGCGCGTGCGATCAGGTACGGCAGGAACACCGTGCCGTACACCTGGCGCACCCTGACCACCCTGGTGCCGTGGGCGGCGGCCTCGGCGCGGGCGAAGTCGGCGATCCTGACGCCGAGTTCGAGGAGGCTGCCGCCGCGCGCGTCGACGACCGCCGCGGACTCGGACTCGGCGACGACGCGGGCGCGGGGGCGCGGGTACCAGCTCAGCCGGGCGCGGTGGGCGGCGAGCCAGGCGAGCGCGCCGCCGGTGACCGCCTGGGTCCACACCAGCATGTCGGCGCACTCGTCGGCCTGGCCGAGCGGGATGCCGACCATGCGCAGCGCGTCGGGGGCGTAGCGCCGCAGTTCGGGTACCGCGATGGCGGCCATGGTCCTCACACCCTCACGGCCGCGTCGTCGTCGCGGGCGGTCGGCGCCGCGGCCGGGGCGCCGATGCCCCACACACCCTCGTCGCCGCGCGCGAGGTCGGCGGGCAGCGGCGCGTCCCGGTAGAACAGGCCGCGCACCCAGCGCCCGCTGTGCGGCGTGGGCAGTTCGATGCCGAGCAGCGCGAGGAAGCAGCGGATGCCGTTGCTGGCGAGGAAGGACGCGTCGCACACGCTCGCGCCCAGCTCGCTGTACGGGGCCGCGGCGGCGGCCTGCACCCGGGCCACCGCGAGGGTGTGCTCGGGGTCTTCCAGGAGGAACCTGCCGGTGCTCATGTCGTCGGGCAGCCCGGTCAGGAAGTCGTCGAGGCGGCGCACCAGGCCCGCGACGTCCACGAAGGTCTCGCGTTCGACGCCGACGTCGACGGAGCGCTCGCCGCGGCGGTTCTCGCCGTTCTCCTCGGAGCGGTACCAGAAGAACTCGCGGGCGCCAGGGCCTTCCAGGTCGAGGGCGCGTACCCAGCCGAAGTGCCCGGCGAGCAGGGCGCGCAGCTCGCCGACGGTCATCAGCGGGTCGGCCTCGGGGGCGAGGCGGGTACCGGCCGCGGTGATCCGTTCCAGTTCCGAGGTCTCCGGGTACAGCTCGGGCAGCAGGGCGCGCAGCACCTCGGTGGCCTCGGGGCTGCCGTGCGCGGCGGCCTCGGCGAGCAGGTCGGCGCCGGTGCGCCCGCCGCCGCTCCCGGCGCCCGCGGCGCTCCAGGCGGTCAGCGCGGCGCGGGTGGCGTCGAGGGCGTCCGCGACCCCGCCGCGGGGCTCGATCAGCTCGGGGGGCGCCTCGGGCGCGGCACGGTACGCGGCGGCGGCGTTGGCGAGGAGCGCCGCGAGGCGCCCGGCGCGCTCCGGGGTGAGGGGGCGCGCCGCGGACAGCGCGAAGGCCAGCTCCCTGGTGAGGACGAACGCGGAGAGCCGCGCGGGCCAGCGGATGAGCGCGGCGATGGTGCCGAGCCCGGAGGAGTTGCCGATGCCGGTGTGCCGCCGCACCACGGGGTCGAGCGGCACCGCGTCGGGGTTGCGCGCGCGTGCGGTGGCCTCCACCAGGTCGAGGCTGACAAGGCGCCACAGGTACACGCAGAACAGGTCGATGTGGTACGGCATGCCGAGGGGGCCGCCGTCGCGCGCGTAGCTCTGCCAGGCCCTGGTGCCCATGCGGCCGTTGCCGTAGTAGCCGCCGTTGCGCAGGATGTAGCCGCCGCCCGCGTCGAGGCCCGCGAGCGGGGGCTGTTCGCCGCGGGCCAGGGCCGCGACGACGTCCTCGAAGGTGCGGGTGCCGCGGCTTGCGATGGTCCAGCCGTAGACGTCGGGGCCGGTCCTGCCGCGCCACAGGTGGGCGTCGAACTCGGCGCGCTCACGGCAAAAGCGCTCCTCCGCCTCGGGTCCGAAGGGCCCGTCGAGCAGGATGCCGAGGAACTCGACCCGGGTGTCGCGGAAGAGGCGCTGGTGGCCGAGTGGTAGCGGCGGGTAGACGAACACCCCGAAGCAAAGACGCAGTTGCCCGGCCCGGATGTCGTAGGCCAGGAAGCCGGTGCCGTCCTCGGCGACGTCGCAGCGCTCCAGGGTGATCCGCCACCGCTCGCGTGCCATGCGGCGCACCAGGGTCTGGGCGAAGCTGAGCCGGGTGGCGGTCATCGCGCGCAGCGTCCCGGGGTGCATGGCCTCGGCGGGCGGGCGCATCAGGGGGGCCGCCGCGCGCACCTCGCGCCCGAGTTCGTCGGACAGCTCCGCGTAGACCCACTCCGGCACGCGGACCCCGCTGGGCGCCGTCGTCATCGCATCGATCCTTTCCGGGCCCGCGCGGGGGCCCGCGTTCAGTGGTGGGCGAGGTAGGTCTCGGCGGCCGCCAGCGAGATCACGTCGGCGTACTTGGCGTCCATGTCGAACAGGCTGAGCCGGTGCGGCAGTTCGGCCCGGTCGAAGACGGCCTCCTCGACGACGGCGCCGCGCAGCCCGTGGGCCGCCGCGTCCACCACCCCGGCCCTGACGCAGCCGCTCGTGGTGCAGCCGGTGTGGATGACGGTGTCGACGCCGAGCGCCCTGAGGTGGGCGGCGAGGCCCGTGCCGTGGAAGGGGCTTGCGGCCGCCTTGGCGGCGACGAACTCGCCCGCGCGGGGCGTGAGTTCGTAGACGATGTCGGTGCCGCGGCGCGGTGCGCCAGGCCGGTCGGCGCGCGGGGTGCCGTGGGTGTGCGCCACCGGCACGCCCGCGGCGCGGGCGGCGGCGAGCAGCCGGGCGATGGCGGGGATCGCGCGCCAGGCGGCGGGGCCGCAACTGTCCGGGTACTTGGCGACCGAGTCGAGTACGGGCTCCTCGGGGACGTCCCCGGTGAAGTTGTACTCGACGTCGACGACGAGCAGCGCGGGGCGGGCGCCGAGGCCGAACGTCCTGTGGTATCCGGCGCGTTCGTAGACCGCCCGCTCCTCCGGGGAGAGCGCGGCCCACACCGCGGCGAGCGCGCCGGTCGGCGGCGGGCCCTGCTCCGTGCGCCCCGCGGCGGGTTCGACGCCCGTCACGCGGGGGCTCCCGCGGTGGCCGCCGGGGCGTCGGCGACCTCCCGCCAGTAGTGGCAGGCGACCCGCCGCCCCGGCGCCACCTCCTCGTATACGGGGGCCTCGGCGCGACATCGGTCGCGGGCCAGCGGGCAGCGCGAGGCGAAGCGGCAGCCGGCCGGCATCCGCGCCGGGCTCGGCGGCTCGCCGGTGGCGGACGCGAACGGCCTGGCACGCTCCACACGCGGGTCGGCGACCGGCGACGAGGCGAGCAGGCTGACGGTGTACGGGTGGTAGGGGCGCTCGTACAGCGGCTCGCTCGCCGCGGACTCGACGAGCTGTCCCGCGTACATCACCGCGACCCGGTCGCAGACGTGCCGCACCACGCTCAGGTCGTGGCCGATGAACAGGTACGAGAGGCCGAGGTCGCGCTGGAGGCGGCCGAGCAGGTTGAGCACCTGGGCCTGGACGCTGACGTCGAGCGCGGAGACCGCCTCGTCGCAGACGATGAAGCGGGGGCCCACCGCGAGCGCCCGTGCCACACACACCCGCTGGCGCTGCCCGCCGGACAGCTCGGACGGCCGCCGGGACGCCAACTCGGGGCTGAGACCGACGAGTTCGAGGAGTTCCCCGATCCTCGTCCGGCGCTGATCGCCATGGGCGATGCCATGGATGGTGAGCGGCTCGCCCACGAGGTCGCCGATGGTCATGCGCGGGTTCAGGCTGTCGTACGGGTCCTGGAACACCGCCTGCATACCGCGCCGCAGCTCCCGCAGCCGCCGCCGGTCGGCGCCCGCGAGGTCGTGCCCGTCGAACCTGACGGCGCCGCCGGTCGGCTTGACCAGGCGCAGCACGGCGCGCCCCGTGGTGCTCTTGCCGCACCCTGACTCGCCGACGAGGCCCAAAGTCTCGCCCGGCGCGATGCTGAACGAGACGCCGTCGACGGCGCGCACCGGGTAGCCGAGGCGGCCCCTGGCGCGCGACCTGTAGTGCACCCGCAGCGCTTCGACCTCAAGCAGCGGGGCCTTGGCCGGGGCGGTGGCCGTGGTCATACGGCCTCCTCTCCTTGGGTGGACGGGGCCTTTCCCCGCGGGGTCTCCCCGGCCGGGGCGGCGGCGGCCCGCACCTCGGCGGGGTCCGCCCAGCAGGCCGCGGTGTGCCGCTCGGGTGTCACGGGCGCCGGCTCCTCGGTGCGGCAGATGTCCATGGTGTGCCCGCAGCGGTCGGCGAAGGCGCAGCCCGGGGGCAGGTCGAGCAGCGAGGGCGGGCGGCCCTCGATGGACGCCAGTTCCGTGGCGCGCGGGGTGTCCATGCGCGGGATGGCGCCCAACAGGCCGACGGTGTACGGGTGCTGGGCCTCGTAGAAGATCTCCTCGACGGTGCCGGTCTCCACGATGCGGCCCGCGTACATCACCGCGACCCGGTCGGCGAGCCCGGCGACCACCCCCATGTTGTGGGTGATGACGACCATGGCGGTGCCGAGCCGTGCGGTGATCCGCCGCAGCAGGTGCAGCACCTGGGCCTGGGTGGTGACGTCGAGGGCGGTGGTGGCCTCGTCGGCGATGAGGAGGCGGGGGTCGCAGCTCAGCGCGAGGGCGATCATGACGCGCTGGCGCATGCCGCCGGAGAGCTGGTGCGGGTAGGACTTCAGCCGCGCCGCGGGGTCCGGGATCTCGACGAGGCCGAGGAGTTCGGTGGCACGCGCGTCGGCCTCGCGGCGGGTCCTGCCGGTGTGGTGGCGGATGACCTCGCGCAGTTGGGCGCCGACGGTGCGGGTGGGGTTGAGGGTGGTCATCGGGTTCTGGAAGACGAGCGCGATCTCGTCGCCGCGCAGCGCCCGCAGCTCCTTCTCCGGCAGGCCGAGCAGGTCGCGCCGCTCGAAGAGGATCTGCCCCGCGGTGACCCGGCCGCTGGTGCGCGGCAGCAGGCCCATGATGGCGAGCGCGGACGCCGACTTGCCGCTGCCCGACTCGCCGACGAGCGCCAGCACCTCGCCGGAACGGACGCTGAACGAGACCCCGTTGAGGGCGCGCACCGGGCCGCGCGGGGAGTCGTACACCGCCTTCAGCTCCCGCACGTCGAGCACGGGCGCCGCCGCCTCGGCCGCCGTGGCCGTCTCAGTGGTCATCGGGGGTGCCTCCGCTCGGGGTGCCGGGGGTCTTCGCGGGCGCCGCGGCGGGCGCGCCGGTGGTGTCCGCGCCTGCCGGGATGGCGGTTACGGGCGCGGGGGCCGCCGCGGCGCGGGTGCGGCGGCGTCCGGTGCGGCCGTGGGACCTGGGGTCGAAGAGGTCGCGCAGGCCGTCGCCGATGAGGTTGAAGCTGAGCATCGCGACGAAGATGAACCCGCCGGGCACCAGCGACATCATCGGCACCTGCCCCAGGTAGGGGTAGCCGTCCCTGAGCATGCCGCCCCAGTCGGGCTGCGGCGCGGGCAGGCCGAGCCCGAGGAAGCTGAGGCTGGCGGCGGTGAAGATGGCCATGCCGCCGGTGAGGGCCGCCTGCACGACGGTGACCTCCAGCACGTTCGGCAGCAGGTGGCGCAGCAGCACCCGGGTGGTGGAGGCGCCGGACACCTTCGCCGCGGAGATGAACTCCCGCTCCCGCAGGCTGAGTACCTGGCCGCGTACGACCCGGGCGAACTTGGGCACGTTCACGGTGGAGATGGCGGCGACCACGGTCCAGAAGCTGGGGCCGAGCGCGTAGGTGATCGCGAGCGCGAGGATCAGCTCGGGGAAGACGATGACCCCGTCCATAATCCGCATCACCAGGGCGTCGGCCCAGCCGCGCAGATATCCGGAGACGAGGCCGAGCAGCACCCCCGCGACCATCGCGATCAGCACCGAGACCACGGCGACGGCGAGCACGAGACGGCCGCCGTAGAGGCTGCGGCTGAACACGTCGCGGCCCAACTGGTCGGTGCCGAACAGGAATCCGTGGCCCGGCGGCTTGAGCACCGAGATCAGGTGCTGGTCGAGCGGGCCGTGGCCGGTGAACAGCGGTGCGCCCAGGGAGAGTACGAGCAGCGCGACCAGCAGCACGGCGCCGATGGTCAGCCGCGGGTAGGCCGCGAGGGCGGTGGCGACGCGGCGCCCTGCGCCGCTGCGGGCGCGGGTGCGCGGCAGGGCGGAGGCGGTGGTGGTGGCGGCCATCTCAACTCACCTTGATCCTGGGATCGAGCGCCCCGTAGACGAGGTCGATCAGCAGGTTGAGCACGACGACGCCGATCGTGATGACGAGGATGAGGCCCTGGAGCATCGGGAAGTCCTTGCCGAGGATGGACGTGGTCAGCAGGGTGCCGAGGCCGGGCAGCGAGAACACGCTCTCGGTGACGACGGCGCCGCCGACGAGCCCCGCGGCGTTCAGGCCGACCACGGTGACCATGGGGATCGCGGTGTTCTTCATGGCGTGCCTGACGACGACGCGCCGCGGTTCGAGGCCGCTGGCGTGGGCGCGCAGCACGTAGTCCTCGGAGAGCACACCCAGCATCAGCGTGCGCACGTAGCGGGCGAAGGTGCCCACGTACGCCATGGAGAGGGTGAGCGCCGGGAGGATCATCAGCTTCAGGTTGCCGAGCGGGTCGTCGAGGAACGGCACGTAGCCGCTGCTCGGCAGCAGCCGGAACTTCAGCGCGAACCAGTACACGAGCAGGATGCCGAGGAAGAAGTTGGGCAGCGAGAGCGCGAGGACCGACAGGGCGGAGGCGACGGTGTCGACCCAGCGCCCGCGGAAGAGCGCCGCGAGGACGCCGAGCAGGGTCCCGAGCACCAGCGCCACGAGCAGCGAGAGCACCATCAGCTCGATGGTCACGGGCAGCCGGTCCCAGATGGCGCCGCCGACGCCCACGGGGGTGCGGAAGGAACGGCCGAGGTCGCCGTGCAGGGTGCCGCCGATCCAGTCGAAGTACTGGACGAACAGGGGCTTGTCGAGGCCGAGTTCATGGGTCAGCCGGTGCAGTTGCTCGGGGGTCGCGCTGGAGCCCTGGCCGCCGAGGATCGACTGGACCGGGTCGGGGAAGAGGACCCGGGTCACGAGGAAGGTCAGCAGGCTGACCACCACCATGACGACCAGTGCCGCCCCCAGCCGTTTCGCTATGTGCCACGCCATGACGGCTAGCTCCTCACCTTCGGCTCACGGGGGCGGTTCATTCGGCTATCCACATGTCGCGCAGCCGGTAGACCGCGTCCGGGTAGAGGCGCACCCCGCCGAGCTTCTTGCTGTGCGGCACGAGCGCGTCGGGCCAGACCACGAAGACATAGGGCGCGTCGCGCTCGACGATGCGCTGTATCCGCTGGTAGATCGGTGCGGCGGCCTTGGTGTCCTCGATCCCGGCGGCCTGGTCGAGCAGCTTGTCGACCTCCGGGTTGCGGTAGCCGGTCGAGTTCTGGCCGCCCTTGGAGTGGAAGAGCAGGCGCAGCAGCCCGTCCGGGTCGGCGCGCGGTGTCCACTCCGTCAGCGACCAGCCGATCTTGTCGGCGATGACCTGGTTGTAGTAGTCGCTGCCGGGGACGGTGCCCACCTTCACCCTGAGCCCGATCTTCGCGTAGTCGCCCTGGAGGAGCTGGGCCACCGCCTGGTAGTCGGAGTCGCTCGAATTGATGTAGTCGACCCTCAGCCCCTCGGCACCGGCCTGCTTGACCAGCGCCCTGGCCTTCTTCAGGTCGTACGGGTACGCGGGCGGCGGCCCCTGCTCCGGGTACGCCCAGCCGATGCCGATGGGCCCGGTCGCCACCCGCGCGCGCTTGGCGTAGATGGCGTTCTGCACGCCCTCGCGGTTGGTGGCGTAGGCGATGGCCCTGCGCAGCTCGGGCTTGTCGAAGGGGGGTTTGTCGCAGTCCATCTGGACCGCGTACCAGTTGCCGGTGGCGGCGTGCGCGAGGGCGACGGTGGGGTCGTCCTGGAGCGTGGTGCCGAGCTGCGGGTTGATCTCGTCGCAGAGCTGCGCCTCACCAGTGCGCAGCATGGTCAACTGCACCTGCTGCTCGGGGGTGTTGGTGATGGTGATGGCGTCGAGGTGGACGCTGTCGGGGTCCCAGTAGTCCCGGAAGCGCCGCATCCTGAGCTGGCTGTCCTGGGTGAAGCTGACGAACTCGAAGGGCCCGGTGCCGACGGGGTGCACCCCGATGTCCTTGCCGTACTTGCGCGCGGCCGTCGGCGACATCATGAAGCCGGGGCGCTCGCCGAGCGCGGCGAGCAGCGGGCGCCAGGCGGTGGCGAGGACGAGGGTGACGGTGGCGTCGCCGTCGACGCGCACCTCGTTGAGCGGGGGTGTGAGCTGGCCGCGCAGCGGTGAGTTGGTCTTCTTGTCGAGGAGCCGGTCGAGGTTCCACTTGACGGCGTCCGCGTCGAAGGGGGTGCCGTCGTGGAACTTCACACCGCGGCGCAGGTGCAGGGTGAGGGCCTTGCCGTCGTCGCTGAGGTCCCAGCGCTCGGCCAGTTCGGGGACGATGTTGAAGTTCTGGTCGTAGCCGACGAGGGTGTTGAACATCGCGTAGTAGGCGAACCGCTCGCTGACGTTCTGCGAGAACGCGGGGTCGAGCGTGGCGATGTCCATGCTGGTGGCGAAGGTGAGTTCGCCGCCGCGGCGGGGCGGGCCGCTCGGCTGGGAGTCGCGCAGCGGTGCGGAGGCGTCGACGGTGCTTCCGCAGGCGGCGATGAGCAGCCCGAGCGCGGAGACACCGCCCGCGTGCAGCACGGCCCGCCTGCTGAGCGGGCGGCCGGGCCCCGACGGCCGCGCCCCCTCCACGGGCTCGTTGTGACGTGCCACTGGTTTCACCTCTCGGGGAGTGGGTTGATGCGGTTTCGACCGTGGGGGGCGGGGTGGGTCAGGCGTCGCCTGGCGGCTGCGGGTGGAGGAATCCGGTGACGGCGTCGGCGACGGTCCGCGGTGCCTCCTCGAAGATGGCGTGCTTGACGCCGGGCACGATCAGCAGCCGGGAGCCCGCGATCCGCGCGTGCATGGCCTCGGCCATCGCGGGCGGTGAGCCGACGTCGAGCGAGCCGGTCATGACGAGCGTCGGCGCGGTGATCCCGGGCAGCTCGTCCACCAGGTCGGTGGTGGCGAGGACCCGGAAGGCGGCGGCGTAGGCGGCGGGGTCGTTGCCGCGGAAGCGGTCGAGGTGGGCGCGGACGACCTCGGGGTGCTCGGCCCTGAAGCGGTCGGTGTACCAGCGCGCGCCGCCGTCGGCGACGAGCCCGGGACCGCCCTCCTCGACGGCTTCGAGGCGCTTGCGTACGGCCTCGCGCTGCTCGGGGGTGCGGCCCGCGACGGCGCTGATGACGACGAGCCTGTCGACGGACTCCGGGTGGTCGAGCGCGACCTTCTGCGCGATGAGGCCGCCGAGCGAGAACCCGGCCACATGGGCCCGTCGGATGCCGAGCCTGGCCATCAGCGCCATGTGGTCGGCGGCGAAGTCGTCGATGGTGTACGGGCCCGGCGGCCTGGGCGAGGCGCCGTGGCCGCGCAGGTCGTAGCGGACGACGGGACCGTACGGCGCCAGTGCCGCCGCGACCGCGTCCCAGCGGCCGAGGTCGGAGCCCACGCCGTGGATCAGCACGGTCGGCACTCCCCCGCCCGACCTGCCCTCGACGACGTGGTGCGGCGTGATGGCCGGGGAACACTCCCCCGCCGCTGCCGGCGCACTGGCCTCCTCCACTCCGACGACCTCCCTTTGTCTCGGCTCTTGCCCTGGTTCTCACCGGACGCGCACAGCCTGCCCGGACCGACCGTTTCATCCGGTTTACCCCGAAGCGTCCGGCCGACCGGCACCCTGGCGTGACCTGAACCACAGGTGCTCTGGAGATGAGTCAGTCTGTCGTTAGCTATCTGACAGGTCAATAGCCGACGTCAGGAAAAAACCTGCGCGTAACCCCGCCAGAACACAACGGACCCGCACGTCAGGGCGGCCACGCACACAGGGTGGGCGACCCCTCGCGCCCGGTGTCCAGCCCGCATGGGCCGGCATCAGGGCGGAGCGGGCCGCGGCCGCGGCGGCACCGGAGGCGACCCTTCGACGGTCGACATCAAGCCAGCCACCCGACCTGTCCTACAACGGACAGAAGCGTTCTCTTGTCCGTCAGATCTGTGTCATCATCCTGGGGTGAGCTTTTCTGGTACCGCCGTCGCCCGCCCGCCCGCACTGATCCGTGACCAGGTCGCTGCCCAGATCCGCGAAGCGATCACCGAACTGCGCCTGATGCCAGGACAGGTGCTCGTCGAGCGCGAACTCTGCGAGACCACCACGGCGAGCCGTGCCACCGTGCGCGAGGCGCTGCGCCAGTTGGAGTCGGAGGGCCTCGTCTCCTCCACCAACGGCCGCGGCACCGTGGTCGCCACCCTCTCCGTCGAGGACGCCCGCCAGATCTACGAGGTCCGCTCGGCCCTTGAGGGCATGGCGGGGCGGCTGTTCGCCGAGCGCGCGAGCGACCAGGAGCGGCGCACCCTGCGCGCGGCGCTGCTGCACCTGGAGGAGGTCGCCGACGACACCCGCCAACTCTCCATCGCCAAGACGGAGTTCTACGGCGTCCTGGTGGGCGGCGCGCAGAACATCGAGCTGAAGCAGATCCTGGACTCGATAAACCGCCGGGTCACCCTGGTCCGCGTGGTCTCCCTGCTGGAGCCGGGGCGCGCCAAGCAGTCCATCGCGGAGGTCCAGGCGATCTGCGACGCCGCGGTCTCGGGCGACGGCGCCCGCGCGGAGGAACTCTGCCGCCGCCATGTGGAGAACGCCGCCGCGGCGGCCCTGCCGCGCCTCGCGGAGGGCGCGGACCTCCAGCAACTCTGAACCGCACGCACCCCGCACACCCCGCGCCGCCCCCGTCTCCCCATCTGGTCTGGACCTGACTCTTGACTTGGTCTAGACAACTCCCGGATGCTGAGGGCCCCTTCACCCCTCCCGGGAGACATGGACATGAGACGTCTGCGTTCCCTTCTCACCGGTTTCTCCGCGCTCGCCCTGGCCGCCGCCGGGGTCAGCGGAATCGCCGCGGCGGCCGGCACGGGCGACGGCCACACCGCGGGCGACCGGCTCGCCGCCGACAGCCACGCCGCCGCCGACCCCCTGCCCGACCGCTGGTACGCAGCGGCGCCGTATCTGATGCCGCTCGACAACGACCCGCCGAGCGCCACCGCCATCATGGACGCGAGCGGCCTCAAGGCGTTCCAGCTCGCCTTCATCCTCGCGCCGAACGGCGGCGGCTGCACCCCGACCTGGGACGGCACCGCGCCCGTCGCCGACGACACCGCCGTCGCGGGGGTGATCGACGCCATCCGCGCCAAGGGCGGTGACGTCTCCATCTCCATCGGCGGCTACAACGGCACCAAGCTCGGCCAGGCGTGCTCCACCCCCGAGGACACCGCGGCCGCGTACCAGCAGGTCATCACCAAGTACGGGCTGCACGCCATCGACTTCGACCTGGAGGAGCCGGAGTACGAGAACACCGCCGCGGTCCACAACGAGATCGGCGCCGCGAAGATCCTCCAGCAGAACAACCCCGGCCTCTACGTCTCCGTCACCACCGCGGGCACCGCGGCCGGCACCGGCTGGTTCGGCCAGCAGATGCTGAACGAGGCCAAGGCGCAGGGCTTCACGCCGGGCAACTTCTCCATCATGCCGTTCGACGGCGGCTTCGAGGGCGCCTCGGCGCAGACCGCCGCGCTCACCGCGTTCAACGGCCTGCTGCGCTCCACCTTCGGCTGGGACGAGGCCACCGCCTACGCCCACGAGGGCTTCTCCGGCATGAACGGCCGCAGCGACACCGGCGAGATGTTCCCCCAGGACGCCTTCCGCACCGTCCTCGACTACGCCACCTCGCACGGCATGGCCCGCTTCACCTTCTGGTCCCTCAACCGCGACCGGCAGTGCAGCCCGCCCGACAACGGCGGCCGTACCTCGGGCACATGCAGCAGTGTGCCGCAGTCGGCGTGGGAGTTCGCCGCGTACAGCGCCGAGTTCGCCGGGGCCACCCCGCCCGACCAGCCGCCCACCGGCCCCACGGACCCGCCCGGCAGCGGCACTTGCTCCGCCGCGGCGTGGGACTCCGCGACCGCGTACACCGCGGACCAGGAGGTGACATACGGCGGTCACACCTGGCGCGCCAAGTGGTGGAGCCAGGGCGAGCAGCCGGGCAGCACCGGTGAGTGGGGCGCCTGGGAAGACGAGGGCGCCTGCGGCTGACCCGCCGGGGTTCAGATGTGGCCGGGGCGCACCCCGAACTGGGGGTGCGCCCCGGTGCCGTACCCCGACGACCGCCGAGGTGGGCGGGACGGCTCAGCCGTTGAACGCGTCCGCGAAGGCCAGCTCCGCCTGGTCGACGCCACTGCACGTCGACGAGGCGTCGATCTTCATCGAGGGGTGCTCGGCCTTCGCGGCGGCGCAGGAGGTGTCGCGGTTGGCGGACCAGTACGAGAGCCGGCCGACACCGTTGGACTTCGCCCAACTCGCCACCGTGGAGGCGTTGTCCAGGGTGAAGGTCGAGTTGTCGTCGTTGACGCCGATCATCGGCGTGATGCCGAGGTTGCCGTAACCGTACGACGAGTCCACGGACTTCATCTGGTCCATGGTGGCCTGCGCGGCCGAGATCGCGGCCTGGCCCATGTCCTGGTCGCCCTGGTAGTAGTCCATCGTCATGATGTTCACGACGTCGATCTTGACGCCCGCGTCGGCCGCCGCCTTGACGACGTTGACGCCGTCCGCGGTGAGGCCGTCGGGCAGCACCGGCAGGGTGACGGAGAAGGTGAGGCCGGGGTTGTCGGCCTTGAGCGTCTTCAGCGCCTCCATGTTCCGGGTCGCTGCGGCGGTGTCCGCGATGGCGCCGCCCTCGATGTCGAAGTCCAGGGAGTCGACACCGTAGGAGTCGATGATCTTCTGGTAGCCGGCCACGATGGCGTCCTGGTCGGTGCAGGTCCAGGCCAGCGGGAGCCCCGCGGCTCCTCCGGAGGAGATGATCACGTCGGCGCCCTCGCCCTGCGCCTTCTCGATCAGCGGGTCGGTGACGGAGTCGTCGCCGACGGGGAGCGTGTCGCCCCAGATCTGGTCGCAGCCGGAGCCGAGCACGAAGGCCGCGGTGAAGGACTTCACACCGTGGCCCGTGATGGCGGTGTCCAGCAGGCCCTCGTTGCTGTTGGACATGTCGGTGTACGGGGCGAAGCCGCTGCCCGCCGTCACCTGGGCGCCGTCCTGGGCGGCCGAGGCGGCGGGCATGGCCGCGAAGGTGGCACCGGCGGCCAGCGCGGCAACCGCGGCGCCGACAGCGACCCGGGAAGCCTTCTTGGATGTGGACATGCCAAACGAAAAGGGACGCACGTTCGTTTCCTTCCGTGACAAGCGTGGGGGGACCGCCGCCCCGCGAGGCGGAAGGCGACTCCCGCCCGAGCCACGGAAGCGGCAGGCGTGCGTCCCATATTTGGACTAGACCAAAGCGGCCGTCAAGGGTCGGAACACGGGTTCGCGGACTACGCGTGGGCGGTTCGCACGGTTCTCGCCCCGGACGTCCGATACGTCAACACACCCCGGAGGGCGTACTCATGAGGCGCGACGCCCGTGCCGCGAGGGCAGCCGGAGGCGCGAGTGCCGCGTGGGCGCGTCCCAGCCACGCGTACTGGCCCCCGCGGGCGCGCGCCGCGCACGCCAGAACCGATGCTCGGCGATCATGCCGGCCCGCTGCCCGTTGAGCAGGTGAATCACCACGACCCCCACAAAAACGAGCACGATGAGCCCCGCAAGCGCAATGAGCGTCCCCACCACCTCCATCACCCACTCCTTCTACCCGGGTCGCCCGAAGGGCGACATATCCCCACAAACCCCACCCTCTCCTCCCCAGGCTACTGCGCCACCGCCCCACCCCTGCCACCATGAACGCGCGCACGACCAAGAGCGCATCACGGCAGCGACCAGGGCCTACTACCGAGCACTCGACAGACACGGCACCCTGACAGACCAGGCAATAGACCCCGACGAAGACCCGTTGGAAGCGATTTCGGCGGAGGAGTTCGAGAGCGCCTGGGGGCGGTGAGGGGGTGGGGGGTGAGACCCCGCCGGTGGGGAGGTAAGCACCGCGGAAGGTTTGGACATCATCGAGCAGGGCGGCAGTGACACGTTCTCTCCACCGGGGTCCTACTTGCCAGCCGTGCGCAATGTGATCGCCCCGCTCTCGGACCGTACCGTAAGCGCGTGGGGGCTGTTCGCGTCCTTGGGTATGCCGGTGTGTACGTCGCCGCTGTCCGTCGCGGTCCTGACCTTGTACACGGCGTCCGTGTCCGGTACCTCCACCTCTACCGCGCCGTTCTCCGTCTCCGTTCTCACCTGGTCGGGGACTCGGGCGAAGGAGAGGTGGACGTCTCCGTTCTGGGAGTCGGCCTGGACACGGCGCGAGGTGATCCCGGTGCCGCGCAGCTCGCCGCTGTCGGTGGCCAGGGTGAGGCGGCCCGAGATGTCGTTGGCGGAGATCGCGCCGTTGTCCGAGCGGATGTGCAAGGGGGTGCCGAACCCGGAAGCGGTGATCTTTCCGCTGTCACCTTCGACGGTCAGCGCGATGTCCTCTGGTACGCGTACCTCGTAGTGCGCCTCGCACCGTCCGACGGGCCCGCAGTCGGTGGCCAGGGTGAGGGTGTGGTCCCTGAGTTCCCAATGCGCTTCGGGGGAACCGAGTGTGGCCCATCCGGAGAACCGGCGCGTCACCTCGATCTCGTCGATGTCGGCGGGGCGGATATCGATGTCGCCGTCCCCCTTGGCGATGGTGAGCCGCTCACCGGGCGGTCTGAAGCTGCGCTTCTCCGGCCCTTCGTCGTCCACCGAGCCACCGCTCGCCACGAGCGCGGCGAACGACAGCGCCAGGAAGGCGCCTCCGCCGAGAAGGAGTATGCGTGTCGTGCGGTGGGGCGTGGCCACGGGATGCCTCCGGGAATCAGGGGCGGTGCAGAACGTGAGCGCGACCCTAACAGCATTCAGTACTGAAAGTATTGAGTACCAGTGGTACTCAATACTCAAGGTATGCCATGCTGTCGGGTATGACGGAAACGCATCCATCGGGCCCGACCCCGCGCGTTCGCCGCGAGGAGGTACGCCGTCGACTGCTGGCAGCCGCGGCGCGCGTGTTCGCCGAGCGGGGCTACGAGGACAGCCGGGTAGAGGACATCGCCCATGCGGCGGGCTTCACCAAGGGCGCTGTCTATTCCAACTTCGGCAGCAAGCAGGGACTCTTCGGCGCGATCCTCGGTGAGGGCTCCGACGGTGAACACGCCACCGTGCTGGGCGAGGTCCGTGACATCGACGAACCAGCCGCGGCAGTAAGCGTGGCGGCCCGGCTGGTCGCGAGGCGGATCGTCGGGGACACCGAACGGGGCCGGCTCGGGCTGGAACTCGCGGCGCGTGCAGCCCATGACGAACAGGCCAGGGACGTCGTCACCCCGATGCGACGTGCCCAGCGGGCAGCGGCGGCCAGGTCCGTCGACGAAGTCGTCGAACGTACCGGAGCCCAGCCCGCCGTCAGCCCGGAGCTGGCCGGGCTGATCCTGCACTGCTTGACCAACGGCCTGTCCATGGAACACCTCGCCGACCCGGAGGAAGTCGGCGTCGAGGCTGTGGAGCAGGCCCTGTCCGCGGTCCTCGCCGCGCTGATCGACCCTCCTGACCAGGGCTCACGACCGAAGGACCTTTGATGGCCACCTTGCTCCACTCCCTCGGCAGGGCGGCATTCCGTCACCGTGGACGGTTCCTCGCCTGCTGGCTGCTGCTGATTGCGCTGGTTGGCGGCGGACTAGGGGTGTTCGGCTCGCATCTGGACAGCGAGGCGACCATTCCGGGCTCGCAGTCGCAGGAGGGCATCGATGTACTGGAGAAGTCGCTTCCGTCCTCCACCGGAGTCACCGCGCAACTTGTCTTCGTGGCCCCGAAGGGCGAGACGGTCGAGGACCCTGCCCATCGCGCCGTCATCCGCAAGGCGGTGCGGGAGGCGGCGAAGGCGCCCCAGGTCGAGCGCGCGGTCGACCCGTTCCGGGCCAAGAGCGTGTCGGACGACGGCCGTACGGCGCTCGCGCAGGTGCTCTACCCGATCAAGCGCGACGCGCTGGAGGACTCCAGCGTCACCGCCTTGGAGGAAATCGCCGAGTCGGCACGGACCAGCGGCCTGCGCGCCGAGGTCGGCGGCACCGTCTACAGCACCGCAGGCATGTCCCCCGGCATCGGCGAGGTGATCGGCCTCGCGGTCGCGGTCCTCGTGCTCACTCTCACCTTCGGGTCGCTCCTGGCGGCCGGGCTTCCCCTGCTGACCGCGCTGATCGGGCTGGTCACCGGGCTGCTGGGGCTGCTGCTGGTGTCGAACATCGCCACCGTCTCCTCCACCGCACCGAGCCTGGCACTGATGGTCGGCCTCGCCGTGGGCATCGACTACGCGCTGCTCATCCTGTCCAGGCACCGTGAACAACTGGCCAGGGGGATGGGGGCCGAGGAATCGGCGACCCGTGCGACCGCGACCGCGGGCAGCGCCGTGGTCTACGCGGGGCTCACCGTGGTCATCGCGCTGGCGGGGCTGACGGTCGTCGGTATCCCCTTCCTGAGCGTCATGGGTCTGGCGGCGGCGGGGACCGTATTGATGGCCGTGGCGGTGGCGATCACTCTGCTGCCCGCGCTGCTGGGAATGGCCGGGGAGCGCATACGGCCAAGACCCGGGTCGCGGGCCGACCGGCGGGAACGGAACGCGACCGGAAGCGGCAGCAACGGGGACGGGCGCAACGGCGGCGAGCGCTGGGCCCGCCTGGTCACCCACCGCCCCCTCGCCACCGTGCTGACCATCGTCCTCGGCCTTGCCGTCCTCGCGATTCCGGCCTTCCAACTCACCCTGGCCATGCCGGACAACGGCACCGCTGCGCCCGACTCCACTCAACGAAAGGCATACGACCAGATCTCCGACTCCTTCGGGCCCGGCAACAACGGGCGACTGCTCGTCCTCGTCCAGCCCACGGACGGTGACCCGAAACCCGCGGCCGCCGACGTCACGGCCGGCCTCAAGCAGCTCGGTCTGCCGGGGATCGCCTCCATCGGCGCACCGCAGATCGGCACGGACGGTCGTACCGCCATCCTCACCGTCGTCCCTGAGAAAGGGCCTCGGGAGGAGGAGACGGAACAGCTCGTGCGCGACATCCGCTCCGCGATCCCGGCCCTGGGCGCGAAGGCGGGCGCCGACATCCTCGTCACCGGCTCCACCGCCGCCGCGATCGACGTATCCGACCGGCTGCGCGACTCACTGCTGCCGTTCGGCGCGGTCGTCGTCGGATTCGCACTGCTCCTGCTGCTCCTGGTCTTCCGCTCGCTCGTCATCCCCGTCAAGGCCGCCATCGGCTTCCTGCTCTCGCTGGGCGCGGCACTCGGCACCGTCGTCGCCGTCTTCCAATGGGGCTGGCTCGCAGGGCTGTTCGGCGTAACTACCACCGGGCCCGTCTTCAGCTTCATGCCGATCGTCCTGATCGCCGTCCTGTTCGGACTGGCGATGGACTACGAGGTCTTCCTCGTCTCCCGTATGCGCGAGGAGTACGTCCGCACCGGAAGCCACCACGAAGCGGTGATCACCGGATCACGTCACGCCTCGCGCGTCGTCACCGCAGCCGCACTGATCATGTTCTCCGTGTTCGCGAGCTTCGCCACCACCGAAGACCTCACCCTCAAACCCATCGCGCTCGGCCTCGCCGCAGGAATCCTCTTCGACGCCTTCCTCGTACGGATGACACTGGTACCGGCCGTGCTCGCACTCGCCGGTAAGAGCGCTTGGTGGCTGCCCCGCTCACTCGCGCGTGCCCTGCCCGACCTCGACGTCGAGGGCTCCGGCCTGGGCAGCCCGGAATCAGAGACGAGCAGCACAAGCCGCGAGATCACGAGCGTGACATCCCGCCTGTGACGCCGACGATCCGGCCATCTCCCGGGCGCAGCTCCCACAGGGATGGGCACAGGCGCATGTGTGCCATATGTGCGCTGCACGCCGCAGGCCCCTCCGCCCTCTGCGTCTTCCAGGGGTCGTTGCAACACAAGTTGACCAACTGGCTGTTGCCAGGGCTTAGCAAGACGCTCGGCTGGGGTTTCCCAGCCGAGCGTTTGCGCGGTCGGCTGTTCAGCTCGGGTGCGACAGCATCCAGTGATGAGGTCGCCCTCCCAGCGCCCCGGGACGGCCCGGTCGGCGGCCTCGGCGGGCCGTTCGCTGATCATCGCCATGTCCCTGGCCATGCGGGGCCGGCGCCGATAGGACTGGCGGTGCGACCTGCGCATCGTGCGGCCCGTTCGCAGTGCCTTGGCCGTGGCCGGCGGGCGTCGGCGCGGGACTGGGCGGCATGCGGCGATGACCTGCACGGCTCGGACAGACGCCCTTGGGGCAAAGAGGTCTGGGCGGAACTCCGTACCGAGGGCGGCAAGTGAGCATCCCGGCGACGGCACCCTCGCCCCTTCCGGATCTGGCCCGACTCCGGCCCCGCCAGCAGATGGCCATGGACTGCGCTCTCTGTGCCCGGCCACTGGGAGCGAGCGGTCGACGGCTGGGCGAGATACGCCACCGGGGCCTGCCGTTTCAGCTCTGGGCCTGCGCTCCCAACTGCCAGGCCGCCAGATCGACTATCCCGACCAGATGAGAAAGGGGATGTCCTTCCATGGAGTGGCCGTGGATCACCGGTGATTGCTGGCTCGGCTGCGGGCGTACCGGTGTCCTGGTGATCTGGCTCGGCCCGGTGCGGTGGGGTGGGCAACGCGTCCCGCTCTACGCGTGCGAGCAGAGCCTCGACCGCCTCAAGCTGCAGGCGCTCGCTTACTTCAGGGGGCGGCAGCCGACCGCCTCTGACGAAGGGAACGCCACATGGCAGACGAGAACGGATCCGGCGAGCAGCAGAGCCAGGGACAGGGCTGTGCTGGTTGTGGCGCCCCGAACCCCCGTGGTGCGAGAGGCTACGGCGAAACAAAGCACAACACGAGGAGCGATCGATGACCGGCGTCCTGACGACCGATCACCCCGCCTGGCACTCGCAGGAGAACGGCACACTCGCGCGTGCCGTCCGTACGGCCTCCGGTATCTGGGTCCTGTCCCACGACAGGGAGGGCCTGCACATGCAGTGTGTGCAGGGCACCGAAGACGTGAAGCCCACGTTCGTCCCAACGGACCCCGCCTGCCTGCCCGCCACAGTCCCCGCTGCGCTGCGGGCCGGACTCGACGAGCTCGGCGTCACCCAGCGTCTGGCGAACCCATGGCTGTGGGACGCGATCAGCACCGCGATCCTGCGGCAGGTGGTACGCGCCGACCAGGCCCGCAAGCTGTACCGCGCCTGGTGCCGCACGTTCGGTACGACTGTCCAGGGTCCGTTCGGTGAGTTCGCCGTGTCACCCACGCCCGCCGACGTCCTGGCCTTGGCCGACGAAGAGTTCACCGGCGTCGGAGCAAAGTTCCACCGCACCGCCCTGCAGGCCGCGGCTGCCGACTACGAGCAGCAACACACCGAGTGGGAACACCTGGACGCCGCCGATTTGGTCACCGCGCTGACGGGTATCCCCCGCATCGGTCCGTGGACCGCCGCTGCGGCCACCGCCGACTTCACCGGCGACTTCAGCATCTACCCGCACGACGACCTCGCCGTGCGCACCTGGGCCGCTCAGATCGCCCCCGATCACCCGTGGCCCGACAAGAAAGACAAGGCGTTCGGCCCGCTGTGGACCGGATGGGCCGGAACCGACCGCACTGCCCTGCACACCCTGACTCTCTCCACCCTCACCTGGGGCTCACATGCCCCATGACCTGGAGGATCCATGCGGCAGTTAGAGCTGATCACGGGCGCCGACACCAACTGCGA
Organism: Streptomyces sp. NPDC050560; assembly: GCF_044457285.1. NCBI lineage: Bacteria > Bacillati > Actinomycetota > Actinomycetes > Kitasatosporales > Streptomycetaceae > Streptomyces > Streptomyces sp. NPDC050560. Next base: position 546,983 of record NZ_JBITGT010000001.1, read on the forward strand.
GCTCGACGCGCTGTTCGTGAACGCGCCGCTGCGCGACTACACCCTGCGACCGCGCACCAACGACTACACGCTTCCCGTGTTGGGCATGGCCTATATCGCCACCTACGCCCAGCAGGCCGGCTTCAACGTCGGCGTCCTCGACGCTGAGGCGCACGGTCTGGGCATCGACGAGACCGCGCAGATCGTGAACGGGGCCAAGCCCCGGTGGGCCGCGATGAACCTCCTCGCACCCACCTACGAGATGTCCGCCCGGATCGCCACCCGGATCGACCCCGCCATTGCTCTCATGGTCGGCGGGCACCACGCCAAGGCCATGCCGGACCGCGTCCTGGCCGACCCACGCATGGCCAACCTCCGGGCACTCGTCCTCGGCGAAGGGGAGCTGCGCGTCACTGCGCTCCTGGAGGATGGAACGCGTCGGCGGGAGCTGCCCGGCGTGCTCTGGCGTGACCCGCTGCTCGGCACCCGGGCCGCGGGCATCGCCGACTCGAAGACGAGCGCCCAGATGCTCGGCCCGGACATCAACGCCCTGCCGTACGTCAACCGCGCCTTCCTCCCCCAGGACCCCTACCAGGCCGCGCCCACTGCAACCGACCGGCGCCTCGCTGCCCGCCGCCCCGCCGACTGGGTTCAGGTCGCTGCCCGCAGCGGGCACATGGAGGCGAACATCGTCGGCAGCCGTGGCTGCCCCTACAACTGCACCTTCTGCGGTGCCGCCTGGAGCGCCAACCCCGACGTCACGATCCGGGTCCGGAGCCCGGAGAACATCATCGGCGAACTCGACCAGCTGCACGACAAGTACGGTGTGACCGCCTTCCGGTTCGTCGATGACCTGTTCCTGGGCGTGCGCAACGTCATCGAGGAGCAGATGCAAGCGTTCACCCGGCACCGGATCGGCGAGCGGTACGTGTGGGACGCCACCGGCCGCATCAACGTCCTTGACCGGGTCTCCGACAGCGAGCTCGAACGCCTCGTCTCCAACGGGCTGCGCGAAGTGGCCCTCGGTATCGAATCAGGCAGTGACCGCATCCTGAAGGCGATGGACAAGCGGATCAACGCCGAGATGACCGAGCGCGTCGCAAGCCGCCTGGTCAAACACGGCATCGGCGTCAAGGGCTACTTCATCCTGGGCTTTCCCGGTGAAAGCCAGGAAGACCTCGACGCGACCGTCCGCCACATCCGCAACCTGTGGCAGATTTCCGACCAGCACCCGGGTGACGTGCGCGCCAGTGTCTTCGAATTCCGCCCCTACCCGGGCACGCCCATCTGGCAGACCCTCATCCAGACCGGCCACGACCCGGAAGCCCTCCTCGCATACGGCGACGTCGATCTCACGGGTGACGGCGCCGACGAGTCGATGCGACAGCGCGACGAGTTCAACTTCTCCGTCGGCATCCAGTTCGGTGACGTGCCGCTCCAGCGGATCCGGGCGACGCTGGCGATGCTCACGAGAGAGCAGCACGACCGGAACCAGGGGGCCAAGGAAGCCGCCGCGTGACGGGCAGGCGCACAGGATGGTTCGTGACGATCGACGGTCCCAGCGGGGTCGGCAAGTCCACGACGGTGAAGGCGCTCCACGACCATCTCACCGCCCAGGGGCGTCCCGCACGGCGGACGGTCGAACCGACCACCAGCGACCTGGGCCAGTTCATCCGCAGCCACGCCGACCAGATCCACGGCCTGGCGCTCGCTTGCCTGGTGGCCGCCAACCGCTACGAGCACATCGAGAGCGAGATACAACCTGCGCTGCAGGCCGGCGAACTGATCATCAGTGACCGCTACCTGTCCTCGACGCTGGTCCTGCAACGACTCGACGGGGTGCCCTCGGAATTCCTGCTCGACATCAACCGTCACGCGCTGCTGCCGGACCTCGCTGTGATCCTCACCGCGGAACCGGGACTCATCACCGAACGCATCGCAACGCGCGGCGTCACCCACCGCTTCCATCTCGACCCCTCGGCGCCCGGCCGGGAAGTCGAGCTCTACGCCGATACCGCATCCCAGCTGACGAGGCAGGGGGTAAAGGTGCTGCTTCTCGAAACCGACAATGCCACCCCATCGGACGTAGCACGCCGAATCGCCGACGCCATCCCGGCTCTGCCGATAGCGTCGGTCACCGCACCCACCCATCCAACCCCCCAGGGAACATGAGCGGACAACCGGCACAGCCCGTCATCGACACCCACGTCATCCTCCGCGATGGCGACAAAATCCTTTTCTCGCAACGTGGCGGCCCTTACGGTCACGGCCGATGGCACATGCCGTCGGGCAAGCTCGACCAAGGCGAGCCCCTTCCCGACGGCGCCGCCCGGGAGTTGTACGAGGAGACCGGCATCACCGTCGACCCGGTTCACCTTCGCCTGGTCCAGACCGTGCACCACCGGCAGGACACGCAGGTGGAGCGGATCGGTTTCTTCTTCGAGGCCACCGAATGGGAAGGGCAGCCCGTCAACAAGGAGCCTGAGAAGTGCCTCGCCCTTGAGTGGTTCACCGTGCACGACCTGCCCGACGACATCATCGAGTACCCGGAGGCCGGCCTGCGCGGCTACCTCGACGACAGCGGCCCTCTCACAGAACACGGCTGGCAGTAGACCTGGACCGGCCGCCTTTTCCACCCCTCGTGGCGTCGTCCGTAGCTCGGATCCCGGTTGTCCGCTCTCCCCATGGAGGATGTTCGGGGCCCTCGCACAAGGCAGCGGCCCCGGGCCTTTGGGGGAGGGGAGACCGGGGCCGCTGGTGCGGGGATGGAGAGTGGCCTATGGGGTCAGGCCGCCGGAGTCCCAGGCTTTCCACGGGGTCGTGGTCAGCGCCGCCGTGTGTGCGACGGTTGCGGGGCTGGGACGGCGGCTGCCGGGTGGACCGGGGCGGTGGGGCGCTGTGTGGTGCTTCGGGCCTGTGCTGCACGGGCTCGTGCGCTGGGTGCCGGCCTTGCGCTGAGGCGTTGGATGCGCCAGGTCAGGACTCGTGCGGGGCGGCGGGCGTCGTCCAGGGCACGTTGGTCGGCGATCTGCTGGAGGAGCCGTTCCGGGTCGTGTCCGGCTGTTTCTGCCTCGGCGAGGGCGGTGGTGAGGGCTGCGAAAGCGGGGTCTTCGATGATCTGCTCCGCGTGCTCGGGCACTATCTGGCGTAGGCGGCGGATGTGCCGGTCCACGGCCTGATGGGGTGGCTGGCGCTGCGCGAGAGCGGCCAGGGGTGCGGCTGCGGCTTGGTCGTAGGCGGCCTGGAGGTGGAGCAGGGTCTGCTGGGCGGCGGCGACTTGCTGGTCGTGTTGGCGGAGCTGGTGCCAGCGGGCGGCGGCGATCACGACGAGGAGCGCGGCGTCAAGGAGCATCGCCAGGATGGCGCCGTCCTTGGGTGCCGGTGCGCGGACCATCGCCCGCACGGCGCCGCGCAGTGCGCGGGCGTGATGGTGTTCGGCCTGGATGCGGGAGCGAGTGGCACGCTCGAATGCGGTCGCCGCCTCACGAAGTTGGGGCCGCAGCGCCTGGGGCGCGAGGAGCGGGAGGGCATCGAGGGCTTCACCGAGGGCGGTGAGGTGGGCCTGGGAGGCTTGATCGTCGTCCTGGTCGAGGCGGTGGGGGATGCGTTCGGTGGCGGCGGTTGCCTGGTACCAAGGGTTGGGCCGAAACGCCCGCTTGCCGCCCCCTCCGCCACCCCCCTACATTGGGAGCGCTCCCATACACACCGGGTTGCGGTTGGGGCGTGTGGGCGGGGTCGGTGGGTGCGTTTGGGGCTCTGATGGCTGTGCCTCTCTTTGGTGGCAAGGGTTGTCAGGGGCATGGCGTGCTTGTCGGTCTGGCGTTCACCAGGGGCCATCGTTCCGGTCGTGCCCTCTCACAGAGGACCCCCACATGCGTTTTCAGAGATACCGGCCCCGGATGCTCATGGTCGCCGCCCTGTTGGGCGTCGCGAGTCTGATGACGACCGCCGTCGGGGCGCAGGCCGCAGTACCGACTGTCGGCGGTGAGGACGACGGGGCGGACTGTGCGGTGCCGAGTCCCGGGAATCCGGGCGGCAACGCCAAGCTGCCCGACCCCTTCACCAGGATCGACGGCACCCGTGTCACCACCAAGGACGACTGGCGCTGCCGCCGGTCGGAGATCAAGAAGCTCGCCGAGACCTATGTCTACGGCGAGAAGCACGGTGCGCCGCAGAGCGTCAGCGGCAGTGTCAGCCGCACCGGCATCAGTGTGAACGTCTCCGACCAGGGCAAGAGCGCCGGCTTCTCGGCCAGTGTGCAACTGCCGAGCGGCAGTGGGCCGTTCCCGGCCGTGGTGGTGTTCGGGGGGTTCGGCGCCGACACCGCCACGATCCTCGCCTCCGGTGCCGCCGTCATCAACTACGACCCGCTCGCCGTCGGCAAGGAGGGCACCCCGCGCAACAACAAGCAGGGCGCCTACTACAGCCTCTACGGCTCGTCGAGCAGCACCGGGCTGCTCATGGCGTGGGCCTGGGGTGTGAGCCGGATCATCGACGTCATCGAGCAGTCCGACGGCAGCGTCCTCGACGCGGGCGCGACCGGTGTCACCGGCTGCTCCCGCTACGGCAAGGGCGCCTTCGTCACCGGCGCCTTCGACCAGCGGATCGCGCTGACCATGCCAATCGAGTCAGGCACCGCGGGCGCGCCGATCTTCCGCGGCATCCCGGGGGAGAGCGGGTCCCAGCCGCTGAGCAGCGCCTACTCGGAGCAGCCCTGGTTCGGCGACGCGTTCAACCCGTACACGGGCAACCCGAACGGGCTGCCGGTGGACACCCACGAGATCATCGGGATGGTCGCGCCGCGTGGGCTCTTCCTCATGGAGAACCCCCACATCGACTGGCTCGGCGCGAGGTCGGGGAGCGTGGCGGCGCTCGGTGGCGCGGAGGTCTACAAGGCGCTCGGCGCCGGTGCGAACATCTCGTACTGGTCCGATATCCAGGACGGCACGCACTGCGCGGTCAGGAGCGAGTGGAAGGCGCCGCTTCAGCAGAGCATCCAGAAGTTCCTGCTCAACACGGGTAGCGCGCCAGGGGTGTTCAGGGTCTCGGCGGGCAAGTCGGGCGACCTGGGCCAGTGGCGCGACTGGCAGACGCCGGAGTTGACCGGCTGACAGCGCAAGTGGCCCCGGTGACACGACAGTTGGCCGACCGGCATGGGAACGGGCCGGTCGGCGGGTGGAGTTGGTGCCCGGGGCGGGGCAGGACAGTGTGCGCGTCCCACCGGCTGACTGCCCAACCGGTGGGACGCGCCCGTGCCGCCCTCGACGGCACGGTGCAGGTCGACTATCCAGCGCGGCGGAGGTGAAACCGGGAGAGTGTGACATTCGGCGAAACGTGCACGCCAAGGGCACGATCGGAGGACGGGTGAAGGGAGGTCCGAGGGGGATCGAGGGGGGTACACGGTTGTAAGAAGCGGTTCCGGGGAGCACATTGGGAGAGGTGACTACACAACCCGTGTGCGATGTGAAAGGTCCCTGCTCCCCCGGCGACGCCCCCTCCTGCACCACCTGTCTCGCCCTTCTGGACAAGGTGGCGCAGCTCGAACAGGCGGTGGTCTCACACGCCACCATCGACCAGGCCATCGGCGTCCTGGTGGCTCTCGGCGGCGTCTCGCCCGAGGACGGCTGGGATGTGCTGCGCGAAGTGTCCATGCACACCAACACCAAGGTCAGGAAGGTCGCCTCGCTGGTGGTCGAGGGCGCGGCGGACGGGGAGTTCGACGAGCACATCCGCCCGATGCTGCACCGGGGCCTCGCCGCCTCACAGCGGGAGCGGTGAGCATGGCGCGGCGCGAGCGGCGCCGCGGGAGCGGTGGGGAGCGGTTCTCATCCGGCCGTGGGCCGTACGCATCCCGGTGGCAGCGGGTGCCCGAGGGTGTGCAGATGCCCGAGGGCGGCCGCGAGGGAGTAGCAGTCGAAGAGGGCGGAGTGCTCGGCGCCCTCTGCGGGCCGCGGCAGGTCGAGCGCCTGCCAGAGGCGGCCCGAGTTGGCCGTGGCGGTGGCCGGGGCCAGGGTGTTGAGCCAGGGGCGGATGTTCAGGAAGGCGGGGTCGAGGAAGCCGTTCTTGATCTCCTCGCCGCGTGCCCGCGCCCACGCGGTGTTCTCCGCGAGCACCATCATGTCGTTGCCGTACGAGAGCACGGACTGGCCGCGGCAGAAGCCGAGGAAGTCGCCGAGCGCCTGCGCGGGTTCCAGCCCCTCGCGGTCGACGGTGTGCTGGTCGATGCCGGTCAGCTCGGTGAAGAAGGGTGACAGGCGCGGGTTCGCGACCGGCTTCACCAGGGCCTCGTACTCCTCGACGACCGTGCACCGCGCGTCCAGCCTGAGCGCGCCGATCTGGACGATCTCGCGGCGCCTGCCCGGCCCCGCCCAGTCCGTGACGAGCGCGTCGGGCCAGGTGGTGAACTCCAGGTCGACCACCACGAAGGTGGCGGGGGACGTGGGGTGTGGCACGGGGTTCTCCCTCACTTGCCTCGGTGCCGGCTTGCCGGGTTCGTCATTGCGCCGGTTCGCCTTCCTGTCGACTTGCCCCTTCACTCCGCTCTGAGCGCGTCCACCGTCGGCAGGTCGCGGTGGCGGTGGTGTGCCCCGGCTATCGCGGCCAGGGCGGGGCGGTCGAGTGCGCGGTAGGCGGCGGCCAGCAGTTCACCGGCGGCGGTCTGGAAACCCTCGCCCACGCCGCTGAGCCAGTGCAGGTCGCGGCCGAGCGCCAGCGCCTCCGCCGGGTGGCCTGCCGCGCACGCGCGCAGCGCCTCGGCGGTACGGGCCTCGCGGGCGGCGGCGTCCTCGCACAGCTCCTTGCGCAACTGCGAGCAGAAGGCGTGGTCGTCGTACGGGCGCTGGCGGCCGCGGGGCGCCACGGTGTCACCGGGGGCGAGGGCGCCCGCGCCGTCCAGGGTCTCGGCGCGGTCCGGGTGGCCGTGGGCGAAGAGTTCGGGCGAGGGGCGGTGGCGCTCGTGGTAGGCGGCGCCTTCCTCGGGGCGGTCGCCGGTGTCGAACGCCATCAGGACCTCGCGCAGCAGCCGCACCCGGTGCCGCCGCTGCGCCCACTCCGGTTCGCCGGGAAGGGTGCCGTAGACGTCCCTGCCGTCCGGGTCGACGTATCGCGCGTCGGTGATGTCGCGCCAGTGCCGCTCAAGCCGCTCGCGCACCGCTTCGAGCGGGGTGCCGGCGGGCAGTCCCACGCCGCCGCCGTCGTTGTTGTAGTACGAGACGACGCCCGAGCTGGTGCGGCCGTCGTCGTACCAGAGCCCGTAGTGGAGGCCGTCGCTGCCGCCGTGCATAAAGGTGAGGAACTCCGGCGGGTCGCGGTAGTAGCGGCCGTGGACGCGCACGTCGACACCGTCCCTGGGCTCGCGGCCCGGCGCGTCGAAGAGGTCCATGATCCCGTACGGGGCGAGGTCCAGGTCGTGCAGGACCTCCGTCTCCAGCGGGCCGCAGGCGTGCAGGAAGGCGCGGTAGGTGAAGAGGGAGTCGGGGAGTGCGAAGCCCCAGTCCGCGGCGAAGCGCTCCTCGACGGCCGCCCGCTCCCCCGCCACCGCGGCGAGCGCGTCCGCGCGGGCCTGCTCGCGCTGGGCCGCCGGGGAGACGGCGTCCCGCCACCGCGGGTACTCGGCACGCTCGGCGGTGGCGGCTGTGGTGCGGTCCATGGCGGTCTCCGGTCGGCGCGGCGCGGCGTGAGGCGGGGCGGGACGGGGGCGTACCGCGGCGTCGGCAGTGCCCGGCCCCGGGCAGGACCTCAAGTTACTACGCCCGGTGCCGGGGGCCGCGGCCGAGGGCGCCCGGGGCCCCTCGGTTCCGAACGCCCCGGCGCGCTGCGCCCGGCGCCGGGGCGAGGGGTGCCAGGTGCCTGTCGACATACACGCTCGGTGCCGGCCGCCGCAGGCGATCAGTGCCGGTCGACGTACGCGATCAGCCGCGCCATGTTGGCGGCGTACGCCTCGGTGCTGATGCCGAGTGGGGGGTCGGCGGGCTCGTAGGGGCGCTCGGTGGGCGGGTCCTTCGGGTCGTAGGGGGAGGTGTCCCGGGTGTCGCCGACGTTCTTGCTCATGTAGGCGCGGCCGTCGTAGGGCTTCGTGGTGCCGGGGCCGCGGTAGGGGTTGGTGATCTGGTCGAGGGGGGTGAGCCAGTAGTCGCGGTCGCCGAGTCCCGCCACCAGCTCCGCGGCCTCCGCCGCCGGGACCTCGGGCGGGTCGAGGGGGGCGTCCCTGAGCAGGTCGGACAGGGTGATGTCGCGCAGCGAGTAGTACCGCGGCAGCGGGATGCGGCCGTGGCCCGTCAGCGGTGAGCGGGCGCGCAGTTCGGCGACCTCGGCGTCGCTGAGCGCGGCCAGCTCCTCGTGGGTGGCGCGCATGCCCGCGGTATCGATCTTGCGGCCCGAGGAGTAGTGGCTCAGCGTGTCGTGGTGGTCGTAGTCGTAGTAGTAGGCGCCGTTGCGGATGCCGGAGCCGAAGCGGTGGGTGAACTTGGCGCGGTTGGTGCCGAGTTCGACGAAGGTGGGGTGGGTGTTCCCGGCGAGCAGCGGGTTCTCCGTGATCTGACGTGCGGTCAGTTCGCAGGTGTCCAGCCAGTCCAGGGCGGCGGGCACCCCGTCGAGGTAGGTGCGGTCGCCGGTCAGCCGGAAGTAATGGAAGAGCTGCTGGACGTTGGTCTGGGTGGTGTGGCTCGCGAGCGCCCTCGGCTCGTACGAGCGTGCCCCCGCAGGGGCGCCCGCGGGCCTGCCGCCCCGCGCCCGTGAGAGGTGCTGGAGGCCCCAGCCCGCCTGTGGCGCGGGCTGCTGGAGGCGGCGCAGGCACTCCATCGCGCGCCGCACGGGGGCGATCAGGTCGCGGCGGCCGAGCGCGGAGACGCACATCAGCAGGAACTTGATGTTCTCGCCGAGCACGTCGTCGTTGAAGGTGGCGTACCCGGTGTAGTCGCCGTCCTCCATGCCGTGCTGGGCGTCGCGCGGCAGCCAGTCGGGGCGGTGCTCGGGCCAGGGGGTGCGGCTGACGGAGCCGGGGTGCGCGGGGAAGCGCTGCGGCCAGCCGCCGTCGGCCGCGCCGCCGCGCAGTTGGGCCGCGAGGACGAAGGCGATGGCGCGGTCGAGGGAGCGTTTGAAGCGGGGGTCGCGGCGCTCCACGTAGAGCCGCAGGATGAGTTGGGCGGCGGTGGAGGTGCCGGCGTCGTCGAAGGTGGCGTTGCCGTAGTAGTGCTGGAACTCCTCAAGACGCCAGCCGTTCGCGCCGATGGTCGCGTACCAGTCGCGCAGGGACTCCTCGCCCGCGAAGTCGTGGATGTAGTTCCAGCCGCCGACGGGGAGTTGGGCCTCGACGAGGGCGAGCCCGGTGCGCTCGGCCGCCCTGCGGAAGCGCGCGTCGCCGGTGGCGTGGTAGGCGTCGAGCAGGCTGTGGCCCACGGAGGGGGTGCCGGGCGGCTGCACCCAGCACATGGTGCGCCGCGCCTCCATCTCGCCCCAGGTGACGGACAGGTCGGGCAGGTAGTTCCAGACGTAGGCGCCACGGTAGGACACCTGTTCATCCATGTGAACTGCGGCTCTGCGCATGGCCGTACGGACCCGGGCCCGGGTGATGTGCGCCCCCGTGGGCTCCGCGGCCCGCGCCGGTGTGGCGAGCAGGGGGACCGTGGGGGCCGCGGCCAGCGAGGTGGCGGCGGCCAACTGGTGGAAAGTGCGACGGCTGAGCGGCTTCTCCCTCACGTACGTGCCTTCCTCGATGCGGCAGAAGGTTTTCGCGTGGCTGAACTGTTCTTCCGCTTTCCGAAATGAGGCTAGCTTTGGGCGCGGTGCAGGGACAAGTATGTGGACAGCGGTTTTCTATCAGAACGCGGCGTGGAGGACAGGGCGCGGTCGGCGACCCCTCCCCCGCGCCCCTGCGCGCTCAGCGCCGTACAGCCGCGGTGTTCACCGCGTCAGCACTTCGAGCGGGCCGCCACAGTCGGGGCAGTCGAGGATCATCGGGCCGAGCCGCCCGCCCGTGGCGCAGGGGCCGCAGCGCACCGTGTGGCAACGCGCGCACCTCATACCGGCGTTGATGTCCGTGACGATGATGGCGGGCCCCCCGCCGCCCTCGCCACCCACACCCTCGCCGCCCTCGCCGTCGCCCCCGTCGCCGTTGTCGCCCGCGCGGAAGTGTGCCGGGCCGCCGCACGCCCGGCAGTAGTCGATGCCGATCCCCGGCAGCAGCCCCCGCGCCTGCCGGTCGCCGAGCGAGGCGGCCTTCGCCATGTGCACCTCGGCCTCCGCGAACTCGCCCAGCCTGCCGAGGGACATGCCCAGGACGAGCCGCGCCTCGGCGTGCTCGGGGCGCATCTCGACGGAGCGGCGCAGCGGGGCGGCCGCGGCACCGGAGTCGCCCGCCTTGAACAGCGAAGCACCCAGCAGGTACTGGGAGTTCGGCGAGTCCGGGGCGAGGGCCACCACCTCGCGGAAGAGCGCGGCGGCGGCCTCGAAGCGGCCCGCGAGGAACTCCCGTTTCGCCCGGTCGAACGTCCGTACCGCCATGGCGTCACCGCCCTGGCCCGCGCTCCTCGACGACGGGCGCTTGCGTCCGAACAGGCCCATTCCGGCGCTCCTTCGCGTGGACGTCAGGGGACCCGGTCCCCAGGGGCCAGTCTCCTCACCCCGCCCGGGACCCGTCCCCACGCCCCTCGCGGTCCTCAAGGGCGCTGATGGCGGAGGCGGTGAGGCTGTTCGCGACGTGGGCGCGCATCAGCCGGGACGCGTCCCGCGCGCGGCCCTCGACGACGAGGTCCACGAGACGGTGGTGCTCGTCCAGGTCGCGGGTGCGCGGCTCGTCGCCCGGGGGCAGTTCGAGGCCGAGGCGGCGGTAGCGGTCGGACTTGTCCCAGAGGTCGTCGAGCAGCCTGATCAGGACGTCGTTGTGCGAGGCGCGGTAGAGCGCCTGGTGGAAGGCGCGGTGCGCGGTCAGCGCCTCCTCGCCCCACTGCCGGGTGACCGGCAGCAGTCCGTTCACCGCCGCGCGCATCACGGCGACGTCCTCGTCGGTGCGGCGGGTCGCGGCGAGTTCGGCGGCGGTCGGGTCGAGCGAGAGCCGCACCTCGAAGAGCTGGCGGGCCTCCACCGAGTTCATCGCGGAGACGCGTACGTCCCGGTGGGTCTCGACCTCCACGAGGCCCTCGCTGCTGAGCCGTCTGATGGCCTCGCGCAGCGGGGTGATGCTCATGTTCAGCGACTCGGCGAGGTCGTACTGCGCGAGCCGGGAGCCGGCCGGGAGCGCGCCGGAGAGAATCCTGCCGCGCAGCTCCGCATAGGCAAGATCGCTCTTGCTCAGGAAGAGGTTCGCGCCCGCCATGCCCCGAGTCCTTCCGCGCGCCGGGCCCGCGATCCGCGACGGGGCCCTTGACATCTCCCACTGATCATCCCACCCTAACAGCGCTCGCATCTTATAAGATATGAGGGAACCACCGATGAAGATCACCGCCGTCCACGAGGGCACCGTCCCGATCAGCTCGTCGATCCGGAACGCCTGGATCGACTTCAGCACCATGGACTGCTCCGTCGTCGCGATCGTCAGCGACGTCGTCCGCGACGGCCGGCCCCTGGTGGGGTACGGATTCAACTCCAACGGGCGCTACAGCGCGGGCGAGATCCTGCGCCGCCGCGTCCTGCCGAGGCTGCTGGCCGCGGAGCCGGACGACCTGCTCGACGAGGGCGGCGAACTGGACCCCGCCAAGGCCTGGGACGTGATGATGCGCAACGAGAAGCCGGGCGGGCACGGCGAGCGCTCGGTCGCGGTCGGTGTCGTGGACATGGCGCTGTTCGACCTCGCCGCGAAGATCGCGGACAAGCCGCTCTACCGCTGGCTCTCCGACCGCTACGGCGACGGCGCGCCCGACGACTCCGTCTTCGTCTACGCGGCGGGCGGCTACTACGCGCCGGGGAAGACCCTCACCGACCTCGGGGACGAGATGCGGGGCTTCCTCGACCAGGGCTACGACGTGGTCAAGATGAAGATCGGCGGCGCCCCGCTCGCCGAGGACCTGCGCAGGATCGAGGCGGTGCTCGACGTACTCGGCGGCGACGGGTCACGCCTCGCGGTCGACGTCAACGGCCGCTTCGACCTGGCCACCGCGCTGGAGTACGGGCGCGCCATCGAGCCGTACGGGCTGTTCTGGTACGAGGAGATCGGCGACCCGCTCGACTACCGGCTGAACGCGACGGTGGCCGAGCACTACCGGGGCCCCATCGCCACCGGCGAGAACCTGTTCTCCCTCCAGGACGCCCGCAACCTGGTCCGCTACGGCGGGCTGCGCCCCGACCGCGACGTGATCCAGGTCGACCCCGCGCTCAGCTACGGGCTCGTGGAGTACCTGCGCGTGCAGGAGATGCTGCGGGCGCACGGCTGGTCGTCGCGGCGCTGCGTCCCGCACGGCGGCCACCAGTTCTCCCTGCACATCGCCGCCGCGCTGAAGCTCGGCGGCAACGAGTCGTACCCGGGCGAGTTCCAGCCCACCGGCGGCTTCGCGGACGACGCGGTGGTGTCGGGGAGCCGGGTCTCCCTCACCGACACCCCCGGCATCGGCCTCGAACGCAAGGCCGCCTTCCACCGCGTGCTGCGCGCGCTGCACAGCTAGTAACCCACCCAGGGGTGAGCCGCCATGGCGCCGGGCCCCGTCCGATCCTCGTGCAAGGGAGCACCAAGGATGACTGACACCGCCGCGCCCCCGGGCGCCGGGCGCCGCCCGCTGCCGCGCAGGCTGCTGGGCGAGCTGTGGTTCCAGGTGGTGCTCGCCGCCGCCGTCGGAATCGCCGTGGGGCTGCTGTTCCCCGGCACCGCCAAGGAGCTGAAGCCGCTCAACGACTGGTTCGTCGGCCTGGTCGAGATGATCGTGGTGCCGGTCGTGTTCTGCGTGGTCACCACCGGCATCGCCGCCATGGACAACCTCCGCGCCGCGGGCCGTATCGGCGTCAAGGCCATCGGCTACTTCATCGTGTTCTCGCTGGTGTCGATGCTGATAGGGCTGGTCGTCGCCAACGTCTTCCAGCCCGGCTCCGGGCTGCATGTCGACCCGTCGACGCTGGACGCCTCCGCGGTGCCCGCCGAGGCGAAGGAGCACACCAGCTTCACCGGCTTCGTCTCCTCGCTGATCCCGGGCAACCTGCTCGGCGCGGTCACCGGGGACAACATCCTGGCCGCGCTGATGGTGTCGATCGTCTTCGGGGTCGCGCTCAACCTCACGGGAGAGCAGGCCGCGCCGCTGACCAGCGGCATCCGCGCGCTGTCCGAGGTGGTGTTCCGCATCGTGGGGTGGGTGATGCGGCTCGCGCCGATCGGCACCCTGGGCGCGCTGGCCACGGTGGTGGCCACGTACGGCGCGGAGAGCCTGAAGCACCTCGGCTTCCTCATCGTGCTGTTCACCGCCACCTGCGTCGTCTACGTACTGGTGGTGCTGGGCGCGGTGATGCGGGTGTGCCGGTTCGGCCTCTTCGCGCTGATGCGGTTCCTCAGGGCGGAACTGCTGGTGGCGCTGAGCACCTGTTCCAGCGAGGCGGTGCTGCCGCAGTTGGTGCGCAAGCTGGAGACGCTGGGCGTGGGGCGTCCCGTGGTGGGCATCGTGGTGCCCTCCGGGTTCTCCTTCAACCTGGACGGGTCCGCGGTCTATCTGACGATGGCGTCGCTGTTCCTCGCGCAGGCGGTGGGCGTGGACCTGTCCTGGCAGCAGCAGTTGGTGATGGTGGGCATCATGATGCTGACCAGCAAGGGGACGGCGGGCATCGCGGGCGGCGCGTTCATCGTGCTGGCGAGCACCATCACCTCCGTGGGGCATGTGCCGCTGGCCGCGCTGTCGTTGATCGTCGGCATCGACCGCATCCTCAACGAGGGACGGGTGTTCATCAACGTCCTGGGCAACGCCATCGCGGCCATCGTGATCGGCAAGTGGGAGGGCGACTTCGACGCGGACCGGGCGCGGAAGGTGCTGTATCCCGACACGGGGGTGGCGGCGGACACGGGGGTGGCCGACCCGCCAGGGGCGGCGGCGCTCCCGGGGCAGGATGACTCCGGGGCGGCTGCTGAGGGGGTCGGTGCGGAGGAAGCGGCCTCGGGCGGAGCCACCGCGGACCGGGGCGCCGACTCCCGTACCGGCCGGTAGGCCCCGTACAGAGGGGAGACACCCGCCCCTGCCGACGGGGAGGCGCGGGCCCGGGGGCGAACGGCCTGGCATCCGGGCGCCCGGCGCGCAACCATGGAAGTGGCGTCGCCGCGATCCCCGGCCGCAGGGAAGGGGGAGCGCTCATGTCGCGCTCCATCACCGTCGGATTCGACAGGTCTCCGGAGAGCAGGGCCGCGGTGCGCTGGGCGGCCGACGAGGCGGTGGCCCGCGGCCTCCCGGTGCACGCGGTGTACGCCTGGGAGTGGCAGCCGCGCCGCCTCGCGCTGACCGACGCCCGCACCGAGCGCGCCCGTGTCGAGGCCACCCCCAGGACCGCCGCCGCGCTGCTGCGCGCGGAGCACCCGGGGCTCAGGGTGCACTCCGAAATGGTGACGGGGCCGCCGGTGCCCGTGCTGCTCGCGGCGGCGCGGGACGCCGAGCTGCTGGTCCTCGGGTCGCGGGCGATAGGCGGGGTGCACGGCTTCCTGGTCGGCTCCGTGGCGCAGTCCGTGGTGGCCCGCGGGGAGCGGCCGGTGGTGCTGGTCCGCCCCGACAGCCCGCAGGGCCCCGGGGAGGCGGCGCGGCACGGGCCCGTCGTCCTCGGCCTCGGGGCCGAGTTCCCCGGCAACGACGTGGTGGCGTTCGCCTTCGAGGAGGCCGCGTACCGCTCCGCGCCGCTCCATGTGGTCGCGGTGGGCCGCGGCGCCGCGGCCACCACCAGCATCCCGGACGCCGACGCCCGGCACGCCAGAGAGGAGGCCGACCGGCTCACCGTGGCGCTCGCGCCCTGGCGGCACCGCTACCCCGGGGTCCCGGTGACCGCGCGGTGTCTGGACGGCGACCCGGGCGAGGAGCTGGTGCGCGCCGCCCGGGACGCGTCGCTGCTGGTGGTGGGGCGCCGCTCCGGGAGCCGGATGGCCCCGCCGCGCACCGGCCACGCCACCCATGTGGTGATGCACCGCTGCCCGGTGCCGGTCGCGGTGGTGCCCTGAGGCGGGCCCGCCCCCCTTTGCTTCCGTTGAGCGGAAGTGCGCCTGGGCCGGTACGCCCCCGGCGGGCACGCTGAAGGTGTCCGTGCGGCGCGCGACCCGCTCCGCGCCGGGGACGCCGCAGAGCCTGGGACACCAGCAAAGAGGGGCGGAACCGATGTCACCGACGTCACCGATGTCACCGATGTCTTCATTCATCCGCAACCAGTGGTACGTGGCCGCGTACGGCTCCGAGGTGGGCAGGGAGCCCTTCTCCAGGACCGTGTGCGGGGAGCCCGTCCTGCTGTGGCGCACCGAGGCGGGTGCCGTGACGGCCATGTCGGACCGGTGTGTGCACCGCCGCTTCCCGCTGTCGCAGCAGCCGAGCCACCTCGTCGGCGACCGGCTGGTGTGCGGCTACCACGGCTTCACCTACGGCGCCGACGGGGTGTGCGTGGCGGTGCCGGGGCAGAAGCGGGTACCGCGGTCGGCGCGGCTGACCTCGTACCCCGTGGTGGAGTCGGACTCGTTCGTATGGGTGTGGATCGGGGACCGGGAGGCCGCCGACGAGAAGCTGGTCCCCCGCGCGCCCTGGCTCGCCGACCCCGGCTACACCACCGTCTCCGGGATGGAGCCGCTGGCCGCACGGTACGAACTCCTCGTGGACAACCTGCTCGACCTGTCCCACGAGACCTATCTGCACGGCGGCTACATCGGCACCCCCGAGGTCGCGCAGACCCCGATCACCACCGAGACCGACGAGGCCGCCGGCATCGTACGGGTCAGCCGGCACATGGACGACGCCGCCTGCCCGCCGTTCTACGCCGAGTCCACCGGCATCACCGGGCGCATCACCCGCTGGCAGGACATCGAGTACCACGCGCCCTGCCTGTACCTGCTGCACAGCAGGATCGCCCCGGTCGGCACCCCGCCGCCGGGCCCCGACGGCTCCGACCCGGACGCCTTCCACGTCGAGGTGGTGTACGCGATCGTGCCCGAGACGGAGAACTCCACCCACGACTTCTGGGCCGTGGCACGGGACTTCGCGCCGGGCGACGCACGTGTCTCGTCCTTCCTGCACGACAACAACCGCACCGTCGTCCTCCAGGACGTCGAGGCGCTCGACGTGCTGGAGCGCGCCGTCGCCGCCGAGGCCGACGCCTACCAGGAGCTGAGCATCAACATCGACACCGGGGGCCTCGCCGCCCGGCGCATCCTGGAGCGGCTGCGCACCGCGGGCGCCGCGGCGGCCCCCGCGGGGTCGGCACGGTGACGGACACGGCGACAGAGGACACCCAACAGGCCCCGGGGGAAGGCGGGTTCGACGGCGGTCCGGGAGGCTTCCCGGCCGTGGTCGCCCGCCGCGAGACGGTCGCGGACGGGGTGGTACGGCTCACCCTCACCCGCCCCGACGGCGCACCGGTGCCGCCGTGGAAGCCGGGCGCCCATGTGGACCTGCTGCTCGGGCCCGGGCTCGAACGGCAGTACTCGCTGTGCGGCGACCCGGGCGACCGCTCCGCGCTGCGGGTGGCGGTGCTGCGCGAGCCCGACGGGCGGGGCGGCTCCCGGCATGTGCACGAGACGCTGACCGAGGGCGCCGCGGTCGGGGTGCGGGGCCCGCGCAACAACTTCCCGCTGGTCACGGCCGACCGCTATCTGTTCGTCGCGGGCGGCATCGGCATCACCCCGCTGCTGCCGATGATCGCCGAGGTGGCCGCGTCCTGCACACCCTGGCGGCTCGTGTACGGGGGCCGTACCCGCGCCTCCATGGCCTTCGCCACCGAACTCACCGCCATGTACGGCGACTTGGTGGAGCTGTGCCCGCAGGACGAGACGGGGCTGCTCGACCTCGCGGCGCTGCTCACCCCGGCGCGCGAGGACACCGCGGTCTACTGCTGCGGCCCCGAACCCCTGCTCGCGGCCGTGGAGGAGCGGTGCGCGGGGTGGCCGCAGGGGGCGCTGCACACCGAACGCTTCGCACCGAAGCCCGCCGACGCCTCCGCGACCGCGGGGGACGGCTCCTTCGAGGTCGAACTGACCGCGTCCGGGCTGACGTTGACGGTACCGCCGGGGCGCTCGGTGCTGGAGACGGTGGAGGAGGCGGGCGTACCGGTGCTGTCGTCCTGCCGGGAGGGCATCTGCGGCACCTGCGAGACGGACGTGGTCGCGGGGGAGGTGGACCACCGGGACTCGCTGCTGACGCCAGAGGAGCGGGCCGCGAACGACATCATGTTCATCTGTGTGTCGCGCTGCCGCTCGGGGCGGCTCGTACTGGACCTGTGAGGTCCGGCGCGGTGTCCGCGCCCAGCGCCCGCGAGATGCCGCGCGCCGCCACCCGTACCAGCGGCACCAGGGTGTGCGGCTCCACCCGGCCCAGGTGTGCCACCACCGACACCGCGGCGACCACGGTGCCCTCGGGGCCGTGGACCGGCGCGGCGACGGACACACTGTCCAGGGTGACCTGCCCCTCGCAGATGGCGACGCCGGTACGGCGCACCTCCGCGAGGGCACGGCGCAGCGCACCGGGGTCGCACTCGGTGCGCGGGGTGCAGCGCGCCGGCGGGCCGCTGAGGGCGCGCTCCTGCACCTCGGGCGGCGCGTGCGCGAGCAGCACCCTGCCGACGCCGGTGGGGGTGAGCGCGAAACGCCCCGCCACCCGGGTCAGCACGGGCACCGCGCCGCGCCCCGCGAGCCGTTCCACGTACACCACGGACAGGTCCTCGCGCACGGCCAACTGCGCGTTCTCACCGGTGACATGGACCAGGTCGGAGAGCTGCGGCAGGGCCAGCTCGCGCAGCCCGAGGCCGCGCGGCGCCAGCGAGGCGACCTCCCAGAGCCTGAGCCCGATGCGGTAGCCGCCCTCGCCGTCGCGCTCCAGGGCGCCCCAGCGGGTCAGTTCGCCGACGAGGCGGTGGGCGGTGGTGAGCGGCAGCCCGGTGTGCCGGGCGATGTCGGTGAGGGTGCGCACCGGCGCGCTGGGCGCGAACACTTCAAGCACCCGCAGGGCGCGGCTGGTCACGGACGGGCTCGCGGCGCCGTGCCCTGGTCCTTCCCGCGTCGTTCGTGGTGCTGCCATGGCGCCATCGTCGGCCCGCCCACCGCCGGGGTCAACGGCCTTGCGGCGATGTCCGAGAAGTTGCCGACGACCCCTTGCCGCCCGTCCCGAGGCGGTTGTAGCTTCCACGGCATCGGCAATACTTCGGGCACCGGACAGTACGGGAGCCAAACTGATGGCACGTGAAGAATCCACCCCCGCATCCCCCGCCCCGGGCGACACGCTTGGCGAGGTGCTGCTCGCGCTCGGGGGGCGGCTGACCAGGCTCCAGACGGAGATCCTCGCCTCGCTCGGCCAGCCGTTGACCATCAGGCAGTACCGCATCCTCGCCAGGGTCGACGCGGGCAACACCTCGCTCACGGCCCTGTCGAAGCTCGCCCGGAGGAATCTCTCCACCATGTCGGAGAGCGTCGACAAGCTCGTCCACCAGGGACTGCTGACCCGCGCCCCCTCGGAGACCAGCCGCAGGACCATGCGGCTCGCACTCACCAAGGCGGGCACGGCGGCCCTGGAGGCCGCCGACGGGGCACTGGCGAAGTTCACTTCGGAACTCACCACCAACATGCCGCGAGAGCTACAGGACCAGGTCCTCCCGGCACTCCGGCAGCTCTACACCGACGTCCAGGGAAACCTCGACGACCGCTGAACGGGGGGCGCACGCCACGAGGAGGTGGCACGTTCGTGACGCACGATCGCACCGCCGGTCAAGGACCGGACAGCGACGCACCGCACACCGACCCCAGCACCTCATCCCACCCCACCCCACACTCCCCAACCGATCCAGGCCCGGAACTGCTCGCCGCGCTCGACGGCTCGGCGTTCACCAGACGGCACGCCCTCATCTACGGCACCGCCATCACCGGCCACTTCCTCGACGGCTTCGTCATCAACACCACCGGTGTGATCCTGCCGGGCGCGGTGGCCGCGTTCGGCCTCAGCAGCAAGCAGGCCGGCTACCTCAGCTCCGCGCTCTTCCTCGGCATGCTGGTCGGCGCCGCCGTCACCGGGGTGCTCTCCGACCGGCTCGGCCGCAGGTTCCCGCTGGCCTGCTGTCTGCTGGTGTTCGCCGGGTTCTCCGTCATGGCCGCGCTGGCCTGGGACTACCCCTCGCTGATGGCGGCGCGCGCCTGCCAGGGCGTCGGGCTCGGCGCCGAGATCGCCGTCGTGCTGCCGTACATCACGGAGTTCGTGCCGTCCAGGCACCGGGCGCCGCTGGTGACCGCGGCCACCGCCGCCTGGCTCATCGGGCTGCCGGTGGCGGCCCTGGTCGGCGCGGCGGTGGTGCCGCCGCTCGGCTGGCGGGCGATGTTCTGGATCGGCACCGCGCCGGTGCTGGTGGCCGCCGTGATGCCGGCGGTGCTGCCGGAGTCCGTGCGCTACCTGCTGCGCAGCGGCAGGACGGAGCGCGCCCGCACCGTCGTCACCTCACTCACCGGGACCACACCCACCACGGCCACCCCCACCGGAGCCGGGACCACACCCACCGCACCCACCGCACACCCCGCGACGACCCACGCTCCCGGCAGCGAACACACCCCCCGGGACACCCCGGGCTCCGTGCTCGCGCTGCTGCGCGGGCGCTATCTGCGGCACACCGTGGCGCTCTGGTTCATGGAGCTGTGCGCGGGCGCCTTCCTCTACGGGCTCTCCACCTGGCTGCCCTCGGTGCTGGAGAAGAAGGGCATCGGGCTGCTGGGCAGCCTCACCTACACCGCGATCATCACGGCGGCCGGGGTGCTGGGCGCGCTCCTCGCGGGCCTCACCGCCAAGCGCGCGGGGCGGCGGCCCACCATCGCGCTCGGACTGCTGCTCAGCGGCGGGTTCTGCCTGTGGTGGGGCGCGGCGGACGGCACCACCACGGTGGTGGTGCTCGGCTGCGTCGCCACGTTCTTCGGCAGCGGCATCGCGGGCAGCACCCTGTTCGTGTACGCCAGCGAGCTGTACCCGACCGTGCGCAGGGCGACCGGGCTCGGCTGGGCGGCGGCCTGGCAGAAGGTGGGCGGTCTGGTGATCCCCACCGTCATCGGCTGGGTGCTGGCGCTGCACTCGTCGAGCTACCTCTTCTTCGTGCTGTTCGCGGTGGTCTCCGCGCTCGCCGGGACGGCGGGACTGCTCGCCGTGTTCGAGACCCGCGGCAGGACCATCGAGCAGATCGCCGACGCGATGGCACCGCCGTCGCCGTCCGCCCCGGCGCCCGGCCGCCCGCCGCGTACCGCCAGGGCCCCTGAACCCCCCGTACTCGCACCGAAGTTCACCGCACCGTACGACCAGGAATCAGGCAGGTGAAGGATGTCAACGGCTCGCGCAGCGACACCGCTCGCACCGTCTCGTAACACCGACCCGACCGCCTCCCCCACCCCCGACGCCACCGACAACGCTGCCGACACCGCCGAGCGCGCGCTGCGGCACGCCAAGGTGCGGGCCGCGCTGGCCGACGAGGGCCTCGACGCGCTGCTCGCCTACGGGCCCGGCTGGCGCAGGGAGAACGTCCGCTACTTCACGGACGCACGCGCCGAGGGCTCCTCGTCCCTCGTGCTCTTCCCCGCGGGGCCCGGGGCTCCGGTCACCGCGTTCTCGACTCGCCGTGGCGACCTGCCGGTGCTCTCGGGGCGCGGCTGGGTCGACGCCGCGGCCGAGGTGGACGTGTTCGACCCGGCGCCGCTCGTCGAGGCGCTGCGTGCGCTCGGGACGCGCCGTGTCGGGGTGGCGCATGCGGAGCTGCTGCCCGCGGTGCTCGCTGCCGCGCTCGAACGGGCCCTGCCCGGTGTGGAGTTCGTGTCGGCGACCACGCTCATGGACCGGGTGCGGATGGTCAAGAGCGACTGGGAGCTGGCCAGGATGCGGCGCAGCGCCGCGGTCTGCGCGGCGGGCTGGGAGGCGTTCGTGGACGTCCTCGAACCCGGCCTGCCCGAGTACCGCATCGTCGCCGAGGTGGAGGCGCGCATCAAACTGCTGGGCGCCGAGGACAACTTCATGCTCATCGCCTCGGGCAAGGACGAGGTGCGCGGCATGACGGCGCCCACCCCCAGGGTGCTGGAGGCCGGCGACATGGTGCGTACCGAACTCACCCCGCAGATGGACGGCTACTGGCTCCAGATCTGCCGCTCCGCCGTGGTGGGCCCGCCGAGCGACGGGCAGCGCCGCTCCTTCGCGCTCTTCGACGAGGCGGTGGCGGCCGGGATCGCGGCCACCAGGCCAGGGGTGACCGCGCACGACGTGGCGAAGGCGCAGAACGACGTGTTCCGCGCGCACGGCCTCGGCGAGTACTGCACCAGCCAGTACACCAGGGTCCGCGGCCACGGCCACGGTCTCCACCTGGACGAGACCCCGATCATCGAGGGCAACGAGACGGTGCTGCCGGAGAACGCGGTGTTCATCATCCACCCCAACACCTATACACCGCTGGCCGGTTACCACGTGCTGGGCGATCCGGTGCGGGTGACGGCGGACGGCTGCGAGGTCCTGATCGACACCGAACGCAGGCTGTTCCACAGCGAGAAGGGGGTGGCGGCGTGAAGCGCGGACTCGTGGTGCTCGACGAGGCGGAGGTGCCCGGGGCCGAGTGGCGGGGGCGGATGGACACGCTCCGCCACGACCTGGCCGGGGCGGGTGTCGACGTGGCGCTGGTGTACGGGGACGTGTACGCGTCCGACGACATCGCGTATCTGACCAACCTCTGCATCTACTGGAACGAGGGCGTGCTCGCGGTGCCGGTGAGCGGCGAGAGCGTGTTCCTGACGAAGCTGTCGCCCCGGGTGCACCCGTGGATGCGGCGGATCTCCACCGTGGACCGCATCGAGAGCGGGCGCGGCTTCGGCGCGCTGGTGTCGGCGCTGCTCGGCGGGCGCGCGGGCGCCACGGTGGGCCTGGTCGACGCGGACCGCTGGCCCGCCCCCGTGGTGGCCGAAGTACGCGCGGCGCTACCGGGTCTGACGGTGCGTGAACTGCCGTCGCTGGTACGGGACAGGCGCGCGGTGGTGTCGCCCGCGGAACTTGCGCTGCTGCGGCGCGGCGGCGCGGTCGTCGGCTCCGCGGTCGACGCGGCCGCCGCCGACGGGCTCGGGGAACGGGAGCGGGTGGCGACGGTGGAGCGCCTTGTGCGCGGCGCCGGGTTCCTCGACGTGAAGTGTGTGACGGCGGGCGCCCCCGACGGTGCGGCGACGGTCGCGGCCACGGGGCAGTTCAGGACGGGCTGGCTGCACGCGGCCAGGATCGCGGACGCCGGGGCGAGCCCCTGGGCGGGCGCGCTGCGGGCGGCCCTGGACGCGGCGGTCGCCGCCGTACGCGAGGGGGCGAGCGCGCGGACGCTGGCCGAGGCGGCGGCGCCCGCGCTCGCCGGGCTGCCGCGGGACGCGGACGCCCGGGTGCGCTGGACCAACCAGGCCGACCTGGCTTCGGCGGGCGAGTACCACCGCCGCCCGCCGGGCGAGGCGCTGGCGGCGGGCGCGGTGGTGGCGGTGGGGGTGGACGTGCTGTTCGGCGCGGGCGGCTACGCGGAGGCCGCCGACACCGTACGGGTCACGCGGGACGGCGCGGAACGCCTCACGGGCGCCGCGGGCGACGGCGGGGAGGGCGGCGCGTGAGGATTCTGTCCAACGACGACATCCAGAAGGTGCTGACGGCGGAGGAGTGCCTCGACACCCTCGCCACCGCGTACCGCGAGCTGTCCACCGGCGAGGGCGCCAACCGGCCCCGCAACCACACCTACTTCCCGGTGCGGGACGACCGCTGGCCCGGCTTCGGCTTCCGCTTCAAGTCGCAGGAGGGCGGCAATGTCTCCAGCGGGGTGTGGGCGCTGCGGATCACCTCGGACATGGCGGGGGTGGAGACCCTGCCCAGCGGGGTGCGGCGGCGCAGGCTGATCCCGGCGGCGCCCGGGGACCGTTACGTGGGCCTGGTGACGCTGTACAGCCTCACCACCCTGGAGCCGCTGGCGATGCTGCACGACAGCTATGTGCAGAAGATGCGGGTGGGCGCCACCTCCGCGCTCGGCATCAGGGAGCTGTCCCGGGAGGACGCCACGGTGGCGGGCATGTTCGGCTCGGGGTGGCAGGCGGAGGCGCACCTGGAGACGCTGCTGCTGGTGCGGCCCGGGATCGAGGAGGTGCGGGTGTACAGCCCGACGCCCGAGCACCGGGAGCGGTTCGCGGCGGTGTGGAGCGAGCGCACCGGGCGCAGGGTCGTCGCGGTGGACGAGCGCAGGGACGCGGTGGCGGGATGCCAGATCGTCACCTGTGCCACGGCCGCCATGGAGCCCTGCTTCGACGGTGCCTGGCTCGACCCGGGCACCCATGTCACCGCGATCACCTCGCCCGACGGCACCGCGACCCGGCGGGAGTTGGACGACACCACCTTCGACCGGGCGGACCGTGTCACCGTGCTCTCGCGCGAACAGGTCCACCACGACAAGCAGTTCGACATCCTCGGCCCGGTGGAGCGTGGCCGGCTCGGCTGGGAGGACATCAGGGAACTCGGCGAGCTGCTGCTCGGCGAGGCCCCCGGGCGCGCCTCCCGGGACGACATCACGGTGTTCGCCAACAACACCGGTATGGGCGTGCAGTTCGCGGCCGTGTGCGCGCGGGCGCTCGCGCTCGCAGAGAAGCAGGGACTGGGGCACGAGGTGCCCACGGAGTGGCTGCTGGAGGAGACAAGCCCGTGAGCGCGGCGGCGCACGCCCCGGGCACCACGGACCCGTACGGCAGGAGGAGAGAGCGCACCATGACCGCACACATCACCGCCCCTGGACCGCCCCCGGACGGCGGGGGCGCCGCGCCCCGTGTCGGGGGCCCCGCCATCACCTTCGGCGACAACGTCAACACCGATGTCATCATCCCGGGCCGCTATCTCGTGAGCATCGACCCGGCGGAGCTGGCCGAGCACGCCTTCGAGCCGCTGGGGCCCGAGGTGCAGCGGGCGCTGCGGGCGAGCGGCGTGGTCGTCGCGGGCCGCAACTTCGGCTGCGGCAGCGCCAGGGAGCAGGCCGCGACCTGCCTCATCGGCGCCGGGATACGGGCCGTCGTCGCGGCCTCGTTTTCCCGGGTGTTCTTCCGCAACGCCATCAACACAGGTCTTGTCGCCGTGGAGTGCCCGGAGGCGGTCGACGCGTTCGGCGCCGCGGGCGGCGCGGGCGAGATGTGGGTCGACTACGACGAGGGCACCGTCGAGACGGCGGGCCGCACCTTCCACTTCGCCCCGTATCCCCAGGGGTTGAAGGACATCCTCGCGGACGGCGGGCTCATCCCCCATCTGATGCGCGAGGCGGAGGACGGGAACAGCCGGGGGCAGCGGCAGGGACGGGAGGGGGCGGGACGATGAGCGGGACGGCAAGCGCGCCGAGGACGTTCGCGCAGAAGGCGATCGAGCGGGCGTCGGGGCTCTCGGGGCTCGCCCCCGGGCAGATCGTGGACGCCTATCCCGACCTGTATATGAGCCACACCGCGAGCTGGCGCTGCATCCGCACGCTGGAGCGCATGGGCGCCACCGATCTGTACGACCGGGACCGGGTGGCGATGGTGATGGACCACATCTCGCCCGCGATGAACGCGAAGACGGCCGCCGACCACCGGCTCTGCCGGGAGTTCGCGGACCGGATGGGCATCAAGCACTTCTACGACGTCAACGCGGGCATCGCGCATATCGTGCTGATGGAGAACGGCCTCGTCAGGCCGGGGCAGTTCGTCATCGGCACGGACTCGCACTCCACGATCTACGGGGCGCTCGGCGCGTTCGGCACGGGAGTCGGCTTCAGCGAGATCACGGCGGCCTGGGTGACAGGGAAGCTGTGGGTGAAGGTGCCGGAGTCGGTGCGCGTCGAGATCGAGGGGGAGCTGCCTGCGGGCAGTTACGCCAAGGACGTGATGCTGAAGCTGATCGGGGACCTGGGCGCCGACGGACTCACGTACCGCTCGGCCGAGTTCGGCGGCTCGTATGTGCGCTCCCGGTCGGTGTCGGAGCGTATGACGTTCTGCAACCTGGCGATGGAGATGGGCGCCAAGAACGCGTACGTGGCGCCGGACGCCACCACCGGGGCCTACCTCGCCGACGAGGCGGGGGTGGGTCCCGACGGGTACGAGGTGCTGCTGCCCGACGAGGGCGCCGAGTACCGCGACACGGTGGTGCTCGACGCCACCGCGCTCACCCCGAAGATCGCGGTGCCGCACACCGTGGACAACGTGGTCGACGTGTCCGAGGTCAGCGGCACCCGCCTCGACCAGGTCTTCATCGGCTCCTGCGCCAATGCCAAGTACGACGACCTGGCGATCGCGGCGGAGGTGCTCGCCGGGCACAAGGTGGCGCACGGGGTGCGGCTCGTGGTGACGCCCGCGTCGAGCGCGGTGCTGGCGAAGGCGTCCGCGAGCGGGGTGCTCGCCACCCTCATCGAGGCGGGCGCGATGATCACCAACGCGGGGTGCGGTGCCTGCGCGGGCAACGGCGGCGCGATGGCGGACGGCGAGGCCACTCTCTCCACCGCCAACCGCAACTTCCAGGGGCGCATGGGCAGTTACCAGTCGAGCATCTATCTGGGCAGCCCCGCGACGGCCGCCGCCTCCGCGATCACCGGTGTCATCACGGACCCCTCGGAGGTGCTGGCGTGAACCTGGTCGAGAAGATCCTCGCGCGCGCGAGCGGCAGGGCGTCCGTGCGCCCCGGCGAGATCGTCGTCGCCGAGGTGGACCGGCTGCTGATGCACGACCTCAGCGGCTACCTCACCTCGCGGGTGTACGACGAGCAGGTGGGGCGGCCGATCCCGCACCCCGAGCGCACCCTGATGGTGTTCGACCACCACTACTCGCCGCCCACCGAGCGCCAGGCCGACGTGCTCCACCACAACCGGGAGTGGGCCCGCCGCACCGGGGTCAACCTGCTGGACTGCGGCAGCGGCAACCTCCACCACGCGGCCGTGCGCGGCGGGTTCGTCAAGCCGGGCATGATCGTCGTCGGCTCCGACAGCCACACCCCGGTGCACGGGGCGCTGGGCGCGTTCGCGGTGGCGCTCGGCAACGACTCCCACGCCGGGACCGTGCTGCCGTACGACAAGGCGTGGTTCCGGGTGCCGGAGACGGTCAGGATCGAGTTGCACGGGGCGCCGCGCCCCGGCACCACGCCCCGGGACGTCGCCATGTGGCTGACGGCGGAGATCGGTGAGGGCGCGCTGAACTACCGGGCGCTAGAGTTCGCGGGCCCGTACGTCAAGCAGCTCGGGTTCTGGGACCGCTGGCTGTTCCCGCTGCTCTGTGTGGACCTCGGCGCCAAGTGCAGCTACGTGGAGCCCGACGAGGTCACCGAGGCGTTCGTACGGGCCCTGCCCGGCGGGCTGTCCGAGGAGATCCCGCACGGCGACGGCGGGGAGGCGGCGACGGTGCTGCGGCACGATGTGAGCGACGTCGTGCCGCAGATCGCGTGCCCGCCGACGGTCGGCAACGCGAAGCCGGTCGCCGACGTCGCCGGACGGCCGGTGCAGTACGCCGAGTTGGGCGGGCACGGCGGCGGCAGGACCGAGGACATCAGGGTCGCCGCCGAGGTGCTGCGGGGCCGTACCGTGCACCCCGGCACCCGGCTGAACATCGTGCCGTCGAGCCGCGAGGTGTTCGCCGAGGCGCTGCGGGAGGGCCTGGTGGCCGAGTTGCACTCGGCGGGCGCCAACTGGTTCCCGCCGAGCACCGGTTCCAACCAGGCCATCAACATGGGCGCGATGGCGGCGGGCGAGGCGACGGTGTCCACCCATGCCCGCAACTTCCCCGGCCGCAACGGCAGTCCGGAGGCGGAGATGTACCTCGCGTCGGCCGGGACCGTGGCGGCCTCGGCGGCGGCGGGCGCGATCGCGGAGAGGAGCGCACTGTGAGGTTCGAGGGCCGCTGCTGGGTGTTCGGCGACAACATCCCCACCGACCGGCTGGTCAAACCGGAGTACGTCTTCGAGCCCGTGGAGGTGATGGCCAAGCATGTACTCGAAGACCTCGACCCCCGCTTTCCCCGCGAAGTTGCCTCCGGTGACATTGTGGTGACGGGTCGTCACTTCGGGCAGTCGTCGGGGCGTGCCATCGCGGCGAAGGCGCTCGCGGCCACCGGCATCGGCTGTGTGGTGGCCGAGTCCTTCGCCCGCACCTTCTACCGCAACTGCTTCGAGATCGGCCTGCCCGCCGTCGAGGTGCGGGGGATCACCGCCCTCGCCACCCCCGGCGCACCGCTCCGGGTGGACCTCACGAGCGGCGAGGTCACCGACCCCGCCTCGGGCGCCACCGGCCACGGCGCGCCCGCCGACCCGTTCCTCGTCGACATGCTGGCGGCGGGCGGACTGATCGCACTGGCACGCAAGCGCCCCGAACTCTTCGCCACACCGGCGGAGGGCTGAGCCCGGGGCGCCGGGGCCTCACCTGCGTGGGGATGCCGGGGAGCGTGGGCCCGGGTCGGCCAAGGCCGCGGCGGCTCAGGCGAGCCGGTGGTGGGGCCGTAGTACATCGCTCATACTTTTCTCCCGCCACCGCCGCAGCAGGTCGTGGAAGGCGACCGCGCCGTGGGGGTAGGCGTTCGGGCCGTTGGGACGGCCCCGCCCCTCGGCGTTGTAGTAGCCGGGGGTGCACTCCGCGTGGAACCACGCGTGGTCGGCGGCCCCGGTGGCACAGACCGTGAGCCAGGCGTCCACCGCTTCGGGGGACGGTTCGAGGACGGCGTCCTGCTTCTCGGCGGCGGCGACCAGGGCCGCCGCGTGGCCGGCCTGCTCGTCCAAGATGTGGGCGAAGTTGACGCTGCTGGCGTTCTGCTGCGGGCCGAGCTGGATCAGGTTGGGGAAGCCGTGGACGGTGAAACCGTGCAGGGTACGCGGTCCCGTACGCCGTAGTACGTCGAGCAGTGCGACGCCGTCGCGGCCCTTGACCGGCAGTGTGCCCGAGGTGACGCCGGAGACGCCGACCGAGAAGCCGGTCGCCATGATGAGGCAGTCGATCTCGAACTCCGCGCCCCCGACGACGACTCCGCGCTCTGTCATGCGCTCAATGCCGTGCGTGTCGGCGGTGTCCACGAGCGTGACGTTGGGACGGTTGAAGGCGGGCAGGTACGTGTCGGAGAACGTGGGACGTTTGCAGGCGTAGCGGTACCAGGGCTGGAGGACGGCCGCCGTCGCCGGGTCGGTGACCTCGGCGGTGACCCGGCCCCGTATCCGGTTCATCGCGGCGTGGTCGGCGGCCTCGTAGCGGGCCTCGAAGTCCGGGTCGTCCGGGCGGCGGAAGCTGGGCAGCAGCTTTTCCAGCAGACCCGCCGACTCAGTCCAGCCGTCGGCCACGAGGTCCCGCTCCGCGGGTTCCCCGGAGACGATCCGCAGGAAGTTCTCCCGGCGCTCGCCCGCCCAGCCGGGCCGGTCGGCACCGACGTCCCGCGCCGTCGTGCGGCGCTGGCCGCGCACGCCCACGGCGGAGGGGGTGCGCTGGAAGACATACAGGTGCCGGGCGTCCGCGGCGAGCATCGGAATGGCCTGCACGCCGGTCGCGCCGGTGCCGACGACCCCGACGCGCTTGTCGGCCAAGCCCGTCATGCCACCGTCCGGACCGCCGCCCGTGTAGGCGTAGTCCCAGCGTGAGGTGTGGAAGGTGTGGCCCCTGAAGTCTTCGATGCCGGGGATGCCGGGCAGCTTGGGCTCGGAGAGCGTGCCGGTGGCGGTGACCACATAGGTGGCGTGGAACTCGTCGCCGCGGTCGGTCGACACCGTCCACAGATGGGCGGATTCGTCCCAGGTGAGGGCGGTGACGACGGTGGAGAACAGGGCTTCGTCGTAGAGGCCGAAGCGCTTCGCGATCCGGACCGCGTGCCGCCGGATCTCCTCGCCCGGTGCGTACTTCCACTCGGGTACGTAGCCGGTCTCGTCGAGCATCGGCAGGTAGACGTGGGACTCGATGTCGCAGTGGACGCCGGGGTAGCGGTTCCAGTACCAAGTGCCTCCGAAATCGCCGCCCTTCTCGATGACCCGTACCCTCCGCACGCCCCGCTGTCGCATCCTGGCGCCCGCCAGGAGCCCGCCGAACCCGCCGCCCACGATCGCGACGTCCACCGTGTCGCGCAGCGGTTCGCGCTCCGGGACGTCCCCCGCGTACGGGTCGGCGGCGAAGTACCCGAACTCGGCGGTGGTGGAACGGTACTGGGCTGTTCCGTCGGGGCGGACGCGGCGCTCGCGTTCGGTGCGGTAGCGCTCGCGCAGCGCGGCCGTCTCCTGCGGGGTGGGGGGAGTTGCGGCGCAGGGGGGCAGGGGCATGCGTCGGCTTCCTCTCGTGGGGAGTTCGTGGGGAGCGGTGCGGCGCGGGGCTCGCGCCGGGCGTGCCGCACGGTCGTGAGTACCGTAACCCAACAACCGGACAAGGCTGTCCGGTAGGGTCCGCAGCAACCCGCCGAGGCGCCAGCCGCTCGGTCACGCACTCACCAGGAAAGGCCCCTCATGCCCGAACTCACCCGTGCCTCCCCGCTGCGCGACTGGCTCGCGCACCCCGCCGCCGGGCAAGTGCTGCGTGGCATGCTGGCCTTGGGAGACCGGAGCGAAGGCGATCTCGTCCCCGACCTCGGGCTGCCGCTCGAGCGGTTCGCGCGGTCGCGGACGGGGGCTCTCCCGGCGGAACTCGTCGACACGCTGGTCGCCGCCGCCGGGGCCAGCGAACCCACCGGGGCGCCGCCCGCGGCCGGGGCTCCGGCCCCGGTACCGACGACCGGTCCCGGCAGCGAGAGCGGCGGTCCCGAGGCGTGGACGGAGCGGGTCACGGCCGACCGGTTCGCCGGCCAGACCGTCGTCGTCACCGGCGCCGCCTCCGGGATCGGCCGGGCGGTGGCCTCACGCGTCGTGCGCGAGGGCGGGCGCGTCGTGGCCGTCGACGTCCGGGAGGACAGGCTCACGGCCCTGGCCGCCGAACTGGGCGGCGCCATCGTGCCCGTCCCCGCCGACGTCACAGAACCCGCCTCCGCCACCGCCGTGGTCGTCGCGGCGGGCGGGCGGGTCGACGCACTCGCGAACGTCGCGGGCGTGATGGACGACGACGCGGCCGTGCACGAGGTCGACGCAGAGGTATGGCAACGCGTCATGCGCGTCAACGTCGACGGCCCGATGCTCCTGATGCGCGCCGTGGTGCCCGGCATGCTCGCGGCGGGCGGCGGCCGGATCGTCAACATCGTCTCCGAGGCCGCACTGCGGGGTTCGGCCGCCGGCGCCGCCTACACGACGTCCAAGCACGCGCTCGTCGGCCTGACGAAGGCGTCGGCGTACCAGTACGCGGGCACGGGCGTGCGGGTCAACGCGGTGGCGCCGGGCGCCGTCGCCACCGGTATCCACGTGCCGAAGGGCGCTCCCTACGGCTCGTCCCGCACGGCGCGGATGCGGGTGGCGATCCCCGGTCTTGCGATGGCCGGGGAACTGGCCGCCTCCATCACCTTTCTGCTGAGCGAGGACGCCGTGAACGTCAACGGCGCGATCCTGCCGTCCGACGGCGGCTGGTCGGCCGCCTGACCCGGCCGGGCCGTCCGGGCCCCGCAGACCCCGGCGCCGGACGACGACCCACCGGGCCCCCACGCCCACGACGACCCCCCACGAGCCCACAGAACGGAGCAGTCCCCCGCATGACCCTCCCGACCCGAATGCCCCGGCCGCGTGCTTCCCGCGCCCTGCCGGCACTGGCGGCGGCCCTCGGTCTCCTCGCGCTGTCCACCGGATGCGGCACGGAACGGGCCGCCCCCGCGGACGCCCGCCCCGCCTCCCCGGAGGGGCGCACTCTGCACGCCACCCGGATCGCGCACGTCACCGACGCCCACCAGGCCACCGGCATGACCCTTCTTGAGGGGCCGGTCCTGAACCGAGCCGGTGACCTGTACGTCGTGGACGTCACGGCGCCGCCCGGCGCGCCCAAACTCCTCTCGGTCGATGTGGAAACAGGCGCGCACAAGGGCGTCTACACGGACAGGACGAGCGCTTTCACCTCGGCGCAGATCAGCCCGCGCGACGGCCGCGTCTACCTGACCGACTACGGCTCCGGCCGCATCGTCAGCCTGGCCCAGGACGGCTCGGACCCGAGGGTGTTCTTCTCCGGCGAGGTCGACGGCTCGGTGATGAACCCGGACGACATCGTCTTCGACGACGACGGAAACCTGTACATCAGCGACCTCCAGGGCATGAGGACCGGCGAGGCCGAGGGCCGCGTCGTGCGCATCGACCGCGACGGCAGGGGCAGTTCGGTCCTGGCCGACGGACTCGCGCACCCCAACGGCGTGATGTTCGACCCCGGCCTGCGCGGTCTGTGGATCAGCGAACTGGCCACGGACACGGTCTCGTACCTGCTGCTCGACGCCGACAGGACGACAGTGAAGAGCCGGCACGAGGCCATCCACGTCGACGGGGGCCTGGCCCAGACGGACTCGATCGGCGTGGACGCCGAGGGCAACCTCTACCAGGCGCTGCACGGCCGTCCGGCGATGGCGGTCTTCAGCGAGTACGGAGCGCGCCTGGGGACCGTCGAGATCCCCGCGAAGGAGGCGAAGGGGCTCGAATCGGCCACCAACGTCGCCATCGCACCGGGAGGCAGGAAGGCGTACATGACGGTCAGCGGCCCCTCCGGCGGCTACGTCTACGCGTTCACACCCCTGGCGAAGGGCATCCGCCTGTCCAACGGCGGCTGACTCACGGGCCGGCCGGCCGCAGCGGTCCCACCTCGATGCCGAGCAGCCGCCAGGCCGCGAGCGCCACGCGCTCCCGGTCCACGAGGTCGGGGCCGCCCACGGCGCCGGAGACCATGGCGACGGCGAGCATGAGATCGTCGGCGGTCAGGTCGCTCCCCGCGGCGGGCAGGCAGCCGCCGAGAACGGTACGCACCCGGTCGGCCAGCCGCCGTGCGTGCGCCTCGTCGCCCTGGACCCGCAGCAGGTCGACGAAGGCCGTCGAGCGGGTCAGGCTCCACGTGACCACACCCAGCACGGACGCGAGGTCGGCAGCGGGCTCCTCGGCGGCCTGTTCGATCTGCCGCACGTTCTCGTCGAGGACGGCGGAGGCGACGGCGGCCCGATCGGCGAAGTGCCGGTAGAAACTCCCCTGCCCGACCCCGGCGCGGCGGGCGACGGCGGACAGCGGGGCGCTGAGCCCCTGCTCCGCGAAGACCTCGCGGGCGGCGGCGATGAGGGCGGCCCGGTTGCGCGCGGCAACCCGGCGGCCTTGGTTGGCCGGGGCCCGACCCGGCGCGACCTGCGGCCCCGGGGCCGGGGGATCGGTGGGCTTCGTCACGCGAAAAGGGTAATACCACCTCACGCGGGCCGACGCGGCCGTGTGGCTCCTGGGGAACGACGGCGACGGCGGTCTCCGGTTCACCACGCCGGGGTGGTGAACCACCGCGAATTCCGGCGGCCTTCCCCCGCACCGCCCCTGCTGAGGGCGCGGGCCCGCCCTGCGCGCTCGGTCGCGGCGTACCGTCTTCCAAGGTCACGGGGCTGTCAAGCGGTGAGAGGCGGATGAGAGCCGACAGAGAGCGGTGGCTGTTTTCCTGGTGCTTCACCAGGGACGAGAGAGGCACACGGATAACCCGGTCCCATGACGCGGGCCGTCTCGCCCGTCGGGGGGCGGGCGAGGCGGCCCGGCATGACACCTGCTACGACGCGTGCGCGCGCAGCCAGTCGAGGATAAGACCGAGCCGGTGCAGTCGGTGGTCGGGGCGGCCCGCGGAGGCGAAGTCGTGGGAGGCGCCGGGGTAGCGGGCGAGGGTGACGTCGTGTCCCCGGCGGCGCAGGGCCGCATAGAACTGCTCGGCCTGCTCGACGGGGCAGCGCTGGTCGACCTCCCCGTGGACGAGGAGCAGCGGCGTGGTGACCGCCGCCGCGTGCGCGAGCGGTGAGCGGTCCCACAGCTCGGCGGCGCCCGCCGCGTCGAACAGGTCGGCGCCGCCGAACTCGTGGCGGTTGACGGAGAAGCCGTTGTCCGAAGTGCCGTACTTGGACAGCAGGTTGGAGATCGAGCGCTCCGACACGGCGGCGCGGAAGCGGCCGGTGCGTGTCACCGTCCAGTTGGCGAGGTAGCCGCCGTAGCTGCCGCCGCTCAGATAGAGCCGGTCGGGGTCCGCGAGCCCGGTGGCGACCGCATGGTCCGCGAACGCCAGCACGTCCGCGAGGTCGCCGCGGCCCCACTCCCCCACGCTCAGCGCGCGGAAGGCGCCGCCGCGGCCTGAGCCGCCGCGTATCTCCGGCAGCAGCACATGGAAACCGGCCGACAGCAGGCTCTGGGTCTCCACGTCGAACGCGTTGCCGTACGTCATATGGGGGCCGCCGTGCAGCCGCAGCAGCACGTCGCCGCGGCGGGCGGTGGGCGAGCGGTACAGCAGCCCGCGCAGGGGGAGGCCGTCCGGCGAGGTGAGGGACACCTCCTCGGGCGCCACCGGGCGCGCCGCCCGCGCCCACGCGGTGTTCAGCGCCGACAGACGGCGCCCGCCCGGCACCACCGTGTACAACTCGACCGGCTCCGTGGCCGATTCGAGGCAGCAGACGGTGGTTCCCGCGGCGGTCGCGAAGTCCGTGACGGAGCGCCCGGGAGGGGTGAGGCGGCGCGCGGGGCCACCGTCGGACGTGCCCGCGTAGAGTGCGGCCTCGCCGTGCACGGTGGCGGCGAACACGATCCGCTCCCCGTCGGCGGCGAGCAGCCGGGCAGCGCCGCCGGGGCGGGCGTCGGCCCGTACCGAGTACTCGCACTCCAGGTCCTGGCCGGGGAAGACGGGCGCGCCCTCGTCCGCCCACCACAGCCGCGGTGGGTCCACGCTGTGGCCCGCGGCCCCGGGGGCCAGCGCGACGGGGCGCCCGGAGCCGGTCACCGCCAGCGCGCGGACCGGCGCGGGCGCCCGCCACACCGACTCGTCGGCGCCGGTCGCCGGGGTGTGCCGGCGCACTTCTCCGCCGGGCTCCGCGGTGTCCGCGTGCCGCGGGCGCACCGTGTAGAACACACCGCCCGCACCGTCGGGCACCGGGGTGCCGAGGCGCCGGGCGGGGCCGCCCTCGACGAGCCTGGCCGCGTCGGCGGGCCGCCCGTCGCGGCCGACGGTGAGCAGCCACAGGGTGTCCAGGGGTTCGACGGGGCCGCCCGCGCCGTCCGCCTTGTACCGCAGCCAGTCGATGACCACGGGCGCGGGCGCCCGGGTGCCGTCCGGCCTGGCGTACACCGCGGCGACGCGCTCGGCGTCGAGCCATGCGAACACCACGGGCCGCCCCTCGGGGGCGCCCGCGACGGGCTCGGGGGTGCCGCCCGCCGAGGGCACGAGCCAGAGTCCCGGGGCGCCGTCGCGGTCGCTGCGGAAGACCGTCAGGGAGCCGTCGGGCGAGACCGCGGGCGCGGTGTCGGACCAGGCGCCCTCGTCGGTGAGGACGCGCGGGGCCCCGGGCCCGGTGGGGTAGCGCAGGAGGTGCGCGTGGTGGCGGGTGCGGTCGGGGGCGGTGCGCTGTACGGAGCACACCGCCCAGGTGCCGTCGGGGGCGAGTGCGGGCGCTCCGGCGAGCGCCAGCGCGGCCAGGTCCTCCGGCATGGTGCCGGGACGGCGCCCGCTCATGACCCGCCCCCGTCCGCAACGCCCTTGCTTCCAGGGCTGGTCGAGTGGTTCTCCGCGAACGCGGCGCGGGCCCGTTCCAGCAGTTCAGGCTCCGTGAACAGCGCCATGAGGACGGCCGCCAGCATGGCGCCGCCGTCGAGCACCGCCGCGTCGGCGGGCGGCGAGGCGGCGCCCGCCGCGAAGTCCCTGGTGTGCAGGGCGGCGCCCGGCACCGCGTCCACGTAGGCGTGCAGCGCGGGCACCCGCATGCTGACGTTGCCCATGTCGGTGGAGCCCGCGGGTCCCGCCCAGCCGCTGCCGGGCGGGATGGGCCTGCCGAGCGCGGCGAAGGCGTCCGCGGCGAGTGCGGTGAGCACGGGGCTCGGGTCCATCGGGTCGTACGCGGGCGCCTTCTCGCCGAACGTGTAGTCGGTGCCGGTGGCGATGGCCGCGCCGCGCACACAGTCGTGCACCGCGTCGAGCAGCCGTCCGCGCAGATAGCCGCTGTCGGTGGCGCGCGCGAACAGCTCGACCCTGGTGTGCTCGGGGATGATGTTGATGGACTGGCCGCCCTCCGCCACCTTGGCGTGCACCCGGGAGTCCGGGGTGAGCTGCTGGCGCAGCAGCCCGAGCGCGACCAGCAGCAGGGTGGCCGCGTCCAGCGCGTTCCTGCCGCGCTCGGGCGCCGCGGAGGCGTGCGAGGCGCGTCCGGTGAAGACCGCTTCGAGGGAGAGCCGCCCCAGGTTGGTCCGTGACACCGCGTCATATCCGGCCGCGTGCACCATGACCGCGGCGTCGACGCCGTCGAGCACCCCGGCCTCGATCAGCCGCACCTTGCCGCCACCGCCCTCCTCGCCCGGGCTGCCGATCACCAACAGCGTTCCCTTGGCGCCGTGTTCTGCCATGAGGGCGGCGGTGGCGAGGGCGGCGCCCGCGCCCGCTGCGGCGATCACGTTGTGCCCGCAGCCGTGCCCGAGCGAGGGCAGCGCGTCGTACTCGCAGAACACCGCGAGCACCGGGCCCGCGCCCGGCTCCCCGAAGACCCGTTCGGCGCGGAACGCGGTGGGCAGGCCGCCGGTGCCCTCCTCGACGGCGAAGCCGTGCCCGGCGAGCAGCGCGCGCAGCCGCCCTGCCGCCTCGTGCTCCTCGAAGCGCAGTTCGGGGCGGGCGTGGAGGGCGTGGCTGAGTTCCAGGAGTTCGTCGGCGACGGCCCCGGTGCGTGCTCGCGCCGCTGCGGCGAACCGGGCGCCCGCCGCGGTGTTCCCCGCGCTCATGCCACCGCCTCCGCGGTCTCCGCGTAGTGGCAGGCGGCCCTGCGGCCCGCGACCTCCCGCAGGGCGGGCTCCTCGGTGCGGCAGCGGTCCGTCGCCAGCGGGCAGCGGGTGGAGAAGACACAGCCAGGGGGCCGGTCGAGGGGGCTCGGCAGCTCCCCGGCCCGCACGGTGGCCCGCCGGGCCTCGGTGCCGCCGTCGCGGCGCACCCGGGGGCGGGGCACGGCGGCCAGCAGGAGCTGGGTGTACGGGTGCCGCGGATCGGCGAACAGCGCCTTGGTGGGCCCCTGTTCGACGACGCGGCCGAGGTACATCACGGCGGTCTCGTGGGCGAGGTGCCGTACCAGGGCGAGGTCGTGGCTGATGTAGAGGTAGGCGAGGCCGAGTTCGCGCTGGAGCCTGCTGAGCAGGTTGACGACCTGCGCCTGCACCGAGACGTCCAGCGCGGAGACCGCCTCGTCGCACACCACGAACTTCGGGTCGAGCGCCAAGGCCCGTGCGATCGCGACGCGTTGGCGCTGGCCGCCGGACAGCTCGTGCGGGTGCCGCTCGGCGTACGAGGACGCGAGGCCGACCAGGTCGAGGAGTTCGGCGACGGGGCGGGCGCCGCCGGGGCCGCCGAGGGGGACACCGTGCACCCTGGCGGGCTCGGAGAGTATCCGCTCGACGCTCATCCGGCCGTTGAGCGAGTCGTACGGGTCCTGGAACACCGGCTGCATGTCACGGCGCAGCAGCCGCAGCTCCTTCTTGCCGAGCCGGTTGACGTCCCGCCCGCCGACGGTGACCGTGCCCTCGGTGGGCCGTTCCAAGGCGAGCAGCAGCCGCCCGGTGGTGGACTTGCCGCACCCCGACTCGCCGACCACGGCGACGATGCGGCCGGGTCCCACGGTGAGGTCGACACGGTCGACGGCGGTGAGGGCGCGCCGCCCCGCGGGGGTGCGCACCTGGTAGCGCTTGGTCAGCCCCTCGGCCCTGACCAGGGGTTCCGTGGCGGTGGCGGGCTCCGTGGCGGCGGTCATGACGGTGCCTCCTCACGGGCGGCGGTGTGTTCCGGGTACCAGCAGGCGGCGGCCGAGCCGCCCGGGGTGACCTCGGTGAGCGGCGGGCGTTCGCGGCAGCGGTCGCGAGCTTTGGGGCAGCGGTCGAGGAAGGGGCAGCCCGCGCCGCGCTCGCCGAGCGGCGGCACCCGGCCCGGGATGGTGGGCAGTTCGCCCTCGCGGGGGTCGTCCGGGTCCGGCACGGACGCCAACAGGGCGGCGGTGTACGGGTGGTGGGGCCGGTCGAGGACTTCCGCGAGCGGCCCCGCCTCGGCGACGAGGCCCGCGTACATCACGACGACCCGGTCGGCGATCTCCGCGACGACGCCCATGTCGTGGGTGATGAAGAGCACCGCGGCGTCCCTGGTGGACTCCCGCAGCAGCGCGAGCACCTGCGCCTGCACGGTGACGTCGAGCGCGGTGGTGGGCTCGTCGGCGACCACCAGGTCGGGCGAGCCCGCGAGCGCCATGGCGATCATCACGCGCTGGCGCATGCCGCCGGAGAGCTGGTGCGGATGGCTGCGGGCGCGCACCGCGGCGTCGGGGACGCCCACCGACTCCAGCAGCCGCACCGCGCGTTCGCGCCGCTCGGCCCTGCGGTGGGTGCCGTGGATGGCCATGACCTCCTCGATCTGGGCGCCCACGGCCATCAGCGGGTTGAGCGCGGTGGCCGCGTCCTGGAAGATCATGCCGACCCTGGTGCCGCGCAGCGCGCGCCACTGCCGCTCGCTCCTGCCGACGAGCTGGTCCCCGTCGAGCAGCGCGGACCCGGTGGCGGTGGCGCCCTCGGGGAGCAGTCCCGCGAGGGCGAGCGCGCTGAGGGTCTTGCCGCACCCGGACTCGCCGACGACCGCGACGGTCTCGCCGCGCCGCGCGCTCAGGGTGAGCCCGTCCACCGCGTCGAGCCCGGGGCCGAAGGAGACCCGCAGGTCCCGCACGTCCAGCACGGTGTCGTCGTCCGCCACCGCGGCGGTGGCCTGCGCGGCGCTCACCGCGGCCACCCGAGGCTGTCCGCGCCGACCTGCCGTGAGGCGGGGTGGGACGCCCCAGCGGCCCGGTGGTGGGCGGCGAGTTCGCCCGCGGTGCCGATCCAGATGTCGCCGAACTCCTTGGCGGTCTCCAGCAGTTCACGCAGCCGCAGCACGCGCGCCGGGCGTCCGGAGAGCCAGGGGTGCACGGTCAGGTTGACCAGGGTGCCCGCCTCCCTCGCGCCCTCCAGTTCCCCGAGCCAGGCGTCGTACAGCACGCTGGCGCCGTAGGGCGGGCGGGTCTCGCTGTGGCCGGTGTAGCGGTAGTAGACGGCGTCGTCGGTGGCCCAGTCCACCGGGACCTCCACCACGTCGTCCACGAGGTAGGGCCGGTCGTCGCCCATGAGGGAGCTGTCGTAGCCGAGGCCGAGCCCCGCGAGGGTGCCGAACGCGTCGGGCGGCATGGAGAAGCTGGGCGAGCGGTAGCCGGCCGGTGCGGTTCCCGTGATGTCGCCGAGGAGGTCGCGGGCGCGGGTGAGGGTGGTGCGCAGCTCGTCGGCGCCGAGTGCGGCGGGCGGCTCGTGGAGCCAGCCGTGCAGGGCGATCTCGTGCCCGGCGGCGTGGATCTCGGCGACCGCGCCGCGGTAGGTGCCGGCGATCCAGCCCGGCACGAAGAACGTGGCGCGTACGCCGGTGCGCTCCAGGGCGGCGAGGACGTGCCGTACGCCGCGGCGCGGCCCGTAGCGGCGCTGCTCCAACTCGCCGACGTCGTGCGGCGGATCGTCGCGGCGCCGCCACAGCATCGGGGACTCGCCGTCGAAGTCGAACGTCACGCAGAGCCCGGCGCGCCGCCCTTCGGGCCAGGGGTAGGGGCCGTTCATCGGCCGTCTCCTTCCGCGGGTGCGGCGGGCGGCGGTGTGTGGTCGCCCGCGGTCCTGCCGCCGTCCACGGCGAGGGTGGTCCCGGTCACGAACGACGCGTCCCCCGACGCCAGCCAGAGCACGGCGGCGGGCGCGTCGGCCGGGCCCGAGGTGCGGCCGAGGGGGATACGGCGCCGCATCGATGCGACATGGCCGGCGCCGAGCGCGCTGACCTCGCTGCCGGGTGCGAACCCGGGCTGCACCGCGTTGACGCGGATGCCGTGCGGGGCGGCTTCGAGGGCGAGCGACCTGGTCAGCACCTCCACGGCGGCCTTGCTCGCCGCGTACACCGAGCCGCCGGCGCCGGGGCGCACGGCGGCGCCCGAGCTGATGTTGACGATGCTGCCGGGCACTCCGGCGGCGGTCATCGCGGCCACCGCGCGGCGGGTCAGTTCGTGGAGCGCGACCACGTTGACGTCGAGGATGCGGCGCACCTCCTCAGGGCCGGTGGTGGCGAGCGGGGTGCGGGGGTAGAGCCCGGCGTTGTTGACGAGGACGTCGGGGCTCTCCCAGGTGTGCTCCACCGCGTCGCCGAGGGCGGCGAGGCCCGCGCCGTCGCCGAGGTCGGCGGCGAGGCGGCGGGCCCCGAGCCGGTCGGCGAGCGCCGCGAGGGGTTCCTCGCGGGCGTCGGTGAGCAGCAGGTCGGCGCCCGCGGCGGCGAACGCCTCCGCGATCCAGGTGCCGAAGATCCCGGCGGCGCCGGTCACCACCACCCGGGCGCCGGTGAACTGGTCCCGGTAGTCGAGCATGTCAGGCCCCCTTGGGGGAGGTCGGTTCTGAGTCCGTGGCGCCCTGCGCGGCGCGCGAGCGCAGCCAGCCGGGCCCGCGGCGGGACGTGCGCCGCCGGAAGGCACCGCGCGGGACACTCCGGCGCGGGTCGAGGCGGTCGCGCACGGTGTCGCCGAGCAGGTTCACCGCCAGTACGAGGCCGAAGAGGGCGAGCCCGGGGAAGGTGACGAGCCACCAGGCGGTGGCCACGTACTGCTGGCCGTCGGAGAGCATCGAGCCCCAGGACGCGGTGGGCGGCTGCACCCCGAGGCCGATGAACGACAGCGACGCCTCGAACACC
Source organism: Streptomyces sp. NPDC050560 (assembly GCF_044457285.1). Classification (NCBI taxonomy): domain Bacteria; kingdom Bacillati; phylum Actinomycetota; class Actinomycetes; order Kitasatosporales; family Streptomycetaceae; genus Streptomyces; species Streptomyces sp. NPDC050560. The sequence continues at coordinate 586,877 of NZ_JBITGT010000001.1, forward strand.
ACCATCAGGCCGAGTTCGAGGGTGGCGACCACCACCGCGAGCGGCAGCACCTCGGGCAGGATGTGCCGGGTGACGATCCAGAAGCCGGGCGCGCCGACCGCGACCGCGCCGCGCACGAAGCCGCGCTCCCTGGTCTCCAGCACGCTGGAGTAGGCGATGCGGGTGTAGCGGGGCCACCGTACGAGGGCCAGGCAGATCACCACGTTGACCAGGCTGGGGCCGAGGACGGCCACCACCAGGATCGCCAGCAGGAAGAACGGCACCGACAGCGCGATGTCCGCGATCCGCATCACCACCGCGCCGACCCAGCCGCGGTACCACCCCGCGGCCACCCCCATGAGGACGCCGAAGACCCCGGAGACCACCACGGTGGCCGCGGCGACCGCGATCGACACCCGGGAGCCGTAGAAGATCCTGCTGAGCACGTCACGGCCGAGGGCGTCGGTGCCCAGCAGGTGGAAGTGGCCGTGGGCGGTGGTGAAGGGCTCGCTGAGCCGGGAGACCAGGTCGGCGTGGTTGGGGTCGTACGGGGAGATCACCGGGGCGATCAGCGCGAGGAGGACGTAGAGCACCACGAGGGCCGCGGGCAGCAGCCCCCTGCGGCGGGGTGCGCGGGCCCGGGGCGCGGGGGTGTCGGCGGGCAGCGGCGGGGCGGGTGCCGCGCCCGCCGTGGTGGTGTCGCTCATGCCCCGGCCGCCTTTCCGAGAGTGCCGATACGCGGGTCGATGAGGGCGTAGGCGATGTCGGTGACCAGGTTGACCACGATGTACACGAGCGCGGCGAGGATCACGATGGCCTGCACGAGCGGGAAGTCCCGCCCGTCCACGGACTGCACGGTGAGCTGGCCGAGCCCGGGCCACGCGAAGATCAGCTCGGTGACGACGGAGCCGCCGAGCAGGTTGGCAACTTCGAGCGCGAGGACGGTGAGGACCGGTACGGACACGTTGCGGGCGAGGTGGCGCACCACGAGACGGGCGGTGCCCGCGCCCTTGGCGCGCGCGGTGCGCACGTAGTCGCGGCCGAGCTGTTCGAGGACCGCGCCGCGGGTGATGCGGGCGACGGTGGCGGCGGACAGCGACGCCAGGGTGACCGCGGGCAGGATCAGCGAGGTGATGCCGCCGTAGCCGGTGGACGGCAGGATGCGGAAGGTGACGGAGAACAGCAGGATCAGCAGGATGCCGGTCCAGAACGCGGGCATCGCCTGCCCCACGAGCACCACCGGCATCAGCACCCGCTCGGGCCAGCGGCCCCGGTTCAGCGCCATCACCATGCCGGCGCCGACCCCGAGCACCACCGTCAGCAGCAGCGCGGCGAGCGCCAGGTCGACGGTGTAGGGGATGCGCTGGCGGATCAGGGTGAGCGCGGGCTCGTGCTGGACGTAGGAGTAGCCGAGGTCGCCGTGGAGCAGCCCGTTCAGGAAGTCCAGGTACTGGTGCCACACCGACTCGTCGAGGCCGAGCTGTGCGCGCAGCCGGGCGATGTCGGCGCGGGTGGCGCCCTGCGGGGCGAGGAGCTGGGCGGGGTCGCCGGAGAGGCGGAGGGCGAAGAACACCGCGGTGGTCACACCCCACAGGGCGATGACGGCCTGCCCGAGCCTGACCCCGAGGTACTGGGCCGCGGCGGTGAGGGTGCCCCGGCCGAGGGCGCGACGGTTCATGACGTGAACCTCATGTCGGCTACGAAGAAGCTCTGTTGGGCGTCGGGCTGCCAGTCGAGCCGCTTGTTGGCGCCGTAGATCGAGTAGATCTGGAAGAGGCCGATGCCGGGGACGTCCTTGTTGAGGACGCCGTAGGCACGTGCGTACAGCTTCTCCCTGGCGGCGGGGTCGATGGTGGCACGCGCCTTGTCGACGAGGGCGTCGAAGGCGGCGCTGTGGTACGAGCTCCACACGGTGCCGGTGTGGAAGAGCGGGTAGGCCACACCGTCCGCGTCAAGGCAGGAGCAGGACCACTGGCCGAAGCGGATGGAGCCCCAGTCGTGCGAGGGGCCCTGCACCTTCTTCAGATAGGTGGCCTGGTCGGTGTTCCGGATGGCGACCTTGAGGCCGGTGTCCTGAATGTACGCCTGGATGACCTGCACGATCTGCGGGTCGTAGGTGGGCGAGGTGGCCATCACCACCGTCTTGCCGCGCGCGCCCGCCCGCCGTACGAGGTCGCGTGCCTCCGCCGGGTCGTACGCGTAGTTCTTCAGCGCCTTGGGGTAGCCCTCGGCGAGCGGGGTGAGGACGCTGTTGACCTGTTTCGCGTAGCCCTGTTCGAGCGCGGAGATCAGCGACTTGTAGTCGATGGCGAGGCTGATGGCCCTGCGCACCCGCGGGTCGTTCGTGGGCCCGCCCTTGAGGGCGTTGAAGGCGAGGTAGCTGACGCGTTCGGTGGGCGAGGAGAGCACCTTGAGGTTGCTGGCGCTCTTCATCTGGATGGCGTTGTCCGGGGTCATCGCGTCGGCGATGTCCGCCTTGCCGGAGGTGAGGTCGGCGACCCGGCTCGCGGGCGAGGGCACCGCGCGGAAGGTGACGGCCCTGATCGGGGGCCGCTGCGACCACCAGTGCTCATTGCGTCGCAACTGCACCTGGGAGCCGGAGATGGCGTTCTGGAGCACATAGGGCCCCGAGCCCATCGGGCGCAGGTTGAACTTGGCGTTGCCCACCTTCTTCACATACGCCTCCGGCACCACGGAGAGCGTGGTCAGGTAGGTGAGGAGGGTGGGTGAGGGGTACTTGGTGGTGAGGGTGAGGGTGTTGCCGCTGCCGGTGGCCTTGTCGACCGCGGAGAAGTTGGCGTTCTGCTGGCTGCCGAGCTTCGGGTCGAGGATGCGCTCGATGCTGAACGCCGCGTCGGCCGCGGTGAGCCGGCTGCCGTCGCTGAACCGCACGTCGTCGCGGAGGGTGAACACCCAGGTGGTGGGCGACGTCCTGTGCCACTTTCTGGCGAGCCACGGCACCGGCTCGTTGGTCTTGGGGTCGCGGTGCAGCAGTTGGTCGAAGATGTTGCGGTAGACGGAGTACGAGTCGGTGTCGTACTGGAGCCCGGGGTCGAGGCTCGCCGGGTAGGCGGCGAGGTCCACCGTGAGCCGCGAGTCGCCGGGGGCGGAGCCGCCGGTGGTGGTGGGCAGCGCGCAGGCGGTGAGCGCCGCGGCCAGCAGCACCGCGACGGACCCCTGTCGCAGCGCCCCGGGGGCGCGGGGTATCCGGGGGGCACGCATGGTTCGCCTCCTGCCGGGTGTGCCGGAGGGCTGGCGCCGCGGGGTGTCCGGCCGTCGCGTACGACCGGATGGGGTCGGACACCCCGCGGCGGGTCAGCCGTCCGTCGGTGACGGTATGTGGGCGTCGACGGCCAGGGTGGGCACGTCGACGGGGACGGTCTCGGGGTACTTGATCCCGGCGCCGGTGTTCAGGACGACGGTGCTCTCGCCCTCGCGCAGCCAGCCCGACTCCCGCAGCCGGCGGGCGGCGGCGAAGCAGGCGGCGCCCTCGGGGCAGACGAACGCGCCTTCCTTGTGGGCGAGTTGCCGCTGCTCCGCGAGGAGTTCCGCGTCGCTGACGGCGATGGCGGTGCCCTCGGTCTCGCGTACGGCCTTCAGCACCAGGAAGTCGCCGAGCGCCTTGGGCACGGTGATGCCGAAGGCGACGGTGTGGGCGTCGGGGAAGGGCTCGCTGACGTCCTTGCCCTCCTCGTACGCCTTCACGAGCGGTGCGCACCCCTCCGCCTGCACGGCGACGAGGCGCGGCAACTCGCCCTTGATCCAGCCGAGTTCACGCATCTCCAGCAGGGCCTTGTGGATGCCGATGAGGCCGACACCGCCACCCGCCGGGTAGAGGATCACATCGGGGGTGCGCCAGCCGAGCTGCTCGGCGATCTCGTACCCCATGGTCTTCTTGCCCTCAAGCCGGTACGGCTCCTTGAGCGTGGAGACCTCCTGGTAGCCGTCGCGCTCCCGCACGGCGGCGTTCACGAGCTTGCCCGCGTCGCCGATGAGCCCGTCCACCAGGTACAGCTCGGCCCCGGCGACCACGCACTCGGCGCGGGTGATCGGGGGTGCGTCCACCGGCATCGCGATGAGGCTGCGCATCCCGGCCCTGGCCGCGTAGACCGCCCAGGCGGCGCCCGCGTTGCCGTTGGTGGGCATCGCCACGCCGGTCACACCGAGTTCCGCGGCCCTCGACACCCCGACGGCGGCGCCGCGCGCCTTGAAGCTGCCGGTGGGCACCAGGCCCTCGTCCTTCATCAGCAGTCCCGGGACCCCGATCGAGGCGCCGTACGCACGCATCGGCAGCAGCGGTGTCATGCCCTCGCCGAGGGTGACGACCCGGGACTCGTCCCGTACGGGCAGCACCTCGTGGTAGCGCCAGAGGTCGGCGGGGCGGGAGGCGAGGTCGCCGGGCGTGACGGTCGCGGCGACCCGCTCCAGGTCGTAGCGCGCCAGTAGCGGCACACCGGCCTCGCTGACCCCTTGGACCAGGTCGGCGTCGTAACGCTTGCCGGTCCTTGAGCATTCGAGGTGGCTGAGGGCTGAGTACGGCATGGGGCTCCTCGGACGGAGACGGGAGACGTTTTGGATTTTGAATCCAAAATCAGAGGGCCGTCAAGGGGTTGTCTCACTCTTCGTGATGCTCGGGGGTAGATGTAACGGGGCGTTTACAGGGGCCGGGGCACGGCTGCGGAGAAGCCGGGGAGGATGCGAGGTAGCATAAGGAGCATGAGCGACCCTACCGCCAAGTATTCGATCACCATGCCTCGCGACATCGCCGAGGCCGCCAAGGCCCGCGGCGGCCCTTCGGGCCTGTCCGCCTATGTTTCCGCCGCGGTCGCGCGTCAGATCGAACGCGACGACCTCAACGAACTGATCCAGGTCGCCGAGGCCGAGCACGGCCCCGTCACCGAGGAGGAGATCCAGGCGCTGCGCGACCAACTCCACCACGCGCGCCGGGAGCAGGCACGGGGCGGGAAGAACACCGCGTGACCCGCTCCCCCGCCATCCCCGGCGGCACCCTCGTCCTCGACAGCGAGGGCCTCGCCAAGGCCGTGCTGCGCGACCGCGCCGTCACCGCCTGGCTCGCCCTCGCCCGCGCCGACGACCTGCGGGTGATCACAACGGCGGCGACCCTGGTGGAGGTTGTCCACCCCCGCGTCAACCGCCCGGCCCTGGAGTGGACCCTGTCGCGGCTCGTCGTCGAGGCAGTCACCGAGCCGATCGCCCGGCGCGCCGCCGCCCTCCTCGCCGACGCCGGACTTCATGGGCACAAGTACGCCATCGACGCCATGCTCTGCGCGACCGCTCTCGCCGCCCCAGGACCCGTCACGGTTCTCACTTCCGATCCGGACAACCTCGCCGCTCTGAGCGGTGGGCACCTCACCGTCGTGAAGGTCTGAACGGTCCCGGCGGAAGCCGCGGTGCCTGCGTCAGGCGCGCGCGGCCGGGGGTTCCGGATGGCGGTAGGGGGCGAGGGAGTCGGGGGTGACAACGCCGCCGAACGCCTCGGCGGCCCGCCGCACATGGGCCCTGGCCAGCGCCTCGGCGCGCTCCGCGTCGCCCGCGGCGACGGCTTCCATGATCGCCGCGTGCTCGTCGAGCGCCTCGGGGACCCGCCCGGGCGCCCGGGACGAGGACCCGGAGCCGAACCGCAACTGCCCCCCGAGGTTGTCCATGATCCCCGCCAGTCTGCTGTTGCCCGAGGCGTGCCAGATGGCGCGGTGGAAGGCCACGTCGACATCGCTGTAGCCCTGCCCGCCCTGCTCGTCGAGGAGCCTGCGCTGCTCCTCGTAGAGCGGCAGCAGTTCGGCGCGTACGAACTCGGCGGCGCCGGGCGCGACGGCCGCGTCCCTGGCGGCGACTCCGTCGAGCGCCTCGCGCAGCTCGTAGATCTCGCGCATGTCGCCGACGGCGACCTCGGGCACGAAGTAGCCGCGGTGCGGCACCGCCACCAGGAAGCCGTCGCGTTCGAGACCGGCGAGCGCGGACTTGATCGGTGTCGGCGAGAGCGAGAGGCGCTCGGCCATCACCCGCACCACCACCTTGGCCCCGGGCGCCAGTTCCCCGTGCACGAGCATCTGACGTATCTCCTGGTACGCCCGCCCCTTGTAGGTCTGCCGCTCGATCGCCATGAGACGGCATGATGACACCAGCCGGGACGCTATGACCAGCGGGGCCCGTCCTTACCTGCGGGAATGCTCCGGGAGGCCGCTCGCGCCGGGACGTGCGCACCGGGTCATGGAGCACGTCGGCAGGGGGGCGCCTGCGGTGGCCGTGCCCCGCTTCAGCCGGGCGCGGGGGAGCGCCACAGGGCGAAGCCGGTCGACAGGCTTGTTAACTTGTCTGACAAAATGCTCTACTGAAGGGACTCCAAGCACGGGAGGCCCGCTCTTGCGTGACATCGCCGTTCCGCCCGACGCCCCCGAGAGGACGCCCGACTGGGTGCGAGGAGCGACCCGCTGGATTCAGCTCACCCTCGCCGAGGACGACCCCGCCCACTTCGACGCCGACTTCTGGCTCGGCCTCATGCGCGAGAGCAGGGCCAACGCGCTCTGCCTCAGCGCGGGCGGCTACGTCGCCTACTATCCGACGCGCGTCCCCTTCCATCACCGCAGCGTCCACCTCGGCGACAGCGACCCCTTCGGGACGCTCGTCGAGGGGGCGCGGCGGCTCGGACTGCACGTGATGGCCAGGATCGACCCGCACGCCGTGCACGCGGACGCCGCCGAGGCACACCCCGAGTGGCTGGCGCGGGACCCGCAGGGCCGCCCGCTTGAGCACTGGTCGCTGCCCGGCGCCTGGCTGACCTGCCCCGCGGGCGGCTACCACCGGGAGTTCACCACCGAGGTGGCGCGGGAGATCGCCCGCGAGTACGACATCGACGCGGTCTTCGCCAACCGCTGGGACGGGCACGGCGGCATCTCCTACAGCGAGGCGGCGCGCCGCTCCTTCCGCGAGGCCACGGGGTACGAACTGCCCGCCGAAGGGCCCGGGTCCGCGGCGCCGCCAGAGCCGGTGCGGGTCGCCTACGACGCTTGGCGGCGCGGCATGCTCGGGGAGCTGGTGGCCCGCTGGGACGCGGCGGTCAAACAGGAGCGCCCGCACGCCTCGTTCATCCCCAACCTGGGGGCGACGACCGTACGCGACCTGGACCCGGCGGTCGCGGAGCGGCACTCGCCGTTCTTCGTCATCGACAGACAGGGCCGCTCGGGCACCGAACCCCTGTGGACCGCGGGGCAGTTGGCGCGGCGCAGCCGGGCGGCGTACCCGGACCGCCCGGCGCAGCTCATCGCCTCGGTGGGACCCGAGCACCGGCAGCGCTGGAAGGACTCGGTGGCGCCGCCCGCGGAGGTGCTGACCTGGATCGCGGACGGCTTCGCGCACGGCATCAACCCCTGGATGACGAAGTTCAACGCCGCGGTCCCCGACCGGCGTTGGGTGGAGCCGGTGGCGGACCTGTTCCGGCTGCACGCGCGGATCGAGCCGCAGTTGGCCGCCCTCGCGCCCACCGCGGACATCGCCGTGCTCGACGCGGCCGTCCCCCCGCACCGCACCAGCGAGGAGCGGCTGCGCGGTGGCCACCAAGACGGTGTGCACCAGGCGCTGGTGGCGGCCCGGGTCCCGTTCGAGCTGGTCTCGGACGGCGCGCTGAGCGCGGACCGGCTCGCCGCACACCGGGTGCTCGTGCTCACCGGGGCGGAACGGCTCGGGGACGAACAGCTCGGTGCGATACGGGAGTTCGTGGCGGGAGGCGGCGGTCTCGTCGCGCTGCACCGGGCCGGTCTCGTCGACGAGGACGGTGCGGAGCGCGACGGCTTCGCGCTCGGCGACCTGCTCGGGGTGCGGCTCACGGAGCCGGCCCGCACCGTGAAGAACAAGTACGCCGCGCTCACGGGGCCACCGCATCCGCTGCACGAGGGGTACGAGGGCGCGGGGCGGATCATCGGCGGGACCAGTGTGCTGGGGGTCGAGGCCGCGGACGGCACCGAGGTGCCGTTCCGCTTCGTGCCCGACTTCCCCGATCTGCCGATGGAGGAGGTCTACGCCCGCGCGGAGCCGGACGCGCCCGCGGTGGTGTGCCGCCGCACCGAGGGCGGCGGGCGCACCGTGTACGCGGCGTTCGACGTGGGCGCCGTGTACTGGGAGGCGCTACAGGAGGACCACGGGCGGCTGCTGGTGAACGCGGTGCGCTGGGCCCTCGGCGGGCCCCCCGCGGTGACCGTCGAGGGCGAGGGCCTGGTGGACGTGGCGGTGCGCGCGGGTCTCGGCTCGCTGAGTGTGGCGCTGGTGAACATCAACGACCCGGCGGCCATGCGCGGCACCCGCCGCTCCGTACAGCAACTTCCCCCGCAGACCGTGTCGGTGGCGCTGCCGCCCGGCGCGGCGGACGCCACCGCCCGGTTGCTCGTCGCGGACACGGAGGCGGCGGTGCGGGTCGTGGACGGGCGCGCCGAGGTGGCCGTGCCGGGGGCAGGACTGCTTGAGGTGGTACGGCTCGACTGGCGCGGCCCGGCGGGCACAGGGGGCGCGGGATGAGCGCTCCGGGAGCCCAACGGCCTTGGTGGCGCGAGCCGTTCCGGATGTTCCAGACCAATCTGCGGGAGACCGACGCCGGTCTCGACGTGGCGCGGGTGCTGGACTTCCTGGACGGCTTCGGCGCGGACACCTGGCTGCTCAGCGTCGGCGGCATCGTCTCCAACTACCCGACGCGGCTGGGCTTCCAGACCCGTAACCCGGCGCTCGCCGGGCGCGCCTCCGGGGACCTGGTGGGCGACGCGGTCACGGCCGCGGCGCGGCGCGGGGTGCGGGTGCTCGGCCGGATGGACTTCTCGAAGGTGGACCACGCGCGCGCCGAGGCGAACCCCGAGTGGTGCTTCGTGGACGCGGCGGGCGAACGCCAGGTCTACAACGGCCTCGTGAGCGTGTGTCCGAGCGGGCCCTACTACCAGGAGCGGCTGTTCGACGTGCTCGCCGAGGTGCTGGCGCGCTACGGGGTGGCGGGGTTCTTCCTCAACTGGATGTCCTTCAACGAGGTGGACTACAGCAGGCGTTACCGGGGCGTGTGCCACTGCCCCGGGTGCCGGGTGCGGTGGGCCGCCGAGCACGGCGCGGACACCCCACTGCCCACCGGGCCCGCCGACGAGGGCTACGGCGCCTGGCGGCGTCTCGCCCGTGCCACCCTCGACGACCTCACGGCGCGGATCAGGGCCCATGTCGCCGGGCTCGCGCCGGAGGCCGCGCTGATCCTCGGGGACCGCGCGGACATCGTGTTCCACGAGGCCAACAACGCGGTGGGCCGCCCGCTGTGGCACCACGCCACCGCGGAAGCCGTCAGCGCCGCGAAGTCCCGCCGCCCCGGGGTGCCGGTGCTGGTGAACTCGGTGGCGTTCCTCGACATGCCCTACCGCTGGGGCGGCGAGGACCCGCACCACTTCGCGCAGTACCTGGTGCAGGCGGTGTCCAGGGGCGCCGTCCCCTCCACGTACGTCATGGGCACGCCCGAGGCGGCGGGGTACGGCTGTCTCGACGCCGCGGCGCGTGTCACCCGCTTCCACCGGAACCACGCCGACGTCTACCGCGATTTGCGGCCCGACGCGCCGACGCTGCTGGTGCGGCCCGACCCCGACCGGGTGCCGCCCGAGCGCGCCGAGCGTGCGCTCGGGGAGTTCCGGGGGGTGTATCTCGCCCTCCAGGAGCGGCACTTGCCGTTCGACGTGGTGCCGCAGGGCACGCTCGCGGAGATGGGCGGCGGCGCGAAGGCACGCGGCGAGGGGCATCGGCGGGTCGCGTCGCTCGGCCGCTACCGGCTGCTCGTCCTGCCCGACCTCGCGCCGCTGTCGGCCGGGGAGGGCGCGGCCGTCGGGGCGTACGCGGCGGGCGGGGGCGCGGTGCTGGCCACCGGGGGCACCGGGCTCGGCGGCGGCGCGCTGCCCGACTGGCTGCCGTATGCGCGCGTACGGGCGTCGTGGGAGGGCGAGGAGCCCACCAGGTCGCTGCATCTGCGCGGCGACGGCACCCCGGAGCCCGCGCTGCCCGTGGTCGGCGCGTTCCATGTGGTCGAGCCGCGGCCCGGCGCCGCCACCGGTCTTGCCGCGCTGTCCCGGCACCCGTACGGGCCGCCGGAGAAGTGCCACGGCGCGCGGGAGTTGCCGCACCCGGGCGAGGTGGGCGCGGCGCACGGCGCGGGCCGGGTGGTGGCGCTGCCCTGGCACCCCGGGCTCGGCTACCGCGACCTTGGCCTCGGCGTGCTGCGCGACCTGGTGGCCGACCGGGCGCTCGCGGTGGGCGGCGCGGGGCTCGCGGTGGCGACGGAGCTGCCCGACCGCGCCGAGATCGTCCTCGGCCGCTCGGCGGCGGGCCGGGTGCTCCATGTCCTCAACCGCAGCGGGGACGCGGCACAGCGCTTCCTCGCGCCGCTGCCGCTCGACGAGTGCGCGCTGACACTCCCCTGGCCCGACGCCCCCGACACGGTGGACGCGCTGTGCGCGGGCCGGCCGCTGCCGGTGGAGCACACCGCCGCGGGGGCCAGGGTGCGGCTGCCCCGGCTCGCCTTGTTCGAGGTACTGACGTCCAGGTCGCCGTAAAGCGGTTCCGGTGCCCCGGGGCACCCCGGAACGGCGATGCGTCGGGAGCCGAGCGGCCCGGCCCCCGAGCCACACACGGAGGAAGAGGCAGACCCAAAACCCTCGGGCTGCCGGTACCCACCGCGCTTCGGCGACCCGGGATTGTAAAACAACTATGCAAGAACTCTTGACGGGCAATCGGCCCGGCAGTGCAATGACACCCGCCAGGACCGCCGCTTCCTGCGGCGCCGCGGACCCTCCCCGTTCGCGGCGCCGCAGGTCGACGGCGTCCTGGCCCGGTACCCGCGCGGGGACGGCGACGACGGGAGAGCGCGATGGAGCGCAGGGTTGTGCTGAAGGCCGGTGCCGCCGCCCTCGCGGCGGGCGCCGCCGCGGCCTGCGGTGTCGGCCGCGACGACAGCGGCACCTGGGGCGGGCACACCTCGCTCAGATACGCCTTCTGGGGCGACAACATCCGGCTGAAGACGTACTCGAAGGGCTTCGACGCGTTCCACAAGCGCCACGACACCATCACCGTGGTCCCGGAGTTCGCCGACTACGGCCCCTCCCAGGAGCGCATGACGACGATGATCGCGGCGCACGACCTGCCCGACGTGTTCTGGATCGCCTCGCCCCAGGTGCGCACGTACGAGAAGAACAAGCTCTTCCACCGGCTCGACGGGATACCCACCCTGCGCCTGGACGCCTTCACGCCCGACCAAGTGGAGTCGTTCAAGCTCGGCGGCGTCCTCAACACCATCCCGCTGGGCACGTATGTCTCGGCGTTCCGCTACAACGAGACGTTCGCGAAGCAGGACGGGATCGCCTTCCCCGACGGCGACAGCCCCGACTGGAGCTGGGACGGGCTCGCCGAACTCCTCATCGACTACAGCAGGCACAACACCCACGGCCGCAAGGCGCTGCCCTACCGCTCCGACATCGACCTGCCCTTCGAGTCCTGGCTGCGCCAGCACGGCGAGCAACTGTGGACCGAGGACGGGCGGATCGGCTTCACCGTCGAGGGGCTCGGGTCCTGGTTCGAGTGGTGGGAGAAGCTGCGGCGGGCGGGCGCCACGCTCAGCATGAGCGAGCAGGAGGGCATGGCCTTCGAGTGGCCCACCGTCGGCAGCAGGGTGCTGGCCAACTTCGGCGACTCCAACCACATCGTGGACGAGGGCAAGATGTTCCCCAAGTACCGCTTCAGGCTGCGGCCCGCGCCCGTCGCCGCCGGCTCCCCCGCACACCACAAGTTCCAGTACTGGCCCCGGATGACCATCTCGGGCGAGATCGACCACTCGCTGCTGAACGCCGCAGGGCGGGTGGTGGACTTCAACGTCAACAGCGTGAGCATGGCGCTCAGTACCGGCCTGTCGATGGGCGCGCCCGCGAACCGCGAGGTCGTCGCCGCCTACCGCCCGCACGCCACCCACGACGAGGCCGAGATGCTCGACCTGGTCGCCGCCGACCAGGCGTCCCACGCGATGGGGCGGCGCTACGAGGCGCCCCCCGGCGCCAACACCTGGCGCGACACCATGACGCAGGTGGCCGGCGACATCGCCCTCGGCAGCAAGTCCCCGAAGGACGGAGCCCGCGAGATGATCTCCCGTATCCGGGCCGACCTGGAGCGCGGATGAGCGCCCGGCGCGCCGACCCCCCGGGCGCCCCCGGCGCCCCTGACATCCCCGGCGTCTCCGGCCCGCCTGACGTCTCCGGCGTCCCCGGCGCCCGCACCGGTGAACCCTGCCGTACCGGCGGCGGCGAGCAGGCTCACGGCCGGGGCGCCGGGGACCCCCCGCGCGGCGGCGCCGTCTCGCATCTGCACCGGCAGGGCCGCGCCGCGCACGTCTTCCTCATCCCCTGGCAGCTCGGCCTCGTGCTGATCACCGCGGTGCCGCTGCTCGCCTCGCTCTACCTCGCCTTCACCGACTACAACATCCTCGCCTCCCCGCACTTCACCGGCTTCGAGAACTTCCGGCGGATGGCGCACGACGCCCAGTTCTGGCACGCGGTCCGGGTCACCCTGATCTACGTGGTGGTGTCGGTGCCGCTGCAACTCGCCTTCGCGCTGCTGCTCGCGCTGGTACTGGACCGCGGGCTGCGCGGACTCGCCTTCTACCGCAGCGCGTTCTACCTGCCGTCGCTGCTCGGCGCGAGCGTGGCCGTGGCCATCCTGTGGCGGCAGATCTTCGGCGACACCGGCCTCGTCAACCGGGTGCTCGACGTCGTCGGCATCGACGGGCACAGTTGGCTCCAGGACCCCGCCACCGCGCTGGCCACCCTGATCCTGCTGCACATATGGGCGTTCGGCTCCCCGATGGTGATCTTCCTCGCGGGCCTCCGGCAGATACCCGACGACCTCTACGAGGCGGCCCGGGTGGACGGGGCAGGGATGTGGCGGCAGTTCCGGCACATCACCGTGCCGCTGCTGACGCCGATCATCTTCTTCAACCTGATCCTCCAGACCATCGGCGCCTTCCAGTCCTTCACCCAGGCCGACATCGTCAGCAAGGGCACCGGCGGCCCCTCCGACTCCACCCTCTTCTACACCCTGTACCTCTACAAACAGGGCTTCGTGAACTTCGACATGGGATACGCCTCCGCGCTCGCCTGGGTGCTGCTCGTGGTGGTCGCCGTCATCACGGCGGGGCACTTCCTGATGTCGAAGTACTGGGTCTTCTACGGAGACGAATGATGAGCACCCGGCTGCGCTCCGCCCTCACCCACACCGCGCTCGGCGCGTTCGTCCTGCTGATGCTCTATCCCCTGCTGTGGATGCTGGTCAGCGCCTTCAAGCCAGGACACCTCGTCCTGTCGGAACCGGGCCTGATCCCGCACGAGTTCACCTTCCGCAACTTCCTCGACGGCTGGAACATCCTCAACCAGCCCTTCTCGGTGTTCTTCATCAACTCGCTGATCGTCTCCGTCGGCGCCATCGTCGGCAACCTGTTCTCCTGCTCGCTCACCGCGTACGCGCTGGCGCGTCTTGAGTTCCGGGCGCGGAAGGTCTACCTGGCGATCACCCTGGGCGCGGTGATGCTGCCGATCCACGCGCTGATCATCCCGCAGTACATCGTGTTCTCCCGGCTGCACCTCGTGAACACCTATGTACCGCTGCTGCTGCCGAAGTTCCTCGGCACGGACGCCTTCTTCGTCTTCCTGATGGTGCAGTTCATCCGCACCATCCCGCGCGACCTCGACCGCGCGGCCTGGATCGACGGGGCGGGCCCGTACCGTGTCTTCTGGAGCGTGGTGCTGCCGCTGATGCGCCCCGCGCTGGTGACCACCACCATCTTCACGTTCATCTGGACGTGGAACGACTTCTTCGTCCCGCTGATCTACCTGACCCGCACCGGCGCGTTCACCGTGCCGGTGGCGCTCAACTCCATGGTGTCCTCCGAGAACGAGAGCGGTATCGGCATGCTGTTCGCCATGTCCCTGATCTCCCTGCTGCCGATCCTGGCGTTCTTCGTGTTCGCCCAGAAACACCTGATACGCGGCATCGCCACCACGGGGCTGAAGTGAGCGGCGCGGGCGGGGCGTGGACCCCGGTGGTGGTCGTGCTCGGGGAGCGCGACGAGCGGCGGCGCACGGAGATCGTGCGGGCGGCTGGGCGGGCGCGGGTGGTGTTCGCCGCCGACGCCCGTGCCGCGGCAGGGGAGTTGGCGGCGGCGGACGCGGTCATCGGCCGGGTGCCGCCCGAACTCCTCGCCTCCGCGCCCCGGTTGCGCTGGGTGCACAGCCCCGCGGCCGGAGTGGACGCCGACCTCACGCCCGAACTTCTCGCCTCCGGCATCGAGTTGACGTCCTCCGTGGGCAACGGCGCGGTGCCGCTCGCCGAACACGCCCTCATGCTCATGCTGATGCTCAGCAGGGACGCACCGCGCTGGGCGCGCGCCCAGGCCGCCCACCGCTGGGACCGCCACACCCACGGCGAGCTGGCGGGCGGTGTCCTCGGCATCGTGGGCCTCGGGCACAGCGGCCTCGACCTCGCGGGGAAGGCGCGGGCCTGCCATATGCGGGTACTGGGCGTACGGCGCCGCCCGGAGCGTGCGTCGCCCGGGGTGGACGAGGTGTACGGCCCCGAGGGGCTGCCCGAGGTGCTGGCCGCCGCCGACTTCCTCGTGGTCACCGCCCCCCGCACCGCCGCCACCACCCGGCTGCTCGGCGCCGCGGAACTGCGGCTGATGAAGCCCACGGCGTTCCTGATCTGCATCTCGCGCGGCGGCATCGTCGACGAGGACGCCCTCGCGGACGCCGTACGGGAGCGCCGGCTCGCCGGGGCCGGGCTCGACGCGCACGAGGTGGAACCGCTGCCCGCCGACAGCCCCCTGTGGGACCTGCCCGGGGTGATCGTCACCCCTCACAACGGCGCCACCACCCGGGGCACCGCGGAACGCGGCCACGAGATCCTGCTCACCAATCTGCGCCGCTTCGACCGGGGCGAGCCGTTGGTCAACGTGGTCGACCAGGAGGCGGGCTACTGAACCGCCCGCCGGGTGCCCGGGAAGGGCCGAAGCAGTCTGTCTGGTGCACTTGTCTGACTATGGCAGACTAAGGCCGTGGCAAACGACACACGCTTTCGAGTCGGCCCCTCCTCGCTGACCGAGGCGCTCTACGAGTCCGTACGGCGGCGCATCGTGACCGGCGACATCAAGGCCGGGGAGAAGCTGACCGAGGTGCGGATCGCGACCGAGTACGACGTGGCGCGCCCCACCGCGAAGGCGTGTCTCGAACGCCTCGTGGTGGGCGGCCTGCTGCGCCGCTCCGCGCACAAGACGGCCGTGGTGCCGCTGCTCGACGAGACGGAGATCCGCGACCTGTTCTTCAGCCGCGGCACGATCGAGCGCGCCGCGGTCGCCGCGCTCGCGGGGACCCGCACGGTGCCGGTGGAGGCGGAGCGCGCCCAGGCCGCGATGGAGCTGGCCGCGCGCTCGCACACGTTCGACGCCCAGGTGGAGGCCGATATCGCCTTCCACTCGGCGCTGGTGGACGGCGTGGGCAGCTCCCGGCTCTCTCGGATGCACCAGATCATCCTGGGCGAGGTCCATCTGAGCATGGGGCAGTACCAGGCGCACAGGACCACGGCGCCCGAGAAGGTGGCCGCGGAGCACGCCGCCGTGCTCGACGCGATCAGGGCGGGCGACCCCGGGGCCGCCGAGGACCGGCTCGGCGAGCACCTCGACCACGCCCGGGAGCGGCTGCTCGCGGTCCCCGCACCCCAGGCCCCCACCGGGGAGGAGTGAGCCCCCGGCCACCCCCGGAGCCTTTTTCGTCACACCCGGCGCCACCTGACGCCAGCCCCGCCACCCTTACGGCCGCACCCCCGTATGCGCCGCGCACGGCCGCACACACGGGCGCGGAGGGCCCGCGCGCCCCCGCTCACGACCCGGAAAGACCTCGCGGAAGCGCCCCCGTGCCCCCATCCGCCGACCGCGATCACATCGCCGGTTAATAAGGAAGTCATGGACAGGAGATAGATTACTTGCATCAACCAACGTTCTGTGCCGCCGCCCGACGGGGGGTACGGCGAGCGCGTGAAGAGGAGCAGAGGCACTGTGGGTATAAGCCGAACAACCCCCGGGGAGCAGCCCGCGGCGGCCACCTCGGGGGATGACCGGTACAAGTGGATCGCGCTGTCGAACACCACGCTCGGTGTGCTGATGGTGATGATCAACCAGTCGATCGTGCTGATCGCGCTGCCCGACATCTTCCGGGGCATCCATCTCGACCCGCTCGACCCGGCGAACACCAGCTATCTGCTGTGGATGCTGATGGGCTTCATGGTGGTCACCGCCGTGCTGGTGGTGACCTTCGGACGGCTCGGCGACATGTTCGGCCGGGTGCGCATGTACAACATGGGCTTCGCCGCCTTCACCATCTGTTCCATCGCCCTCTCGCTGACGTACTTCGACGGCAGCGCGGGCGCTCTCTGGCTGATCGGCTGGCGTATCGCGCAGGGCATCGGCGGCGCACTGCTCTTCGCCAACTCGACGGCGATCCTCACCGACGCCTTCCCGGCGCACCAGCGCGGCACCGCCCTCGGCATCAACTCCATCGCCGCCATCGCGGGCTCGTTCATCGGTCTGATCCTCGGCGGTGTGCTGGCGCCGGTGAGCTGGAAGCTGATCTTCCTGGTATCGGTGCCGTTCGGCATCTTCGGCACCATCTGGGCCTATCTGAAGCTGCGGGACACCGGGGTGCGCCGCAAGGCCCGGATGGACTGGTGGGGCAACATCACGTTCGCGGTCGGCCTGATCGCCGTCCTCGTCGGCATCACCTACGGCATCCAGCCGTACGGCGGCAGCACCATGGGCTGGTCCAACCCGCTGGTGCTCGCCGCGCTCATCGGCGGCCTCGCCGTCCTCGTCGTGTTCGTGGTGATCGAGAAGCGGGTCGACGAGCCGCTGTTCCGGCTCTCGCTCTTCCGGCTGCGGGCGTTCACCGCGGGCAATATCGCCTCGCTGATGATGGCGCTCGGCCGCGGTGGCCTCCAGTTCATGCTGATCATGTGGCTCCAGGGCATCTGGCTGCCGCTGCACGGCTACAGCTTCGAGAAGACCCCGCTGTGGGCGGGCATCTACATGATCCCGCTGACCGTGGGCTTCCTGCTGTCGGCGCCGCTGTCCGGCTGGCTCTCGGACCGGATGGGCGCGCGGGCGTTCACGGTCGGCGGCTCGGTGCTCACGGGTGTCGGGTTCGTCCTGCTGATGGTGCTGCCGACCGACTTCAACTACTGGCTCTTCGCCCTCCTGCTCTTCGTGAACGGCCTCGGCTCCGGCCTCTTCGCCTCGCCGAACCGCGCCGAGATCATGAACGCGCTGCCCGCCGAGTCCCGCGGCGTCGGGGCCGGTATGGGCGCCACCTTCCAGAACTCCGCGTCGGTGCTCTCCATCGGCATCTTCTTCAGCCTGATGATCGCCGGTCTCTCCCACACGCTGCCGAGCGCCATGCACGACGGGCTGATCCAGCAGGGTGTGCCGGGCGGCACCGCCCAGGAGGTGTCGCAGCTCCCGCCGATCGCGGTGCTCTTCGCCGCCTTCCTCGGCTACAACCCGTTCAAGCAGCTCCTGGGCGACCAGTTGTCGTCGCTGCCGAACGGCGGGGCCAACATCACCAGCAAGGAGTTCTTCCCGCACCTCATCTCCGGGCCCTTCCACTCGGGCCTGATCGTCGCTTTCTGGTTCGCCGTCGCCGCCTGTGTGGTCGCCGCGGTCTCGTCGCTGCTGACCGGCCGCCCCGGCCGGCCGCACACGGTGGTCGCCCCCGAGCCGCTGGGCGAGGAGCTGGCCGCGGTCTCGGGACAGGCCGGGGTCGCGGCGACCGAGCTGGTGATCCCGGAGGAGGACGACCCGCAGGACGGGGACGACGACCCCCGCTCCCGGGTGCCGGCCCCGGGGCGCCCCGGCTGACCGCACCCTCCGCCACGGGTGGGGCCGGGGACCGCGAGGCTCCCCGGCCCCACTCCCCCGGCACGGGGTTCACGACTGTCAGGGGCCTCAGGGATGTCACGGGCCTCAGGGGATGACCCTCCGCTTCCTGAAGTCGTCGAAGATGTCCAGGAACATGCCCTCCGTCTCCACGTACTCATGGAATCCCGCGCGCCGGGACTTCGAGGTGTCGGCGAACATGTCGTAGTCGAGGCCGAAGACGAAGTCGCCGAAGTCCCAGCTCGACACCTCCCGGTAGGTGGGCGCGAGCCCGTACTTCTCCCGCATCCGCTCCCACAGCGGCTCCTTGTCCGCCATCACCCCGGCCAGCGACATCGGCAGCGGCGGCGCCACCTCCATGCCGAAGGACGCGGCGAGCCTGGGCCATAGCTCGCTCCAGCGGAACAGGTCGCCGTTGGCGATGTTGAACGCCTGGCCCGCGCCGCGCTCGTCCGTCGCCGCCCACACCGTGGCCCTGGCGAGCAGGCCCGCGTCCGTCATCTCCAGCAGGGAGTCGTACGCCCCCGGCTTCCCCGGGAAGCGCAGCGGCAGGCCCGCCTCCCTGGAGACCGCCGCGTACACCGCGATGACCAGGGCGAGGTTCATCGGGTTGCCGAGGGCGCCGCCGCCCACCATCGACGGGCGTATCGCCGACCAGCTCCAGCTCTTGCCCCGCTGCCGCTCCGCAAGGAACGCCTGCTGGTCGGCGTTGAACTCCGGTGGCATATGGCCGGGGTCGGACTCCCGCGCCGGGGTCTTGAACGGGCCCAGATGGGCCCCGTACACCTTGTACCCCTGCATGAGGCTGACGTGGCGCAGGCCGGGGGCGGCGGACTCCACCGCCGTGACCGCGTTCACCAGCATGGCGAGGTTCGGCGGGACCAGTTCGGCCCAGGTGGGGCGGGACTGGAAGGCGGCGTAGAAGACGTGCGTGACATCGGTGAGGCCCGCCAGGCGCCGCCGGGACTCCCGCTCGTCGAGCAGGTCGACGGCGACATGGCGCAGCCCCGGCGCGTCGGGCCCGCCGCGCCGGGAGAGGCCGATGACGTCCCAGTCGCCACGGGAGCGCAGATGGGCGGTGAGGTCGCGCCCGACGACCCCGTGCGCGCCCACGACCAGGGCGACCTTGCGGGCGCCCGACGGCGCGGGATGGGTGACGGCGTGCGTGGACATGTGGAACCCCCAGGTGTGCCGGAGTCCGGCAGGTATGATCGCCTTGGTACCTGGAGGAAGTAGAGCAGGAATCCAGGTACGACGCAAGCCGTACCTAAAGCTTCCGGGTTCCGGACGCAACCGCATGGAAGAGGTGAGCACGGTGGACGAGCACGGGCACCCCACACCCGCCGAGATGGAGCTGGGCAGGGTCCTCACGGCACTGTCCGATCCCCTGCGCCGCAAGGTGGTGTCGGAGCTGGCGGCCGAGCCGCCTGACACCGAGCGCACCTGCACCTCGTTCGGGCTGCCCGTGTCCAAGTCGACCTGCACCCACCACTTCCGGGTGCTGCGCGAGTCGGGTCTGACGGAGGACCTGGACTACGGCAACCGCCGGGGGGTGCGGCTGCGGCGGCAGGAGATCGACGAGCGTTTCCCCGGCCTGCTCGACCTCGTCACCCGCGAGCCGGAGCCCGCGCAGGGGCGGGCGGCGGCGGGCCGGGCGTAGGTCTGCTCGCCCCCGGGCCCCCCAGGTCTGCGAAACCGCAGGCCGGGTGAGGTTTCCGGGGGCGTTGTCAGTGGGCGGGTGCATCATCGGCGCAGTGACTCGGCCGGACCAGGCGGGTCCTGACAGAGGAGCAGGAGCACCATGCCGATCACCAACGCCCGGGTCGCGGGACACGGCTTCCTGGCGGCGCTGTACCGCGACGGGTACTACCCGGACCCCCTCGTGGACAAGGGCCGGGAGATCCTGCTGCGGCTGTGCGAGCGGATCGAGGCCGAGACCCCGGCGGACCTCGCGGCGCTCTACCCGCTCACCCGGGCGGCGACGGAGGAGTTCAACGCACTCGACCTGGAGTTCCACGCCGCCGGGAGCGAGATCGAGACCGTCGCCAGGGAGGAGATAGCCGAGGACTTCTGGTTCCTGGCGTCGGCGTACGGGTTCGAGGACGCGGACGTCGAGGAGCTGATCGCCACCCGGGACTGGTGACACGGGCCCGGCCCGTAGGCGCCGAAGGGGTATGCGGGGGCGGCGGCTTCTGGTACCCCGGCACGGAGGAGTCGCGCACCGGGGAGGTCGGTCGTATGGGGCACGGGGTCGGCGGGGCACGCGGGGGCGCGGGAGCCCTCGCCACCTTCCTCGCACTGGTGGCGCTCGCGGGCTGTACGGGGTCCGGGGGCGGCGGAGACGACGCGGACACCGGGCGCGGCGCGGCCCAGGGCGGCGGCACCGCGCGGCCCTCGTCGGACCGCGGCTCCTCCGCGTCCCCGTCGGGAGGCAGTCTGGCCGCGGCCGACGCGTCGTGCCCCGCCGCCGACGACGTACCGGCCGGGTCCCTGCCGCGGTCCCTCAGGGCGCCGGGGGTTCCCGCGCACTGGTTCGGGTCGGGCGGCCTCTGGGTGAACACGCCGTCCGGCCCCTCGGTGGTCGGCTCGGGCGCGGGGGCGTACCGGGTGAAGTACGCCTCGGTCACCGTCGACTCCCGGGGCGGGATGGCCGACACGGCGGGGCCGCCGGAGGTCGCCGCCGAGCGGGTGGACGGCGCGGGCCGTGGCCGGGGCTCGGTCGGCGGGTACGCCACCGCCACCGTGGGCGACGGCACCGTCTACCGGTTCTGGCCCACCGGCATCGAACTCCCGGACGCGGGCTGCTGGCTGATCACCGAAAGCACACCGGGACACCCGGAAGACACGGGGCACTCGGGAGACCCGGGGAACTCAGGAGGCGCGGGAGACTCGGAGGACACCGTGCGGTTCCTCCTCAAAGTGCCGTGACGCGGGACCGCCGGGCGCCGGGCCGTCGCCGCCCGCTGCGGCAAGAGGGCCCACGTCTTCCACGGGCACCGTCACCATCGTGGCCGTCAGGCGATGGGCCGTCAGGCCACGGCTCCGGCCGTGCTCCTCCGCGCAGCTTCCGGCCCGTCAAGAGTCGCGGAGAAGACGGTCCTGCGTGTGCGCCGCGTAGAACTCGGCCTGGCGGGCCATGACCGTGCTCATCGGGGTACCGCGCGATACGCCGTAGACCGTGCCAGGGAAGTCGAGGTCACGCTGCTTCTCCCATAGTTCGTCATGGCGATCGGGGGAGAACAGCTCGGCCGGGTTCCCGGCCGCGACCCAGCCGATCGGAACCACGCTGTCGGGGCGCAGCCTTGAGTTCACCTGCAGCACGCTGTTGATGCGCAGCTCGGAGCGGGCCCCGGCCACGGCTCCCGGGAACAGCGAAGCACCGGTCGCCACGAAGACCTCGTCCTCGACGCTCGCCCCATTGACATGCGCGTGCGGACCGATCAGCACGGCGTCGCCCACAAGAGCCGGATGCCTGTCCCGCCCACGGATCAGGGCGTTCTCCATCACGACCACGTTCGCGCCCGTCCGGATCTCGCCGTCCTCCGCGGTGAGCACGGCGCCATGCAGGACACGGGCTCGCTCCCCCAGGACGACCGCCCCGCAGAGGACCGCGGTGGGAGCCACATAGGCGCTCTCGGGAACCACAGGCCGCTTACCTCGATGCTCAAGCAACATACTTCAGGGTAAATCGGCCCGTCGAAGCCGCCCTTGAACTGCCGGACGGACCCGGTGCCGGACGGCCCCGGAAGCGCCCCGACCTGCGCGGGAGCACCGTGACGCCCAAGCGCGGAGCGCCCCTCACGCCCCCGCGAGCTGCGGGTAGATCTCCTCGACCGGGCCCGAGAGCCTGGCGTGCACCTGGCGGGTGACCTCGTCGGCGTAGACCTCCGCCGCGCCCTCCTCGACGCCGCGCAGCGCCAGCGCCGCGATCTCCTCGGGAGAGGACTTGGGGGTGCCCGCAGGCAGCCCGGCCGTCATGTCGGTGTCGATGTACGCCATCAGCAAGCCCGTGACCTGCGTCTTCTGCCCATGCAGCTCGATCCGCAGGGCGTTGGTCGCGGACCAGGCGGCGGCCTTGGCCGCGCCGTAGCCGCCCTGGTTCGGCAGGCTCAGCCAGGAGAGCACCGAGAGGCAGTTCAGGAGGGCGCCGCCGCCGTTCGCCGCGAGGACGGGGGCGAAGGCGCGGCTGACGGCGAGGGTGCCGAAGAAGTTGGTCTCCATCTCGCGGCGCACCAGGGACTCGGCGTCGAGGATGCCGCCGCCCGTGCTGATCCCGGCGTTGTTGACGAGCAGGTCCACATCGGTGGCCGCCGCTGCCGCCGCGGCGACGGACCCCGGGTCGGTGATGTCGAGGCCGAGCGCCGTCAGCGCGGGGTGCTCGGGGAGCGCGGAGGTGTCACGGGCCGTGGCGTAGACCCGGGCGGCGCCCCCGTCGAGGAGGGCCGCGACGAGGGACCTGCCGAGGCCCCGGTTGGCGCCCGTGACCAGCGCGGTCGAGCCGGCGATCTGCATGGTGACTCCAGGGGTGGGGGCGGCGGCGCGCGGCCGTCGGCCGGAAGAGCGGAAGAGCGGAAGACCGGAAGAGCGGAAGAGCGGAAGAGCGGAAGAGCGGAAGAGCGGTACGGCGGCAGCGTAGACATACAAACTTTCTTCAAGCAAGTCTGTGCGGCCGGGGCCGTACAGGACCCGACGTAGGCTTGCCGCGAGTGAGGAGGGTGACGCGATGCCCCAGCGCCAGGACTGGTCGCGGTCCGTGTGCCCCATCGCCCGCTCGATGGACGTGCTCGGCGATGCCTGGGCGCTGCGCATCCTGGGCGAGGCGATGGTGGGCGTGCGCCGCTACGACGACTTCCGCCGCAGGCTCGGCATCGCGGACAACGTCCTCAGCCGCCGCCTCGGCCAGTTGGTGGACGAGGGCGTGCTCGCCCGCGCCCCCTACCGCGGCCCGCGCCGCACCCAGTACGAGTACGTACTGACGGACGCGGGCAAGGAGCTGTTCCCGATCCTGAGCGCGATGGCGCTGTGGGGCGAGAGGCACACCAGGGCGCCCGGCCCGACCGGGCATCTGCGTGTCGTGCACACCGCCTGCGGCACACCGAGCAGCGGCGCGGAGGCGTGCAGCCACTGCGGCACACCGCTGACCAAGGACAACTCCCACTGGGAGCGCCTGTGGGAGACCGCGGCCGCGGCGCCCTGACCGCGCGCGCCGCGCGGGACCCGCCCGGCCGCCGGGCCCCGCGCGGACACACCGGGGGGTGCCCCGCGGGATGACACCGCGGGCGCGGTGGGATCATCGGAGGTGACACGGCGGGCGGCCACGGGCCGCCCGGCGCCGTGCGGGAAGCGGACGTGGATCGGAGCAGCGCATGACCTTCGACGAGCCCGAGGTGCCGGGCGGCATGGGCGCATCGCACCCCGCCCGGGTCTATGACTGGCTGCTCGGCGGCAAGGACCACTACGAGATCGACGAGGCGGTCGGCAGGAAGCTGCCCAGGATCGCCCACGACAGCGCCCGGCAGAACCGCGCGTTCATGCACCGCGCCGCCACCTGGGCCGCCCGGCGCGGCATCGCCCAGTTCCTCGACATCGGCACCGGCATCCCCACCGAGCCCAACCTCCACCAGGTCGTCCAGGAGGTGAACCCGGCGGCGCGCGTGGTCTACACGGACAACGACCCGATCGTGCTGCGGCACGCGGAGGCGCTGCTGATCAGCACCCCGCAGGGGTCGACCGACTATGTGGAGGCCGACGTCAGGCAGCCCGCGTCGATCCTCGAACACGCCCGCGGCAAGCTCGACTTCGGGCGGCCCATCGCGCTGTCCCTGATCGCGCTGATGCACTTCGTGCCGGACGCCGACGACCCGTACGGCATCGTGCGCACCCTTACGGGCGCGCTCGCGCCCGGCAGCGCGCTGCTGCTGTCGCACGGCACCGCCGACTTCCACCGCGAGCTGGAGGGCGAGGTCACGGGCACCTACAGGTCGGGCGGTATCACCCTGGTGCCGCGCACCCACGCCGAGGTGGCCCGCTTCTTCGACGGGCTCGACGTGGTGCCGCCCGGTGTGGTCCGCGCCGTCGAGTGGTACCAGGAGGAGCCGGCGCCCGTCGACGAGCCGACCCCGCTCTACGTGGGCGCGGGCCTCGTCCGCTGAGGCGGCCGCCGCGTCCCCCGGCCCGGGCGCCGGGGGACGCGGCATTGACGACTTCCGGCGCTCTGCCTATCTTCATGTCCGAAGTCACGACCACGATTCGCGATATCGAACAGCGGCTGCCTACGGGCCCGCCACCGCCAACGGGACCCGGCGGCCGGGCCGGCACGGAGCCGCGTATCCGCCGCGCCGAGATTGTCATGCTCACGCCACACCCCATGCCGCTCCATGGGAGCGGTCCCACACTCGCACGAGAGGCCGCGGCACCGCGGTGCCGCGTGGAGGTCGACATGGAAACGTACCGAGGGACGGGCCGGTCGAGGCCCTTCGGAAGACGGGGCGCCGGGCCGCGGAGGGGGCCGGGGAGCCTGCTCGCGGCGCTCGCGCTCGCCGCAGGCGCCACCACCGCGCTCGCCCCCGCGGCACCCGCGGCCCCCGCGCCGCACACCGCGGCGACGGCGCCGGTGGAGACGGGCCTAGGCCGCTCCCCCATCAGCGTGCACACCGCCACCGGCAACCTGGTGAGCTGGCGGCACCTGGCCTCCGACCCCGCGGACACCACGTTCGACGTGTACCGGGAGGGCGCGAACCGGCTCAACGCGGCGCCGCTGAAGGGCACCACGGACTTCTTCGACGAGGGCGCCCCCGCCGACGCCGACTACACCGTGCGCGCGGCCGCCCCAGGACTCGCGGCGGCCCCCGCCGAGCACGCGCTGCCGTTCGCGGACGGCTCGATGGACGTGCCGGTCCAGCCGCCCGCGGGCGGCAGCGGCTACACCTACGCCGCCAACGACGCCTCGGTCGGCGACCTCGACGGCGACGGGCAGTTGGACTTCGTCCTCAACTGGCAGCCGACCAACGCCAAGGACAACTCCCAGTCGGGCACCACGGGCAACACCGTCATCGACGCGTACAAGCTCGACGGCACCCGCCTCTGGCGCATCGACCTGGGCCGCAACATCCGCTCGGGCGCGCACTACACGCAGTTCCAGGTCTTCGACTACGACGGCGACGGCCGCGCCGAGGTCGCCATGAAGACGGCGGACGGCACGGTCGACGGCCGCGGCACCGTGATCGGCGACGCGGGCGCCGACTACCGCAACTCCGGCGGCTATGTGCTGGCGGGGCCCGAGTACCTGACGGTGTTCGACGGCGCGACCGGCGCTGCCCGCGACACCGTGGACTACGTGCCGCCCCGGGGCACCGTGTCCTCGTGGGGCGACGACTACGGCAACCGCGTCGACCGGTTCCTCGCCGCCACCGCCTACGTGGACGGCAGCCACCCCTCGCTGATCGAGGCCCGCGGCTACTACACCCGTACCGTCATCTCCGCCTGGGACTTCAGCGGCGGCAGGCTGACCAGGCGCTGGACGTTCGACACGGACAGCTCCACCAACAAGGGCAAGGGCTACGACGGCCAGGGCAACCACCAGCTCTCGGTCGCGGACGTGGACGGCGACGGCAAGGACGAGATCGTCTACGGCGCGATGGCGGTGGACGACAACGGCGCCGCCCTGTGGACCACGAGGAACGGGCACGGCGACGCCATGCACGTCGGCGACCTCGTCCCGAGCCGCCCCGGCCTTGAGGAGTTCAAGGTGGACGAGGACGCGTCCAAGCCGTCCTCGTGGATGGCGGACGCCCGCACCGGCCAGATCCTGTGGTCCACACCGCCCGACGGCGACAACGGGCGCGGCGTCAGCGACGACATCTGGTCGGGCAGCCCGGGCGCCGAGTCCTGGTCGGCGGCGGACGACAGCCTCCGCGACACCGCGGGCAACGCCATCGGCCGCAAGCCGTCGAGCACCAACTTCCTCGTCTACTGGGACGGCGACGCCACCCGCGAACTCCTCGACGACACCCATATCGACAAGTACGGGCCGAACGGTGACACCCGGCTGCTCACCGCCTCGGGCGTGCACTCCGACAACGGCACCAAGGCGACGCCCGCGCTCTCCGGGGACATACTCGGCGACTGGCGCGAGGAGGTGGTGTGGCCGACGTCGGACAACAGGGCGCTGCGGATCTACTCCACCCCCGACCCGACCGGCCTCGACCTGACCTCGCTCCTCCAGGACCGCCAGTACCGCGAGGGCCTGGCCTGGCAGAACACCGCGTACAACCAGCCGCCGCACCTCAGTTACTCCGTGGGATAGCGGCCCGTACACACCGCGGGCGCCACCGGACCACCCGGCGGCGCCCGCACCGCGCGTCAGGGCCCGCCCCTCACCCGGCCCGCTGGGTGTACGCGAGGACGGGCGTGGCCGGGTGGAAGGCGTCGACGGCGGCCTGGAGGCGGCGGGGGTCGAAGCGCCAGGAGGTGATGGGGCGGCTGGCGAGGAAGAGGTCGTACTCGACGTGGGGGGCGAGTTCCGCGGCCTCCTCGGGGGTCAGCCTGCTGTTCGCGCCGGGCAGCGGCGGTGCGCCGGGGGTGCGCGCGACGCCTATGTACGGTGTCGCGGGGCCCGCGGTGCGCAGGTGCCACACCACCACGGAGGTGATGTGCGCCCACGGCACGAACGCCGTCTGGCTCGCGTAGCGGGCGGGTGCCCCGCCGAGCAGTACGCCCTTCTCGTCCACCCGGAACGCCACGAGCCGCCGCATGCCCATACCGGACAGCAGTTGAAGGGGGGTCCGCATGAAGTACGCCTCGTAGACGGCACCGGGACTCTGCTCAGCCATGCCGAAAGGCTACCGAGACCGGGCGCGTCACCGCCGCCGGTGGTCGGGGTCGGCGCGGCGCTTCGGCCAACTCCGGCCGCCGGAAGGCGCGGTGGCGCCGTGACCGGCTAACGCGCCTCGTCCGCGATCCAGATGGCGCGCACCGGGCACTCCCGCACCGCCTCCTCGACCTCGGCGCGGTGCTCTTCGCCGGGCGTCTCGTCCAGGACCAGGACCCGGTCGTCGGGGCCGAGTTCGAAGACGTCGGGCGCGACGAGCAGGCAGCTCGCGAAGCCCTCGCACCTCTCGATCGACGACGCGACACGCATGGCTGCCTCTCCTTCCGGCGCGGCGGCGGGCCGCGCCGTCCTCGGGACGGTGCTCACTCGGGGCGTACCAGGTCGGCGAAGTCCGCGTGGTCCATGCGGGTCAGGCTCTCCGCCTCCAGCGCGTCCAGATGGATGGCGCGGCCGCTCTCCAGGTCGCGCACCAGCAGTCGCGGACCGCTCGCGGTCTCGTCGAGCCGGACCTCGACCACCGCGAACTCGTTGCGCAGCACGATGCGTTGACCCGGACCGTGGACGTCGGGCCGCTCCGCTCCCGTCATACCGGCGCCGCCTCTCAGACCAGGAAGGTGAGGTTGAAGAGGGGCGCGTCGCAGTTGACCAGGAGCGCCTTCTTGCGGCTGATCAGCCAGCCGCCGTCCGCGGTGTGCCGCAGCCGGTGCTCGTACTGCCCCGCGAACGTGCGCAGTTGGTCGTTGCGGGACTCGTGGAGGGAGAAGTTGGAGGTGACGACGGCGAGCGCCGGGTCCCGTGCGGGGTCCCGCGCCACCCGGACGTTCGCGATCAGGCGGCGGGTCGCGGAGGGCGGGATCTGGGCGTGCGCGGGGCCGTTGGTGAGCCGCCACACCCGCTCCTCCATGCGCAGCCTGTCGTCGTGGATCAGGGAGACATGGCGGCCGGGGTCAAACTCGCCGCGCCGCGCGGGCAGCCAGTAGACGGCGTCGTCGGTGAACAGGTCGAGCCAGCCCGTGAAGTCGCCGTCGTCGAGGCGCGCCGCCTCCTCGAACAGCAGGTCCTCGGCCGCGGCCCGGTCGAGCGGCGGGGCGCCGGTGCGGGCGTGCGCGGTCATCGGGCGCCCTCCGGTGCGTGCGCGTGCGTCCCGGCCGCGGCCGTCATCAGGCGGCGCCACTCGCGCAGCAGTCCGCGCTGCGGGGTCTCGTCGCTCGGGGCGCCGCGGCGGGCGCCGCCGTCGAGGCGCCGCTCGTCGTGGAGGCCGCGGTTGAGCAGCAGCCAGGGTTCTGCGTCCGCCGCCACGCCCTGCTGGACGCAGACGAACGCCTCCGCGTCGTCGGGCGAGATGAACGCGCCGGTGGCGAACGCCTCCTCGAACTCGCGCAGCCGCTCGTCGTTCAACTCGGGCGGCGCGTCGCCGATCAGCATCGGGTGCATGGTGATCCGGGTCTCCGCGGGGCCGATCGGGGTGATGACGCGCAGGTTCTGCAAGGTGAGGTGGAGGTTGGGGTAGATCAGCAGGTTGAACTGGCCGAGGAAGTCGCGCAGCAGCGCGGGCCCGTGCTCGGCCGCCAGGCGCGCGGTGTACTCGGGGTAGTCGGCGCGGAACGCCTCGATGTCCCCGTCACTCGGCCAACGCGCGAGCAGGACATGGCCGTTCGGGTGCGCCTCGCTGTAGCCGACGGTCTCGTCGCGGGAGGCGAGCCGGGCATGCGGCCGGTCGGGGTGCTGGTCGCGGATCTTGAACCAGGTCTCGTGCAGGGTGGTGGCGTGGTAGCCGTCGACGCCGCCCTCGGCCGCGTGCTTCCAATTGCCCGGGTACGTCTGCCGGTTGCCGCCCGCGGAGAGGTCGAGTGCCTTCTCGAACGCCTCGTGGAGGAAGATCCGGTCGAGGTACGGGCGGATGCCGCCGAGGTACTCGGGCAGCGGCACGATGTCCGGGTCGAGGCTGGCGAAGACGAGGCCGCGGTAGCTGTCCACCCGGGGCACGGGTGTGAGGCCCAGCGCGTCCTTGTCGAGTCCTTCGCCGTAGCGCCCGGCGCGCGGCACACCCACGAGCCGGCCCGAGTTGCGGTACGTCCAGCCGTGGAAGGGGCAGCGGAAGAAGTGGGCGTTGCCCGCGTTCTCCCGGCACACCAGCGAGGCGCGGTGCCGGCAGCGGTTGAACAGCACGCGCACCGCGCCGTCCGCGCCGCGCGCCACGATGACGGGGCTGCGGCCGATGGTGGCCCGCTTGTAGTCGCCCGCCTCCCGGATCTCCGACTCGTGGGCCACGTACACCCAGGTCCTGCCGAAGACGGCGCGCATCTCCAGGTCGAAGAGGTGCGGGTCCGTGTACACGCTGCCGTGCACCCTGTCCTCCTCCACCAGCGCGCCCACGTCCCCGAGCGGGCCGACCGCGCCGCCGAGCGGGCCGACCGCGGGGGGCGGCGCGGCTTCGTCCGCCGCCGTCGGGGGGACCGCCGCTTCCCGGATGCTCTCCATGCCAGCCGTGCCGCCTTCCTCGGTTGCGCCGACCCACCCGAGCTTGTACGCTTTGCGCACAGACAGTGCGCTTTACGCACCATGCCCCTCACCATCCCGCCGCCCCGAGGGGCTGTCAAGGGAGCCCGTCATGGTGAAAGACCCGGAGCAGCGCGACTTCATCCAGTCCCTGGAGCGCGGGCTCGCGGTAATCCTCGCCTTCTCCGACCACCACCCGAGGCTGAGCCTCGCGCAGGTCGCGGAGCTGACGGGGCTGAGCAGGGCGACGGCGCGGCGGGTGCTGATCACCCTCCAGCGGCTCGGGTACGTACGCAGCGAGGGGCGGCTGTTCGCGCTGACGCCCCGGGTGCTCGGGCTCGGCTACGCGTACCTCAGCTCGCTGAACCTGACGCAGATCGCCCAGCCGCACATGGAGCGGGTCGTCGCCGCGCTGCACGAGGCGTGCTCGCTCGCCACCCTCGAAGGGCCCGACATCGTCTACGTGTCCCGGGTCCCCACCCACCGCGTCAGCAGCATCACGCTCGCCACCGGCACCCGGCTGCCCGCGCACGCCACCGCGATGGGCCACGTCCTCCTCGCCCACCTGCCGGAACCCGAGCTGGAACGGTACTTCGCGGAAACGGAGTTGGCCCCGCTCACCGGGCGCACGGTGCGCGGGCGCGGCGAGTTGGAGCCCCGGCTCGCGGCGGCCAGGGAGCGCGACTGGGCCACCGTGGACCAGGAGTTGGAGGAGGGGCTGCGCTCGGTCGCCGCCCCGGTGCGCGGCGCGGACGGCCGGGTGATCGCGGCCCTCGGCATGTCCGCCACGGTCGCCGCCGCCTCCCCGGAGGAGATCCGCGACCGCTTCGTGCCCGCGCTCGCCGAGGCGGCCCGGCAGATCAGCCACGAGCTGGGGGCGGGGTTCGGGGCCTGAGGCGGGGCAGGCGACCAGGCGAGGTGCGGTATCCCCGCGCAGGGGGTGGTGTCCCGGCCTCGGGTGGTCGGACGGTCAGGTGGTGGCGGTGAGGAAGCGGTCGGCGCGGGAGCGGTGGCGCTCGACGAGTTCCGTGTTGGGCCAGTCGTTGCCCGCCACCCAGGCGAGCGCGGCGGCCTCGTCCCTGCCGCCCTCGCGCTGTCTGCGCACCAGGCGCTCCCTGCGCAGCCCCGGCGGGGTGTCCACGTACCAGCGGGCGGCGAGCAGCGCGGTGGCCTCGCGCCAGCCGGGCAGGTCGCAGACGAGGTAGTTGCCCTCGGTCACCACCAGCCGGGCCCCTGCGGGCACCACATGCCGTGCGGCCACCGGCTCGTGGAGGGTGCGGTCGTAGTCCGGTACGTAGATGTGGTGGCCGGTGTCCTCGCGCACCCGGGCGAGCAGGGCCGCGTAGCCCCGTACGTCGAAGCTGGGCTCGGAGCCCTTGCGGGAGGTGAGGCCGAGGCGGGCGAGCTGGGCGTTGGAGAGGTGGAAACCGTCGAGCGGCAGATAGGCGGCGCTGCCCGCGCCGTGACCGCGCTCCACCTCGGCGACCAGCGCCCGCGCCAGCGTCGACTTGCCGGCCCCCGGCGGCCCCGCGAGCCCGACGAGCACCCGTGCCGACTCCCCCGTCAACTCCCAGGCATCCCTGGCAAGAACGGCGATATCCATCCCGCCACCCTAGGCGCCCGGAGGGCGCCATCCGTAACCGCAACCGAAGAGGCCACGGCGCCCTGTCAAACCCCCTTACCAGGCGCCCGAAGGGCGCCAAAGCTGAAGGCGACCGTCAAGTCCCGTACCAGGGTCTTGCGTTCGTGCTCGTCCAGTTCCACCAGGCCGCTCAGGGCGAGCCGGGTGACGGTGTCCTCCACGGAGTCGATGACCTGGTCGAGCCCCGACTCCCGGTGCCGTGCCTCAAGGGCCGCCACCCCGCGCTCCCGCATGGCCTCGGCGACCTCCGGCGCGTAGTCGACCCGCAGCGGCCGCACCGAGCACACCTCGATGCCCGCGGCCTCGGTCTCCGCGGCGAGCAGCCTGGTCAGCACCTCGCCCACGCCCTCCACGTCCCGCAGCGTGTCGGCGCGCGAACGCCCCGGCTCCTGGGGGCCCATGGGACGCGAGGCGCAGACCCGGGCGGTGGCGGCCTCCACACAGGCGCGCAGATAGCCCTCGTGGTCGTCGACCCCGAGCAGCGCGCGCGCCGTGTCCCGCACCCGCCACACCACGAGCACCGCCACCCGCACCCCGACCCCGTCGGCGTCCACCGCGGCGAGCGGCCCGCTGCGCCAGTGCCGCAGCCGTACATCGGCCCTGCGCCGCACCAGCAGCGGGTTCACCCAGACGAGCCCGGCGCGCCGCACACTGCCCCGGTACCTGCCGAACAGCGTCAGCACCCGCGCCGTACCCGTCGCACCCCGCGAGATCCCGCAGAAGCCCGTCACCGCCAGCGCGCCCGCCCCGGCCAGCGCGGCCCACTGGGCGCCGCCCACGGTCGCGGCGCCCGCCCGCGGCAGCCCCAACACCCGTACCGCCGACGGCGGAAGCGCGCCCGCCCACCACAGCCCGAGCACACATCCGGCGAGGCCCACGGCGCCCATCAGCAGACCGAGCGCCCCGGGCAGCGCCCTGGCACCGCGCTCCCGCAGCACGGGCGCACGCGGCGCGCCGCGCGGCGTGGGCGGGGGCCGGTGCGCCGGGGTGCGGGGCTGTTCGCCCGTGCCGCGTCTGCGGCCCACCACCGAGGGGGTCAGCGGCACCGGGCTGCCGACCGCGTCGTCGCGGAACAGCAGGTGCAGCGGGATCTCCATCGTCGAATCGCCCCTGATCAACCGCTGCGGCCGCGCGCCCGGCTCCGGGCCCCTGCCGCCGCCCTGCCCGCTCGCGCCCGCGGCCGCGCTCATCCCCGTACCGTGGTCATCTCGGACCGCCTCTCGTCTCATCGCCACCCCACCGTGTCCCACCCGCCGGGCACCGCGCGCGCGGCGTGGCCGGGCCACCGCTCCCACGGCGCGGAGGCCCCGGGCCCCGCGGCCTCCGCCACGACCCCTTTGTAGCGGTAGGGCACATAGCGTTCCGAATTGCTCCAGTAGGCGTACGGCGTCTCCCGCTTCCTGGCATTCGGGGGCGTCATTTCATAAGCGAGATAGCGGGTTCTGGACTCGTCCTGCCAACCGCCGAAAATGGTGGCGTGGGAGCCCGCCTCCGGGTTCTGCTCATTGTGGAACAGCAGAATGTCACCGGGCGCGAGTTCGTCCTTGGTGATACGGTCCGCGAATCCCGGGAGGCTGCCCGTCCATTCATTGCCGCCGAGCCCCCAGGCCATGGAGACGAAGCCCGAGCAGTCCTGCCGGTAGCCGTCGGACCAGTACGCGTTCATGTCGTAGGGGACCTTCGCGTCCACCCACGCGGAGGCGCGCGCCATGATGTCGGCCCGGGTGGTGGTGCGCGGCTCCTGCCCCGGCCCGTCCTCGTCGACGGGCCGCGTCCCGGGCCCCCGGTACCGCGCCCCGTACCCGCCGTACAGCGGACCGCTCGGGCCCTGCGGGGTCCAGGCCGCGGCGCCGAGCGGGGTGCGGCCGGCCCACGTCTGCCGGGCCGGCTCCGGCTTCGCGGCCGCCGCCGCGCCGACTGTCTGGGGGCCGAGCACCGTGCCCGCGGCCACCGCCGCGAGCACCAGCGCGCGGCGCGCTCCCGGCCTTATCGGGGTGCGGCGCGCGACGGCCGGCCGCCGGTACGCGCGGCCTCGGCAGTCGCCTTCAGTCGCGGGCTCGAATTCCTCGAACACCGGCGCCGCCATGCGAATCCCCTCGCTTTTCGTGAATTTTCCGCACCTCTGCACATCCGACAGTTTGTCAACTGTGCCGCGAAGCCGCATGTTGACGGTCCGAATGATGTATCCGGAAATACGGCACCCCGGTGAGAAACGCCGGGGCGGCCGGGGCACGGGACCGTACGGCCGGGCCCCGCAGCCCCCGTACGGGCGGCGCGGGGGCAGCACCTGGCAACGCCGGGGGCAGCGGAGAGGCGGCACCCGAGGCAGCGCCCGGGGGAACCCACGGCATACCGGGGCGGCACGGTCCACGACCCGCGATGGCCGGAAACAGACTCCTGAGTGACCAGAAGCCATATGGGAGGAGTCATGGAGGTAACCATTCCGGGCACATGAGGTGGCGTACGGGCCGCCGCCGGGTCGACCACCCGTACGACCACCGGCCTCCCACCGCACGTCAAGCGCGGATACCGTGTGCGTATGGCGCGCGACATCCAGGAGCGAATCAAGCGGCTCATCATCGGCCGACGGCTGCCCTCGGGCTCCCCGCTGCCCACCGAGCCCGAGCTGATGGAGCTGCTCGGCGTCAGCCGCAACTCCGTGCGCGAGGCGCTGAAGGCGCTCCAGGCGATGGGCATCGTGGAGATCAGGCACGGCTTCGGCACCTATGTCGGGCCGATGTCGATGGCGCACATGACGGAGGGCCTGGCGTTCCGCACGGTGGCGGGGCACTACCGCGGCGAGGACAGCCTGCGCCAGCTCCTCGAACTGCGGGAGGCGGTGGAGACGGGGCTCATCGCCCGGCTCGCGGGCCACCTCACCGAGGCCGACCTCGGGGAGCTGGACACCCTGGTGGCGAAGATGGAGGCGGAGGCGGAGAACCCCGGCGGGGTGGGCGCCGACACCGACCGCGCCTTCCACGCCACCCTCTACCGCGGCCTCGGCAACCCGCTGCTCGGCGAGGTGCTCGAAGCGTTCTGGGACGCCTTCCACCAGGTGCGTACGGACCTCGTGGACGAGCCGCCCGACCCGCGCGACACCCACCGCCAGCACCGGGAGATCCTGGACGCGGTCCGCTCGGGCGACGCGCGCCGCGCGGAGCGCGCCATCCGGGACCACTTCGGCAACCTGCGCACCCGCCTCGACTCCGCCACCACCCCGCCCGAGTGCCCCGACCCGGTGGCGAAGGAGGGGCGGGGACAAGGTGCCTGACGGGCGGTCAGCTAGCTGACGAGGAGCCAGCACGGGCAATCAGCTAGTTGACGAGGTGTCAGCGGGCGGGCGTGCCGTACCCGAAGCTCCCGTACCCGAAGCCGCTGCCGTACCCGAACCCCGCGCCGAGAGCGCCGAAACCACCGGGGCCACCGGGGCCACCGGGATCGTCACGGCCACCGCGCTCGCCGCCGGGGCCACCACGGCCCTCGGGACCGCCGCGGCCGTCCGAGCCGTCGGGGGCGGTGGCCGGGACCGGGCCGCGGGAGGCGGTGGGGAGCGGGTGTGGCGCGGGGCCGGGGTCGGGGCGGCCCGCCGCCGCCATGTCGCCGACCGTGGGCGCGGGCAGCCCGGCAGGCCGCTGGGGCGCGATCCCCCTGCCGCCCCAGCCCCAGAGGGTGAGCAGCAGCAGGACGAGCAGCACCCCGAGCGGCAGTCTGACCCAGTCCTTCTTTCCGTCCCGTTGCCGTGGCCCCTCGGCCATGCTCACCCCCGGTCCCTTCGGCGACGCCTTCTCAGATTGCGGCAGACCACCACCGTGCCCGCGACCCCGGCGAGCGCGAGACCCGCGATCGCGTGCGGCATCCCGGGCCCGCCCTGCTGGGCGCGCTCGGCGAGCGACGCGGCCGCCGGGGCGGCGAGCGCCACCAGCGCCCCAGGACCGCTCGCTCGCATCCGCATGGTGCACCTCCCTGGTACTGGCAGCCTCGCGGGTACGGCGCCGCGGCGCACCCCGCGTTACGCCGGGCGGCGGAGCGCGACGGCCCGCCCCGTGCCCCCCGCGCGGGCGGCGCCGTCCGCTGGTCGGGGCGCTCCCCCGGGGGGACGGGCCGTGCATAGCATGGGCATCCCATGGCCCACGTACGGCAGGAGTCCGCCCCCATGACAGACCGCAAGCCGATCGCCTCGTGGCTCACCGACATGGACGGCGTCCTGATGCACGAGGGCGTTCCGGTGCCGGGCGCGGACGCCTTCATCAAGAAGCTGCGGGAGTCGGGGCGGCCGTTCCTCGTCCTCACCAACAACTCCATCTACACCGCCCGCGACCTGCACGCCCGGCTGAACCGGATCGGGCTTGAGGTCCCGGTGGAGAACATCTGGACGTCGGCGCTCGCCACCGCGAAGTTCCTCGACAACCAGCATCCGCACGGGACCGCGTACGTCATCGGCGAGGCGGGGCTCACCACCGCGCTGCACGACGCGGGCTATGTGATGACCGACGTCGACCCCGACTTCGTGATCCTGGGCGAGACCCGGACCTACTCCTTCGAGGCGCTGACGAAGGCCATCAGGCTGATCAACGCCGGTTCGCGCTTCATCGCCACCAACCCCGACAACACCGGACCCTCCCCCGAGGGCGCGCTGCCCGCGACGGGCTCGGTGGCGGCGCTGATCACCAAGGCCACCGGCAAGGAGCCGTACTTCGTCGGCAAGCCGAACCCGCTGATGATGCGGACCGGTCTCAACGTCATCGGGGCGCACTCCGAGACCTCCGCCATGATCGGCGACCGGATGGACACGGACGTGCTGGCCGGGCTCGAAGCCGGGATGGAGACGTTCCTCGTCCTCACCGGGCTGACGTCGCGCGGCGACATCGCCAAGTACCCGTACCGGCCGACGAAGGTCGTGGAGTCGATCGCGGACCTGGTCGACCTGGTCTGAGCCGCCCGCGCCGCCGGGCGCCGCCGCCCACGCCACCGGGTGCGCCACCCGCGGGAGCCACCGCCGCACACACGGGCCCGGCGGCCCGCCCTCAGCCGAGCAGCCCCGCCGCCCCCTGCGCGCCCACGGCCATGTCCCCGGCCCGCCCGAAGAGGGGCGCGAGCAGGAGGTGCGCGGCGCCCTGCGCCACGAGGCGGTCGTCGCCCGGCGCGATCGTGACCGGCACCGCGCGGTCGAGGCCGCCGCGGCGCACCCGCTCGGTGAGGACCGCGGTCACCCCGCGCGCGAACAGGTCACGGTGCGCGAACACCAGGCGGCCGCCGAGCAGCACCCGCTCGACGTCGAGCAGCGACACCAGGTTCGCGGCGGCCTCCCCCAGCACCCGCGCCGCCTCGCCGAGCGCGCCCTCGCGCACCGCGCGCAGGCAGATGGCCTCGACACAGCCACGGTTGCCGCAGGGGCACGGCGGCCCGTCCAACTGCACCACTTGGTGCCCGAACTCGCCCGCACCGGTGCGCGGCCCCCGGTACAGCTCCCCGCCGAGCACGAGCCCGGCCCCGAGCCCCGTACCGAGGTGGAGGTAGGCGAAGGCCGAGAGACCGCCGAGCGCCGCGGGCCCGCCGAGCGCCGGGGCCCCCCGGCCCGCGCCGCGGTGCAGGGCGAGCCCGAGTGCCGCCGCGTTGGTGTCCTTGTCGACGACCACCGGCAGCCCGAACCGGCGCGCCAGCAGGTCGCGCAGCGGGAAGCCGTCCCACTCCGGATGTCCCGTGACCCGGCGCAGCACCCCCGCGCGGTGGTCGAGCGGTCCGGGCGCCGCCACCCCGACGCCGAGCGGCGCCCGCTCGCCGGTGACGGAGGCGACCGCGCGCACGGCGGCGGCGAGCACCGTCCCCGCTCCCGCGCCCAGGTCGAGCGGTGCCCGGTGCTCCGCGACCACGGTCCCGGTCAGATCGGTCCGTACGGCGACGAGCGCGTCCCGGTCGAGCTGGAGCCCCACCGCGCCCGCGGCGTCCGGCACGAGCCGCAGCACGGTGGCCCGTTTGCCACCCGTGGAGGCGCGCAGCCCCGCGTCGGCGACGAGCCCGGCGGCCCGCAGCCGCGCGACGATCTTGCTGACGGCCTGCGGGGTGAGCCCCGTACCGGCGGCCAGCTCAAGGCGGCTGACGCCGCCGTCGCCCGCGCCGCGCAGCAGGTCGAGCACCATGGAGGCGTTGTGCCCGCGCAGCGCGGCGAGGTTGCCTCCCGGGTACCTGGCCCCGTGGGGCTCGGCGCGGCCGGACGCCGGGAGCTGCCCGGGGTCCTCCGGCGGCCCCGGGGGACGGCTGTCATCGCTGCGCATCGACGCATTGTCTCCCACGCTTGCACTTCGGCAACAGCGTTGCTTAAGTGGGGGCATGACTGACTCCCGCCGCGTGGCCCTGATCGGGTACGGACTCGCCGGCTCCGTCTTCCACGCCCCGCTGATCACCGCGGCGCCCGGGCTCGCGCTCGACACCGTGGTGACGTCGAGCGAGGAGCGGCGCGCGGGGGCGGCGGCGCAGTACCCGGGGGTGCGGTTCGCGGACCGCGCCGACGAGGTGTGGGCCCGCGCCGACGAGTTCGACCTCGTGGTGATCGCCACCCCGAACCGCACCCACGTACCGCTGGCGAGGACCGCGCTCGAAGCGGGCCTGCACGTCGTGGTGGACAAGCCGGTGGCGGGCACGGCGGCGGAGGCGAGGCAGCTCGCGGAGCTGGCGGAGTCGCGCGGCCTGCTGCTGTCGGTCTTCCAGAACCGCCGCTGGGACAACGACTTCCTGACGGTACGCGGCCTGCTCGAACGGGGCGTGCTCGGCGATGTGCAGCGCTTCGAGTCCCGCTACGAGCGCTGGCGGCCCGCGCTGAAGGGCGGCTGGCGCGAGTCCGGCGACCCGGAAGAGATCGGAGGTCTCCTCTACGACCTCGGCAGCCATGTCGTCGACCAGGCGCTGGTCCTCTTCGGGCCCGCGGTGCGGGTGTACGCGGAGTCGGACACCAGGCGCCCCGGCGCGGCCTCCGACGACGACTCGTTCATCGCGGTGCTCCATGACACCGGGGTCCGCTCGCACCTGTACGTCTCCGCGACGACGGCCCAACTCGGCCCGCGCTTGCGGGTGCTGGGCTCGAAGGCGGGCTATGTGAAGTACGGAATGGACCCGCAGGAGGACGCGCTGCGCGCGGGGCGCCGTCCGGGCGACGGCGGGGACTGGGGCGTGGAGCCCGAGTCGCTGTGGGGCCGCGTCGGCGCGGGCGAGTCCCCGCTGACCGGCGGCGGCACCCCGGAGCCGACCGTGGCAGGCGACTACCCGGCGTTCTACGCGGCGGTGTCGGCGGCGCTCGCGGAGCGCGCGCCGAACCCGGTGACCGCGCTGGAGGCCGCCACCGCCCTCGACGTCCTGGAGGCCGCGCGCCACTCGGCCCGGGTCGGCGCGGCGGTGACGCTGTGAGCCCGGCAACCGGCGGACGCCGTACGGGACTTGGCGGATGGCGTACGGGACACGGGCGACGGCGTACCGGACTCGGCGAGGGGGCGCGGGGATGAGCGGGCAGGACAACGAGCGGCGGGACCACGCGGCGTGGGCCGCCGCGCGGCAGGAGCCGCAGGACCACGCCGCCGAACTCGCCGAGCTGGCCGCGCAGGAGGAGCACCTGGTGCTGCCGGGCTTCGGCCCCGACGACGCCTGGCGGCTCGGCACCCTGCTGGTGGACCTCGCGAAGGGACGCGGGGCGCCGGTGGCGATCGACATCCACCACGGCGCCCAGCAGCTCTTCCACGCCGCCCTGCCCGGCGCCACCCCGGACAACGCCGAGTGGATCGCCCGCAAGCGGCGCGTGGTCGAGCGGTACCAGCAGTCGTCGTACCGCGTGGGCACGCACCACCGCGCCCGTGGCACCACCTTCGAGGAGGCCACCCGTCTCGACCCGGCGGTGTACGCCGCGCACGGCGGCTCGTTCCCACTGCGGGTGCGGGGCACGGGCGTGGTCGGGGCGGTCACGGTGTCGGGGCTGCCGCAGAAGGAGGACCACGACCTGGTGGTGACCGCGCTGACCCGCTTCCTCGACGGCGCGGGAGCGGCGGCCGGCTAGCACCGCGGTGGCCCGCTCCCCCGCGCGCTCCCATGAACCCCGCGCTCTCGGCCGATCCCCCGCGGCCGGGGGCGCGGCCCCGGGAGGGGCGGGGTCCTGTCCTCAGGGCCCCGCCCCCCACTCACCTGCCGGGGCGCCTCACGCCTGTACGAACTCCTGGCGCTGCCGTCCCAGGCCCTCGATCTCCAGCTCCACGACGTCCCCGCCGCGCAGGAACGGCTTGGGCTCCGGCTGTCCGAGCGCCACCCCCGCCGGGGTGCCGGTGTTGATGATGTCACCGGGGTAGAGCACCATGAACTGGCTCACATAGCGGATGACCTCGGCGACGCCGAAGATCTGGTCCGCGGTGTTGCCGTCCTGCTTCAGCTCGCCGTTCACCCAGGTACGCAGGCCGAGCGCCTGCGGGTCGCTGACCTCGTCCGCGGTGACGAGCCAGGGGCCGAGCGGGTTGAACGTCTCGCAGTTCTTGCCCTTGTCCCAGGTGCCGCCGCGCTCGTTCTGGAAGGCGCGCTCCGAGACGTCGTTGGCGACCGCGTAGCCGGCCACGTACGACAGCGGGTCCTCGTCGTCGGACAGATAGCGGGCGGTGCGGCCGATGACGACCGCCAGC
The DNA here is from genome assembly GCF_044457285.1 of Streptomyces sp. NPDC050560. Classification (NCBI taxonomy): domain Bacteria; kingdom Bacillati; phylum Actinomycetota; class Actinomycetes; order Kitasatosporales; family Streptomycetaceae; genus Streptomyces; species Streptomyces sp. NPDC050560. Next base: position 626,455 of record NZ_JBITGT010000001.1, read on the forward strand.
TCGACCTCCCAGTCGGTCTTGAGCGATCCGCGCGGCACCCTGACCTGGTCCTCGGGGCCGACGACGGTGTCCGCCGCCTTGAAGAACACGACGGGCTCCGCGGGCGGGGTGGCGCCGGTCTCGGTGGCGTGGTCGTGGTAATTGAGCCCGATGCAGACCACCTTGCCGATCCCGGCGAGTGGCGCACCGGTGCGCGCGCCCGCGGCGTCGAGCGCGGGCAGCCCGCCCGCCGCCGCGGCGGCGCGGACACGGGCGAGCGCCTCGCCGTCGGCGAGCAGCTTCCCGTCGATGTCGCCGACGAGTGCGGACAGGTCGCGCAGGGTCCCGTCCGCGTCGAGCAGCGCCGGGCGCTCCGCCCCCAGGGGGCCGACACGCAGCAGCTTCATGGTTCCGTTCTCCTCACTAGTGACGCCGCGCCCACCCGACCAAGCACCTCGGATGTTTGTCCGATCCTCCAAGGTCAGCGCGGGTTTTCGCAAGGGCCGTTCAAGGAGTGGACCGAGTGTTCACGTACCTGACCCGCGGTCGGCGGTCTCCGCCGCCGTGTCGAGCGGTTCGAGGAGCAGCTTCGGGCGAAGCAGTGCGCGACCCCGAACGGCTCGCGCGGGTCCGGGTCCGGGTCGGGGCCGGGGCCGGGGCCGGGGACCATCAGCACCTCGGTGAGCGGCACGGGCCGCCCGCGGGCGGGGCACTCTCGGCGGGCACGGCGGTGGCGCTGCTGGTGCTCGCGCCGCGGGTGCGTACGGCGGGTGTACGGAGTGGGACGTACCGATGGTGACCGGGTGGAGCCGGGGTGAAGTGGCCCCCGGCCCCGCTCACGCCCGGCGACGGGCGGCAGTACGGTGTCCCCCATGCGCCCCGAGACTCCCTCCGCAGGACCCGACGGCGACAGCGCCGACACCACGGGCTCCCCCGCCCCTGCCCCCGCCGACGCCGACCGGGCCGACAGTTCGGACAGGTCAGACAGGTCGGACAGGTCTGTTCACGTAGAGCGGGCCGAGCGCCTCGAACGCACCGCGGGGCTCTATGCCGAGGACGCCGAGCGGCTGCTGTTGCAGGCCGCGGCCCACCTGGAGCTGGCAGGACGGCGGGAGCGCGCCACCGCGCTCTACGACCGGCTGCTCGCCGGGGAGCCGGGGTCGGCGCCGCTGGAGTCCCCCGCCCTGGTGCGCGCGCTGAAGGCCGCGAACCTCTGGGAGTACGGGCACGAGGCGGAGGCCCGCGCGATCATCGACGGCGTACGGCTCTCGGCCCCGGAGGCGCCGGAGCCCTGGGAGATCGCGGCGGAGGCCCTCGCCGCCCACGACGAACTCGACGCCGCGCAGGACACCTTCACCGAGGCGCTGACGGCCCTGGGCGGCGACGGCGTCCCCGCGGGCGCGCACGCCCTGCTGTTCGGACGGCACCGGGTGCGCAGGATGCTCGGCGCGGAACACGACGCGTGGGACACGCTCGCGGACGAGGCGCACCCGGCGGACGTGCCCCTGGACGAACTCCACGACCCCGGCCGTATCTGGTCCCTGGGCTCGGAGAACCCGGACGAGCTGCGCGCCGAGATCGCCCGCATCAACGCCGAACTCGGCGCCTACCGCACCGCCCTCTCCCGCCCGTTCCCGGTGGCCGTGCTGCACTGGCCGGCCCCGGAACTGGCCGAACTCCTCGCCGCCTACCCGGACCTGGCCGCCGAGTACCCCTCCCACGAGGACCACTTGGCGACGATAGAACGCTCGCTGCGCGAACTGTCCGCCTCCGGCACCCCCAACCTCGGCATCGTGCCCGCCACGGTCCCTTCGTACGAGGCATTCGCCGCCTCGGAGTCCACCACCCCCGCCGACCCGTCCCTCCTCCCCCAGTACGCCACCACCCTGGCCGCCCGCGGCCTCGCCACCCCTTGGCCCCCGGCGGCGGGGGAGGGGTGCTGGTGTGGGTCGGGGGAGCGGTATGGGGGGTGTCATGGGGCGGCCTAGCCACCGGGGGCTGGGCCGGGGTCCTTCAAGGGCCGACAGCGGCACGCACTAGTCTCTCGTGCGTGCCCGATGACGCAGGCTGGACAGCCCCCGAAGGATCGTGGGCGTCCTCCGCCGCGCGCCGCAGGAACATGCAGGCCATCCGCAGCCGTGACACCAAGCCCGAGCAACTGATCAGACGGCTGGTGCACGCCCGGGGGCTGCGCTACCGGGTCAGCGCGCGGCCCCTGCCGGAACTCCGGCGGACGGCGGACCTGGTCTTCCGGCCGGCGAAGGTGGCGGTCTTCGTCGACGGCTGCTACTGGCACGGCTGCCCGGAGCACTATGTGCCGCCCAGGACCAATTCCGGTTACTGGTCGGACAAGGTGGCGCGCAACGTCAGCAGGGACCGGGAGACGAACCAGCGCCTTGCCGAAGCCGGCTGGCTGGTGCTGCGGTTCTGGGAGCACGAGGAGTCAGCGTCGTGCGCTGACAAGATCGCCGCGACTGTCATCGCCCGGCGCGGCGAGCTGCGGCCCGGCGGCCGTCTCTGACACTTCCTCAAGGGACAGTTGTTCCGGTACGAGGCTGATGGCGCCTCGGCCGCTGTCCAGCTCGTACCGCGTCTCCAGGTCCGCCCGCAGCCCGGGGCGCAGCACCGCGGCGATCGCGCGGCCGACGGCCTCGGCAACGGGTGGCGGAAAGGCGTTGCCGACCTGTCGGTAGCGGGCGGTCTTCCCGCCCTGGAAGACCCACTCAGGCGGAAAGCCCTGGATGATCGCGGCCTGCTCCACCGTCAGCATCGGGCCCTCGTCGCGGAACAGGTCCCGCTCCGGGTCAGTTCCCGGCCCGTGGTCATTGGCCACGCCCATCGCGTTCACGCCGTACTCCAGCCAGGCGCGCTTCGCGCGGGTGGGGCCGAGGTCGGCGCCGCCGTGCTTCCTTGAGCCGCCGACGAGGGTGGGGGCGAGACCCATCAGCAACTCGTCGGGCCTGCGGACCTCGCTCCTGAGAACGGCCCGTTGCGCCCTTTTCCTCCAGAGGTCGAAGACGTCCTTCCCGGTTCGCTGGCCAGGCTTGGCGGGAAGCCCCTTCTCGTTCAGTTTCCAGTAGGGCTTGCAGCGCTTCCGCATGGTCGCTTCGAGCGCTTCGAGGACGTTGAGCCCCTTGCCGGTCGTCCGCCGCGGCCACACGAATTCACCGTTGGCGTCCACGATGTCCTGGCGGATGGCTACGAGGATGGCGCGGGGCCGCAGTTGCGGAACGCCGAAGAGATACGCGTCGAGGCGGCGCCAGACCTGGTTCATAAGCTCGTTCTGCTTACTGACGGACCATGCGCTGTCAGTCTTGGGGACGTGGTATCCAAGCTCGAAGAGACGGTTTACGATCTGCCGCCGGTAGTCCATGAAGACATGCGGGGGGTCGAGAATGCCTCGCACATTCTCAATCATGACCGCCTTCGGGCGCAGCTCGTCAATCATCTCCAGGGCGGCGGGGAAGAGGTCACGATCGTCATCAGCGCCGAGCCGCTTCCCGGCCAGCGAGAAGGGCGGGCAGGGAACCCCGCCGGCGAACAACGACAATTCCCCGGACCGGACACCGAAACGCTTGAGGAGGGATTCTTCCCTGGCCGCCGAGGACGCGACGAGGTCTCTCACATTCTGGGGCTTGAGTTTTCCCGCCCTGCCGTGCGTCCAGCCAGGCCATTTGCTGACGTTGGCACTCAATGTGTCGACGGCGGCGGGCTCATATTCAATGAGGTCGAGGTGCTCAAAACCAGCATTATGCAGACCAACCGCCTGGCCGCCCGCCCCCGCGCAAATCTCAACGGAGGTCAGCGGTTCTGGAGTTGAGTGGCCTCGGCCGCGCATTAACCTGGTCCTCCTGACCCGACACAAAACTTGCCCAAGTGTGACAGAGACCACAGACTAAATCCACTGTCCCTCGTCAGGAGGAGTCTCGCAGCCTACCTGAGGCGAACACCTGCCGGGGCCGACTCAGTACCCGCGTGTCATCCATGTGGTCGCACATGGCGGAGCAGTTCGGCAATGTCACCGGGGCTCAGGCCCGCCGCCACCGACGGCTCCTCTTGAAGATCGGCCATCTGCTGGACAGCAGGGTCGTCAAGGACCCGGCCCATGAACTCCAGCTTGCGGTCCAGCCTCACCTGCACCACCTCGTCGATGGTGTCGCGTACGGCCAGCACGGTCACGCGCGTGTCCGTCCCCGGAGCGAGGCCGAGACGATGGATGCGGTCGAGGCTCTGGAGGAAGCGCCCGGCCATGAAGTCACGGTCCACGTACACGGCGTCATGGCACACCTGATGGAGGCTGATCCCCTCACCGAGGGTGGCGGGGTTGGAGACCAGGACCATGCAGTCCCGGTCTTCACGAAATCTTCTCAGTTGCTCGTCACGGTCCTGAGTACCGCCGTAGACCACGGCGGGCGAGTACTTCTCCAGCATGTGCCTCAGCGTGGTGAGACTTCTGACAAAAGTGGTCCATAGAAGAGTCTTGCGGCCCTGCTCCGCGTTTTCCGCGACAATGAATGCGGCTTCCTTGTACTTCGGCGAGAGCTCATGGTCCGGCAAGTGTTGCAACAGGCTGTACAAGGAGGAGTTTTCTGGCACATCAAGGGGCGGAACCCGGTACTCGATCGGCTCGTACCGACTCGCTCCCTCAATGAGGAGCGCGGGGCTTGTGGCCGCCATCAGCAGTCGCAGCGCAGATCTTCCCAGCGAGCTGAGATCGTCCCGCGAAGCACTTTCACGCATTCTGCCGACCAGCGAGTTGTAAATCTCGCGGTGCAACGGTGGCATGCCGACGTAACGCATACGCGAGTACATGGGGGGCAGCCCAAGCTCGCCTTTCGTTGTGCGGGCGAAGAGGGGGCGCAGAACCGCCGAAGCATGGGAGAGATCGCCTCCGGCGACGGCGCTGGCCACCGTCCGCTGTCCATGACCCGGCCATACGAATCCCAGCAGACTCTCCAGGTCCCTGGCCCCGTTTGGCGCTGGCGTACCGGTCAGGATCAGCCGACGCCGCGCGAGTGGGCCAAGCGCCATGCAGGCAGCGCCGTACGTGCCGCGCGCTCCGAGCTTCATCCGGTGCGCCTCGTCGAGAATGAGCATCGCGGGCCCCGACTTCAGCCATCCGGCCAGCGTCGTCAGCGCGCGGTCCAGCCGTTCGTAATTGACGACCAGGACCTCGGCCCACTGATCCATGGAGCCCTCGTATACATGGATACGGAGGGGGTGCCTGAAGCAGACCGCTGTTTCGTACCGCCAGGCTTCATACGCGGATTTCGGGCATACAACGAGAAGTCTCCCCACGGTCCCCGACGTCTTCTGGGCGGCGTAGACCGCCAGCGCCGCCCGGGTCTTGCCGGCGCCGGGAACGCTGAAGTTGGCACCGTGGCGCAGCGAAAGGAGCTTTGCGATGTCACGGCGCTGGAACTCTCCGAGTTCCGCCGTCCACGAGTCGCCGAGGGCCTCCGGGATGTCTTCTTCAGCTACCGCCTCGCTCTCGGCATCGGCCGATTCCAGGCGCTTTCGTACGGCTTCCGCGTCCTGCAGGACTCCCGTGACGAGGTCTCGCAGGTCGTCCGCCCAACTGACCCCGGCGGGATCGGGCCAGGAGGCGAGAACGGTGAGCCCGCCGAGGAACTCATCGAGGGCGACCTTCCCCGAGACCGGGCTCGTCTGCCCGCCGTTACGGAAGCTCCCGACCAGCCGGACGAGGTCCTGCTGACGCGCCATGGTGGTCCGCAGCACCACCATGGTGCGGGTCTCGTCAAATTCGAGACGGAGAGACCAGTCAGGAGACTCCCCGGTCACCTGGCCGACTCCCCCGCCACGGCCTGCATGAGCCAAGTCACCCCGTCGCCCGGGTGAGTGGTACCCCGGCCGGCCTGCTGCGCGAGCCTGGTCATGCTCTTCTTGAGCGCCAGCACGGCTTCGTCGAACGCCTCCTCATCGAGGCTCGCCGACGCACGAGCCTGTACGAAATCCTGCACACACTGGTCGATGTTGGCACATGCCTCCGCAAGCCGGGCAGGGGCCGCCTGCTTCCGCTTCCGCAGCCGGGCATCGCGGCCGGCGTCATCGATGGCCTTGTCGAAGGCGTCCCGTACCTCATCAAGAACGTCCTGCTGGTCCGCCCTGTCCGCATCCGTTGTCTCGGGTCCCTTGGCCTGGATGACCGCCCGGGCCCGCAGCACACGGTCCCCCAGTTCACGCGCCGCCGAGACCGCGGACGAGGACGAGGGCAGCTCCACCTCCAGCCCGGGGATCGAAACGGTGCCCACCGCCGCGGGTGCGCCCGCCCTCAGAGCGTCTGGAAGCTTCTTTACCAGGTAGTCCTTCTTCACGAAGACCGAGTCGATATGCCGGACATCTGTCTTAGAGAACTCAAGAACGATCGCCGCGAGCCGAAGCTCCTTGATCGTCTCTGCCTGGTCCCGGTCCACGGAAGCGAGCTTCTCGTAGAGCCGGTGCAGCTCCCTGAGTCTTTCCTGGGCGTCTTCCCAGTCGGAAAGGCGCAGTTGAGCGCCGCCCTTGCTGCTGCTTCGGTCGATCTGCTCGCGGATCGTGGTGAGAATCCAGCGCTCCTGGTAGTACCTGGCAGTCGTGGTCCGGAATGCCTTGGCAATCTGTTCCGGCGTGCGGCCGAGAGCCGCCTGCTCCTCCATGGCAAGGAGACGGTTGATGTAGGTGTAATCCCGGCGCACGTCATCACGGAGCTGCCGCGCCAGTTCTACGGCGTTCACGTCCGCCCAGGTGAAGGACTCCGGTAGCACACCCACCCTCATGGACTGCATTCCGATTTCCCGCATCGCGGCTGCTCTGGTATTTCCGTCGACCAGTACGCCGTCATAAGTAACAAGGCCCGGGTCGCTCTGCCCGAAGTCCTCCAGGCTCTGCTTCAGGCGGTCGAACTCGGGATCGCGCTCGCCGGTGTTCTTGGGCTTCGCCCGAAGCAGATGCGTCAGATACTCCTGGCTCCGGACGTCCCAGGGGGTGTCCCTCAACGCCGCGTCCTTGGCGGGTTCGTTTCCGCGCTGGGCGCGGATGCGGTGCGTGCCCGGGTTGAGGTAAAGATCGCCGAGCGGTAGGTCGATCACTTCCACATTGATCTGCTGCTCGTTCCAGGCGACGTTCACGGTCTCCCTCGTGCCGCCGGCCGCCTTCGCCTCCTCGAGCTTCTTCTTGACCCGTTCCCTGAACTCGGCCGCATTCGGCGGCGGCGGGTAATCATGCACGGTGCTTGTCCGTCCCCTCTCAGGAATTGGCGCCGTCGGCGCGGGCGGCGCGGGCAACGGTCTCACGCGCCTCGGCCGGGAGTGTGCGGTAGCTGCCCCACACCTTCTCAAGATGGCTCAGTTGCCGGCGGTCCGTCTCGATCCAGCCCGCCAGGACGCGGCGCTCCAGCGGCGTGAGCCGTTCGACCTCCCCGAGCACCGCCGCAAGCGACACCTCGGCCTCCGCACGGCCGGCCGCGCACCTCTTGCACTCGGTGACGAGCTGATACGAGACCTCACCGTCCAGCCCCACGACCTTGCGGCGCGACACGTTGAGCTGCGACCGCACGATGCCGTCTTCTTCGTACTGCTCGCCGGCCCCGATACCGCAGGTCCGGCAGAGGTAGTCGTCGTCCTGGAAGACCTTGCCGCGCTGCGCGGCCGTGAGGCTGGTCCGATGCTTTGCCGGCTTCGCGTGCCCGGGGACCCAGACGTCCGCGCCCTTCGCCACGAAGCGCTGCTCGTCCTGCCTGAGCGAGAGGTCATCACGAGAGGTGTCGATGCGCCAGCCGTAGTTCCGCAGGTCACGCGAGCGCCTGTCGATCTGCGCCACGTCCGGAAAGGCCGCACGGAGCTGCGCCTTGGTGAAGATGTTGCCCTCCCCCACCTCTTCCAAGAGCCACAAGGCCGCCCTGGCCATACTCCCCAGCTTGTCGTCCCGCCACGACGGCAGCCCCATCTGGCACACCTCCGATTAGTCGTGAAATGGCGGCCCTTGCCGGGCAAAGACCCAAAGAGGTATTCGCGAGTGAATGACCGACCTATCCGCCGCGCCTCCATACGAACACCAAAGATGACGGGCTGTCCAGCGGGATCAGCGATTGCGCGCAGCTCCGCAACTCATCGCCGATTGCGCGGATTTACGCAATCGGAAACCCACGATTCAGCGTGCCGGGAGGGGCGATGCGGGGGCACAATGAGCGGCTATACCGTGAGACTTGGAGGTGATCACGTGCCGGAGCGCGAAGGCCGGGAGCCGGGCTGGCTGAACAGTGAGTTCCCGGTGAGTATCTGCCCTGGTAGACAGGCTTTAGCAGAAGCACTACGGGACCTGTGCCGGGTGATCATCGCGCGCGGGACAATGCAGTACGCGAGAGAGATCGCCAAGGCGATCTTCTGTAACGCGACGAGCTTGTCGCGCCATCTGAGCGGGCAGGACCGTCCGATCTGGGAAACGGTCGAGCAGCTACACCACCTTGCCGCCTCCGGCCCTGGCGGGGCCGCCGCCCTTCCCGTCACCCTTGAGGAGCTGGCCGCACTCCACGAGAACGCCAGACGGGACACGTGCGGGGGAGGATGCTCATGCATGCAGTCCCGGCTTGACGCACAGCAGGCCGAGATCGAATGCCTCAAAGCCGCCTTGAAGGAGACGAAGCTCATCGCCCATAGTGCGGGCCGGGGTGCACAGGAGCCGGGGGCGGCGACGCCGACGACGGCGCGTGGCACCAGGCGGGAGCTGAAGAGGGTACGGATCAGGCAGCAGGGTGCACCGGGCGGCTTGCGCTCGACTGCGACAACTCCGCTGCCGGTCCAGTCCCGCGAGGGGGACCGGCAACTGAACGCGGCTGAAGCGCCGCCGCCGGTGCACCACGCTGAGGCGCCACCGGGTGATGTCCTGGCGCAGCCCCCGGACCCCGTCCCTCGCCACGTGAGCGAACTCGCGGAGGAGATGGAAAAGGCCACCGCCGACAGCGCGCTCACGGCGGATCGTCTCGTCGGCCTGCTGAAACAGTCGGTCGAGGGCGGAACCCCCGCCGAGAACGCGATGCTCGTCCGCCACCTCCGGTATCGGCAGCAGGACGATCTCGCGGATGAACTGATCCGCATGTGCGGGCGGGATCAGCCAGCGCCCACCGTAGTTCAGCTGGGGAACGAGTTGTACCGACTGGGGGTGCACCATGACGCCGGCGCCCTGCTGGATGCAGCTACCAGGTGACGCCGGCAAAGACACGCGGTCATACAGGGGATTCGGAACCGAAGACAGGAGCATCGCAGGGTGAAGGCGTTCTTCGAACTGCTCGGGAAGGCGATGCAGAGCACGGGCATGACGTTACGTCTGTGTCTCCTGATGCTCGTCGCCGCGGGAGCGTACGTCGCCATCAGTCAGCTGGGATAGGCATGGCTTGAGCAGGGCGAAGCGAGGGGAGGGCTGGGTAATTCGAACCGTCTTCGTGGGGTGCTTTCGGGACGGGTTAGCCTCCGTGTGTACGCGCGAACACCATCCCGGAGGCCATGATGCCCTCACCCGCCTACCCCACCGCCCCCGTGGCCGCTGCCGGGCTTGTGGGGGGTTTTGCTGTTGTTCGGTGGTCGGGGCGGCCGGAGTTGGGGGGTGTGGTGCTTGCGGTGGGGGGTGCCGTGGCCGGGCGGGAGTGGGTGCGGGCCGGTGGGGCGAAGGTCGCGGGCGGGCTCGGGGCCGGGTATCTCGCCGCGTTCGCCGGGGCGCACCCGCTCGCCAAGAGGCTCGGCGCCTGGCCCTCCGTGCTCGCCGTCGCCGGTGGCGTGGCGCTCGCGTCGTGGGCCCTCGTCGACCGGCGGGAGCGCTGAGCGTGGTGGGTGCCCCGTGCTGATCTGGCTCAACGGCCCCTTCGGGGGCGGCAAGACGCAGACCGCGTACGAGCTGCGCAGGCGGCTGGCGGGGAGCGTGGTGTGCGACCCCGAGGAGGTGGGGTTCGGGCTGCACCGGATGACGCCTGGGCATCTGCGCGGCGACTTCCAGGACCTGCCGTCCTGGCGCACCGGGGTACGGGACGTGCTCGGGCTCGTGCTGGAGCGGCACCCCGGGGTGGTCATCGCCCCCATGACGGTCTCCGAGCCCTCGCACCTCGACGAGATCGTCGCGCCGCTGCGCGCGCGGGGCCACGACGTGCGGCACTTCTCGCTCCTCGCCCGCCGCGAGACCGTCGTACGGCGGCTGCGGGAGCGGGGGTTCGGGCGCGCGGTGCGGGTCGTCGGCGGCAAGGAGGCGCCGCTGCGGCGCGAGAGCTTCGCGCTCGCGCGGCTCGACGAGTGCCTTGAGCGGCTGGTCATGCCCGCATTCGCGGAACAGGTGTGGACCGACGACCGTACCGTGTCCGAGGTCGCCGACCTGATCGCCGACGCCACCGGGCAGTCACTCGCCCCCGACCTGGACGGCCCGCTGCGCGGCCGGCTGCGCAGGGCCGGGGTGGGGCTGCGGCACATCCGCTTCCTCTGAACACCCTGAACACCCTGAACGTCCGGAACGTCCGCCGCCGCCGAGCGCGCCCCCGCGGGGCCGCCCGCTCCGTGGGGCCGCGCGCCGCGCGCCGGTCAGCCCGCGCCCGCGGAGCCCGCCGACGGGGTCGGGCGCGGTGCCGCCTTCGACAGGGGCTCCGCGATGTCCTCCAGCGACCTGCCCTCCGCCTTGACCGCGAGGAACACCGCCACGAGGCCCGCCGCACACATCAGTCCCGCGCCGAGCTGGAAGGCGAGCACCGTGTCGCCGACCACCCCTGAACTGGTCAGGTCGGAGAAGACCAGCGGCCCTGTGATGCCGCCCGCGGCCGTGCCCACCGCGTAGAAGAAGGCGATGGCGAGGGCCCTGGTCTCCATCGGGAAGATCTCGGAGACCGTCAGGTACGCGCTGCTCGCGCCGGCCGAGGCGAAGAAGAGCACCACGCACCAGCACAGCGTCATGGTGGTCGCGTTGAGCGCGCCGCGGTCGAAGAGCCAGGCGGTCAGGAACAGCAGCAGGCCGGAGAGGAGGTACGTACTGGAGATCATGATCCGGCGCCCCACCGTGTCGAAGAGCCGGCCGAGCAGCAGCGGGCCGACGAAGTTGCCCGCCGCGATCACCGCGAAGTAGTAGCCGGTGCTGCCGGTGCCCACGTCGAAGAAGGTGGTGAGGATCGCCCCGAAGCCGAAGGTGATCGCGTTGTACAGGAACGCCTGGCCGATGAAGAGGGAGAGCCCGAGCACCGCGCGCCGCGGGTAGCGGGTGAACACCGTCTTCGCGATAATCCCGAAGCCGATGCTCTTGCGCTGGTGGATGGTGATCTCCCCGGCGGGCTCGGGCAGCCGCCGCCCCTTCTCCCGTTCGATCTCGCGCTCCACGGAGTCCACGAGGCCGTCCGCGGCGCCGCCGCGCCCGTGGATGAACTGCCACCGCGGGCTCTCCGGCACATGCCTGCGCACCAGCAGTACGACGAGGCCGAGGACCACGCCGAGCGCGAAGGTGAGCCGCCAGCCCAGGTCCTTGGGGAAGATGTCGGTGTTCAGCGCGAGGATGGACAGCAGGGCGCCGCCGACCGCGCCCAGCCAGTAGCTGCCGTTGATGATCAGGTCGACCCGGCCCCGGTACTTCGACGGGATCAGCTCGTCGATCGCGGAGTTGATGGCCGCGTACTCGCCGCCGATGCCGAAGCCGGTGAGGAAGCGGAAGACGAAGAACCAGGCGGCGCTGAAGGAGAGCGCGGTGAGCGCGGTCGCGGTGAGGTACACCACCAGGGTGATCATGAACAGCTTCTTGCGGCCGAAGCGGTCCGTGAGCCAGCCGAAGAACAGCGCCCCGGAGCAGGCACCCGCCACATAGAGCGCCGCGCCGAGCCCGGTGACCTGGGAGGAGCTGATGGGCAGCCCGCTGCCGTCCTCGGAGAGGCGGCTCGCGATGTTGCCGACCGTGGTGACTTCGAGGCCGTCGAGAATCCAGACGGTGCCGAGCCCGATGACGATCATCCAGTGCCAACGGGACCAGGGCAGCCGGTCGAGACGGGCGGGGACCGCGGTGGTGACGGTGCCCTCCGAACCGGGCACGGAGCCGGGTGAGCCCGCTCCGGCCGACGCTGTGGCCATGGTCGCTCCTCCCCTGCGGCTGCCCGGCCGGAGAACCCCGGTCCGGCCGAGAACCCTTTCAGGGTGCCCCGGGCACCGGGGTTCACGCGCGCCGGGAAGCGCCGCACGGGGCATCCCCGCATGGCCATGGGGGCTACGGCCCCCAGGCTTCCGGCCCCTCCCGCCGGGGCTGGGGCCCTCCCTCGTGGCCGCCCGCGGAGGAGCGCACTCGCCGGGCGGCGCCCCTCGCCACGCGGGGCTTCTCCAGCCGCCTCCGGGGGGCCTCTCGCCACGCATGGGGCCCCCTCGGCCCCCTCCCGCGCCGCCGCCCCGCGGAGGCGCACCCTCGCCGCACGCCGGCCACCCCGCACGCCCCCGCGCCCCGGAACCGGCGTGCCTCGCACGCGACATCCCGCACGCCCCAGGAACCCTCTCCCCCGCGCCCTCCTACCCCCCCACCCCCTGCGTCACCGCATAGATCACCAGGCCCGCGAGGGAGCCGACGACCGTGCCGTTGATGCGGATGAACTGGAGGTCGCGGCCGATGTGGGCCTCGATCTTGCGGGAGGTGTGCTCGGCGTCCCAGGACGCCACCGTGTCGGTGATCAGCGAGGTGATCTCGTCGCGGTAGGTGGTCACCACGTAGACCGCCGCGCCCTCCACCCAGCCGTCCACCTTCTCCCGCAGCCGGGGCTCGGTGCTCATCCGCCTGCCGAGCGAGAGCAGCGACGCCCGCACCCGCAGCCGCAGCTCGCTGCGCTCGTCCTCGGCCGCCGCGACGATCATCGCCCGTACGGCCGACCACGCGGAGGCGATCAGGTCCTGGACCTCGCTCCTGGCGAGCGCGTCCGCCTTCAGCCGCTCCACCCGGGCCCTGGTGTCCTTGTCGGCCTTGAGGTCGGAGGCGAAGTCGTGCAGGAAGCGGTCGACGGCGCCGCGCGCCGGGTGCTCCGGCATGTCCCGCATCTCGGTGACGAAGCGCAGCAGCTCCCGGTAGACCCGCTCCCCGACGCGCCTGTCCACGAACCGCGGTGTCCAGCCGGGCGCGCCGCCCTGCACCGCGTCCATCACCGAGTCCCCGTGCTCGACGAGCCAGTCGTGGGCGCGCACACAGACCAGGTCGACGGCGCGGCGGTGGCCGCCGTCCGCGACGATGCGCTCCAGCATCTTGCCGAGCCCCGGCGCGATCTCCTGGGCGCCCGCCCTGCGGGTGACGGCCTCGCCGACCACCGCCTGGACGTCGGAGTCTCGCAGCACGGTCAGCGCGCCGCGCAGCGCCGTCGCCAGCTCCGCCGTGACCCGGTCGGCGTGCTCGGGCTCGGCGAGCCAGGCGCCGAGCCGGGAGCCGATGCCGACCTTGCGCAGCCGGGCGCGTACCACGTCGGAGGAGAGGAAGTTCTCCCCGACGAACTCGCCGAGCGAGACCCCGAGCTGGTCCTTCTTGGTGGGGATGATCGCGGTGTGCGGGATGGGCAGGCCGAGCGGGCGGCGGAAGAGCGCGGTCACCGCGAACCAGTCGGCGAGCGCGCCGACCATGCCCGCCTCGCAGGCCGCCGCGACATATCCGGCCCAGGCTCCGGCGCCCGCGTGGTCCGCCCAGGTGGTGAGCGCGTAGCCGAGGGCGACGAGCAGCAGCAGGGCGGCCGCCGTGGTCTTCATGCGCCGCACCCCGCGGCGCTTCTCCTCGTCGGACTCGCTGTACGTGAACCCCGCGCCGCCGGGGCCCACGGGTCCCGGTGCCGCGGGCCCGCCCGCGGTGGCCGCCGCGGCCCGGCGCCCGCCGGGCGCGGGGGCCGCCGGCGCGCGCACGGCGCCCCCGCGGCGGCCCGCCGCGGCGTCCCCGCCGTCGCCGCCGTCGCCGCCGTCGGCGCCACCCGCGCTCCTCGTGCGTTCCCCGCCGTGCATGTCGTCCATCGGCTCCACCCATCCACCCGTCCGCGGCGCCGCCTGCCGGCCGCCCTGACAGTGTCCCCCGGCCCGCCACGGCCATCCCCTGATGTACTCCCGGGAGGCGCGTCCGGTTCCCGTGCGGCCCAGTGGAACGCACCGGGCGCCACGGGCGTCCTCAAGGGCGGGACGGCGGCCGCAGAACGGGGTCCCCCGACCCTCTGGACGCCCATGGCCCATCATGGGTGCACCGACACGGAGCCCCGGGCTCCCGCAGCCCGAGGAGAAGCACCCCGCATGGCCAAGCGTGACGACGGGCGTTCCGCCCAGGCCGAGGACCCGGCCCTCGAACCGGCCGGGGCCGAGGCCCCGCACGCGCACAGAGCGCTCCTCGCCGCCGTTCTCGCGGTGGTCGTCGCCGTGTCCGCCGGCATCTTCGTCGGGGCCTCGGGCTCCGGTGACCAGGGGCAGGCCCCGGTGTCCGCGCCCCGGCCGAGCCGCGGCGCGGTCGCGCCCGCGGCGGCCGGGAGCTGGGTGAGCACCTGGGCCGCCGCCCCCACGGGCCCCGAGCCGGGCACCGAGCCCGTCGGGCTCGCGAACTCCTCGGTGCGCAACGTCGTGCACACCAGCGTCGGCGGCACCGGCGCCCGTATCACGCTCTCCAACCTGTACGGGCAGACGCCGCTGACCGTGACATCCGCCACTCTCGCCCTCTCCGCGTCGCCGGGCGGGGCCTCGGCGGTGCCGGGCACGATGCGCGGGCTCACCTTCGACGGGCGGCGCTCCGTGGTGATACCGGCGGGCGACCAGGCGGTGAGCGACGCGGTGCGGATGCGCGTGCCCACCGCCTCCGACCTGCTGGTCAGCACCTACACACCGGCGGCCGCTGGGCCGGTGACGTACCACGTGCACGCGCGGCAGGTGTCATACCAGGCCGCGGGCGACATGACCGCGGACCCGGGCGGCGCCGCCTACGGCCGCCGGGTCGTGTCCTGGCGGTATCTGACGGCGGTGGACGTGCTGACGTCGGAGGCCGTCGGGACGGTCGTCGCGTTCGGGGACTCGCTGACCGACGGCATCACGTCGAGCACCGGCGCCAACCACCGCTGGACCGACGGCTTCGCGCAGCGCCTCGACGGCGGGGCGGCGGCGCAGCGCTTCGCCGTCGTCAACGAGGGAATCTCGGGCAACCGGCTGCTGACCGACGGCGGCGGCCGCCCCGCGGCCAACCCGAGCGGCCTCTCCCGCTTCCAGCGCGACGCCCTCGCCCGTACCGGGGTGAAGACGGTCGTGGTGGAGCTGGGGGTGAACGACGTCCTGCACGACCCGCGCCGCCCGAGCGCCGCCGCCATCGTGGCCGCCCTGCGTACCCTCACCCGCGAGGCCCACGCGCACGGCGTACGGGTCGTCGGGGCGACGCTGACCCCGTTCGGCGGCCACCGGGGCGCCGACCCGGCGGCCGAGGCGGTGCGCGCGCAGGTGAACGCGGCGATCAGGGGCGGCGGCGTCTTCGACGCGGTCGCCGACTTCGACCGGGCGCTGCGCGACCCCGCCGCGCCCTCCCGGCTGCGGCCCGCCTTCGACTCGGGCGACCATCTGCACCCCAACGACAGCGGCTACGCGGCCATGGCGAACGCCCTCGACCCCCGCACCCTGCGCGGCACGGGCGCGGCGGCGGCGCTCTGAGGCAGCCCCGGGGCCCGGCCACGGCAGCCCCAGAGGTCCTGGCCGCGGTTCACCAGGGCAGCGTCCCGTTCCGGTCGAAGTAGCCGCCGGTCGGCCCGTCGGGCCCGATCCGCGCCATCCGCACGATGATCTCGGCACCCTCCTCCACCGTCTGGTGCCCGGTGCGGCCGTTGAGGTCGGTGGCCGTGTAGCCGGGCTCCACGGAGTTCACCCGGAACTCGGGAAACGCCCTGGCGAACTGCACGGTGAGCATGTTCACGGCCGCCTTCGACGCCGGGTAGGCGACCCCGGGGTACCCGGGCCCGTCGGCCGAGGAGAGCCCGGCGAGCGAGGCGAGGCCGCTGCTGACGTTCACGATGACGGGCGCGCCCGAGCGGCGCAGCAGCGGCAGGAAGGCGTGGGTGACGCGGACGACGCCGAAGACGTTCGTCTCGAACACGCCGCGCATGTCGTCCGCGGTCACCTCGGCGGCGCCGATGATCCCGTTACCGGGGGTACGGGCCTCCACGCCCGCGTTGTTGACGAGCACGTCGAGCCCGCCCGCCGACTCGACGGTCTTCACCGCGGCCGCCACGGAGGCGTCGTCGGTGACGTCGATGACGACGGGCCGTGCGCCCGTGCGCCCGGCGGCGGCCCGGCCCCGCTCGGGGTCCCGGCTGCCCAGGTAGACGGTGTGCCCGGCCTCGACGAGACGGCGCGCCGTCTCGTGGCCGAGCCCCTTGTTCGCTCCGGTGATGAGTGTCGTGGTCATGGCCCCACTGTCGTTCCGCCGCCCGCGACCGGCCAGATGTCCGTCCTTCCTGGGACTCCCAGTACCAGGCACCTGGGCGGCTGCCGGTGCACAGTGGAGGCATGGCGGCGGCGACGAAGTTCGGGCGGGCGGTACGGCGCTGGCGGGAGCGGGTGTCGCCGGAGGCGGCCGGGCTGCCCGCGGGCGGCCCGCGGCGCGCCCCGGGTCTTCGCAGGGAGGAGCTGGCGCTGCTCGCCGGGATCTCGGTGGACTACGTCACCCGTCTCGAACAGGGCCGTGCGCGGCACCCGTCGGAGCAGGTGGTGGAGGCCCTGGGCCGGGCCCTGCGGCTGAACGACCGGGAGCGCGAGCACCTCTTCCATGTGGCGGGTCTGGTGCCGCCAGGACGCGAGACGGTGCCGGCGACGATCGCCCCCGGGGTGCAGCGCCTCCTCGACCGGCTGAGCGGCACCCCCGTCGCCGTCTTCGACGCGGCCTGGACCCTGCTGCTCGCGAACCCCCTCTACACCGCCCTGATGGGCGACGTGTCCCGGCTGCGGGGCCTCGAACGCAACAACATATGGCGGCACTTCCTCACCGGCGGCAGCCGGGTGCGCGCCTCGTCACGGCCGCGCGACGAGTTCGAGGCGGCCCTGGTGGGCGACCTCAGGATGACCGCGGGCCGCTACCCGGCGGACCAGCGGCTGAACCGGCTGATCGGGGAGCTGCGGGCGGGCAGCGAGCGGTTCCGCGCGCTGTGGGACGCGGGCACCGTGGGCACCCACGAGACGTCCCGCAAGACGATCGACCACCCCGAGGTCGGCGCGCTGACGCTGGACTGCGACGTGCTGCTGGTGGCCGCGAGCGACGTACGGATCATGGTCTACTCGGCGGAGCCCGGCACCGGGGACGCGGACCGCCTCGCCCTGCTGTCGGTCCTCGGCACCCAGACCCTCACCGAGCGCGAGCCGTAGCGGCGGGGAGCGAAGGCGGTCGGCCGCCTCTCACTTGCCCTCCAGCTCGCCCTTCGCCCCGCCCTTGCGCTCGCCCTTCCGCTTGCGCGCCTTCCTGCGCACCCCCACGCCGCCCATCAGCGCGAACCCGCTGATCCGCACCGTCGGCGAGTCCGGGTCCGGGTCGTCATCGTCGGTGGGCCGTCCGAAGCCGCCCATCAGGGCGAAGCCCTTGACCTCGACGTTCAGCCCCGGCGGCACGATCACGCCCATGCCGCCCATCACCGCGAAGCACCTGACGCGGATCTCGCGGTCCTCGAAGCGGGCCTCACGCAGGTCGATCTCGCCGCCGCCGAACATGGTGAACGCCGTGAACCTGCGGGCGACGGTCCAGCGCCCCTTGCGCTCGAAGCCACTCCACATGGCGAAGGCGCCGCTCGAAGAGGGCGTGCCGCCGATCCTGGACGACCAGTTGTCCAGGTCGCCCGAGCGCCGCTTGTCCAGCAGCCCCGCGGTGGGGGCCGCGGCGCCGGTGTCCGGCAGGTCGTGGAGTACGGCCTCAAGTTCGCCGTACGTCTTGGCCCGGTAGGCCACCTCGAAGCGCTCCTCGAACTCGGCCAGGTCGAGGCGGCCCTCGGTCAGCGCCTCACGCAGCCGGTCGACGACCCGGTCCCGGTCGTTGTCGGAGGCGCGCATCTCCAGCGGGGACGCCGCCGCCTTCGCGGGCGCGGCCGCCGCCTTCCTGGCCGCGGGCGCGGTGTCCTTCGCGGGCACGGGGGTGCTCCCGCCGTCGGTGGAGCCGGGGTTCTCGCCACGAGGGGGCGCTGCGTCGGTCATGCCGAAAGCCTACGAGGCCGCCGCGGGGGAAGGGGACCGCTCGGCGTACATCTTCGCGATAACGGTCTCGATGTCGGGTTCGCGCACCGAGAGGTCGGCCAGCGGATACTCGGCGGCCACCTGCGCGACCAGCGCCGCGGCCGACTCGGTGGCGGGGAACGCGATCCACTGCCTTGGCCCCTCGGTCCGCACGACCCGGGCGGCGCCCGCGGTCCGCACCGGCGGCAGCTCCCGCGCGAAGTCGACCACGAGCACCCGCTCGCTCCCGCCGACCTCGTGCAGCCCGGCGAGCGCGCCGTCGTACATGAGCCGCCCGTGGTCGATGACCATGACGCGGCTGCACAGTTGCTCGATGTCCGTGAGGTCGTGGGTGGTGAGCAGCACGGTCGTGCCGTGCTCGGCGTTGAGGTCGCGCAGGAACTCCCTGACCCGGGCCTTGGACACCACGTCGAGGCCGATGGTGGGCTCGTCGAGGTAGAGCACGTCGGGGTCGTGGAGCAGCGCGGCGGCGATGTCGCCGCGCATCCGCTGGCCGAGGGAGAGCTGCCGTACCGGCACGTCGAGCAGGTCGCCGAGCTGGAGCAGGTCGACGCAGCGGTCGAGATTGGCGCGGTAGCGGGCGTCGGGGATGCGGTACATGCGGTGCATCAGCCGGTAGGAGTCGATCAGCGGCAGGTCCCACCAGAGGGTGGTGCGCTGCCCGAAGACGACGCCGATACGGCGGGCGAGCCTGGTGCGCTCGCGGGACGGGTCGATGCCGGCGACCCGCAGCCGGCCCCCGCTCGGGGTGAGGATGCCGGTGAGCATCTTGATCGTGGTGGACTTGCCCGCGCCGTTCGGCCCGATGTAGCCGACCATCTCGCCGCGCCGCACGGAGAACGTGAGGCCGTCCACCGCCCGCACCCGCTCCCGCTCGCGGCGCAGCAGCCCCTTGCGCCGCCGCACGCTGAAGACCTTCTCGACGGAGTCGAGTGCGATGAAGCCCTCGCCGCCCACGTCCCCGGCGGGCGACGGCACCGCCCCCGCCTCCGCGCCGGTCCCCGCGCCCGCCGCCGGGCCCGCTTCCCCCGTCTCCCGCGCCCCTGAGTCACCGCTCGTCGTCACCCGCTGCCCCTTCCTTCCCCGATTCCCTCACCGACGTCCGTTCCCGTCCCCCGGCTCCCGCTCCCCGGCCGCCCCGCGACCGCGTCAACTGCCCGTGCTGCGATACCCCCTGAGCCCCGCCCGCCACGCCAGCATCGCCAGCGCCCCGCAGGCCCCGGCCACGAGTGGCGGGGTGAAGGCGAGCCACCCCGGCAGGCCGAGCGGGTAGGGGCGGCCGAGCACGTACAGCGCGGGGAGCCAGTTCACGAAGGCGAGCGGGAGCACGAAGGTGACGCCGCGCACCAGGTCGGCACCGAACACCGACGGCGGGTACTGGAGCATCGTGGTGCCGCCGTAGGTCGCCGCGTTCTGCACCTCGGAGGCGTCCTGCGCGACGAACTGGAAGGCGGCGCCGGCCACGAACACCGCGCAGAAGATGGCCGCGCCGCTCGCCAGCATCACCGGCAGCAGCAGGACCTTCGCGGGCGTCCAGTGGATGTCGAGCGCCGCCAGCGCGTACCCGAGCACCCCCGCGCCCTGGAGCACCCTGCCGAGCCTGCGCAGCGCGAACCGGTCGGCGGCGACCTGGGCGAGCACCGGCACGGGACGTACGAGGAGGGTGTCGAAGGTGCCGTCCCGCACCCGTCTGCCGAGCCGCTCCATGGAGCCCATCAGCAGGTCGGCGAGGCCGAAGGCGGTGCCCGACGTGCCGTACAGCAGGGCGATCTCGGCGAGCCCGTAGCCGCCGAGCCTGTCGACCTGCGAGAACATCAGCAGGATCACCACGAAGTCGAACGCGGTCGCGACCAGGTTGCCGACGGCGGTCATCAGGAACGACGCCGGGTAGGCCATCGTGGAGCGCATCCACATCGCCGCGATCATCCGGTAGGCGGCGAGCCCGTGCCGCAGCCGCCACAGCCCGCCCTCGGCGTCCTCCCCGCGCCAGGCGTGGGGCGGCGGTCCGTACGGCGCCTCGGCGGCGCCCGTCTCAGCCACCCTGGACCACCACCCGACGGGTCGCGAGGGACTGCACGAGGCGCCCGGCGAGCAGCAGCACCGCCGCCCAGCCGGCCGCGAAGCCGTACGCCGCCCAGAGCCCCGTGCCCGTGTGCCTGCCGAGGAACACGTCGGCGGGCACCTGGAGCTGTGCCGACCAGGGCAGTGCGCGCGCCACGTCGCCGAGGGTGCCGGGGAACACGTTCAGCGGCAGCAGCATCCCGGAGAAGAACATCCCGGCGAGCCAGGAGATCTGCGCCGCGCCCGCCCCGTCGAGCAGCCAGAACGCGGACAGCGCGACGAGGTAGCGCAGCGCGAAGCTGACCACGGCGGCCAGCAGGACGGCGCCGAGGAAGGCGAGCCAGGTCAGCACGTCGGGCGGCCAGGCGAGGGGGAAGAGCAGGCCGCCGACCGCCATCGGCAGCAGGCCGCGGCCCAGCAGGTGGAAGGCGGCGCGCCCCAGGTCGCCCGCGAGCCACCAGGTCTGGAGGTCGGCGGGCCGGTAGAGGTCGATGGCGATGTTCCCGTCGCGGACGCGCTCGATCATCTCGTCCTCGAAGCCGCCGCCCATCAGCGCGACCACCGCGTGCAGGCCCTGCCCGAGCCAGACAAAGGTGAGGGCCTGCGCCTCGTCGTAGCCGCCGAGCCCGGGCCGCTCGTGCCAGAGCGCGAGATAGGTGTACGCGAGGATGACGCCGAAGACGCTGTTGGTGAAGACCCCGGCCAGGGTGGCCGTCCGGTAGGTGGCGTACCGCCTGAAGCCGTTCACGGCGACGAGGGCGTACAGCCGCAGCGGCGGGGCCGCGCGCATCCCGCGCGCCGCCCGCACCGCGGTCACGGCCTCATCACCCGTGTCCCCCCACCGTGGTCGCCGTGGACCGTCCCCGCCATGCCGCCTCCGCCCGGTGTCGCCGGTCGCCTTCCGCTCCGACGTGTGCGCCCGGCGCGGCGGGCGTGCGGCCCGGCCGCGCTCTGGGCCAAGCGCAGGAGCTTAGGGGCCCCCGGCGCGGTGTGCCACGGCTTTTCGGGGCGTGCCACCCGGCCCCCCGCACGAGTCGGTGCGAAAGTACGCGAAAGCGATCACATTGCTTCCTAGGCGACCCGGGAGTTGGCGAGCGATGACCGACGAGCCGCGAGACGACGAGGGGGCCGCCCGCGGGGGAGGCCGGGGGCGGCCTGCGCGCCCCGGCGCGCCCGCGGGGGCGCGGGGCTGGGACGAGCCGCCGGGGGTGCGGCGGCGCAGGCTCCGGCGCAGGGGCTGGCGGCGCGCGCTGCCGACCTGGCGGCTGGTGCTCGGCACGGGGCTCGGGGTGCTGGTGCTGGTCGTCGGCGGCTTCGCGCTCGGCTACTGGCTGGTGGACATCCCCCCGGCGAAGAAGGCGGCGCTCGCACAGAGCACGGTGCTGCTGTACGCGGACGGCTCCCAGCTCGCCAGGGACGGCGACGTCAACAGGGAGAACGTGAAGCTCTCCCGGATTCCGCAGCGGGTGCGGCGCGCGGCGCTCGCGGCCGAGGACCGCGACTTCTACTCCGAGTCGGCGGTGGACCCGCAGGCGATGGTGCGCGCCGCGTGGAACACGGCCACGGGCAAGGGCAGGCAGTCCGGCTCGACGATCACCCAGCAGTACGTGAAGAACTACTACCTGGGCCAGGAGCAGACGGTCACCAGGAAGGCGAAGGAGTTCTTCATCGCGCTCAAGCTCGACCAGGAGCAGAGCAAGGACCACATCCTCCAGGGCTATCTGAACACCAGTTACTTCGGGCGCAACGCGTACGGCGTGCAGGCCGCGGCGCAGGCGTACTACGGCGTCGACGTGGAGGACCTGACGACGGAGCAGGGCGCCTACCTCGCGGCGCTGCTGAACGCGCCGAGCGCGTACGACGTCGTGGCGCACCCGGAGAACAGGCCGCGCGCCGAGCGGCGCTGGCGGTACGTGCTGAACGGCATGGTCAAGGAGCACTGGATGACCCAGGCGGCGCGGAAGGCCGCGAAGTTCCCGGTGCCGATCAGGGGGCACGCTCCGGCGAGCGGCCTCACGGGGCAGCGCGGCTATCTGGTGCAGGCCGTGCGCGACTACCTGACCGCGAACGGCGTCATCAAGGGCTCCACGCACGGCTACCGGATCACCACGACCCTGAAGAAGCCGCGCCAGGACGCGTTCGAGAAGGCCGTCGACGAGAAGCTGCTCTCCGACCTCGACAAGAAGGGCCGCCCGGTGGACCGCACGGTGCGCGCGGGCGGCGCGGCCATCGACCCGGGGACCGGGGACGTGGTGGCGCTGTACGGGGGCCTCGACTTCACCAAGCAGTACGTGAACAACGCCACCCGGCGGGACTACCAGGTGGGCTCGGCGTTCAAGCCGTTCGTGTTCGCGGCGGCCGTGGAGAACGGCTCCGTCACCCAGGACGGCAGGACCATCACCCCGAACACCAAGTACGACGGCGGCAACAGGCGCCCGGTGCGCGGCTGGAAGGGCCCCAGGTACGCACCGGAGAACGAGGACGACAAGTCCTACAGATCGATCACGGTACGCAAGGCCATGGACCGCTCGGTGAACGCGGTGTTCGCACAGATGGCCGTCGACGTCGGCCCCGCGAAGGTCAGACAGACGGCGGTACGGCTCGGCATCCCCGAGCACACCAGGGACATGCCGACGGGCCCCGCCATCGCGCTGGGCACCGCCACCGCGAGCGTGCTCGACATGGCGGAGGCGTACGCGACGCTGGCCAACCACGGCAGGCACATCCCGTACCGGCTGGTCAGCAAGGTGACCAGGGACGGCAAGGAGATCGCGCTGCCGAAGCGCACGGTCACCCAGGCGGTGGGCAGGAAGGCCGCCGACACCACCACGGAGGTGCTGAAGGGCGTGGTGAACGGCGGCACGGGCCAGGCGGCGCGCGCGGTCGGCCGCCCCGCGGCGGGCAAGACGGGCACGGCGGAGGACGACCAGGCGGCGTGGTTCGCCGGATACACGCCCGACCTGGCGACGGTGGTCTCGGTGATGGGCCAGAACCCGGACACCGGCGCCCACCGCTCGCTGTACGGCGCGCTCGGCCAGGCCCGTATCAACGGCGGCGGCCCCCCGGCCGAGATCTGGGCCTCCTTCTCCTCCTCGGTCCTGAAGGGCGTCCCCTCCCACGACTTCGACCTGGAACTCCAGAAGGGCGCGGAGCGCCGGCCCGGCGACGAGGACGAAGAGGACGAGGGCGACGGGGGCGACGAGGACGAGGCGGACGGCGGCGAGGACGGCGGCGGCGGTGACACCGCGGGAGAGGACGGCGGCGACGGGGGCGGCGGCACCTCGGACGCGGGCGGTACGGGCGACGGGGGCACGTCGGGCGGCGGCGCGTCGTCGGGAGGCAACGGCGGTGACGGCGGCCGTGACCCGGCGGGCGGCGGCTCGGGCGGGGGCGACACGGGCGGTACGGGCCCCGGCGGCGGCACCGGGGGCGGAAGCGACGGGGGCGGCGGCAACGACGGCGGGGGCGACGGGGGCGGGGGCACGGCCACCGGAGGCGGCGGCGACGGGGGCGGCGCCCAGCGGCCACCGGACGCCCCGCCCGGCGCCACGGAGTGAACGCACCGGGCGACCCGGGCGGAAGACCCCGGCGAAGGGGCGCTTTCGTGGCCGCCGGGGCCGGGCGCCGGGGCCGGGCGGGCTAGAGGTAGAGCCCCGTGGAGTCGTGGGAGCCCTCGAAGCGGTCGGCGGCCACGGCGTGCAGGTCGCGCTCGCGCATCAGCACGTATCCGACGCCCCTGACCTCGACCTCGGCGCGGTCCTCCGGGTCGTAGAGCACCCGGTCGCCGGGCTCGACCGTGCGTACGTTCTGCCCGACGGCGACGACCTCGGCCCAGGCGAGCCTGCGGCCCACCGCGGCCGTGGCGGGGATCAGGATGCCCCCGCCCGAGCGCCGCTCGCCCTCCGCGGAGTCCTGCCTGACCAGCACCCGGTCGTGCAGCATCCGGATGGGCAACTTGTCGTCGGTGTTCTCACTCACGCCATGAACCTATCTGTCCCCGCCCCGCGGCCCCGCCGCCAGGTCCCTCTTCACGCGCCGCGGGCCGCCCGCGGGGCGCCTCACTTCCCGCGCCGCCTCGACTGCACGGTCAGCAGCCCGGTCACGCCCACGACCACGAGCGCCACCGGCACGATCCGCTCCAGCCTCGGCTTGCCCTCGGGCGAGACGAACTGCCGCCTGACGTCGGTGACGGCGCGGTTGACGCCGACGTACGCCCGGCCGAGGGTGCGGTCCACCGTGGACGCGACCTTCGCCTTCGCGTCGTCCGCGATGGTCTTCGGGTGCACCCGCACCCCGATCTCGTCCAGCGTCTCGGCCAGACGGTCACGTCGGCGCCTGATGTCCGCCTCGATCTGAGCAGGGGTCCTGCTATCCGCTTCCGCGTCCGACACCGCACTGCCTCCGTGGTCTGGTCATGTCCTCTGCGACAGTCTGTCAGCTTCCCCGCCGCCGCACCCGTCCGGGCGCCACGGCGGCCTCGTTACGCTCGTACCGTTCACCGCCAGGGCGGAGCGCGGCACCCGGGGGAAGCGTACGGACCGCGCCGCCCGCCCCGTACAGGAGAGGCACCATGAGCGAGCGACTTGAGACGGGCGACACCGCGCCCGACTTCACCCTGCCCGACGCGGACGGCACCGAGGTCTCCCTGGGCGACCGCAGGGGCCGCAAGGTGATCGTGTACTTCTACCCGGCCGCCCTCACCCCTGGCTGCACCAAGCAGGCGTGCGACTTCACCGACAACCTCGACCTGCTGGCCGGGGCCGGCTACGACGTCATCGGGATCTCCCCCGACAAGCCGGAGAAACTGGCCAAGTTCCGCGAGAAGGAGAACCTGCGGGTCACCCTGCTGGCCGACCCCGACAAGAAGGTCCTGGAGCGCTACGGCGCCTTCGGCGAGAAGAAGCTGTACGGGAAGACGGTGACCGGGGTGATCCGCTCCACGGTGGTCGTGGACGAGGACGGCAAGGTCGAGCGGGCGCTGTACAACGTCAAGGCCACGGGACACGTCGCGAAGATCATCAAGGATCTCGGGGTCTGACGATCTGACGGTCCGACGGGGCCTCGGGGGGCCGAGCGCGGCGGGGGCCCGGCCGGTCGGCCCCCGACTGGCCGCGTCCGAGCGGGTACAACGGCACCCGGATGACCATGGCGTAATCCCTCGCCCCGCATCCGGATTCGTTTGCGATCGGATCTTTGGAGCAACTGATTCTCTGAAGTTTGACAGAGAAGAGGCCCGATCCATGGTGCTCAACGGACGTGACATCGACGCCGACCCGCAGGCGGTGAAGCGGCATCGGCTGCTGTTCCGGGCGATCGAGCGCCGCAGACACCCGCCGCTGCGCCGCACCGACATCACCGTGACGGACGAGGCGGCGGTCAAGCGCGCGGTCAAGGCTGCGGCGCTCGGCAACGCCATGGAGTGGTTCGACTTCGGCATCTACAGCTATCTCGCCGTGACGATCGGTCATGTGTTCTTCCCGTCGGGGAACGACACGGTGGAGCTGCTGTCGTCCTTCGCGACCTTCGCCGTGTCGTTCCTTGTGCGACCGATCGGCGGCATGGTCTTCGGGCCGCTCGGCGACAAGATCGGCCGCAAGAAGGTGCTGGCCGTCACCATGATGATGATGGCGATCGGCACCTTCGCGATCGGCCTGATCCCGGCGTACCGCACCATCGGCTTCTGGTCGCCCGCGCTGCTGATCCTGTTCCGGCTCGTCCAGGGCTTCTCGACCGGCGGCGAGTACGGCGGCGCCTCGACGTTCATCGCCGAGTACGCGCCCGACAAGCGCCGCGGCTTCTTCGGCAGCTTCCTGGAGTTCGGCACGCTCGCCGGGTACGTCTGCGCCTCCGGGCTCGTCGTGATACTGACGGTGCTCCTCGACGACGGGCAGATGGACGGCTGGGGCTGGCGCATCCCGTTCCTCGCCGCGGGTCCGCTGGGCGCGGTCGGCCTCTACCTGCGGCTACGGCTCGACGAGACCCCCGCCTTCCAGCACCTGGAGGACAGTTCGAGCCATGCCGCTTCGGAGGCGGCGAGCGCCGTGGAGACCACCGCCAAGGGCGACCTGAAGCGGATCTTCAAGGAGTACTGGCCGACGCTGGTGCTCTGCATCTGCCTGGTGGGCGCGTACAACATCACGGACTACATGCTGCTGTCGTACATGCCGACGTATCTCACGGACGAGCTGCACTACGACGACACCCACGGGCTGCTGATCCTGCTGTGCACGATGGTGGTGCTGATGTGCGTCATCAACCAGGTCGGCAGACTCTCCGACCGGGTCGGCAGGAAGCCGCTGCTGATGAGCGGCATGCTCGGCTTCTTCGTGCTGTCGATCCCGGCGTTCCTGCTGGTCAAGGGGGGCAGCCTGTGGCAGGTGGCGATCGGGATGCTGATGCTCGGCTTCTCGCTCGTATGCCTGCTGGGCGCGATGTCCGCCGCGCTGCCCGCGCTGTTCCCGACGCCGGTGCGGTACGGCTCGCTCTCGGTGGGCTACAACCTCTCCGCGTCGCTGTTCGGCGGCACGACCCCCTTCGTGATCACGGCGCTGATCAGCGCCGCGGGCACCGACATGATGCCGGCGTACTACGCCATGGGCGCGGCGCTCGTCGGCGTGGCCGCGGTGGCCGTCATGAAGGAAACGGCCCGCGAGCCCCTGACCGGCTCCCCGCCCTCGGTGGCAACGGAGGAGGAGGCCGACGCCCTGGTCCAGGAACAGAACCAGGTCCCGTGGCTGAAGGGCAGGAGCCAGGGGGCGCCGGTGGACGGACAGGAGACACGGGAGTGAAGGGCCCGTGCCGGGCGCGGTCCACACGGCCGCGCCCGGCACGGGTTCGGTCTGATACGGGTTCGGTCTGATAGGGGTGCGGTCCGGCGGGAGGCGGCCGGGTCGGCCGGGGCGGCCACGTCCTACGGGCTCGGTGGAGGAGTCGGGTCCGGTCCGATCGGAGAAGCGCCGCGACAGGTCCACGGGTCCACGAGCCAACCGGGCCAGGGGCCAACGAGTCCACGGGCCAGCCGCCCAACAGGAACGGACCAACGGCAACCGGCCAACCCGCCAACCCGCCAACCCGCCAACCCGCCAACCCGCCAACCCGCCAACCGCAGGGTCCCGGTGCGGAGCCCCCGAGGCAGCCCTCACCTCCGTCGGCAACGGGTCCGCGCCACCCCGGGAACGTCCCGGCGAAGCGTCAGGCAGAATTCGGGTATGGCCTCCCCCGACCCCACACCGCCCGAGCCGTCCACCGAGCCGCCGTCGCCCGACCGGGTGTACCGGTCGGGTCCGGGGATCGCGGGCGGCGTGCTGGTGCTCGCGCTCGTCGCCTGGCTCGGTATCGACGCCCTGGTCAAGGGTGAGGGCCACGCCCCCTGGCTCTCCCTCGCGTCGATGCTGCTGATCGTCCCGCTGGTGCTGTCGTTCAGCCTCCGCCCCGCCGTGTTCGCGAACGACGACCGGCTCCGGGTGCGCAACCCGTTCCGTACGATCACGCTTCCCTGGGCCGCGGTCGCCCTGCTGCGCTCCGGGTACTCCAACGAGGTCTTCGACCAGGCCGGGGCCAAGTACCAGCTCTGGGCGATCCCGGTGTCGCTACGGGCCCGCAAGCGGGCGGGCCGGGCGCAGGCGAAGCTGACCATGGCACAGCAGCGCTCGGGCGGCGCCGTCTCCTCCGATGTGCGCGGCGCGCGCCCCGGGCGCCAGTTGCCCGGCGACGACGCGACCCGTGCCGCCGCCGACCGCACCATGGACGATTTGCGGGAGCTGTGCGAGTCCCGCGCCTCCCAGCCGGAGGCCCAGGGCGAGCCCGAGGTCCGCTGGGCCTTCGAACTCCTGGCCCCCGCCCTCGCGGGCCTGATCCTGCTGATCGTCCTCCTCTCCATCGGCTGACGGCCCTCCCCCGGCGCCAAACTCCTCTCCACACCAGAAAACCCCTTCCACCCCAGGGACCCCTTCCGCACCAGGGACCGCTTCCGCTCCGAAGCCCCCTTCCGCCCCAGCGAACCGGCCTACCCCCGGAGACCCGCCGAGCCCCCCGCTTAACCACCTCCGCAAGCCCCCCGGCCCCCGCCGCCGGAACCCTTGTTCTCCGCTACGCGCGTAGATATGCTCCCCTCGTGACCATGCCCTCCACCCCTCCCCCCGAGCCCCCCGACACCAGGACGCCGGACGCCGCCCCGGCCGACACCGCAGCCCCGCCCCCGAGGCCCGTAGCGCCTGAAGCCTTCGGGGAGGTGGTGGCGTCCGCCGCCGCGCTCGGCCGGTTTCTGCGCGGGCTGCCCGGTGTCGACGCCGTCGGTCTTGAGGCACGGGCCGCCGCGCTCGGTACGCGATCGATCAAGACAACCGCGAAGGCGTTCGCGATCGACCTCGCCATCTCGATGATCGATCTGACCACCCTGGAGGGTGCCGACACCCCCGGCAAGGTCAGGGCGCTCGGTGCGAAGGGCGCGTACCCGGACCCGACCGACCGCACCGCGCCGCGGGTCGCCGCGCTCTGTGTGTACCCGGACATGGTGCCGGTGGCCCGCGCGGCCGTGGCCGGTACGGGCATCAGGGTCGCCTCGGTGGCGACCGCGTTCCCCTCGGGGCGCGCCCCGCTCGCCGTGAAACTGGCCGACGTACGGGACGCGGTGGCCGCGGGCGCCGACGAGATCGACATGGTGATCGACCGCGGCGCCTTCCTCGCGGGTGACTTCCTCGCGGTGTACGAGCAGATCCGCGCGGTGCGCGCGGAGTGCGGCGGCGCCGCCCGGCTGAAGGTGATCTTCGAGACCGGCGAGCTGTCCACGTACGACAACATCCGCCGCGCCTGCTGGCTCGGCATGCTCGGCGGCGCCGACTTCATCAAGACCTCCACCGGCAAGGTCGGCGTCAACGCCACCCCGGCGAACACCCTGGTGCTGCTCGAAGCGGTGCGCGACTTCCACGCGGCGACCGGGGTGCGGGTCGGGGTGAAGCCGGCCGGCGGCATCCGTACGTCCAAGGACGCGGTGAAGTTCCTCGTCCTGGTGAACGAGACCGCGGGCGAGGGCTGGCTGTCGAACCACTGGTTCCGCTTCGGCGCGTCCTCGCTGCTCGGCGATCTGCTGATGCAGCGGCAGAAGCTGCGCACCGGCCACTACTCCGGCCCCGACTATGTGACGGTGGACTGATGGCTCCCCTCTTCGAGTACGCGCCCGCGCCCGAGGCCCGCGGCAACGTCGACATCGCGCCCTCCTACGGGCTCTTCATCGACGGAGAGTTCACCGACGCGGCGGACGGCCGTGTGTTCAAGACGGTCAGCCCCGCCACCGAGGAGGTGCTGTCCGAGGTGGCGCGCGCGGGCGAGGCCGACGTGGACCGCGCGGTGCGCGCGGCGCGGGCCGCGTTCGGGCCCTGGTCGGCGCTGCCCGGCGCGGAGCGCGGCAAGTACCTGTTCCGTATCGCGCGGATCATCCAGGAGCGCTCGCGCGAGCTGGCGGTGCTGGAGACCCTGGACAACGGCAAGCCGATCAGGGAGACAAGGGACGCCGACCTGCCGCTTGTCGCCGCGCACTTCTTCTACTACGCGGGCTGGGCCGACAAGCTGGCGCACGCGGGCTTCGGCCCCGCGCCGAGGCCGCTGGGCGTGGCCGGGCAGATCATCCCCTGGAACTTTCCGCTGCTGATGCTGGCGTGGAAGATCGCCCCCGCGCTCGCCACCGGCAACACGGTGGTGCTGAAGCCCGCCGAGACCACGCCGCTCTCCGCGCTGTTCTTCGCGGACGTCTGCCGCCAGGCGGGGCTGCCGAAGGGCGTGGTGAACATCCTGCCGGGCTACGGGGAGGCGGGCGCGGCGCTCGCCGGGCACCCGGATGTGAACAAGGTCGCGTTCACCGGCTCGACGGCGGTGGGCCGCGAGATCGCCCGCGCGGTCGCGGGCACGGACAAGAAGCTCACGCTCGAACTGGGCGGCAAGGGCGCCAACATCGTCTTCGACGACGCCCCGGTCGACCAGGCCGTCGAGGGCATCGTCACCGGGATCTTCTTCAACCAGGGCCAGGTCTGCTGCGCGGGCTCCCGGCTGCTGGTGCAGGAGTCGGTCGAGGAGGAGCTGCTGGCGTCGCTGAAGCGGCGGCTCGGCACGCTGCGCCTCGGCGATCCGCTGGACAAGAACACCGACATCGGCGCGATCAACTCCGCCGAGCAGCTCGCCAGGATCACCGCGCTCGCCGAGACCGGCGAGGCGGAGGGCGCGGAGCGCTGGACGGCGCCGTGCGCGCTGCCGTCCTCCGGGTACTGGTTCGCGCCGACGCTGTTCACGAACGTCACCCAGGCGCACACGGTCGCCCGCGAGGAGGTCTTCGGACCCGTGCTCTCGGTGCTGACCTTCCGCACCCCCGAGGAGGCCGTCGCCAAGGCGAACAACACGCCGTACGGGCTGTCGGCGGGAGTGTGGACGGAGAAGGGCTCGCGCATCCTGGCGGTGGCGAACCGGCTGCGGGCGGGCGTGGTGTGGTCGAACACGTTCAACAAGTTCGATCCCACCTCGCCGTTCGGCGGCTACAAGGAGTCGGGGTTCGGCCGCGAGGGCGGGCGGCACGGGCTGGAGGCGTATCTCGATGTCTGACACGGGCGGGCGCCTCGGCGTCCTCAAGACCTACAAGCTGTACATCGGGGGCAAGTTCCCCCGCAGCGAGAGCGGCCGGGTGTACGAGGTGCAGCACGCAGGCGGAGACTCGGCGGGAGACTGGCTGGCGAACGTGCCGCGGGCGTCGCGCAAGGACGCGCGGGACGCGGTGGTCGCGGCGCGCAAGGCGTTCGGCGGCTGGTCGGGCGCCACCGCGTACAACCGCGGGCAGGTGCTGTACCGGGTCGCGGAGATGCTTGAGGGGCGTGCGGGGCAGTTCGCGCGGGAGGTCGCCCAGGTCGAGGGCGTCCCGCCGGAGCGGGCCGCGGCGCAGGTGGACGCGGCGATCGACCGCTGGGTCTGGTACGCGGGCTGGACCGACAAGATCGCCCAGGTGGTGGGCGGCGCCAACCCGGTCGCGGGCCCCTACTTCAACCTCTCGTCGCCGGAGCCGACGGGCGTGGTCGCGGTGCTCGCGCCCCAGGAGTCGTCGCTGCTCGGCCTGGTGTCGGTGCTGGCGCCGGTGGTGGCGACCGGCAACACGGCGGTGGTCGTGGCCTCGGAGCGGGCCCCGCTGCCCGCGCTGTCGCTGAGCGAGGTGCTGGCGACGTCGGACGTGCCCGGCGGCGTGGTCAACGTACTGTCCGGGCGTACGGCGGAACTCGGCCCCCCGCTCGCCGCGCACCAGGACGTCAACGCCCTGGACCTGGCGGGCGCCGAAGGGGAGTTGGCGGTGGACCTGGAGCGCGCCGCGGCCGGCACCCTCAAGCGCGTGCTGCGCCCGGCACCGGCCGCCGACTGGACCGCCGACCCCGGCACGTCCCGGCTGACCCCGTTCCTTGAGACGAAGACGGTCTGGCACCCGACGGGCGCCCTGGGCACCTCGGGGGGCTCCTACTGAGCACGGGCCTGGCCCGTGTACCGAGCACGGGCCGGGCCCCGGCCTCCCGCGCGCCCTCAGCCGCCCAGCGCCCCGGTGGTACGGGCCGTGAGGTCGCTGAGGGAGGCGCCGCCCGACAGGGGGGCCGTCAGGGCGGCGGTGGAGAGGGGCTTGAAGTCGGCGATCTGGGTGCCGACGCCGTTGTCGAGCGGGTCGGAGCCCGTGCCCGCGAGGGGGTCGAGCTTCAGGTCGGTGACGGGGGCCACCACGGCAGCCGCCGAGTCCGCGAGCACCTGCGCGGGGCCCGGCACGTCCGCCATCGGGGAGCGCTCCGCCGCCGAGGCCGCGGTGGCGCCCGCGCCGAGCGTGAGACCGGCGGCCGTGAGCGCGAGGCCCGCGCGGCGCAGCGCGCGGTGGGCCGTCGAGTGGGAGGGGGCCGCGTGCCGGGGCGCGGTTCTGGCCATGGGAGCCACCTGTTCCAGTCGGGTGATCGAATGCTCACGAAGGGTAGTTGAACGGGCCGCTCCGCATCAAAGTCGACCCGCGGTCTCGGAGCCCGGCCGGCGATGCCGCACACTGATATCTCGTGACACAGCATCCCCTGCACCCCCCGATACCGGCACGCGTCGTGCTGCTGTGCGGGCCATCCGGCTCGGGCAAGTCGTCCTTCGCGGCCCGCAGCGGGCTGCCCGTCCTGTGTCTCGACCACTTCTACAAGGAGGGCGACGACCCCACGCTGCCCCGGGTCCCCGGCACCGACGACATCGACTGGGACTCGCCCGACTCGTGGGACGCGGCGGCGGCCGTCGCCGCGGTCCGCGACCTGTGCCGCCAGGGCCGCGCGAGACTGCCGGTGTACGACATCGCGCGCAGCGCGAGGACCGGCGAGGACACGATGGACATCGAGCGGATGCCGCTGTTCGTCGCCGAGGGCGTGTTCGCGGCGGACATCGTCGCGCAGTGCCGCGCGCTCGGGGTGCTCGCGGACGCGATCTGCCTGCGCGGGCGGCCCTCGACCACCTTCCGCAGGCGGCTGCTCCGCGATCTGCGGGAGGGCCGGAAGTCGCTGCCGTTCCTGCTGCGCCGCGGCTGGCGCCTGATGCGCGCGGAGCGTTCGATCGTGGCACGCCAGAGCGGGCTCGGCGCCCATCCCTGCGGGCGCGACGAGGCGTACGGCAGGGTCGCCGCCGCGGCGGCGGGACGCTGCGCCCCCGCCGCCCCCGCCCAGCGCGCGGCCTGACGGGGGCGGGGCGCGCGGCCCGACAGGAGCCCCGCCGCGGCCGCGCCCCGCGACCCGCCCCCGTACACACGAAGGGACCCGGACGGCCCCCCAGCCGTCCGGGTCCTCCTCGTACCTCCCCCTACGCGCCGCTCCCCCCGGGGCGGCGTCTCCCCCGTGCTGCCGCCGCTCCCCCCGGGGCGGCGGTTCCTCCCCCGTGCTCCCGTCGCTCCCCCCCAGGTGCGACGGGTTCGGCCACCACTCCCCCCCGGGGCGGTGGCCGTCCCTCAGGCGACGAGTTCGCCGAAGGACTCCTCCTGGTCGCGGCCGAGGCTGAGGCTCTCGTCGTCCCGCAGCCGGCGCAGCGAGCGCCAGATGCTGGACTTCACCGTGCCCACGCTGATGTCGAGGATGTCCGCGATCTCCGGGTCGGTACGGCCCTCGTAGTAGCGGAGGACGAGCATGGTCCGCTGGAGTTCGGGGAGCCGGGCCAGCGCCTGCCACAGGACGGTGCGCAGTTCCGTGCCGCGCATCGCGTCCGTGTCGCCGACGGTCTCCGGCAGTTCCTCGGTCGGGTACTCGCTGAGCTTGCGCCTGCGCCAGGCGCTGATGTGCAGATTGGTCATGGTGCGGCGCAGATAGCCGCCGACGGCGGCCTTGTCGCTGATCCGGTCCCAGGCACGGTACGTCGAGAACAGGGCGCTCTGGAGCAGGTCCTCCGCCTCGAAGCGGTCCCCCGTCAGGTGGTACGCGGTGGCGTACAGGGAGGCGCGGCGCTCCTGGACGTAGGCCGTGAAGGCGGCCTCCGCCTCGGCCGTGGGCTTCCGCTCCCCCGCGGGCGCCCCCTGGCCTGCGCCGCGCGTCTCCCCCCGCGCGTCGACCACCGTCATGTAACCGGTGTGCTGACGCCCGGCGCCGCGAGCGCACCCCCGCCCGCTCACGGCACCGGACTTCTCGTGCCCGGGGCCGCCCCGTCCGAGGGCATCGTGCAGACGCGTGACCACCGCGCTCGAAGCTGTGCTCTGCGGCGTGTTCATCTCGCGCCCCCCTCGGTCGGCGTTCCCCGGTCGTTCGCTGCGGGACAAAAGCTTGCCGAGGGCAGTTCATGACGCTGTCCGCCGACTGTCACAGGCGCGTCACAGCGGGCGGGCCGGGCCGCGGCGGTGGTCACGGCGGTCGCGTGCCGCTCCGCGAACGGCGGTCGCACCCGGCTCCCTGCGGGCGACACAACGCCCATAAGGGACAAAGGGGTCGCGGGGGACCGTGAGGGTGCGGTGTGAGACAGGCTCCACCAGTCGAAACCCCGCCCCCCTATGAGACACAATGGCCCGCGTGCCTTCCCTGTTGCTGATCGAGGACGACGACGCCATCCGCACGGCCCTGGAGCTGTCGCTGACGCGCCAGGGGCACCGCGTTGCCACGGCCGCCACCGGCGAGGACGGTCTGAAGCTGCTGCGCGAGCAGCGGCCCGACCTGATCGTGCTCGACGTGATGCTGCCGGGCATCGACGGTTTCGAGGTCTGCCGCCGCATCCGGCGCACCGACCAGCTCCCGATCATCCTGCTGACGGCGCGCAGCGACGACATCGACGTGGTGGTCGGCCTTGAGTCGGGCGCCGACGACTACGTCGTCAAACCGGTACAGGGCCGGGTGCTCGACGCCCGTATCCGCGCGGTGCTGCGCCGCGGCGAGCGGGAGGCCAACGACTCGGCGACGTTCGGCAACCTCGTCATCGACCGGGCCGCCATGACCGTCACCAAGAACGGCGAGGACCTCCAGCTCACGCCCACCGAGCTGCGGCTGCTGCTTGAGCTGAGCCGCCGCCCTGGCCAGGCGCTGTCCAGGCAGCAGTTGCTGCGCCTGGTGTGGGAGCACGACTACCTGGGCGACTCCCGGCTCGTGGACGCCTGTGTGCAGCGGCTGCGCGCCAAGGTCGAGGACGTGCCGTCGTCCCCGACGCTGATCCGCACGGTACGCGGCGTCGGCTACCGGCTGGACACGCCTCAGTGACGACACCGCGTGACGAGGTACGCGGCTTCGCCGCGGCACGCAGGGCGATATCGTCCCGGCTGCCCGGCTCCCGCGGCGGCGCCCACGCCCCGGCCGCGGCCCCGCACGGGCGCGAAGGGGAGCACGCGGGGAAGCACACGGACGGCGCCGAGGCCGTCGAAGGGGGCGAGGCGGGCGAGGGGGGCGCCGCCGCGCCCCGGCGCCGCAGACGCAGTACGAGCCTGCGGCTGCGGCTCGTGGTGGTCTTCGGCCTCGTCGCGCTGACCGCCGCGGTCGCCGCGTCCGGCATCGCGTACTGGCTCAACCGGGAGGCCGTGCTGACCCGGGCGCAGGACGCCGCGCTCAACGACTTCCAGCAGGAGATGCAGAACCACGCGAGCGTGCTGCCCTCGGACTCCGGCCGGGACGAGTTGCAGCACGCGGCGGGCCTGATGGCCGACAGCAGCCAGCACTTCAGCGTGCTGCTCGTGGTCGGCGAGGGCGGCGAGGGCGTTGTCGTGGGCAACTCCGACCTCGACTTCACCCTCGCCGAGGTGCCGGACTCGCTGCGCACCGCGGTCGGCAAGCGGCAGCCGCTGAGCGGCGGGAACAAGCAGCCGTACCACCTGTACTGGCAGCGGGTGGTGGAGCACGGCACGCCCTATCTGGTGGGCGGCGCCAAGGTGTCGCCCGACGGCCCGACCGGCTACATGCTGAAGTCCCTCGAACCCGAGGCCAAGGACCTGAACTCGCTGGCCTGGTCGCTGGGTATCGCCACCGCGCTCGCGCTGGTCGGGGCCGCGCTGCTGGCGCAGGCCGCGGCGACCACCGTGCTCAAGCCGGTGCACAGGCTCGGGGTGGCGGCGCGCCGCCTCGGCGAGGGTAAGCTCGACACCCGGCTGCGGGTGTCGGGCACCGACGAGCTGGCCGAGCTGTCCCGCACCTTCAACAGGGCCGCCGAGTCGCTGGAGAAGCAGGTCGCGGACATGAGCGCGCGGGAGCAGGCGTCCCGCAGGTTCGTGGCGGACATGTCGCACGAGCTGCGTACCCCGCTGACCGCGATCACCGCCGTGACGGAGGTGCTCGAAGAGGAGCTGGACGCGGAGACCGGCAGCGTCGACCCGATGATCGAGCCCGCGGTGCGGCTCGTCGTCAGCGAGACCAGGCGGCTCGGCGACCTGGTGGAGAACCTGATGGAGGTGACCCGCTTCGACGCGGGCACCGCGCGTCTCGTCCTCGACGACGTGGACATCGCCGACCAGATCACCGCCTGTATCGACGCCCGCGCCTGGCTCGACGCCGTCGAACTCGACGCCGCGCGCGGCATCGTCGCCCGGCTCGACCCGCGCCGCCTCGACGTCATCCTGGCGAACCTGATCGGCAACGCCCTCAAGCACGGCGGCTCCCCGGTCCGGGTGTCCGTGCGGACCGAGGCCGCGGCGGCGGGCGGCGTGGAGCGCGTGGTCATCGCGGTACGCGACCACGGCCCGGGTATCCCGGAGAACGTCCTGCCGCATGTCTTCGACCGCTTCTACAAGGCGAGCGCGTCCCGCCCCCGCTCCGAGGGCAGCGGCCTCGGCCTCTCCATCGCGCAGGCCAACGCGCACATCCACGGCGGCTCCATCACCGCGGCCAACTCGCCGGCGGGCGGCGCGGTGTTCACGCTGCGGCTGCCCAGGGACACCGCAGACGACGCAGACGACGCAGACGGCGGGGACACGGGGGCCACGGGGGACGGTGCCAAGGCCGGGGGCGGCGCGGGCAGCGGTGACGGCGGCGGAGCCGCGAAGGACGGCGGGCAAGAGGGAGGTGGCCGGCGGTGAGGGCGTGGGTCAGGGCGGCGGTGGGAGTGCTGTGCGCGGCCGGTCTCACCGGCTGCGGCATCCGCTCCACGTCCGTGCCCACGGACTTCGGGCCCGCGCCCTCCAAGGCGCCCTGCGCGCTGTCGGGGCCGACGGTGGAGGCGCAGCCCGTGCAGGGGCTGCCGGTGCAGGTGTTCCTGGTGTGCGCCTCGCAGTTGGTGACGGTGGACCGCCTCGTCCACATTCCCTCGGGAAACGGCTCCACCGACCGCGTCCAGGTCGCGCAGGCCCTGATCGACCAGCTCGCGGAGAAACCCGCGGAGTCCGAGTCGCAGGCCGGCTACACCTCGGACGTGCGCGGCGGTATGGCCGTGTCGGGGCCGCGGCACGGCGAGCCCGACGGCACGCTGCGTCTCGGCACCTCGCCCTCGCGGCTCGGCTCGTACGCGCTCGCGCAGGTGGTGTGCACGCTGGCGATGTCCTCGGCGGCCGACGAGGACGGCACCGTGATCCTCGGCGGCCCCGGCGACGAGCAACTGCGGCGCTACCACTGCACCTCGCAGGTGCGGGCGAGGCCGGGCAGCAGCGAGCCGTCGAGCGCCCCCGTCGGGAAACCCTGAAGCCCGTACCGCGGGAGCGGCCGGGCGTGAGATGGTGCTGACGGTGCTCACCGTGCTGTGACTTTTCACCACTTCACCTCTCGGGACGGAGTACGGCCGTGATGGACATGAACGCCGGGGGACGGCCGGACCACACCCCCGCCTCCCCCGCACCCGCGCTGCGCGCCTCCGACTCCGACCGGGAGCGCGCGGTGAACGAGTTGCAGCGGGCGGTGGCCGCGGGCATGCTCAGCCTCGCCGAGTTCGAGGAGCGCACCGGGAGGGCGCTGGTCGCCGCGACCCTGGCCGATCTGAAGGCGCTGCTCGCCGACCTGCCCGCGGCCAGGCCCGCGCCTGGCGCGATGCTGCTGGAGACCGGCAGCGGCAAGCTGGTGCGCGAGGGCGCCTGGCTCGTCCCCGCGAGGCTGCTGCTGCGCTGCCAGTCGGGAGTGGTCAAGATCGACACCACCCAGGCCGAGTGCCACCACTCCGAGGTGGTGCTCGACATCCAGTGCGGCTCGGGCCAGATCCGGGTGACGGTGCCCCGCCACTGGACCGTACGTGTCGAGTCGGTACGGGTGCACACCGGCCGCGTGGTGGACCGCACCCGGCCCACGGACGGCTCAGGCCCGGTCCTGCGCGTCTTCGCCGACCTGGGCAGCGGCACCCTGCGGCTGCGCCACCCGCGGCGGTAGCGGGTCCCGCCCCTGCTACGCGGGGCTCCGGCGATCCCCTGTGTCCTCCGGCGATCCCCTGCGTCAGGGAGCCTCGGACGGTACGGCCTAGTGTTCGAGGTTATGGCACATGGCGTCGTATCGTTCAGGCTGCTCGGGCCCGTCGGCATGTCGGTGGAGGGGCGGTGGCTGCCGCTCACCGGTAAACAGCGCGCCCTGCTGGGGGCGTTGCTCCTCCAGGCCAACCGGGTCGTCTCGGTGGAGCGGATCACCGACCGGCTGTGGGGCGAGCGCCCGCCGGTCTCGGCCGGGGCCCGGGTGCGCGCCCTCGTCGCCGAGCTGCGCAGGGCCTGCGGGCCGCGCGCCCAGGACCTGATCGCCACCCGCAGCCCCGGCTACCTGCTGCGGGTGGGCGACGCGGAGCTGGACGCCTCGGTCTTCCTGCGGCAGGTGGCACTCGCGCGCCGCGCCGCCGCCGAGGAGCGCCCGCAGGACGCGCTGCACCACTACGACCTGGCGCTCGCGCAGTGGTACGGCACCCCGTACGACGGGCTGCTCTGGCCGGACGCCGACGCCGAGGCGTCCCGGCTCGCCGAGCACCGGCTGGCCGCGCGCGAGGGCCGCGCCGAGGCGATGCTCGCCCTCGGCAGGCCCGCGGAGGCCGTGCCGGAGCTGATCGGGCTCGCCGCCGCCAGGCCGCCGCGCGAGCGCGCGCACGAACTGCTGATGGTGGCCCTCCACGGGAGCGGGCGGGTGGGCGAGGCGCTTGAGGTCTACCGCGGGTTCAGGGCCGCGCTCGTCGGCGAACTCGGCGTGGAGCCTTCGAGGCGGCTGCGCGGCCTGCACCAGCGGATGCTGGCCGGGGTCCCCGAGCGGGCACCTGTGCGGGCACCTGAGCCGGCGCCGCGGGAGGCCCGCCGTCCCGCCTCCCCGGGGCGGGCGGCCGTGATTCTGCCCGCCGTGGCACCGGCGCCCGACACCCCCGTGCCGCGGCAACTGCCCGCCGCGCCCGGCGGGTTCGTCGGGCGGGAGGCGGAACTCGACCTGCTGGACGCGGTCACCGCCGACCGCGACCGTCCCGTGGTCGTGGTGGGCAGGGCGGGGGCGGGCAAGACGGCGCTCGTCACACGCTGGGCGCACCGCGCCGCCGCCCGCTTCCGGGACGGGCAGCTCTTCCTGGCCATGCGCGGCTTCGACGCCGAGGGCCGGATGGAGCCCGCGGAGGCGCTGCCCCTGCTGCTCGAAGCGCTCGGCAGGCCCCCGAAGGACATCCCGGGCGACCTGGCGGCGCAGGCCGCGCTGTACCGCTCGCTGCTCGCGGAGCGCAGCGTGCTGCTGGTGTTCGACAACGTGGCGAGCGCCGACCAGGTCAGGCCGCTGCTGCCGGGCGGCCCCGGCTGTCTCGCGGTGGTGACGAGCAGGGACAGGCTCGGCGGGCTCCTCGCCCGCGAGGGCGCGGCCCGGGTGACGGTGGGCACGCTCGGCGAGCGCGAGTCGCTGCGGCTGCTCGCGCGCGCCGCGGGGGAGCACCGGGTGCGGGCGGAGCCTGCGGCGGCGGCCGAGCTGGCCGCCAGGTGCGGGCATCTGCCGCTCGCCCTCGCGGTGGCCGCCGCCAGGCTCGCGGACCGGCCCGCGCACCGCGTCGGCGACCTGCTGGCCGAACTCGCGGGCCGCGGGCCGCTGTCCGGGCTGCGGGTCGCCGGCGACGAGACGACCGCGGTGCGGCACGCCCTCGCCCTGTCGTACCGGGCGCTCGCCCCGCAGGCCCGCCGTGTCTTCCGGCTGCTGGCCCTCGCCCCGAGCGGCGGCGTCGGGGTGCGGGCCGCCGCCGCGCTCGCCGGTACCGGCACCGCCGCCGCGGCCGACCTGCTGGACGAGCTGGCCAGGGTGCACCTGGTGGCAGAGGGCCCCGCGGGGCGGTTCTCCTGCCACGACCTGCTGTACGAGTACGCGGCGGAGCGCACCGCGGCCGAGGACGGCGCCGCCGAGCGCGCCGCCGCCGTGGCGCGGCTCCAGGCGTACTACCTGTACTCGGCCGCCGCCGCGGTCGCGGTCTGCCGCTGGCACGTGCTGGTGCCGCCCCCCGGCCAGGGTCCTGCGAGCGCGCACCCCGAGTCGTTCGCGGGCCGCGGGGCCGCACTCGCCTGGCTCGACGCGAACTGGCCGGAGATCACGGCGGCGGTGTCGCTGCCCGGGATCCTCGACGGGCGGCCGATGGCGTGGCTGCTGGTGTGCGTGCTCCAGGACTATCTGCACCACCACCGGCCGCTCGCCGAGTGGCGGCGGCTCGCCGGTACGGCGCTGGACGCGGCGCGTGGCGCCGACGACTCCCAGGGCGTCGCCGTGGTGCGGCTGTCCCTCGGCAACGCCAACTGGCGCCTCGGCAGGCTCCAGGACGCGCGCCGTGAGTTCGCCGCGGCGCTCGGCGCCGCGCGGCGCGCGGGCTTCGTGCTCGGGGAGGCGGACGCGCTCCGCGGCGAGGGCGTGGCGCTGAAGCAGCTCGGCAGGCCGCGGGCGGCGCTCGGCCGCTACCGGGCGTCGATCGGGCTCGACCACCGGCTCGGCAACGTCAGGGGGGAGGCGGCGGGCCTCAACAACCTGGCGTCCGCGCTGCTGACCCTCGGCAGGCTGGGCCAGGCCGAGGAGTGCCTGACCCGCTGCCTGCCGCTGGCGGAGCGCGAGTGCAACGACAACATGGTCACCATCGCGCTCGTCAACCTCGGCCTGGTCCGCCAGGAGCAGGGCAGGCTCGCGGAGGCCGCCGACTGCCTCGGCCGTGCGCTCGGCGTCGCCAGGGCGGCGGGGGTGCCGTACGGCGTGGCGGTCGCCCTGGAGACGGCGGGCCGGGTCCATCTCGACGCGGGGCGCTGGGCGGAGGCGGCCGAGACGTACGGCGAGGGGCTGCGCACGGCACGGCAGGTGGAGAACCTCAACTGCCAGGTGGACACCCTGGTCGGACTCGCCGACGCCCATACGGGGCTGGGCGACCCGGCCCGCGCCAGGGGCCTGCTCGCCGAGGCCGAGGACATCGTCGAGCGTACCGGGCACACCGCGGGCCGGGTGGAGCTGCTGGTCGCGCTCACCACAGCCGAACTCGGCCTCGGGCACACGGAGAACGCGGCCGAGGCGGTCGCCGAGGCGCTGGTCCTGGCCGC
Organism: Streptomyces sp. NPDC050560; assembly: GCF_044457285.1. Lineage (NCBI taxonomy): Bacteria > Bacillati > Actinomycetota > Actinomycetes > Kitasatosporales > Streptomycetaceae > Streptomyces > Streptomyces sp. NPDC050560. The sequence goes on from NZ_JBITGT010000001.1 coordinate 667,588, forward strand.
CGACGGCAATCCGCTCGCCGTGGCCAGGGCGCTCACCGCCAGGGCCGAGGTGTGCCTGGCGCGGGGCGCGGCACCGCGGGCGGCCCTCGCGGCCCGCGACGCGCTGCGGGTGTCGCGGCGCACCGGGCAGTGGCTCGTGCACGCGGGCGCGCTGGTGCCGCTGGGCAGGGCGCGGCGGCTCGCGGGCGACGAGAGCGGCGCCCGCGCCTCGTTCGGCCGTGCGCACCGCTACTTCGTGCGGCTCGGGGTGCCGCGGCAGGAGGAGACGGCGCGGCTGCTCGCCCCCGTAAGGACGGCCGGGCGCGACGCCTGACGGCCGGGCCCCGGGTGTGTCCGTCCCGCCCGCGCGCGGGCCATGCGGTTTCCGCGCGTTTTCCGTGCGGGGGCCGTGCGCCGCGATGGCAGCCTGCCCGTCGGACGCGCATTTCCGGCCACTGGCCGGTGCGGGCGCGAGTGACGACTCAGAACTGGCCGCAAGGCCCGCGGCCGGGCGAGGAGCGGGGATGCACATTCATCTGCTGGGCGCGGTGCACGTGGTGAACGGGGAACGAAGGACACGGCCGGGTTCCGGCCGCGTCCGCAGCCTGCTGGCGGCGCTGGCGTGGCAGCCGGGGGAACTCGTCCCCGACAGCCGGCTGATCGAGCGGATCTGGGGCCAGCGCCTGCCGGCCGATCCGATGGACGCGCTGTACACCTGCGCCAAGCGGCTGCGCGGGGACCTGGGGCTCGCGGGCGGCGCGGGGCAGCGCCTCGTGGTGCGGCTGCGCGGGGGCTATCTGCTCGACACCCCGCGCGAGAGCGTGGACCTGCACACGTTCCGTACGCTGGTGCGCTCGGCCCGGGAGGCGAAGGAACAGGCCACCGCCGCCTGCCGTTACGAGCGCGCGCTGGGCATGACCACGGCGACGCCGCTCGCCGACGTCGACTCGGCCTGGGCCGACGGGGCGCGCGAACTCCTCGCGCAGGAGCGGCGCTCGGCCCTGGTGGCGGCGGCGCGCACCTGGCTGCGGGCGGGCCACCACACGGATCTCGTACCGGAACTCATGTCGCTCGCCCAGGAGCGCCCGCTGGACGAGGCGGTCGCCGGTCTGCTGATGGAGGCCCTGTACCGGGACGGGCGCACGGCGGAGGCGCTGGCGTGCTACGCGTCGGTGCGGCGGCGGCTCGTCGACGAGGTGGGCGCCGAGCCGGGGCCCGAGCTGCGCGCCGCCCAGCAGCGCCTGCTCAGCCACACCGCGGGCGCGCCGGGCCGCTTGGGGGAGGAGCGCGACGCGCTGCTCGTGCCGTGCGCCGCGGACGGAGCCTGCGCCGCGGACTGAGCGGGCGCCCGGGGCTACCCGAGCGGCTGGGGCCACGGGTTCAGCTCCTGGCGTGACAGCACGCGGTGGCCCATGCGGGCGGGGGCGCGGTACAGGCGGGGGTGGGCGGTGAACTGGACGGGCGGCTCCAGGCTCATCGGCTGGAGGTCGGGCACGACGACGCTCACCGCCGTGAGCCCCGCGTCCGCCAGCTCGCGCGGCGTGCGGTCGGCGGCGACGGGCCGTGCCCCGATCGCGGCGAGCCTGCGCAGCAGTTCGGCCAGCGCCTCCCGGGGGTCCCGCGGCAGCGGCGGCCTGCGCGGGGCCGGGGGGCGGGTGTCGTCGTCCAGCAGGAAGCCGAAGGCGGGGGCGTGCTCGGGCAGGCCCATGTAGCGCGTGGTGTCCCCGGCGGCCCGCATCAGCGCGGGGTCGGCGGGGGCGGCGCCTGAGGCGTGCACATAGCGGGTGGCGCCGATCGCTTCGAGCAGCGCCTTGCGCGCCGCGCTCCCGAGGTCGCGGGCCGCGCCCGCGCCGACGACGCGGTGCGCCCTGGGGTCGTGGTCGGCGGCGACGACGCAGTACACGACGGGTATGCCCAGGTCGGTGGTGGCGTCGAAGAGCCGTACCCGCCTGAAGCGGCTCTCGCACCAGGCGACGAGCGAGCGCACCGGCGCGTCGAGCGCCTCGGGCGCGACCGGGGGCAGCGGCAGCCGCTGGAGCCACAGCAGGGCGTTGGCGTCCCGCTCCACGATCTCCAGCAGGCCCCGTACGACGGCCTCCACGGGGTCGGTGTGCACGGCGAACCCGGTGGAGATACGGCACGCGAAGTACTCGGCGGGCACCGACTCGGTGACGCCGTAGCAGGCCAGCACCGAGGGGGTCCACACCGGCTCGCCCGCCAGCAGGTCGAGGGTCTCGGTCCAGCGGATGGTGGCGCCGGGGTCGAAGGGCACCAGGCGGCAGTCGGGGCGCGCGTACTCCTCGGCGGAGCAGCGCGGGTAGCGCTCGGGTTCGAGGCAGTCGCCGCGCAGTTCGTCGGCGCTCGCCCAGACGCGCTCCTCGCCCAGCAGGTCGCGGCCCGCGTACCGCTCGGCGCTCTCCGCCACGGCGACCAGCCTGGCGTGCTCGGTGTCGCCCCAGGACTGGCCGCTGCCGGTCAGCTCCTCGTGGTAGGCGAGCGAGCGCGGCCGCGCCACGCCGCCGCGGGCCAGCCAGTACCCGAGCCCGGGCACCGCCACGTCCGCAAGCTCCCGTACCGACGACACGAGCCCGTACGGCGACACGAGCGAGTCGGGCCGGAACGTCCCGCTCGCCCCGGCGGGCCGCGGGGGCGCGGCCGCCGCGCCGCCCTTGTCCTTCGTCGTCATCCCCGCCCCCGCCCAGGCTCGTCCGGCATGGCCACGAGCCTGCCAGCGGGTCCTGTCGGCGCCCCGTCGCACGGCGGCGGACGGCCGACGGAACGCCGACAGAACCGCGACCGGCGGCCGACGGGGCGGCGACAGGACCCGCGGTCAGACTTGCCACGTCCCATTGGAAACCGCCTGTTCAGGAGGAAGTCATGGCTGCGGAAGACACCGAGCTAGACAACGGTCTCGACCTCGACGTGGACGAGTACGACGAGTTCAGCACCCTCGGCCTCAAGCTGCCCTGCGGCTGCGGCCCCGCGTCGAACATCCAGTGCTCCAACCCGCTGTGCGCGTGAGCCCCACCACCGCGCGCCGCTAGGTCCTGTCTGGTGATTCGCGTCGGATCAGGTCGCGGCGTCTGGTGCTGGGGGTACCTCCCACGCCTTTCGGGCAGTGGGGGAGCATCGCAAGGCGGTGGGGGCGCCCCCGGGCCCTCAGGGCCCAGGGGGAGGTCGTCCGCGTACTGGAGGTACGTGGGCGTGCCCGGCAACGCGGCGTGGGGGCACCTCCCGGCCGAAGGCTGGGGGAGTGCGGTGCCTGGGGGTACCTCCCGGCCGAAGGCTGGGGGAGCGTCGCGACCCCGGCGGGAATTGCCAGACAGGGCCCAGGGAGCGTCGTCCTGACGGTTCCGGCGGCAGCAGGACGGCGGACTCCCCGGCACCGGATCACCCGCTCGTCGCCCTTCCCCCGCGGCGAGCGGGCCCGGCCGTGTCCCCGCCCGAAGCGTTGACAGCGTGTGAAGCATCCAAAGGCGTTTGAGGGGGAGGGGCTTGAGGTTGTGGAGGCTCGATGGACGAGGGGTTGCTCGACGCGCTGCTGTCGCCCTACGGTCTCGCGTCGGCCGTGACGGGGCCGGGTCCACTGCCGCCCGGCCGCCTGCTGACCGGCTGCGTCGCCGACGTCGGCACACCGCACCCCAGGGGCGCCGCACCGGCCGCGCTGAGCGGCGGCGGCCGGGGCCACGACGCCCCGGGGCGCGCCAGGTTCCTCGCACTCGCCGAGGCCGCCGAGCGGTACGCCATGGCGGTCGGGCCCGCGGGACACCGCACCGTGCGCGCCAGCGCGCGGGAGCTGGGCGGCGACTGCCTCGAACCGTTCCGCTACCCGCGCTGCTCCGCGCGCGAACTGGCCGCGGACGACTGCCCGCTGACGGCCTTCGACCCGGCAGCACCGGTGCGCTGGGTCGCGGGGCACGACCTGGCGGGCGGCGGTGACGTGCTGCTGCCCGCCGCCATGGCGTTCCGCTACCCGGAGCCCGAGGGCGGCGCGGAGCGCTTCACCTGGCCGTCCTCGACGGGGCACGCCGTGCACACCGACCCCGCGGAGGCGGTGCTGCGGGGCGCGCTCGAAGTCGTCGAGCGGGACGCCGTCGCGCTGCTGTGGCTCCAGCGGATGGCGCTGCCCCCGGTGCCCGCGGCGGTGCTCGACGCGCGCACGGTGCGCCTCGGCGACGACTGCGCCCGGCGCTTCGTCGCCGTACGGCTGCTCGACGCCACCACCGACCTCGGCGTCCCCACCGTCTGCTGCCTGCTCACCGCGCCCCACCACCCGCGGCTGCGGCACTGGTTCGCCGCTGCGGCGGAGCGCACCCTGACCGAGGCGGCGGCCAAGGCACTTGAGGAGGCGGTGGGCCTGACCGCGCTGCTCGGCGCGCCCGAGGTGGCCGCCCCGCACACGGCGGTGACGTCGAACGCCCGGCACCTGGGCGCCCCGCAGCGTGCGGGCGCCTTCGGCTTCCTCACCGGCCGCGCCGCCGCGCCCCGCGTCGCCCACACACCACTGCCGCCCGGAAGGCGCGCGCTCACCGAGCTGACCGCGCGCCTCGTCCGCGCCGGTGCCCGCCCGGTCGCCGTCGACCTGACCACCGCCGAGCTGGCGGACGCGGGCCTGACCGCCGTGCGCGTCGTCGTACCCGACCTCCAGCCGCTGAGCCCGCACCCGCGCGCCCGGTTCGCCGCCCATCCGCGGCTGTACCGGGCCCCGGCGCTGCTGGGCCGCACCGTCCTGCCAGAAGAGGAGCTGAACCCATGGCCCGCGCCGTACGCCTAGGGGGTGTTGCGAAAGTCCCGCCCTCCGGGCGAACGACGCCACTTTCGCAACACCCCCTAGCCCCCGACCCCGCGGGGGAACCCGCCCCGGCCGAGGGGCCGGTGACCGCGCCGGAGCGGACCGCCCTGCTCGGGGTGGGCCCGTTCGGGCTGCGGGTGGCGTCGCTGCTCGCCGGGACCCTGGGCGGCCGGGAACTGCCGCCGGGCGCCGGGGTGGAGGAGGCGTTCGAGGGCTCCCCCGGCGCCGTGGTGCTGGCGCTGTGGCGGCCCGCGCCCGCGCTGTGCGAGGAGGCGGACGCGCTCTCCCACCGGCTCGGGGTGCCCTGGCTGCCGGTGGTGCTCGAACCGTCATCCGTGCAGATCGGCCCGCTTGTGGTGCCAGGACGCGGCCCCTGCCACCGCTGCTTCGACGAGCGCAGGCTCCAGCACGACCCGCGGTGGCGGGACACCCTCGCCCTCTTCGACGCCTACGACCGGGACCGGGGCTGCGGCCCCGCCGGGTATCTGCCGCAGCACGCCAGGGCCGCGGCCGGGCTCGCCGCCTCGGTGCTGCTCGGGCCCGCGGACGCGGGCGGCGTGGTGACATTCCATCCGCGCGAGATGTCCGTGGGCCGCGACCGCGTGCTCGGCTGCCATGGGTGCCCCCGCTGCGGCGGGCCCATACCCCGCCGTGACCTGCGGGCCCTGCTCGCCGTCCACGCCCCCGCGCCCGCCGACGCGCCCGCCGCCCGTGAGGAGGACGCCCGTGTCCGCTGAGCCCACCACCGCGCCCGCCGAGCCCACCGCCGCGGCGCCCGCGCTGAGCCGCGGTCTCGCGGTGGTGCCCGTGGACGGCGCGCTCCTCGTCCAGGGCTCCGGCACCCGGCACGTCTTCCGCGGCAGGGCCGCCACCGGGCTGCTGCCGCGGCTCCTCGCCCTGCTCGACGGCTCCCGTGACCCGGCCGCGCTCGCCGAGGCGCTGGGCGTGCCGCCGCGCACCGTGGACCAGGCGCTCGGCCTGCTCCGGGAGCGCGGCCTGCTGGACGCCGTACCGCCGACGGACGTCGCGGACCACGTACTCGACCACTACGGGCGCGGCCTTGAGGAGAGCGGCGGCCACCGCACCACCGGGGACCTGCTCGGGCTGCTCGCCCGCGCCGCCGTGCGGGTCACCGGCGCCCCCGAGGTCGCCGCCGCCGTCGCCGCCGACCTGCGCGAGTGCGGGCTGCGCGACGCCGTGGCGGGGCCGCTCGACGCGGCGGGGCTACGGGCACTCGCCGCGGCCCCGCGCGCGCTCGCCGTCGTCATCGAGGGCGGAGGGGACGGCGGGGACGGCCCAGGCGGAGGAGCGGACGGCCGGGGCGGCGCAGCCGAAGGTGACGGCGGGGGCAACGGAGGCGGCGGGGAAGGCGGCGCCCCCGGCCTGTTGGCCCGTACCGCCGCGCGCTGCGGGGGCATCGGGGTGCCGGTGATGCGGGCCGCGGTCTGCGGCGGCACCCTCGAACTCGGCCCGCTCTTCCTGCCCGACCACACCGCCTGCCCCGACTGCGCGGCCACGGCGCGCGCGGACGCCGGGCTCCCGCCCGCCGACGCGCCGACGGGCGCCGGGGCGTCGGCCCTCGCGGGGCTCGTCGCCGGGGACGTGCTGGCCAGGGTCTCCGGGGCCTCGGCCCGCCGGCTGACGGCGCTGACCCGGGTCGCCGCCGACGGCGCCGCCACCGAGAACCTGCTGGTGGTGCCGGAGCCTGGCTGCGGCTGCGCCGACATCGGCGGCGAAGGCGACGGAGGGCCCGACCTCGCGGACGTCGCTCTGTGGGCCACCGAGCGCTCGATGCCCGCCGTGCTGCGGGCGGGCCCGCCCGCCCGGGCCGTGCGGCGCTCCTGGGCCGAACTCCAGGGCGAGCGCCCCGACCTCCCCGCCCACCCCAGGCTGCCGCTCGACGACGAGCCGCTGGCGCTGCCCGGCGCGTTCGGCGACCCCCCGCCCGTGCGCGCGAGCGGCGCCCCGGGCACCGGTGAACTCGGGGGCCTGCTCGCCCGGGTGGCCGGTCTGCGCCGCGGCCCCGGCGACCCGCAGGGGCAGCGGTGGGCGCCCTCCGGCGGCAGGCTCGGCTCGGTCGAGCTGTACCTCGCCACCCGCGACGGCGTGGCGGGGCTGCCCGGCACCCTCTTCCGTTACGACGACCTGGCCCACGCCCTGATCGCCGTACGCGCCGACCCCGTACCGCCGGAGGCCGCGCTCGCCGGGAGCGACCTCGCGCCCGAAGGGCTCGACGCGGTGCTGGTGTTCACCGCCGCCCACGCCAGGCTCGCCCGCAAGTACCAGGACTTCGCCCACCGCCTGGCCCATCTGGACGCCGGGTGCGCCGCCGCGCAGCTCGCCGCGGTCGCCACCGCGCGCGGTCTCCAGGTGCGCTTCGCCACCCGCTGGGACGGCTCCCCCGCCGAGGTACTCGACCTCGGCCCCGAGCAGTACGTGACCGCAGTCGCAGGACTCCACCGAGGTGAACCATGCCGCTGATCCCGCCGGCAGAACCCGTCGCCGCGCTGGCCGGGTTCGTCTCACGGCGCGCCCCGCTGCCGCCCGCCGCCCCGACGCCGCCCGGGGCCGAAGCGGCCCGCGCGGCGGGCGGGCACGCGCCGCCGGTACGGGGCCTCGACGCCGTGCTGCGCGGACGGCGCTCGGTGCGCGACTTCGGCGCGGACCCCGTGGGCGCCGTGCTGCTCCACACCGTGCTCGGCCTCGCCCACGACGCCGACCTGGCGCAGTGGCCGCCCACGGCCCAGGGCGACCCGGGGCTGTGGCTGCTGCTCGCGGTGCGCGCTGCGCCGCCGCTGGCCCCGGGCGCGTACCGCTGGGAGCCGGGCACGGGGCCACGCCCCCTCGGCCGCCCGCTGCCGCTCGGGGAACTCGCCTCGGCCTACGCCGACGCGCCCGTCCTCGCCCTGGTGTGCGGCTCGCCCACGCGGGTCGGACCCGAGGCGGTCGGCGGCCTGCTGGTGCGGGCCGGGGCGCTCGGCCACGCGATCTGGCTCGCCGCCCGCACCCACGGGCTCGACTGCTCGGTGTACGGCGGCGCGTCCGCGGAGGCGCGGGGAGCGGCCTCGCGCGCCGTGCCGGGCGCACGGCACCTGTTCACCGTCGCGCTCGGCCACCCGGCGCGCCCTTCCCTGGACGGCTGACCCATGGCGCGGCGAACGAAGGGCACCCCGGCGAACGGCGCCCCGGTGGAGTGCGCCCCGGTGGAGTGCGCCCCGGTGGAGTGCGCCCCGGCGGGGAACGCCGGGAACGGTCCCGGCGGCGTCACCACCTGGCAGGTGATGAGGCGCATGGCCACCCGCTTCCGGCCCTACCGCCTCCAGGCGGCGGGCTCCCTCGTCATGGTGCTGCTGACGGTCGCCCTCGGCACCGCGGGGCCGCTGCTGCTCCAGCGGGTCATCGACGTCGCGCTGCCCCGCCGTGACATCGGGCTGCTCAGCCTGCTGTGCGGCCTGATGATCGGGTGCGGGCTACTGGCCAGCCTGCTCGCGGTCGCCGAGAACGCCCTGACCAACTGGACGGGCCAGCGGGTCGCCGCCGCGCTGCGGGTGGACGTGTACGACCACGCACGCGCGCAGCGGCTGCGGTTCTACACCGAGCAGGGCAGGGCGCAGATCCAGACCCGTCTGGTGAGCGACGTGGACGGGGTGGACCGCTTCCTGACGGGCACCGTGCACCAGGTGCTGTCCGCGGTGACCGCGCTGCTGGTCGCCGGGACCGCGATGGCCGTCCTGAGCTGGCCGCTCGCCCTGGTGTGCCTGGTGCTCGCCCTGCTGCTGAGCCTGCTCAACAACCGCTTCGCCAGGCGCCGTAGGGACCTCGCGCGGCGCCGCCAGCGGCTGCTGACCACGGTGCTGCGCTACGTGGCGGAGGACCTGTCGCTCGCCGGGGTGCTGCTCGGCCGCACCCTGCGGGTGACCCACCGCCAGCGCGAGCGCTTCGTCACGATCTCCGACGAGATCCGCAAGGTCACCTTCGACCAGCGGATCGCGGGCATCTCCGCGCTCACCGTCATCGGCACCTCCTTCGCCTGTGTGCCGCCGCTTGTCTACTGGGCGTACGGGACGTTCACCCCGCACGCGTCGGTCGGCGCGGTGGTGGTGCTCGTCATGCTCCAGACCCGGCTCTCCCAGCCGATCCAGAGCCTGCTGCGGCTCAGCGGCGGGTTCCAGACCTCGGTCGCCATGTTCGAACGGGTGCTTGAGTACGTGGACATGGAGCCGGCGGAGGACCTGGACGCGGTCGAGCGCGGCGGGGCGCGCCGCGGCGCGCCCGGCGACCCGGCGGGGGTGGCGCTGCGCGGCGTCGGCTGCCGCTACCCGGGCGCGCTCACGCCCGCCCTCGACGGCGTCGACCTGGACTTCGCGCCCGGCTCCGTCACCGTCGTCACCGGCGCCACGGGGTCGGGCAAGAGCACCCTCGGGCTCGTCCTCGCGGGGCTGCTCGGCCCCGGACAGGGCACGGTGCGGCTCGACCCGGGTCCGTACGGTACGCGGGAGACGACCGAGGGGGCCGAGGGTGCCGACGCGCCCGTGGGGCTGCGCGGGGCGGTCACCCTGGTGCCCCAGCACACGGCGCTGCGCCACGGCACCGTACGGGACAACCTGCTGATCGCCCGGGACACGGCCACCGACGCCGAGCTGGACGCGGCGGTCGCGGTGGCGCAGCTCACCCCCACCATCGCCGCCCTCGGACACGGCTACGACACCCCCGTCGGCGAGGACGGCCTCCAGCTCTCCGGCGGGGAGCGGCAGCGTCTCGGCCTGGCACGGGCGCTGCTCGCCGACTGCCGGATGCTCGTCGTCGACGAGGTGACAAGCTCCCTCGACCGGCACACCGCGGACCGCCTCAACACCGCGCTGCGGGCGCACTGCCGCGACCGGACCCTCGTCATCGTCGCCCACCGGCTGCCCAGGCTCGAACCCGCCGACCGGGTCGTCGTCCTCGACCACGGCCGGGTCGTGGAGAGCGGCAGCCACGCCGAACTCGCCGCCGCGGACGGCGCGTACGCGGCGCTGATCGCCGCGGGCAACGCCCAGGCGCCGCGGCCCGCCGCCGCGGTGGCGCTGCCGCGGGCCGCGGCGCCCCTGGCCCACGCAACGGACACCCCAGAAGGAGGCCCGGCATGACCGGCGCACCCCCGTACACCGCCACGCCGGAACTCGGCGTGGGGCTCGGCCACCGGGCCGAGCTGCACGACGACATCGTCGCGCACCGCACCGAGATCGACTGGCTGGAGATCATCACCGACCACTACATGGGCGGCCACGACCACGACGTGCTGCGGGCGCTGCGCGCGACGTTCCCGCTCGTCCCGCACAGCCTGGACATGTCCATCGGCTCCGACTCCCCGCTCGACCTGGCGTATGTGGACGAGGTGGCGGCGGTGGCCGACGCGGTCGACGCGCCCTGGGTGAGCGACCACCTCTGCTTCACCAGGGAGGAGGGCGTGGCGCTGCACAACCTGACACCGGTGCTGCGCACCAGGCGCAAGGCCGCGTCGGTCGCCGACCGGGTGCGCACCGTGCAGCGGCGCATCGGGCGCCCGTTCCTGCTGGAGAACATCACGTACTACGTCGACATGCCGGGGGAGCTGTCCGAGGCCGCGTTCATCGGGGAGGTGCTCGAAGGCTGCGAGGCGGGCCTGCTGCTCGACCTGAACAACCTCGCCGTCAACGCGGCCAACCACCGCTTCGACCCGTACGCGTTCCTCGACGAACTGCCGCTGGAACGGGTGGTGCAGGTGCACCTCGCGGGCAATCTGCCCGACCCGCTGGGGGCGCAGGTCATCGACGGCCACAACGCGCCCGTGGGCGAGGACGTGTTCGCGCTGCTCGCCCATCTGGAGGGCCGCCACCACCTGCGGGCGGCGATGATCGAGCGGGACGACCACTTCCCCGACGACTTCGGCGAGCTGCTGGCCGAACTCGGGCACGTACGCGGCGCTCTCGCGGCCGGTGCGGCGGCGAGGACCCCGGCATGACGGCGGACACCGCGAGCACCGCGGACACGGCCGACACGGCGGACACGGCGGACGCACCGGACTCGGGCCGCGCGGGCGCCGCGCCCCCGCGCGACCGGGCGCGGGGTGAACGGGGCCTGACGGCGCAGGAGTTGCTGGCACGGCTGCTGATCGACCCGGGCCTCGCCGAGGAGCTGCGGGCGGGGCCCGCCGGGTTCGCGCGGCGGCACGGCGTGGACCCGGGCGTCGCCGAGGCGCTTGCCGCGGTCCCGGTGCCCGGCATGCGGCTCGCCCGCGGGATCACCCGGGGCAAGCGGCAGCACCGGGTGGTGACCTCGTTCCCCGGGACGTTCGCGCTCGCCGCGGCGGCCGGGGAGGGCGCCGAGGACGCGCTGATCGCCGCGGCGCTGGCCCGGCCGTCGCTCGTGGGGCCCGCCGACCTGCTCGCGGCGGGCGAGGAGCTGAGGCGGGCCGCCGCGGGGCTGCCCGGGGGGCCGACGACCGACGCGCTGCGCGAGGTGGCCGCCTTCGAGACGCTGTGGTACCGGGCGCAGGTGCGCGCCGCCGGGCCCGCAGCGGCCCCAGGGCCCCCGGCGCTGCGGCCCGGGGTCGTCCTGGCCGTGTTCGACCGCCCGGTGGCGGAGGTCCAGCGGCTCGCCGTCGCGGGGCACCCGCCCGAGGACCTGCCCACCGGGGTCACGCACTACCTCGTCCGCGCCGAGGCGGGGTCGACCCGGGTGCGCTCCCACCGGGTCTCCCCCGTCCTCGCCGCCCTCCTCGGCGCCTGCGACGGCGAGCGCACGGCGGCGGGGGCGGCCGGGCAGGCGGGCCTCGAACCGGCCGAGGCGGAACGCGCCCTGCGCTCCATGGCGGCCAAGGCCATCCTGACCTGGGCACCGGGCACGTAGCCCACCGCCCACCGGGGACGGCCCGCCCGCCGGGCCCCGGCGCCCGTGCCCACCGGCCCCGGAGCAAAACCCCTGAAACGCCCCGGAACCAATCCGGCGCCACCGACGTCCTTGACCTCGTGCAGCATGGCTCTCGCGGCAGCAAGGCCCCGATCCGCTACCGCGCGACAGGAGCAGTCCTCCTGGTCGCGCATCTTCTGCTCGTCGCCTACTTCGCGCTGCGGCCGCTCGACGTGCCCTGGGTCAGCCCCGCCAACCTGCATCCGCTCGCCGGCATCAAGGCGGACGTCGCGCTCGGGCCCCTCCAGGGCACCCGCAAGATCGGCGAGGGGCTGCTGCTGCTCGCGCCGCTCGGGGTGCTGCTGCCGATGATCAACGGCAGGCTCCTCGCCTCCCCTTTCACGTCCATGGCCCGTACGGTCGCCGCGGGGGCGCTGATCTCCCTCGGCATCGAACTCCTCCAGACCGGGGTGCCAGGCCGGGTGGCCGACGTCGACGCGCTGCTGCTCAACACCCTCGGGGTCGCACTCGCGCACCTCGCCGTCGTCCCCGCGACCAGGGCGGGGCTCCGCCGCAGGGTGGAGCGCAGGCTCGCGCACCGCCCCCCGGAGGAGGACGGGTCTCAGGGTCCGGCCCCCAGCATTTCAAGGGTGCGGATAGCTCCTTAGGGCGATGATCCACGGCGGTCCGCGGACCTACGGTGGAAGTAACGCAAGGCGCCGCGGAGAGCCCGCGGACCGTGCCGACGCGCCTGAGGAGAGTGCCATGAGTGCCTTGGTCCGCCCCACAGAGAACCGCATGATCGCCGGAGTCTGCGCGGGGCTCGCCCGCCGCTTCGGCACCACGCCCGGCACCATGCGGGTGATCTTCCTGGTCTCCTGCCTGCTCCCTGGCCCCCAGTTCCTGCTCTATCTGGCCCTGTGGATTCTGATGCCGAGCGAGCGGCGGACCCAGGCGACGGCCTGGTGACGCGGCACTGTCGGGACCCGCGGACACGGCGAAGGGGCGCACCGGTCGATCGGTGCGCCCCTTCCGGGTTCCGTGGCCGCCCGGTGTCAGCCGCCGAGGGCGCCGAGCGCGCTCGCCGGGTTGACGCCGTTGACCGGCAGCCCGCCCAGCAGACCGCCCGCGCCCTTGCCGTCGGCGCCGAGCACCTGCGGCGCCGCCTTCTCCACCTGCGGCACGGCGGCGTTCAGCGTCGGCTGGGCGGCCTCCACGGTGTTGGCGAGCGCGTGCTGCCCGGCCGGGAGCGCCGTGTTCACGGTGCCGAGCACGCTGCCGACGTCCGACAGGGGCAGCGCCTGGGCGGCGGCAGAGCCCACGGCGGCGAAGGCGGTGCCGAGCACGGCGACACCCAGGGTCCTTACGGTGGACTGCTTCATCTCAGTTGCGTCCTCGCGACGGGGAAACGGGAAATCGAGCAGTCCACGAATTTATGGGGGCGCCGGGGGGAACGCAAATATCGAAACGGCCCGAGAAAAGTCACCGGAAACCCGTGACCCGCCTCGGCGCCCGCCCCGGATCAGCCGCCGTTCGCCGCGCCGTCGCTGGTGACGGCGGACTGCGTGAACAGCCATTCGGACTTCAATTCGGCATATCCGGGCTTGATGACATCATTGATCATGGCCAGTCGTTCATCGAAAGGAATGAATGCTGATTTCATCGCATTGACGGTGAACCACTGCATGTCGTCGAGCGTGTATCCGAAAGTGTCGACCAGGTGCTCGAACTCCCGTGACATGCTCGTGCCGCTCATCAGCCGGTTGTCGGTGTTGACGGTGGCCCTGAAGTGCAGCCGCCGCAGCAGCCCGATGGGGTGCTCGGCGTAGGAGGCCGCGGCGCCGGTCTGGAGGTTCGACGTCGGGCACAGCTCCAGCGGAATCCGCTTGTCGCGCACGTACGAGGCGAGCCTGCCGAGCCGCACGGTGCCGTCGGTGCCGTCGGCGCCGCTCGCGTCGCGCTCGATGTCGTCGATGATGCGCACCCCGTGCCCGAGCCGGTCGGCGCCGCACCACTGGAGCGCCTGCCAGATCGACGGCAGCCCGAACGCCTCGCCCGCGTGGATGGTGAAGTGATTGTTCTCGCGCTTCAGGTACTCGAACGCGTCGAGGTGGCGGGTGGGGGGATAGCCGGCCTCGGCGCCCGCGATGTCGAAGCCGACGACGCCCAGGTCCCGGTAGGAGTTGGCGAGTTCGGCGATCTCCAGGGCCCTGGCCGCGTGCCGCATCGCGGTCAGCAGGGCGCCCACCCGGATGCGGCGCCCGGCCTCCCTCGCCCGCCGCTCCCCCTCCCGGAAGCCCTCGTTCACCGCCTCCACCACCTGCTCAAGGGTGAGCCCGCCCGCCAGATGCTGCTCGGGCGCGTACCGCACCTCCGCATAGACGACGCCGTCCTCCGCCAGGTCCTCGGCGCACTCGGCGGCCACCCGGCGCAGCGCGTCGGCGCTCTGCATCACCGCGCAGGTGTGCGCGAACGTCTCCAGATAGCGCTCCAGGGAGCCGGAGTCGGCGGCCTCGCGGAACCAGGCGCCGAGCTTGTCGGGGTCGGTCTCCGGCAGCGCGTCGTACGCCGCCGGGTCCCCGGCCCGCGCCGCCCGCCCGGCCAGCTCGACGACCGTGCCGGGGCGCAGCCCCCCGTCGAGGTGGTCGTGGAGCAGGACCTTGGGGGCGCGCCTGATGTGGTCCCGTGAGGGGGTGCCCGGCTGCTTGGGCTGCTGCGTCTTCACCGGCTCGCTTCTCATGTACACAACTCTAACTCCTACGCGCGTAGACACGGGAGCCCCCTCCCTCGCGTCACCCGCCGTTTCCGCCGCGCCCCCGCGAAGATCCAAACGACCCGGCCCAGCCGCCCCGACAGGCCCGCGGGGCGGGCGTGCGCCGCCTTCCGATACACAACGGTGACCAGCCGGGCGGGTCGCCCCACGGCCCGTTTCTGACACTGTTTTGTCATGCCACAGCAAGCGACGCCGACGCGCACGGCGAGGCTGGGGAGATCGGCCGGAAGTCCCCCGTCGACGGTGGGCGGGGTGGTGCTGCTGCTGCCGCCGGGGGCCGAGGTCTCGGCGCGCAGGCCGGCGCCCGTGACGTCCACGGCGGTACGCGCGCTGGCGCGCGCGCTGTCCCAGGCCGGGCGCGCCGAGGGCCTGGTGGCCCACCCCGTCCACTACCGGGTACGCGGCTGGAACGGCGCCCAGGCCCAACTCGCCCAGGACGCCGCCTGGGCGACGGACGAGGTGGTACGGCGCTACGGCGACGTGCCGGTGTGCCTCGCCGGGGTGGGCATGGGCGGCCGTGCTGCGCTGCGCGCGGGCGGGCACCCGGCGGTGGCATCGGTGCTCGCGCTCGCGCCCTGGCTGCCGGAGGACGACATGGCGGCGCCGCCCGAGCCCGTCAAGCAGTTGACGGGGCGTCAGGTGCTGATCGTGCACGGCACGAACGACGAGCGCTCCGACCCCGAGCTGTCCTTCCGGCTGGCGGCGCGGGCGAAGAAGGCCAACCACACCGTGTGCCGCTTCGAAGTCCACTCGGACCGGCACGGGTTGCGCCAGTACCGCTCAGAAGTGGTCGCGCTCTCCGTCGACTTCACCCTGGGCTCCCTCTTCGACCACGACTTCTCCCGCCCCGTCCAGGACGCGCTGGCCGCCCCGCCCCCGCTCGGCCTGCGCATGCCGCTGGCGTCGGGGTTCACGGGGGCGGGACGGCGCTGAGGCGGGGGCGCGGCTGCTCGCGGGTGGGGCCGCGTGGCCGATGGGCCGTGCGACGGGGCGGGGCGCGTGGCGGGCTGGGCGCGGGGGGTGTGGCGGGCGGGCGTGGCAGGCGCGCGGGGTGGGCGTGCGTGGTGGGCGTGCGTGGCGGGTGGTGCGCTCCGGCGGGCATGGCAGATGCCGCGCCCCGGGGCGCGTGGCGGGCGCCCGGGTCAGGGGCGGGAGGCGGCCGTCGGCTCACCGTGACACCAGGCGCCCCCTGCGGGAGAGCAGGAACGCCTTGAACGCCGCCACCGGTGGCGCGTCCGTGCGCCCGTCGAGCCAGGCCACGCCGATCTCGCGGACGGCGCGCGGGGCGGTCACCGTGAGTTCCGCGACGCCGGGGCGCGGCACCGGGGGCGGCGGCAGCAGGGCCACGCCGAGGCCCGCCGCCACGAAGCCCCGCAGCGTCTCGATCTCCTCGCCCTCGAAGGCGATACGGGGCCTGAAACCGGCCTCGGCGCAGAGTTCGTCCACGATGCGGCGCAGCCCGTACCCCTCCTCCAGGGTCACGAACACCTCGTCGGCCGCCTCCGCGAGCCGCACCCGGCGCCGGCCCGCGAGCCGGTGCCCCTCGGGGACGACCAGCCGCAGCCGCTGCTCGTCGAGCCGCCGCACCACGAGCCCCGGCGCCTCGGGCAGCGGGGCGGTCAGACAGAGGTCGAGTTCGCCCGCGCGCAGCCGGTCGAGCATGGCCTCCGCGTAGTTCTGCACCAGGCTGAAGCGGACCCGCGGATGGTCGACGCGGAAGGCGCGGATCAACTCGGGCACCGTGCCGGAGCCCATGGTGTGCAGGAACCCGAACGCGACCTTGCCCGCGGCCGGGTCGGCGTCGGCCCTCACCTCCTCGGCGCCCCTGCCCACCTCGGCGAGCGCGCGCTCGACCGCCCCCAGGAAGGAGCGCCCCGCCGGGGTGAGCGCCAGGCCCCGCCCGCGGCGCGCGAACAGCGGGACCCCGAGGTCCGCCTCAAGCCGTACGAGGGCACGGGAGAGGGTGGGCTGCGGCATGCCGAGCGCCGCCGCCGCCCTGGTGACGTGCTCGGCGCGGGCCACGGCCGCGAACTGGGCGAGCCGGGGCGCCAGCAGCCCGGCCACACCGTCACGCTCGTCACCCCCACGGAGACCGCCTCCCACAGCACGCGCCTCGCCCGCCGCCCCCGAAGCGGCCCCCGCTAGGGGGTGTTGCGAAAGTGGCGTCGTTCGCCCGGAGGGCGGGCCGGGCGGCGTTCGGTGCGTGCGATCGCAAGGCGGAGGGTCGCCCTCGTACTGGGCGTACGAGGGCGTGCCCGACAACGCGGCGAGCGTGCGTGCCGGGCGTCGCCCGGCAGACGGGACTTTCGCAACACCCCCTAGGTCCCCCGCCCCTGCCGAGTCGGCCGAGTCCACCGGCTCCTCGGTGTTCCTCGGATCACTCCGGCGCGGAGTCCACCCCCGCGACCTGCTCTCATGCGTCATGACATGAATTATCGCGCTGCCATGCATTGGACGCATCATTCGTACGGTCCTACGTTCAGAGGCATGCCTGCCGCCAGAACGGAGCCACCGGAGTCCGAAGCCACCGTCGCGCCCGCCGACGGGCGGCTGACGCCAGGCGGCCCCGGCTACCGCCGTATGAGCCTCGCCCTGTTCCTGGCCGGGGTCGCGACCTTCGCGCTCCTCTACTCCACGCAGGCGCTGCTGCCGCTGATCTCCGACGACCTGAACGCGGGCGCGAGCCTGGCCAGTTGGACGGTGTCGGCGGCCACGGGCGCCCTCGCGCTGTGCGTGCTGCCGCTGAGCGCCCTGTCCGAGCGCTACGGGCGCCGCACCCTGATGACCGCCTCGCTCGGGGTGGCGGTGGGGCTCGGGCTGCTGGTGCCGTTCGCGCCGTCGATCGGCGTGCTCATCGCGCTGCGCGCGCTCCAGGGCGCGGCGCTCGCCGGGCTCCCCGCCTCCGCGATGGCCTTCCTCGCCGAGGAGGTACGGGCGAAGGCACTGGTCAGCGCGGTGGGGCTGTTTGTCGCCGGCAACAGCATCGGCGGCATGAGCGGGCGGATCATGGGCGGCTGGATCGCACAGGAGTGGGGCTGGCGCGCGGCGGTCGGCACGATCGGGGTGATCTCGGTGCTGTGCGCGGTGCTGTTCCGGGTGCTGCTGCCCGCGCCGCGCCACTTCGCCCCCGGCTCGCCGCGCCCGGCCGCGCTCGCCCGCACCGTCGTCGGGCACCTCTCCGACCCGCTGCTGCGCCGGCTGTACGCGCTCGGGGCGCTCTTCATGACGGTGTTCGGGGCGGTGTACACGGTGATCGGCTTCCGGCTGAGCGAGGCGCCCTTCTCGCTGCCGCAGGGCGTCGTCGGCTCGGTCTTCGTGATCTACCTGGTGGGCACCGGGACCTCGGCCGCGGCGGGCCGCCTGGTGCGCGGGCTCGGCAGGCGCGGCGCCCTGTACCTGGCGGCGGGCACCACCGCCGGGGGCCTGCTGGTGACCCTGGTGGCCTCGCTGCCGCTCGTGCTGCTCGGCCTCGTGCTGATCACGGCGGGCTTCTTCCTCGGCCACGCGGTGGCGTCGTCCGCGGTCAGCCACACCGCGCAGCACGGCAGGGCGCAGGCGTCCGGGATCTACCAGTCCATGTACTACATAGGGTCGAGCGCGGGCAGCGCGCTGGGCGCGACGGCCTTCCACGGCTCGGGCTGGCCGGGGACGGTGGCACTCGGCCTCGTGGCGGTCTTCGGCGCGCTGACGGTCACCTTCCTCGGCACCAGGGCGGCCGCGACCGCAGCCTCGTAGCCCCGGGTCCTTCCGCCCCGCCGCGGGCCCCGCCCGTGCGGAGCACGGCCGTATCCGATCCGCGGGGGAAAAGCCCTGATCAGCTTGCATTGTCACACCCCGCATGTAGCTTCGGAACCGGGGCAGAGAACCGGCCGAGCAGGGGTGGACAGGCGATGGTGGGCATGGAGCGTGCGACGACACCGGCGGTGGAGGACCGGAGCGAGACCGGCCCAGCCGCCCAGGCGGAAGCGGGATTCGAGCGGTACCGCACCGAGCTGACCGGTTACTGCTACCGGATGCTCGGCTCCCCCTTCGAGGCGGAGGACGCGGTCCAGGACACCATGGTGCGTGCCTGGCGGGCGTACGAGCGGTTCGAGGGCCGCTCCTCGCTGCGCTCGTGGCTGTACCGCATCGCGACGAACGTCTGCCTCGACATGCTGAACGCGGGCAATCGCAGGGCCCGCCCGATGGACATGTCGCAGCCGCAGACGGCGGCCTCCGCGGTGCTGCGCGAGCAGGCCGAGCCGACCTGGCTCGAACCGGTCCCCGACGCCCGGGTGCTCCCCTCGGTCGCCGACCCCGCGGAGGCGGCGGTGGCCCGCGAGTCCGTGCGGCTGGCCCTCATCGCGGCGCTGCAACACCTGCCGCCGAAGCAGCGCTCCGTGCTGATCCTGCGGGAGGTGCTGGCCTGGCGGGCGAGCGAGGTCGCGGAGCTGCTGGGGACCACGGTCGCGTCGGTGAACAGCGCGCTCCAGCGGGCGCGGGCCACGCTCGCCGAGCGGCGCACCAGGGAGGCGGACACCGCGGCGCCGATGGACGAGGAGCAGCAGCAGCTCCTTGAGCGCTATGTGCGGGCGTTCGAGGGCTATGACATGGCGGCGCTGACGGCGCTGCTGCACGAGGACGCGGTCATGTCCATGCCTCCGTACGACCTGTGGATGCGGGGCGCGTCCGAGTTCTCGGCGTGGATGCTCGGCGAGGGCGCGGGCTGCCGCGGCTCACGGCTGCTGCCGACGGTCGCCAACGGCACCCCGGCGTTCGCCCAGTACCGCCCCGACCCGTCGGGCGAGGGCTACAGCCCCTGGGCGCTCCAGGTGATCGAGATATCAGAGGGCCGGATCTTCGGGCTGACCTCGTTCCTCGACACGGCGCGCTGGTTCCCCCTGTTCGACCTCCCGCTCAAGCTCGACCGGGAGGGCCACGAGCTGTAGCAGCCCCCGCAGCGCCGGGGAGGCGTTGCGCACCAGGACGCGCCCCCCGGCCCGTACGGCGGCGAGCTGGAGCCGGGCGAGGAGGTCCACGGCGGCGAGATCGAGCCCGGCGAGCGCGCGCACATCGCAGACGGCGATCCCGTGGGACGCCGCCGCGCACGCCGCCCGCTCGCACAGCCCCACCACCTCCTGCGGCCCGGGCGCCGGAGGAACGACCATCACGTGCGGTGTCGGCATCTCCACGATGTGCAGACCACGCGGGGCTTGGGATCTCATCGCGCGGGAGAGGCCGCAGCGCCTGGCTCAGCCCACCCGTTCCAGTACGACCGGCGGCGCGGTGAAGGGGGTGTCCGCCGGGGCCGTGTCGTACGCGCCTGTCAGGGCGTCGAGGGCGGACGGGATGCGGTCGGGGGTGTCCGTGTGGAGGGTGAGGAGCGGGGCGCCCTCGGTGACCCGGTCGCCGGGCTTGGCGTGGAGTTCGACGCCGGCCGCCGCCTGGACCGGGTCCTCCTTGCGGGCGCGGCCCGCGCCGAGCCGCCACGCGGCGACGCCGACCGCGTACGCGTCGAGGCGGGTGAGGACGCCGGTGGCGGGCGCCGTGACGGTGTGCCGCTCGCGTGCGGTGGGCAGCGGCGCGTCGGGGTCGCCGCCCTGCGCGGCGATCATCCGCCGCCAGGCGTCCATCGCGGAGCCGTCGGCGAGGGCGCGGGCCGGGTCGGCGTCGGGCAGTCCCGCCGCGGCCAGCATCTCCCGGGCCAGCGCCAGCGTGAGGTCGACGACGTCGGCGGGCCCGCCGCCCGCGAGCACGTCGAGGGACTCGCGCACTTCGAGGGCGTTGCCCGCGGTGCGGCCGAGCGGGGTGTCCATGCCGGTGAGCAGGGCGACGGTGCGCACCCCGTGGTCGGTGCCGAGGCCGACCATGGTCGAGGCCAGCTCCCGGGCATCGGCGAGGGTCTTCATGAAAGCGCCCGAGCCCACCTTGACGTCGAGTACCAGCGACCCCGTGCCCTCGGCGATCTTCTTCGACATGATCGACGAGGCGATCAGCGGGATGGACTCCACGGTGCCCGTGACATCGCGCAGCGCGTACAGCTTGCGGTCCGCGGGCGCGAGCCCGTCGCCCGCCGCGCAGACCACGCACCCGGCCGAGCCCAGCACCGACAGCATCTCGGCGGTGCTCAGCCCCGCCCGCCAGCCCGGGATCGACTCCAGCTTGTCCAGGGTGCCGCCGGTGTGCCCGAGGCCGCGCCCCGAGAGCTGCGGCACGGCGGCGCCGCAGGCGGCGACGAGCGGGGCGAGCGGCAGCGTGATCTTGTCGCCGACGCCGCCCGTGGAGTGCTTGTCGGCGGTGGGCCGCGGCAGCGAGGAGAAGTCCATCCGGTCGCCCGAGGCGATCATCGCGGCGGTCCAGCGGGCGATCTCGCGGCGGTTCATGCCGTTGAGGAGGATCGCCATGGCAAGCGCCGACATCTGCTCGTCGGCGACGGCGCCGCGGGTGTAGGCGTCGACGACCCAGTCGATCTGCCCGTCCGACAGCTCCTCGCGGTCCCGCTTGGCGCGGATGACGGAGATGACGTCCATGAACTGCCTCCTGCTGGCATGCGCATACGTACGGCGGTGCGTGGGCGCGCGGCGTACGCGCGCCTCCCGGGGCCGTGGGTGGGAAAAGCCCCGGGGTCCGGTGGGTCAGGGAGTCAGGGAGTCAGGGAAGCTCCTGGGGGCCGAACGCCTCGGGAAGCATCTCGGCGAGCGTGCGAAGACCGCTCCCGGTCTCCATGATCAGGGCGGGGCCGCCGAACTCGTAGAGGAGCTGGCGGCAGCGGCCGCACGGCATGCACAGCTCGCCCTTGCCGTCCACGCAGGTGAAGTGGGTGAGCCGGCCGCCGCCGGTCAGCAGTAGCTGGGAGACGAGGCCGCACTCGGCGCACAGGCCGACCCCGTACGAGGCGTTCTCGACGTTGCAGCCGGTGACCGTGCGGCCGTCGTCCACCCGGGCGGCGGCGCCGACGGGGAAGCCGGAGTACGGCGCGTACGCGCGGGACATCGCGGCGCGTGCGGCCTCCCGCAGCTCCTGGACCACCTGCTCGTCGGGCCCGGCGCCGCCGCCCGGCCTCTCGCCTGTCACGTGCCCTGCCCCTTCCGGTAGCGCATGCCGTCCGCCCGCGGCATGCGCAGCCGCTGCGCGGACAGCGAGAGCACCAGCAGGGTGATGACATATGGGGTGGCGCCGACGAAGTCGCCGGGCACCGAGTCCGTCAACAGGTACCAGACCAGCACCACGGCCGCCACGACCGCGCTGGTCACGCCCTGCCACAGCGCCCCGCGGTACAGCTTCCAGACGGCGAGCACCGCCAGCAGCACGACCAGCAGGAGCAGCAGCGCGTGCACGGTCTCGCCGCCGTTGCGCAGTTGCAGCGCGTCGGAGAAGCCGAAGAGCCCCGCGCCCATGGCGAGGCCGCCGGGACGCCAGTTGCCGAAGATCATCGCGGCGAGGCCGATGTAGCCGCGCCCGCCGGTCTGGCCCTCGGCGTAGATGTGCGAGGTGACCAGCGCGAGGAAGGCGCCGCCGAGCCCGGCGAGGCCGCCGGAGACGGCGACGGCCGCGTATTTGTACGAGTACACGGGCACGCCGAGCGACTCGGCGGCCACCGGGTTCTCCCCGCAGGAGCGCAGCCTGAGGCCGAACGGGGTGTGCCACAGCAGCCACCAGCTCCCGGCGAACAGCAGCGCCGCGATGATCGTCACCACCGAGAGGTGGGTGACCAGGCCGCCGAGGATGCCCGCGAGGTCGGAGACCAGGAACCAGTGGTGCTTCTCGATGGACGCGAGCCCCGGGGACAGGCCGGGGACGGTGACGTCGGTGAGGGAGTCCACGGGCGGCGAGGTCTTGGGGTTGCCGCCCTTGGCCTCGGCATCCCCGCCGGTGAAGAAGACCTTGGCGAGGTACTGGGTGGCGCCGAGCGCGAGCAGGTTGATCGCGACACCCGACACGATGTGGTCGACGCCGAACGTGATGGTGGCGACGGCGTGGATGAGCCCGCCGACGACGCCGAAGCCGATGCCGCAGAGCAGCCCGAGCCAGGGGCTGGTCTGCCAGCCGAGCCAGCCCGCGCCGAAGGTGCCGAGGATCATCATGCCTTCGAGGCCGATGTTGACCACCCCGGCCCGCTCCGACCACAGGCCCGCGAGCCCGGCGAGCCCGATCGGCACGGCGAGCCCGAGCGCCGCCCCGATCTGGCCCTCGGAGGTGAGCTGCTCGGCGCCGGTGACGATGCGTACCAGGGAGACCAGGACGAGCGCCGCCGCGATGATCACGGCGGTCCGCGCGCCGGTGAGGCGCGGCGCCCGGGAGCGTGGGCCGCCGGCCGCGGGGGCGGCGGGCGGCGGCGCGTCGGTCGTCGTGGCGGTCATCGCGCCACCTCCTGCTCCTCGGTGGGGACGGCCGCGGTGGCCGCGGCCTTCGCCGCCAGTTCGGCGCCGACCCGCTGTTGCTGGCGTTTGAGGCCGTAGCGGCGCACGACCTCGTAGGCGATGACGACGCAGAGCACGATCACGCCCTGGATGACGCCCAGGATCTCCTTGTCGTAGCCCTGGAACTCCAGGTGGTTGGTGGTGCGTTCGAGGAAGCCCCAGAGCAGGGCGCCGAGCGCGATGCCGACGGGGTGGTTGCGGCCGAGCAGGGCGATCGCGATACCGGTGAAGCCGATGCCGGTGGGGAAGTCGTTGCTGAACTGGTGGCTGTCGTTGAGCAGCGTCGGCATGCCGATGAGGCCCGCGACGGCGCCGGAGATGACCATGCTGCCCGCGACCATCTTCTTGACGCTGACGCCGCTGGCCGCCGCGGCCGACTCGGAGCGGCCCACGGTGCGCAGGTCGAAGCCGAAGCGGGTCCTGCCGAGCACGAACCAGTACGCGACGCCGACGAGCACCGCGACCACGAGGAAGCCCCACAGCTCGCCCGCGGCCCCGGTGTCGAAGGAGAAGAAGTACGAGCTTTTCGGGAGCGGCTTGGTGGAGACGAGGGTGCCCGCCTGGTCGAGCTGGCCCAGTTGCTCGGGCTGGAGCAGGTAGGCGATGACGGCGGTGGCGATGGAGTTCAGCATGATGGTCGCGATGACCTCGCTGACGCCCCTGGTCACCTTGAGCACGCCCGCGATCGCCGCCCACAGGGCGCCGGTCGCCATCGCGCAGAGGATGATCAGGACGATGTTGACAGGGCCCGGCAGGGTGAGCGCGCCGCCGAGGACGGCGGCGACGAACGCCGCGAGCCGGTACTGGCCGTCGACCCCGATGTTGAACAGGTTCATCCGGAAGCCGACGGCGACCGCCACGCCCGCCAGGTAGTACGTGGTCGCCTTGTTGAGGATGTAGACCTGGCTGTCGCTCGCGGAGCCGTACGAGAGCATGTCGCTGAAGGCGGCGGAGGGGTCCTTGCCGGTGGCGAGGATCACCAGGGCGGTGACGACCAGGGCCGCGACGATCGCGAGGACCGGGGCCGCGAGCGCCAGGAAGAGCCGTTCCCTGTCGATGCGGGAGAGCAGTGACTTCATCGCGGGGCGTCCTCACTGTTCTCGCCGCCGGTGGGGGTGGTGCCGTCGGGGGGCGCGGGTTCCGCGTCCGGGGCCGCGGGCGGCTCCTGCGGGGTGCCCGACGGCTGCGGCGGGACCGCCGTGTGCTCCAGGTGCCCCGAGGCGGCGCCGGTCATCGCGGAGCCCAGTTCCTCGGGGGTGATGGTGGCGGGGTCGGCGTCGGCGACCAGGCGGCCCCGGTACATCACCCGCAGCGTGTCGGAGAGGCCGATCAGCTCGTCGAGGTCGGCGGAGATCAGCAGCACCGCCAGGCCCTCGCGGCGGGCCTCGCGGATCTGGTCCCAGATCTGCGCCTGCGCGCCCACGTCGACGCCCCGGGTGGGGTGGGCGGCGATCAGCAGCTTGGGGTGGTGGCTCATCTCGCGGCCGACGATCAGCTTCTGCTGGTTGCCGCCGGACAGCGACGCCGCGGTGACCTCGATGCCGGGGGTGCGGACGTCGTAGTCGCGGACGATGCGCTCGGTGTCGGCGCGCGCGGCGCGGGGGTCGAGCAGGCCGCCGCGGGAGTTCGGGCGCTCGGTGACATGGCCGAGGATGCGGTTCTCCCACAGCGGGGCTTCGAGCAGCAGGCCGTGGCGGTGGCGGTCCTCGGGGACGTAGCCGATGCCGCGCTCGCGGCGGCGCCTGGTGGGCGCGGTGGAGATGTCGGCGCCGTCAAGGACGACGGTGCCCGAGTCCGGGGGCCTGATGCCCATCACGGCCTCCACCAGCTCCGACTGGCCGTTGCCCTCCACGCCCGCGATGCCCAGCACCTCGCCGTGGTGGATGGTGAAGGAGATGTCGTCGAGGATGATCCGCTGCACCCCGTCCAGATCCTCCTGGGCGAGCCTGAGGCCCGCCACCGTGAGCATCGGGGTGTCGGTGACGGTGGACTCCTCGGTCTGCGGCGAGGGCAGCTCGCTGCCGACCATCAGCTCGGCGAGCTGCTTGGCGGTGGTGGCGCGCGGGTCGGCGGTGCCGACGGTGGTGCCGCGCCTGATCACGGTGATCTCGTCGGCGACCGACAGCACCTCGCCCAGCTTGTGGGAGATGAAGATGACGGTCAGGCCCTCGGACTTCAGCTCCCGCAGGTTGGCGAAGAGGCCCTCCACCTCCTGCGGCACCAGGACGGCCGTGGGCTCGTCGAGGATCAGGGTGCGGGCGCCGCGATAGAGCACCTTGACGATCTCCACCCGCTGCCGGTCGGCGACGCCCAGGTCCTCCACCAGCACGTCGGGGCGTACCCCGAGGCCGTACGCGTCGGACAGCTCCATGATGCGGGCGCGGGCGCGGGCCCCGATGCCGTGCAGCTTCTCGGCGCCGAGGACCACGTTCTCCAGCACGGTCAGGTTCTCGGCGAGCATGAAGTGCTGGTGGACCATGCCGATGCCGCGGGCGATGGCGTCGGCGGGCGTGGCGAAGGAAGCCCGCTCGCCGTCCACGGTGATGGTGCCCTCGTCGGGCTTCTGCATCCCGTAGAGGATCTTCATCAGGGTGGACTTGCCTGCGCCGTTCTCCCCGCACAGGGCGTGTACGGTGCCGCGGCGCACGGTGATGTCGATGTCGCGGTTGGCGACGACGCCGGGGAACCGCTTGGTGATGCCGCGCAGTTCGACGGCGGCGGGCGGGCTTGACGCGTTGATGGCGCACTCTCCTCGGGGGGAAAGGGACTGCGGGGGAGGCGGTGGCGGGCGGCGTCGGTGACGCTGGCGCGTCAACCCCCCACTACACGCGTGCAGTTGACACATTGTCATGGCCCGGTGGTCGGGTCGGCGGCGCCGCGCCGTCTTCCCCTCGTACGCCGGGCGCCCCGGGAGGCGGGGCGTGGCGTGCCCCGCGGTGGACGCCGGTGCCGGGCCGTGCGCGCCCGGCGGACCGGGCGCGCGGCGGGCGTCAGGGGGTCGTCTTGACCTTCACGGCGCCGTCCGTGATCTTCTTCTTGGCGGCGTCGAGCTGGGTCTTGATGTCGTCGAGGTTGCCGCCGCTGGTGGCGAGGGAGACACCGCCCTGGGCGAGCGCGTAGGTGGAGGTGCCGGTCTTCGGCTTGCCGTCCTTGACGGACTTGATCAGGTCGAACACGCCGATGTCGACGTTCTTCACCACGGAGGTGAGGATCGCCTTCTTGTACTTGGCCAGGCCCGGGATCTGGTACTGGTCGGAGTCGACGCCGATGGCCCAGGCGCCCTTGGTGCCGGCGACGGCCTCGATCGCGCCGTTGCCAGAGGAGCCCGCGGCGGCGTAGACGACGTCGGCGCCCTTGTCGAGCATGCCCTGGGCGGCTTCCTTGCCCTTGTCGGGGCTGGCGAATCCTGAGGTGTCGGAGCCGTGGCTCAGGTACTGCCGCTCGACCTTGATCTTCTTGTCGGTGTCGGTGACACCCTGGACGAAGCCCGCCTCGAACTTCTTGATCAGCGGGACGTCGACACCGCCGATGAAGCCGACGTGGTGGGCCTTCGACTTCAGCGCCGCCGCGACACCGGCCAGGTAGGAGCCCTGCTCCTCGGTGAAGACGATGCTGTCGACGTTGCTGCCGGGCACCTGGGAGTCCACGATGCCGAACGTGGTCTTCGGGTACTGCTTGGCGACCTTCTGCATGCTGCTCGCGTACGCGTAGCCGACGCCGACGATGGGGTTGTAGCCCGCGTCCGCCAGGTCGCCGAGGCGCTGCTCGCGGTCGGCCTCGGTGTCCGAGGTCTTCGCGGTCAGCTCCTTCATCTGGGCGCCGAGTTCCTTCTTGGCCTTGTCGGCGCCGCGGGCGGCCGAGTCGTTGAAGGAGTGGTCGCCGCGGCCGCCGACGTCGAAGGCGAGACCGATCTTCAGGCCGCTCTTGTCGCCGTCCGACGACGAACCGCTCGATCCCGAGTCCTTCTCGGAGGACGTACTGCCGCACGCGGTGACGGAGAGTGCGAGGGCTGCGGACACGAGACACGCAGCGGAGAGCTTGGCTACCCGGCGCAAGGGGGGCTCCTTCAAACCTGGCCTGAAGCGCCGCTTCGGCGCCCTGTTTTCGCCGCATCGTAACGCGCGTAGATGTCAGATAAAGCCGCTCCCCTAAGCCGTTATCGGATCGACGCGAAGCCGCCGTTAACAGTGGGATAAGCAGGGTTACGGGGGGATGACATGAGGTGACGCGGGGGCACCTGGGGCGGGTGGTGCACGGCGGCCGGGGCGGGCGCGTGCGGGGGGCCCGGGGGGCGCGCGGGGGCGGCGGCGGGGTGGCTCATGTCGTCAGCAGGGCGGCGGCCGTGAGCAGCTCGGCGCCGACCACGATCGCGTTCTCGTCCGGGTCGAAGTCGCCCTGGTGCAGGTCGCCCGCGTCCGTGACGCCGGGCCTGCGCACCCCGAGCCGCGCCATCGCGCCCGGCACCCGCTCCAGGTACCAGGAGAAGTCCTCGCCGCCGAGGCTCTGCGCGGTGTCCTCCACCGCGTCCGCGCCGTGCCGCGCGGTCATCGCGTCGTGCAGCAGCCGCACCATCGGGGCGTCGTTGACCACCGGCGGCACCCCGCGCACATAGCTCACCGCGGTCTTGGCGCCGTGCAGCCGTGCCACCTCGTCCACCGCGGCGGTGACCAGGTCGGGCGCCTGCCGCCAGGCCGCCAGGTCGAGGCAGCGCACGGTACCGGAGAGTTCGGCGCGGCGCGGGATCACGTTGCAGGCGTGGCCCGCCTCGATACGGCCCCAGGTCACCGCGAGCCCGGCGCGGGTGTCGACGCGGCGGGCGAGCAGCGCGGGCACGTCGGTGGCGACCCGGGCCGCCGCGGTCACCAGGTCGGTGGTGAGGTGGGGGCGCGCGGTGTGCCCGCCGGGGCCTTCGAGCACGAGGTCGAGCCGGTCGCAGGCGGAGGTGATCGCGCCCGCGGCGAGCCCGATGCGCCCGGTGTCGACCTTGGGGTCGCAGTGCACCCCGAGGATGGCCGCCACCCCGTCGAGCACCCCGGACTCGATGGCGTCGGGCGCTCCCCCGGGCAGCACCTCCTCCGCGGGCTGGAACACCAGCCGCACCGGGCGGCGCAGCCCGCCCTCCCGGTGCAGCGCGGCCAGCACGAGGCCCGCGCCGAGCACCACCGAGGTGTGCACGTCGTGGCCGCAGGCGTGGGCGAGCCCGGGGACGGTGGAGCGGTAGGGGCGCCCCGTCTTGGTGTCGGGCACCGGCAGCGCGTCGATGTCGGCGCGCAGCGCGAGCAGCCTGCCGCCGCCCGCGGCCGTATCGCCGGGGGCCCCGGCGGCGGGCTCGACGCCGATGTCGCAGATCAGCCCGGTGCCCATCGAGAGCACCCGGGGGCGCAGGCCCGCCGCGGCGAGCCGGGCGCGCAGCGCCTCGGTGGTGCGGAACTCCTCGTTGCCCAGCTCCGGGTGGGCGTGCAGGTCCCGGCGGAAGGCGACAAGCTCGCGCCGCAGCTCCGCGGAGACCCGGCCGGGCAGCGCGGCCCCTTGCGGCCCCCCTGGCAGGGCGGGGGCGACGGTGGCGGTGCGGGGAGCGCGGGGCGCGAACGGCTGGGGGCTCACCCTCCGAAGGGTAGGCCACCGCGGCGGCGGCCCGCGGAGCCGTCCGCCCGCCGGGGCCCCGGCGAGGCCGCGCGGGCGGAACCGGGTCCCGCCGGGAGGGCTCCCGTACGGGACGCGGCACGCTGGGCCCTGGGATGCTGGGGCCACCGGATTCCGGGGGCCCGCGAGGTTCCGGTGCCGGGGTCGTCCTGGGGGGGAGGCGCCATGGCGGTGGGCCGGGGACGCGGCGCGTACCGGAAGGGCCGGGCGGGGCGCGGGGGGTGGTCGCCGCGGCGCGCGCCGCTCTGGCTGCGGGCGCTGCTGCTGCTCTGCTGTGTGGCGGGCGCGGTGCCGCTCTGGCAGCAGGCGTCGCACGCGTACGACGACGCGATGGCGTACCGGCGCGCGCCCGTCTGCGCCGGGCGGGCCGCGCGCGACTGCGTGGAGCTGGACACCGGCGTGGTGCGCGCCCTGGACAAGTACGAGACGTGCACGACCGACAGCAACGGCGTGCGGACGTGCACCTGGCACTACCGGCTGCGGGTCGAGCGGCCGCACCGCACGCAGTGGATCGGCGTCGGCTCCCGCACGTACCGCGACACCCACCGGGGCGACGCCGTGGACCTGCACCTCTGGCGCGGCTCCGTGGTGCGCATGGTGGTCGCCGGGCATACGGAGACCTACCGGCCGCCGTCCGAGGAGAGCACGGGCTGGTGGGCGGCGGGCCTCTGGCTGGTACTCGGCGCCGCGCTGTGGGCGGCGTGCGGCGGGCGCCTCGCGATGCTGTTCAACATCGGCACCTTCGGGTGGCTCTGGCTGAGCGTCCCCGTGGTCCTCTTCGTCAGGGCCGCGCTGTTCGGGGCAGGCGCAGTGGAACTCGTCGTGGCGGCGGTGATGGCCTTGTTCGGCGTCGTGTTCACCGTCTTCGCCTGGGCGGGGTCGTAGCGCGGCGGGCTCCCGCGGCGGGGTCGGCGCCTGGGTGCGGGGGGCCGCGTCCGCTACCGTAAACCGTTGGGTGGGCCGGGCCGCGGGGCGGGGCCCGGGGCCCTGGGCATTGGAGACGGCGGCAGGGGTCGGCATGGAGCGTACGGCTGATGGGCGTCGCACGGGGGAGCGGTCGATGTCTGACGACGCGTCAACACCCGTACGGGACGAGGCCGTCGAGGCGAAGGACCCGGCACGGGACGCGGCGCACGCGGTGCCGGGTGTCCCGGGCGGCACGGATGGCGAGGGCGGCCCTGACGGCGCGGAGGGCCAGGACGACGCCACACCGGCGGCTGCCGCCGCGCCCGAGGACGAGGCACCAGGGCACGAAACCCCCGAGGAAGACGCCCCCGAGGAAGAGGCCCCCGAGGACGGCACGGCGGAGGCCGGCGCGCCCGAGGACGAGGCACCCGGCGCCCCCACGGCCGACACCCCCGGGCCCGCGCAGCCCACCGAGCCGGCCGACGCCGCCCAACCTGCCGAGCCCGCCGACACCCCCGGCCCCACCGAACCCCACGACGCCCCTCCCCCCGACGCCGCCCCGCATGACGCGGAGCCCAGGCGGGGTGTCCCGCTCGCCAAGGTGGTCCCCGCCCCCGCGGCGCCGCCCGAGCCCTGGCTCGCACCGCCCGCCGCTCCCCCGCAGTCCCCCGCTCCCGCGGCGCCCGTCCCGGCGCAGGCCGCCGCGGTCCCGGCGCACATCACCGCCCAAGGCCCCGCCGAGCCGCAGTCCCCCGCCCCCGCCGCGCCGGTGGCCACCGCGGGGCTGCCCGACACCACCACGACCGTGTTCGCGCCGCCGCGCCCCGCGCCCGGCGGCCCAGGCACCTCCGGGGGCCCCGCCGTGTCCACGCTGCCCACCCACTCCACGCACCCCACGCTCGACTTCGTGCCGAGCGAGCCGCGCCCCGTCGCCGCGGGCCACGGCCCCGTACGGCCGCTCGCGCCGCAGCCCGCGCCCGCGCCGCAGCGGCTGCCGGGGGTGCCGACGCCGGAGTCCGTGCCGACCGTCGACCCCCGGCTCGCGGGCGCCGTCGGCAGGCCGCAGCGCGCCGACTCGCTCGCCAGGCGCACCGCGCACTCCCTGCTGCGCAGGGGCAGGAGCGGCGACACCGCGGCCCTGGCGCGCGATGTCCAACTGCCCGTGCAGACCGGGCGGGTGGTGGCGGTGACGTCGATCAGGGGCGGCGGCGGCAAGACCACGGTGGCCGCGCTGCTCGGCCGCACGTACAACCACTACCGGCAGGACCCGGTGCTGACCC
Source organism: Streptomyces sp. NPDC050560 (assembly GCF_044457285.1). NCBI lineage: Bacteria > Bacillati > Actinomycetota > Actinomycetes > Kitasatosporales > Streptomycetaceae > Streptomyces > Streptomyces sp. NPDC050560. The sequence continues at coordinate 698,230 of NZ_JBITGT010000001.1, forward strand.
TGGAGGCGGACTCCGCGCTCGGGACGCTCGCCGTGCGGATGGGCGCCGAGTCGGTGCGCTGGTCCTGCCCCGACCTCGCGCAGTTGCTCAACCCCCGGATGCGGCTGATGGACGTGACGGGCTATCTGATCCCGGTGACCGACGGCGGCTGGCTGCTGCCCGCGAGCCAGGGGCTGCTGGGCGCCCCGCTCGACGTGCCGACGTACCGCAGGGTGACGCTGTCGATGCGCCGCTACTTCGCGGTGACGGTGGTGGACTGCGAGACCCTGCCGGGCGAGGTGGCGCGCACCGCGATGGACACCGCGCACGCCAGGGTGGTGGTCGCCCCGATGACGGCGGAGGGCGTGAGCGGCACCCGGGTGGTGCTCGACTGGCTCGCGGGCCTGCCGCAGGCGGCGCTGGCGAGCACGATGGTGGTGCTGACGGCGCAGTCCCCCGACATGACGCTGGACGCCGAGGCCGCGATGGCGCACCTGCGCCAGAGCGGGGTGCCCGTGGTGTACCTGCCGTACGACCGGCATCTGGCCCAGGGCGGGCCGATCCGCGGCGAGTTGCTGGGGACGGCGAGCGGCGACGCGGCGCTGCGGCTCGCCGCGGAGACCATGCAGCGGGCGTCGCGCGTCGGCTGACCCGCGGAGGAACCAGGACACACCCCCCGTTCCGGCCGGGGTTCCGTTTGCCTGGCTTGGATTCTCATCGCTTTCTCAAAAGCGCCCCCTTACGGTTCCCAGACCCGCCTTTTACTGTTACGTGTTCATGAACAGCTCGCAAAACCCACCCCCTGTCCCCGACGTTCCTCCCCTTCCGGAAGGCACGAGGCTCGTCCACATCGGACCCCACAAGACGGGAACGACGTCGATCCAGGGGGCGCTGTTCGAGAAACGGGACGAACTGGCCGGGCACGGCGTCCACTTCCCCGGCGACGACAGGCACCCCATGCACGCGGCACTGGCCGCGACCGCGCGGCCCTCGATGATGGGCGACGCCGCGCCGAAGGAGGCGCACTGGCTGCGGCTGCTGCGCCAGGTCGAGGACGGCGGCGACCGCCGCACCGTGATCAGCAGCGAGTTCTTCGCCGACGCCGACGAGGCGGCCGTCGAGCGGGTGGTGCGCGACCTCGGCGGCGACCGGGTCAGGATCGTGGTGACGCTGCGCCCGCTGGCGAAGATCCTGCCGTCGCAGTGGCAGCAGTACGTGCAGAACGGGCTGCGCATGGGCTACGAGGACTGGCTGCGGCACATGCTGCGCAAGGCGCCGTACGAGCAGCCCACCCCGAGCTTCTGGCGCCGCCACCGGCACGCGGAGCTGATCGAGCGCTGGAGCGGGGTCGTGGGGCCCGACCGGGTCACGGTGATCATGGTCGACGACCGGGAGCGCGACATGCTGGCGCGGGTCTTCGAGCGGCTGCTCGACCTGCCCGCCGGGCTGCTGGAACCGGTGACGGACGCGGCCAACAGGTCCCTGACGCTCGGCGAGGCCGAGCTGGTCAGGGAGTTCAACATCCTCTTCAGGGCGAGCGACCTGCCGGAGCGGCTGTACTCGCGCCTCATACGGTACGGGGCGGTGCCCGGGATGAAGACGCGGTGGCAGCCCACCGAGGACACCCCGAGGATCATCACCCCCGAGTGGGCGGGACGGCGCGCCGCCGAAATCGGCGAGGAGGTCGCCGGGCGGGTCGCGGAACTCGGTGTGCGGGTGGTGGGCGACCCCGCGGTCATCGCCACGGCGGGCGGGTCCGTGGGCGCCACGGGTGGGCCGCCCACGCTGTCCCCGGCGGTGGCCGCCGAGGCGCTGTTCGGCGCGGTCAGGGCCGGCGGGGGCCAGCTCATGACGGCCACGGGCACCCCGGCGGCGGGCGACGGCCGGATGGTGCGGGAGGTGACGTCGCGGGAGCTGGTGAACGTGCTGGCGGCCCGCACCCGGCGCCGACTGCGCAGGGCACGCCGCAGTCAGCCCGGCCGCGACTGAGCCCGGGACCGGGGCGGTACGGACGGCGGCCCGCGGCCCGCGGCGCCATCCCGCCGCCCTGCGCCCCCGGGCCCCGTACTCCTGGCTCCTGCCTGTGCCGCTGCGGACGGCCGCCTACGCCGGTGCGGACCTGCTCTTCGGGGTGCCCTCGCGGGGCGGGGGCGGGTCGTAGGGGCCGGGGGGCGGGGGCTTCGGCTGCCGCTGTGCGCCGTCGCGGTCCTGGTCGCCCGCCGCCTCGGGCTCGCCTCCGGGGCCCGGGATGTCCCTCGCGGCCCCGACCCGCCGGACGTCGCGTGCCGTGTCCGTGACCCCGGCGAGGAAGCCCTGGGCGCGCGGCGAGGCGCGGTCGGTCAGCCACGCCGGGTCGATGTCGCAGACGGCGACCGCGACGCCGGTGCCGGTGAGGGCGAGCGGCAGGGTGTGCACGACCGTGGAGGGGAAGCTCAGGATGGTGCGGCCGATGGGGCCCCTGCGGGCGATCAGCTCCAGCGGCAGGTCGGGCCTGACGATTTCGAGCCCGGTGAAGACGGAGAGCTTGTGGAGCTTGTCCGCGTCCTCGCGGCGGTGTGCGAAGTAGCGGGTGGCGCCGTGCGCCGCCGCCAGGTCGCGGACGGCCCTGAGGTAGCGGTCGGGGTCGACGACGCCGGTCTCGACCAGCGAGGTGCCGACGAGGTCGGCGCCCGGTGTGATGGTGGGCGGCCCGAAGCGGGCTCTGGTCCAGGCGAAGTCGTTGGCGGTGACGGTGATGCCCTCGGGCGCCTGGTCGATGGGCATGGAGGAGAACACCTCCACACGGCGCCTGCCGCCGGGCGTGAGGCGGCGCCTGGCGTTCGCGGAGACCGGTGCGAACACCAGGTCGCGCGGTCCCGGGCGGCCGCCCCTGCGGTGCCAGCGCACCAGGCGCTCACCGCCCGCGATCTGGCCGATGAACTCCATGGTCGCGGTCCCGTCGTCGACGACGACGAGGTCCCGGGCGCGGGTGATCGTCAGCAGGAGCTGGACGTAGCGCGAGAAGGGGTCGCCGATGACGATGCGGCGGGCGGCGCGCAGCAGCGGCGCGAGCCCGCCGACCGTGGTCAGCGGGGCGCTCGCGCCGCCGCGCGCGTCCTCCCAGCGGACCGTGTGGCCCTCGCCGCGCGCCAGCTCGGCCATCCTGCGCAGTTGGCCGCGGGTCATCGGGTCCTTCGGCGAGAGCACGACGATGGTGAGCGGCCCGTGAACGGCGCCGACGGCGTCGTGCTCCCCACGCCGGGGCCCGCCCAGGCTCCCGGCCGCGGTGGCGCCCGGCTGCTCCCCCGCCGCCGCGGCGGCGGTCCGGTGGGCCCACTCCAGCACGTTGAGGAGCTGTACGGGGCTTTCGACGAACGCGAGGGAGGGCAGCAGGGCGGGGTCGGGGATGAGGGCGGAGGGCGGTGCCTTCGGCCCGGCGTGGGGGCTCATGTGCGCGACCGTGGTCCGCTGATCAGGCGGAGGCCGTTTCGGCGCCCGCGGCCGTCTCGGCCTCGGCGACGACACCGGGGACCCTGCGCAGCTTCTTCATCGGGCCCAGCTCGGACTCGTACACCTTCTTGACGCCGTCGCCGAGGGACGCCTCGATGGTGCGGATGTCGCGGACGAGACGGGTCAGGCCCTGCGGCTCCACGGAGGCGGCCTGGTCGGAGCCCCACATGGCGCGGTCCAGGGTGATGTGGCGCTCGACGAAGACGGCGCCGAGGGCGACCGCGGCGAGCGTGGTCTGCAAGCCGGTCTCGTGGCCCGAGTAGCCGATCGGGACGTTCGGGTACTCGGCCTGGAGGGTGTTGATCACGCGCAGGTTCAGCTCCTCGGCCTTGGCCGGGTAGGTGGACGTGGCGTGGCACAGCAGGATGCCGTCCGAGCCCAGGACCTCGACGGCGTGCCGGATCTGGCGCGGCGTGGACATGCCGGTGGAGAGGATGACGGTGCGTCCCGTGGCGCGCAGGGTGCGCAGCAGCTCGTCGTCGGTGAGGGAGGCGGAGGCCACCTTGTGGGCGGGGACGTCGAACTTCTCCAGGAAGGCGACGGCCTCGGTGTCCCACGGGGAGGCGAACCAGGCGATGCCCTTCTCCTTGCAGTGCTCGTCGATGGCGCGGTACTCGTCCTCGCCGAACTCGACGCGGTGCCGGTAGTCGATGTACGTCATCCGGCCCCAGGGGGTGTCGCGCTCGATGTCCCACTGGTCGCGCGGGGTGCAGATCTCCGGCGTGCGCTTCTGGAACTTCACGGCGTCACAGCCTGCTTCGGCCGCCACGTCGATGAGCGCGATGGCGTTGTCGAGTTCGCCGTTGTGGTTGATGCCGATCTCGCCGGTGACGTAGACGGGCCGGCCCGGTCCTGCGGTCCTGGAACCGAGGGTGCGCAAACGGGAGTTGGTGCTCATGTGGGAGCTGTCCTTACTTGTCGGGGGAGTCGAGAGAGGGGCCGAGGACCCACTGGGCGATCTCTCGGATCGCACCGTCGCCACCGGGTGTGGTGGTGATGGCGCGGGCGGCGCCGCGAACGGCGTCATGGGCGCTAGCGACCGCGACGGGCCAGCCCACGAGGGCGAAGCAGCCGAGGTCGTTGGCGTCGTTGCCGACGTAGAGCACGCGCTCCGGCGCGATGCCCTGCTCCTCGCACCAGCGCTTGAGTGCGAGATCCTTGCGGTCGACGCCGTGCAGCACGGGGATCTTGAGCTTGTGTGCGCGGGCGGCGACGACCGGGTTCTGCTCCGTGGACAGGATCAGCATGGAGAGGCCCGACCTGCGCAGGGCGGCGATGCCGAGGCCGTCCCCGCGGTGCACGGAGACGAGTTCGTGTCCCTCGGAGTCGATCAGCACCCTGTCGTCGGTCTGGGTGCCGTCGAAGTCGAGTACCACCGCGTCGATGTCGTCGCGGCGCGGCAGGGCGCCCGGGCGTCCCGCGTCGAAGTGGGGGGCGAGCGCGCGGGCCCTGGCGAGGTCGTGCGGGTCGTCGATCTCGATCACCCGGGCGGGGTCGGTGCGCACGAGTTCGGTGTGACCGAAGAAGCGGTGCCTGTGGCGGCGGAACGCGGTCGCGTCCATCCCGTAGACGGCGCCGGTCTCCAGCAGGTCCTGCGGGCGGTCCTGGCGGCGGGGGCGGAACGACTTGTCGTGGTTGACGCCGTAGCCGCCGCGGGTGGCGGTGGAGTCGGCGACGGCGGTGGTGGTGCTGCCGACGGCCCCGGTGCGCTTGGTGTCGATGACGGTCTCGGGCTCGTCGGCGGCGTCGCGCCAGACGAAGCCGTGGAACGGGGCGACGGTGAGCGCGCTGTCGGCGCCGTTGTCGGCGACCGCGGCGACCACCCGGTCGACGTCCTCGCGCAGCAGGAACGGGCTGGTGCACTGGACGAGCAGCACCACGTCGACCCGGGCGCCGTGCATGGCCTCGTGGGCGTCCATGGCGTGCAGCACCGCGGCCTCGCTGCTCGCGGTGTCGCTGGCGATGGCGGCGGGCCGCAGCACGACCTCGGCTCCGGCCTCGCGGGCGGCGGCGGCGATGGCGGAGTCGTCGGTGGAGACGACGACGTCGGTGACCTCACGGGCGGCGACGCACTCGCGCACGGCGCGGGCGACGAGGGGGGTGCCGCCGACCGGCGCGAGGTTCTTGGCGGGGACGCCCTTGGAACCGCCGCGTGCGGGGATCACGGCGAGGACGCGGCGTACCGGCGCCGGGGCTCCCGCTTCCGGGTCTGGCATGGGGTAACTCCTTCGAGAGGCGGGCAGGGTCGGTAAGGGGGCGGTGGGGCGGGCGGTCACAGCTCCCCCATCCGCCGGATGACCGGTGCCACCCGCTGCACTCCGTGGCGGTAGGCGCCGCGCGCGGCGCGCCGCACCACCTGGCGCACCGGGCCCGGTGCCCGGTCCGCGCCGGGGGCGCCGGGCAGCGGGCTGCCGTCGAGCGCCAGGTGGTGGCGGGCGAGGATGCCGGGCAGATAGCCGGAGGCGGTGATCGACGTGTAGTAGGGGTCGAGCGGGGGCAGTTGGGGGCGCCCCCTGAGCCGGGCGATGCGGTCGCGGGCCGTGTCGAAGGCGGTCTCGTAGCCGCCGTCGGCCGCGACGCCCTGGCGGGCGAGCCAGCCCCGGTCGGCCTTCGGCAGCGCGCCGGCGTCGAGGCGGTCCCAGGAGGTGAGGCAGCCGGAGCCGGTGAAGTGGTGGTTGCCGAGCACTTCGCGGACCCCGAAGTCGGTGAGGACCGCGGTGGGGATGCGCCGGTGCAGGGACTCGAGGGCGGCCGTGGAGGAGACGGTGACCAGCAGGTCGGTGCGGTCGAGCACGTCGCCCATGTGCCCGTAGACGGTGCGGAAGTTGTCCGGCAGGCCGCCGGGCAGCCGCTGGGCGAGCCGCTGGTAGGGCAGCTCCTCGATGTGCGTGGTGTGCTCACCCGGCTTGCTGCGCAGCTTGAGCAGCACCTCGCGGCCGGGGTGGCTGCGGGCGTGCTGGACCATCCGGCCGAGCAGGTACATGCGCTCGGCGCGGGTGGCGGGCACGGAGGGCTGGGCGGCGAAGACGACGGTGTACGGGTCGTGGGGCTCCCCGTAAGGATCGCCGCCGAGGAACGGCAGCGCCGCCTCGACCACGCAGGACGCGTCGGCGCCCACGCCCTCGTAGACGCCGCGGAAGCGCTCGGCGTCCTGGCGGGAGTTGGCCAGCACGACGTCGGCGCCGTGGCGCAGCAGCAGGCCGTCGGCGAGCTTCTCGTAGACGACGCCGACGTAGCCGGTGACGACGACGGGGCGGCGCACCCGGCCGCGCCAGGCGCGCGCCAGGCCGTGCAGCAGCGCCTGGACGGCGCCGCCGACCAGGGCGAGGACGATGACGTCGTACTCCTCGGTGAAGGTGGCGGGGCCCGTGTCGGACTCGCCCGCGGCGCCCATCTCGCGCAGGAACTCGACGGCCGTGACCTCCCGGAGCGAGTCGGCGTGCACGCCGACCTCCTGGAGCTGGCGGGGGGTGGGGGTCGCGCGCCCGCGCAGCAGGAAGCCGTCGAGGCGGGCGCCGGGCACGGTGCGGTGCGCGGTGAGCGCGCCCCATTTCCACCGGGTGTCCGAGTCCGCGAGTACGGCGACCCGGGGGGGCTTCGTGGTACTTGCTGGCACGTCGTCGACGCTAGGAAGACATTGGTAGCCAGGCCCCAACCCCAGGGCAACAAAAGGTTAACAGCACGTCGCCGAATGGCAATCGAGCTGCCCGATGATATGAAAATCCTCTACGTTCACGAACTCGCCACGCGTCGTTCACCTTGAATCTATCCACGGGTAAAGACTAATGCCGAACGGGGCCTTAACGTCACCTACGTGGTTAAGCTCTCCGTCATTGTGCCGTTCTACAACGTGCAGCAATATGCCCCTGACACACTGAGAAGTCTGCGCTCGAATGCGCGCGACGACTTCGAATTCATTTTCGTGGACGACTGCTCGAAGGACGGCACACCCGGCATCCTCGAACAGGCGGCCCGCGACATGCCGGGGGCCGTCCACCTCACGCACGAGCAGAACGGCGGCCTGGCGACCGCGCGGAACACGGGTATCGACGCGGCACGCGGCGAATACCTCACGTTCCTGGACGGCGACGACTGGCTCGCGCCCGGATACCTGCCCCAACTGGTCGACACCATCGAGGACTTCGGATGCGACTTCCTCCGCGTCGACCACGTCCAGTGCACCGGGCGCTCCCGCACCGTCAGCCGGGTCCCGCACGGCCCGCGCGGCGTCGTCATGCGCCCCAGGGACGCGATCCTGCCGTCCACCCGCTCCACCTCGGTCGACTACGCGTACGCCTGGGCCGGGGTCTACCACCGGCGCCTCGTCGAACAGGGCCTGCTGCATTTCCGGGACGGACTGCGCACCGCGGAGGACAGGCCCTGGATCTGGCGGCTGCACCGGGAGGCGGAATCCTTCGCCGTGGCGGGCCTGCTCGGGGTCTTCTACCGGCGCGGCGTGGCCTCCTCCCTCACCCAGATCGGTGACGTCCGTCAACTGGACTTTATCCGGGCCTTTGATCAGGTGATCGAGGAGACGGCGGTTGACGCGGACGCGGACCAGCTCCTGCCGAAGGCGGTCCGCACCTACTGCGCCATCATTAGCCATCATCTCGGTTCCATCGAAAGGTTCGAACCACCCGTGGCGCGCAAACTGAAGGCGATGGGCGCGGCAGCGCTCAAACGGATGCCGCAGGACATCCTCGAAGAGGCGCTCGACTCCATCGACATCGAGCGCGCGACCAGGCTGCGGCGGCTGCGCAGGCGCTCCGTCCCGGCCCAGGAGGTCGCGGCGTGAACGACGGCAGCACCCCCCACAGGGTCCGGCGCACCACCCGGATTCATCTCTCCTCGACGCTGTACGGGGCCGCCACCCTGGCCGCGGCGATCGAGGCGGGCTGCCTGCCCCCCGTGGACCGCAGCATCCTGCTGGTCGCCAACAACGCGGCCACCCCGGAGACCTCCCCCCCGCTCGACCGGATGACCGGCTTCAAGCGGCTGCGCGCCCGCTTCGATGACGTGCTCTCCTGGAACGAGACGATCTACCCGTTCCACCCGGGCGACTGGGGGCCGCGCCCCGACGACACCCCGCTGTGGGAGCGGCATCTGCGGCTGCTGTGGAACCTCGGCGACGACGACATCGAGCTGGTCGTCGAGTCCATCCAGGTCAACCCGGCGATGGCGATCGCGCAGATCTTCACCGACGCCCGCGTCGAGGTCTACGCGGACGGGCTGATGAGCTACGGGCCCACCCGCAACAAGCTCGACCCGCTGGTCGGCTCCCGTATCGCCCGGCTGCTCCACCTGGACCTGGTCCCCGGCCTCAAGCCGCTGCTGCTGACCGAGTTCGAGGTCGAGCCGGAGATCGTGCCCACCCAGATCTTCCTGAAGGTGCTCGCGGAGCTGGCCGACGAGACCGAGCACCTGCCCGCCGAGCGCGGCGCCGCGCTGCTGCTCGGGCAGTACCTCTCCGCGCTCGGCATCCTCACGCCCGAGGAGGAGGAAGACCTCCATCTGCGGATGCTGCGCGGCACGGTGGCGCTCGGCCACCGCAGGGTCGTCTTCAAACCGCACCCCACCGCCCCGCCGCGCTGGTCGCGGCTGCTCGAAGAGGAGGCGGAGCGCCTCGGCGTCGAGCTGGCCGTCTTCGACGAGCCGGTGCTCGCCGAGGTGCTGTACCAGCGGATGGCGCCCGCGCTGGTGGTCGGCTGCTTCTCCACCGCGCTGCTCACCGCCGCCGCGCTCTACTCGATCCCGGTCGCGCGCACCGGCACCGGGCTGCTGCTCGAACGGCTGACGCCGTATCAGAACAGCAACCGCGTCCCGGTCACCCTGGTCGACGCGCTGCTGCCCGACCTGGCGGACCGCGCCGCGGTGGAGAGCCAGCGGGTCGGGCCCGAGGAGGTCGCGGACGCGAAGCTGGCCGGCCTCGTCCAGGCGGTCGGCTACGCGATGCAGGCGCAGATCTACCCGGAGCTGCGGCCGGCCGCCGAGCGCTATCTGAGCAAGCACCTCGGCAGCGGCACCTGGCGCTACTTCAAGCGGCGCAGGCTGACCTCGCTGGCGCTGCCGGGGGCGATCCCCTCGCAGCTCGCGTTCATCCCCCGCAGCCCCCGGCTGCGCCGCGTCGCACGGCGCGCGAGGTCGCTGAAGCGGTCGGTACGGAAGTAGCCGGTGCGGGAGCAGTCGGCAAAGGAGTAGTCGGCAAAGGAGTAAAGGAGTAGCCGCCCCGCCCCTCAGGGGGCGCGGGCCCGAGCGGTGCCGGAGGCCGTTCGCCAGGGGGCGGGCGGCCTTCGGCGTGCCCGGGACGCGGCCACCGCGCCCGGCCCCGCCAAGGGCACAGGGCCGCCACTCAGGGGAAGAGAAACCGACCATCGGATGAACTCGGCGTACGGAGCGGGCAAAGTGTGCCGCTTCGCCGGTTTCTTCCTGCTTACCCGCCCCTAGTGTGGACAGCCGCCGCCCGGGCCCTCGGCCCCGGCGGACAGGCCGAAAGACCGCGTGTTCCGTGCCGCCCGATCGGCGCGCCAGGAAAGGGGCCCCGTACCGTGACCTTCGCGGCACCGCCGCCCAGTGCTCCGGGCCCCACGGGGACGGAGGCCGCCGCCCCCGGGTCCGCCACCGTCCCCACCGGGATCAGGACCGCCACCGTCACCCGGCCCCGGCCCCGGCCGCCCGCCGGGCAGCCGAAGCCCGGGAAGGCCCCCGCGCGGCGCGGCAGGCTCGGGGCGCTCGACGGGCTCAGGCTGATCGCCGCGCTGATGGTGGCCTGCTACCACTACGGGGGCCGCGGCGGCGACATCTCCCGCGCCTGGGACGCCTCCCCCGCACAGCTCTTCCCCGCCCTGCACTCCCTGTTCGCCTACGGCTGCCTCGGTGTGCAGATCTTCTTCGTGATCAGCGGCTTCGTCATCTGCATGAGCGGCTGGGGCCGCACCGCGCGCAGCTTCCTCGCCTCCCGGGTCTCCCGGCTCATGCCCGCGTACTGGGTGGCGATCCTGCTGGTCACGCTGGTCTTCGCGCTGCCGTCCGTCGCCTGGGACGCGACCTCGCCGAGCGACACGCTGCTGAACCTCACCCTGCTCCAGGAGCCGCTCGGCGCCCCCCGGGTGCTCGGCGTGGACTGGACGCTCTGGGTGGAGATCCGCTTCTACGCGCTGTTCGCGGTCTGCCTGGTGCTGCCGGGGGTGACCCGGCGCCGGGTGGTGCTGTTCTGCGTGGCGTGGACGCTCGCCGCCGCGATCGGGCAGGCGTCCGGAGGGACGACCGCCGAGCTGGTGCTGATGCCCGAGTACGCCCCGTACTTCATCGGCGGCATGGGCCTCTACCTGCTGCACCGCAACCGCCATGACGCCATGGCCTGGGGAATCGTCGTGGTGAGCTGGCTGACCGGGCAGCACTACGCGGTGGCGGACCTCTGGCACACTGACAGTCCGAAATTCTTCTCATATCGCTCAGGATGGGCCATCATGCTGGTGGTCACGGCGGGCTTCGTCCTCGTCGGCGCGATCGCGCTCGGATACCTCGGCTGGGCCAACCGACTGCGGCTGACCACACTCGGCGCGCTGACGTACCCGTTCTATCTGGTGCACGAGCACCTGGGCTGGGTGTCCGTCGGCACCCTGCACCGCTCGCTCGGGCTGCCGCCCGGCGCGACCCTGGCGGCGAGCCTCGCCGGGATGCTGCTGCTCGCCTGGCTGCTCAACCGGTACGTGGAGCGGTGGGCGACCCCGCTGCTGCGCGACAGGCTGCTGACGGTGCGGGCGTGAGGGCACGCGGCCCCGCGCTCACCCGTCCGCCCCGCCTCCGGCGGCGGGAGCCACCGGGGCGCCCGCATACTGAGGAGGCGGCGCCCCGAACACGTCAAGACCATCCGTCCATACGTCTGTATCGCGAGGGTTCGTCCCATGACAGCTGTGCACGACACCGAACGGCTTCCGCGTGAACTGGGCGACGTGCGCGGCTGGTTCCCCGCGCTCGACCAGCTCCTCTTCGAGTGGGTCCTGACCCGCCAGGAGGCCGGGGGCGACCACGGCGACCTGCTGGAACTCGGGGTCTACCTGGGCAAGAGCGCCATCTTCGTGGGGCGCCACGTCCGGCCGGGAGAGGCGTTCACGGTCTGCGACCTGTTCGAGTCGGACGCGCCCGACCAGGCCAACAACGCCGAGACGAGCAAGTCGTACGCGACCCTGACCAGGGCCGCCTTCGAGGAGAACTACCTCTCCTTCCACGACGCGCTGCCCACCGTGCTCCAGGGCCCCAGCTCCCTCGCGGGCGACCGTGTGAAGCCGGACTCGTGCCGCTTCGTGCACGTCGACGCCTCGCACCTCTACGAGCATGTCGAGGGCGACATCCGCACCGCCCGCGAGGTGCTGAAGCCCGGCGGCGTGGTCGTCCTCGACGACTTCCGCTCCGAGCACACCCCGGGGGTCTCGGTCGCCGCGTGGGAGGCCGTACTCAACCGGGGCCTGCACCCGATCTGCCTGACCACCCAGAAGCTGTACGGCACCTGGGACGACCCCGGGCCGGTCCAGGACGAGCTGATCGCGATGATCAAGGAGCGCTCCGACTGCCACCTCAGCGTGCAGGACGCCGCGGGCAACCGGCTGGTACGGCTGAAGTCGAAGGGCATGGCCGCGCCCGAGTTCCCCCCCTCCAGGCACTGGACCCCGCCGCCTGCCCCGTCCCCGGCCCCCGCCGCCCCGGCGGCGCCCGTCCCCGCGAAGCCGGGGCGCTCGCGCGCGGCCCGTATCGCGGTCGACGTACTGCCCCCCGTGGTCACGCGGGCGGTACGCAGGAGCAGGGCGGCACGGCGCGGCACCCTGTGAACGGCGCGGCGCCGGGCGCACGGCCCCTCGGGGAGACCGGCGCCCGGGGCGCGCCCGACGTCAGTCGACCTCAAGCATCTGGTCGGCGGACAGGGACAGCTCGATTCCCACGGACTCCGGGACGGGGACGTCCATCCCCCGCTTGTACCGCTCCACGGAGCGGTACTTGGCGCGGCGGGGATCGGTGTGGACCAGCACCTCGTCCTGCCGACGGTCGACCACGACGTACACCGGGATTCCGGCGCGCGCGTAGGCTTCCGCCTTGATACCGAGGTCATCGGACCGGTTCGACGGCGACGTCACCTCCACCACCAGGCGGAACGCCCGCGGGGCGTAGCAGTTCGCATAGGTGCCCGCCTCCCGGAAGTCCTTGTCGACCACCGAGAGGTCGGGAATCGCGTAGTCCTGGGGGCCCGTGGGCAGCGAGACCCCGATGCCCTGCACAAATCGCAGTCCGGCTTCCCAGGCGCCCGCCCTGTCGAACTGACGCATCAGCCACGACAGCGCGACAGCATGCTCCCCATCTGCTGGCGGTGCCACAGTAAGCCTCCCCTGAAGAATCTCCACACGGTGCCCAGGCATCGCACGGGAGATCTGGTCGGCGACGTCACCCATGGTCAAACCAATAGTCCGCTCGTGCTCTATAACGGCCACGGCATCCTCCTTTCAGGGGTACTCAACTAGAAGAATAAGCAGAGGTAGCACGATCGCACCCATGATCACCCGTAAGGGTGGTTCGGTGGTGTTCGCCCTGTTCAGAAGGCGCTCGTCGGCACGTAGGCGCCACCAGACCCCACGGAGCGTGTCGCAGACCTCGCCGGCCGGTGCCCCGGGACCGTAGACCGGCGCGATGGGCAGCCCGGACTCCGACTCGCACGCCCTGCTCGTGCCTCTCCTGAGAACCACCGGCTGTCCCTCCGGATGTGAAAAGCGCACCGAACGTGAGGCGTTGACCCGCATGGGTGACGGCGGGAGTGGGCAGAAGGGGGGCAGAACGGCGTCCCACACAGACCCGGGGGGGATCATGCGCCGCATTCGTATCGCGTCCACGGTGTGCGCCATGGCCGTGGCGGGCACCGCGCTCGGCGCGTGCACCGTGCAGGGCTCGGGCGACGCCGCCCAGCCACTGCGCGTGCACCGCACGACGGCCGCGCCGCCCGCCGCACGGCCCCCGGCGAAGGCCCCGTCGCCCTCGGCGCCGAGCAGCAGCGCGCCCGCGCCGAGCAAGGACCCGGAGGCCGCCCGCGCGACCGTCCGCCCCTCGCACTCCCCCACCCGCCCCGCACCCCCGCCACCGCTGATGGCCGTCGGCACGAGCAGCGCACAGGTGCGGGAGTTGCAGGCGAGGCTGCGGTCGCTGAAGCTCTTCGGCCAGAACCCGACCGGGTACTACGGCACCATCACCTCGGCGTCCGTCTCCGCGTTCCAGAAGTCACGCGGCCTGCCGCGCACCGGCAGCACCGACCGCACCACCTGGCAGCGGCTGCTCGACCGCACCGACACCCCGTCGCACGACGAGCTGTACCCGCCCACCACCCTGCCGGTCAGCAAGCCGGACCCGCGCTGTACGACGGGCCGCGCCATGTGCATCAGCAAGAAGAGCAGGACGCTCGCCTGGATGGTGGACGGAAAGATCGTCTCCGCGATGGACGTACGCTTCGGCTCCGAGGGCGACCCCACCCGCGAGGGCCTGTTCAAGGTCTTCTGGAAGCACCGCCACCACGTCTCGACGCTCTACGACTCCCCCATGCCGTACGCGATGTTCTTCAGCGGCGGCGAGGCCGTCCACTACTCGTCCGACTTCGCCGCGAGGGGCTACGCGGGCGCCTCGCACGGATGTGTGAACGTACGGGACGAGAAGAAGATCGCCGCGCTCTACGCCGCGGTGCACACGGGGGACAAGGTGGTCGTCTACTAAGCGACCGCAGGTCGCTTACTTGATTCATTACTTGAGGCTCACGAGGAACTTGAGGCTCACGAGGATTGCGCGCGGGCGGGACCGGGGGAACGTGTCCCGCCCGCGCGATAGCACGAGCCACGGGTACGGGGGGAACCCTGGCTGGTGCCTTTGCCGATGACCAGTCGGCTTACTTGTTACTGCGCCCTGGCGGCAAAAAGTGTCACACCCCGGGCGAGCCCGACGCGGTGTCCGACGGCGAGGGCGTGTCGGCCGAGCCCGACGCGTCCTTGCCCGGCGCGTTGTTGAGGTCCTTGTCGGGCGGGCTGTCCTGGGGCTTGCCCTGCCCCGCGCCGCCGTCCTGCTCGTCGTCGCCCGCGGAACCCGAACCGCCGTGGTGCGGGTCCTCGGCCCCCGAGGTGTCGCCGGGGCCGGGCGAGGGGGAGTCGTGGCCGCCCGCGGCGCCGAGGACCGTGTCGCAGAGGTGCTGGACACCGGAGGGGCCGTGCGCCGCGCTCTCCAGGCCCGCGCGGCGGTCGTCGTCGAGGGGCTTGCCGCCGCGGTAGTCCTCGCAGGAGGACACGAGGCGCTGCCACCAGTCGTCGTCGTGCTGCCCGCCCTGCTGGGGCTCGCCCTGCCGGCCGCTGCCCTTCGTGGCGCCCTTGGCCTTGCCCTTGCCGTGCCCGCCCTCGCCGCCGGGGCCCGAGGTCTCGGGCTGGTGCGAGCCGCCCGCCGCGCCGTGCGAGGCGCCGCCGCCGTCGGAGTCGTCCGCGGAAGGGGAGCCGGACGTAGAGGAGCGCGGGGCGTGGGAGGCGAGCGGGCGCTCGGGCGTCGCCGCGCCCGACACCGACACCGCGGGGCCCGGCTCACGGGTCCCGCCGAACGGCAGGATCCCGGCGCCCGCGGCCATCGCGACCCCGCCGATCATGCAGCCCGCCAGCGCGGCGGCGAGCCCGAATCTGACGGGTCTCCCCCAGCGCGGCACACCCTGACGGGTCTGCGCCGCGCTGCCGAGCCGTATTGTCCCCGGCTCCTCGTCGGGCGCGGGCGCCCCCGGGGAGCCGTACCCGGACCCCGCGCCGACGGCGCTGCCGACCCGCTCCCTGCGCACCGCCTCGCCCCTGGCCTCCCGCACCGCGCGGAACGCGGCCACCGCCGCCTCCTCGCCCGGCAGGACACCGGCGGGACGGCCGGCGCCGCCGAGCGCGCGCAGCACATACGCCAGGTCTTCCGCGACGCCGGCCCCGTCCGCCACGTCCGCACCGGACAGCAGACGCTCCGCCGTGTCACGATCCAGCCTCGGGCCGGGGGACCGGGAGGGCTCCCCCGGAAAATCACAGCTCTCGTCGGCCATCACATGTCCTTCTGCGTACGCGCGGGAGTTTGCGTCACACCGGCGGACGTCACGCTACCCGTGCGTGACCGTGGCTGAGGCAGAGCGTCCAGTTCCTCCCCTTCCGCGACCGGCCCGACCCTGCCGGAACCCCCGTCGGCCAGCAGCTCGGCGAGCCGCTTCAGACCGCGGTGGGCCGCGGTGCGCACCGCCCCGGGCCGCTTGCCGAGCGTCGTCGCGGCCGTCTTCGCGTCGAGCCCCATCACCACCCGCAGCACCACCGCCTCCGCCTGGTCCTGCGGCAACTCGGCTATCAGCCCCAGGGCGCGGCGCGTGCCGAGCGATTCAAGCGCCTCGACGGCCGTGTCGGACGCGGCGGGGCGCGCGGTCAGCTCGCTCTCGTCACCGCCGACCGTGGGCCTGCGGCCCCGCATGCGTATGTGGTCAAGCGCGCGGTTGCGCGCGATACGCGCCGCCCAGCCCCTGAAGCGGTCCGCGTCCCCATCGAAACGGTGCAGATCGCGGGCGATCTGCAACCACGACTCCGAGGTCACGTCCTCGGCGTCGGAGTCCCCCACCAGCGTGCGCACATACCCGAGCAGCCGTGGGTGCACCGAGCGGTACACAGTACGGAAGGCGTGCTCGTCCCCGTCCTGTGCCGCAAGCACCGCGGCGGTCAACTCCGCGTCGTCCCCCAGCACTACGCCCCTCTTCGCGCCTCGCGAGGCACAGCCCGCGCGAGCGTGTCCGCTCGGCGCCGCGGTGCCTCGATTGTCGGTTGCGGTCGCCCCGTGCGGTCCGTCGCAGGCATGACGGCCGACGGCTGTTCTCCTCCTGGCGCGAAATGCACGGTACGGACTGAATCGGCCCGCGTCCATGTTTGTACAACGGACAACTAGTGAGGGTCATCGTGGGGTGTGACACAAAAGGGCGTTCCGACGCTGAGAGAAGTACGGGCCGCGGCGCGGCCCGTGCCGTGCGACGGCCGGAGCCTCTCCTGTGGGGGGTGGCGGCTCCGGCCGTTCGCCCGATGCCGGCGTCTCTGTCCTGGGATGCTGAGGGGCGTCACCTGATCACGGATGCGGTGCCGGACCGGATGGGGCCGCGGCCGTGTCGTGCCTCGTACCCTTCAACCGCAGGTCACCTTCACCGCAGGTCACCGCACGCGGTCCGCGAGCAGCGGAACCACGTGCTTGAGGGCGTACCGCACGGACAGGACGGACTCGGTGGCGAACGCCTGGCTGAGGTTCTGGTCGTCGAAGACGAGCGAGTGCCCCTTCCGCACGGCCGGGATCGCCTTGTAGAGGGAGTCGGACTCGATTTTCCGGGCGGTGGTGCCGATCGGCGCGATCACCAGCAGGTCGGCGTCGAGCATCTGGAGATTCTCTTCCGACACCGGCACGGAGAAGGCACTGCCGGCCTTCTTCTCCACGGCCGGGTTGTTCTTGAAGCCGAGCCGCTCGACGAAGTCGAGGCGGCCCGTGCCGTGTACGTAGGCGCCCCAGCCCGAGGCCGTACGGGAGGCGAGGGTGATGGTCCTGCCCTGGAACTCGGGGTGGGCCTTCTTCTCGTCGGTGAACTGCCGGTCGGTCCTGTCGATCAGGTCCTCGCCCTTGCCGGGTACGCCGAGTGCCTTGGCGACCATGGTGGTCTGCTTCTCCCAGGTGGTCTTGTACTGGTCGCCTCCCTCGGGCACGCCGATGGTCGGTGCGAGCTTGCTGAGGGTGTCGTACCGGGTCTGGTCGCCGCTGGACTTGGTGTCGAGGATCAGGTCCGGCTTGAGCGCGGCGATCTTCTCGTACTCGGGCTCCAGCGTGCCGATCTTCTGCGGGGACTTGTCGTAGGAGCCCTTGGCCCAGGGCCCGACACCGTCGCCGCCGAAGGCGAGCCAGTCGCTCTGGCCGACGGGCTGAACGCCGAGTGCGAGCGCCGTCTCGGCATCCCCCCAGCCCAGGGCGACCACCCGCTTGGGCTGTGACTTGACCGTCACGGTGCCGAATTTGGTGGGGACCCGGGCGGGGAAACTGCCCGAGGAGGCTTGTCCGGTGTCGGCGGGGGTGTCGTCGTCCTGGGAGCCGCAGGCCGCCAGTGAACCGATGAGGGCGACGGCGAGAGCGCATGCCTGGACGGATCGGCGAAGGGGCATGAGAGGTGCTCGTTTCACGGTAGAGGTCCGGTTGGAGGTCACCCGGTGAGGGTGGTGTCGATGTGGTGCCGTCCCATCGGGACGATCAGCGGTGTGCCGGAGGCCGGATCGGGGACGACGATGCTGCGCAGGCCGAAGACGTCGGCCACGAGGCTTTCGGTGACGACCTTGGCGGGGGCGCCCTCGGCGACGACACGGCCGTCCTTCATCGCGACGAGGTGGTCCGCGTAGCGGCAGGCCAGGTTGAGGTCGTGCAGGACCACGACAAGCGTCACGCCGCGTTGCCGGTTGAGATCGGTGAGCAGGTCAAGCACGTCGAGCTGGTGGCTGATGTCGAGGTAGGTCGTCGGCTCGTCGAGGAGAAGCACGTCTGTCTGCTGCGCGAGGGCCATGGCGATCCACACCCGCTGGCGCTGGCCGCCCGACAGTTCGTCGATCGGCCGCTCGGCCAGGTCCAGCACATCGGTGGCGTGCAGCGCGGCGGCGACCGCTTCGTCGTCGGCCGGGCTCCAGCGCCGTATCCAGCCCTGGTGGGGGTAGCGGCCACGGCTCACCAGGTCCGCGACGGTGATCGACTCGGGTGCCACCGGGGTCTGCGGCAGCACCCCCAGCACCGTGGCCACCTCCTTGGTGGACATCTCGTGCACGCTGGCCCCGTCGAGGAGCACCGCACCGTTCGCCGGGTGCAGCAGCCGGGCCATCGACCGCAGCAAAGTGGACTTGCCGCACGCGTTCGGCCCCACGACCACGGTGATCCGCCCGGGCGGGACATCGATGTCGAGGCCGGAGATGATCCGGCGTTCGCCGTAGCCGAGTTCGAGGCCACGGGCTTGCAGAGTGTGCGGGGATGCCACGGGCTTCTCCTGGGCGACGGGGTGGGAAGACGCAGGGCGGGTCGTGTGCATGGTCAGCCGCCCTGTCCCACGCGGTTGGCCCGCGCGAGCAGCCACAGCAGGTAGGGGGCGCCGATCACGCTGGTGACGATGCCGACGGGTAGTTGGGTGCCGCTCAGCAGGTGCTGGCCGGCGAAGTCCGCGACGGACACGAGCAGCGCGCCGACCGCGGCCGACGGCAGCAGGACGGCGCCCTGGCCGGGCAGGAGACGGCGGGCGATGGGCGGGGACAGGAAGGCGATGAACCCGACCGGGCCCGCGGCGGCCGTGGCGATACCGGCGAGGCCGGTGGCGCAGGCAAGCAGCGCGAGCCTGCTCCGCTCGACGCGGGCCCCGAGCCCGCCTGCCGCCTCGTCGCCGAGTTGCAGCGCGGGCAGCGCCCGGGCCGCGACGGCGGTCAGCGGCACCAGCACGGCGGCACCGAAGAGCAGCGGCCAGAACTGCGGCCACGAACGGCCGTTGAGGCTGCCGGCCAGCCACAGGAACGCCGCCTGCGCATCGGTGACGTCCGCGCGGGTCATCTGGTACGACATGAGGCTGGACAGGCCCGTACTCACCCCCAGGCCGATCAGGACGAGCCGGTATCCGCTGATGCCCCTGCGCCAGGCGAGCAGATAGACGGCCGCGCCCGTGAGCAGGGCTCCCGCCAGTGCGAAGAAGGACAGCGGAGTGCCGCTGAGGCCCGCGATTCCACCGGCCAGGACGACGGCGGCCCCGGCACCCGAACTGACACCGATGATGTCGGGGCTCGCCAGCGGATTGCGCAACAGCGTCTGGAAGACCGCACCCGACATGCCGAAACAACAGCCGACCAGCGGCGCCAGCAGGGCTCTGGGAAGCCGGAGTTCGAGGACGACGACCCGGGTGCCGCTGTCACCGCCGCCGAGCAGGGTGGCGGCCACATCGGGCAGCGGCAGCGGATAGTCGCCGTAGGAGAGCGAGACGCACAGGGCGGCGGCCATGGCAAGCAGCAGACCGGCACTCACGGCAGTGAACCGAAGGCGCCCGCGGCGCCGGGCCGCCGCGACCCGGGCGGAAGCCTCCTTCAGACCCCCCGCGTCGAGCCGTGCGCCGGGTATGAAGGACCGGCTCACAGCGCCACCGTCTTTCTGCGTCGTACGAGCAGCACGAAGGGGATCGCGCCGAGCGCGGCCGTCACCACACCGACCTGCACCTCGCCGGGGCGCGCGACGACCCGTCCCAGGACGTCGGCCAACAGCAGTGCGGCCGGGGCGAGCAGCGCGCTGTACGGCAGGACCCACCGGTAGTCGGGTCCGGTGAAGAGCCGCACGGCGTGCGGTACGGCCAGGCCCACGAAGGCGATCGGCCCGGCGACGACCGTCGCGGCCCCGCACAGCAGCACCACGCATACGGCACCGGCCAGCCGGGCGAGGACGACGCGCTGGCCGAGGCCGCGTGCCGTGTCGTCGCCCAGCGCGAGCGTGTTCAGTTGCGGGCCCAGGGTGAGGGCGACGAGCACGCCGACGGCGATGAACGGCAGTGCCTGCCACAGCACCTCGGGCTCCCGGCCGCCCAGGGAACCCACCTGCCAGAACCGGAACTGGTCGAAGGTCCTGCTGTCCGTCAGCAGCATCGCGCTGGTCAAAGAGCCGAGGGCGGCCGCCACGGCCGCACCGGACAGAGCGAGCTTGACCGGCGTGGCCCCTTCGCGGCCGAGGCTTCCCACCCCGTACACCAGCGTGGCGGCCAGGCACGCGCCGAGGAACCCGAACCAGATGTACTGCTGCGGACTCGTCACGGCGAGCACGCTGATGGCGAAGACGACGAAGACGGACGCCCCGGCGTTCACCCCCAACAGCCCCGGATCAGCCAGCGGGTTTCTGGCCACACCCTGCATCACGGTCCCGGCGAGCCCCAGCGCGGCACCGGCCAGCAGCCCGGCGACGGTGCGGGGGACGCGCACCTCCCGCACGATCAACTGGGCGGGGTCGCCGCGGTCGGGATGGACCAGCCCCGCAACCACGTCGGAGAGGGACGCGTGGCCCGACCCGACGGCGAGGCTGAGCAGCGCCGCGACCGCGAGCCCCGCGCCCAGCACGACAAGACCGAGGGCAAGTCGTCCGGCACGCCTGCGCGGCATGACGACGGCGGTGGGCAGCAGCGTCTTCGACTGCTCGGATGCGGTCATGATGCGGCGGGGCGCAGGGCCCACCATGAGGGGTGCACAGAAACATTCCTTCGCCGACGGCCGACACGGCAGCGGAGTCCGGAACGCCGGACTCCTGTTTGTTAGGTAAGGCTAACCTGCTCTGGGTAGGGTGGAATACGGGCACCCTCGCCGGAGGGGGCCGAGGGCGACCTCATCGACCGCGCGACGGCAGGAGTGGCTTTGCGGCACGACACACAGACCCTCGCGACGCAGCCGCCTGGCGAGGCGGAGGAGTCCTGCTTCGCGGAACTACGGTCGCCCGAGCAGTTGCGGGAGTTGCTGGGCGAGCCGCACCCCGTCGTCGTCGACAAGGTCCACCACCGGCTCGACGAGCGAGACCGGGATCTGATCCGGCGCTCCCCGTTCTGCATGCTCGCCACCGCGGACGCGCGGGGAAACTGTGACGCCTCGCCCCGCGGGGGCGGGCCGGGCTTCGTGCACGTCCTTCACGCGGGGCAGATCGCCCTGCCGGACCGCCCGGGCAATCGCCGCGGCGACAGCTTCCACAACATCATGCAGAACCCGCACGCGGGGCTGCTCTTCCTCATACCCGGCGGCAAGGACGTCCTGCGCGTCAACGGACGCGCCCGCATTCTCACCGACGCCCCCTTCTTCGACGCCATGGCCGTCAAGGGGGTGCGGCCCGGCCTCGCCCTCCTGCTGGACATCGACGAGATCTACCTGCACTGCCCGCAGTCCCTGAACCGGGCCGGACTCTGGAAGACGGCGACATGGGAGACCGGCGCCCCACAGGGGTGATGCGACGGCCGGGCTGGGCGGGCCGCTTCCAGAGCAACCGCGACGCACCGGCACACGCACAAGCGGCCCGAGGCCACGCCGGCCCTCAGACGACCTTGCCCGCAAGCCCCTTGAACGCGGCCCAGCTCAAAGGCGGCTTCCCCGCGTCCCAGAGTTTCTGGGACGTCGCGCACAGCGGGAGCTTGATGCCCGCGGCGACCTGGTCGGCGGTCTGCGCCTGCGGCTGGTCGCCCCATACGGCGAACGAGCCGCCCAGGATCTGGTCGTCGTACTTGGCCGGGACCGGCTCGGTGCCGCGGATCACCCTCGGCGTCCAGTCCGCGTAGATGCGCTCGCCCGTCGGGTAGGTGAAGTCGTTGGGCTGGCCGAGGACGTAGTACAGGTACTCGTCGTTGTAGTTGGTCAGCTTCCTGCCCTCGGCGAGGAACTCCTGCGGGTCGCGCCTGCCCGCCTCCTTGCCCGTCCAGTACGCGACCTCCAGGTCCTTGTCGGGGCTGACGGAGCCGCCGTCGTAGAAGCCGTCGTTCCACGCCTTCGGGGACTCGTGCGTGGGGCGCACCACGGCCGCGCGGCCGTTGAGCCAGGCGGTGGTGAGGTCCTCGATGGTGCCCTTCGCGCCGTACTTGTCCCTGGCCGCCTCGGCGAGCTGGGGGTAGGACGCGGTGGGGTCGCTGGACATCAGGGCCAGGTACTCGTCGCCGCCCAGGTGCCAGTAGCGGCCGGGGAAGAGCGGCGCGTACTCCTTGAGGAGGTCGTCGACGATCTTCGCGGCGCCCGGCTTGGAGATGTCGAGGGTGCCCTGGAGGGTCTGGCCGCTCGCGTTGCGCAGTTGCAGGTCCGGGTGGGCGTCGGTGACGGCGCCGAGGTGGCCAGGGGAGTCCAGCTCGGGCACGACCTGGATGTGCCGGCTGGCGGCGAGCTTCACGAGGGCGCGGACCTGGTCCTTGCTCAGGTGGTCCTTCGAGACGATCTCGGGGTGCGTGGCGGACTCGATACGGAAGCCCTGGTCGTCGGAGAAGTGCAGCCCGAGCTGGTTGAACTTGAGGTCGCCAAGCTCCCTGATCCGGTCCTCGATCCAGTCCACGCTGTACGTCTTGCGGGCGATGTCCAGCATGAAGCCGCGCTGCGGCTTCGCGGGCGCGTCGCTCACCTCGCCCTCGGGGGCCGCGGTGCCGCCCGCGACCTCCTGCTTGAGGGTGCGGGTGCCGTAGAAGACCCCGGCGTCGGTGGGGCCCGTGATGCGGACCCGGCCGCCGGAGACCCGCATGGTGTACGACTCGGAGCCGCCGTCGCCCGGGGCGAGCGCAAGCTCCACGTCGCCGTCGCCCGCCTTCGCCCTGCCGCCGTACGACAGCTTCAGCTCGTCGGCGATCAGCCTGCCCTCGTCGGCGAGCTTGTCGTCGCCGACGACCACCCGCTCGCCGCTCCCCGGCTTCCAGCCGGGGCCGTGCGCGGGTGTGTGGCGGCGCACGGCGGGGATCGTCTCCGGCGTCTTCGAGAGCGGATACGACCGGGTGGGTGACGGGGAAGGGGCCTCGTGGCCCGCGGCCCGGGACGACGGAGACGACGGGGACGACGGGGACGCCGACGCGGTGCCGTCGCCGCCCTCGGTCGCGGCCCTGTTGTCGGGGCCGAGCGTGACGGAGACCGCGACGGCCGCGACCGCGAGCACGACCGCGCCCGCCGCCACCGCGCCGCCCCGCGCGGGGCGGCGCCCGCCCGAGCGGCGCCTTCTGGTTGCCGGAGCCACGGCCCACCTCCTCCCACGTCCCCCGCCTGCTGCCGGGGGTCGGCCGACGGCGGGTGGAATACCACGCCCGACCCTAAGGGTTGTGGGGCTTGTCGGCTTGTCCAATGAATTGCCTTAACCCCCGGAAACCCTCCCGTACGAGTGAATCTCATGAGCCTTTCGGATGCCGGTCCCCCGGCGTCGCTAGCGTGACGCCACACCAGCCACGCTGTAACCTCGCCAACCCCACGGCGCGTGGCCGTCCGCCCCGGGGGAGCGCGGACCGCGCGCCGCCTCGCATCGGCGTACCGATGCCAGGAAGCTCACCCTCGCCCGCCCCGCCGACCGGCCGACCGCCGATGGCGCCGTCACCGCCGAGGAGTCCCGCTGCCCGCACAGCCGTCCGCGCACCGCGCGGACCCCGAAGCCCCGCGGCCGGGCGCCCGCACCTCCCGGGCCACCCGCCTCGCGCGGTTCAACGCCGCGGACCCCGACGCCGCCGCCGGGGTGCTGCTGCGCTGCTGCGCCAGCCCCCGCTGGGGGCGCCGGCTGCTCGCCCACCGGCCGTACCCGACCGTGGACGCGCTGCTCGCCGCCGCCGACGAGGCGGCCTACGACCTCGGCCCCGCCGACCTGGTGTGGGCGCTCACCCAGGAGTCCCTCGCGCTGCCGCCTGGCACCGGGCGCGGCGCCGCGTACACCGCGCTGAGCGCCGCCCACGCCGCGTACCGCAGCCGCTTCGGGCACGCCTTCGTAGTCTGCCTGGACGCGGTGGCGCCGCGTGAGGCGCTCAACCACGTGCTCACCCAGATCCGCGCCAGGCTCGGCAACGACCCCGAGGAGGAGCGCGTGGTCGCCGCCGACGAGCTGCGCCTGCTCGCCCGCGGGCGGCTCTCCCGGCTGCTGCGCGACGCGCCCGGCCTGCCCGCGCCCCTCGCCGGGGCCTGCGTACCCCTGCAACCGGCGGCGGCCGACCGGGACGGGCCGACCGGTAGCCCGTACGCGTCGGTTTGAGATCACACGGTCGGCCCCATAACGGGCAAAAGCCCCATAGATGACTACGATGGCCGGGGCCGGTGGACGATCACCCGGCCGTGGCCCACCGACCCCCGCGTCGGCGCGGTCCCGCTCCCCGCACCCGGAGGGTTCTTCCGTGCCGACAGTGCCGACGGTGCCGACAGTGCAGCGTGGAACGCTGTACCGCGGCGAGGAGGGCATGTGGTCCTGGGTGGCTCACCGAGTCACCGGTGTCCTCATCTTCTTCTTCCTGTTCGTCCACGTCCTCGACACCGCGCTGGTGCGCGTCTCCCCCGAGGACTACGACCGGGTCGTGTCCACGTACAAGACGCCCGTCGTGGCGGTCCTCGAGTACGCGCTCGTGGCCGCCGTCCTCTTCCACGCGCTGAACGGCCTGCGGGTCATCGCCGTCGACTTCTGGTCGCGGGGCGCCCGCTACCAGAAGCAGATGCTCTGGGGCGCCCTCGGCATCTGGCTGCTGCTGATGCTCGGCGCGGTCTACCCGGTCCTGGCGCACGCCGCCCGCGACGTCTTCGGGAGCTGAGCACCGTGTCCACCGAGATCACCCAGGCCCCCGGCGACCCCGTAGGCCCCGTGGAGGGCGCCCCGCGCTACGACGCCGACCACCCGGCGCCCGTCATCGAGCCCCCGCGCGCCCGCACCGCGCGCACCCCGAAGTCCACCCGCGGCAACTTCGAGATGTACGGCTGGCTGTTCATGCGGCTGTCCGGGATCGCGCTCGTGGTGCTCGTCGTCGGGCACCTGATCATCCAACTCGTGGTGGACGGCGGGGTGTCGCGCATCGGCTTCGCGTTCGTCGCGGGCCGCTGGGCCTCGCCCTGGTGGCAACTGTGGGACCTGGCGATGCTCTGGCTCGCCATGCTGCACGGCGCCAACGGTCTTCGCACCGTCGTCAACGACTACGCGGAGCAGCCCGCCACCCGGCTCTGGCTGAAGGGGCTGCTGTACCTGGCCACGGTCTTCACCGTGCTGCTGGGCACGCTGGTGATCTTCACCTTCGACCCGAACATCCGCTGAACGCCGCCCGCCTGGGCCGCCGGGACCGAGGAACCACATGAAGATCCACACGTACGACACCGTCATCGTCGGCGCGGGCGGCGCCGGGATGCGCGCCGCGATCGAGGCCACGGACCGCAGCCGCACCGCGGTCCTCACCAAGCTCTACCCGACCCGCTCCCACACCGGCGCCGCGCAGGGCGGCATGGCCGCCGCGCTCGCCAACGTGGAGGAGGACAACTGGGAGTGGCACACCTTCGACACCGTCAAGGGCGGTGACTACCTCGTCGACCAGGACGCCGCCGAGATCCTGGCCAAGGAGGCCATCGACGCGGTCCTCGACCTGGAGAAGATGGGCCTGCCGTTCAACCGCACCCCCGAGGGCACTATCGACCAGCGCCGCTTCGGCGGCCACACCCGCGGCCACGGCGAGGCCCCGGTCCGCAGGTCCTGCTACGCGGCCGACCGCACCGGGCACATGATCCTCCAGACGCTCTACCAGAACTGTGTCAAGGCGGGCGTGGAGTTCTTCAACGAGTTCTACGTGCTCGACCAGCTCCTCACCGAGGTCGACGGGGTGCGGCACTCCGCGGGCGTCGTCGCGTACGAGCTGGCCACCGGTCAACTGCACGTCTTCCGCGCCAAGGCGGTGATCTACGCGTCCGGCGGCACCGGCAAGTTCTTCAAGGTCACCTCCAACGCGCACACCCTCACGGGGGACGGGCAGGCGGCCGTCTACCGGCGCGGACTGCCGCTTGAGGACATGGAGTTCTTCCAGTTCCACCCGACCGGCATCTGGCGCATGGGCATCCTGCTCACCGAGGGCGCCCGCGGCGAGGGCGGCATCCTGCGCAACAAGGACGGCGAGCGCTTCATGGAGCGCTACGCGCCCGTGATGAAGGACCTCGCCTCCCGCGACGTCGTCTCGCGCTCCATCTACACGGAGATCCGCGAGGGCCGCGGCTGCGGGCCCGACGGCGACCACGTGTACCTCGACCTGACGCACCTGCCGCGCGAGCAGCTCGACGCCAAGCTGCCCGACATCACCGAGTTCGCCCGCACCTACCTGGGCATCGAGCCCTACACCGACCCCGTGCCGATCCAGCCCACCGCCCACTACGCCATGGGCGGCATCCCCACCAACGTCCACGGGGAGGTGCTGTCGGACAACACCACCGTCGTGCCCGGGCTCTACGCGGCGGGCGAGGTGGCCTGTGTGTCGGTGCACGGCGCCAACCGGCTCGGCACCAACTCCCTGCTCGACATCAACGTCTTCGGCCGCAGGGCCGGGATCGCCGCCGCCGAGTACGCCGCCGCCCACCCGCTGGTGGAGCTGCCCGCGGACCCCGAGCGGCAGGTCAGTGAGCAGATCGAGCGGCTGCTCTCCGGCACGGGCACCGAGCGCGTCAGCACGCTGCGCACCCAGTTGCAGGAGTGCCTGGACGCCAACGTGATGGTGTTCCGCACCGAGGCCACCATCAAGACGGCCGTGGAGAAGATCGCCGAGCTGCGGGTGCGCTACCGCGGCGTGTCCGTGCAGGACAAGGGGCGGCGCTTCAACACCGATCTGCTGGAGGCCGTGGAGCTGGGCAACCTCCTCGACCTCGCCGAGGTCATGGCGCAGTCCGCGCTGGCCCGCAGGGAGTCGCGCGGCGGCCACTACCGCGAGGACTTCCCGAACCGCGACGACGCCGCCTTCATGCGCCACACGATGGCGTACCGGGAGGTCGCGGACGACGGCACCGAGTCGGTCAGGCTCGACTACAAGCCCGTCGTGGTGACCCGCTACCAGCCGATGGAGCGTACGTACTGATGGCAACGCCGACCCTGGACACGCCCGAGACCGCGGACGCGCCGCCCGCCGCCTCGCACCTGATCACCGCCACCTTCCGCATCCGCAGGTTCAACCCGGAGGAGTCCGACGAGGCCCGCTGGGAGGAGTTCAGGCTCGACATCGACCCCCGGGAGCGGGTGCTCGACGCGCTGCACCGGATCAAGTGGGACCTCGACGGCACGCTCACCTTCCGCCGCTCCTGCGCGCACGGCATCTGCGGCTCCGACGCGATGCGGATCAACGGCCGCAACCGGCTCGCCTGCAAGACCCTCATCAAGGACATCCGCCCGGAGCGCCCGATCAGCGTCGAGCCCATGCAGGGCCTCGCGGTCCTCAAGGACCTGGTGGTCGACATGGAGCCGTTCTTCCAGGCGTACCGCGACGTGCTGCCGTTCCTCGTCACCGGCGGCAACGAGCCCACCAGGGAACGCCTCCAGTCCCCGCGGGAGCGGGCGCGCTACGACGACACCACCAAGTGCATCCTGTGCGCCGCGTGCACCTCGTCCTGCCCCGTGTACTGGTCGGACGGGCAGTACTTCGGCCCGGCCGCGATCGTGGGCGCGCACCGCTTCATCTTCGACTCCCGCGACGAGGCCGCCGAGCGGCGCCTGGAGATCCTGAACGACCGGGACGGGGTGTGGCGCTGCCGCACCGTCTTCAACTGCACGGAGGCGTGCCCGCGCGGCATCGAGGTCACCAAGGCCATCCAGGAGGTCAAACGGGCGCTGATCACCCGCAGGCTCTGAGCACGGCGCGCCGGGTCAGTCGGCGGCGGCGCCCGCGGCCCCGCTCCCGCGGGCCGTCTCCCGGTCGTGGCGGGCGCCCGCGGCGTCGATCTCCGCCATGTGCTCCTCGGCCCAGGCCCTGACGGCGGCGAGCGGCTCCGCGAGGGACAGGCCGAGCGGGGTCAGCCGGTAGTGCACACGGGGCGGCACCGCCGGCTCGACCCTGCGGGCCACGAGGCCGTCCCTGACAAGACCGCGCAACGTGCCGGCCAGCATCTTCTGCGAGATCCCGGCCATCCTGCGGCGCAGCTCCGCGAAGCGGACCTCGCCAGGCGCCGCCTCCGCGAGCACCTTGACGGCCATCGAGACCCACTTGGTGCCGATCCGGTCGAGCAGGCGGCGGGTCGGGCAGGCGGGGTCGAAGAGGTCGCCGCGGGCGCCCGCGGCCTTACGTCCCGTGGGGGAGGTCACCACGGCGTCACCACCTGTCCCCGATGTGCGTTCTTGGCACCCCCACGGTAGTCACCTACGTTCGGCTTGTCACCATTGGTAACCACCCGGGGAGGGCCGGTATGGCCACAGCACCGTCCGACGTCACGCTGCACGAGGTGCCGGTCGGCGGGGGCGTCACCCTGCACACGGCGGTCGCGGGCGAGGGCCCCGCGGTACTGCTGCTGCACGGCTTCCCCCACACCTGGCGGCTGTGGAGCGCCGTACTCGGGCCGCTCGCGGAGCGGTACCGGGTGATCGCGCCCGACCTGCGCGGCCTCGGCGCCAGCACCCGCGCCGCGGACGGCTATGACGCGGACACCCTCGCCGGGGACGCCGGGGCGCTGCTCGACGCGCTCGGAGAGCGCTCGGCGGCGGTGGTCGCCATCGACGCGGGGGTGCCCCCGGCGTTCCTGCTCGCGCTGCGCCGCCCCGCGCTCGTACGGCGGCTCGTGCTGATGGAGTCGCTGCTCGGGACGCTGCCGGGCGCCGAGGAGTTCCTGGCCGGGGGGCCGCCCTGGTGGTTCGGGTTCCACGCGGCTGACGGCCTCGGGGAGTCCGTGCTGACGGGGCACGAGGGGGCGTACGTGGACTGGTTCCTCGACGCGGGCACCCTGGGCGAGGGGGTGCCCCGCGAGGTGCGCGACGCGTTCGTGGCCGCCTACACCGGGGCCGAGTCGCTGCGCTGCGCCTTCTCGTACTACCGCGCCATGCCGCGCAGCGCCCGCCAGTTGGCGCGGGCCACCGGCGAGGGGCGGCTGACCGTGCCGGTCCTGGCCGTCGGCGCCCGGCCGGTGGGCGACGCGCTGCACCGGCAACTGCGCCCGGTCGCCGACGAGCTGACCGGGCGTCTCATCGAGGACTGCGGCCACATCATCCCGCTGCACCGCCCGGCCGCCCTGCTCGACGCGCTCCTGCCGTTCCTGCGGGGGTGAGGGCCGCCGCCCCCGCTCTCAGCCGAGGCCGGGCGTGCGGGGCGGCACCGCCGTGGACTGGATGATGGACGTGGTGGTCTGCCCGTACAGCAGGAAGCGGTCCAGGGTCTCCTCGAAGGCGCCGACGTCCGGCGCGTGCACCTTGAGCAGGAAGCAGTCCTCGCCGGTGATCCGGTGGCACTCGCTGACCTGCGGCAGTCTGCGGGCCAGCTCGATGATCCTGGGCAGTTGCCCGGGTCCTGGGCGGATGCGCACGAAGGCGGCGACCGGGTAGCCGAGCGCCGCCGGGTCCACGTCGAGCCGGAAGCCGCGGATGACGCCCGACTCCGTCAGCCGCCGCACGCGATCACGCGCCGTCGGCACCGACACCCCCACGCGGCGCGCCAGCTCCGCCATCGGCACCCGGGGGTCGCCGTCCAGCTCCACCAGGATGCCGCGGTCCGTCTCATCCACGGGGATCATCCACCGGGCTCGTCCACCTTCCGTCTCCGCACGGCCCCGCCCCGCTCCCCGGCCGCCCACGGCCATTCGCCGAGCCCGTTTTCCCGCACCGTAAAGGGGAGCGGGCGGTGGGCCGCGGACCGTAAAGAAGAACCGGGGCCGCCTTGCCGATCGCACATGGCCAGGGGCGTTTTCCCTTGTCAGCATACGTCGCATGGTGAATCGCCCCATGGACACCCGCCCGGCGCCACCCGATGGCACGCCCGCCGCGCGCCGTCCGCCGCCCTGGCCGCGGCGGGCGGCGGAGCGCCTGCCGCCGTCGTCGTTCCTCGTCGTCAGCGCCGTCTTCCACTATCTCGGCCCCGCCTTCGCCGTCCTGCTCTTCGCCCGTGTCGACGTGCTGGGCGTGGCGTGGCTGCGGATCGCCTCCGCCGCCGTCGTGTTCTGCCTCTGGCGCCGCCCCTGGCGGGTGTGGCGCGACGCCGACCGGGGCCGCAGATGGGCGCTGCTCGGCCTCGGCGCCGTCCTCGGGGCGATGAACAGCGTCTTCTACCTGGCCCTCGACCGGCTGCCGCTCGGCACCGTGGGCGCCGTCGAGTTCCTCGGGCCGGTGGTGCTCGCGGCCGTCGGCATCAGGTCGCGGCGCAACCTCGGTGCCTTCGCGCTCGCCGTGTCCGGGGTCGGGCTGCTGGCCGACGTGCACCTCGCGAGGCAGCCGCTCGGCTTCGCCCTCGCCTTCGCCAACTGCGCGCTGTTCGTCCTCTACGTCGTCCTCGGGCACCGTCTCGCGCAGGACGGGGGCGCGTCCGGCATCGACAGGCTCGGTGCTTCGATGCTGATCGCGATGGCCGTGGTGGCCCCGGTCGGGTTCGGCGACGCGACCGTCGCCTTCACCGATCCCGTCCTGCTCGCGGCCGCCGTCGGAGTCGGCGTCTGCTCCTCGGTCATCCCCTATGTCTGCGACCAGTTGGCCATGGCCAGGGTCGCCAGGTCGGGCTTCGCGCTGATGCTCGCGCTGCTCCCGGCGACGGCGCTCGTGGTGGGCGTCGTCGTGCTAGGCCAGGTGCCCGGGCCCCTGGAAGCCCTCGGCGTCGCCCTGGTGATCGCGGGCGTCGCCCTGCACAAGGAACGGAGCGGTTGAGTGCGCTACGCACGGCTCGGCGACAGCGGCATGAAGGTCTCCAGGATCGCCCTCGGCATGATGAGCTACGGCAACCCCGCGCCCGGGCACCCCTCCTGGCGCGGCTGGCATCTGGAGGGGGAGGCCGCGGAGGCGATCGTGCGGCGGGCGGTCGAGGCGGGGGTGACGTTCTTCGACACGGCCGACTCCTACTCCCAGGGGGCGTGCGAGCGCGTCACGGGCGCCCTGCTCGCCCGGCTCTTCCCGCGCCGCGAGGACTACGTCCTGGCCACGAAGGTGTACTTCCCGACCGGCCCCGGGCCCGGCGACCGCGGTCTGTCGCGCCGTCACGTCCTCGCCGCGATCGACGCGTCCCTGACCCGGCTCGGCACCGACCACGTGGACCTCTACCAGGTGCACCGCTGGGACGACGAGACCCCGGTGGAGGAGACCATGCGGGCGCTCGACGACGTGGTGCGCTCGGGCAAGGCCCGCTACATCGGCGCGTCCAGCATGTACGCGTGGCAGTTCGCCAAGGCGCAGCACGTCGCGCGGGCCGCGGGCCTGACCCGCTTCGTCAGCATGCAGAACCACTACAACCTGGTCTACCGGGAGGAGGAGCGGGAGATGCTGCCGCTCTGCGCGGACCAGGGCGTGGGCGTCCTGCCGTACAGCCCGCTGGCCCGCGGGCTGCTCGCGGGCGGCAGGGCGCGCGCCGGGGGCGCGGGCGGCGCGGGCAGTGCGCGCGCGGGCGGCGACCCACTGGCGGACGAGATGTACGGGGAGGGCGACTTCGACGTGGTGGACGCGGTCCGCGCGGTGGCGGCCGAGCTGGGCGGGCCGCCCGCGCAGACCGCCCTGGCCTGGCTGCTCTCCAGGCCGGGGGTGACCGCCCCCGTCGTCGGCGCGACGAAGCCGCACCACGTCGACGACGCGGTGGCCGCGCTCGACGTCACGCTCGACGCCGCGCAGTGCGCGGCCCTTGAGGCGCCGTACCGGCCGCACCGCGTCCTCGGCCACTCCTGAGGCGCCTGAGGCGGCGGGCCCGGCGCGGGACCGTGCGGCGGCGGGGGATTGAGGCGGGGCGTCGAGGCAGGGCGTTAAAGGGTCACCTCCTGGCGACGCGCCGCCGCGCACCCTGTACGTTCTCGACCGTGCATGCCTTGAAGAAGACCAGCCTCCTGGCCGTCTCCGCCGCTCTCGTCTCGCTCCCGCTCAGCGCGCCCGCCGCCGCGGCGGACAAGCCCGACGGGCCGAAGCCCCCGGCCGACATGTCGACGACGGGCGGCGCGAAGCTGGGGCGGCCGGGCACCCAGGTGGGTCTTGAGGGCGGCGCCCCCGTGCTGCCGAAGGACCTCTCGGGCCGCTCCTGGATCGTCGCCGACGCCGAGTCCGGCGATGTGCTGGCCGCGCACAACGCGCACTGGCGGCTGCCCCCTGCCAGCACCCTGAAGATGCTGCTCGCGGACACGCTGCTGCCCGAGTTCCCGAAGACCCGGAAGCACAAGGTCGCGCCCTCCGACCTGGCGGGGATGGGCGAGGGGTCGAGCCTGGTCGGCATCAAGGAGAAGGAGACGTACACCGTCCACGACCTGTGGCTCGGGGTCTTCCTGCGCTCGGGCAACGACGCGGTGCACGTGCTGTCCGCCATGAACGGCGGTGTGTCGGCGACCGTGAAGGACATGCAGGCGAAGGCCGACGACCTCCAGGCCGGCGACACCACGGTGGTCAGCCCCGACGGCTACGACGAGCCGCACCAGCTCTCCTCCGCGTACGACCTGACGCTGTTCGCCCGCGCCGGGCTCCAGAACAAGGACTTCAGGGACTACTGCTCCACGGTGTCGGCCGAGTTCCCCGGCGAGACGAAGAAGACCAAGAAGGGCACCAAGCGGGAGTCCTTCCAGATACAGAACACCAACCGGCTGCTCACCGGCGCCGACGGGGTCACCCCCTACCAGGGCATGGCCGGGGTGAAGAACGGCAACACCACCAACGCGGGCGCCACCTTCACCGGGGTCGCGGAGCGGGACGGCAGGGTGCTGCTCGTGACCGTGATGAACCCGGACTCCACCGAGAGCCAGGCCGTCTACAAGGAGTCGGCGCGGCTGCTCGACTGGGGCTTCTCGGCCGCGGGCAAGGTTTCCCCGGTGGGCACGCTGGTCCCGCCGCGCAGCGCGAGCACCGGCGGCTCCGAGGCGGGCGGCGGCGACGGCAAGGCGGGCGCGCCCGGCAAGGGCGCGGACGGCGGGGCGCGGGGCAGCGCGTCGGAGAGCACCGGCGGGTCGAGCGGCGTCGGCACCGCGCTGGGCATCGCGGGCGGCGCCGTGGTCGTCCTGGCCGCGGCCGTCTTCCTGATCAACCGCCGCTGGCCCCTGCGCCGCCCAGCGACAGCCCTGGCGGGCGGGGGCGGCCCGGGGGGCGAGGCCGGTCCCGGGAGCGAGGCCGCGACGAAGACCGCCGAGGCGGGTACGGAAGGCGCGGCCGGTCCGAAGCCCGAGGCCGACCCCAAGAGCAGGCCGGAGCCCGAGGCCGACTCGGAAACCGAGGCCCCCGCAGAGTCTGAAGCCACCCCGGAGGCCAAGCCGGAGCCCGAGGCCGACCCGAAGCCCGAAGCCGAGCCGAAGCCCGAGGCCGACCCGAAGAGCGAAGCCGACCCGAAGCCCGGGGCCGCCGGAGGCGGCAAAGAGGGTGGCGCCAAGGAGTAGGCGGCGGCGCTACGGAGCCGGTGGCGGGGCCCAGGTCAGAGCGCCGGGGCCGCCCGCTTGGGGGCGGAGCCGTCGTCCTGGGGCGCGGTGGCCGTCCAGGCCGCGCAGAAGATCAGCAGCTTGGCCGTGAAGTTGATCCACAGCAGCAGCGCCACCGGCACCCCGAAGGCCCCGTACATGTTCTTCGACGCCACGCCGCGCATATAGCCGCCGAGCAGCAGCTTCAGCAGCTCGAAGCCCACGGCGCCGATCAGCGCGGCGGTCAGCAGCGCGCGCCTGGGCGGCTGCACACCGGGCAGCAGCGTCAGCACGTAGAGCAGCAGCAGGAAGTCCGCGAGCACCGCGACCGCGAACGCCAGGATCTGCAACAGCACGCTGCCCCAGCCGCCCTGCTCGATGCCCAGCAGCCGCGCGGTCCTGTCGACGGCGGTGGAGGCGAACCCGGAGGCGGCGAGGGAGAGCAGCCCCGCGCCGCCGAGCCCGGCGAGGATGACCGCGTCCTTGGCCTTGCTCAGCGCGAAGTTCTCCTCGCTGTCGGGCAGCTCCCACACGTCCCGCAGGCACTCCCTTATCGAGCCGACCCAGCCGATGCCGGTGAACAGCAGCGCCGCGCCCGCGATGAGCCCGACGGTGCCCGCGTTCTGCACCAGCCCGCCGATGTCCAACTGGTCGGAGATGCCGGGCACCTGGTCGCTGAGGGTCTTCTCCAGCTTGTGCTGGCCCTTCTCGTCGAGCGTGGCGGCGGCGATCGCGGCGGCCACCGTGATCAGCGGGAAGAGCGCGAGGAAGCTGATGAACGTCATAGCCGCGGCGAGCCGCGACCACTTGGCCCGGTCCATGCGCTCGTAGGCCCGCCAGAGGTGGGTGGCCATCAGACGCTCCACCCAGGGCCCGATGCCAGGGATTCTTTTCAGCCAGTCCATACGGTCCGCTCCCCCGCACCTTTCGCTGGGATGTGCACGTTATATGAAACTTATTCCTTCCGTTCCTTCCCTGCTTCCGCCGCGCCATGTGCCCCGGTCCGCGCCCGTACCGTGGTCGTATGCCCGACCGTGCCCCGCCTCGGTCCCCGTACACCCCCCGTCGATGATCAGACCGTCCGACGGGACGGAAGTCGGTTGATCCCGCCGTTTCGGTGAAGCCGCCGACACGCGTTTCCGGTCACCGCATTCCGGGGCGATACGGTCGCAAGCATGCTCCTCGACGCCGGTCCCGGCACCGCACCGCCGCGCTCCCTGCTCATCCTCGGGGGCACCTCCGAGATCGCCCTGGCCACCGCGCGACGGCTCATCGCCCGCCGCACCCGCAGGGTGTGGCTGGCCGGGCGCCCCTCCGCCGCGCTCGACGCGGCCGCCGACGAGCTGCGCGGGCTCGGCGCCCAGGTGGGCACGGTCGGCTTCGACGCGCTGAACTGCGCCTCGCACCGCGCGGTGCTCGGGGAGGTGTTCGCCGAAGGCGAAGGCCCCGTCGACATGGTGCTGCTCGCCTTCGGCGTCCTCGGCGACCAGGCCAGGGACGAGAGCGACCCCGCGGCGGCGGTGCGGATCGCGCAGACCAACTACACGGGCGCGGTCTCCGCGGGCCTGCTGTGCGCGAGCGCGCTCCAGGAGCAGCGGCACGGCTCGCTGGTGATCCTCTCCTCGGTGGCGGGCGAGCGCGCCAGGCGGTCGGACTTCATCTACGGGTCGAGCAAGGCGGGCCTCGACGCGTTCGCCCAGGGGCTCGGGGACGCGCTCCACGGCACGGGCGCCCGGGTGATGGTCGTACGCCCCGGTTTCGTGCGGACCGCGGCGACCGCGGAGCGCCGCGAGGAGCCGCTGGCCACGACCCCGGAGGCAGTGGCCACGGCGATCGAGGCGGGGCTGCGCAGGGGCGCGGCGACGGTGTGGGTGCCGGGGTCGCTGCGGGTGGTGATGTCGGCGCTGCGGCATCTGCCGCGCACGGTCTTCCGCCGGCTGCCGGTGTGACCCCCGCGAACCGACCTGATCCGGACGACACTCCCTAGCGGTACTGCTCCTCGGCCGCGACCCGGGACTGCGGGGGGACGGTCGGGCCGCCGAAGACGAAGGAGCGCAGCTTGCGCCAGACGCCGTCCGACCCCTGCTCGTAGAGCGCGAAGCCGGTGCAGGACCACTCGGCCTCGTAACCGGCGAGTTCCTCGAAGGCGCGGTCCATCGCCGCCTCGTCGATCCCGTGCGCCACCGTCACATGCGGGTGATACGGGAACTGGAGGGCACGCTCAAGCGGCCCCGAGGCGTCACGGACCGCCTTCTGCAACCGGGCGCAGTCCTGGTCGCCCTCGACCACGCGGACGTACACGACGGGCGAGAGCGGGCGGAACGTGCCCGTGCCGCACAGGCGCATCGGGAACGGGCGGGCCGCGTCGGCGACCGCCCCGAGGTGGGCCTCGGTGCCGGGCAGCAGGGCGCGGTCCACCTCGGTGGGCGGCAGCAGGGTGACATGGGTGGGGATGCCGTGGGCCGCGCGGTCACCGAAGCCCGCGCGCCGCTGCTGAAGCAGGCTGCCGTGGGGCTCCGGGACCGCGATCGAGACACCGATCGTTACGGTCCCCACGTCGTACTCCCGTCGTGTCAGGGGTGGTCTTCTCGTGTCCTTGGCGGTCTTCCGGCGCGGTGCGGGCCGCCCGTACCGCCTCTATGACTGTACGGCGCCCGCCGTCAGTGCTTGGCGGTCAGGAATCCGACGCGCTCGTAGGTGCGCTCCAGGGTCTCCGCCGCGATCGCGCGCGCCTTCTCCGCGCCCTTGGCGAGGATGCCGTCCAAAGTCTCCGGGTCGTCCAGATACTCCTGGGTGCGCTCCCTGAAGGGTGTGACGAAGTCGACGACGATCTCGCTGAGGTCCGTCTTCAGCGCGCCGTACCCCTTGCCCTCGTACTTCCGCTCGATGTCGGCGACGGGCTCCTTGGTGAGGGTCGAGTAGATCGTGAGGAGATTGCTGACGCCCGGCTTGGTCTCGCGGTCGAAGCGGATCACCGTGTCCGTGTCGGTGACCGCGCCGCGGATCTTCTTCGCGGTGGCCCGGGGGTCGTCAAGGAGGCTGATCACGCCCTTGGGCGTGGCCGCGGACTTGCTCATCTTGGCGGCCGGGTCCTGGAGGTCGTAGATCTTCGCCGTCTCGCGGACGATGTACGCCGCGGGGAGGGTGAAGGTGCGGCCGAAGCGGCCGTTGAACCGCTCGGCCAGGTCGCGGGTCAGCTCGACGTGCTGGCGCTGGTCCTCGCCGACCGGGACCTGGTCGGCCTGGTACAGCAGGATGTCGGCGACCTGGAGGATCGGGTACGTGAACAGGCCGACGCTGGTGCGGTCGGCGCCCTGCTTGGCCGACTTGTCCTTGAACTGCGTCATGCGGCTCGCCTCGCCGAAGCCGGTGAGGCAGTTCATCACCCAGGCGAGCTGGGCGTGCTCGGGCACATGGCTCTGCACGAACAGGGTGCAGCGGTCGGGGTCGAGCCCGGCGGCGAGGAGCTGCGAGGCGGCGAGCCTGGTGTTGGCGCGCAGCTCGGCCGGGTCCTGCGGGACGGTGATCGCGTGCAGGTCGACGACCATGTAGAACGCGTCGTGCGACTCCTGGAGCGCCACCCACTGGCGAACGGCACCGAGGTAGTTGCCCAGGTGGAACGAGCCCGCGGTGGGCTGGATGCCGGAGAGGACCCGGGGGCGGGTGCCGTGCGCGCGGCCCGGGGCCGCCGCGGCGGCGGTGCCCGGAGCCGACTGTGGGTGATCGGTTGCCATGCCGCTCATTCTCTCAGGTGTCACGGGCCGCGCGGCAGTCCATGTCGATACCTGTGGACAACTCCCTGCCCGCCCTTCTGACCTGGGTGTTCTTCGGGCTCTCCGGAGCCTTGGGCAGGGCTCGCGGGCGGCCGGGGCCCGCCAGGCCCCCCGGGGCGCGGCCGCGGGCGCCGGCTCACGGGTGGCGAACCGGAAATCCCTTCGCCGATCCACCCCTCGGACGCTGTTTCTTTTCCTGCTGGGCGAGCGACGATAGGAATTGAGCCGTATGGCCATCCGCCGCCGAAGAAACGGAGATCCCGTGACCGCTACGGAAGCGCTCATCGCGTCGGCCGAGGAGCACAGCGCGCACAACTACCACCCGCTGCCGGTCGTGGTGGCCACGGCCGAGGGCGCCTGGATGACGGACGTCGAGGGCAACCGCTACCTCGACATGCTCGCCGGGTACTCGGCGCTGAACTTCGGCCACGGCAACCCGCGGCTGCTGGACGCCGCGCGGGCCCAGCTCGGCCGGGTGACGCTGACGTCCAGGGCGTTCCACCACGACCGGTTCGCGGACTTCTGCGCCCGCCTCGCCGAGCTGTGCGGCATGGAGATGGTGCTGCCGATGAACACGGGCGCGGAGGCGGTGGAGACCGCGGTGAAGACGGCACGCGCGTGGGGCTACCGGGTCAAGGGGGTGCCGGAGGGGCGCGCCAGGATCATCGTCGCGGGCGACAACTTCCACGGCCGTACGACCACGGTCATCAGCTTCTCCACGGACCCGGAGGCCCGCGCGGACTTCGGCCCGTACACGCCCGGGTTCACCGTCGTCCCGTACGGCGACCTGGACGCGATGTCGGCGGCGCTCGACGAGAACGCCGAGGACACAGTGGCGGTGCTGCTCGAACCGATCCAGGGCGAGGCGGGCGTGCTGGTGCCGCCGCCCGGCTATCTCGCGGGGGTGCGGGAGCTGACCCGGGAGCGCGACGTGCTGTTCGTCGCGGACGAGATCCAGTCGGGGCTCGGCCGCACCGGGCGCACCTTCGCGTGTGAGCACGAGGGTGTGGTGCCGGACGTGTACGTCCTCGGCAAGGCGCTGGGCGGCGGGGTGGTGCCGGTGTCGGCCGTGGTGTCGTCGCGGGCGGTGCTCGGGGTGTTCGCGCCGGGCGAGCACGGCTCCACGTTCGGCGGCAATCCGCTGGCGTGCGCGGTGGGCCTTGAGGTCATCGAGATGCTGCGCGGGGGCGAGTACCAGCAGCGTGCCGCGGAGCTTGGCGACCATCTCCACCGGGAACTGGCGCTGTTGGCGCAGGCCCCGGGCTCGGGCGTGCGCGCGGTGCGCGGGCGCGGCCTGTGGGCCGGGGTCGACGTCGATCCCGCGCGCGGCACCGGCCGGGAGATCTCGGAGCGGCTGATGGCGCGGGGTGTGCTCGTGAAGGACACGCACGGCTCGACGATCCGGATCGCGCCGCCGCTGGTGATCGGCAAGGAGGACCTGGACTGGGGCCTCGGGCAGCTACGGGACGTTCTCGCTGGCTGACCCCCGCGCCCGCCCCGTCCCGCGCCCGGTTGCGGGACGGGAGCGGACTCGGAGGACGAGGAGGTACGGAAGATGGCGCGGACGCCCCACGCCGACGCACGCGAACTGGTCCTCTTCGGTGTCGGGCGGCTGCCGCCCGGGCGGCCACCGGTCGAGCTGCACGCGCGCGCGGGAGTGTATTGCCCCAGGAATTCGTCGGCCAAGTGGTCCGCTCGGGCGGGTCTTGGCCGTCCTAGGGTCGAGGCATGACTGCGAACGACACCAGCGCCACAAGCCCCTCGGCCGAGCAGTACCTCCCCGAGCACACCCCCCGACTCAATATGCGCGGTCTCGCGCCGGACGTCATGAAGGCGATGCTGCGGCTCGACACCGCGGCGCGGCAGGGCCTCGACCCCAGGCTCGCCGAGCTGGTCAAGATCCGCGCCTCCCAGATCAACCACTGCGCCTACTGCCTCGACATGCACTCCAAGGACGCCCTCGCGGCCGGGGAGTCGGTGGAGCGGATCATCCAGCTCGCGGCCTGGGAGGAGTCCAAGCACTTCTACACCGCCAAGGAGGCCGCCGCGCTCGAACTCACCGAGGCGATCACGGTCCTGACCGACGGCTTCGTGCCCGACGAGGTCTTCGACCGCGCCGCCAAGGAGTTCGACGAGTCCGAAC
This sequence comes from Streptomyces sp. NPDC050560, assembly GCF_044457285.1. Taxonomy (NCBI): domain Bacteria; kingdom Bacillati; phylum Actinomycetota; class Actinomycetes; order Kitasatosporales; family Streptomycetaceae; genus Streptomyces; species Streptomyces sp. NPDC050560. The sequence continues at coordinate 737,667 of NZ_JBITGT010000001.1, forward strand.
TCGCCCAGCTCATCGCGCTGATCACGGTGATCAACGCCTGGAACAGGTTCGGCGTGAGCACCCGCCTCGTCCCGGGCCACTACCAGCCGGGCGAGCACGCGTAGCACTCACCGGGGCGCCGCCGGGCGCAGGGGCGCGGAAGCCCCCGGACGCGTCGCGTGCCGGGGGCTTCAGGGTGGGGTCGGCGGCCGGGGACCGCGCGGTCCCGGGGGTCAGATCAGGCCGAGGCCGCTCACCGCGTCACGCTCCTCCGACAGCTCCCGCACCGAGGCGTCGATACGGGGCCTGGAGAACTCGTTGATGTCGAGGCCCTTGACGATCTCGTACGCGCCGTTCGCGGTGGTGACGGGGAACGAGGAGATCAGGCCCTCCGGGACGCCGTAGGAGCCGTCGGACGGTACGCCCATGGAGGTCCAGTCGCCCTCGGCGGTGCCGTTGACCCACGTGTACACGTGGTCGATGGCGGCGTTGGCCGCGGAGGCCGCCGAGGAGGCGCCGCGGGCCTCGATGATGGCGGCGCCGCGCTTGGCGACGGTCGGGATGAAGGTATCGGCGAGCCACGCCTCGTCGCTCACGGCCTCGGCGGCGTTCTTGCCCGCGATCTCCGCGTGGAAGATGTCCGGGTACTGGGTGGCGGAGTGGTTGCCCCAGATCGTCAGGCGCCTGATGTCGGAGACCGCGGAGCCGGTCTTCTTGGCGAGCTGGGTCAGGGCGCGGTTGTGGTCGAGGCGGGTCATCGCGGTGAAGCGCTCGGCCGGTACGTCGGGCGCGGCGGCCTTGGCGATGAGGGCGTTGGTGTTGGCGGGGTTGCCGACCACCAGGACCTTGACGTCGTCGGCCGCGTGGTCGTTGATCGCCTTGCCCTGCGGCTTGAAGATGCCGCCGTTGGCCTCCAGCAGGTCGCCGCGCTCCATGCCCTTGGTGCGCGGGCGGGCGCCGACGAGCAGGGCGACGTTGGCGCCGTCGAAGGCGACGTTCGGGTCGTCGGTGATGTCGATGCCCCGCAGCAGCGGGAACGCCGAGTCGTCCAGCTCCATGGCGGTGCCCTCGGCCGCCTTCAGCGCCGGGGTGATCTCCAGCAGCCGCAGCCTGACCGGCACGTCCGCGCCGAGCAGTTGTCCGGAGGCGATGCGGAAGAGCAGTGCGTAGCCGATCTGTCCGGCCGCGCCGGTGACGGTGACGTTCACGGGAGTGCGGGTCATGGCGTTCTCCGTAGGACTGCTGGCGGTGGGGCGGTTGCCCCTGGTGCGGGAAGATCCGTCCCCCCAGGTCCCGTCCTGTCGATCTTCGCGGGGCCGCGACGACCGGCGGGGCAGGGCCTCGCCGCGAGGACCGTCCCGGGCACCCCGGTGATCGGTCTCTCGGCGTCAAGAGACATGGCCGTCAGGCTATCGCGCTCCGCCCGTGGCACAGGGTGCCGGGCCGTGTGGCCCGGCCCACAGGGGGCCGCCAGCCCCCGTGCCCGCCCTCACGAAGGCCCACGCCGCGGGCGGCGCGGGCACGGCGGCGGCCGGTCCGGGGCCGAACGGCGCACGGACCGGCGGCCGTTGCCGGGCGGCCGGCGCCCGCGCAGAGGACGGCGGTCGCTCCTGCTCGGGAGAGAGGGGCAGGAGCGACCGCCGTCTGGGGGTGCGACCACTCCCGTGGGGGTACCCCTTCGCCTTCCCACACCCGGCGGTCCCATTCCCCCTTCACCCCAAGTTTTTTGACGCGGCCACATCAGTCATATGCCAGGGTGGGGGCGCCGGTGTCACCGCTCGGTGCTGTCACCGTGCCAGCACGTCGGCTTCTTCACCCCCGGGTGGTAAAGACAGGCCCTGGTGGTGTCGGGGTCGGCCGCCGACATGGGCGTCGCCAGATACCTCTCGGTGTCCGCGCGGGTGTGCGCCGCCACCTCGGGCGAGGGGCCCCCGGGCACCGCGAGCCGTACGCGGTCGCCGAGGCGCAGCCCCGTCGCGCGTATCCACACCGTGTGGCACGCGCGTCCGTAGCGCACTTCGAGGCGCTGGCCCTGGGGACCGTGGTAGGTGCCGAGCGTCTCGATCATGCCCTGCGGGCCGCAGCCCATCACCATCGGATTGCGCCCCTCGCACGAGGCGCCCTCACAGCCCGCGGTGATCGTGTCGGTGTCGGGCAGCGCCGCCCCCGTGGCCGTCCCCGCGCCGCCGCCCGCGCCGGAACCCGGCGTCAGCGCGAGCCACAGCGCCACCGCCAAACCCGCCGCCAGCACCACCGCGGCCGTCAGCACGGCGGGACGGCGCCGACGCGGGCGCGCGGGCGCGACGGGCGGCGCGGGGGGCGCGGCGTCCCGGGGCCGCGGCCGGGGCGCCGGGCCGCCCGCGGCGCGCGCCCGGCCGCTCCAGACCGCGTCGGCCAGCTCCCACAGCGCAAGCAGCCTCCCCGGCGGCTCCCCCGCGAGCGAACACAGGCTCGCCACCGCGTCCCTGGGGATCGCGCCGCGCCCGCCGAGATAGCGCTGCCAGGACGACTTGCTGTACGGGGTGCGCTCCGCGAGGCCCGCGAGGCTCAGCCCGGTGCGCTCCCGCATGGCGCGCAGCTCGGCCGCGAGACGCTCGCACTCCGGGTGGCGCGCCGCGCCCGCGTCGGCCCCTTCACCGGTCACCTGCCCGCAGCTCCTTCCAGGTGTCGGGCCCCACGAGGCCGTCCACCACGAGCCCGCGCGCCCGCTGGAACTTCATCGCCGCCGAGCGGGTGGCGGGCCCGTAGACGCCGTCGGGGACACCGGGGTCGAAACCGTACCGCTTGAGCAGGCACTGGGCCTCCACGACGTCCTGGCCGTAGCTGTTCAACTGGAGTATGGCCTCGTCGGTGGTGGAGTGGCCCGCGTACGCGACGCCGCCCTCGGTGCCGCTCTTGCAGGTGAAGCTGTGCCCGCCGCCGTAGAGCGAGCCGGGGTCTCCCGCGCCCGCCGCGGGGCTTGAGGGCGTGGCCGTCGGGGGCTTCGAGCCCGCGCTGTCGCCGTCCGTCCCGCCCCCCGTCAGGAAGCCCGCGGTGAACGCGAGCGCCAGGGCGGCGACGACACCCGTGAGCGCGGCCCACAGCGGGACCGTACGGCGCACCCGCGCGGGAGCGGCGTACGGGTCCTCCTCGCCCTCGGCAGGCCACGGTCCCGGGCCCTCGGCGGCACCGGGGGGCGCGGCGTCCGCGGCGGGGGCCGAGCCGTCCGGGGACCGCGCGGGGGCGGGGGCGCCGCGGGCGCCCGCCGTCGCGTCCTCGCCCGCTGCGCCGCCTTCGCCGCCGCCGGGTTCGGCCGCACCGGCCGCGCCCCCTGAGGCCCGCGCCCCGCCCCGGCCCTCCGGTGCCTCGGGGTCCTCCGTACCGGCGTCCGAGGCCCCTCGGGCGCCGGGGCCGCCGGGGGCGCCGCCCGGGGGCGCGGGCTCGCCACGCGCGCCCGGGGCGGGCGCGCCGGTGGCCGCCGCGTCCGCGTCGCCCCGGCCGCCGGACTCCCGTTCGTGCGCGGCTACTTCATGCAGGACCAGCAGGCGTGTCGGGTCCGTGGCGCAGGCGCGCGCCAGTTGCTCGACGGCGCCGCGCGGCACCGGGAGCTTGCCGTTGAGATACCGCTCCCAGGACGAGCTGCTGTACTCGGTCTTGGCGGCGAGGCCGGTGAGGCTCAGGCCGTTGTGGTCCTTCAACCTCCTCAACTGGACCACCAGTTGACGCTCGCGCTCCCCCAGCTCCGATGGCAGTTCCTTCCAACGTGGCATGTTCCACCCCATGCGTGCTCACCGCCGGTGCGCCGTCGACACCGACACTTGTGATACGTCACACAGTGCGCACTCAGTTCCGGACTTCACACCAACGGGTTACCAGGCCCGTCAAGTTCAGGTCAGCGCCCGCGCCCCCGTCACGGGCCGCCCACCGTCCCACGCTGTCCCATGGGCTGTGACGTCCCAGCAGGTCGCAGCCGTACGCGTACCAGAAAGCCCCGTCGAAACCGGCGGATCTGGCCGGGCGGAAGGTGACGTGGAACAGTCCTAGGTGCACCACGGCGGTGCAGCAAGGCGGCGCGGTCCACCCCGCGCCGCCTCCGCGCCGTCCACGGGGGAAGAGGGACCGCGGCACGTATCGCGGTCGGCGGTACCGGGCCCAGGCAGTGCACGGGGGCCTGCACGGGTCCGGGCCGCGTCAGAGGGAGGCTTCCCGCGATTCCGCCCGCGGGAAGCCGACTCGCCTGTCTGCGGCGGCCCGGCGCCCACGGCGCCCCGACACCAAGATCACGACGACCCCGTTGCGAGGCGCGGACACGGTATCGGAATGGATACCTCCATGCCACGGCGGTCCCATGCCCCTTGATCCGCAAACTCATGGCCACGAATCTGTTGGCACAGGCCGTCGCCGGAACGGCCCGCCAGTGCCGGAACGGTTCTGTGGCGGTTCCGGCCTCTGGTTCGACGCCGTGGCGCGGAGTCCGAACGGCGGCCTCCGGGCGAACGGCGACCGCCCCCCTCGGGGGATGGGGACGGTCGCCGGCGCCCGGGAACACCCTCAGGTGAAACGTCACACACCCGCGGAGCTGCCGGGGGGCACCGCGCCGGGCAGCCGCGTCAGGGAGGGGCGGAGACCGGCGGAGGGACGCCTCACGGCCTGGCCCGACTGGGGGGCGCCTGTCCTGACCAGGGGCGTGGGACAGCGCCTAGCTGATCGTGAAGTGCAAGGTGTCGTCGAGGAACGGGATTTCGAGCCAGGGGTTCGGCTGGGCCATCAGCGCAAGCAGCGCTATGGCGAGCCCCAGACCCCCGTACGTGAGCATGTCGGTGAAGCGGGAGCGCACCGCGAGCATGCCGACGGAGGGGATCGCCCAGCGCAGCACCGCCCCGGCGAGCAGCGCGAGGCCGACGAGCAGCGTGCCGACCCTGAACGCGTCGAGCGCGGTCAGCAGCAGCCCTGCGGCGGTGCCCGCGACCACCGTGAGCATCGGCCACTGCCTGGCGGGGGCGGGGGCGTTCGGGGAGGCCGCGCGCCCGCCGCCCTCGGGCCGTGCGGTGTCCCTGGTGAACAGCGGGAAGCGCCGCCCGCGCGGCTTGGCGGCCGTGCCCGCCGTGGCGTGTTCGTCCGGCTCAGCCGCCATGACCGCTCCCGCGCTCCGCCGCCTCGACGACGTTGACCAGGAGTTGGGCGCGGGTCATGGGGCCCACGCCGCCCGGGTTCGGAGAGAGCCAGCCCGCCACCTCGGCGACGCCCGGGTGCACATCGCCGACGATCTTGCCGTTCTCGTCCCGGGAGACACCGACGTCGAGCACCGCGGCGCCCGCCTTGACGTGCTCCGGCTTGACGAGGTGCGGCACCCCGGCCGCCGCGACGATGATGTCGGCGCGGGAGAGGTGCGCGGCCAGGTCGCGGGTGCCGGTGTGGCACTGGGTCACGGTCGCGTTCTCCGAGCGGCGGGTGAGCAGCAGCGGCATGGGCCTGCCGATGGTGACGCCGCGGCCCACCACGACGACCTCGGCGCCCGCGATCTCGACGCCGTGCCGGCGCAGCAGCCGCACGATGCCGTAGGGCGTGCAGGGCAGCGGGCCCGGCTCGCCCAGGACCAGGCGGCCCAGGTTCATGGGGTGCAGGCCGTCGGCGTCCTTGTCCGGGTCCATGAGTTCGAGCACGCGGTTCTCGTCGATGCCCTTGGGAAGCGGCAGTTGGACGATATAGCCGGTGCAGGCCGGGTCGGCATTCAGCTCCCGTACGACGGCCTCGATGTCGTCCTGGCTCGCGGAGGCGGGCAGCTCGTGCTGGAGGGAGGCGATGCCCACCTGGGCGCAGTCGCGGTGCTTGCCCGCGACGTACTTCTGACTGCCCGGGTCGTCGCCGACGAGGAGCGTGCCGAGCCCGGGCACGGTCCCCTTCTCCTTGAGGGCCGCCACGCGGACGGTCAGATCGGACTTGATCGCGGCTGCGGTGGCCTTGCCATCGAGAATCTGGGCGGTCATGCCCCCATACTCCCGGATGAACCGCGACCGGTTCCAATCCAGGCCCCTACCGGCGCCCCCCGGCGCCGCGCCGCGTGGCCCATACCGTCCCATACCGTCCCGCGGCGTCCCATGACGTCCCATGAGAGCCCGGGAAGGTCCATGGAGTCCCCGCCTCCGCTCCCCGGGCGCCCCGCGCGTCCCGCCAGGACCGCGATGGGACAAGGACCGGAGGGCGACTGGACAAATGCACCCATGTTTTAGAACGATGAACGATACGGTGTCGCGGGCATAGCCCGAGGGGGGCGGGCCGCTGTCGAACTCCAGACCCTCCGTGCGTGCCGTGCCGTCCCCGCATTCCCCGACGGAGGAACCCGATGAGCTTCGGCGATCCCAACAACCCCTGGGGCCAGCCGCCCCAGCAGCCGCCGCCGCAACACCCGCCGTACCAGCAGCCGATGGGCCCGCCGGGTTACGGCTACGGCTACCCGCAGCAGCCGATGTACCCCGGCTACCCGGGCGGCACCATGATGCAGCCGGTGATGCCGGGGCTGGTGACCACCGCGCGCGTGCTGCTCTTCATCATCGCCGCGGTGCAGGTGATCGCCGGGATCTTCATGGTGTTCGCGGCCGCCACCGTGAACGACGCCTCCAACGCCGCCGACAGCACCTTCGACAACGATTTCGGCAACGACTTCGCCGACATCGGCCACGAGTCGGCGGGCATCATCCTCGTGATCGGCCTCGTCTTCCTGGCGTTCTGCGCGCTCTCCATCACGCTGGGCGCGAAGTTCGGCCGGGGCGCGCAGGGCGTGCGCATCACGACGCTGGTGTACGGCATTCTCGGCACGGTGCTCGGCGTGCTCGCGCTGGTCGGCGCGGCGGACTCCGGCTCCTCCGTGGCGCTGGTGTGGTCCCTACTGTGGATCGCGTTCGGCGGCCTCATCGCCGCGGCGATGATCACACGCGCGGGCGCCGCCTGGTTCAACCGCCCGCGGTACTGACGCCGTCCCGGGGCCGGTGCGCGCCGGCCGCGCCCCGGGCGGGGGCGGCGGGCGCGCACCGGCCTTCGGCCGTGTGTCAGTGGTAGAAGTGCCGTGTCCCGGTGAAGTACATGGTGACGCCCGCCTTCTCGGCCGCCTCCACCGCCTGGTTGTCCCGGATGGAGCCGCCGGGCTGCACGATCGCCCTGACCCCGGCGGCGATCAGCACCTCGGGCCCGTCGGGGAACGGGAAGAAGGCATCGGACGCCGCGAACGAGCCCTGGGCGCGCTCCTGCCCCGCGCGCTCCACGGCGAGCCGGCACGAGTCGACCCGGTTGACCTGCCCCATGCCGATACCGACGGAGGCGCCGTCCTTCGCGAGCAGGATCGCGTTGGACTTCACCGCGCGGCACGCCTTCCACGCGAAGGCGAGCGCGGCCAGGTCGGCGGCGGGCAGCGCCGCGCCGCTCGCGAGGGTCCACGACGCCGGGTCGTCGCCCTCCGCCTGGAGCCTGTCGGTGACCTGGAGCAGCGCGCCGCCGTCGATGGCGCGCACCTCGGTGCTGTTCTCCGGGGCCTTCGCCGCCCGCAGCACCCGCAGGGTCTTGCGCTTGGTGAGGACTTCCAGCGCACCGTCCTCGTAGCCGGGGGCCACGATGACCTCGGTGAAGATCTCCGCGACCTGCTCCGCGAGCTGCCTGGTCACCGGCCTGTTGACGGCGATGACGCCGCCGTAGGCAGAGACCGGGTCGCAGGCGTGCGCCTTGCGGTGCGCCTCGGCGACGTCGTCGGCGACGGCGATACCGCAGGGGTTGGCGTGCTTGATGATCGCGACACAGGGCTCGGCGTGGTCGTACGCGGCACGGCGCGCGGCATCCGTGTCGGTGTAGTTGTTGTACGACATCTCCTTGCCGTGCAACTGCTCGGCGTCCGCCAGGGTCTCGCCCGACGTGGCGCCGGGCGCGGTGTAGAGGGCGGCGGCCTGGTGCGGGTTCTCGCCGTAGCGCAGCACGTTCTTGCGCCGGTAGGTGGCGCCGATGAAGTCCGGGTGGCCGCTGTCGTCGAGGGCCGCGTAGTCCTCGGCGAACCAGGAGGCGACGGCCACGTCGTAGGCGGCGGTGTGCTGGAACGCCTCGGCCGCCAGCCGCCTGCGCACCGCGAGGTCGAAACCGCCGTCCCTGACCGCCGCGAGCAGGTCGCCGTAGCGCGCGGGGCTGGTGACGACGGCGACGGAGGGGTGGTTCTTGGCGGCGGAGCGGACCATGGCGGGGCCGCCGATGTCGATCTGCTCGACGCACTCGTCGGGGGTGGCGCCGGACGCGACGGTCTGCTGGAACGGGTACAGGTTGGAGACCAGCAGGTCGAAGGGGAGGACGTCAAGATCGGCGAGCTGGCTGCGGTGGCTTTCGAGGCGCAGGTCTGCGAGGAGCCCGGCGTGCACGCGCGGGTGCAGCGTCTTCACCCGGCCGTCGAGGCACTCGGGGAAGCCGGTCAGCTCCTCGACCGGGGTGACCGGGACGCCCGCGGCGGCGATCCTGGCGGCCGTGGACCCGGTCGACACCAGCTCCACCCCGGCCTCGTGCAGCCCACGCGCGAGGTCCTCAAGACCGGTCTTGTCATAGACGCTGACGAGGGCGCGGCGGATGGGCCGCCTCGTTCCCTCTGCCTGCTGGATGCCTTCGGCGTTCACGGGATTCTTACCTTTCGTCCCTCAATGCGGTAGCCGTTGCGGGCCAGTCGCCCCACGACATCGACGAGCAGCCGTCGCTCGACGTCCTTGATGCGCTCGTGGAGGGCGGCCTCGCCCTCCTCGGTGTCCTCCTCCACCACCTCGACCACGCCCTGGGCGATGATCGGCCCGGTGTCGACGCCGTCGTCGACGAAGTGGACGGTGCACCCGGTGACCCTGGCGCCGTAGGCGAGCGCGTCGCGCACCCCGTGCGCCCCGGGGAAGCTGGGCAGCAGCGCGGGGTGCGTGTTGACGGTCCGCCCCCCGAAGCGGGCCAGGAACTCCTTGCCGAGGATCTTCATGAACCCGGCGGACACCACGAGGTCGGGCCCGTGCGCGGCGACGGCCTCGGTCAGCGCGCGGTCCCAGTCGGCGCGGCTCGGGTGGTCCCCCACCCGGCACACGAACGTGGGCAGGCCCGCCGCGCGGGCGCGGGCGAGGCCGCCCGCCGAGGCCCGGTCGGCGCCGACGGCGACGACGCGCGCGCCGTAGTCCTCCGCCCCGCGCCCGGCGATGGCGTCGAGCAGTGCCTGGAGGTTCGTACCCGATCCGGAGACCAGGACGACGAGGCGCTTGGCGGCCACAGGCGGGGCCCTTTCTCGCGAGGAGCGCCCGGGTCCTGGCGCCCGCACGGATGGTTCGGACGGGGGCCGCACACGACGGGCCCGCCCGGCGGCCCGCGCCGCGGCCGCCCTGCCGCGGGCGCGGCGTGGCGTCGGGGCGTGAGCCGTTCCGGTACGGGGACGTGGGCGGCGGTGGCGGTCTTGAACCGGCGGCCGTGTGAGGGCGCCCGCCGTCTTTTGTACGGTCCTACGAAGGCTTCGCGCTCCCGGATCTGGGGAACCCTACGAAGCGGTGGACCGTCGGCAACGATACCGGCACGGCTGACGGCCCCCGTGGGACGGGTGTGTGGCCGGAAGGTAGCGTCGTGCGGGGATCGCGTGGGAACGGCAGGGGATCTCCGGTCGTTCTCCCGGCAGAGACGAGCCTCATACCAGCACGCGCCGTGCGGTTCCCGCGCCCGCGGGTTCAGCGCCCGCCGACCCCCAGCCCCGCAGCGGGCGCGACCGAGGAGAAGAAGCACACCAGATGCCCGACCCAAGCCTCCGCCCGCTTCCGCTCGGCCCCATGCCCGTGGCGTCCGCGGCGGCCACCGGCGCACGCGGCGGCGTGAGTCTGCCGCGGGAGCGCCGCCCCGCACCCCCGCGCGGCGGGCGGGACGGCGGGGACTCCGCACCGGGCGCCGACGGCACCGCGCCCGAGGACGACAACCCCTTCGCACCGCCCCCCGAGGGCGCCCCCGACCGGCCCTGGGAGCCCCGTACCCCTCCCGGAGGCCGCGGCGAGGGGGGCCGGGGAGACGACGGGGAGGACGCGCGGGGACGGGGCAGTTCCCCCTGGGGCAGCCAGTGGAGCGACAACCAGCCCGGCAGGGCGCCCGGCGGCGGCTTCGGCGACCGCCCAGGCCGGCGCCCGCAGGGCGGTCCCGGGGGCGGTCCCGAGGGGCCGCAGGGGCAGCGCGGCGGACCGCGCTGGGACCCGAAGGACCCGGCCCAGCGGCGCGCGCGCTACGCGCTCCTCGGCGGCATGTGGGCGTTCTTCTTCGCGCTGTTCGGCTGGCGCTATCCGGCGCTGCTGCTCGGCGCGCTCGCGCTCTACTGGAGCATCAGCTCCCTGCGGGCGGCGCCCCGCACCCCCGATCCGACGGCCCCTCAGCAGGACCCGCGCCCGGGCGTCGCGCCCCCGCCGGGCGACGGCACCGCCTCCGGTGCGGACGCGCAGGCCCAGACGCCCGCCGCCCGGGCCCCCGGCGCCCCGGGACCGGCCGCCCAGCCGCCGGGGGCGCCCGGCTCCGGCGCGAAGCCGCAGACCACGGCGGCGGTCAGCGGGCTCGTCACCGCGGCGCTCGCACTGGCCATCGTGGCGGCCACCTTCGCGGCCCAACTGGTCTACCGCGACTACTACACCTGTGTGAACGACGCCCTGACCAACAGCGCCAAGCACTCCTGCGAGCAGCACCTCCCCTCGCAGCTCCGCTCGGTCCTCGGCGAGCCGTAAGCCCCCGTCAGGAGGCGGCCGACGGACCCTCGTCGGAGGCGGCGTCCTGCTCCTGCGAGCCGTCCGGCTCCGGGGGCCCGGCGGCAGGGGGCTGCTCGGCCCCGGTGGCCGCCGCGCCCTCGTCCCGCCGGTCGGCGGCGGTCGACTGCCCGGGTCCTGCGGGCGGTTCGGCCGGGGCGCCGGAAGGCGGCCCGGCGGCGCGGTCCCGGGTACCCGCGGCACCGGTCGCTCCGGGGCCACCGGTCGCTCCGGCGGCACCGGGGGCGAGGGAGGCGGCGGAGCCGCCGAGCCCCGTACCGGCGCCGGTTCCCCGGCCGGTTCCGGTGCCTGTCCCGGTGCTTGGCCCCGGGCCTGCCCCGGCGCCCGTCCCGGGGCCGAAGGGCGCGCCGGGCTCGTCTCCTGGGTCCGGCAGGAAGCCCGGTTCCGAGAGGAAGTCATAGGGCTCCACGGCGGGTTCCCGCCGCCGCTGCCGCACCGGCTCCCCGCGCCACGGCAGCCGTACCCGCGGCATCCGTGGGACCCGCCGCAGCGCCGCGCCCGCCGTAGCCCAGGGCACCAGCGCGACCGCCGCCCCCAGGGTGCCCACGGCGACGACCCAGCCGAACGCCGCCCCGCCCGTCTGCCACCACACGGGGCCGAAGTCCGCGAGGACCGAGGCGCCGAGCGGTCCCCCCGCGAGCGACGCCAGCACCGCCACGCACACCCCGCAGCAGAGCGCGGCGGCGGGGAGCGCGAGCAGCGCGCGCCTGGCGCCCCGTACCCCCGTCACCACGAACCACGCCACCGTCGCCCCGGCCACCACCGGCACCGCCACCGCCGCGAAGCCCACCGGGGAAGCCCCTTCCGGGACGGCCGCGAGCAGCGGGAACGGCGGCAGCGGCGGCGCCGCGTCCACCCCGAACGGCGCCACGATGTGCCCGGCGCCCAGCGGGAACCCGGGGCCGAGCGCATAGGCAGCCGCCCACACCGCCGCGTTCGGCACCAGCGCGGCCGCCAGCAGCAGTACCGCGAAGCGCCCCGAGAGACCGGCGGTGAGCTGGGTGAACGACGCCCTGGCCGGCTCACCGTGCCAGACGAGCGAGAGCCCGGCGACCACCGCGCCGCCGCCCAGCAGCGCCAGCGTCCCGGCCGCGCCCGCGCGCGCGACCGCCGCCGCCCATCGGCGCGCGCCGGTGGCGCCGGGGGACGTCACCCGGCCGGGAAGCACCCGCCACAGCCGCCGCCTCGTGCCCCGCGCCCCGTACCCCCGCCAGGCACCGGCCAGCGCCGCGCCCAGGACGAGCAGCGGCGGGCGCACCGCGCTACCGGGCCACCCGGGCCGCAGCGCCCCGCCGCGCGCGTATGCCACCAACCCCGCGCCGACCAGCAGATAGCCGAGGGCGACGCCCCACCAGGCGGCGGAGCCCCCGCGCGGGCTCTCCGCGGAGCGCTCCGCCGCGCCGCGCGCCGCCCTGAAGACGAGCCAGAGCGGCCCCGCGAGCAGCAGCAGCGGCACCACGTCGACCGGCACGGGCGCCCCGGACAGCGTGTCCGTCCTGACGAGCCCCGCGCCGTGTCCGAGCAGCCAGAGCGACGCGGCGACATGGAAGGCGCCGCCGAGTCCGCTGTCCGGGTACGGGGAGCCGACCCAGAGCAGGGTCACCAGTACCGCGAGCGCGCAGAACCCGGCCCCGGCCGCGGCGGCGCCGCGCAGCGCGCACAGCAGGGGACCCGCGGGCCTGGTACGGGGTCTGGACAGCTCGGAGAGCAACGGCGGCAGGGGCTTGTCGTGCTGCGGGGTCCTCGCCATGCGGACATGCTGCCCCCGACACGCACCTTCTCGTCGTAAGAGGAGAATTACGGATGTGTCGCACAAGATACATTTATGCGTTTCTTCGTACGGGACGGCAGGGGCGCCGCCCGCCGCGGCGGCATGGACACGGGGCGCGGCGCGGGGAGTTCGCCATGCCGCTGACACCGGGGGCCGCGCCGCCCCCGCTGCCGTCGCCCAAGGAGCGCAGACGGCTGCGCGAGGCGAGGTTGCTGACGGTCGAGGCGCTGGCGGGACAGGTCGGCGTCACCGCCGCCACGGTGCGGCGCTGGGAGACCGGCCGTCAGACGCCCTCGGGCCGCAGGCGCGAGGTGTACGCGCGCGTGCTCGCCCGCCTCGCGGACCCCCCGGACGCGCCTGCGCCGGAGCGCACGCCCCAGCCCGCGCCGGAACCCGCGCCGGAGCAGGCAGCCGAGCCCGCGCCGGGTCCCCCCGAGGAGGCCGCCCCCGAGGCATCACCCGCGCCCGCTGCCCCCGCCCCGCCGTCGAAACCCGCGCCGACCCCCGCCGAGGCGTTCGACGCGCTCTGCGCGCGCACCGGGCCCGCGCTGCTGCGGCAGGCGTATCTGCTGACGGGGCGCCGTGCCGCGGCGCATGACGTGGTGGAGCGGGCGTTCCATCTCGCCTGGCAGCGCTGGCCCGAGGTGGCCGTGGACCCGGACCCGGGGAGCTGGGTGCGGGCGGCCTGTCATGAGTACGCGCTGTCGCCGTGGCCGCGCCCGTTCCGCGCGCGGGAGGCGCCCCCGGCGCGTGCCGAGGGCCGCGCGCTGCTCGCCGCGCTGCTCGCGCTGCCCCCGTCGTACCGCAGGGCGCTGCTGCTGCACGACGGCGTCGGTGTCGGGGTGCCGGAGACGGCCGCGGAGACCGAGGCGACCACGGCCGCCACCGCGAACCGGGTCGGGCACGCCCGGCAGGCGGTGGCCGAGGCGCTGCCGGCGCTCGCGGACCCGGCGGAGCTGCATGCGGCCCTGGTACGCCTCGCGGACGGCGAGCGCCTTGAGCCGCGGCCCCCGGCGGCGGTGCGGACAGGGGCCGAGCGGCGGGCCGGTCTGCGTACCGGGGCGGCGCTGACGTTCACCGGGGTGATCCTGGCGCTCACCGGCCTCACCCTCGCGACGGCGCCCACCCACCATGTGTGGCCGACGGCGCCAGGAACGCCGATCGAGGGGGTTCCCGCGCTGTCAGGTCCCCCCGCCCTGGGCCGCCCCGCGCCGGGGCCGCGCCCCGAGGACCCGTACCGGCTGGCGCCACGGGCCGGATGACGGCGCCGGGCCCGCACCCCGGCGGGGGTACGGGCCCGGGGGCGTGGCCCGGACGTCAGCCGAGGAGCTGGCGGGCGAGGCCCGCGGTCTCGGTGGGGGTCTTGCCGACCTTCACCCCGGCGGCCTCAAGGGCCTCCTTCTTCGCCTGGGCGGTGCCGGAGGAGCCGGAGACGATGGCGCCCGCGTGGCCCATCGTCTTGCCCTCGGGCGCGGTGAACCCGGCGACGTAGCCGACGACCGGCTTGGTCACGTGCGCCTTGATGTAGTCCGCGGCGCGCTCCTCGGCGTCGCCGCCGATCTCACCGATCATCACGATCAGATCGGTGTCGGGGTCCGCCTGGAACGCTTCGAGTGCGTCGATGTGAGTGGTGCCGATGACCGGGTCGCCACCGATGCCGATCGCGGTCGAGAAGCCGATGTCCCGCAGCTCGTACATCATCTGGTAGGTCAGGGTGCCCGACTTGGACACCAGGCCGATACGGCCCGGCTTGGTGATGTCGCCGGGGATGATGCCCGCGTTCGACTGGCCCGGGGTGATGATGCCGGGGCAGTTCGGACCGATGATGCGGGTCTTGTTGCCCTTCTTGCCCGCGTACGCCCAGAACGAGGCGGAGTCGTGCACCGCGATGCCCTCGGTGATCACGACGGCGAGCGGGATCTCGGCGTCGATGGCCTCGACGACGGCGCTCTTGGTGAACTTCTCCGGTACGAAGATCACGCTGACATTGGCGCCGGTCTTCTCGATGGCCTCCTTGACGGAGCCGAAGACCGGGATGCTGGAGCCGTCGATGTCGACCGAGGTGCCCGCCTTGCGCGGGTTGACGCCGCCGACGATGTTGGTGCCGTCGCCGAGCATGAGGCGGGTGTGCTTCATCCCGGTGGAGCCGGTCATGCCCTGGACGATGACCTTGCTGTCCTTGGTGAGGAAGATAGCCATGGCTTGGTGTACCTAGTCCCTAGTCGTGTCTCGAACGCGCACGGTCAACGCGCGGCGGCCAGCTCTGCGGCCTTGTCCGCCGCGCCGTCCATGGTGTCCACCCGCTGGACCAGCGGGTGGTTGGCGTCGGACAGGATCTTGCGACCCAGCTCCGCGTTGTTGCCGTCGAGGCGCACGACGAGCGGCTTGGTGACGTCCTCGCCCTTGTCCTTGAGGAGCGCGAGGGCCTGCACGATGCCGTTGGCGACCTCGTCGCAGGCGGTGATGCCGCCGAAGACGTTCACGAAGACGGACTTGACGTCCTGGTCGCCCAGGATGATCTCCAGGCCGTCGGCCATGACCTGCGCCGAGGCGCCGCCGCCGATGTCGAGGAAGTTGGCGGGCTTCACGTCGCCGTGCTTCTCGCCCGCGTACGCGACCACGTCGAGGGTGGACATGACGAGCCCGGCGCCGTTGCCGATGATGCCGACCTCGCCGTCGAGCTTGACGTAGTTGAGGTTCTTGGCCTTGGCCGCGGCCTCCAGCGGGTTCGCGGCGGCCTTGTCCTCAAGGGCCTCGTGCTCCGGCTGGCGGAAGGCGGCGTTGTCGTCGAGGGAGACCTTGCCGTCGAGGGCGATGACCTTGCCTTCGGCGGTCTTCACCAGCGGGTTGACCTCGACGAGGAGGGCGTCCTCCTTGATGAAGACGGTCCACAGGGTCTTGAGGACGTGGGTGATCTGGTCGGCGAGTTCGGCGGGGAACTTCGCCGCGGCGACGATCTCCCGGGCCTTCTCGTCGGTGACGCCGTCGATGGCGTCGACCGGGATCTTGGCCAGGGCCTCGGGCTTGGTGGCCGCGACCTCCTCGATCTCCATGCCGCCCTCGACGGACGCCATGGCGAGGAAGGTGCGGTTGGTGCGGTCGAGCAGGAAGGAGACGTAGTACTCCTCCGCGATGTCCGCGGTCTGGGCGAGCATCACGCGGTGCACGGTGTGCCCCTTGATGTCCATGCCCAGGATCTGCCCGGCCTTCTCGACCGCGTCGGCCGGGTCCGCGGCCAGCTTGACGCCGCCAGCCTTGCCCCGGCCGCCGGTCTTGACCTGCGCCTTGACGACCGCGCGGCCGCCGAGTCGCTCGGTCACCTCGCGCGCTGCCTCAGGCGTTTCGATGACTTCACCGGCCAGCACCGGCACACCGTGCTTGGCGAAGAGGTCCCTCGCCTGGTACTCGAACAGGTCCACGCGCGTCCGTCCCTATCAGTGGTCTCGCCGCTCTGCGGTTGGCTTAACTGCTGGGCGTGCCGCGGAGGGCGACGTGAGGGCGCCGAGGCGCGTGTCCCGCGGGGCAGGCGTACCACCCGTACCGGTACGCGGCATGTCCGCATGGCAGGTTATCGCCGGTCGCTACACCTCCCTAAATCGCAGGTCACACCTGAGCGGTGATACGGGTCACAGAGTGCCACCCCGGCGCCGTGCCCGGTCAGGCACCGGCGTCGGGCACGGGCACAGGGCGCTTCTCGATCGCGGCGGCCATCACCTCGGGGAAGAGGTCGGGGGTGCAGGCGAAGGCGGGGGCACCGAGTGCCGCGAGCGCGGACGCGTGCTCCCGGTCGTAGGCGGGGGCGCCCTCGTCGGAGAGCGCGAGCAACGTGACGAACTGCACTCCGGCGGCCTTCATCGCGGCCACCCGCTTCAGCATCTCGTCGCGTATCCCGCCCTCGTACAGGTCGGATATCAGGACGACGACGGTCTCCGAGGGGCGGGTGATCCGCGACTGGCAGTACGCGAGCGCGCGGTTGATGTCCGTGCCGCCGCCGAGCTGGGTGCCGAAGAGGACGTCCACCGGGTCGTCGAGGTCGTCGGTGAGGTCGACGACGTTCGTGTCGAACACCACGAGACGGGTCGCGATGGACCGCATCGACGCGAGCACCGCCCCGAACACCGACGCGTACACCACGGACGCCGCCATCGAGCCCGACTGGTCGATACAGAGGACGACCTCCTTCTTGACGGACTGCGCCGCGCGCCCGTAGCCGATCAGCCGCTCGGGGACGACCGTGCGGTACTCGGGCAGGTAGTTCTTGAGGTTGGCCGCGATGGTGCGGTTCCAGTCGATGTCGCGGTGGCGGGGGCGGTTGATCCTGGCGCTGCGGTCGAGGGCGCCGGTGAGCGTGGCCCTCGTCCGGGTGGCGAGGCGCCGCTCCAGGTCCTGGACGACCTTGCGGACCACGGCCCGCGCGGTCTCCCTTGTGGTCTCGGGCAGCGCCTTGTTCAGCGAGAGCAGGGTGCCGACGAGGTGCACGTCGGGTTCCACCGCCTCCAGCATCTCCGGTTCGAGCAGCAGCGTGGACAGGCCGAGCCTGTCGATCGCGTCGCGCTGCATGACCTGGACGACGGAGGACGGGAAGTACGTCCTGATGTCGCCGAGCCAGCGGGCGACGGACGGCGCGGAGCCCCCGAGCCCCGCGGAGCGCTCCCTGCCGCGCTGCTGTCCGCCGCCGCCCGAGCCGTAGAGCGCGGCGAGCGCGCCGTCCATCGCCGTGTCCGTGCCGCCGAGGCAGGCGCCGGTGCCGTCGGCCTCGCCGCCGCCGAGTACCAGGCGCCAGCGCCGCAGCCGCTCCGCCGCCGGGTCGGCGCCCGCCTCTGCGGGTGCCTGCTCCCGCTCTGCCGTGTCCGCCGCGCCCATCACGCCACTCCCGCCGCTGTCCGGTTCCTGCCACTGTCGTCGTCGTGCTCGGCGCCCGCCGCGGCCGTGTCCGCCGCGGGCGTGGCGCCGATGCCGAGCATCAGGGCGAGCACGGGCACCACGGCGTCCGCGCGGGCCAGGTCGGGCTCGGCGCCGAAGCCGGGCACCGCGCCGTCGCCCGCCGCGGGCGCGTGCCCGCCCGCGGGGCCGCGCCGCACCAGCTCCCCCAGGGTGCGGCGCACGCCGGGCTCGTAGGCGGAGAACGTGCGCCGCAGCAGCGGCAGTACGTCGGTGAACGCGGCGTCGGGCACGGCCGCGAGCCAGCCGTCGACGAGGGCGAGCAGCCGCTCGTCGTGGACGAGGAGCATGCCGCCGCCCGCCGCGCCGCCGACGAAGCCGTCGATCCAGGCGGCGGCCTCGGGCGGCGGGGTGCCGGGGGACAGCGCGAGGCCCATCAGGCGCGCCGCCTCGTCCTCGGTGGTCTCGCCCTCGTCGAGCAGCAGCCGCGCGGCCCGCCCGCGCAGCACCCCGGGTACGGAGTCACGGCCCGTGAGGTTGCGCAGCACCGCGTGCCAGCGGTGGCGCATCCCGGTGGGACGGGGGGCGCCGGGCGCCTCGGCGGCGGGCGCGTCCGGTGCGGCCGTCGCGCCCGCCAGCAGGCCGACGGCCGTGTGCACGGCGTCGACATGGCGGCGCATTCCGGCGGCGGCGTCCGCGTCCAGGGACGAGCAGGCGGGTGGCAGGCCGACGAAGACGCGTTCGGCGAGGCCCTCGGCGACCTCGGCGAGCGCGTGCACGTCGGTGCCGCGTACGTCGCCGTAGCGCAGCGAGCGGACCAGGGCGGGCAGGGCCTGGGCGAGCTGGCCGATGTCGGCGTCGACCGCGGCGCGGTCGGCGAGGACGCGCATCACGACGGGCAGCGCGTCGGGCAGCTCCGCGAGCAGGCAGCGCTCGGCGAGCGCCGTGACCTCCCCGAGGCTGTCCGCCGCCACGGCGTCGGCCGCGGCCCTCGCGGTGGCGGCGCCGAGCACCGTGGTGCCCCAGATGCCGGCCTCGGCCACACGCACGGACAGCTCGGGCTCCCAGTGCAGCCGCCAGGACTCGCGGAAGGTGCCGGTGCCGCGGCTCGCCACGGGCTCGCCCCACTCGACGCCGAGCAGCCGCAGCCGGTGCAGCAGCCTGCTGCGGGCGGCGTCGTTGTCACCGCGCAGGTCCAGGTCGAGGTCGCGGTCGAGGGCCTCGGGCTTGAGGCGCAGCGAGCGCTGGAGGCGGGCCAGGTCGCGCTGGAGCGGGACGGCGGGTGCCGCGTCGGGCACCTCGCCCAGCACGTCGCCGACGACGAGCCGGTCCTGGATGAGCGCGAGCGGGACCTCGGAGCCCTCGCACATCACGGCCCGTATGGCGTCGGTGGTCTCGCCGAGCCCGGCCAACGGGCGCCCGCGCATGACCGCCAGGGTCTCCGCGAGCCTGACGGCCTCGATGACATGGGCGGAGGACACGATGCGGTCCTCGTCCCGCAGCAGCCCCGCGACCTTGGTCATCCAGCGCTCCACCGGGCGGTCCTGGCTGTGGAACAGGTGCCCGTACCAGCCGGGGGATTCGATGCCCGCGCCGTAGCCGCTGCCGCGGGCCAGCCTGCGGTGCGTCCAGGGCACCCAGGTCAGGTCGGCCTTCACCTTGGGCAGGCCCTTCAGAAGCGCCTTGTCCGCCGCGACGGTGGTACGGCGGCGCAGCGCGGGCACGTGCCAGGCGCCGCAGACCACCGCGAGGCCGTCGCCGAACTCCTTCGCGTACGCGCGCGCCTTGAGCCGCATATGGGCCTCGCGCACCAGGTCGCGCTCGCTGTCGTGCTCCCCGTACGCCTCACGGAGCGCGCCCATGGCGTCGGCGAGCGCCGCGAAGGGGGCGAACGCGTCGGCGCCCGCACCGCGGTGCTCGACGACGTCCTCCCACCAGCGCTCGGGGTCCTCGTAGCCCGCGGTCCTCGCCAGGACGGCGATGGGGTCCACGCGCGCGGTCTCGGCGGTCTCGCCGTCGTCCCGCCCGTCCCCGCCGTCCCCGTCGTCGCTGCCGCCGTCCCCGTGGTCGCCGTCACCGTCGGTGTGCGGGGCGTCGTCGTCGGGCGCGGGCGCCTCTGCGGCGGCAGGCCCTTCGCGCCAGGCGAGGCTGTGGGCGGCGGGCAGGTCGATGAAGCGGGCCTGCACGCCGTGCTCGGCGGCCCAGGTGAGGGCGGTCCACTCGGGGGAGAACTCGGCGAACGGCCAGAACGCGGAGCGTCCCGGCTCGTCCACCACGTGCGCGAGGAGCGCGACCGGCGGGCGCATCGCGGGGTCCCCCGCCAGCGCGATCAGCGCGTCCGCCTCGGGCGGGCCCTCGATCAGCACGGCGGGCGGCCGCGCCGCGTCCAGCGCGGCGCGCACCGCGCGCGCCGAGCCGGGGCCGTGGTGCCGCACACCGAGCAGCAGCGGCCCGCCGACCGGGCCCGCGGAGGGCGCCGTGGCAGCGGATGTCATGCGCTGACCTCCCGGCAGGCGCGGTAGAAGTCCTTCCAGCCGTCCCGCTCGCGCACGACGGCCTCCAGGTACTCCTGCCAGACGACGCGGTCGGCGGCCGGGTCGCGGACGACGGCGCCGAGGATTCCGGCGGCGACGTCGGCGGGCCGCAGCACCCCGTCGCCGAAGTGGGCGGCGAGCGCGAGGCCGTTGGTGACGACGGAGATCGCCTCCGCCGTGGACAGGGTGCCGCTCGGCGACTTCACCTTGGTGCGCCCGTCGGTGGTGACACCGTCGCGCAGCTCCCTGAAGACCGTGACGACGCGGCGGATCTCGTCCATGCCCTCGGGCGCCGCGGGCAGGTCGAGCGAGCGGCCGATCTGGTCGACCCGCCGGGACACGATCTCCACCTCCGCGTCCGGGCTCTCCGGCAGCGGCAGCACCACCGTGTTGAAGCGGCGGCGCAGGGCGCTGGAGAGGTCGTTGACACCGCGGTCGCGGTCGTTGGCCGTGGCGATCAGGTTGAAGCCGCGGACCGCCTGGACCTCCTGGCCCAGCTCGGGGATCGGCAGGGTCTTCTCCGACAGGATGGTGATCAGGGTGTCCTGGACGTCGGCCGGGATACGGGTCAGCTCCTCGACCCTGGCGGTCATCCCGTCGGACATGGCGCGCATCACGGGGCTCGGCACCAGGGCGTCGCGGCTGGGGCCGTGCGCGAGGAGCTGCGCGTAGTTCCACCCGTAGCGGATGGCCTCCTCGGGCGTGCCCGCGGTGCCCTGCACCAGCAGCGTCGAGTCGCCGCTCACGGCCGCCGCCAGGTGCTCGGACACCCAGGTCTTCGCCGTGCCGGGCACGCCGAGCAGCAGCAGGGCGCGGTCGGTGGCGAGGGTGGTGACGGCGACCTCGACGATGCGCCTGGGGCCCACGTACTTGGGTGTGATCACCGTGCCGTCGGGGAGGGTGCCGCCGAGGAGGTACGTGGCGACGGCCCACGGGGAGAGCCGCCAGCGGGCCGGGCGCGGCCGGTCGTCCTGCGCGGCGAGCGCGGCCAGCTCCGCGGCGAACGCGTCCTCGGCGTGCGCCCGCAGAACGCCCTGCTCCTGGCCTGGCGCCCCTTCGGAGCCGGCCTCGGCGGGCGGCGCCGCCTCGGTGGGTGCGGCCGTGGGTGCGGGCATGGGTGCAGACATGGAGCGGTCCCCCTCCAGCGTGGGCTGTGAATGGTGCCACCGTGCCGCATGGCACTGACAATCCGCCCTGACCTGCGGCGACTTCCTCGGCACCCGGCATTGTCAGTGCCGGGTCCTACGGTCGGTGACATGACTCAGCAGGGGGTGCGCTGGACGGCGGATCAGGTGCTGGCACTTGCTCCTGACGCCTCGTCGCGCAAGGCGGGAAGCAGGCTCGGCGAGGCCGGGCCGTGGTCGCGGACGGGCGCGGGCGAGAGGGCGCTGTGGGGCCTGTGCAAGGGCAGCGGCAAGAATCCGTACCAGACCGTCGTGGACTTCGCGGGCTCCTCGGGGCCCGCGTTCAAGTGCAGTTGTCCGAGCAGGAAGTTCCCGTGCAAGCACGCGCTGGGGCTGCTGCTGCTCTGGTCCTCGGGCGAGTCCGGGGTGCCGGGCTCCGACGAGGTGCCCGACTGGGCGGGGCAGTGGCTCTCCGGGCGGCGGGAGCGCGCCGGGCAGCGGGCGGCGCCCGCGGCCGCCACGCCGGAGGCCGAGGAGGCGACGAGGCGCAAGGCACAGAGCCGGGCGGCCAGGCGCGCCGACCGGATCACCGCGGGCGTCGAGGAGTTGGAGGAGCGGCTGTCCGACCTGCTGCGCGGCGGCATCGCCTCGGCGGAGCAGGCGGGGTACGGCTGGTGGGACGAGACGGCGGCCAGGATGGTCGACGCGCAGGCGCCCGGGCTCGCCTCCCGGGTGCGCGAGTTGGGGGCGGTCGCGGCCTCGGGCCCCGGCTGGCCGGTGCGGCTCCTTGAGGAGTGCGCGCTGCTGCACCTGCTGGACCGCGCGTGGCAGCGCAGGGACGAACTGCCCGAGGGCCAGGCCGCGTCGGTGCGCTCCAGGATCGGTCTGACGCCGCCGGTGGCCGGGGAGCCCGAGCGCGACCGCTGGCTGGTGCTGTCCCAGTCCGACTCGGCCGCGGGCCATCTGACGACACGCAAGTCGTGGCTGTACGGGGCCGCCTCGGGCCGTACGGCGCTGCTGCTCTCGTTCGGTGCCGCGGGCCGCGCGCCGACGCTCGCGCTGCCGGTGGGGCTGACCCTGGACGCGGAGGTTTCCTGGCGGGAGGGCCCGGTGCGGCAGCGCGCCGAGCTGGGCGAGCAGTTCGACACGGTGCACGAGGCGGTGCGCCCGCCGGGCGTCGCCATGGAGCGGGCGCTCGCGGAGTACGGGGCGGCGCTGCGCGACGACCCCTGGCTCGACGCGGTGCCGGTGGCGCTCGGCCCGGTGGTCCCGGTGCCGGGGGACGACGGCTGGCAGTTGGCGGACCCGGCCGCGGGCACCGCGCTCCCGGTGGCGCGCGGCGCCTCGGCCGCGGGTCTTTGGCGGCTCGCGTCGGTCTCGGGCGGCGAGCCCGTCACCGTGTTCGGCGAGTGCGGCCACCGCGGCTTCCTGCCGCTGGCGGTCTGGCCCGCGGGCGCGCGGGAGGCGGACGGCACGCGCGCGTTGGTGACGCTGTGCTGAGGCGGTACGGCCGCCGTGCGGCGGCGGGGTGCGGCGGCGCCGCGCGCGGCACGCGCCGTACGGCATCGGGTGGGGACGCGGACAGGGGAGGAAGCACGCGATGACGACGGGGAACGGCACCACGGAGGCCGAAGGGGCGAGGGCGGGGCTCGGGGTGCCCTGGGAGGAGTTGGTGACGGCGGCGCTGCTCGGCACGGAGCGGCGCAGGCCGCCGGTGCCGCCCGCGGGCCGCCCCGCGCCGGTGGCGCTGCTCGACGCCGCCGCCGTACGGACGGTGTGGCGGCGGGCGGGGCTGCGGCCCGCGCCCGCGCGGCAGGGGCCCGGGGCGGTGGCGCCCGACCCGCGGCCCGCGCTGCCGCCCGCAGCGGCCGACCGGCTGGCGACGCTGCTCGCCGACCGCCAGGCCACGAGCGGCAGGCGGGGTACGACGCCGGATCTGAAGGAGCTGCTTCCGCAGTGGCTCGCGGCGGCCAACGCCGGTGGCTTCGCCGCGCCGCCCGAGCTGGTGCCCGCGCTGCTCGACGCCGCGCGCGGGCGCACCGATCTGCGGCCCCAGGTGCTGGCGTTCACGGGCGCGCGCGCCCGCTGGCTCGCCGGGCTCAATCCCGACTGGAAGTTCGCGCTGCGCGCCGCCGGGTCCCCCGCGGGGGACGGCGCGCCCGTGCCGCGGGAGCGCGCGGTGCTGCTGTGGGACGAGGGGCTGTTCGCGGAGCGGGTGGCGCTGCTGTCCGCGCTGCGGTCCCAGGACCGCGCGCTGGCGCGGGAGTTGCTGGCGGGGACATGGGCGAAGGAGCGGGCGGAGGACCGGCTGATGTTCCTGGACTCGCTGCGCTTCGGCCTCGAAGCGGACGACGAGCCGTTCCTCGAACGGGCACTGGCCGACCGCAGCCGCAACGTACGCGCGGTGGCGGCGGAGCTGCTTTCCGCGCTGCCCGGCTCGGCGCTTGCCGCGCGGATGGCCGAGCGCGCCTTCGCGTGCGTGTCGCTCGACGAGACCAGGCAGGCGCTCGTGGTCGAGCCCCCGCGCGGGTGTGACGCGGCGATGGAGCGCGACGGGGTGGTGCAGAAGCCGCCGTCGGGGCGTGGCGAGCGTGCCTGGTGGTTCGGGCAGGTGGTGGAGGCGACGCCGCTTCGGGTGTGGGGCGAGCGGTTCGGCGGCAGGACGCCGTCGGATCTTG
This sequence comes from Streptomyces sp. NPDC050560, assembly GCF_044457285.1. NCBI lineage: Bacteria > Bacillati > Actinomycetota > Actinomycetes > Kitasatosporales > Streptomycetaceae > Streptomyces > Streptomyces sp. NPDC050560. The sequence continues at coordinate 761,388 of NZ_JBITGT010000001.1, forward strand.
TGGGTCTCGCGGTCGACGACGGCGCGGTCGACTGGGCGCACGAGTTGCACGGCGCGTGGTGCAGGGCCGCGGTGCGCCAGCGGGACGCCGAGTGGTCACGGGCGCTGCTCGACGAGCCCGCGGCGCTCGGCACGGACCCCGAGCCGCCGGTGGTGTCGCTGGCCGAGCGGTCGAAGCTGCTGGCGGCGCTGCCCGCGCGGGCGCGCGCCGAGTGGGTGGCGGGCTTCATCGCCGCGCACGGCCTGTCCGAGGCGTTCCAACTGCTCGGCGGGTGCGCGGTGCCGTGGGCGGAACCGCTCGGCGGGGTCGTCGTGGACGCGCTGAACATCGCGCGTGACTCGGGCAGTTACCCCTGGAGCTTCAGCGGGGTGATGGGCCTGGCCGAGCGGTGCCTCGACCCGTCGCAGGCGCCGCGCCTCGAAGCGCTCACGGCGGTGCCCGAGGACGGCGAGGACTCCTCGCCGGGCGCGGGTGCCTACTGGGCCGAGGCGTTCCAGCGGCTGGCGAGCACGCTGCGGCTGCGGGCGGCGATGCACGCGGAACTGGCCGCGCCCGGCGGGGCGGAGGGGGGCGCGGGCACGGGGTGAGCACCCGCGCGGGGCGCGGAAGCGGCGGCGCGAGGCGCGGAGGCGGCGGCGCGCGGGGGCGGCGCCGGGCCCGCGGCAGGGGTCCGGTGCACGCGGGTGGTCAGGCCCCGGCGGGCTGGCGCACGTTGGCGCGCACCCACTCCACGATGGAGGCGGTGGTGGCGCCGGGGGTGAAGATCTCCGCGACGCCCTTCTCCTTGAGCGGGGGGATGTCGGCCTCGGGGATGATGCCGCCGCCGAAGACCTTGATGTCGGCGGCGTCACGCTCTTCGAGAAGCTCGATCACGCGGGCGAAGAGGGTGTTGTGCGCGCCGGAGAGTATCGAGAGGCCGATCGCGTCGGCGTCCTCCTGGATCGCGGTGTCGACGACCTGCTCGGGCGTCTGGTGCAGGCCGGTGTAGATGACCTCCATACCGGCGTCGCGCAGCGCGCGTGCGATGACCTTGGCCCCCCGGTCGTGGCCGTCGAGTCCCGGCTTGGCGACCACCACGCGGAGCGGACCGGCTGCCACATCCATGAATGCCTCCCTCGTACCGGCCGGTACCGAGCAGTACCGCGTACCCACCCTGTCCGGTGCGCCCGGCCGCTGCCGGGCACGGCGATCCTCACCCGCGCCGCCGGGCGCGAGTGAACGAACGTTATCGCCAGCATCCCGCACCCCGCAGTTTTACGCCTCGGACAGAGGGGGAAATCACAGAAGGGAACAGACAAGTGCAGCGCGGGCGTGCGGGACGACGCGGGGACCACCGCCGGGCGCACGCGCAGCCGTGGACGGCCCTCCCGACCGGGGCGGCGGCCCGCGGTCCATGAAGGCGCCAGGGGACAGAGCGGTCCTCCGTGCGCCGACGGGAGGTCGACCATGGAGACCACCAGGATTCTTCCGTTCCTGCCGCCGCTTCCGGCGCTCTCCTCCCTCGCCCCTCCGGGCGGCCCCCTCTCGCTCCTGCCGCGTCTCCCGCTGTCCCTCGTCGCCAGGCTGCCCCGGCCGCCGCTGCCCGCGTGGCCCGTACTGCCGCTGCCGCGGCTCGCGCCCGCCGCCCCCGCGCTCCCGGTGGACCTGCTGAAGTCGGCGGCGCTCGAACTGGCAATCCTGACCGGGCACCTGCTCCTCTACCCCTCGGGCATCCTCCAGGAGCGCAGGCCGCGCACCGCCGCGCCGTCCGGCACGAGCGCGTTCGTCCGCAGCGGCGGCCCCCCAGTGGTGCTGCTGCACGGCTTCATCGACAACCGCTCGGTGTTCGTGCTGCTGCGGCATCTGCTCGCCGAGCACGGCAGGCGGCACGTGGAGTCGTTCAACCACTCCCCCGTGACCGGCGACGTCCGCTGGGCGGCGCTGCGCCTCGCGGACCGTATCGAGGAGATCAGGGCGCGCACCGGCAGCCCCGAGGTGGACATCGTGGGCCACAGCCTGGGCGGTCTCATCGCGCGCTACTACGTCCAGCGCCTCGGCGGCGACGACCGGGTGCGCACGCTGGTCACGCTGGGCACCCCGCACTCGGGGACCAGGGCGGTGCCCGCGCTGACGGCGCTGCCGATCGTGCGCCAGATGCGGCCAGGCTCCGATCTGCTGGACGAGTTGGGCGAGCCTGCGCCGGGCTGCCGTACCCGCTTCGTGAGCTTCTGGAGCACCCTCGACGAGATCATGGACCCGCCGGAATCGGCCGCCCTCGACCATCCGGACCTTCTGACGCACAACGTACGTGTCACCGGAATCGGTCATCTCGCGCTTCCCGTCCATCCCACGGTCACCGCGCGGGTACGGCAGGTGCTCGACGAGGGCGGGGTGTCCGACGCGGCCGGAGGCCCCGGTTCCGCCACCGGCGGCCTGACCGTGGCGTAAGCCCCCCGAGCGACACCAGCGGGCGCTGCCGTTGCGCCGTTCGGGTGAACCGGAGGGGGCCTTCGGCGGCCCGCAAGCGCGGTCGAGCAGAGTGCGGCGAAGAAGAGGAGACGCGCCCCGGATTCGAACGGTTGTCGAACGAAAGATCAAGGCCGCGCAAGTGATCCGCCGAAAGGCGGCTGAATGCCCGGTTCTCGCGGCCCGGAAACCCGGCGAAGATTGTCGCGCCCTCATACCGGCGGGTACAGTCGCCGCACTGCTCTGCCTCTGGGGGGCGGTGACGTCGACGGCTCCGCCGCCGACCTGGCTCCCCAGCCCCTGCTGTCGAGGCGAAAGAGAAGTTGGTGGAAGACCGTCACCCGCCGGGGACCGCGTATCCCCCGGCACCGGCTCCGAACGCCGACTACGCGCCTTATGGGTCGTATGACCCGCAGAGCGCTCAGTACGGCGACTACGCCGGGTATGACGGTAACGGCACCAACGCCTATGGCCATACGGATTATTCCGGCTACCAGGCATACGACGCCGCCTCCGCGGGCTATCAGGGCGCCACCGCGACCGCCACGGCGACCGGCTCCTTCGAGGCCGACCCCCTCTTCGGCGACATGCCGGGCGAGGCCGCGCCGGGCGCCGCCTGGGGCACCGACGGCGCGGGCACCGCGTACGACCCGTACGCCGCACCGGGGCCCGACGCCTCCTACGGCGGCCAGGACCTGACGGGCGCCTGGGGCATCCCGGGACAGACGGGCCACGGCGACTCGGGCCAGTGGGACTCCACCGCGTGGAACGCGTCGGCCACCTACGCCGACGGCCAACTCCCCTACGGCGACTACGGCGACCAGTCCTACGACGGCTACGGCGCCCCCGCGCAGCACCCCTACGCGGCGGGCCCCGAGGCGGGCGCGTACGAGACGCAGGTCTTCGAGACGAGCGCCTACGAGGCCCAGGCGGCGACGCAGGTATTCGACGGGCAGACGTTCACCACGAGCACCTTCGGGACGGTGGACCCGCAGGCGCCCTACGGCGCGGCGGCCACCCAGACCTGGGCCGCGGCGCCCGCGACGGCGGAGGAGTTCGCCGCCGCGGCCACCCAGACCTTCCAGCACGCCTTCGCCCAGCCGACCGCCGCCGACCCCGACGGCGCGCGGTCCCACGGCGGCGCCGGGGACGCGGAGTACGGTGACGGGCTGCGGGACACCGGCGAACTGCCCCCGCTCGACGGCACGGACGCCACGGCGGGCCACGACGGGTACGACCCCGCGGACCCCGACGCCTACGACCCCGCGGACCTCGACGCGTACGAGTCCCCCGACGCGTACGACGCCCACGACCCGGCTGACGAGGGTGAGCGGCTGTCACCCGTGGGCGCTCCGGCGGGCGGCCGGGCCGCGGCCCGGCAGGCGCCGCGTTCGCGAGCACGGCGCAAGGGGCCCGCGAAGCGTTCGGCGCTGCTGACCGTGGCGGTGCCCTCCGCGTGTGTGATGGGTGTCGCGGGCATCGCCGCCGCCTCCGTGGACGGGCTCGGCGGCGACGCCAAGGAGACCACGGCGACCGCGCCCGACCCGGGTTCTGTGCGGCCCGCAGCGGCCAACAACAAGCTCGACACCCAGCTCGAACACCTCTCGGCCGACGCGGGCGACTTCGCCGACCGGGCGAGCCGCACCCAGGAGCGCATGGACCTGGCGGCCAAGAAGGAGGCGGAGAAGAAGAAGGAGCAGGAGGAGGAGGCGCGCAAGGAGCGGCTGCGCCCCAAGTTCGTGCTGCCGGTCAAGCAGCACGGCCTCAGCGCCTACTTCGGGCAGGCGGGCGTCAACTGGATGTCGGTGCACACCGGCATCGACTTCCCCGTGCAGTACGGCACGGCGGTGTTCTCCGCGATCGACGGGACCGTGCGCACGCAGTACAACTCGGCCTACGGCAACATGGCGATCGTCACCGCCAAGGACGGCACCGAGACCTGGTACTGCCATCTGTCGGGGTACTCGGTGCCCAGCGGCACCGTCGTCCAGGCGGGCGACCAGATCGCGCTGTCCGGCAGCTCCGGCAACTCCACGGGCCCGCACATGCACTTCGAGGTGCGCCCGGGCGGCGGCGCCGCCGTCGACCCGCTGCCGTGGCTGCGCAGCCACGGCCTCGACCCCACCTGACCCGGCCAGGGCACACCGCCTGCCGCCCGCGGGCACGGGCGGCGAACGGGCCACCGGCGACCGGCGACTACAGCTTCTCGACCGGTGCGTACCGCAGCAGCAGCCGCTTCGGCTTGGGGTCGCCGAAGTCGATGGTCGCTTCCGCGTTGCCCCCCGTGCCCTTCACTCCGACGACCGTGCCGAGGCCGAACTGGTCGTGGGTGACGCGGTCGCCCACCGCCAGCGAGATGGCGGGCTTCTCGGTCGCCCTGCGGGTCGCGAAGCCCGGCACGCCGGAGCCGCGCGAGCGGGACGACGACAGGGCGGCGGCGACCGAACCCGCGGTGGCCGTCGGCTGGGCGGCCCCGGTGCGCTTCCAGTCCACGTGCTCGCCGGGGATCTCCTCCAGGAAGCGCGACGGGGGGTTGTACGAGGGCTGGCCCCACGCGCTGCGCAGGGTGGACCTGGTCACGTACAGCCGCTCGCGGGCGCGGGTGATGCCCACGTAGGCGAGCCGGCGCTCCTCCTCAAGCTCCTTGGCCTGGCCGAGGGCGCGCATGTGCGGGAAGACGCCGTCCTCCATGCCGGTCAGGAACACCACGGGGAACTCCAGGCCCTTGGCGGTGTGCAGCGTCATCAGCGTGATGACGCCCGCGCCCTCCTCGTCCTCGTCGGGGATCTGGTCGGAGTCGGCGACGAGGGCGACCTGTTCGAGGAAGTCGGCGAGGGTGCCCGCGTCCTCCTCGCCGCGCGCCTGCTCGAACTCCAGGGCGACGGCGGCGAGTTCCTGCAAGTTCTCGATACGGGTCTCGTCCTGGGGGTCGGTGGACGCCTGGAGTTCGGCGAGGTAGCCGGTCTGTTCGAGGACGGCTTCGAGGACCGTGGCGGGGCCGGCGCCGGACTCGACGACCGTGCGCAGGCCCTCCATGAGGGTGTTGAAGCGCTTGACCGCGTTCGCGGAGCGCGCCGCCATGCCGTACGCCTCGTCGACGCGGCGCAGGGCGGCGGGGAACGTGATCTTCTCGCGCTGCGCGAGGGCGTCGATCATGGCCTCGGCGCGGTCTCCGATGCCGCGCTTGGGCACGTTGAGGATGCGGCGCAGCGGCACCGAGTCCTCCGCGTTGGCGAGGACGCGCAGATAGGCGAGGACGTCCCTGACCTCGCGCCGCTCGTAGAAGCGGACGCCGCCGACGACCTTGTACGGCAGCCCGACCCGGATGAAGATCTCTTCGAAGACACGGGACTGCGCGTTGGTCCGGTAGAAGACGGCGACGTCGCCCGCCTTCGCGTCCCCGGCGTCGGTGAGCCTGTCGATCTCGTCGGCGACGAACTGGGCCTCGTCGTGCTCGGTGTCGGCGACGTAGCCGGTGATGCGCGCGCCCGCGCCCGCGTTGGTCCACAGGTTCTTGGGGCGGCGGCTCTCGTTGCGCTCGATGACCGCGTTGGCGGCGGTGAGGATCGTCTGCGTGGAGCGGTAGTTCTGTTCGAGGAGGATCGTCGTCGCGTTCGGGTAGTCCTCCTCGAACTGGAGGATGTTGCGGATGGTGGCGCCGCGGAAGGCGTAGATCGACTGGTCGGCGTCGCCCACCACGCACAGCTCGGCGGGCGGCACCGCGTCGTCGTCCGTCGCAGGGCTCGCCGCGGGGTCCTCCTGCGCGTCGGGCGCGGGCGGGGTGCCGACCAGCTCGCGGACGAGGGCGTACTGCGCGTGGTTGGTGTCCTGGTACTCGTCGACGAGGACGTGCCGGAAGCGGCGGCGGTAGTGCTCGGCGACGTCGGGGAAGGCGCGCAGCAGGTGGACCGTCGTCATGATGAGGTCGTCGAAGTCGAGGGCGTTGGCCTCGCGCAGCCGCGACTGGTAGAGCGCGTACGCCTGCGCGAGGGTCCGCTCGAAGCTGCCGCCCGTGTCGGACCCCTGGGCGGCGCCCCCGGCCGCCTGCGCGGCGAAGTCCTCCTCGTCGATCAGCTCGTTCTTCAAGTTGGAGATCTTGGCGCTGAACGCCTTGGGCGGGTAGCGCTTGGGGTCCAGCTCCAGGTCGTGGCAGACGAGGGCCATCAGCCGCTTGGAGTCGGCCGCGTCGTAGATCGAGAAGGAGGAGGTGAAGCCGAGCCGCTTCGACTCGCGGCGCAGTATGCGCACGCACGCGCTGTGGAACGTCATGACCCACATCGCGGCGGCGCGCGGCCCGACGAGCTGCTCGACGCGCTCCCTCATCTCGCCCGCGGCCTTGTTGGTGAAGGTGATCGCGAGGATCTGCCCGGGGTGGACGGAGCGGGCCGCGAGGAGGTGGGCGATGCGATGGGTGAGCACCCGGGTCTTGCCGGAGCCCGCGCCCGCGACGATGAGCAGCGGGGAGCCGCTGTGCGTGACGGCGGCGCGCTGCGGGTCGTTCAGCCCCGCGAGGAGGGCGTCCGGGTCCGCCGCGGGGCGTCTGGCGCCGTCGCGGTAGTACGCGGCCCCGGGCGGGGGCGCGTCGAACTTCCCGCCGAACAGGTCCGCCGGGATGTCCTCCGGGGGCCCGTCCTCGGGCGGCGGGGGCTCCTCGCCCGCGGCCGCGGCGGGCTTGAGGTGCGCCAGGAAGCTGTCGTCGAAGAGGCTGCTCATCGTCCCCGAGTCTAGGCGCCCCCACTGACATCCGGGGCGGCCCCCGGACAGCCCGTACCGGCAACCGGAACGGGCCCAAGACGCGAGCACACCGCGACGCACCGCTCACACAGTGCGAACATCACAAAAATGTATCGGGCAAATGGAACACCAACCTTCACAGCGCTCACACGAGTTGGCTACCGTGCCCGGCGGGCGACCCGTACCCCCACCGGCGATCACGCCGGGACGGGTGGCCCCCGCCGAGTCGTGTGCCGTCCCCCGTGGGCGGCCTGAGCCGGGGACCCATGGACCCCGGGGTGAATCGGCCCGTGGGACGGCCGCACGCGCGCGTGCGGCGAGCCCAGGGGCCGTAGGGCAGCCTTCCGGACCACCCGCCCGAACCCGACAGCTAACCCGGTAGGCGGCCCACGGAAGGAGTCGCCCCTTGGCGTCGCACCGCAAGCCGCGGACCCCCGTCCGCACCGCGCCCGCGATTGGCATCACCACCGCCGCGCTCACCTCCGTGGCGCTCCTGTCGGGCAGCGCGCAGGCCGCCCCCGCGAAGCCGAAGCCCACGCTCGAAGAGGTGCAGAAGCAGGTCGACGACCTGTACCGGCAGGCGGGCACGGCCACCCAGAAGTACAACGCCGCCAAGGAGGACGCGGCGAAGCAACGCAAGCGCGTCGACAAGCTCCTCGACGACGTGGCGTCGCGCACCGAGAAGCTCAACGACGCCCGCCGCGCGCTGGGCTCCTTCGCCGCCGCGCAGTACCGCACCGGCGGCCTCGGGGACACCGCCACGCTGCTGCTCGCGGACAGCCCGCAGGCGTACTTCGACCAGGACCACCTGATGGACCGGCTCACCACCCGCCAGAAGGCCGCGGTCGACGACTACCAGAAGCAGCAGGCCGCCACCGCGAAGAAGCGCACCGAGGCGAGCGAGGGCCTGGTCGGCCTGACCGACTCGCAGACCGAGCTGAAGACCACCAAGGACACGGTCCAGAAGAAGCTGGGCAGCGCGCGCACACTGCTGTCCAAGCTCACGGCCGAGGAGAAGGCCAGGCTCGCCGCGATCGAGAAGAAGAAGCAGGAGGAGGCCGAGCGCAAGGCCGCCGAGCTGGCGAAGAAGCAGGCCGCGGAGGAGAAGAAGCGCAAGCAGGAGCAGGAGCAGGCGGCGGGGTCGGACGGCGGCTCGGGCCAGCCGGGCTCGGGCGGCTCGGGCAGCTCCACCGGGTACGCGGCCAAGGCGCAGAAGGCGCTCGACTTCGCCCGCGCGCAGATCGGCAAGCCGTACGTGTGGGGTGCGACGGGCCCGGACTCGTACGACTGCTCGGGGCTCACCCAGGCGGCGTGGAAGGCGGCGGGCATCTCCCTGCCGCGCACCACCTGGGACCAGGTCGAGGTCGGCACCACGGTGTCGGTCGACGACGCCCAGCCGGGCGACCTGGTGTTCTTCTACGACGACATCAGCCATGTCGGCATGTACATCGGCAACGGCCAGATGATCCACGCCCCGAAGCCGGGCGCGAGTGTCCGCGTCGAGTCGATCTACTACATGCCGATCCACAGCGTGGTGCGGCCGGCGTAGGGCGGTGGGACGGTCGGCACGCGCGCGTGGTGGCCGTCCCACGGTGTCCCACCGTCCCTGGGCCCGGGATCATGGAGCATGCTTTCGGACGACTGGCAACTCACGGATGACGTCGACGGCTTCCTGGCCCGGGCCGGGGACTTCCTGCGCTCGCGGCCTGCCCTGCACACCACGCCGCTGACCGACATCGAGAGAATCCGCACGCGCGGGGCGGGCGCGCCCGGTGCCGGGGCGGCCGCCTTCGGCCTGCTGGAGTCGGGGGGCGAGGTCCGCGCCGTCTTCTACCGGACCCCGCGCGGCCGTCTCGGCCTCACCGCACTCTCCGCCGGGCAGGTCGACACCCTCGCCACCGGCCTCGCCGCCCTCGGCCACTTCCCTTCCCAGGTCCTCGCGGACCACGGCACCGCCACCGCGTTCGCCCGGGCGTGGCGGCGGTGCACCGGTGCGGTGCCGGCCCTCTTCTCGCGTACGTGTCTCCACCGTCTCGGCACCCTCACGCCGCAGGACCCGCTTCCGGAGGGCCGGGGCCGCGGGGCGGGCGAGGAAGACCGTGAGCGCGTCGTGCGCTGGTGTCGCGCGTTCTGCGTCGAGGTCGGCGAGCAGCCCTCCCTCGACCTGATCGACGCCGGTTCCTGGGCCGACTCGCGCTTCGGCGACCGGCACTTCACGTTCTGGGAGACCCCGGACGACGCTCCCGTCTCCATGGCCGCCGTGACCTCGATGGTCGGCGGGATGATCCGGGTGGACCCCGTCTACACCCCGGCCCCCCTGCGGGGCCGCGGCTACGCGGGCGCCGTGACGGTCGAGGTGAGCCGTGCCGCGCGGGCCGCGGGCGCGACGGACGTCGTCCTGTTCACGGACCCGGCCAACGCCACCAGCAATGCCCTCTACCGGCGGCTCGGCTATGTCCGTGTCGGCGACTTCGCCGGGTACCGGTTCTCGTACGCGGGCCCGGGGAGCTGATCCGTCGGCACCGCCACGGGCCGGGGGCGTGGGTCAGGTCCACAGCACGGCGATGAAGATGTTGGCCGTCGTGAGCAGGCCCACGAGGCCGAAGAGGGGGGTTTCGGCCTTCTCGTCGTCGCGCTTCACATAGACGAGGCCGAGGATGACGATCAGCACCGCGAGCTTGACGCCGATCTTGACGTTGTTCACGGGGCTGTCGTCGGCCTGGTTGAGGCCGACCAGCACGGCGCCGGTGACGAGCATGGTGAGCGCACCGTGCAGCATGGCGGCGTTGAAGCGGGCCGTACCCTCCCGCATGGCCTTCATCTGCGTGAGGAAGCCGCCGAGGAGCGAGGCGATGCCGATGATGTGCAGGCCGACGAAGAGGTGGATGAGTACGTCCATATCCGGAGCCTAAACGCCCGCTTCAGGACCCCTTCGAGGGCCCCCGCCGCGGCGGCGCCCGGCCCGGACACCCGCTGTTACCGAGGGTCGCTTCGGTCACCCGGCCGAATAAAGGCACCACTTCACTCCATCGAACCCATCAACCCCGCTCATGTCCTGATCTCCTGCGGTCATTTGCACACACCGGGTAACAGTGGCGTCACGGTCCGTCCTACGGTCCTGTGTCGGGCGACCGGATGCCCACTGCCGTCCGCACGGGGCGGCGACCGGCCGCCGCACGGGCGGGCCGAGGCCGAGGCCGTACGAGGCCGCCCGGGAGGACGAGAGGACGTGCAGCCCCTTTGGCAGCGCACCGCAAACGAAAACAGCGCCACGTCAGCGGCCGGACACTGCGCGCCGCCGTCACCCTGGCCCTCGCCGGGGCGGCGGCCGCCGCCGCCCTCGACGAGCCCGCGCAGGCCGCGCCCGCCTCGCCCGCCGAGGTGAGGGCGCGCGTCGCGTCGCTCTACCACGACGCCGAGGCGGCGACAGAACGCTACAACGGCGCCAAGGAGAAGGCCGACAAGGCCGAGGCGCGCCTCGACGACCTCCGCGACGAGGCGGCCCGCAGGACGGACCGGGTCAACTCGCTGCGCGACGACCTCGGTTCCACCGCCGCCGCGCAGTACCGCGAGGGCACCCTCGCGCCCTATGTGCGCCTGGCGTTGTCGCCCGACCCCGACCGCTATCTGGAGCGCACCTCGCTCGCCGAGCGCGCCGGGCGCGGCCAGGCGGGGAAGCTGCGCTCACTCGCCCGCGAGCAGGCCGCCGTGGACGGGCTGCGCAGCGAGGCGAAGAAGCAGACAAGCACGCTCAGGAAGCGCCAGGGCGAGCTGAAGCGCCGCAAGAAGACCATCGGCGGCAAGCTGACCGAGGCCAGGGAGCTGCTGTCCCGGCTGACGGCCAGGGAACGCAACCGTGTCGGCCGCGGCCGGGGCGCCGACGCCCCCGCCGCCGAGGGCGTCCCCGCCGCGGCGCGGGAGGGCGGCGCGCCCGCCGCGGGCAGCTCACGGGCCTCCGCCGCCGTCGCCTACGCCTACCGCGCGGTCGGCAGCCCCTACGTCTGGGGCGCCTCGGGCCCGCACGCGTACGACTGCTCGGGGCTCACCCAGGCCGCGTACCGCGCGGCGGGCGTCGCGCTGCCGCGCACGACCTACGCCCAGATCAACGCGGGCCACCGCGTCCCGCGCTCCCAGCTCGCCCCGGGCGACCTGGTGTTCTACTACTCGGGCGTCAGCCACGTGGGGATCTACGTGGGCGGCGGCAGGGTCATCCACGCGCCGAGCCCCGGCTCCACGGTGAGCTTCGCGCCGGTCGACTCGATGCCGTTCGCCGGTGCCGCCCGGGTGGCCTGAAACCGGCGCGGCGCGCGGGATGGCGGCGCGCGCCGCGCCGGTCGCGAAGCGGTGCGGGCGCGGCGGTGGCTGCCGTCGCGCCGCGCTCCTCGCCGGCCGGCAGGGGAGTACCGGCGGGCGCCCCAGGGGTCAGGTCGCCGTGCAGGAGGCGACCGCCGGGGCCGACCAGTTGCCGTTGGCCATGACCGTGAAGCCGAAGGTCGTCGACTGCCCGGCGCCCAGGCTGCCGTTGCCGTTGGCCCTCATGGTCAGCACCGAGCCGTCGTAGCTCGCCTGTCCGTTCCAGGTGGTCGGCACCGTCTGCGGGGAGTGCAGGGTGACGCGGACCGTCCAGTCGCTGATCGCCGAGTCCCCCGCGCGCACCGTGATCTGCCCGTTGAAGCGGTCGCCCCAGCGCTGGGTCTCGGCGTAGGTGGCGGTGCATGCGGCGCTGCCCGGGTCGCCCGGGTCGTCGCCGGGGTCACCGGGGTCGCCGCCCGGGGTGCCGCCGAGCGCCTGGAGCACGGCGTCGTACACGGGCTTCTTCTGGTAGTTGCCGTCGAACAGCAGGGGGGTGCCGCCGCTGCGCCACGAGTACTTGTCGGTGACGCCCCAGACGGTGATGCCGTTGCAGCGCTCGACGGCCATGCACGCGGTGACGACCTTGCGGTAGCTGTCGGCCTGGGCGCTGCCCGAGCCCTCGATGTCCAGCTCGGTGATCTGGACGTCGACGCCGAGCGCGGCGAAGCGCTCCAGGTTCTGCTGGTAGTCGGAGGTGACGGGGGACTGCGGGTTGAAGTGGCCCTGGAACCCGACGCAGTCGATGGGCACGCCGCGGGACTTGAAGTCCTTGACCATGTTGTAGACGGCGGTGCTCTTCGCGTTGACGCCGTCGATGTTGTAGTCGTTGTAGCAGAGCTTGGCGCCGGGGTCGGCGGCGCGCGCGGTCCTGAAGGCGTGCTCGATGTAGCCGTCGCCGAGCTTGTCCTGGAAGGGCGAGGGGCGCCGGGCGCCGCTGCCGCCGTCCTGGAACGCCTCGTTGACGACGTCCCACGCGTAGATCTCGCCCGCGTAGTGCTGCATCAGCGTGGTGATGTGGTTGTCCATGGCCGACTGGAGGTCGGTGGCGCCGAGGCCGCTGACCCAGCCGGGGAGCTGCGAGTACCAGACCAGGGTGTGGCCGCGCACCTGCATGCCCGCGGCCGTGGCGTGCTGGACGATCTGGTCGCCGCCGGAGAAGTTGAAGCTGCCGCGGCTGCTCTCGGTGGCGTCCCACTTCATCTCGTTCTCGGGGGTCGCCATGTTGAACTCGCGGTCGGCGGTGGCGGCGTAGTCCTGCTCGCCGAGGTGGCCGGTGGCCAGGGCGGTGCCGAAGTAGCGGCCCGAGGCCGCGGCGGCGTCGCCGAGATTGTCGGCCGCCTGGGCGGGGGCGGAGAGCGCCACGAGCCCGGCCGAGGCGAGCACGCTCGCGAGGCCGACGCCCAGCGCGCCGCGCAGGGCCCGTATGGACAGGCGTCTGCGCCCTGAGGGGGGTTGCTCGGTCATTGCTGTCCCTTCGTCCGTGGGGGCGTCCGTGAGGGGCGTCCATGAGGGCCGGGCGCGGGGCGGCCCGGCGGATGGCATGGGCGGGCCGTCGAGCGGGGATTCCGCCGCGGTACGTGGGGTGCCGCCGCGCATCCGGCCCGAGTGCGATGGTGCTGTGGCGCTGAGTAACGACCGATCGGAGTATGCCCGGCCTCGGTCGACACGGTCAACGTTACGTACCGGAAATCTTTCGGAGACTTTAGGTCGCCCGTCGCCTCTTAAGGCTCTCTTGAACTGCGGATACTTGGGATCTTTCGGAGGCCGCTGGAACCGGAAGCGCTTCCATGAATATGGCTGCTATCGAAAATTTCGAAGCCACGGTCGGGAAGGTGCTGGTCGTGGTGGGGGCGGGGGGCAGCCGACACGCGCGTGTATGACCCTGCGCCGACACACACGCGTATGGCCCGGCGCGGGCACGCGCGCGTGTACCCGGTCGCGCTCCTACGCGCGTGCGCGCGCGTGGCGGCCGATCGGGCGTCGGTCCCGTCCCGGCCCGCCGCGCCCGGTCCGCGCGTCCGCCCCCGCGGAACGCTCAGCCGGCGGTCTCGGCCGGGGGCGCGGTGCTCTTGCGGACGACGAGTCTGGTGTTCAGTTCGAGGCGGGTGTTGACGCTCTCGTCGGTGCGCAGCCGTACGAGCATCTGGGCCGCCTCCTCGGCCATCTGCCGCAGCGGCTGGTGCACGGTGGTGAGCGCGGGGCTCGACCACTGGGCGAGCGGCACGTCGTCGTAGCCGACCACGGACAGGTCGTGGGGGACGCGGAGGCCCGCGACCCTGGCCGCCTCAAGCACCCCGAGCGCCTGGAGGTCGCTGCCCGCGAAGAGCGCGGTGGGCCGGTCGGGGCGGCTGAGCATCTCCACCGCGCGGGCCCGGCCGCCCTCGACGTGGAAGTCGCCGAAGGCGACAAGCGAGGGGTCGGCCTCGATCCCGGCCATGCTGAGGGCCGAGCGGTAGCCGTCCAGCCTGGCCATGGAGCAGAGCATGTCGCGGGGGCCGGTGATGATGCCGATGCGGCGGTGCCCGCACTCGATGAGGTGCCGGGTGGCGGCGAGGCCCCCCGACCAGTTGGCCGAGCCCACCGAGGGCACGTCGGGGTCGGGGTCGCCCGCCGGGTCGACTATCACGAACGGGATGGAGCGGGAGCGCAGTTGCTTCTTCAGCGCGGGCGGCAGTGAGGAGAACACCAGCACCACGCCCACCGGACGGCGCTGTACCACCCCGGCGACCCAGTCGGCGCCCGGCGAGTGGCGGGTGCCCGACTCGGTCAGCACCACGCTCGCGTTGTTCGCCTTCGCCACGTTCTCCACACCGCGGATCAGCTCCATGCCCCAGATGCTGTCCAGCTCGTGGAAGACGATCTCGATGAGCGGGGCCTCCCACGCGGAGCGCGGCGTACGTCGGTACGCATGGCTCTCCAGGAGGCGCTCCACCTTCTGACGAGTCGGCGGCGACACATCCTGACGGCCGTTGAGCACTTTTGACACGGTGGAGATCGAAACCCCCGCTTGCGCCGCCACTTGAGCCAGAGTGACGCGCCCCGTCCCCTCGTCATCACGCACGACGAGCAAGCATAGGCCCCACCCCGAAAGTTTTCGAGTGCGCCGGAGCGCGCGCCCGTCACCCGGGGCCCGTACCGCGCCGGGTCAGACGAGGCGGCGCGCGGTCGCCCAGCGGGTCAACTCGTGCCGGTTGGAGAGCTGGAGCTTGCGCAGCACCGCGGAGACATGCGACTCGACCGTCTTCACCGAGATGAAGAGCTGCTTGGCGATCTCCTTGTACGCGTAACCGCGCGCGATCAGCCGCAGCACCTCGCGCTCGCGCTGAGTGAGCCGGTCCAGGTCCTCGTCCACGGGCGGGGCGTCGGTGGAGGCGAACGCGTCCAGCACGAACCCGGCGAGCCGCGGCGAGAACACCGCGTCGCCCTCCTGCACCCGGAAGATCGACGCGACGAGGTCGGTGCCGGTGATGGTCTTGGTGACGTAGCCGCGGGCGCCGCCCCTGATGACGCCGATGACGTCCTCGGCGGCGTCGGACACGGACAGCGCGAGGAAGCGCACCGGGTCCTGCGCGTCGGACATCAGCGGGGCGCAGCGGCGCAGCACCTCGACACCGCCGCCGCCCGGCAGGTGCACGTCGAGGAGCACCACCTCGGGGCGGCTCGACTTGATCACGGTGACCGCCTGGTCGACGTCGGCGGCCTCGCCGACCACCTCGACTCCGGTGCGCTCGGTCACGCCGATCTCGGCCCGCACCCCCGTACGGAACATGCGGTGGTCGTCGACGAGGACGACCCGCACCCGCCGCCCGGCGCCGTCCCCCGGCTGCTCGCCCCGTGCGCCGCCGCCCGCCTCGGTCGCGTCGCTCATCCCGTCTTCTCCGCTCTCTCCATCGTCAGCTCGACCTCCGTGCCGCCGCCCGGGGCGGCCCTCAGGTGCGCCCTGCCGCCGTTGCGCTCCATGCGGCCGATGATCGACTCCCGTACGCCCATGCGGTCGGCCGGCACCGAGCCCAGGTCGAAGCCGGGCCCGTGGTCCCTTACGGAGACGAAGACCGTGTCCCCCTCGACCTCGGCGAAGACCTGCACCGCGCCGCCCTCGCCACCGTACTTGGCCGCGTTGACCATCGCCTCCCGCGCGGCCTGGGTCTGCGCCACCAGTTTCTCGTCGAGCGGGCAGTCTCCCACGACGACCACCTCGATCGGCACGCCGTGCTTGTCCTCGACCTCGGCGGCATGGCGGCGCACCGCCTCGCCGAGGGTGCTGGGGCCCTCCTCCTCCGAGGCGCCCGATCCCTCCGGCTTGTAGAGCCAGGCCCGCAGCTCGCGCTCCTGGGCGCGGGCGAGGCGGCGCACCTCCCCGGCGCTGTCGGCGTTGCGCTGGATCAGGGTGAGGGTGTGCAGGACGGAGTCGTGGACGTGCGCGGCGACCTCGGCGCGCTCCTGCGCCCTGATGCGCATCAGCCGCTCCGTGGACAGGTCCTGTGTCATCCGCACCAGATACGGCCCGGCGAGCAGGGCGATGCCGACGAACACCGCGAGCGACGCCTGGAGGACGGCGCCGAGGTGCTCGGCGGAGCCCTGGAGGACGAAGATGCCGGAGACCCCGGTGCCGACGAGGAGCACCCCGGCCGCCGTGCGCGCGAAGGTGAGCGTCCTGCGCCTGCGGCCGACCTCCATCCAGCGGGCGCGCCTGGCGTTGTCCGCCTGCCGCCAGACGAGGGCGACGCCCGCGCCGACCAGGATGGTGGGCCACAGGTACGCCTTGGCGGGGCCGCCGATGTTGACGTTGCCGACGAAGACGCCCGCCACCACGATCATGGCGAGCAGGGCGACGATCTGGCCCTTGTCGGGCCTGCGCGCGACGAGTCTGCGGCGGCCGTCGGGCGCGGTCTCGGTGAAGAGCGCGGCGGGCCGCTGGCCGCCGACGCCGCCGACGCCGAGCGGTACGAAGAACCAGAAGGCGGCGTAGAGCAGGGCACCGAGGCCGTCGGCGGTGACGAGTCCGACGAAGATGATCCGGACCCACATCACGGGCAGGCCCAGATGGCCCGCAAGCCCCCGCGCGACCCCGCCGAGCCAACGGCCGTCGCCGCTGCGGTAGAGCTTGCGCGGGGGCCGCGGGTCCTCGGTGGTCACGGTCGCGGCATCCGGCATGGTCCGATCGTCACATGGCCGCGGCGGACCGGGCATCAGGGTTGAACCCCTAGACCTCCCGGAGCGTGATCTCGTACGGCGGTCGTGGTCGCCGCCGCGGCGGACGGTCGTGTTCGCCGCCGCGGCGGACGGTCGTGTTCGCCGCCGCGGCGCCCCGGTGCTGTCACGGACCGTGGCCCCGGCATGTCCTGTGGGCGGCTCCGGGAGATCTCAGGGTCGGGCCAGGGTAGTCCCGCATGCCGCGGGGCGGCCGCGGCCGTCACCATGGACGTATGACGGATCAGCAGCCCCCCGCGGCGGCCCAGGGTCCCGGCGCGGCCCGGGGGCCATCCGACGCGCCGCCCTCGGACATGCCACCGGGCGGCGGCGGCAGGCGTGCCGCCCAGGCGCTGCTGGGCATCCGGCGCGACCGGGAGCAGAAGGTGGTCGCGGGCGTGTGCGCCGGTCTCGGGCGGCACTGCGACATCGACCCGGTCATCTTCCGCGTCGTGCTCGCCGTGCTGTCCGTCACCGGCGGGCTCGGGCTGATCTTCTACGGCGTCGCCTGGCTGGCGCTGCCGTACGCGGACGACGACGAGAACGAGGCGCGCAGGCTGCTGTCCGGGCGGGTGGACGGCCCGGCGCTCACGGCGGTGCTGTGCGCCCTCGTCGGCTGCGGGCTGCTGCTGTCGATGCTGAACAACGCGGCCGTCCTCTCCTTCGGCGCCACCCTCGCCCTCCTGCTCGCGGGGGCCGGCTACTGGTCGCGGCAGCGCAGCGCCCCCGACCCCGATCCGCTGGCGGCCCAGGCCGCGGCCGACGCCCCGCCGGAGGCGCAGGCGCCGCCCGTGGTGGCGTCGGCGGCCTCGTGGTGGCGCGGCCCGATCGTCAAGGACGGTACGCACGTGGGGGGCACGGGCTATCTGTGGGGGCCCTCGACGGCGCGTGACGTGGCGGCGGCGATGAACATCGCGCGCGGCAGGCGGCCCCCCGGGCGGCCCGAGCGGGCCCCGGCGGAGACCCGCGGGCCGCGCTGGATCGGCGGCCTCGTGTTCCTGCTCGCGGTGGCGGGCGCGGCGCTCGGCACCGGTCTTACCTGGGACCGCGAGCCGCTCGGCACCAGCCTGGAGACGGGACTGGCCTGCGCGCTGGGCGCGTTCGGCGTCGGGATCGCGCTGAGCGCGATGCTGGGCAGGACCGGCGGCGGTTCCATCGTGCTCGCGGTGATCACGGCGGGGCTGCTCACGGGCGCCGCGGCGCTCCCGGACAACGTGACCACGGACTGGATGCGCACCACCTGGTCCCCGTCCTCCGCCTCGGGCCTGCACCGCCACTACGACCTGGGCACCGGAGTCGGCACCCTCGACCTGCGCCGCCTCAAGCCGCAGGACGGCGCCACGCTGACCTCGGAGGTGAAGGTCGGCGTCGGGCGGGCGAAGATCGTCATACCGAAGGACATGGCCGTACGGCTCTACGTCCATGTGGGCGTGGGGGACATCCAACTGCCCGGCGACGACAGCAAGGACGTGGACGTGGCGCCGGGCAAGGAGAAGCGGCTGGAGCTGTCCCCTCCGGCCGGGATGAAGAGCCACGGCACGGTGTCCCTGCGGGTGGACGTCGGCATCGGACAAGCGGAGGTGACCCGCGATGCGTCATGAGTTCCAGCCGGGGAGGCTGGTGGCGGGCCTGTTCCTGATCGGCGTCGCGCTCGCGTACGCGGGCGACGCCGCGGGCTGGTGGGACACCCTCTGGTTCGCCGCGCTGCCGACCGTGATCGGGGGCCTGTGCCTGGCCGCCGTGGTGGGCATGGTGACCGGCGCCATACGGCATCGGATACGGCGCGCGCGCCGACGCGCGAACAACGCGGAGAACGCGGAGAACGCGAACAACGCGGAGGACACAGCCGAGGGGTGGTGACTCGCGCGCGCTCCCGGCCGGGCGTCCTGCGCCGTCGGGAGCCGGGCGGGGCGTCAGCCCAGGGCGCCCGGCGTGCGGCGGCGGCCCGCGATGACGGCGTCGAGGGAGAGCAGCGGGGCGCCCGCGAGCACCAGCGGCAGCCATGCCATCAGGTACACCAGGTCGTTCCCGTAGTAGTACGGCTCTGTCGACCAGCTCACGGTCAGCCACAGGCTCAGCGAGATCAGCGCGCCGCCCGCGGCCGCGATCCGTGTGAGCAGGCCGAAGAGCGCGCCGAGGCCCACGGCAAGCTCCCCGAAGGCGATCGCGTAGCCGAAGCCCTCCGGGCTCTTGAGCGCCAGGTCCACCAGGCCGGGGACGGCAGCCGAGTCCCGTACGGCGTGCATCATCTCGCCGAGTGAGCCCGAGCCGGTCGCCGAGAGGAAGGTGCTGTCGGTCAGCTTGTCGAGGCCCGCGTAGACGAAGGTGACGCCGAGGAAGATCCGCAGCGGCAGCAGCGCGGCCCCCGGCCTCGCGAGCAGCGCGCGTGTCCCGGTGCCGCCACCGCGGCGCCGGCCGCCGCCGTCGAGCCGGTCGGGATAGGTGTTCTCATTGTCCACGTTCCGTCCGAGCGCCATGCCCCGCGCCGCCTTCCCTGCCCGTGCCGAGTGCCGTCACCGGACCATACGGATGCGGGCGGCGGGGCGCTCACCGCCACTGCGGGCGGTCGCTCACCGCCGCGGGCGCGGGCCCCGGGCAGGGGTTCAGTCGCTGGTGACGTCGATCGCGCAGGTGTTGGTCTCGGTGCCCGCGGCGGTGACGACCTGGACGTCGACGCGTCCCGGCTCCACCTCGACGGGCACCGGCACGGTCAGCACGGTGTCGGTGGGGTTGGAGAAGCCGCCCGCGACCGGGACCAGCGGCACATGGACGTGGACGGTGCCGATCCGCACCACGGTCCTGGCGAGCCGGTCGGCGCGCTCGGCGCCAGGCGGTACGAAGCCGGTGCCGCGGATCTCGATGTCGTCGCCGTTGCGGATGGGCCCGTCGAGGTCGCCCGCCTCCCTGGCGCGGACCACGGAGAGGATCACCGCACGGCCGCCCTCCGCGTACTTGCCCACGAGGTAGGTGGCGGCGGACACCAGCACCAGCAGTGCGAGGCCCCACGGCAGGTCGGGGAGTTGTTCCGGGCGGCGCGCGAGCCGCACCGCGGCGAAGACCACCGCGACCGTGCTCACCAGCACGTACTGGGTGTCCGCGAAGTCGGCGCCGCCGGAGTCGTCGGTGAGCAGGTCGGCGGTGCGCGGCCGGTCGGCAGGCACCTTCTGGAGCCGCCCGGTGCGCAGCCGGGTGCCGACCACCCGCCGCACCAGCACCGCGACCGCGCAGACCACCGCGAGCACGGTCACCACCCCGGCGCCCCGGGAGAGTTCGAGCCCGTCGATGAGGTCGTCGCGCCTGGCGTGGTCCGACGCCCCGGCGAGTTCACCGGCGAGGACGAGCACCGAGAAGACCGCGAGGAACACCCAGCAGGCGGCGACGGCCCGCGAGGTGGACAGCCGGTTGTCCTCGCCGGTCAGGGGGGCGAGGATGCCGCCCTTGGCGCGGTGCACCCAGGCGGCGGCGGTCAGCGCGCCCGCGGTGACCGCGGCGGCGAGCAGCCCCGCGGTGCGCGCGCTGGTCCAGCCCGCGCCGATCGCGGTGAGCGCCTGCACAAGGAGCAGCAGCAGGGTGGCGCCCCACACCGTGTAGACGGTCCGCGGCAGCAGGGCGGCGGTCCACGCGTCGCTCTCGGCGCGGCTGCGCGCGGCGACCTCGCCCGCGGACTGGGTGAGTTCGTCGGACACCCACTGCCGGGAGGCGCCGGTGGAGTGCGCGACCGCGCCCGGCAGCCCCTTGCCGCGGGCGAACGCGTCACGCTTGGCGACGAACGCGGCGACGGCGCGCCTGTGCCCCTCCCGCACCCCGTGGGGGCAGTCGCCGCAGGTGCAGCCGCCCTCGTGGGTACTCTGCTCAGCTTCCTGCACTGCCACGCGTCAACTCCGCCTTCCGCGCCCTGCGCGCCCTGGTGGCCCCGTCCCGGACCGCTCCGCCAACACCCCGTGGCCGATCCCGCATTGTGCCGTACTGCACGGCGGCGCCACGCGGGAGGTCCGGCGGCGGCAGAGCCGGACCGGTCCGGAGCGGGGGCTGGGACAATCGCGGTATGGCCGAGATCATCCAACGGGGCGGCGTCTGGGCCTTCGACGGGTCCACCATACGGATCGCTCCCGGGGCGCACCGCTCCGCGGGGCTGTTCCGGCAGACCTACGGGGAAGTCACCGTACCGATCGAGGCTGTTTCCGGGGTGTCCTTCGAGCAGGAGGGCAAGCGGGGCAGGCTCAGGCTGACCCTGCGGGAGGGCTCGGACCCGCTGCTCCAGGCGACCGGGGGCATGCTGCCCGTGGACTCCGATCCGTACCGGCTGCCGGTGGACAGGCAGCACACCGGGGCCGCGGAGTACGTGCTGGAGGAGATACGGCAGGCGCTGCTGCTCGACCAGGTGCCCAAGGGGCGCACGGACGGGTATCTGCTGCCGGGGCCCGCGGTGCCGCTGACGGTGCAGGCGAGCGACGGGGCGGTGTCGTTCGACGGGTCCCGGGTGCGGATCGACTGGGCGTCCACCAGTTCCGGGAGCAAGAAGGAGGAGAACCCGCGGCTCGTCGACCTCGCCGATCTGCTGTCGGTGGAGTGGCTGCCGAAGCGGGGGCTCGACAACGGCGTGCTGCGGTTCGTGACGGCGGAGTCGTCGCTGATCAAGCGGTCGCCCAAGGAGGACCCCTGGGCGCTCGACCTGTGGGGCAGCGCCCGCCGCGACCTGCTGACGGCGCTGGTGGCCGCGGCCGTGGTGGCACGGCTCCCGCACCCCACGCTGCGGCCCCAGGCGACCGCGCGGCCCGGGCTCGCACAGATGCTGCTGGACGCGGCGCGGCCCGCGGCCCCGCCCCGCGACGACCACCATGACGTGCTGCTGCGCAGGCTGCGCGAGCTGGGGCAGCTCCACCGCGAGGGCGTGCTGACCGACGAGGAGTTCGCCGACGTCAAGGCCGTGGTGCTGCGGGGCTTCAGGGACGGCGAAGGGGGCGGCGGCGCGCGGGGCCCCGGCGGTACGGCCGCGGGGGGCGGGCGCGAGGAGCCGAGGGACCGGCCTCGGTGAGTTACGGGCCGGAGGCCCGGGGTGCCGGGGCGGAGCGCCGTAGTGCCGAGGAGCCGGGAAGATCGCGGCCCGTGCCGGGGAGATCGTGCACCGTAGTGGTGAGGTGGGACCCGGTCGGGAGTGCCGCCGGGGGCCGGGGGCCGCGGCCCGGCTGTCGCCGGAGTGGGGCACCCATCCGATATGGGCGAGATGGTTTGAATGCCGGAAATGCGGTACCTCGCACTTAACACTCAATCGGGTGGCAGCACGCACGGGTGCATCCCGTCGCCATGCGCGCGCACCCCGTCGAAGGAGCACTCATGGCTCAGGTATCGACTTCCCGGCACCCCCCGCACCGGTCCCACCCGTCCCGCAGCGCCTGGGCGACCGGCGGGACCGTGTTCGCGGGGGTGATGCTCCTGGTCGAGGGTGTGATCGGCATCCTCAACGGCTTCGTGGGCATCTTCAAGGACGACGTGTGGACGCGCCTGGGCACGTACACCTTCAAGTTCGACGTGTCCTCGTGGGGCTGGGTCCATCTGGCCCTCGGTATCGCCCTGGCCGTCACCGGCCTCGGGGTGCTCTCCCGGGCGCCCTGGGCGCGCGCGGTCGCGGTGTTCTTCGCGTCCCTCGCGCTGATCGCGAACTTCATGTGGCTGCCGTACCAGCCGGTGTGGGCGATCGTGTCCATCGGCATCGCGCTGTTCGTGATCTGGTCGCTGCTGACCGACCGGGGGCGCAGCGCGTCCGAGTGACCGCGCGCCGCGCACGCGGGCGGGCCCCGGGGGCGCGTGGTGACGCGCGCGCCGGGGCTCAGCCGCGCGCGGGCGTCACTCCCACTCGATGGTGCCCGGCGGCTTGCTTGTCACGTCGAGCACGACCCTGTTGACCTCGGCGACCTCGTTGGTGATACGGGTCGAGATCCGGGCCAGGACGTCGTACGGCAGCCGGGACCAGTCGGCCGTCATGGCGTCCTCGGAGGAGACGGGGCGCAGGACCACGGGGTGGCCGTAGGTGCGGCCGTCGCCCTGGACCCCGACGCTGCGGACGTCGGCGAGCAGCACCACGGGGCACTGCCAGATGTCCCGGTCGAGCCCCGCCGCCGTCAGCTCCTCGCGCGCGATGGCGTCGGCCTCGCGCAGCAGGTCGAGGCGGTCGCGGGTGATCTCCCCGATGATGCGGATGCCGAGCCCCGGGCCGGGGAACGGCTGCCGCTGGACGATCTCCTCGGGCAGCCCGAGCTGGGCGCCGACCATCCGGACCTCGTCCTTGAAGAGCTGCCGCAGCGGCTCCACGAGCTGGAACTCCAGGTCGTCGGGGAGGCCGCCGACGTTGTGGTGGGACTTGATGTTGGCCGTGCCCGTGCCGCCGCCGGACTCGACCACGTCGGGGTACAGGGTGCCCTGGACCAGGAACTCGACGGGCTCGTCGTCGGGGGCCGCGGCGACGATCTCGGCCTGGGCCTGCTCGAAGACCCGGATGAACTCCCGGCCGATGATCTTCCGCTTCTCCTCGGGGTCGCTGACGCCCTTGAGCGCGGCCAGGAAGCGCTCCGAGGCGTCGACGATCTTCAGCCGGACGCCGGTGGCCGCCACGAAGTCCTTCTCGACCTGCTCGGTCTCGCCCTTGCGCATCAGGCCGTGGTCGACGTACACACAGGTCAGGCGGGGGCCGATGGCACGCTGCACCAGGGCGGCCGCGACCGCGGAGTCGACCCCGCCCGACAGCCCGCAGATCGCCCTGCTGCCGCCGATCCTGGCGCGGATCGCCTCGGTCTGCTCCTCGATGACGCTGCCCGTCGTCCACGTCGGCTCGATGCCCGCGCCGCGGTACAGGAAGTGCTCCAGGACCTGCTGGCCGTGGGTGGTGTGCATCACCTCGGGGTGGTACTGCACCCCGTACAGCCGCCGCTCGTCGTCCTCGAAGGCGGCCACCGGGACGGTCGCGGTGGCGGCGGTGACGGCGAAGCCCTCGGGGGCGGCGCTGCACGCGTCGCCGTGCGACATCCACACCGACTGCTCTGCGGGGGTGCCCTCGAAGAGGGTGGAGCCCGGCAGGGAGACCCGGAGGGCGGTGCCGCCGTACTCGCGCGCGCCGCTGTTGTCGACGGTGCCGCCGAGGGTCGTGGCCATGAGCTGGAAGCCGTAGCACATGCCGAAGACCGGGACCCCGGCGTGGAACAGGGCGGGGTCGATGCCGGGGGCGCCGTCCTCGTACACCGACGAGGGGCCCCCGGAGAGGATGATCGCGGCGGGCTTCCTGGCCAGGATCTCGGCGACCGGCATGGTGTGCGGCACGATCTCGCTGTACACCCGGGCCTCGCGGACGCGACGGGCGATGAGCTGGGCGTACTGCGCGCCGAAGTCGACAACGATGACGGTGTCGGGGTCGTGGGTGGCGGGTGGTGCTGCGGGCACGGGCGGCCTTCCGGCGGTGGGCTGGGGGGGGCGGGCGTCCCGGATGCTGCGGGGCCCGCGCTCTCGGCGTCGAGTTTAACGGGGCGTGCCCGCACCCCGTCCGGCCTGTGGATAACTCCCCCGGGCCCGCCGGGCGCCCGCGGTGTCTCACGATGCGGGCCGCGGGACGTGCCGCCGTGGGCGCCGCGCATAATGGGCCCATGTTCGCGTCACGAACCTTCAGGTTTACCTATGGCAACCGGCCCCCCGGCTGCCATGGTCGTGCCGTCTGAACCACTGACGAGCGATTCCCCAGGCGCCCCGGGCCACCACGGTCCGGGGCGCCTGCCGTTGTCCGGACCCGGCCGTCCCGGAGCGCGCACCCGTACCGAGCGCCCCCGAGGAGCCCACCATGAACGACACCCGGAGCAACCAGCACACCCCCGACGCCCCCGGCACGCCGGACTCCCCCGCCGCCCCGCGCACCGCCGATGCGGCCGGGGGCACGCGGCCCGCGGACACCGGCGCGCACACCGAGGCCGCCGCCGCGGCGATCACGACGACCAGAAGCCGCATCGACGAACTCGACGAACGCATCATCGCGCTGGTGCGGGAGCGCACCGCGGCCTCGGCCGCCGTGCAGCAGTCGCGCATCGCCTCGGGCGGGCGCCGGGTGAACCTGTCGCGCGAGACGCAGATCGTCGGCCGCTACACGCGGGAGCTGGGCAGGCCGGGCACCACGCTCGCGATGACGTTGCTCGAACTGGGCCGCGGCCGCATCTGAGTTCGGTCCAGGACTCACCCGGAAGGAGCGTGACCGGCGCGGGCGGGCTTCGTTGGTCCCGGTGTCCGCGCCGCCCGCGCCACGCGCGGCGGGCCGGACGAACCGGGCGTGATCCACGTCCGGGGCGATGAGGCGCACGGGTCGTGCCGTGCGCCGTGGGACGTCGCCCCGGCCCTCGACCGGACGGCAGGGGACAGCCTTCCGGTCGGCCAGGAGAGCGGCCGGCCCCGGGGACGCCCGGGGCCGGCCGACGGCCCGCTTCCTCCCCAACACCCCCTCCACGCACACGTGTCGGCGCCGAAGGGCACCCGCGCGTGCGCTCGCCGGGCGCTGCCGCCCCACCGCCGACGACACGGCCATCGAATGTTTTCGGCCATTTCCGGATCGGCCCCCGGCGCATCGAGGTGACGCACCTCACACCCGAAAAGTGCCGGGTGCAGGGCAACCATTGCCGGGAAGCGCAGGTCATGCATGGCGAAACCACACCCATGCATGACCCCGAGAACGCACCCGACGGCCATCCCCGTACCGCGCAACCGCAGTACACCGGACATTCCCGAGGTCCCGATGAATCCACGCCGCGCCGCGACCGCCGCCATGGCGGCGTCCGTGCTGGGCGCGGTCGTGCTCTTCACGGCCCCCGGCGCGCTCGCGGCGCCCACGGCGTCGGGCACGGCGAGCCTCCCGACGGGAAAGGGCGACGCAGGGCCGGGGGCGGGCGAAGAGGCGGAAGGGGCGGGGGACACTCCCCCGGCGACGCCGTCCACGGCACCCACGGACTCGGACACGCCGGGCACCGGCTCCCCGAGCCCCACCACCCCGGGCACGCCCTCGGACGCGGCGTCCCCCGGCCCCGGCGGCGAGGACGACCCGACGGTCACCGTCACGCCCACGCCCACCCGCGGCAGGACCGACCCGGGAACGGACAGCTCCCCGCGCGCGTGGGACACCGGCGACTGCACCGGCATCTCCGTCGACCCGCTGCTGTCCGTCGCCGTCGAGGGGCTGCCGCGCACCATCGCCGCGGGCTCCGGCTGGCACCCGTTCACGTTCTCCGTCCACAACAGGACGGGCCACGCCCTGGACGACGTCTACGTACAGGCGATCACGGAGTACGAGGACGGGGTGAACGAGCGCGCGTCCCTGCAACTCGACCTCGCCGAGATGCAGTTCAGGAACCCCGCCGACGGCACCTGGACCGACGCGTTCCAGGACTGGTACGAGGACCGGGGCGACCGGCACACCTTCCCCGGCACCTTCGTCTCGTTCCTCCCCCATGTCGACGCGGGCGCCACCGCGGCCCTGGCACTGCGGGTGAGGGTCGCCGCCGAGGCGCCGCCCGGCGCGTCGTTCGTGCTGACGAGCGCCGTGTACGCGGGCGCCGACGGCGACTGCCGCGCGGGCGGCGACACCCACGGCTTCGCGGTGGGCAGGCCCGGCACCCAGCAGCCCCCCGGCCACCAGGGCGGCGGCGCGAGCGCGGCGGGCCCCTCGGGCGCCGTCTCCCCGACCCCGAAGTCCGCGGCCGGGCCCGTGCCGCTGTCCGACGCCGCCGACGGCGGCAGCCTCGCCGCGACCGGCACTCCGGCGGCGCTGCCCGCCCTGGGCGTCTGCGGCGGCCTGGCGGTGGCGCTGGGCGGCGCCGCGGTGTTCGGAGCACGCCGCCGCCGCGGCTGAGACCCCGCCGCGCACGACGCGGCGGCCACACGGAGGGACCTGCGCTCGGAGGGGGGTGCAGGTCCCTCCCCCTGTCTGCCCCGTACGTCCCGAAGCGCACGCGCGCGTGAAGCCGTTCGCCGCCACGCGCGCGTGCGCGTCCCGCCGACATCTGCCTTGTAAGGGCAGCGCTCATCCGCCGACATGCGCGCGTGCCCGTCAGCCCGCCGCGCCCGCGCCCTCTTCGCCCTCCGCGCCCTCCGCAGGCTTCGCGGCGCGCCCGCGCGGCGGGCCGAGCCGCAGGGCCGCGAAGGCGCCCTCGGGGACCGCGGGGGAACGGGGCGGCACCGGCGGCAGCCGACGGTAGGTGCCCTGCGGGGGGCGCGGGTCCTCGTCGCCCTTGTTGGGCCAGAGCGCCATCGCCCGCTCCGCCTGGGCGGTGATCGTCAGCGACGGGTTGACCCCGAGGTTCGCGGTCACCGCTGAGCCGTCCACCACCGAGATGCCCGGATGCCCGTACAGCCGCAGATACGGGTCGATCACCCCGGTGCGCGGGGAGTCCCCGATGGGGCAGCCGCCGAGGAAGTGCGCCGTGAGCGGGGTGCCGAGCAGCTCGCCGACGTTGGAGCCCGCGAAGCCGTTGATCTCCTCCGCGAGCAGGGTGGCGGCCCTCGTGGCCTCGGGTATCTGCCCGGGGTTGGGCGCCCCGTGCCCCTGCCGGGCGGTGAGCAGCCCCTTGCCGGGTCCTTGGGTGCGCAGATACGTCGTCAGGGAGTTGTCGAGGGACTGCATCACCAGGAAGATGATCGTCCGCTCCGACCAGCGCCGGTTGGAGAGGGCGAGCACCGCGGCCCACGGGTGCCGCGCGATGTGCCCGAGCCAGCCCGCGATCCTGCGCCGCTCCCGGTAGGGCACCTGGGACGCGGTGAGGCCGCCCATCGCGTTGGAGCCCTTGCCGTAGCGGACCGGCTCGATATGGGTGTTCTCGTTGGGGTGTATCGACGAGGTGATCGCGACGCCCCGGGTGAAGTCGGCGCGGCGCGCGCCGTGCCGCTTGCGGTAGCGCCGGTCGCTGGTGCCCGCGCCGACCAGCGCCTCCGAGTTGGTACGGGTCAGCTCCCCCAGGCGCTCGGAGACCCGCGGCAGCAGCCCGCTGCTGCGCATGCGGTGCAGCAGGGTCTGGGTGCCGTAGGTGCCGGCCGCGAGGACGACCCGGCGGGCGCGGAACGTACGCCCCCTGCCGCGGCGCTTGTCGTCGGTCGGCAGCGTCCTGACGGCGTAGCCGCCGCGGGCGTCCTCGGTGACGGCGACCACGGACGTCATGGCGTGGATGACGGCGCCCGCGCGCTCGGCGAGGTACAGGTAGTTCTCGCAGAGGGTGTTCTTGGCGCCGTGCCGGCAGCCTGTCATGCACTCGCCGCACTCGATGCAGGCGCGGCGGCGGGGTCCGGCCCCGCCGAAGTACGGGTCGTCGGCCTCCGCGCCCGGCTTGGCCCGCGCCGCGCCGTCGGAGTCCTTGCCGTCGCCGAAGAACACCCCGACGGGCGCCATGTGGAACGTGTCGCCGACGCCCATCGCGCGCGCCGTGGCCTTCAGATGGACGTCGGAGGGGGTCATGGTGGGGTTGAGGCGGGCGCCGAGCATGCGGCGTGCCTGGTCGTAGTAGGGCGCGAGTTCGTCCTGCCAGTCGGTGATGTCCTTCCACTGCGGGTCCTGGAAGAACGCGGCCGGCGGCACGTAGAGGGTGTTGGCGTAGATCAGCGAGCCGCCGCCGACGCCCGCGCCCGCGAGCACCATGACCTTGCCGAGCAGATGGATGCGCTGCATGCCGTAGAGGCCGAGGAAGGGCGCCCAGAGGTAGTTCTTGGTGTCCCAGGAGTTCCTGGGCAGCGATCCGCGCGCGAAGCGGCGCCCGGCCTCAAGGACACCGACGCGGTAGCCCTTCTCGCTCAGGCGCAGCGCCGCCACCGCGCCGCCGAATCCCGAGCCGACGACGATGACGTCGTAGTCGGGGTGGCCGGGTTCCCGATCGGGCGCCCTGCGGACGGAGTTCTCCTGTGACACCGGCTCTCTCCTCGCTGAAGGCGTGCTGAGCAGTGCTTGACCCGGTACGGCGCCGCCCGGCGGGCCCCGGGGGCCGCCGTCCCGCGGGGCGGCGGCGGGGGCGCCGCCCTGTCTAACGCAGCCGCAGGGACTTCATCACGCGCAGACTCGTGCTCATGAACGCCGCGTACCCCTCGTCGTCGAGCCCGAAGGCGGGGGCGAGGGGGATGAGCCGCTGCTGCGCCACGGTCTGCGTCTCGGTGTACTTGAGGATTCCCTCGGCCCCGTGCCTGCGGCCGAGCCCGGAGTCCTTCATACCGCCCATCGGGGCCGCCACGCTGCCGTAGGCGGCGGCGTAGCCCTCGTTGACGTTGACGCTGCCGCTGCGCAGCCGGGTGGCGACGGCGCGGGCGCGTACCGGGTCCCGTGACCAGACGGAGGCGTTGAGCCCGTAGGCGGAGTCGTTCGCGCGCGCGACGGCCTCGCTCTCGTCGCGGAAGCGGTAGACGGAGACCACCGGCCCGAAGGTCTCCTCGGCGCAGACCGCCATGGCGTCGGTGACGCCGTCGAGGACGGTCGGCTCGTAGAAGTACGGGCCGACGTCGGGCCGCGCGGCGCCGCCCGTGAGCACCGTGGCGCCCTTGGCGACCGCGTCGTCCACGTGCCGTACGACGGCGTCGAGCTGCCGGGGCCCGGCGAGGGAGCCCATGTCGGCGCCGTAGGCGAGGGCGGGGCCGAGCCGCATGGCGCGGGTGCGTGCGACGAACCTCTCCAGGAAGCGCTCGGCGACCGACTCGTGCACGTACAGCCGCTCCATGGAGATGCAGAGCTGCCCCGCCGAGGAGAAGCAGGCGCGCACGGCGCCCGCGGCGGCCTTGTCGAGGTCGGCGTCGCGCAGCACCAGCATGGCGTTCTTCCCGCCCAGTTCCAGGCTGACGCCGGTGAGCCTGGCCGCGGCTGCGGTGGCGATCTCCCGGCCTGTGCGGGTGGAGCCGGTGAACGAGATGTAGTCGGCGTGGCGCAGCAGTTCGGGGCCGATCACGGGGCCCTCGCCGAGGACGACGCGCAGCGCGTCCTCCGGGAGCCCGGCCTCCACCAGGAGGTCCCTGGCCCACAGGGGCGTGAGCGCGGTCTGGCTGTCCGGCTTCAGTACGACCGCGTTGCCCGCGACGAGGGCGGGCAGGGCGTCGCCGACGGACAGTTCGAGGGGGTAGTTCCAGGGTGCCACCTGTCCTATCACGCCGCGGGGACGGCGCAGTTCGGTGACGCGGGTGAGCAGCGGGATGGCGCCGAGGCGGCGGCGGGGGCGCAGGTAGGCGCCCGCGGAGCGCCCGTAGTGGCGGGCCGTGACGGCGACGGCCTGCACCTCCTCGTGCGCGTGCGCGCGCGCCTTGCCGGTCTCCAGTTGGATCAGGTCGAGCACCTCGGCCTGGCGGGCGAGCACCAGGTCGTGGAAGCGCAGCAGGACGGCGGCCCGCTCCCGCAGCGTCCTTCCCGCCCACGGGCGCTGCGCCGCGCGGGCCGCGGCGAAGGCGTCCGCGACGTCGCGCGCGGTGGCCGCGGGCAGCTCTGCCAGGGGCTCCCCGGTGAGCGGGGCGAGGCTCGTGACGCGCTCGGAGCCGGTGGCACCGCGGGAGAGCCTGACCAGCAGTTCTGGCGTGACGACGTCTTCTGCGGTACGGGCGCCCCGGGGGGAGGGCGCGACGGGATTCCTGGCGGCGCTCTTCACATCCCGTGCGCCGGGTGCGCCCGCGGTGGCGCCCCGGGCGGCTGCGGTGGCCTGCGAGTCCGTCATGAGCGTGAGAGTAGGCCCGGTCCGGGCTTTTGGGTACCCGGCGGTAACAGACTTCACCATCCACTTACACCCCGCCAGTGACCACTGGCAGCAAATAAGCTGATCAGCGCATTGTCCCAACATTGCGGGGAGCGAGGGGCAGCGGAAAGCTCCCCCGAACGTGTGAATGAACCGTGATGCCCCCGCGCCCCCCGCACACCCCGCGCGAGCACCCCGCACGCGGGGCGCGGGCGGGCCGGGGGCAGGCGGGGCGCGGAACGGCGTGAGCCGGACGGCACGGGGCCGTCCGGCTCAGCACGGCGCACTGTCGGCGCGCCCGCGTCAGAAGCCCTGGATCTCCAGGTTGTCGACGGCGTGCTCGAACAGCTCCTCGCCGTCCTTGTTGGCCCAGCCCTTCGCGGGCATGTCGACCTCCAGCTTCCAGTACACCTTGCTCTTCTTGCCCGTCGGGTCCTTCGGGATCACCAGCAGGTGGTCGCGGTGCCTGATCGGGTTGTCGTCACTGGTGTCGGAGCCGGACACGTAGTCGGCGGTGATGTCCCAGGCGGTGTGGCCCTGGTGCGTGACCTTGTGGGACTTGGCGGTGACGTCGTTGAAGTCGGTGCCCATGTCGCCGCCGTCGTTGTAGTACTTCTCCCACGCCGCGCCGGTCGGTGCGACCGGGTTGTCGTCGTCGGTGAGTTCCGCGTTGTCCGTCTGCGACAGGTAGACGGTGAAGACGCCGCTGGGGTCGGTGAAGGTGACGATCCCGCTGTCCTCGTCCGCGCTCCTGTGGTAGTCCGACGGCATTCCCAGGGAGGCGGACACGGCCTCGTTCTCGGGGTGGGTCTCCCAGCCGTGCGGCAGCGTCGGCTCCGAGCTGAACGGATCGGTCAGCAGCAGCACCAGCGCGATCACCACGACCAGCACCCCCGCACCCGTCCCGTACCGGGCGCGGCGGCTCTCCTTGAGCGCGGGCGGCAGCCAGCGGGAGCTGCGCGGCGGCTGGGGCAGCACGGCCGTGCGCGGTACCGTCGGCGCCGCCACCGCCTTGAGCCCGTCGCGCACCTCGGCGACCCCGGGCCTGGCCAGCGGGTCCTTGCGCAGCAGTTGCATGATGACCATGGCCAGCGGGCCCTCGGCCCTGCTGGGGCTCGCGGGCTCCGCCGACAGCACGGCCTGGAGGGTGGCGGGGGTGTGCGAGCGCCTGAACGGCGACATGCCCTCCACCGCCGCGTACAGCACCACGCCGAGCGACCACAGGTCGGAGGCCGAGCCCGGGCGCTGTCCGAGCACCCGCTCGGGCGCGATGAACTCGGGCGAGCCGACGAACGCCCCCGTCTCCGTGAGCTGCGCCTCGCCCTCGACCTGGGCGATGCCGAAGTCCGTCAGCACCACCCGGTCGCTCCGGCCCAGCAGGACGTTGTCCGGCTTGACGTCGCGGTGCAGCACCCCCGCCTCGTGGGCGGCCTGGAGCGCCCCGAGGACCGCGAGCCCGATGCCCGCCGCCTCGCGCGGGTCGAGCGTGCCCTCCTGGAGCCGGTCGGCGAGCGACTGGCCCCGCACCAGCTCCATCACCACCCAGGGCCTGCCGCCCTCGACGACCACGTCGTGCACGGTCACCACCGAGGGGTGGTCGATCCGCGCGGCGGCCCGCGCCTCGCGCTCCATGCGCTGGTACGCGGTCTGCCGCTCGGCTTCGCTCAGATGCTCGGGCAGCCGCGGCTCCTTGACCGCCACCTCGCGCTGGACCACCCGGTCCTTCGCCCGCCACACGGTGCCCATGCCGCCGTGGCCGAGCCGTGCCAGCAGCTCGTAGCGGTCCCCGACGACCCGTCCCGTGCCGTCACCCGCGCCGGTCCCCGAGGGGGACGCCACCTGGGTGGGGGCGGGCGCGTGGGACGGGGGGCCGTAGCCGCCGGCAGGGGCCGCCGGGGGCGGCGGCACGTGCCGGCCGCCCTCCG
Source organism: Streptomyces sp. NPDC050560 (assembly GCF_044457285.1). Classification (NCBI taxonomy): domain Bacteria; kingdom Bacillati; phylum Actinomycetota; class Actinomycetes; order Kitasatosporales; family Streptomycetaceae; genus Streptomyces; species Streptomyces sp. NPDC050560. The sequence goes on from NZ_JBITGT010000001.1 coordinate 793,741, forward strand.
GCGCCCCCTGCCCCTGGGAGCCCGGGGCGGCCGGCTGGGCGGACTCGGCAGGGCCGTACCCGCTCGGCCCCGGCGCTCCGTGGGCCGCCTGCGGCGGCACCTGCGGCGGCCGCAGCTCGTAGCTGGTCGGTTCGGAAGGCTCTCCCCCGTGGTTCGTCATGTTCACATCCTGGCTACCTGGGGCCCTGCCTGCCACAGCCGTTCATAAGCGGATGCAACACCGTGACAAAGCCCTCCCCTGACGGCTCGCATCGGCGCGACACGCCGAACTGTCCCCGGAAGCCTAGGGGACGGCTCGCCCCGAGCGCCAAGCAGTTCGGCGCGAACCGTTGCTCTCCGCTTTGCTTCAGGAACTCCGGCTCAGGGAAGCAGCGTGACCGTCACCGCGCCAGGCGTGGCGGGCGGCAGGCCGCCGCCCTGGCCGCGCAGCAGCATCGACGACGACACCCCGGCGGCGACAAGCGCCACCACGAGCGCGCCCGCGACCAGTGCCGCCCGCACCGGCCGGGCTGCGGCGCGCCGCAGCGCGTGCTGGGGCCCGCGGACGGTCCTCGCCAGGGCGCCCACCGGATACGAGGCGCAGGCCGCGGGCGCCGCGAACCGCCCCGGGCGCCGGGCCGCCAGGCGGCGCGCGCCCCGCAGCCGGTGGGTCGCCCCGGTGTCCGCGGGGGCCTTGGAGCGCCCGGCCCCGCACACCCTGCGCAGCGCCCGCACCCGGCCGCGCAGCCGGCCTCCTGGGCGCCCGCCGCGGGGTGTGCGGTCCGAGGGGGTCGAGGGCATCCGCCCGGTCTCGGCGAAGGTCCGTAACATCCGCTCCGCGGTCTCGGCCCCGAGGCGCCGCGCCGGGTCGCGCTCCAGCAGGCCCTGGATCACGGGGAACAGCGGTGCGGCCTGCTCGGGCACGCGTATCTCGCCGGAGACGACGGCGAGCAGCACCCCGCCGAGTGAGTCCCGGTGGAAGGGGGACGTGCCGCTCGTCGCCGCGCACAGCAGCGCGCCGAGCGACCACAGGTCGGACGAGGGGCCGCTGATCTCGCCCGACATCCGCTCGGGGGCCGTGTACTCGGGCGACCCGACGAAGGAGCCCGTCTCGGTCAGCGTGGCGGCCCCGGCGACCTGGGCGATGCCGAAGTCGGTGAGCACCACGCGGCCCGTGTCCGCCTCCAGCAGGACGTTCGCCGGCTTCAGGTCACGGTGCAGCACCCCGGCCGAGTGCGCGGCGTGCAACGCGTCGAGCAGCGCGGCCCCGATGCGCGCCGCCTCCCGCACCTCCACGGGCCCGCGCCGCGCGATGAGGTCGGCGAGCGAGCCTCCCTCCACCAACTCCATGACGATGTACGGCCGCTCGCCCCAGGGCACGATGTCGTGCACCACGACGATGTGCTGGTGCCCGAGCCCGGCGACGGCCCGCCCCTCGCGGAGCAGCCGCTCCCGCCTGAGCCGGATCTCGTCCCTGTCCAGGCCCTCTTCGAGGTCCAGTTCCTTCACGGCGACCTGCCGCCCGAGGAGCTGGTCGGTCGCCCGCCACACGATTCCCATGCCACCGCGCCCGAGCCGCTCCTCAAGGTGGTAACGCCCCATCAGGAGGCGCCCCGAGGAGGCACCGGACGACACGGCCGGGAGAAACTCGGGCAGCGCCGACACCGGGGGGCGCTCCGGGGCCCCACCCGATCCATACGCTGCGTTACTAACCATGCCTCCTTGATTCCCACTCAGCCCCGCGCCTGAACGGGCATTTCTGCACCGACACAAGTTTTTTGTCCAAACATCAACCCGCGGTTGTCCTTACCATCCGTAACCTTCGGGCAACGCGCGGGACGGCAAGCGGGTCTGACGGGGCGGTGGCGGCGGGCCGAGAGGGCCGGGGGCGGCGGGGCGCGGGGTCAGTCGGCGGGGGCCCGCCAGCCGCGCAGCACGGTGTCGAACTGCTCGCGCGTGGTGGGCCAGTCGTCCGCCGAGGACGACATGTAGATCGCGTACTCGGCGCCGTTGTGGTCGTAGTACGTCTCCTCCACCGCACGCCGCGGCCCGGGGAAGTCGTCGTCGCCGCCCTTGGCGGTCCAGGTGAACTCCCAGCGGGAGCCGCTGCGGTCGCGGTAGGTGTTGGCCTCAAGACCGACGCGCCGGTATTCGGGGAGCCTGTCCTTGAGCTGGGACTCCAGGTCGAGTTGGTGCTCGTTGGGGGTGTCCCAGTCCGGCGACTTGTCGACGGCTATGCGCACGAAGTGGTCGCCGTTGTCGGGGGTGTAGTCCACCTGGGAGCCGCTGACCTGGCGCTTCCAGCCCTTGGGGACGACGAGGGTGAATCCGGTGGCGTCGTGGACGCGGTGCCAGCCGTCGGGCACGTCGGAGGGGCGCGGCGAGGGCTTGTGGGTGGGCGACCCGGTCGGGGACCGGGTGGGGTCGTCGGCTGTGGGGTCGTCGGTGGGGCCGCTCGACCTGGATTCGCCGCCGTCCGCGGTGAAGTGCAGGAGCGCGACCGCGGTGCCGCCGCCGACGAGCGCGGCGGCGAGGGCTATCGCGGCTATGAGCCCGCGGCGCCCGCGCCCACGGCGCCCGGTGCGGCGGTGCTCGTGGGTGGTGGCCCCGGTGGGGATGCCGGACGGGGCGGCGGTGTCGGCCGGGTGCTGCGCGGGGTGGGTGTACGCGGCGTGGTGGTACGGGGACCCGTAGGGCTGTTCCCTGGGCGGCTCGTAGGGGGGCGCGGGGTGGGTGGCGGTGCCTCCGTAGCCGGGGGTGCCGGGGGCGAACGGGTAGGTGGCGGTGGGCGCGTGGGGTGCGGCGCCGGTCGGCGCCCGGCCCTCCGCGGCCTCAAGGAGCATGTGCTCCGCGGCGTCGGCGGTGGGCCGCTGGAGCGGGTCCTTGCGCAGCAGCGCCATGATGACGGGGGTGAGGACACCGGCGTCGGGCGGCGCGGGCTCCTCGTCGACGACCGCCTGCATGGTGATGAGGGGCGTGGTGCGGCGGAACGGCGAGCGGCCCTCGACGGCGGTGTACAGCGTCGCGCCGAGCGCCCAGAGGTCGGAGGCGGGGCCCGGGTCGGCGCCCCGTACCCGCTCCGGGGCCAGGTAGTCGACGGAACCGACGACCTCGCCCGTCTTGGTGAGCGTGGTGTCGCCCTCGACCTGGGCGATGCCGAAGTCGGTGAGCAGCACCCTGCCGTCGTCGGCGAGCAGGACGTTGCCCGGCTTGACGTCGCGGTGCAGCACCCCCGCGGCGTGGGCGGCGCGCAGCGCGCGCAGCACCCAGAGGCCCGCGTGGGCGGCGTAGCGGATGTCGATACGGCCCGACTCCTTGACCGCGTCGGCGAGGGAGCGGCCCTGGACCAGCTCCATGACGATCCAGGGGCGGTCGTCGTGCTCCAGTACGTCGTGGACGGTGACGACGGCGGGGTGGTTGACCCGGGCGGCGGCGCGCGCCTCGGTCTGGGTGCGGGCGAGCATGACGCTGCGGTCGCTGTCGGAGACGAACTGTGCCGCGGTCAGCTCCTTGACCGCCACCGCGCGGTTCAGCACTTCGTCGTGTGCGCGCCACACCCGGCCCATGCCGCCCCGCCCGATGGACTCACCGAGCCGGTAGCGGCCCGCGAGGAGCAGGCCCTGCATGCGAATTCCCATCCCCCGCCGTGGTCGTTGACATGGCCCAGCCTATGGAGCCGATCCGTCCGGAGGAACGCGGGGTCCCCTGGCGGCGCTTGGTGTGGGGGACTACGGGGGCGGGGTCGATGGTTCCCGCGCGGGGGCCGGGTGCCGAAATGTGCGCAGCGCAGCGGGAGGTGACGGGCGGTCATGGGCTGCGGGCCCGTGGCCGGGAGGGGCGGGTGGCGGGGGTGCGTGGGTCAGCCCGTGTACTGGTAGCTGGCCGACGCCTGGTCGTAGAGGCTGGTGATCTTGTCGCGTTCCGACTCGGGTCCGCGGACCTGGACGACGTGGTAGTGGCCGTCGACCAGTAGCGCCATATTGCGCACGTAGAGGTCTCCGGCGTCGCTGCTCCAGGTGTACTGGCCCTCGGCCATGACGCGTTGGCCGACCTGGATGCGGCGTATGCCGCTGGAGACGGCCCAGGTGGAGTCGCGGAAGGGTTGCAGTTCGCGCTCCTTCTCCTGGTAGCCGAGCGGGTCGCTGCCGTACTGCTGCGTGGTGTCCCTGCCGGGGACGACGATCAGCTCGTACGCGCCCTGGCTGTAGACGACCTGGCCGCGGCTGTTCTTCGGCTGGCGCTGCCAGCCGTCGGCCACGGCTATCCGGAAGCCCTCGCTGTCCTTGCGGAGTTGGAAGCCGTCGGGCAGTCCCGTGTCGCTGCTCCGGGGCTGCTCGGAGCCCGGGGAGCCGGACGGGGAGTCGCCGCCCTGGCCGTCGGGCGAGCTGTCGGAGCCGGGGCCCGTGCCGGAGGAGTGGCCGGGGGTGGGGCTCTGGTCGCCCGCGGGGGTGCCCGCGCGGTCGGGTGCCTCCTGGCCGGAGTTGTCGTTCTTGGGCATGAACACCATCGCGTAGGCGACGGCGGCGGCGAGCACCACCACGATCGCGACGAGCAGGGTCCTGCCGAGGCGGCGGGGCTTGGGCTCGCTGCCGCGCTTGTGCCTGCCGTGGCGGTCGGGGAGTCCGGCCCTGCGCCTGCGCACCAGCTCCCCACGGCGCCGTATGACGGGAAGGTGCTCGGTGTCGAGGGGCGGGGCGGCGACGACGTGGGTGCCCACGTCGGGTTCCGGGGCGGAGCGGATGAGGGAGCGCAGCCAGCCGCGCAGTTCCTCTATGTCGGGCCGCTCCTCGGGGTCCTGACGGAGCAGTGACTCGACGACGGGGCGCAGCGGGCCGCACTCCTCGGCGAAGGCGGGCGGCTCGGAGCAGACCATCTCGACCAGCTCGGCCGTGCTCTCCTCGGGGTAGGGCGCGTGGCCCTGGACGGCGCGGAAGAGCAGGGCGCCGAGCGCCCAGAGGTCGGTGGCGGGGCCGATGGGCGGGGCGAGCTGCCAGTTCTCGTGGACGGGGCCCGCCTGCTCCGGGGCCCAGCGCTCGGTGACGGGGCCGACGAGGGCCATACGGGCCTGGCGGGCGCGCTGGGCGGCGAGGGCGGTGGCGGGGCCGCGGCGCGGGCCGCTGGGGGCCTCCTCGCCCCAGCCCGCGGTGTCGCCCCAGCCGGGCGGGGTGTCCTGGCCCTGCTCCTGCGGCTGTGCCTGCGGCGGTACGGGGGCATGGCCCGCGGGGGCGTGCGGTGCGGGCTGCTGTCCTGGGGCCGCGGGCTCGGAGGGCGCGGGGGGCGCGGGTGCGAGTCCCGCGCCGAGGGGGCGTACCGCAGGGACGGGGCGGGGTGCGGGGGCGGCGGGCTGGGGGGCGCCGGGGTCGTCGGTGGCGGGGCCGGGGAGCGCGGGGGCACCGGAGCGCGGGAGGGCGCCGTGCCAGCCGTCGGGGTGCTGGGGGCCGTCGGGGCCCGGCGCCGGGGATGCGGCGACTCCGTAGGGGTCGTTGATCTGGCCGTGGACGCCCGGGGGTCGGGGGGCCTCGGCGGCGGATGTGGGCTGCGGCTGTCCCGGGGCGGGCGGTGCGCCGGGTGCGGGGCGGCCCCGCTGGGCGTTGCGGGCGGCGGCGGCTTTGGCGCCCGCGCGGTAGGCGGCGATGGCTCCGGCGCGGGCGGCGCGCGCGTCGTTCTCCGCGGGCTGGGCTCCGGCGGGTCCCGTGGGGCCGGGGGCGGCGGGCAGGGCGGGGGCGCCGTCGGGGCCCTGCTGCCGCGGGGGGCCGCCCTGTTCGATCGCCGGGTGGGTCGCCGCGGTGCCGGGCGGGGGCGGGGGCTGGCCGCCGGGGACGGGGGGCAGGGGGGCGTCGGCGGCGGTGTCCGGGGTGGGGTCGTAGCCGCAGAGTGCCTCCTCCGCGGCGCCCGCGGCGAGGCCGGTGAGCAGGATGCGGCCGTCGTCGCAGACGAGGACGGTGCGCGAGGTGATGTTGCGGTGGACCCAGCCGTGCGCGTGGAGGGCGCGCAGGGCGGTGAGGACGTCGGCGGCGACCTCCGCCGCGCGGTACGGCGAGAGGGGACGCTCGGCGAGGAGGGCGGCGAGCGGGCGCGCGGGGACGTCCTCGCTGACGATCCAGAGGGAGCCGTCCTCGGCGAAGACGTCGAAGACCTGGTCGAGCCGGGGGTGGTCGGGGATCTGGGCGGCCGCCTGGGCGGCCTCGATGGCGCGGCGGACCGCGGGGTCGGCGGGGGCGCGGGTGGCGGCAGCACCGCCGGGGCTGCCCGCGCGGCGCCCGGTGAAGCCCTCGGGGAGCCCGTCGGCGTCGAGGATCTCGGCCTCGACGACCTCGGGCAACGGCACCTGGCGGATGAGGACTTCCTGTCCGCTGTAGGTGTCGAAGGCGCGGGTGTGGGCGAACTCGTACTCGTCGGAGGGGGGCAGGGGCAGGCGGTAGCGGTCGGCGAGTACCCGGCCGGCGTATTCGTCCACGGCTTCCCCCCTTCGGGCGCTCGGTTCCCCGGTGGATGGTCCTGATGGTCCTTCTGCCCCGGCGGCCGCTTCTTCTACCCGCCGGTCAGTTGCGTTCGACCGGCGGCCCGTTGGTCGGCGCGGGCTGCCGGTGTGCGGGCCGATGTGACTGCGTACGGTCCGCGGGCACTCACGATACGTGCTGGGGGCGAGTCATTCGAGTGGCTGTGGATAACTCATCGGTCTCATCCCCGGGAGGGCCTTTTTACCGGGCTCAGGACTTGGGTTCGAACGAATCCGTCAGCGTCTTCCAGGTGTCCGCGCGGTGGTCGCCGTCCCAGTCGTGGTCACGCGCCGTGTACAACAGGCCGTAGCCGAGATGGGAGTTCACGACGAAGCCGCGGTCCACGGAGTGGAGCTTGGTGCCGCCCTCGGTGTAGGTGAACTCCCAGTCCGCGGTGAGCCAGTCGCGGTAGGTGGCGGGCTTGATGCTGACGGTGTGGTAGTCCGCCTTGACCATGTGGTGCGACTGCTCCTCCCAGTCGGCCACCGGGTCGGACTTGGGCTTGTCGGTCCAGCCGACGAGGAGTTTCTGTCCGTCAGGTCCGGCGAAGCGGGCGCCGGCCGTGTCGTTGCCCGTGTGCTTCCAGCCCTTGGGGAGGCCGATGCTGAAGCCCTGGCCGTCGGTGTAGTGGCTGGAGACGCCCTCGGGTTCGGAGCCCGAGCCGCCGGGGGAGTCGTCGTGTCCCGGGGTGGCGCCCTGGCCGCCCTCGCTCTCCTGACCCTGCGACGCGCTGGAACTCGGGGTGTCGCTCGGCTTGCCCTTGCCGCCGTCGGTGTCCTGGCCGCCGCCCTTGTGTCCTTCGTCGTCGCCTGCCGTGGGGCTGCTCGACGCGCTGGTGTCGCCCTTCTTGTCGCCGTCGTCGCCGCCGAGGGTGAGGCCGAGCACGATGCCTATGACGGCGAGCACGACGACCGCGACCACGAGGGCGACGGTGCGCCGTGGCACGGTCTCGAAGAGGGAGGCCCTGGGGGGTCTGCCGGGCGGCGGCGCGGCGGGTGCGGCAGGCGCGGCGGGCGCCGACGCGGGGGACACGGTGGTGCGTTCCGGCGTGCTGGGCTTGCGGGGGTCCTGCGGCTGCTGCCCGCCCGCGGGGGCGGCGGGCGCCTCGGGTGTGCCCGACGCGGTGGCGGCGGGTGCCGGGGTGGCCGGGGGCGTGCCGGGCGGCGGCGGGACCTCGCGGGGCTTGGCCGCGGCGGGCGTGGCAGCGGCGGCGGCCTTGCGCACGGAGCGCAGGGCGCCGCGCAGCCGCTCCTCGGTCTTCTTGGCGGGCGCGGCGGGCGCCTCGGCCGGGGTGTCGGCCGGGGTCTCGGCGGGCTTGTCCCCGCCCTCGTCGGGGGCCGGGGGCAGCGGCAGGGCCCTGGTCCTGGAGTCGGCGGGCTTCGCCGGGGCCTCGGGCGCCTTGGGGGTGTTGATGACCTCGGTGAGGCGGGCGCGGGCACCGGCGTCGTCGAGGCGCTGCTCGGGGTCCTTCGCGAGGAGGCCGTAGATGACGGGCTCCAGGGGGCCCGCGTGCTTGGGCTTCTCCAGCGGCTCCGTCATCACGGCGGTGAGCGTGGCGATCGCGGAGCCCTTGTCGTACGGCGGGACGCCCTCGACGGCGGCGTACAGCAGGCCGCCGAGCGACCAGAGGTCGGCGGCGGGGCCGGGGCGGTGGCCGCGGGCGCGCTCGGGCGAGATGTAGGAGGGGGCGCCGACGAGCATGCCGGTGGAGGTGATGGAGGGGTCGCCCTCGACCTGGGCGATGCCGAAGTCGGTGAGGACGACGCGGCCGTCCTCGGCGATGAGCACGTTGGACGGTTTCACGTCGCGGTGCAGGATGCCCTCGCGGTGGGCGGAGCGCAGCACGTCGAGGACGGCGAGGCCGACCTCCGCGGCCCTCGCGGGCGTCAGCAGGCCGTCCTCGCGGATGACTTCGGCGAGCGACTTGCCCTCGACGAGTTCCATCACGATCCAGGGGCGGTCGTCCTCGTCCACGACGTCGTAGACGGTGACGGCGCTGGTGTTGCGAATCCTGGCGATGGCCTTGGCCTCGCGCAGGGTGCGGGTGATCAGCCGCCGCTTCTCGTCCTCGTCGATGGAGGAGGGGAACCGCAGCTCCTTGACCGCGACGGTGCGGCCCAGTGTCTCGTCGAGCGCCCGCCATACCGTGCCCATGCCGCCGCGGCCGAGAACCTGCCCCAGCCGGTACCGCCCGGCGAGGAGACGCGCGTCCTCGTCACGACGGGCCTCCCCCGTCTCTTCCGCGTCCGACATGCGTCCCCTCTGCAACCCGCCCCGACAGAGCCTTCATTGTCCCCCACACAGGGACCGTCGCTCTGCCAGGGTCGTCCCTCGGGGCACGCGCTCTCGACACGCCCCCCGCTCCCCCCGCCGGCAGCCCCTGCGGCGCACCCGGCCCACGGTAGCTGACAGCCACTCTTGCGCCGGGCCGCTGGAAGGGCAAGCCTGCGTGGCCGCGGGACGGCGGGCGGCGGGGCACGCGCGCCCCACGGGCCACGGCGGTCGGGCGGCGCCCCGGGGGCCCGCCGGGCGTGTCGGGCTATCCGACGACGTCGGGGGCGCCGAGGCGGGCGGCGTCGGCGGTGAGGTCGTCGGGCTGGCGCTGGGACTCGCGCTCGGCCTCCACCCGCTTCTCGTAGTGCTCGATCTCGCGCTCGATCCTGTCCGCGTCCCAGTCGAGCACGGGCGCCATCAGCTCGGCGGCCTCGCGGGCGCTGCGGGTGCCGCGGTCGAACGTCTCGATGGAGATACGGGTGCGGCGGGTGAGGACGTCGTCGAGGTGGCGGGCGCCCTCATGGGAGGCGGCGTAGACGATCTCGGCGCGCAGGTAGTCGTCGGCGGCGGCGAGGGGGGCGCCGAGCGACGGGTCGGCGGCGATGAGGTCGAGGACCTCCTCGGCGAGGGAGCCGTAGCGGTCGAGCAGGTGCTCGACGCGGGCCACGTGAAGGCCGGTGCGGACGGCGATGCGCGCGCGTGCGTTCCACAGCGCGCGGTAGCCCTCGGCGCCGACGAGGGGGATCTCCTCGGTGACGCAGTCGGCGACGCGCTGGTCGAGGGCGTGGACCGCCTCGTCGACGGCGTCCTTGGCCATGACGCGGTACGTCGTGTACTTGCCGCCCGCGACGACGACGAGCCCGGGGACGGGGTGGGCGACCGTGTGCTCGCGGGAGAGCTTGCTCGTGGCGTCGGACTCCCCGGCCAGCAGGGGCCGCAGGCCCGCGTACACGCCCTGGACGTCGTCGCGGGTGAGGGGGACGGCGAGGACGGCGTTCACATGCTGGAGGACGTAGTCGATGTCGGCGCTCGACGCGGCGGGGTGCGCCTTGTCGAGGTCCCAGTCGGTGTCGGTGGTGCCGACGATCCAGTGCCTGCCCCAGGGGATGACGAACAGGACGCTCTTCTCGGTGCGCAGGATCAGACCTGTGGTGGAGTGGATACGGTCCTTGGGGACCACCAGGTGGATGCCCTTGGAGGCGCGCACGTGGAACTGGCCGCGCTCGCCGACCATGGCCTGGGTGTCGTCGGTCCACACGCCCGTCGCGTTGACCACCTGCTTGGCGCGGATCTCGTACTCGCCGCCGGCCTCGACGTCCTCGACGCGGGCGCCGACGACGCGCTCGCCCTCGCGCAGGAAGCCGGTCACGCGCGCGCGGTTGGCGACCTGGGCGCCGTAGGCGGCGGCGGTGCGGACCAGGGTGGCGACGTAGCGGGCGTCGTCCATCTGCGCGTCGTAGTACTGGAGGGCGCCGACGAGGGCGTCCTTCTTCAGGCAGGGGGCGACGCGCAGGGCGTGACGGCGGGTCAGGTGGCGGTGCATCGGCAGGCCCCTGCCGTGGCCGCGTGCCATGGACATGGCGTCGTAGAGCGCGACGCCCGAGCCCGCGTAGAGCCGCTCCCAGCCCTCGTGCTGGAGCGGGTAGAGGAAGGGGACGGGCTTCACGAGGTGCGGCGCCAGCCGCTCAAGCAGCAGGCCGCGCTCCTTCAACGCCTCCCGGACCAGGGCGAAGTCGAGCATCTCCAGATAGCGCAGGCCGCCGTGGATCAGTTTGCTCGACCGGCTCGACGTGCCGGACGCCCAGTCGCGGGCCTCGACGAGTCCGGTGGCGAGGCCGCGTGTGACCGCGTCGAGCGCGGTGCCCGCGCCGACCACCCCGCCGCCCACGACCAGGATGTCCAGCTCGCGGTCGGCCATCGCTGCCAGGGACTCGGCGCGCTGCGCCGGGTCCAGTGTCGCTGTCCTCACTTGCGGTCTCCTGTCACCCGTCTCGTGGACGTGCCCCGCGGCCGCGCCCCATCCGCATCCCCTGCCCAGATTCTGACGGTGGTGCCCGTCTTCAGCCACCGCACCCCCCGAACCTGTGGATAACTCGTGTTCCACGCGGCGGGCGCCGACATTCCCCGGATTCCCGGCCCGTCAATACGTCATAACGGTCATATTTACTCCTAGTGTGACATTGCGCCGGTTCACTCCGCTCACTGTATCCACAGGACTTGCGCGAACCCCTTACTCCGGCTAAAGGGAGGCGGACCATCACCATGCCCGCGGATCTCGCCGTCATCGGTCTCGGCCCCTTCGGACTGCCCCTCGCCCAGGCCGCCGTCGCGGCGGGCGTGCCCACCCTCGGCTACGACCCCGGCCCGGCCGACGCCGCCGACCCGGCACCGGGACGGCGGCCGGGCGACGGCGCCACGACCGGTGTGCTCACCACCGCAGACCTGCGCCGGGTCGCCTCCGGGGGGCCGCCGCCGCGCACCGAGCCCGGGGGCCTTGGCCGGGTGCGCACCGCCGTCATCTGCGTCCCCACGCCGCCAGGACCCGACGGCGGCCCCGGGCTCGGCCACGTCGCCGAGGCCGCCCGCGCCCTCGCCGCGCGGCTGCGCCCGCACACCACCGTGATCCTCCAGTCCCCCGTACCGCCCGGCACCACCGAGGGCTTCCTGCTGCCGCTGCTCGAAGAGGGCTCGGGGCTGCGGGCCGGGCGCGACTTCCACCTCGCGTACTCGCCCGCGCGTACCGACCCGGGACACCGCGGCGAGAGCCTGGCCGCGATCCCCCGCGTCATCGGCGGCCTCACCCCCGCCTGCACCGAGTCCGCCGCGGCGTTCTTCGCCCGGTTCACCGACAAGGTCGTCCGCGCGCGCGGGCCGCGCGAGGCGGAGGCGGTGCACCTCCTCGAAACCAACTACCGGCATGTCAACATCGCCCTCGTCAACGAGATGGCGGTGCTCTGCCGCGGCCTCGGCGTCGACCTGTGGGACGTCATCCGCTGCGCGGAGACCAAGCCGTTCGGCTACCAGGCGTTCCGCCCGGGCCCCGGCGTCGGCGGCCACGGCGTCCCCCAGGACCTGGCGGGCCTGCCCGGCTCCCCCGGGCCGCTGCGGATGGTGGAGCTGGCGCAGCGGGTCAACAGCCAGATGCCCCAGTACGTCGTCCAGCGCGCCGCCGCCCTCCTCAACGAGCACGGCAAGTCGGCGCGCGGCGCCCGGGTGCTGCTGCTCGGCGTCACGTACAAGCCGGACGTCGCCGACCAGCAGGGCTCACCCGCGCGTGAGATCGCGGAACGGCTGCGCGAGCTGGGCGCCGCGGTCAGCTACCACGACCCGCACGTCCCGGCCTGGACGGTGCTCGACCGGCCCGTGCCGCGCGCCGACTCCCTCTACGAGGCGGCGGCACGGGCCGATCTGACGCTGCTGCTCCAGCACCACCGCACCTACGACCTCCAGGGCCTTTCGGTGAAGGCGCAACTGCTGCTCGACACCCGCGGCACGACCCCGGCGGGCGCGGCGGAACGCCTCTGAACCCGGCGCCCCGCCGGGCGGGACCCCCGGCGGATCGCCGCACGCGCGGGAGGCGGAAACGGCGTATCACGCGCGTGGTGCGACCGCCCCTGGCTCAGCGCTTGTGCTGGGAGTCCGCCACCGTGACCTCGACCCGCTGGAACTCCTTGAGTTCGCTGTAGCCGGTGGTGGCCATGGCGCGGCGCAGCGCGCCGAAGAAGTTCATGGAGCCGTCGGCGGTGTGGGAGGGCCCGGTCAGGACCTCCTCGATGGTGCCGACGGTGCCGAGGCCGACCTTGCGGCCCCGCGGGACCTCCTCGTGGGTGGCCTCCATGCCCCAGTGGTAGCCCCGCCCCGGCGCGTCGGTGGCGCGGGCGAGCGGGGAGCCCATCATCACGGAGTCGGCGCCGCAGGCGACGGCCTTCGGCAGGTCGCCCGACCAGCCGACGCCGCCGTCCGCGATGACGTGCACATAGCGGCCGCCGGACTCGTCGAGGTAGTCGCGGCGGGCGGCGGCGACGTCGGCGACCGCGGTCGCCATCGGCACCTGGATGCCCAGGACGTTGCGGGTGGTGTGGGCGGCGCCGCCGCCGAAGCCGACGAGGACGCCCGCGGCGCCGGTGCGCATCAGGTGCAGCGCCGCCGTGTACGTGGCGCAGCCGCCGACGATGACGGGCACGTCCAGCTCGTAGATGAACTGCTTCAGGTTGAGCGGCTCGGCGGCGCCGGAGACGTGCTCCGCGGAGACGGTGGTGCCGCGGATGACGAAGATGTCGACGCCCGCGTCCACGACCGCCTTGGAGAACTGGGCGGTGCGCTGCGGGGAGAGCGCGGCGGCCGTGATCACCCCGGAGTCCCGCACCTCCTTGATGCGCTGCCCGATCAGCTCTTCCCTGATGGGGGCGGCGTAGATCTCCTGGAGGCGGCGGGTGGCGGTCTCCGGGTCGAGCGCGATGATCTCGTCGAGCAGCGGCTGGGGGTCGTCGTAGCGAGTCCAGAGACCTTCGAGGTTGAGGACGCCGAGGCCGCCGAGTTCGCCGATGCGGATGGCGGTCGCCGGGGAGACCACGGAGTCCATCGGCGCGGCGAGGAACGGCAGCTCGAAACGGTAGGCGTCGATCTGCCAGGCGATCGAGACCTCCTTCGGGTCCCGCGTGCGGCGGCTGGGGACGACGGCGATGTCGTCGAAGGCGTACGCCCTGCGCCCGCGCTTGCCGCGCCCGATCTCGATCTCAGTCACGATGTGGCCTTTCCCTCTGCGTCTCAGCCGTCCCAGTATCGCCGAAGGGGTGCCGCGGGGAGCCGGTGGGAACGCCGCCGCGCGCGTGGCCGCGCCCGCGGGCCGCCGCGTGGCTCCCGCGCGGGGCCTCGCGGCCCTGGTCAGCCTCTGCCGTTGTAGTTGGGCGCCTCGACCGTCATCTGGATGTCGTGGGGGTGGCTCTCCTTGAGCCCCGCCGAGGTGATGCGTACGAACTTGCCGCGCTCCTGCACCTCGGGGACGGTGCGCCCGCCGACGTAGAACATGGACTGCCGCAGGCCGCCGATGAGCTGGTGGACGACGGCGGACAGCGGGCCGCGGTAGGGCACCTGGCCCTCGATGCCCTCGGGGACCAGCTTCTCGTCGGAGGCGACGCCCTCCTGGAAGTAGCGGTCCTTGGAGTACGAGCGCTGCTCGCCGCGGCTCTGCATGGCGCCGAGGGAGCCCATGCCGCGGTACGACTTGAACTGCTTGCCGTTGATGAACAGCAGCTCGCCGGGGGACTCCTCGCAGCCCGCGAGGAGGGAGCCGAGCATCACGGTGTCGGCGCCGGCGACGAGCGCCTTGGCGATGTCGCCCGAGTACTGGAGGCCGCCGTCGCCGATGACCGGCACCCCGGCCTCGCGGGCGGCGAGCGACGCCTCGTAGATGGCGGTGACCTGGGGGACGCCGATACCGGCGACCACCCGGGTCGTACAGATGGAGCCCGGTCCTACACCGACCTTGATGCCGTCGACCCCGGCGTCGATGAGGGACTTGGCGCCGTCCCTGGTGGCGATGTTGCCGCCGACGATGTCGACGCCCGCGTGGTTGGACTTGATCTTGGCGACCATGTCGCCGACGAGCCGGGAGTGGCCGTGCGCGGTGTCGACGACGAGGAAGTCGGCGCCCGCCTCGATCAGCGCCTGGGCCCGCTCGAAGGCGTCGCCCGCGACGCCGACGGCGGCGCCGACGATCAGCCTGCCCTCGGAGTCCTTCGCGGCGTTGGGGTACTTCTCGGCCTTGACGAAGTCCTTGACGGTGATGAGGCCCTTGAGGACGCCCGCGTCGTCGACGAGCGGCAGCTTCTCGATCTTGTGGCGGCGCAGCAGCTCCATGGCGTCCACCCCGGAGATGCCGACCTTGCCCGTGACCAGCGGCATCGGCGTCATGACCTCGCGGACCTGGCGGCCGTGGTCGGGCTCGAAGGCCATGTCGCGGTTGGTGACGATGCCCAGCAGCCGGCCGCCGCCGTCGACGACGGGGACGCCGCTGATGCGGAACTTGGCGCAGATCGCGTCGGCGTCGGCGAGGGTGGCGTCGGGGTGCACCGTGATGGGGTCGCTGACCATGCCGGACTCGGAGCGCTTGACCAGGTCGACCTGGTTGGCCTGGTCGGCGATGGACAGGTTGCGGTGCAGCACGCCCGCGCCGCCCTGGCGGGCCATGGCGATGGCCATACGGGACTCGGTGACCTTGTCCATCGCGGCAGAGAGCAGGGGAATGTTCACCCTGACGTTCTTGGAGACGGCCGAGGAGGTGTCGATCTGGTCGGGCGCCATGTCGGAGGCGCCGGGCAGCAGCAGCACATCGTCGTATGTGAGCCCTAGTGCGGCGAACTTCGCGGGCACTCCGTCGATGTCGCTAGCAGACATGACACCTTCCCCAATGGCCTTGATCGGTGCGGATGTCCATGCTAACGGGCTCGGCGAGTCCCGAATTCCACGGCCGGAACGGCACGCTCCGTCACGGGCTGCGGGTTTCCCGGCGTGACCGGGGTGACCTACTGCTCGGCGAGCGCCCGCAGCCTGCTGAGGGCCCGGTGCTGGGCGACCCGTACCGCTCCGGGGGACATGCCGAGCATCTGACCGGTTTCCTCGGCGGTGAGTCCGACGGCGATGCGCAGCAGCAGCAGCTCGCGCTGGTTGTCGGGGAGGCTGGCGAGGAGCTTCTTGGCCCATTCGGCGTCGCTGCTGAGCAGGGCGCGCTCCTCGGGGCCGAGGGAGTCGTCGGGCCGCTCGGGCATCTCGTCGGAGGGCACCGCGGTGGAGCCCGGGTGGCGCATGGCGGCCCGCTGGAGGTCGGCGACCTTGTGCGAGGCGATGGCGAAGACGAACGCCTCGAACGGGCGCCCGGTGTCCCGGTAGCGCGGGAGGGCGAGGAGGACGGCGACGCAGACTTCCTGCGCGAGGTCCTCGACGAAGTGGCGGGCGTCGCCCGGGAGACGGGAGAGCCTGGTGCGGCAGTAGCGCAGGGCGAGCGGGTGGACGTGGGCGAGCAGATCGTGCGTGGCCTGCTCGTCTCCGTCCGCGGCACGGTGCACGAGGGCACCGATCACCGTCGTCCCGTCGTCGCGCATCGGTCCATGGTGCCTCGCGGCCGGCTGCTCCGCGGCACCGCCCGTGTAGTTGTGCACTGAAGCGTTATGAGCAGGTGCGCCGGTACTCATCCCCTGCGCTCTCCCCTCACGCTCGTTCCGCCCGACCGAATCGTCCCCGAGGAACTCCACATATCAAGGATGCGCCATCGGCCGCGAAACGAGCAGCGGGCATCCGTCGCCCCGTCCACCGAAAGGCGGACGGGGAGCGCGCACCCCCGCTGCCGGGCATTCAGCGGACCAGGCCCCAGCGGAAGCCGAGCGCCACCGCGTGCGCGCGGTCCGAGGCGCCGAGCTTCTTGAACAGGCGCCGTGCGTGGGTCTTCACCGTGTCCTCGGAGAGGAACAGCTCGCGGCCGATCTCGGCGTTGGACCTGCCGTGGCTCATACCTTCGAGCACCTGGATCTCACGGGCGGTGAGGGTGGGTGCCGCGCCCATCTCGGCGGACCTGAGCCGGCGCGGGGCGAGCCGCCAGGTGGGGTCGGCGAGCGCCTGGGTCACGGTGGCCCGCAGCTCCGCGCGGGAGGCGTCCTTGTGCAGGTAGCCGCGGGCGCCCGCGGCGACGGCGAGCGCCACGCCGTCCAGGTCCTCCGCGACGGTCAGCATGATGATGCGGGCGCCCGGGTCGGCGGAGAGCAGCCGCCGTACGGTCTCCACCCCGCCGAGGCCCGGCATCCGGACGTCCATGAGGATCAGGTCGGAGCGGTCGGCGCCCCAGCGGCGGAGGACTTCCTCGCCGTTGGCCGCCGTGGTCACGCGCTCGACGCCGGGCACGGTGGCCACCGCGCGGCGCAGCGCCTCTCGGGCGAGCGGGGAGTCGTCACACACGAGGACGGATGTCATGGCCGCCCTCCGCTGCTGATGCGCGTCACCTTGAGCCTCCAGGCTGGTACGAATCGTCACCTCTGCGGCTGCCGCGGCGCGCCCCGAGCCGGGTCCGGGCGCGTGATACGTCAACCGCTTCCGCACTCTCAACGACGGTCACTCGAAAGAGTTACGGGTCGGGTCGGCCGCCTTCGGCACTTCGCGAGGGAGCGCGCACCTACCGAGGGCCGCCGGGGGTCATCAGGGCTTCCCTACAGAGCTATGCCCCATTTAGCTGCTTTTCTTCCCTGTTCCTAGTGTCTGAGGCTAGATTCATAAAGAGTCATATTTTCATCTCCTTAGACAGTAGATGTACCGTCGTGGACACAGTCCGCGTGAACGGCCGCACCTCTCGACGCCCGGTAACGCCAGCAAGGGGACACCAATGGCAGATTTCTCCCGCCTTCCAGGACCCAACGCAGACCTGTGGGACTGGCAGCTCCTCGCGGCCTGCCGAGGGGTGGACAGCTCGCTCTTCTTCCACCCGGAGGGCGAGCGGGGCGCGGCACGCAGCGCGCGCGAGAACTCGGCCAAGGAGGTCTGCATGCGGTGCCCGGTGCGGGCGGAGTGCGCGGCCCACGCCCTCGCGGTGCGCGAGCCGTACGGCGTGTGGGGCGGCCTGACCGAGGACGAGCGCGAGGAGCTGATGGGCAGGGCGAGGAACCGCCTGGTCACGGCCTCGGCGGCGGCCGGGCGCCCCGGAGGGGGCGCGCCCGCGCGACAGGAGCCCGAGGAGGAGCCACCGGGCGACCTCGACTGAAGCCCCGACCGGAACCCCTCTGAAGGAACGTTTCTTCACGCCCCCCGCCACACCACTCCGCCCCCCGTCGCGGCGCCGCCCCCACTGTGCCCCCGTAGCCGGTCCTTCCGCCCGTCACAGCCCCGCGGGAGCCGCCTCCCGTTCGTACGCCCCGGCCCGGCGGGCCGCGCCCGCGAGGTGGTCGAGGGTGGCGGCGACCGCGGGGACGCGGGACAGGTCGGGGAGGGTGAGGGCGACGATCTCGCGGCGCACCGCGGGCTGCACCGTCACCGTGCGCACCCCGCGGGGCCGCACGGGCGCGAGGGCGAGTTCCGGCAGGACCGCCACGCCGAGCCCCGCGCCGACGAGGCCGATGACGGCGGGGTAGTCGTCGGTGGCGAAGTCGATACGGGGTTCGAAACCGGCGTTCCGGCAGACCTGGACGAGTTGGCCGCGGCAGCGGGGGCAGCCCGCGATCCAGGGCTCGTCCGCGAACTCCTCGATGGACACGGCGCCCGCGTCCGCGACCGTGTGCCCGTCCGGCACCAGGGCCACGATGCGGTCCGTGAGCAGGGGTCTCACGACGAGCCCCTCCCACTCCTGCGCGGTGTCCTCGGCGGCGCTCTCGTAGCGGAAGGCGAGGGCGATCTCGCAGTCGCCCTCGCGCAGCAGCCGCGCCGAGTGCGGCGGCTCGGCCTCGACGAGCGAGACGCTGGTGCCCGGGTGGTCGGCGCGGAGCGCGGCGAGCGCGGCGGGCACCAGGGTGGAGCTGCCGCTGGGGAACGAGGCGAGTCTCACCCGCCCGGCGCGCAGGCCCGCGATGGCGGCGATCTCCTCCTCGGCCGCGGTGAGCCCGGCGAGGATGCCGGTGGCGTGCCGCAGGAGGGCGTCGCCCGCCTGGGTGAGCCGCATGGAGCGGTTGGTACGGATCAGCAGGGGGGTGCCCGCGGAGGCTTCGAGTGCCTTCATCTGCTGGCTGACGGCGGGCTGGGTGCAGCCGAGCCTGCGGGCGGCGGCGGAGAACGAGCCGGTGTGGGCCACGGCGCGCAGGACCCTGAGGTGTCGTGCCTCGATCATGGCAGCAGCATAGTCACTCATAAGGGTTCCTTTGACCCGGAGCGCCAAAAACGGGTCGATCCTTTGAGGTCCGTCGCTTACTGTGAGTGCATGAGGCTTCAGTCGTTGAACGTGGGACGCCCCGTGCGGGTTCCTTACACCAATCAGCCGGAAGGCGTGACGGGGCTCAACAAGCGTCCCGTCGAGGGCCCCGTGTGGGTGGCGGCGCCCGGCCCGAAGGGCAAGGGCGGCAGCGGCCTCACCGGTGACGCGGTGTGCGACCTGCGCCACCACGGGGGGAACGACCAGGCGGTGTACGCCTTCGCCAGGGAGGACCTGGACTCCTGGGCCGAGGTATTCGGCCGGGTGCCCGCCTCGGGGGCCTTCGGGGAGAATCTGACCACGGAGGGTGTCGACGTGTCGGGGGCGCTGATCGGGGAGCGCTGGCGTGTGGGGCCCGCTCTGCTGCTCGAAGTGACGTGCGGCCGTATCCCGTGCCGTACGTTCGCGGGCGGCGTGGGCCAGTCGGACCTCATCAAGCGGTTCACGCTGCGCGCGGAGCCCGGCGCGTATCTGCGGGTGATCGAGCCGGGCGAGATCCGCGCGGGCGATCCGATACGGGTGGAGCACCGCCCGGACCACCAGGTCACCGTCTCCCTCCAGTTCCGCGCGGTCACGAGGGAGCGGCACCTGCTGCCGGAGCTGCTTGCGGCCGGGGAGGCGCTGCATCCCGAGTCGCTGGACAGGGCTCGGGCCTATGTGGCGGCGGGCGGTGAGGGGGTTAGGGGGAACTGAGGCTGCGGCGCGGCCGGTCGACGCGGGCCCGCGTGCGGCGGCGGCGCGCGCGGCGGTGGGACACGCCCCCTGGCGGGGTGCGGGCGCTCATTAACCTTGCGCCATGACTACGGCTCTGATTACGGGCGCCACCTCGGGCATCGGCGCTGCCTTCGCACGGCGGCTCGCGGCGGACGGGCACGATCTCGTCATGGTGGCCCGTGACACCGAGAGGCTGCGCGCCCAGGCCACCGAGTTGCACGACAGGCACCGCATCGAGGCGCGGGTGCTGACGGCCGACCTGTCGACGGAGCGGGGCATCGGGGCGGTGGAGAAGCGCCTCGCGGACGGCAGGGACCCGGTCGACCTGCTGGTGAACAACGCCGGGTTCGGCAACAAGGGCCGTTTCACCGACGTGCCGGTGGCGGACGAGCTGCTGATGCTGAAGGTGCACTGTGAGGCGGTGCTGCGGCTGACGAGGGCGGCCGTGGGGCCGATGCGGGAGCGCGGCAGGGGCGGCGTGGTGAACGTGGCGTCGGTGGCGGCGTTCGTACCGCGCGGCACCTACGGGGCGTCGAAGGCGTGGGTGGTGCAGTTCACGCAGGGCGTGGCGAAGGACCTGGCCGGGTCGGGGCTGCGGCTGATGGTGCTGTGTCCGGGGTTCGTGCGCACGGAGTTCCACCGGCGGGCCGGGATGGGCACGGACAACATCCCGGGCTGGATGTGGCTGGACGCGGACCGGGTGGTGTCCGCGGGCCTGGCCGACCTGGACCGGGGCAAGACGGTGTCGATCCCCGACCCTCGCTACAAGGTGCTGCTGGGCGCGGCGAAGCTGGTGCCACGCGGGCTGCTCGCGGGGATCTCGTCCAGGACGGGGCGCAAGTATGGGCCGCGGTAGGTGCGGTAGCCGCGGTATCCGCGGTGGGTGCGTGTAAGGGCGCAGTGGCGGAGGCTCGAACGGCGGGGGTGGGGCGGGGGCGGGGGCGGGGGGAGAGAAACACCGGGCTTGCCGCCCGGCCGAACCCCGGTCAGGCGTACCGAAATGCCACGGAACCGCGACCCGGCGTGCGCAAGGGCGCCCGGCGCGAAGGCGCCAGCGCCCAGTGGGAAGGCGCCCGGTGGGAAGGGCGGCCCGCCTGGTGAAGGCCCGGCGTGGGGGGGGCAGGCCGCCTGGTGAAGGCCCGGCGCAGAGGGCGGGTCGGCAGAAGGAGGGCGCGCGGAAAGGGCGGCCTGGTGCAAAAGGGTCTGGCGCGAAGAAGGCCGGGCCCGAAGAGAACGCGGCGGCAAGGGTGGCTCGTCCGAAGAGGCCCCGATGCAAAGAGCCCGACGCGAACGCGCCCCTGCCGAAACGGGCCCGGCCCCCGCGGTGGTTGCCGTGGGGGCCGGGGTGAAGCGGGGTGGGTCAGTGGCTGTGGCCGTGGCCCGCGGCGGCCTCGGGCTCGTCCTCTGCGGGCTTCTCGACGACGAGGGTCTCGGTCGTCAGCAGCAGGGACGCGATGGAGGCCGCGTTCTCCAGGGCGGAGCGGGTGACCTTCACCGGGTCGATGACGCCGGCCTTGACCAGGTCGACGTACTCGCCGGTGGCGGCGTTGTAGCCGTTGCCCTTGTCAAGCTCGGCGACCTTGGAGGCGATGACGTAGCCCTCAAGGCCCGCGTTCTCGGCGATCCAGCGCAGCGGCTCGACCGCGGCGCGGCGGACGACGGCGACACCGGTGGCCTCGTCGCCCTCCTTGCCGAGGCTGCCGTCGAGCACCTTCGCGGCGTGGACCAGGGCGGAGCCGCCGCCGGAGACGATGCCTTCCTCGACCGCGGCGCGGGTCGCGGAGATGGCGTCCTCCAGACGGTGCTTCTTCTCCTTCAGCTCCACCTCGGTGGCGGCGCCGACCTTGATGACGCACACGCCGCCGGCCAGCTTCGCGAGGCGCTCCTGGAGCTTCTCGCGGTCCCAGTCGGAGTCGGTGGTCTCGATCTCGGCCTTGATCTGGTTGACCCGGCCCGCGACGTCCTCGGACTTGCCGCCGCCGTCGACGATGGTGGTGTCGTCCTTGGTGACGGTGACGCGGCGGGCGCTGCCCAGTACGTCGAGGCCGACCTGGTCGAGCTTGAGGCCGACCTCCTCGGCGATGACGGTGCCGCCGGTGAGGGTGGCCATGTCGCCCAGCATCGCCTTGCGGCGGTCGCCGAAGCCGGGGGCCTTGACGGCGACCGCGTTGAAGGTGCCGCGGATCTTGTTGACGACCAGGGTCGACAGGGCCTCGCCCTCGACGTCCTCGGCGATGATCAGCAGCGGCTTGGAGGAGTTGGCCTGGATGACCTTCTCGAGCAGCGGCAGCAGGTCCTGGATCGAGGCGATCTTGCCCTGGTGGATCAGGATGTACGGGTCGTCGAGGACGGCCTCCATACGCTCCTGGTCGGTGACGAAGTACGGCGAGAGGTAGCCCTTGTCGAAGGCCATGCCCTCGGTGAAGTCCAGTTCGAGGCCGAAGGTGTTGGACTCCTCGACGGTGATGACGCCGTCCTTGCCGACCTTGTCCATGGCCTCGGCGATCAGCTCGCCGACCTGCTCGTCCTGGGCGGAGAGCGCGGCGACCGCGGCGATGTCGGACTTCTCGTCGATCGGGCGCGCCGAGGCGAGGAGGTCTTCGGAGACCGCCTTGACGGCGGCGTCGATGCCCTTCTTCAGGGCGGCCGGGGAGGCGCCCGCGGCGACGTTGCGCAGGCCCTCCTTGACCAGGGCCTGGGCCAGCACGGTGGCGGTGGTGGTGCCGTCGCCCGCGATGTCGTTGGTCTTGGTCGCCACCTCCTTGACGAGCTGGGCGCCGAGGTTCTCGTACGGGTCGTCGACCTCGACCTCGCGGGCGATGGTGACGCCGTCGTTGGTGATGGTCGGGGCGCCGAACTTCTTGTCGATGACGACATTGCGGCCCTTGGGGCCGATGGTCACCTTGACGGTGTCGGCAAGCTTGTTGACGCCGCGCTCAAGGGCGCGACGGGCGTCCTCGTCGAACTTCAGGATCTTCGCCATGGGAGCGTTTCAGCCCTCTCGGAGACTGTCGTGAACGAACTGCGCCCCCAGCCGCCCGGCTTGTTAAGGACGCGGGGCCAGGGGCGCAGAATGCAGAACGTGGTGAATTACTTCTCGATGATCGCGAGGACGTCGCGAGCCGAGAGCACGAGGTAGTCCTCGCCGCTGTACTTCACCTCGGTGCCGCCGTACTTGCTGTAGAGCACGATGTCACCGGTCTTCACGTCGAGCGGCAGGCGCTCGCCGTTCTCGAAACGGCCCGGGCCCACGGCCAGGACGACGCCCTCCTGGGGCTTCTCCTTGGCAGTGTCCGGGATGACCAGGCCCGAGGCCGTGGTCTGCTCGGCGTCCAGCGGCTGGACCACAATGCGGTCCTCGAGCGGCTTGATGGCAACCTTGGTGCTGGCGGTCGTCACGATCCGACCTCCCCCTTCGGAGATCTCACGGGGTTAACTGTCTGAGGTGGCGACCAGGTCGATCCGTCGTCGCGGGTGCCGGACCTGCCCGTCGCGTGTTTGGCACTCTCCTACGGGGAGTGCCAGGGCTGAGCCTATGACCGCGATTAGCACTCGGTCAAGCGGAGTGCCAGCGCGGCGGGCTGCGCCCGTATCGCGCGGGGGGCGGACGCGGCTCCGACCGGCGCCCCCTCGCTTCTCACACGCCCCGGCGGCCCGCGTCACCGTGCGTGGAGTGCGACGGCGGAGGGTGCCCTCGCGCACGGCCTCCACCGTGCATGTCGCGACCGCCGGACGGGCCCGGGTCACGGCAGGTAGTCCATCAGCGCGGCAAGGGCGTAGCCCTTGGGGGTGATCGTGTTCAGGAGCCTGCGGATCGCGTCGGCCATGGGGGCGTTCCACTGGGCCTCGCCCTTGAAGTGGGTCAGGACGACGTCCCCCGGGGCGAAGTCGCCTTCGGGGCGGTCGTACGCGACGCGGTCCGGGAACACCTGCTCCTGCCAGCGCAGCACCGTGCGGATGCCGCAGCCCGCCGCCGCCTCCAGGGTCGTCGTGTCGTAGGTCCCGTACGGGGGGCGGAAGATGTCGGGGCGCTGTCCGTACTGGTCGTCGAGGACCTGCTGCATTCCGCAGATCTCGGCCGACTGCCGCTCCGCGGTCAGGTCGGTGAGGCGGGGGTGGGTGAGGGTGTGGTTGCCGAGGACGGTGCCGTGCTCGGTGCGCAGGCGCGCGAAGTAGGCGTAGTCGTCCTTGATGAAGCGGTCGCTGAGGAACGCCGTGTAGGGCAGGTCCAGTTCGCTCATCATGCGGACGAAGTCGGGGTCCTTCTCCACGCCGTCGTCGATGGTGAGGAAGAGGATCTTCTCCTTGGTGGGCACGGTGGACACCACGGGCGGCAGCCCTGGCTCCTGCGGGGCGGGCAGCTCCGGTTTCCCGGAGGGGGGCGCGGGCGGGCGCAGCGGGGGCGCGTCGAGGCCCCAGCGCTGCCATGGTTCCGCGCCCGGCGCGCTGCGGCCCGCGCGCGCCGCGCGGCCGTCGTCGCCGCACGCCGCCACCGCCGCCAGCGCCGCCGCCGTCAGCAGTACGGCCGCGAGACGGCGGGGCACGGCGCGACGGCGGACGGCACCCGTCCTTCGGCGACGGTCCGCGCGGGCCGTCGGCCGGTCGCCCCTCATTCCCCCCGCCCGGCACCGTGTCTCGCCGTGGCTCCACCTCATGTGCGTACTCCCTTGTCGCCTCGCGCATGTTCCGGCATGTTCCGGTCCGTCCGCCGGAGGCTGCCGCAGGCCCTGGAAGGGCGCCAGGGGCCCCGCCGTTGCCCCGGCGTCGGGCGCTGCCCCCAAGAGCCCCCGAGGCTTCCAAGGCCCCGTACGGCCGTCGTACGGGACCCGCTCCCGCCCGCCGCCGGACCACCCGTACCGCCGGGCGCGGCGGTGGTGCCGGTGCCGGGGCGTGGGTGAACCACAATGGGCGGGGTGAATGTCCCCGAACGGGCTACCGCGGAGGTGGCCGGAGTGTCAGGAGTGGTCGGCGTGGCGGAGGCTGGGCCGGTGGCCGGCGACGAGGCCCGCGAGGTCGCGCTGTTCGACGCGCTGCTCGGACCCGAGGGTGCCGCGCTGCTCGACGAGGTGCGCGACGTGCCGCAGGAGCGCGCCCTCGCCGTCGCCACCCGGCTGCGCAGGCACCACCCCCCTGAGCTGGTCGCCACGGCGCTCACCCAGGCGCGGCTGCGGCAGCGGGCGGCGGCGAAGTTCGGGGCGGACGCCGGGCGGATGTACTTCACCGCGGGCGGTGTGGAGCAGGCCACCCGCGCCCCCGTCGCGGCGCACCGCGCCGCGCGGTTCTGGCGGCACGGGGTGCGCGGCGTGGCCGACCTGTGCTGCGGCGTCGGGGGCGACGCGATCGCCTTCGCGCGGGCCGGGATCTCCGTGCTCGCGGTCGACCGCTCCCCGCTGACGTGCGCGGTGGCGCGGGCCAACATGGCGGCGCTCGGCCTCGGAGGACTGGTCGAGGTGCGGTGCGCCGACGTCGAGGAGGTGCCGCTCGGCGCGTACGACGCCGTGTTCGCCGACCCCGCGCGGCGCGGCGGCCGGGGCAGGGTGTTCAGTCCTGAGGCGTACTCGCCGCCGCTGTCCTGGGCCGTCGGGGCGGCGGCCGCGGCGCCCTTCGCGGCGCTGAAGATCGCGCCGGGGATTGCGCACGAGGTGATCCCCGAAGGCGCCGAGGCGGAGTGGGTGTCCTACGGCGGGGACGTCAAGGAGGCGGTCCTCTGGTTCGGCGCCGCCGTGGGGACCGGCGCGGACACGGCACGCGCGGCAGGTAGCGGGCCGCGGCGCGCCACGCTGATCCCCGCAGCCGCCAGGACGCCCGGGGGATCGGAACCATCCGGGGCGCCCGGATCGTCCGTCGTCTCCCTGCTCGGCGCCGCGCTGCCCGCGCCCGCCGTGCGGCCCGCGGGGCGCTATCTGTACGAGCCCGACGGCGCGGTCATCAGGGCGCACCTGGTGGCGGACGTGGCGCGGCAGGTGGGCGGCGGGCTGCTCGACGCCACCATCGCCTACGTCACCGCCGACGAGCTGCGGCCCACGCCCTACGCGACGGCGTACGAGATCACCGATGTGCTGCCGTTCCATCTGAAGCGGCTCAAGGCGCTGCTGCGGGAGCGCGGCGTCGGCACCCTCACCGTGAAGAAGCGGGGCTCGGCCGTGGAGCCCGAGGAGCTGCGGCGCCGGATGCGGCTCCAGGGGACGCGCTCGGCCACGGTGTTCCTCACCAGGGCCGCGGGCGCCCCCGTCATGCTCCTCGGACACCCGGCGACACCCGACGCCCCCTGAACGAACCGCCCCGCGCCCCACACGCGCGTACGCCCCGCCGGGCACCACGCGCGCGTGCGCTCACACCGGCGCGCCCGCGTACCGCCCGCCCGTGGCCTCGGCCCCCGCCTGCCGCGTGCCGCCGCACTCCCGTGCCCGGCGCCGCAGCAGTTCGCCCTCCCTGCTGTTGCGGGTGAGGGACGCCGCGCGTGCGAACTCGGCGGCGGCCTCCGCGGTGCGGCCCAGCCTGGCCAGCAGGTCGCCGCGGACGCTGGGCAGCAGATGGTAGGAGGCGAGCGCGGGGGCGGTGGCGAGCGCGTCGGTCAGGGCGAGGCCCGCCAGCGGGCCCTCGGCCATGGCGACGGCGACGGCCCTGTTCAGCTCGACGACCGGGGTGGGGGTGAGCGCGGCAAGGCGCGCGTAGAGCGCGGCGATCCGCCGCCAGTCGGTCTCCTCGTAGGTGGCGGCCCGCGCGTGGCAGGCCGCGATGGCGGCCTGGAGCGTGTACGGGCCGGGCCGCGCCCCGGCGGCGGCCCGGCCCGCCCTGGTCAGGGCGGTGTAGCCGCGCCTGATGGACTGCCGGTCCCAGTGGGCCCTGTCCTGCGCGGCGAGCAGGACGGGCGTGCCGTCGGGCGCGGTGCGGGTCGCGGCGCGCGACGCCTGGAGTTCCAGCAGCGCGGCGAGGCCGTGCGCCTCGGGCTCGTGCGGCATGAGGCCGGTCAGCGCTCGGGCGAGCCGCAGCGCCTCGTCGCAGAGGGCGGGTCTGAGCAGGTCATCGCCCGCGGTGGCCGCGTAACCCTCGTTGAAGATCAGGTAGATGACTTCGAGGACCGGGCCGAGGCGGGCGGCGCGGTCGGGCCCGTAGGGCACCTCGAACGGTACGCGCCGGGCGGCGAGGGTCCGTTTGGCCCGTACGATGCGCTGCGCCACGGCGGACTCGCCGGTCAGCAGGGCGCGGGCGATCTCGCGGGTGGTGAGCCCGCCGAGCAGCCGCAGGGTGAGGGCGACCCTGGCGGGGGCGGGCAGCACGGGGTGGCAGGCGGTGAAGAGGAGGCGCAGCGGGTCGTCGTCGATGGCGTCGGGGTCGAGGTCGGCGGGGTCGTCGCCGGGCGCGGGGGCGAGGCGGCCGAGGTCGGCGAGGCGGCCCGCGTAGCGTAGGCGGCGGCGTACGAGGTCGATGGCGCGGTGCCGTGCGGTGGCCATCAGCCAGGCGCCCGGGTTGTGCGGGACGCCGTCCCTCGGCCACTGCTCAAGGGCGGCGACGAGGGCGTCCTGGGCCAGTTCCTCGGCGCTGCCGACGTCCCGGACGACTCTGGTGAGGCCCGCGACGATACGGGGCGACTCGGCGCGGAAGACGGCTTCGACGGTCGCCGCGGTGCGGACGTTCTCCTGCGGTGGCGTGGCGGCACGGGGCGGGCGCGGAGGCTGGGGGGTCACGGTGCCCCATCCCAGCAGCCGTGCCCGCGCACCGGCAAAACGCCAGGGGCGGCGGCGCGCGGTCGCGCCGCCGGGGGTCAGGCGGTGCGGATCTCGCGGATCTCGCCGGTCATCGTCCAGCCCTCGTGGACCTTCAGGAAGCGGGAGGCCCACTCGACGGCCCCGGCCCTGTCCTCGGTCTGGAGGATCACGTAGCCGCCGACGACCTCCTTGGTCTCGGTGAACGGGCCGTCGGTGACGGCCAGGTCCCCGCCCTCCATACGCACCCGGGTGGCGTCGGCGGTGGGCTTGAGGCCGCCCACACCGCCGGGGAGCGTGATGACGCCGGCCTCGGTCATCTCCTCGACCAGGGCGTCCATGCGCTCGATCAGGGCCTCGTCGGGCACGTTGTTCTCGTCGGTCTCGACGATCAGCAGATAGCGGGGCATGCGCTCTTCTCCCATCGCTGCGGGGGGCCGCGGGGCGGGGTCGGTCCCCGCCTCTCACCCCGTGCGTCGAACGGGACGCGGCCGGTGCGACATCGTGGCAGAAGTTTTTTTCAGACCATCTGACGTACAGGGGTTTTCGGCCCCTGCCCGGAGCGTGCTCAGTCCGCGGACTCGAAGCGCCAGCGGTGCACGGGGCGGTGCAGGAGGTCGGCGGGCGGCTCGGGCAGTTCCGGCAGGTCGGCGTCGTAGGCGGCGTCCCACCAGGTCAGGACGAGGACACGGTCGGCGGGCGCGGTCAGGGTCTCGCGGCGCAGCGGGGCGGGGGCCAGCGTGCTCCCCCTCGCCCAGGCGAGCAGTTCCGCGCCGCGACCCTCGACGGCACGCGCCTCCCACATCAACGCGACGGCCATACCGCTGCCTTCCTCTCGTTCTGGTTCCCCGTGTCGTCCGCCGGGTACAGGTTCGCGCCGCTCGCCTGGTGGGCGGCGGAGTGGTCGTGCGGGTGCGCGTGCGTCCCGGGCGCGCCCGGGACGTGGGGTTCCGTGACGGGCAACGAGGAGTCGGCGGGCAGGTCGAGCGCGGAGGGGGTGCGGTCGCGGGCGACCATCTCGGCGCCGAGCGCGGCGACCATGGCGCCGTTGTCGGTGCAAAGACCGGGCCGTGGCACCCGCAGCCTGATCCCGGCGCGCTCGCACCGCTCGGCGGCGAGCGCCCGCAGCCGGGAGTTGGCCGCGACTCCGCCGCCGATCATCAGATGGTCCACGCCCTCGTCGCGGCAGGCGCGTACCGCCTTGCGGGTCAGCACGTCCACGACGGCCTCCTGGAAGGACGCGGACACGTCGCGCACCGGCACGTCCTCGCCCGCCGCACGCTTCGCCTCGATCCAGCGGGCCACGGAGGTCTTCAGACCGGAGAAGGAGAAGTCGTACGGGGCGTCGCGCGGCCCGGTGAGGCCGCGGGGGAAGGCGATGGCGGCGGGGTCGCCCTCGCGCGCGTAGCGGTCGATGACGGGGCCGCCGGGGAAGCCGAGGTGCAGCACCCGGGCGATCTTGTCGAACGCCTCGCCCGCGGCGTCGTCGATGGTGGCGCCGAGTGGCCGGACGTCGGAGGTGATGTCGGAGGAGAGCAGCAGCGACGAGTGGCCGCCGGAGACCAGCAGCGCCATGGTGGGCTCGGGCAGGGCGCCGTGTTCCAACTGGTCGACACAGATGTGCGAGGCCAGGTGGTTGACCCCGTACAGCGGCTTGCCGAGCGCGTACGCGTACGCCTTCGCGGCGGCGACCCCGACGAGCAGGGCGCCCGCGAGCCCCGGGCCCGCGGTGACCGCGATGCCGTCGAGGTCGCGGGGGGCGACACCGGCCTCCTTGAGGGCGCGGCCGATGGTGGGCGCCATGGCCTCCAGGTGGGCGCGCGAGGCGATCTCGGGGACGACGCCGCCGTAGCGTGCGTGCTCGTCGACGCTGGAGGCGACCGCGTTGGCGAGCAGGGTCGTGCCGCGTACGACGCCGACGCCGGTCTCGTCGCAGGAGGTCTCGATGCCGAGGACGAGGGGTTCTTCAGCCATGGGTGTCGGTTCCTTCCGCGCCGTCGCCCGGCGCGTGCTTCGCTGGGCCGTCCGCGGGGGTTTCCGTGGCGCGGGCGAGGGCGGGGTCGGCGAGCCTCATGACGAGGGCGTCCACGTTGCCGGGCTGGTAGTAGCCGCGGCGCACGCCGATGGGCTCGAAGCCGAAGCGGTGGTAGAGCTTCTGCGCCCTGGTGTTGTCGACGCGCACTTCGAGCATGACCTCGGCGCACTCGAACGCGGTCGCGTGCCGCAGCAGTTCGGCGAGGAGGCGGGCGCCGAGCCCGGTGCCCCAGTGGTCGCCGTCGACGGCGATGGTCTGGACGTCGGCGAGGTCGCCGGAGACGGCGAGGCCCGCGTAGCCGAGCAGTGCCCCGGGCCGCTCGTGTCCTTCGGGGGCCTCGGCGACCACGTAGCGGCGGGTGGAGCCGGGCCCGCGCGCGTGGGCCAGTTCCGACCAGAACATGCCGCGTGACCAGGCGTCGTCGGGGAAGAGCGCGCGTTCGAGCACGAGTACCGGGTCGATGTCCCACCAGCGCATCTCGCGCAGCACCGGAAGGCCGGGGTTCTGGGCGGTCACCGCGGGGTGACCACCTTGTAGTTCCTGGGTACCTGGGCGTCGGGGCGGCGCAGGTACAGGGGGCGCGGCGGCGCGAGGGCGGCGCCCGCGGCCAGCCGCTCGGCGGCCAGGGCGGCGAGCGCACCTGCGGTGACGTGCTCGGGCGGTGCGGCGCCGGGGAACGCGTCCGGGTGGAGCAGGGCGCCCGCCCCGGCCACGGGCAGGCCCGCGAGGGGCTCCGCGAGGTCGGCGGGGCGGTCCACTGCGGGCTCGCTCGCGCGGGTGCGCGCGTCGTCGTAGCGCGCCCAGTAGACCTCCTTGCGGCGCGCGTCGGTGGCGACGGCGAAGGGGCCGCCGCGGTGCCCGTGCGAGGTCCCGTACGCGTACGCGATCCCGTCGAGCGTGCACACGCCGTGTACGGGCACGCCGAGGGCGAGGCCGAACGCTTCCGCGGTGGCGAGCCCGACCCGCAGGCCCGTGTAGGGGCCGGGGCCCACGCCCGCCACGACGGCGGTGACGTCGCCGAGAGAGACTCCGGCCTCGGCGAGCGTCCTGTCGACCGAGGGCATCAGCAGCTCCCCGTGTCTGCGGGCGTCCACCACCGTCGAGGCGGCGAGTACCTCCGTGCCGTCGTGGAGCGCGACGGTGACGGCGGGCGTGGCGGTGTCCAGAGCGAGCAGCAGCACACCAACAGCCTACGGCTCCCGGAAGGTCCCTTCGTCCGTCCGTGGCACGGGGCCCGCTGCTGCTACCGTCACGTTCGAAAGCGGTGCCGTAAGCCGAACCGAGGAGTGTGACGCGGATGCCGAAGAGCAGTTCGACGTTCGTGACCGCGCTCACGGCCTCGGCGGTCGCGGTGGTCGGCTTCCTCGCCTACCAGGCGTCGGCGAACGTGCCCGACTCGCTCGGCAAGGCGCCGCCGCCGCACGCGGGCGGCAAGCCGAGCGGGACGCAGGCGCCGCCGCGCAAGAAGGAGCCGACGAAGCCGCCGTCGGGCTCCGGGGTCGGCGGGCGGGTGGTGTACTCGCTGGGCGCCGACCGGGTGTGGCTGGTCGACGACGGCGGGCACCTGGTGTCCACGTTCGAGGTGACGCCGAGCACGGTCGACCCGGACGTCGGCGAGTTCACCGTCACCTCGCGCTCGGCGGCGACGCCGGGCTCGGACGGGGTGCAGATCGAGCACGTGGTCAGGTTCGCGGTGGTCGACGGCGTGACGATCGGGTTCAGCGCGGCGGTCGACGGCTCGACGCCGAAGCCCGACCCGGCACAGCGCACCGGCGGCATCAGGGAGTCCCGCAAGGACGGCACCACGATGTGGAACTTCGCCAAGGTCGGCGAGAAGGTCGTGGTCGTTCCCTGAGCGAGCCGCGGCCGCGGGAGCTGCCGCCGGGGGTGCCCCGGTGCTCTGCCGCTCAGGCCGCTCGGGCGGTGTCCGTTCCCGCCCCGGGTTCGTCGTCCGGCGCCGGTTCCGTACGGGCGTCGCGGGCCGTGTGAGCATCGCGGGGCGCATGGGTGTCACGGGCCGCGTGGGGGTCGCGGGCGGGCAGCTCGTGGGTCGGCTGGAAGGCCGGGTGCGGTGGCGGTGTGGAGATCGCGCGGGCCGCGGCGCAGGACGCGAGCAACTGCTTCATCGAGGGCGGCGTTCCCGCCGTCGCGGGTTCGGGGATCGGCACGGCCACCTCCGTACGAGACTTAGTTAGGTAAGCCTAACCAGACCATGTGACCACGGGGGCGGGGCATCGCGCAACAGGCGTTTTACGGCGCCCCCTCGTTCAGAGCCCGCCGAGCGCCGCCCCCGCCCACCGGGGGCCGTGCCCCGACACGGTCACCGTGCGCTCCTCGTCGCCCGCGTCGCCCGCGTGCTCGGGGATCTGCGCGGCGCCGGTACGGCGCTCGATCACCACGTGCAGCCGGTCGTCCGACAGCTCCTCGACCCGGCCCTCGCCCCACTCCACGACCACCACGGAATCCGGCAGCGACACATCGAGGTCGAGGTCCTCCATCTCGTCGAGCCCGCCGCCGAGCCGGTACGCGTCCACGTGCACGAGCGGGGGCCCCTCGCCGAGCGGGGGGTGGACCCGGGCGATCACGAACGTCGGCGAGGTGACGGCGCCGCGCACCCCGAGCCCGGCGCCGAGGCCCCGGGCGAGGGTGGTCTTGCCCGCGCCCAGCTCGCCGGTGAGCAGCACCAGGTCCCCGGGCCGCAGCAGCCCGGCGAGCCGGAGGCCCACCTCGCGCATGCGCTCGGCGGTGGGGACGGTGAGCCGTACGGCGGGGGCCTCGTCAGGCGCCTCGGCCTCCGGCGCGGCGGGAGCTGGTTCGTTCATAGTGGCCCACGGTAGCGGCCCCGGCGGCGGTGCCGGTGCGCACCAGGAGGTCCGCCAGGCGGTCGTTGACGGCCTCCGGGTGCTCCATCATGACCAGATGCCCGCCCTCGGGCACCAGGACCAGCTCTGCCTCGGGCAGCAGGCCCGCGATGGCCTCGCTGTGCTCGCTCGGCGTGATGAGGTCCTGGTCGCCCGCGAGGACGAGGACCGGCAGCTCCGCGAAGCGTTCGAGGGCGGCGGCCTTGTCGTGGTCGGTGAACGCCGGGTAGAACTCGGCGACCACGTCCACCGGGGTCGCGGACAGCATGCGCTCGGCGAAGCGGGCGACCGCGGGGTCGACGTCCTTGCGCGCGAAGGAGTAGTGCCGGATCAGCGGGGTGACGAGGTCGGCGGTGGCGCGTCTGCCGCGCTCCACCAGGTCGGCGCGGCGGCCGAGGGTGTTCAGCAGCCCCGGCAGTATCCGCCGTACCGCCTTCACGCCCGCGACCGGCAGGCCGAAGCTGACCTCGCCGAGCCGCCCCGCCGAGGTGCCGATGAGGGCGACCCCCGCGACCCGCTCCTTGACCAGCTCGGGGAAGGCGTCCGCGAGCGCCATGATCGTCATCCCGCCCATCGAGTGCCCGACGAGGACCACGGGGCCCTCGGGGACCGCCGCGTCGAGCACCGCCCGCAGGTCACGCCCGAGCTGCTCGATGGTGACGGGCGCGCCGTCCCGCTGGGCCACGCCGCGGCCCGAACGGCCGTGGCTGCGCTGGTCCCAGCTCACGGTGCGCACCACGCCGCGCAGCGCGGCCCGCTGGAAGTGCCAGGAGTCCTGGGTGAGGCAGTAGCCGTGGCAGAACACCACGGTGACCTCGGGCGCCGGGCGTCTGCGGCCGAAGAGCCTGCGGCGGCGCGCGGTGGGCCCGCCGTCCGGCTCCACCTCGTCGATCTCGTAGTACAGCTCGGTGCCGTCGTCCGCGTACGCCATGCCGGGGGCGCCGCGCAGCGTGCCGTACGGGCCCGCGACGTCCAGGGCGAGCTGGGCCTTCCTGCGCATGCCGCGGCCCGAGGTGAACCGCTCGATGACGAATCCCGCCGCGGCGCCCGCCGCGACCACGCCGATGGCGGCACCCGCGACGCCCGCCTTGCGCCACGCGTCCGCGACCGCCGCGACGGTCTCCACCGCCTCGGTGGGCTCGGGGCTGCTCTCGCTCACGTGCCGCTCCTTCGGTGCCTCGTGCCTGCCTGCCG
Organism: Streptomyces sp. NPDC050560; assembly: GCF_044457285.1. Classification (NCBI taxonomy): domain Bacteria; kingdom Bacillati; phylum Actinomycetota; class Actinomycetes; order Kitasatosporales; family Streptomycetaceae; genus Streptomyces; species Streptomyces sp. NPDC050560. The sequence continues at coordinate 826,884 of NZ_JBITGT010000001.1, forward strand.
GCCGTCTCGTGCCGCTCCGCCCCGCCTCCCGCGCGCGGGACGCGGACGGCACTCGCTCACTCGTGCGGTCATCCCCCGTGCGGGCGCCCGTCACTCATGCAGGACGCGCGGCACCCGGCCGCCGACGCGCGTGACGATCTCGTACGCGATGGTGCCCGCCGCGCGCGCCCAGTCCTCCGCGGTCGGCTCGCCCGAGTCCCCGGGCCCGAAGAGCACGGCGGTGGTGCCCTCGGGGGGCTCGTCGCCGCCGAGGTCGACGACGAACTGGTCCATGGCGACCCGTCCCGCGACGGTGCGCCGCTTGCCCGACACCAGGACGGGCCCGCTGTCGGACGCGTGCCTGGGCACCCCGTCGCCGTAGCCGAGGGGGACGAGGCCGAGGGTGGTCTCGCCGGGGGTGACATAGGTGTGGCCGTAGCTGACGCCGTGTCCCCCGGGGACCTTCTTGACCAGGGTGAGCGCGGCGGACAGCGTCATCGCGGGGCGCAGTCCGAAGTCCTCCGGGGTGCCGATCTCGGGGCTCGGGGAGATGCCGTACATCGCGATGCCGGGGCGCACCAGGTCGAAGTGGGCCTCGGGGAGGGTGAGGGTGGCGGGCGAGTTGGCGATGTGCCGCACCTCGGGGCGGGCGCCGCGGTCCACGGCGTGGTCCGTCATCCGCCGGAACAGCGCGAGTTGGGGGGCGATGGAGGGGTGGTGGGGCTCGTCGGCGCAGGCGAAGTGGGACCAGAGACCGGTGATACGGATATGGCCGTCGGCCTCGGCGGCGAGGGCGGCGGCGACGAGTTCCGGCCAGTCGGCGGGCTGGCAGCCGCCGCGGCCGAGCCCGGTGTCCGCCTTCAACTGCACCCTGGCGGTGCGCCCCACGGCGCGGGCGGCCCCGATAGCCTCGTCGAGCGCCCTGCGGCCGCCGACGGACAGGTCGAGACCGGCCTCGACGCCCTCCCGCCAGGGGTCGCCAGGCGCCCACAGCCAGCACAGCACGCGCGCCCTGTCGGGGCCGATACCGGCCGCCCGCAGGGCGAGCGCCTCCTCGGGGGTGGCGGTGCCGAGCCAGGTGGCGCCCGCGTCCAGGGCCGCTTTCGCGCAGGGGACCATGCCGTGGCCGTAGCCGTCTGCCTTCACCACCGCCATGAAGGCCGCGGTGGGCGCGAGGGAGCGCAGCGCTCGTACGTTGTTCCTGATCGCCGCCAGGTCGATGTCCGCCCACGCGCGCATTGGCTCGCTCCCTCTCATGTCGCAAGTCTCGCAAATGGAGATGGCCGGACCCCGACGCCCCGCCCCGGGGCCACCGCCGCCGCTCGGCGGGTCCGCAGGGGCGCGGCGGCTCGCGCCTTCGCGGGAGCGTACGCCCGTTCCCTGCGGGGGGCGCCGCGCGCGGCGCGAGCGTGGCGGGCCCGGCGCGCGGCGGGCGCGCGGGAGTGGCGGGGAGCCCGCGTGACACTGCCCGCGCGCCTCGCGCCCGGCGGGGCGGGCGCGAGGCGCGCAACCCGGCTCGGGCGTCCCGGCACACGGGCAGCACGCCGCAGGCGCGGGCAGCCCGCCACAGGTCCCCGCAGCGGATGCCCCTCCCGCCACAGACGCCCCGCCTCCCGCAGCCGGACGGGCCCGAGGCACCCCGCTCACTCCCCCGCGGCCACCCCACGCCACGCCGCGCGCAGCCCCGCCGCCACCGCGAGGGCGCCGATGGGGGCGGCGTCGGCCGTCTCCCTGGCGGCAAGGCCGTGCAGATACGCGCCTACGGTGGCGGCGTCCCTGGCGTCGAGCCCGGCGGCGAGCAGGGAGCCGGTGACACCGGAGAGGACGTCGCCGCTGCCCGCGGTGGCGAGCCAGGGGGTGCCTGTCGGGTTCACGCGCACGGCGGCGCCCTCGTCGGCGACCAGGGTGGTGGAGCCCTTCAGCAGGGCGGTCGCGCCGTAGCGGGCGGCGAGTTCGCGGACCGCGTCGAGGCGGGCCGCCTCCACCTCCTCGCGGGCCGTGTTCAGCAGCGCGGCCGCCTCGCCCGCGTGCGGTGTCAGCAGCGTGGGCGCGCTGCGCGCCCGTACCGCACCGACCGGCGCGAGCCGCAGCGCGTCGGCGTCGACGAGCACCGGCACGCTCTGCGCCAGCACCTCCTCGACCGCCGCCGCGTCGTCGCCGAGCCCGGGTCCTACCACCCACGCCTGCACCCGCCCCGCCTTCGCGGGCGGCCCCTGGGACACCAGCGTCTCGGGGAAGCGGGAGACCACGGCGTCCGCCGCGTGGCCCGCGTAGCGCACCGCGCCCGCGCCGCCGTGCTGGGCCCCGGCGACACAGAGCACCGCCGCGCCCGGATACCGCTCGGAGCCCGCGACGATGCCGACCACACCGCGCCGGTACTTGTCGCTCTCCGCGGAGGGGCGCGGCAGCAGGGCGGCGATGTCGGCGTGCTGGGCGGCTTCGAGCAGCGGCGGCACGGGCAGCGCGAGGCCGATCTCCACGAGCCTGACCACGCCCGCGTACTCCCGCGCGGGGTCGATCAGCAGGCCGGGCTTGTGGGTGCCGAAGGTGACGGTGACGTCGGCGCGCACGGCGGCCCCGCGCACCCGGCCGCTGTCGGCGTCGACCCCGCTCGGCAGGTCGACGGCGACCACCGCGGCGCGGGAGGCCGCGGCGGCCTCGGCGAGTGGGACCGCGGCGGGGCGCAGCCCGCCGCTGCCGCCGATGCCCACGATGCCGTCCACCACGAGGTCCGCGCGGGCGATCAGCGCGGTGGCGGTGTCCGCGTCGCCGACGGGGGCGGCCGCGGCGCCCGCCGCGCGCAGCGCCGCGAGGCCGCCCGGGTGGGCGCGTTCCGGACTGAGCAGCAGGGCGGTGACACCGGCGCCGCGGCGGGCGAGCGCGGCCCCGGCGTAGAGGGCGTCGCCGCCGTTGTCACCGCTGCCGACGAGCAGGACGACCCGGGTCCCGTACACCCGGCCGAGCACTTCCGCGCAGACCACGGCGAGTCCGGTGGCGGCGCGCCGCATCAGCTCGCCCTCGGGCAGCCGGTCCAGCAGCGCGCGTTCCGCCGCCCTCACGGTCTGGACGTCATAAGCAGTACGCATGCCACGAGTCTGCCCCGGGCCCCGGCGCCGTGCGCCTCAGGCCCGCCGTCAGCCGCCCGGCGTACGGGGGGTGTTCGGCCGCCCGCCCACGAAAAGCACGTAAGGGCGAACCGCGCGCGAGCGCCACGCCCCTGTCGCGGCGCCGCGGCCTCCCCCGGCTACGGCGGGTTCGACAAGGCGTACCACCCCACAACCGGTGAATCCCCGCCCGCTACCCCTCCGCGATGACCACAGCCGAGGCCACCCCGGCGTCATGGCTGAGCGACAGGTGCCAGGAGCGGACGCCCAGCCGGTCCGCGCGGGCGGCCACCGTGCCGGTGACCCGCAGCCAGGGGCGGCCGCCCGGCTCGACGCACACCTCCGCGTCGGTCCACTGCATGCCGGGCGGCGCGCCCAGCGCCTTCGCCAGGGCCTCCTTGGCCGCGAACCGGGCGGCGAGTGACGCGTAACCGCGCCGCTCACCGCCCGGCAGCAGGATCTCCTCCGGCAGGAAGAGCCGGTCGAGCATGGCCGGGGTCCGCTCCACCGCCGCCCGGAACCGGTCGATACCGGCCACGTCGATCCCCACCCCGATGATCATCACGCCTCATCCCCGCGCCCCGCGGCCCACCGCCACGCCGCTCACTCCACCGTCACCGACTTGGCGAGATTACGCGGCTGGTCGACCTCGTTGCCCCTGGCCGTGGCGAGTTCGCAGGCGAACACCTGCAACGGCACGGTCGTGACCAGCGGTTGCAGCAGGGTCGGGGTGGCCGGGACCCTGATCAGGTGATCGGCGTACGGGACGACGGACTCGTCCCCCTCCTCGGCGATGACGACGGTACGTGCGCCGCGCGCCCTGATCTCCTGGATATTGGACACGATCTTGTCGTGCAGCAGCGACCTGCCGCCGGGCGACGGCACGATCACCACCACCGGGAGGTCCGGCTCGACCAGCGCGATGGGGCCGTGCTTCAGCTCGCCCGCCGCGAAGCCCTCGGCGTGCATGTACGCCAGCTCCTTCAGCTTCAGGGCGCCTTCGAGCGCGACCGGGTGGCCCACGTGCCGGCCGAGGAAGAGCACCGTCCGCTTGTCCGCGAGGGAGCGGGCGAGTTCCCGTACCGGCTCCATGGTGTCGAGGACCCGCTCGACGGACCGGGAGATCCCGGCGAGGTCCCTGATCACGGCCCTGATCTCGTCGCCCCACTGGGTGCCGCGCACCTGCCCCAGGTAGAGCGCCACCAGGTAGCAGGCGACGAGCTGGGTGAGGAACGCCTTGGTGGACGCGACGGCGACCTCGGGCCCCGCGTGGGTGTACAGGGCGGCGTCGGACTCGCGGGGGATGGTGGAGCCGTTGGTGTTGCAGATGGCGACCACCCGCGCCCCCTGCTCCCTGGCGTGCCGCAGCGCCATCAGGGTGTCCATGGTCTCGCCCGACTGGGAGATCGCGACGACCAGGGTGCGGGGGCCGAGGATGGGGTCGCGGTAGCGGAACTCGCTGGCAAGCTCCACCTCGCAGGGCACCCTGGTCCAGTGCTCGATCGCGTACTTGGCGATGAGCCCGGCGTGGAAGGCGGTGCCGCAGGCGACGATGACGACCTTGTCGGTCTCGCGGAGTTCGGCGGCCGGGATGCGCAGCTCGTCGAGGGTGAGGGAGCCGGCCGCGTCGATCCTGCCGAGGAGGGTGTCGGCGACGGCCCTGGGCTGCTCGGCGATCTCCTTGAGCATGAAGTAGTCGTAGCCGCCCTTCTCGGCGGCCGAGGCGTCCCAGTCGACGTGGTACGCGCGCACCTCGGCGGGCCGCCCGTCGAGCCCGGTGACCGTGACGCCGCCCTGGCCAAGCTCCACCACCTGGTCCTGGCCCAGCTCGATCGCGGACCTGGTGTGCGCGATGAAGGCGGCGACGTCGGACGCGAGGAAGTACTCGCCGTCGCCGACCCCCACCACGAGCGGCGAGTTGCGGCGCGCCCCGACCACCGTGCCCGGCGCGTCCGCGTGCACCGCGACCAGCGTGAACGCCCCTTCGAGCCGCAGGCACACCCGCCGCATCGTGGCGGCGAGGTCCCGCACGGCCGCGTACTCCTCGGCGAGCAGATGGGCCACCACCTCGGTGTCGGTGTCCGAGGGCAGCCGGTGGCCGCGCCCGGCAAGCTCGGCGCGCAGGGCCGCGAAGTTCTCGATGATGCCGTTGTGGACGACCGCGACCCGGCCCGCGTTGTCGAGGTGGGGGTGGGCGTTGCCGTCGGTCGGGGCGCCGTGGGTGGCCCAGCGGGTGTGCCCGATGCCCGTGGTGCCCGGAGGCAGCGGCCGCTGCGCGAGCGCCTTCTCCAGGTTGACCAGCTTGCCCGCGCGGCGCGCCGAGGCCAGCCCGTCGTGGCCGCCGAGCACCGCCACTCCCGAGGAGTCATAGCCCCGGTATTCGAGCCGTCTCAGCCCCGCGAGCACCACGTCGAGGGCCGACCGTCCACCGACATAACCTACGATTCCACACATAAACGGCACGATACGGCCCGGTGCACCCCCGCGCCCCGCACCCCTCCGCGCGGCCCCGGGGCCCCACTCGTACCGTGCAACCTGTGTCACCGCTTCCCCCGCACCCCCTGAGCCCGCCCGCCGGGCCGCCGTCGCCCGGCGTCCGCACCGGCCGCCCCGCGGCCCCGAGCCCGTACGTCGACCTCGGCCGCGCCGAGTGGAGCGCGCTGCGCGAGCGGACGCCGCTGCCGCTGACCGCCGGGGAGGTGGAGCGGCTGCGGGGGCTCGGCGACGCCGTGGACCTCGACGAGGTGCGGGACGTCTACCTGCCGCTCTCCCGGCTGCTCAACCTGTACGTGACCGCGAGCCATGGGCTGCGCGGCGCCCTCAACACCTTCCTCGGGGAGTCAGGCAGCCAGCCGGGCACCCCGTTCGTGATAGCGGTGGCCGGGTCCGTCGCGGTCGGCAAGTCGACGGTGGCCAGGCTGCTGCGGGCGCTGCTGACCCGCTGGCCGGAGCACCCGAGGGTGGAGCTGGTCACCACCGACGGCTTCCTGCTGCCGCTGCGGGATCTTGAGGCGCGTGGCCTGGTGCGGCGCAAGGGGTTCCCCGAGTCGTACGACCGGCGGGCGCTGCTGCGGTTCGTCGCGGAGGTGAAGGCGGGGCGCGACGAGGTGTCGGCGCCGGTGTACTCGCATCTGACGTACGACATCGTGCCGGGCGGGCGGCAGACGGTGCGCCGCCCCGACATCCTGATCGTGGAGGGCCTGAACGTCCTCCAGCCCGCCGTGCCCGCGCCCGACGGGCGCACCAGGGTGGGCCTCGCCGACTACTTCGACTTCAGCGTGTACGTGGACGCCCGCACCGAGGACATCGAGCGCTGGTACCTGGAGCGCTTCCGGCAGTTGCGGCGCACCGCCTTCAAGGACCCGTCCTCGTACTTCCGCAGGCACACGGCGGTCCCCGAGGAGGAGGCGCTGGCGTACGCCCGCTCGACCTGGCGCACCGTCAACGGCCCCAACCTGGCGCAGAACATCGCGCCCACCAGGGGCCGCGCGACCCTGGTGCTCGGCAAGGGCGCCGACCACAAGGTGCGGCGGGTACGGCTGCGCAAGCTCTGAGGGCCGCCGACGCGGGCCCCGGCCTCGCCCCGGGCCCCGATACGACCGTGCTAGCCCAGGGTGGCCTTGACGACGTCCGCCAGGCGCTGGCCCACCGTGCGGGCCTGGTCCAGGTCCTGGGCCTCGACCATCACCCGCACCAGCGGCTCGGTGCCCGAGGGGCGCAGCAGGACGCGGCCCGTGGCGCCGAGTTCGCGTTCGGCCTCGGCGACGGCGGCGGACAGCTCGGACGAGCTGTGCACCCGGCTCCTGTCCACGTCCGGCACGTTGATCAGCACCTGCGGCAGCCGGGTCATCACCGACGCGAGCGATGCCAGGGTGCGGCCGGTCGCGGCGACCCTGGCGGCCAGCATCAGTCCCGTGAGGGTGCCGTCGCCCGTGGTGGCGTGGTCGAGGATGATCACGTGCCCTGACTGCTCGCCGCCGAGCGCGTAGCCGTGCCGCTTCATCTCCTCCAGCACATAGCGGTCCCCGACCGCGGTCTGCACCAGGGACAGGCCCTCGCGCTCCATGGCGAGGGTGAAGCCGAGGTTGGACATCACGGTGGCGACGACGGTGTTCTCGCGCAGCGCGCCGCGTTCGCGCAGCGCGAGCGCGAGGACGGCGAGGATCTGGTCGCCGTCCACCTCGGCGCCGGTGTGGTCGACGGCGAGGCAGCGGTCGGCGTCGCCGTCGTGGGCGATGCCGAAGTCGGCCTCGTGCTCCACCACGGCCGCCTTCAGCAGGTCGAGATGGGTGGAGCCGCAGCCGTCGTTGATGTTGAGCCCGTCGGGTTCTGCGCCGATGGTGACGACGTCGGCACCGGCCCGCGAGAACGCCTCGGGCGAGACCCCGGCGGCGGCGCCGTGCGCCTCGTCGAGGACGACCTTCAGGCCGTCGAGCCGGTTCGGCAGCACGCCGACGAGATGGGCGACGTACTGGTCGAAGCCCTCGCCGTAGTCCCGCACCCGGCCCACCCCGGCGCCGGTCGGGCGGTCCCAGGGGGCGCCGGTGCGGTGCTCCTCGTAGACCTGCTCGATCCTGTCCTCCAGATCGTCGGCGAGCTTGTGCCCGCCGCGCGCGAAGAACTTGACGCCGTTGTCCGGCATGGCGTTGTGGCTGGCGGACAGCATCACGCCGAGGTCGGCACGGAGCGCGCCGGTGAGGTGGGCCACGGCGGGGGTCGGCAGCACACCGACGCGCAGCACGTCAACCCCGGCGCTGGCGAGGCCCGCGACGACGGCGGCCTCCAGGAACTCCCCGGAGGCCCGGGGATCGCGGCCGACCACGGCGACCGGCCGGTGCCCTGCGAAGGTGCCCGCCTCCGCGAGCACGTGCGCCGCCGCCACGGACAGGCCGAGCGCCAGCTCGGCCGTGAGATCCGCGTTGGCCACGCCGCGTACACCGTCCGTGCCGAAGAGTCGTCCCACTGCTGTCCTCCGCCTCGATCTGCTGCTTCGATCCGGGCCGCGGCCCTTGGTGCGACCGCCCGCGGGGCCCGGCGGGCGTGTGGACGGTGCCGGGTCCGCTCGCGCGGGCGCGTGAGCGTCTTGTGCCGTTATACGCCATGGGTGGCCGCGTACCCGCGAGGGCGGGACGTGAATGTGCGGTGAGGACCGCCGGGCACGACGCGTCCGCCCCGGTGGCACGGGAGGTGCCCCCGGGGCGGAGGGGTGCTGCGGACGCCGCCGTACCGGGCGCCGGGCCGCGCGCGCCCGGGGGCGCGGCGGGGGTGCCGGTACGGCGGCCCCGATCAGCGCTTGCTGTACTGCGGGGCCTTGCGGGCCTTCTTCAGACCGGCCTTCTTCCGCTCGACCGCACGGTCGTCGCGGCGCAGGAACCCGGCCTTCTTGAGGGGGCCGCGGTTGTTGTCCACGTCGGCCTCGTTGAGCGCGCGGGCCACGCCGAGGCGCAGCGCCCCGGCCTGCCCGGAGACCCCGCCGCCCGCGATACGGGCGACGACGTCGTAACGGCCTTCGAGTTCGAGCACCTTGAAGGGCTCGTTGACTTCCTGCTGGTGCACCTTGTTCGGGAAGTAGTTGTCCAGGGTGCGACCGTTGATCTTCCACTTGCCGCTGCCGGGGATGATGCGCACCCGGGCGATGGCGTTCTTGCGGCGTCCGAGGCCCGCGGCGGGCTGGGGCTCGCCGAAGCGGGAGGACAGCGACTCCGTGGTGTACTCGCCCTCGACGGGCGCCTCGGACTCGGTGGTGTACTGCTCGACGTCCGCCAGGTCCGTCACCTCGGCCCCGTTGACGGGCTCTTCGATCGGCTGCTCTGCGGTGGTCTCGGCCACGATGCTCCTCTGATTCTCTTCAGTCTTGGGGGTGGCCGGACTTACTGCGCGACCTGGGTGATCTCGAACGGCACCGGCTGCTGGGCGCCGTGCGGGTGGTGGTCGCCCGCGTAGACCTTCAGCTTGGTGAGCATCTGACGGCCGAGGGTGTTCTTCGGGAGCATGCCCTTGACGGCCTTCTCGATGGCCTTCTCGGGGCTCTTGGCGAGCAGCTCGTCGTAGCGGACGGAGCGGAGACCGCCCGGGTATCCGGAGTGGCGGTAGGCCAGCTTCTGGGTCCGCTTGTTGCCGGAGAGGTGCACCTTGTCGGCGTTGATGACGATGACGAAGTCACCGGTGTCGACGTGCGGCGCGTAGATCGGCTTGTGCTTGCCCCGCAGGAGGCTGGCGGCGGTGGACGCCAGGCGGCCGAGGACGACGTCCTGGGCGTCGATGACGTGCCACTGGCGCGTCACGTCGCTTGGCTTGGGGCTGTACGTACGCACGGTTCGTAGCCTTCGCTTCTCAAGTGATGGGGACAGGGTCCTGACAAGGCCACCACGGACGATCACGACAGCCCTGGCCGCACATCGGTGACGCAACCGAGTGCAGGCCGCTGGTCATCGGCCCGGTGGACCGGTGTAAGGGCCCCTCACGTGAGAATGAGAAAGCCAATACACATAACAAACCAGAAGGATACCGAGGCCCCGCCCCGCGGGTCAAAACGCCTCCGGCCCCCCACCCCGGGCCCCACGGCGGCCTACCGCCCGTCTCACCCCGCCCCCGCACCCCCGCACCCGGCGGGCCCGCTCCCTCCTCCGCACCACGACCCCTGCCACGGCCCCACTCCCCCTCGATACCAACGGCGTTGAGGCTAGGTGTCGAAGGGGAGACACACGTTCCAGACGGGTGCCGGCCCGCATAACATGGGCGCCATGAGCTTTGGGCAGGGGGGACCCGGGTGGGGTTCCGGGGGAGACGACCCGCGGCAGCGGCCGCAGCAGCCTGATCCCCGCAGCACCGGGCAGGACCAGGGCGGCGCCCCCTGGTACGACGCCCCGCGGCAGCCGGGGGGACAGCCCCTGCCGCAGGAGTCGTCCGCCCAGCAGCCGACACAGGTCCAGCGGCCCGCGGCGACGCCCTGGGACTCCGGGGCGGGGACCGCGACCCCGGACTGGGCGGCCATGGCCGAGCAGTCCGCGGCCCGCGCCCGCCGCCGCAGATGGCTGATGATCGGCGGCGGGGCGCTCGCCACCGCCGTGGTCGCCGCCGTCGTCGCGGTCGCCGTGGTCTCCACCGGCGGCAGCGACACCGCGGACAAGCCCGACGGCAAGCTGCCGGCCACCGCGGACATACCGCCCACCGACAGCCGCAGCCCCGGCCCCAGCTTCGCCGCGACCACTCCCCCGCCGCCGCCCGACCCCGCCGACTTCATCTCCAGCGCCAAGAAGGACAAGGCGCCGCTCAGCCCCGGGAACCTCTTCCCCGACGCGAAGATCACGGTCAGCGACCACGGCTACACCAGGGGCGCCACCGCCGACACCGGGAACTGCGGCTCGGCGGCCAAGGGCCCCTTGGTGGACGTGCTGAAGAAGAACGACTGCACCCGGCTGCTGCGCGCCACCTACACCCCTGACAAGGGGCTCGCGGTCACCGTCGGCGTCGCGGTCTTCGACACCGAGTCGCAGGCGCGCAAGACGACGCAGCAGGCGTCGAAGGGCAACGTGGACTCCCTCGCGGGCCACGGCGTCCCCGGCTTCTGCAACACCAAGGTCTGCCGCACCACGGTGAACTTCACCGGCCGCTACGCCTACTTCACGGTGGGTGGCTACACCTCGGGCAAGGACGTCACCGAGAAGGACGCGGACGTCTTCACCGCCACCGACGACCTCGGCGAGTACGCCTTCCGGCAGATCAGGCACCGCGGCGAGATCCAGGCGTCGCAGGCGGCCAAGGAGCAGTAGCCCACGGGCGCTCGCGCGGCAGCACGGCGGCCGCCCGGCGGCGGGTGGCGGCGGCCGCTCAGCAGCAGCCCGCCGCGGGGCCCCCGCCCGGCAGGGTGCGCCGGTTCCTGGCCTGGCGGCTGCGGGCGGCGAGCAGTTCGTCGGCGGGGTAGCCGACCTCTTCGAGGGTCAGCCCGTGCGGCCGTACGACATGGACCGCCGAGTCCCGCACCCGCGCCGCCAGCACCTTCGCCGGCCAGTCGGGCGGCCGGTGGCCGTCGCCCACGAAGAGCAGGGCGCCGATCAGGGAGCGCACCATGTTGTGGCAGAAGGCGTCGGCGCGCACCGTCGCCGTGACGATCCCGTCGCCGCCCCGCAGCAGGCTCAGCTCCTGGAGGGTCCTGATGGTGGTGGCGCCCTCCCTGCGCTTGCAGTACGCGGCGAAGTCGTGCTCCCCGAGGAGCCCGCGGGCCGCCTCGTTCATGGCGTCGACGTCGAGGGGCCAGTCGTGCCACAGCACGTGCCCGCGCAGCAGCGGGTCCACGCCGGAGGGGTGGTCGGTGATCCGGTAGGCGTAGCGCCGCCAGACCGCGGAGAAGCGGGCGTCGAAGCCGGGCGCCGCCTCGGTCGCCTCCCACACCCGTACGTCGGCGGGCAGCCGGCCCGCGAGCCGCTTCAGCAGCTTCTCCCGGTGGGCCGCCCACACCTCGTCGGGCAGGTCGACGTGCGCGACCTGGCCCCTGGCGTGCACTCCGGAGTCGGTGCGCCCCGCCACGGTCAGCTCGTACACCGTCCCGCCCGAGCGGGTCACGATCCGCAGCGCGTCCTCGATCTCCTGCTGGACGGTCCGCTGCCCCTCTTTCTGCCGCGCCCAGCCGGCGAAGCCTGAGCCGTCGTACGAAATCCCCAGCCGCACCCGAACGACCACGCGCACTCCTGAACCACCGTAGGAACCACCGTAGAAAAGGGAAGCGGGCCCGTTCCCGGGGGAACGGACCCGCCACAACGCTCAGGACCCGTCAGTCCTCCGAGGGCTTCGCGTCCTCGGGGGCCGCGTCCTCGACCTCGGCGGTCGCGGGCTTGGCGTCCTCGACCTCGGGCGTCTCGGGCTTGGCGTCCTGCTTGGCCGCGTCCTCCTTGACGGCCCGCTTCGTCGCGGCCTCGGCCTCGCCGGTCGCCTGCTGGGCCACCGTCAGCGCCTCGACCAGCTCGATCACTGCCATGGGGGCGTTGTCCCCGCGGCGGTTGCCGATCTTGGTGATGCGGGTGTAGCCACCGGGACGGTTCTCGTAACGGGGACCGATCTCGGTGAACAGGGTGTGCACGACGCTCTTGTCGGTGATGACCTGGAGCACCTGGCGACGGTTGTGCAGGTCGCCCTTCTTGGCCTTGGTCACCAGCTTCTCGGCGTACGGACGCAGCCGCCTGGCCTTGGCCTCGGTGGTGGTGATCCGTCCGTGCTCGAACAGCGACCTGGCCAGGTTCGACAGGATCAGCCGCTCGTGCGCGGCACTGCCGCCCAGACGAGCACCCTTGGTGGGCTTGGGCATTGCTCTTTCTCCTTCACATCTGCACCGGCCGTACCAGGTACCGGCAACAGTCCCCAGAGGCGGTCGCCCCTGGGCTACACCTCGCCACATCGAGCCCCACGGCTCTCACTGACGAGCAGCCTCCGCCACACATCAAGCCCGTCCGGCGTTTGAGGACGAGCTTTCGGCGACGGAGGCTACAGACCCCCGGCGGCGGGCAGCCGCAAACCAACGGCGACCACCCACCCCAGGGAACGATCAGTACTGCTCGGTTTCAACAAACCCGGCGTCCGCATCCTCATCGGCCCCAAAGGCGTCAGCCGCAGCCGTGGGGTCGAATCCAGGCGGGCTGTCCTTAAGGGCAAGACCCATTCCAGCGAGCTTCGCCTTGACCTCGTCGATCGACTTGGCGCCGAAGTTACGGATGTCGAGGAGGTCCGCCTCCGAGCGGGCCACCAGCTCGCCCACGGAGTGGATGCCCTCGCGCTTGAGGCAGTTGTAGGAGCGGACCGTCAGCTCCAGCTCCTCGATGGGCAGCGCCAGGTCCGCCGCGAGCGCGGCGTCCGTCGGCGACGGGCCCATGTCGATGCCCTCGGCGTCGATGTTCAGCTCGCGCGCGAGGCCGAACAGCTCGACCAGCGTCTTGCCCGCGGACGCCATCGCGTCGCGGGGCCGCATGGCCTGCTTGGTCTCGACGTCGACGATCAGCTTGTCGAAGTCGGTGCGCTGCTCGACACGGGTCGCCTCGACCTTGTACGTGACCTTGAGCACCGGCGAGTAGATCGAGTCGACCGGGATACGGCCGATCTCCTGGCCGACCTGCTTGTTCTGCACGGCGGAGACATAGCCGCGGCCGCGCTCGACGGTCAGCTCCATCTCCAGCTTGCCCTTGCCGTTGAGGGTGGCGAGGACGAGGTCGGGGTTGTGCACCTCGACGCCGGTCGGCGGGGCGATATCGGCGGCGGTGACCAGGCCGGGGCCCTGCTTGCGCAGGTACATCACGACGGGCTCGTCGTGCTCGCTGGAGACGACGAGCTGCTTGATGTTGAGGATGAGGTCGGTGACGTCCTCCTTGACGCCCGGCACGGTGGTGAACTCGTGCAGCACGCCGTCGATACGGATGGACGTGACCGCCGCACCCGGGATCGAGGAGAGGAGGGTACGGCGCAACGAGTTGCCGAGGGTGTAGCCGAAGCCCGGCTCCAGCGGCTCGATCACGAACCGGGAGCGGAACTCGTCGACGACCTCTTCGGTCAACGAGGGACGCTGAGCGATCAGCATGTGTGGATCAGATCCTTCAGTCGTGGACGCCCGCTATTTGACGCCCGACGGTCCGCGCGGCCGACCGCGCGGGGTACTGCAAGGGTACGGGTGACGCGCCCGAAACGGACCCGCCACCCGTATCCGGAGGCTCCTCGCGTCAGGGACGCGGGGTTCGGCCCCTGTGCCGCGGCCCACCTCCGCTCGCGCGGGGGGTGCGCCGGGAGGGGGGGTCAGACCCTGCGCCGCTTCGGCGGACGGCAGCCGTTGTGCGGGGTGGGGGTGACGTCCTGGATGGAGCCGACCTCAAGGCCGGTGGCCTGGAGGGAGCGGATCGCGGTCTCCCGGCCGGAGCCGGGGCCCTTCACGAAGACGTCGACCTTGCGCATGCCGTGCTCCTGCGCGCGACGGGCGGCCGACTCGGCGGCCATCTGCGCGGCGAAGGGGGTGGACTTGCGCGAGCCCTTGAAGCCGACGTGGCCGGCGGAGGCCCAGGAGATCACGTTGCCCGTGGGGTCGGTGATCGAGACGATGGTGTTGTTGAACGTGCTCTTGATGTGGGCGTGCCCGTGAGCGACGTTCTTCTTTTCCTTGCGGCGCACCTTCTTGGCAGCGCCCTGACGGCCCTTCGGAGGCATATAAATCTCCCGTGGAGGTGGTCGGTCCCGCAGCGTTCGCTGTCGATCGACCGCTGAGGACTACTTCTTGCCCGGCTTCTTCTTGCCGGCGATCGCGCGACGCGGGCCCTTGCGGGTGCGGGCGTTGGTGCTGGTGCGCTGCCCGTGGACGGGCAGGTTGCGGCGGTGCCGCAGGCCCTGGTAGCAACCGATCTCGATCTTGCGGCGGATGTCGCCCTGGATCTCGCGGCGCAGGTCGCCCTCGGTGCGGAAGTTGCCGTCGACATATTCGCGGATCTTGACCAGGTCCTCTTCGGACAGGTCACGGACGCGGGTGTCGGGGTGGACTCCGGTGGCGGCCAGCGTCTGCTGGGAGAGGGTCCGGCCGATGCCGAACACGTAGGTGAGGGCGACCTCCACGCGCTTGTCGCGCGGGATGTCGACACCGGAAACGCGTGCCATGCAATGGCTCCAGTTGGTCTTCGGAGGTCTTCCGCAGGGCCGCTCCCACCCGCCGTTCCCTCCGGTCCCGGCCGTGGGCGCGGGTGCCGGGGAGTCGGTACGCCGTGGGTCCCCGGCCTCCGAACCGGGGGTGTCGTCCTCCACGGCCGCATGCGGCCACGGGGAGTGACGGGTCCTGCGTATGTACGTCGATGGTGCGTATCGTGCTGCGTCGCGCGAAGCTCTGCGATGGGCAGAGGGTGCGGTCCTGCTGCGTCAGCCCTGGCGCTGCTTGTGGCGGGGGTTGTCGCAGATGACCATGACCCGGCCGTGACGGCGGATCACCCTGCACTTGTCGCAGATCTTCTTGACGCTCGGCTTGACCTTCATGGGATTGAGGTTCTCCGGGTCAGCGCCACGCCCCACGGGAGGGGCGGGGCGGGATCTACTTGTATCGGTAGACGATCCGGCCACGGGTGAGGTCGTACGGAGACAGCTCCACCACGACCCGGTCGTCAGGGAGGATACGGATGTAGTGCATCCGCATCTTGCCGCTGATGTGTGCCAGGACCTGGTGGCCGTTCTGGAGCTCGACCTTGAACATGGCGTTCGGCAGAGACTCGACGACAGTGCCCTCGATCTCGATGGCACCTTGCTTCTTGGCCACGCTTCGCCCTTCGAATCGACTACCTTGATCGACTCCTGGGCAGTGGCATGAGACACGTCCGGCCACGGCCGCATCCCAGGGTGGGGAGGAGCGTGGCTTCGTCGTGGACATGCAGACATGCGGGTGCGCGAGAGCCGACGAGTCAGTCTACGTCAGCGCACCCGGAAAGACGAATCGCCCTTGGCAGGGGGCTTCGGGGGATGGATGCCCGGCGGAGGAGATCTTTAAGCCGGGATGAGGGGCGCGGGGCGCGGGGCAGCGGCGGGCCGAGCGCCGGTTGCGCGCCGGATGCCGGTGGGCCCGAGCCAGGGGGGACGAGCCGGGGGGGGACGAGCAGCCTCGCCACCGCAGTCCACTGGTCAGACCCAAAACCCTCGGGCTCCCGATACCACAGGTCCCGGTGACCCGGGTCGGTTCAGTCGGCCAGTGGGTCGGGGGCGGCGGTGATGCCGTACTCGGCGAGCTTGGCCCGGCCGCCGTCGGGGGCGGTCAGGACCAGCGGGCCCTCCTCGGTGAGGGCGATGGAGTGCTCCCAGTGGGACGACCAGGTGCCGTCGGTGGTGATCACGGTCCAGTCGTCGTCGAGGACCCGGGTCTTCGCGGTGCCGAGGCTGACCATGGGCTCGATGGCGAGGCAGAAGCCGGGCACCAGCCGGGGGCCGCGGCCGCGGCGGCGCTCGACGTAGTTCAGGAGGTGGGGCTCCATGTGCATCTCGGTGCCGATGCCGTGGCCGCCGTAGTCCTCGATGATCCCGTAGCGGCCGCCGCCCGGCTTGGGCTGGCGGCGGATGTACGTCTCGATGGCGCGGGAGACGTCCACCAGCCTGTTGCCGTTCTTCACGGCGGCGAGCCCGGCCCACATGGACTCCTCCGTCACCCGGGACAGCTCGACAAGCTCGGGGGCGTGCCCGCTGCCGACGAAGGCGGTGTAGGCGGCGTCGCCGTGCCAGCCGTCGACGATGGCACCGGCGTCGATGCTGATGATGTCGCCGTCCTTGAGGACCACGTCCTCGCGGGGGATGCCGTGGACGACGACGTCGTTCACGGAGGTGCAGATGGTGGCGGGGAAGCCGCCGTAGCCCAGGAAGTTGGACTTGGCGCCGTGCTCGGCGAGTACCTTGCGGGCGACGTCGTCGAGGTCCTTGGTGGAGGCGCCGGGGACGGCCACGGCCCGGGTCGCCTCGTGCACCGCCGCCACCACGAGCCCCGCCGCGCGCATCGTGGCGATCTGCTCGGGACTCTTGATCTGGACCATGGCGGCTTACGCCCTCCTTGACGGATGCTCGACAACTCCCCCACCTTACGTCTCCGACGGTCAGCCGCGTGAGGCGCCTCCCGGTCGCTGTCGGGGGGCGGGGGGGTGGGCGCCGCTGTCCCTCTTTTTCGGGGCTGGGCGCCCCGTTCCTTCTCGGGGGTCGTGGCCTCGTTCGGTCCCGGGGGGTCGTCCTGTTGTTTCGCCGGACCCTCTGGGTGGGGAGTGCTCGCCGTCGCGGCGATGCGAGGGGCGGGGCCCCTCGGACCTGCGGGTTGTCGTCTTCGGGGCGGCGTGGGAGTCACCTGCCGGCGCCTCCCACGCCTTCCGTCTCGTGGGCGGGTGCGGGCCGGGGGGGCGAAGGGAGGGAAGGGGCCGGGGTAGTGGGCGAGTGCTGGTCCGTGGGGGGAAGCAGAAAGGGGGGCCGGCAGGCCCCCCTCTGATCGCCGGTACGGCGCGTAACCACGATGGTGAGGGTCCGGCGGAATCGCCACGCACCGGTCCCACGGGACACCGGCCCAGCCACGACCGCGGCCAAAGGCACGGCCCTCAACCCCCACCCCACCCCCGACCACCAGGCCAGGGCCGAAGGCCCGGAGAAGGGTCAGGACACGCCGGGCACCCGCTCAGGACACGCCCAGCGCCTGCATCGCGCGAGCCGTGACCTCCTCCACAGGACCCGACGCGGAGATGGTCACGACCAGGTCCTGGCGGCGGTAGTAGTCGATGATCGGCTCGGTCTTCTGGTGGTACACCTCAAGCCGCTTGCGGACCGTGCCCTCACTGTCGTCGTCCCGCTGGTACAGCTCCCCGCCGCAGACGTCGCAGACGCCGTCCCTCTTCGGCGGCTTGTTCACCACGTGGAAGACGTGCGCCGAGTCGTTACGGCAGATGCGGCGGCCCGCGATCCGCTCGACGACCTCCTCCTCGGGGATCTCCAGGTCGAGCACCGCGTCCAGCTTCATGGACTCGGCCTTCAGCATGTCGTCGAGCGCCTCGGCCTGGGGGACGTTCCTGGGGAAGCCGTCGAGCAGGAAACCGCCCGCGGCGTCCTGCTGTTCCATCCGGTCCTTGGCCATCTCGATGGTGACCTCGTCGGGCACCAGGTTCCCCGCGTCCATATAGGACTTGGCCTTCCGCCCCAGCTCCGTGCCCTGGCTGATGTTGGCGCGGAAGAGGTCGCCCGTCGAGATGTGCGGGATCGAGAGGTTCTTGGCGAGGAGCGCGGCCTGCGTTCCCTTGCCCGCACCGGGCGGCCCGACGAGGACGATTCGCATCAGCGGAGGAACCCTTCGTAATGGCGCTGCTGAAGCTGGCTCTCGATCTGCTTCACCGTTTCGAGGCCGACACCCACGATGATCAGGATGCTCGTACCACCGAACGGGAAGTTCTGGCTTGCCCCGAAGCCAACCAACGCCACTGTCGGCACGAGAGCGATCAGTCCCAGATACAGCGATCCCGGCCAGGTGATCCGGTTGAGCACGTAGCTCAGGTACTCGGCGGTGGGCCGACCAGCCCTGATACCCGGGATGAAGCCACCATACTTCTTCATGTTGTCCGCGACTTCCTCGGGGTTGAACGAGATCGCCACGTAGAAGAACGCGAAGAAGACGATCAGCAGGAAGTACAGCGTGATGTAAATGGGGTGGTCGCCCTTGGTGAGGTTCGCCTGAATCCAGCTCTTCCAGCCGGAGTCGCCGCCCGCGAACTGCGCCACGAGCGCCGGAATGTAGAGCAGCGAGGACGCGAAGATGACGGGGATCACACCCGCCTGGTTGACCTTCAGCGGAATGTAGGTGGAAGTGCCGCCGTACGAACGCCGCCCGATCATCCGCTTCGCGTACTGCACCGGAATACGGCGCTGGGCCTGCTCCACGAAGACCACGAGGCCGACCATGACGAGGCCGACCAGGATCACGGTGCCGAACTCGATCCAGCCGTCGGCGAGCGTGCCCTGCTTCTTGATGGCCCACAGCGCGGACGGGAAGGTCGCCGCGATGGAGATGAACATAAGGATCGACATGCCGTTGCCGATGCCGCGGTCCGTGATCAGCTCGCCGAGCCACATCACCATGCCGGTGCCCGCGGTCATCGTGACCACCATCACGATGGTGGTGAAGATCGCCTGGTCGGGCACGATCTCACCGGCCACGGGGCAGCCCTGGAAGAGCGCGCCGCTGCGGGCCGTGGCCACCAGGCCCGTGCCCTGGAGCACCGCGAGGGCGACCGTCAGGTAGCGGGTGTACTGGGTGATCTTCGCCGTGCCCGACTGGCCCTCCTTCTTCAGGGCTTCGAGACGGGGGATCACGACGGTCAGCAGTTGGAGGATGATGCTCGCCGTGATGTACGGCATGATGCCGAGCGCGAAGACCGTGATCTGGAGCAGCGCGCCACCGCTGAACATGTTGACGAGGCCGAACAGGCCCTGGTTGGCGTTGGCCTGGTCCATGCAGGTCTGGACGTTCTTGTAGCTGACGCCCGGGATGGGAATGTGCGTACCCACCCGGTAGACCACAATGATGCCGAGCGTGAACAGCAGCTTCTTGCGCAGGTCGGGTGTCCTGAACGCTCGGGCGAACGCGGTGAGCACGGTGCCTCCTGGCGCGACCCCCGCGCGGCGTCTTCTGCGACGCTCTTTGAGGGACGGAAACGACTTGGGGGACGACAAACGACTAGTGAACGGGTGGAGCCCGCGGTAAGTGCCCGGGCGCCCTCGCGGTCTAACGCGCGACGACGGCCCGCGGCACGCCCGCGGTCGTACTACCCACGGAAGACGTCCCGGCGGCGTACCGTGCCGTCGGCGCCTTCGCGGCCCGGGAGACGCAATCAACATGGTCCCGGAGGGTGGAGCGGCAGCGTGGGCCACCTTACCGGCGACTGTCCCGCCGTGGAATGACCCACCGATGGCGGACGCGAAACGACCGACCGGGGATACCCCTTTTGTGGGCATCCCCGGTCATGTCTTTCACAGCAGGCACTCAGCGGGTCCTCAGCGGGACTCGCTCACGCTGCCGCCCGCGGCGGTGATCTTCTCCTTGGCGGAGCCGGAGACGGCGTCCACCGTCACGGTCAGCGCCACGGAGACCTCGCCCTGGCCGAGGACCTTGACGGGGCTGTTCTTGCGAACGGCGCCCTTGGCCACCAGGTCGGCCACCGTGACCTCGCCGCCCTCGGGGTAGAGGTCGGCGAGCCGGTCCAGGTTGACGACCTGGTACTCGGTGCGGAACGGGTTCTTGAAGCCCTTCAGCTTCGGGAGCCGCATGTGGAGCGGCATCTGGCCGCCCTCGAAGCTCTCCGGAACCTGGTAGCGGGCCTTGGTGCCCTTGGTGCCGCGGCCTGCCGTCTTGCCCTTCGACGCCTCACCGCGACCCACGCGGGTCTTGGCGGTCTTGGCGCCGGGGGCGGGACGGAGGTTGTGAATCTTGATCGGGCCCTGTTCAGCCATGATCAGTCGACCTCCTCGACCGTCACGAGGTGGCGGACGTGGCGCACCATGCCGCGGAACTCGGGGCGGTCCTCCTTGACGACCACGTCGTTGACCCTCTTCAGGCCGAGCGAACGCAGCGTGTCACGGTGGTTCTGCTTGCTGCCGATGTACGACTTCTTCTGCGTGATCTTGAGGCGGGCCATCACGCACCCGCCCCGGCACGCGCACGCAGCAGGGCCGCGGGGGCCACGTCCTCCAGGGGCAGACCGCGGCGGGCCGCGATCTCCTCGGGACGCTGGAGGCCCTTCAGGGCCTCCACGGTGGCGTGCACGATGTTGATCGCGTTGTCCGAGCCGAGCGACTTCGACAGGATGTCGTGGACACCGGCGCACTCCAGCACCGCGCGCACCGGGCCGCCGGCGATGACGCCGGTACCGGGGGACGCGGGCTTGAGCAGGACGACGCCCGCCGCCTTCTCACCCTGGATGGGGTGGGGGATGGTGCCCTGGATGCGGGGGACCTTGAAGAAGTGCTTCTTGGCCTCCTCAACGCCCTTGGCGATGGCGGCCGGCACCTCCTTGGCCTTCCCGTAGCCGACACCGACGGTGCCGTCGCCGTCGCCCACCACGACAAGCGCGGTGAAGCTGAAGCGGCGACCACCCTTCACAACCTTGGCGACGCGGTTGATCGCGACGACGCGTTCGACGTACGCGGTCTTCTCGGCGGCGGCAGCGCCACCGTCACGGCCCTTCCGGTCCCGCCGCTCGCCGCCACCGGCACCGCCACCGCGGCGCTGGGGTCCAGGCATTGGATTACCTCTCTCTTTCCGCTGTTACGGCAGGCTCAGAACTTGAGCCCGGCTTCGCGAGCGGCGTCCGCGAGGGCGGCGATGCGCCCCGCGTACTGGCTGCCGCCACGGTCGAACACGACGGCCTCGATACCCGCCGCCTTGGCACGCTCCGCCACCAGGGAGCCGACCTTCCCGGCCTGCGAGGACTTGTCGCCCTCGCCGCCGCGGATGGAGGCGTCCAGGGTGGACGCGGACGCCAGGGTGTGGCCCTTCAGGTCGTCGATGACCTGGGCCACGATGTGGCGGTTGGAGCGCGTCACGACCAGGCGGGGCCGCTCCGCGGTGCCGGAGACCTTCTTGCGAATCCGGATGTGGCGGCGCTTGATGGCAGCGGCCTTGTACGCCTTGCCCTTGGCGATCTTCACACCGTAAGCCATGGCTTACTTACCCGCCTTTCCGACCTTGCGGCGAATGACTTCGCCCTCGTACTTGACGCCCTTGGCCTTGTACGGGTCGGGCTTGCGCAGCTTGCGGATGTTGGCGGCGACCTCGCCGACCTTCTGCTTGTCGATGCCCTCCACCGAGAAGTGCGTGGGGTTCTCGACCTTGAAGCTGATGCCGTCGGGGGCCTCGACGACGATGGGGTGGCTGTAGCCGAGGGAGAACTCCAGGTTGGAGCCCTTCGCCACGACGCGGTAGCCGACGCCGCTGATTTCGAGCTTCTTGACGTATCCCTGGGTCACACCGGTGATCATGTTCGCCACCAGCGTGCGGGACAGGCCGTGCAGGGCCTTGTTCTGACGCTCGTCGTTGGGGCGGGTCACCTGGAGGGTGCCGTCCTCGCCCTGCCCGACCTCGATCGGCGCCACCACGGTGTGGGCGAGGGCGCCCTTGGGGCCCTTCACCGAGACCGTGCGCCCGTCGATGGTGACGTCCACGCCGGTGGGAACCGGGATGGGGAGCTTGCCGATGCGCGACATTGCCGTTCCTCCGTTCCCGAGTTACCAGACGTAGGCGAGGACTTCCCCGCCCACACCCTTCTTGCCCGCCTGCTTGTCCGTGAGCAGACCGTGGGAGGTGGAGATGATCGCCACTCCCAGGCCGCCGAGGACCTTCGGCAGGTTGGTGGACTTCGCGTAGACCCGCAGGCCCGGCTTGGAGATCCGCTTGATGCCCGCGATGGAGCGCTCACGGTTCGGGCCGAACTTCAGCTCAAGGACGAGGCTCTTGCCGACCTCGGCGTCCTCGGTCTTCCAGCCGGTGATGAAGCCCTCCTGCTGGAGGATCTCCGCGATATGAGACTTGATCTTGCTGTGCGGCATCGACACTGCGTCGTGGTACGCCGAGTTCGCGTTCCGCAGACGGGTCAGCATGTCTGCGATCGGATCAGTCATGGTCATGGATTGGCCTTGGGCCTCTCTCGCCGGGGTTTCCTGTCTGTGCCATCCCTCTCCCCGATCCGGGACGGGACGGGTGCGGCACGGGGACCTACGGCGTAGTAAGCGTTACGCGCGGACCGGGGGTCCGCGGATATGTCCGGACGGCGTGGCGCCGGGCCCCGTAAGCCTAAGGCATCCGGGGCCGGCGCCCGGCGCCTCCCGCGTGGATCACGACGGGGTGCGCCGGCCGTCCTGCTGCTTACCGAGAGTCCTGGAAGCTCGCGCTTGGCGCGCGTACTACCAGGAGCTCTTGGTGACGCCCGGCAGCTCGCCGCGGTGCGCCATCTCACGCAGGCACACACGGCAGAGGCCGAACTTGCGGTACACGGAGTGCGGACGGCCGCACCGCTGGCACCTGGTGTACGCGCGCACGCCGAACTTCGGCTTGCGGGCGGACTTCGCGATCAGAGCCTTCTTCGCCATCTCACGCCTCCTTGTTGCGATCCTCAGTCACCATGACTGCTCACGCTTCCTTGAAAGGGAAGCCGAGGTGACGGAGGAGCGCGCGGCCCTCGGCGTCGTTGGTCGCCGTGGTCACCACGGTGATGTCCATACCCCGGACGCGGTCGATCTTGTCCTGGTCGATCTCGTGGAACATGACCTGCTCGGTGAGACCGAAGGTGTAGTTGCCACGGCCGTCGAACTGCTTGGGGGACAGACCGCGGAAGTCGCGGATGCGCGGCAGCGCGAGCGACAGGGTGCGGTCGAGGAACTCCCACATGCGGTCGCCACGGAGGGTGGCGTGGGCACCGATCGGCTGGCCCTCGCGCAGCTTGAACTGCGCGATGGACTTGCGGGCCTTGGTGACGGCGGGCTTCTGCCCGGTGATCGTGGCGAGGTCGCGCACGGCGCCCTCGATCAGCTTGGAGTCGCGGGCGGCGTCGCCCACACCCATGTTGACCACGATCTTGACGAGTCCTGGCACCTGCATGACGTTCTCGTACTTGAACTCGTCACGCAGCTTGCCGATGATTTCCTCGCGGTAGCGCGTCTTGAGACGCGGCGCGGTGGCTGTGGTCATCAGATGTCCTCACCGGTCCGCCGGGCAACGCGGATCTTGCGCTTCTTGCCGTTCTCGTCGTCCTCGAAGCGGTAGCCGACGCGGGTCACGACCTTCTTGCCGTCCTTCTCGACGACGAGCTGGACGTTGCTCACGTGGATCGGGGCCTCGGTGGTGATGATGCCGCCGGTGCGCGAGCCGCGGGCCGTCTGACCGGTCTTGGTGTGCTTCTTGACCCGGTTGACACCCTCGACAAGGACGCGGTCCTCGCGCGGGAAGGCGGCGATGACCTTGCCCTGCTTGCCCTTGTCCTTGCCGGTGATGACCTGGACCAGGTCACCCTTCTTGATCTTCATCACAGCACCTCCGGCGCGAGCGAGATGATCTTCATGAACCTCTTCTCGCGCAGCTCACGGCCGACGGGGCCGAAGATGCGGGTGCCGCGGGGGTCGCCGTCGTTCTTCAGAATGACGGCGGCGTTCTCGTCGAAGCGGATGTACGAGCCGTCCTGGCGGCGGCGCTCCTTGACGGTGCGAACGATGACCGCCTTGACGACGTCACCCTTCTTCACGTTGCCACCGGGGATCGCGTCCTTGACGGTGGCGACGATGACGTCACCGATGCCCGCGTAGCGGCGGCCGGAGCCACCGAGAACACGGATGCAAAGGATCTCCTTCGCGCCCGTGTTGTCGGCGACACGCAGCCGCGACTCCTGCTGGATCACGTCTATCTCCTGATCGTCTGCCGGTTCCCGCGGGGACGCCCACGGCGTCTGCCGTGCGCGTGCCCCGCGAGCCTGGCGGAACTGGTGCCGGGGGCCGCCCTCGCGGACCGCGCCCCGGCGGGGGGCTCACAGGGGGCTGGGCCCCCCGCGTTACGGGCTACTTCGCCTTCTCAAGGATCTCCACGATCCGCCACCGCTTGGTGGCGGAGAGCGGCCGGGTCTCCATGAGAAGGACTCGGTCACCGACGCCGGCGGCGTTCTGCTCGTCGTGCGCCTTCAGCTTGCTGGTACGGCGGATGACCTTGCCGTACAGCGCGTGCTTCACACGGTCCTCGACGGCGACGACGACGGTCTTGTCCATCTTGTCGCTGACCACAAGGCCCTCACGGGTCTTGCGGAAACCGCGGGCGGTGTTCTCTTCAGTCACAGTGCTCTCGCTCATCAGGCGCTCTCCACCGTCTCGATGCCCAGCTCGCGCTCGCGCATCAGGGTGTAGATCCGGGCGATGTCCTTGCGCACGGCCTTCAGCCTGCCGTGGTTCTCAAGCTGCCCGGTCGCCGCCTGGAAGCGGAGGTTGAACAGCTCTTCCTTGGCCTCGCGGAGCTTTTCGAGCAGCTCCTCGTTGCCCAGCTCGCGCAGCTCGGACGCCTTGGTACCGACCGACATCACGCCTCACCTGCCTCGCGCCGGACAATGCGGCACTTCATCGGAAGCTTGTGTGCGGCGCGCAGCAGCGCCTCACGCGCGATCTTCTCGTTGGGGTAGGACAGTTCGAACATCACCCGTCCCGGCTTGACGTTCGCGATCCACCACTCCGGGGAGCCCTTGCCGGAGCCCATACGGGTCTCGGCGGGCTTCTTGGTGAGCGGGCGGTCCGGGTAGATGTTGATCCAGACCTTGCCGCCACGCTTGATGTGGCGGGTCATCGCGATACGGGCCGCCTCGATCTGGCGGTTGGTGACGTACGCCGGCGTGAGGGCCTGAATGCCGTACTCGCCGAACGACACCTGGGTGCCGCCCTTGGCCATCCCGCTGCGCCCGGGGTGGTGCTGCTTGCGGTGCTTGACCCTGCGGGGGATCAGCATGGCTCCTAGCCCTCCGTTCCACTGGTCTCGGCGGGCGCCGCCTGAGCAGTGCTCGGGGCGCCCTCGTCGGCCTTGGGGGCCTCCGTGGCGGCGGCCGGCGCACCGGCTCCCGACTGCTGCTGCGGCCTGCGGCCGCGGCCGCCGCGCTCGCCGCCGCGGCCACCGCGGGCCGGGCGGTCGGCGCCGCCGCGGGCCGGGCGGTTGCCCGCGCGGGCCGCGGCGTTCTCGGCGCGGACCTCGGCGATGTTCTTCACGTCGCCCTTGTAGATCCACACCTTGACGCCGATGCGGCCGAAGGACGTACGGGCCTCGAAGAAGCCGTAGTCCACGTTGGCGCGCAGGGTGTGCAGCGGGACCCGGCCCTCGCGGTAGAACTCGGAGCGCGACATCTCCGCGCCGCCGAGCCGCCCACCGCACTGGATCTTGATGCCCTTGGCGCCGGCCTTCATCGACGACTGCATGCTCTTGCGCATGGCGCGGCGGAAGGAGACCCGGGACGAGAGCTGCTCGGCGACCGCCTGGGCCACGAGCTGCGCGTCGGTCTCGGGGTTCTTGACCTCAAGGATGTTGAGCTGGACCTGCTTGCTGGTCAGCTTCTCCAGGTCGCCGCGGATGCGGTCGGCCTCGGCGCCGCGGCGGCCGATGACGATGCCGGGGCGCGCGGTGTGGATGTCCACCCGGACGCGGTCGCGGGTGCGCTCGATCTCCACCTTGGAGATGCCGGCCCGCTCCATGCCCGACGTCATCATCCGGCGGATGGCGACGTCTTCCTTGACGTAGTCCTTGTAGAGCTTGTCGGCGTACCAGCGCGACTTGAAGTCGGTGGTGATACCGAGCCGGAACCCATGCGGGTTTACCTTCTGGCCCATCAGCGGGTTCCTTCCTTGCTGGCGACGACCACGGTGATGTGGCTGGTCCGCTTGCGGATGCGGTACGCACGCCCCTGGGCGCGCGGCCGGAACCGCTTCAGCGTCGGGCCCTCGTCGACGTACGCCTCGGCGATGTAGAGGGTGTCGGCGTCGGTGTGGTCGTTGTTGTGCGCGGCGTTGGCGATGGCGCTGTCGAGCACCTTGCCCACCGGCACGCTCGCGGCCTGCGGGGCGAAACGCAGGACCGCCTGAGCCTCCGTGGCGGCCATGCCACGGATGAGGTCCACCACACGGCGGGCCTTCATGGGCGTGACACGGATGTACCGCGCCTGGGCCCTGGCTTCCATGGTTGTCCCTTCGGTTTTTGACATGTTCGTTTCGCTCCGCCGTCAGCGGCGCTTCGACTTGCGGTCGTCCTTGACGTGGCCCTTGAAGGTCCGCGTCGGGGAGAACTCGCCGAGCTTGTGACCGACCATCGACTCGGTGACGAACACCGGGATGTGCATCTTGCCGTTGTGCACCGCGATGGT
Source organism: Streptomyces sp. NPDC050560 (assembly GCF_044457285.1). Taxonomy (NCBI): domain Bacteria; kingdom Bacillati; phylum Actinomycetota; class Actinomycetes; order Kitasatosporales; family Streptomycetaceae; genus Streptomyces; species Streptomyces sp. NPDC050560. The sequence continues at coordinate 853,348 of NZ_JBITGT010000001.1, forward strand.
GTGGCCCAGCATCGCCGGGACGATCATCGAGCGGCGGGACCAGGTCTTGATGACGTTCTTGGTGCCTGCTTCGTTCTGGGCGTCCACCTTTTTGATCAGGTGGTCGTCGACGAAGGGCCCCTTCTTCAGACTGCGCGGCATCTCAACCCGCTCCTAGCGCTTCTTGTTCGTCTTGCGGCGGCGGACGATGTACTTGTTGCTCGCCTTCTTGGGAGCCCGAGTACGTCCTTCCTTCTGACCCCAGGGGGACACCGGGTGGCGGCCACCCGAGGTCTTGCCCTCACCACCGCCGTGGGGGTGGTCGACGGGGTTCATCGCGACGCCGCGGACGGTGGGACGCACGCCGAGCCACCGCTTGCGGCCGGCCTTGCCCCAGTTGATGTTCGACTGCTCGGCGTTGCCGACCTCGCCGACGGTGGCGCGGCAGCGCACGTCCACCATGCGGATCTCACCGGACGGCATACGGAGGGTCGCCATGGCGCCCTCCTTCGCGAGGAGCTGCACCGAGGCGCCCGCGGAGCGGGCCAGCTTGGCGCCGCCGCCGGGTCGCAGCTCGATGGCGTGCACCGTCGTACCGACCGGGATGTTGCGCAGCGACAGGTTGTTGCCGGGCTTGATGTCGGCCCCGGGGCCGTTCTCCACCCGGTCGCCCTGGCCGAGGCCGCGGGGGGCGATGATGTAGCGCTTCTCGCCGTCGGCGTAGTGCAGCAGCGCGATGCGGGCGGTGCGGTTGGGGTCGTACTCGATGTGCGCGACCTTGGCCGGCACGCCGTCCTTGTCGTGGCGACGGAAGTCGATCACCCGGTAGGCGCGCTTGTGCCCGCCGCCCTGGTGGCGGACGGTCACACGACCGGCGTTGTTACGGCCGCCCTTGCTGTGCAGGGGGCGGACCAGCGACTTCTCCGGCGTGGACCGCGTGACCTCGACAAAGTCGGCGACGGAGGAGCCGCGACGGCCCGGGGTCGTCGGCTTGTACTTGCGGATACCCATTCTTAAGTCCTCGTCCGATATCGGACCAGGGCCTCCGTCAGGAGACCTGGCCGAAGATGTCGATGCGGTCGCCCTCGGCGAGGGTCACGATTGCCCGCTTGGTGTCGGCGCGCTTGCCGAAGCCGGTGCGGGTGCGCTTGCGCTTGCCCTGCCGGTTGATCGTGTTGACCCCGGTGACCTTGACCTCGAAGACCTGCTGTACGGCCTGCTTGATCTGGGTCTTGTTGGCACGCGGGTCGACGACGAACGTGTACTTGTTCTCGTCGAGCAGTGCGTAGCTCTTCTCGGAGACGACCGGCTTCAGCAGGATGTCGCGGGGGTCCGTGAACGCCTTGCTGGCGGGGGTCTCGACGGTCTGCACGCCCTCGGTGGCGCGGCGCCGCGCCTTGGCGACGCGGGCGGCCTTGGCGGCCTTGGCCGCCTTGGACGCGATGCTCGGGTGACGCGTGGCCATCAGGCGTCACTCCCTTCGGTGTCGTTGGCCTGCTGCGGGCCGGACACGAAGGACTCGAAGGCGGCCTTGGTGAAGACCACGTCGTCGGAGACGAGCACGTCGTACGTGTTCAGCTGGCCCGGCTCCAGGATGTGGACCTGGGGCAGGTTGCGGGCGGAGAGCCAGCCGGCCTCGTCGGTCCTGTCGATGACGAGCAGCAGGTTCTTCCGCTCGCTGATCTTGCCGAGGAGGGTGCGGGCGGCCTTGGTGGAGGGCGCGTCGCCGTCGATCACGCCGGTGACGACGTGGATACGGCTGTTCCTGGCCCGGTCGGTGAGGGCGCCGCGCAGGGCGGCTGCCTTCATCTTCCGCGGGGTGCGCTGCGAGTAGTCGCGCGGCACGGGGCCGTGCACGACGCCACCGCCGGCGAACTGGGGCGCGCGGGTCGAGCCCTGGCGGGCGCGGCCCGTGCCCTTCTGGCGGTACGGCTTCTTGCCGCCGCCGCGGACCTCGCCGCGGGTCTTCGTCTTGTGCGTGCCCTGGCGGGCGGCGGCGAGCTGGGCGACGACGACCTGGTGCATGAGCGGGATGCTCACCTTGGCGTCGAAGATCTCGGCCGGCAGCTCGACGGCTCCGGACTTGTCGCCCGCGGGCGAAAGGATGTCAACACTCGTGGTCATGGTTAACCTCAGGCCCCCTTGGCCGCGGTGCGAACCAGGACGAGGCCGCCGTTCGGACCGGGGACGGGGCCCTTGATGAGGAGCAGGCCCTTGTCCGCGTCCACGGCGTGGACGGTCAGGTTCTGGGTGGTGACGCGCTCGTTGCCCATGCGTCCTGCCATGCGCAGGCCCTTGAACACGCGTCCGGGCGTGGCGCAGCCGCCGATGGAGCCGGGCGAGCGGTGCTTGCGCTGAGTGCCGTGTCCGGCGCCGAGGCCGCCGAAGTTGTGGCGCTTCATGACGCCGGCGAAGCCCTTGCCCTTGCTCTTGCCGGTGACGTCGACCTTGACGCCGGCCTCGAAGGTCTCGGCCTTGACCTCCTGCCCGAGGGTGTACTCGGAGGCGTCGGAGGTGCGGATCTCGACGAGGTGGCGGCGCGGGGTGACGTCGGCCTTGGCGAAGTGGCCCTTGAGGGGCTTGTTCACCTTGCGCGGGTCGATCTCGCCGAAGGCGATCTGGACCGACTCGTAGCCGTCGCTGTCGTTGCTGCGGACCTGGGTGACGACACAGGGCCCGGCCTTGACCACGGTCACGGGGACGACACGGTTGTTCTCGTCCCAGACCTGGGTCATGCCGAGCTTCTCGCCCAGGATGCCCTTGATCTGCTTGGTCATCTCTTCCGCGCCTCTCAGAGCTTGATCTCGATGTCGACGCCCGCCGGGAGGTCGAGGCGCATCAGCGAGTCAACAGTCTTGGGAGTCGGGTCGAGGATGTCGATCAGACGCTTGTGGGTACGCATCTCGAAGTGCTCGCGCGAGTCCTTGTACTTGTGCGGCGACTTGATGACGCAGTACACGTTCTTCTCTGTGGGCAGCGGCACCGGGCCCGCGACCGACGCACCAGTGCGGGTCACCGTCTCGACGATCTTCTTCGCCGAGGAGTCGATGACCTCGTGGTCGTAAGCCTTGAGCCGGATGCGGATCTTCTGTCCCGCCATGGCTACTTCGTAGTCCTGTCTCTCGTCACGCTCTGGAACCCGGCGGCCGTCCTGCCTGGACCTCCGACCCACGCGGTCGGGCGTGTCGCGCTCCTGCTGACAGAGATGTCCGCTGCGGGATTTCCCTGCGAGGGAGGCGACCGTACGATCGCGCGAGGGGGCGCCCGCCGCGTTTTACCGCGGTGGTCCCACCGAGTGCCTGGTGAGTGCTCCGCCGACGCTTCCCGGAAGATTCCCGTACGTCCGCCCCAGCACCACCCAGGGGGCAGTTGGGGCGACGAGTACCGTGGGACTCGCTTCCGGTCCTCCCGGCGGGAGGCACGCAGCATCAACACTCAACCGAGCAACCGGGCCAGTCTGCCATACGCCTGCGCCGCCTGGCCAATCGCGGCCCAGGGGTGTACCCGGGGGCGAGCGCGACCGAAACATCGGCACCCGCATCGCACACACACTCGCCGTTTTCTGGCGTCGGGACCGGCGAAGCCGGTCATGTCGCCGGGTGGCCCGCCACCAGTTCCAGGAATCTTGAGGGGAGTGTCGTTCCCGGCGGCGGCTGATGTGCCACGAGTGTCGCCTCCACGTCCGGGAGTCGCAGTGTGACGCGTGCCAGTGCGAGCTGTCCGGCCTCGGGGTGGGAGAAGGTCCGTATCGGCGGGGCGGCCGTAGCGAGGTCGCGGCGCTCCCACAGGGCGCAGAAGGCCGGGTGCTCGCGGCGCAGCCGCTCGATCAGCTCCGTGTACGGCGGCTCGGTGACGCGGTCGGCGATCTGCGCGCGGAACAGTGCCAGCGTGTGCGAGGCGTCCCTCTCCCACTCGGGGAGCAGCTCGCGCGCCCGGGGGTCGAAGGTCAGGTCGAGGACGTTGCGCCGCTCGGGCTCCAGCGTCTCCAGGTACGGCACAAGGACGGCGAAGCCCGCCGTCCACGCCAGCAGGTCGAGGCGCCGGTTGGCGATGAACGCCGGGTTCGGCTCCTGCGCCCCGAGGAAGGCGAGGTACTCCCCCGGTATCTGCTCCCGCGCACACGGCTTGCGCGGCCCCGGTATCAGGGCGCCCGCCAGTCTGAGCATGTGCGCGGTCTCGGTCTCGTCCAGCCGCAGCGCGGCCCCGATGCCGCGCAGCACCTGCTCCGACACCCTGATCCTGCGGGCCTGCTCCAGCCACATGTACCAGGACGGGCTGACCCCGGCGAGCTGCGCCACCTCCTCGCGCCGCAGCCCCGGGGTGCGGCGGCGGCCGCGGGTGGGCGTGATCCCGGCGGCCTCGGGGCTGAGCCGTTCTCGCCGGCTGCGCAGGAACGCGGCCAGCTCTCTGCGTTGGACTTCCATGACGGGCATACGGTGCGTCGGGCTCCGGCTTCCTGGGGGCGTGGGCGGCGTCACGGATGGTGACTGCGCGTACCTGTGTCGTTACCGGTGAGCGTAACCACGCACGGCCACCCTGGGGGATGTGAATCAGAAAATCCCCGTCACCCGGCCGCGACGGGAACCCTCGGGGCCCGCACGCGAGTTCACCGTCCAGCTCTCCTCGACCCGGCGCGGCGCCCGTCTCGGGCGGCTGCTCGCCACCGAGCAACTGCGCTCGTGGGGCCTGCTGTTCGACGCCGCGGTGCAGGTGGTCGCGGAGCTGACGGCGAACGCCGCCCTGCACGGGCGGGTGTCGGACCGTGACTTCCGGCTGCGGATGGTGGCGTGGGACCGGCTGCTGCGGGTCGAGGTCACGGACACCCGCGGCGACCGCCTCCCGGCCCGGGAGCACCGGGCGGCGCCCGACGCGGAGTCGGGCCGCGGCCTCGTCGTCGTCGAACTGCTGGCCACCCGCTGGGGCACACGTTCGGGACCGCCGCCCTGCAAGACGGTGTGGGCGGAGGTCGAGCTGCCGTACTGAGCCACGCCGGGCCCCGCCAGGCCGTGCCGGGGCCTGCCCCGTGGTTGGGCCGGCGGTGGTTCGCCCGGTCTGAAGCTGCTGACCAGGTACCACTCCCTGGTGGCGACGATCAACGCGACGCCGGAGCCCGCCGCGCGCCCGGCCCCCGGCGCGGATGCGGACGGGGCGGCGGTGTTACGTCCCCTTCCGCCATACCGTCATGTCGGCGGTCAGGAAGCTGGACCCGCTCGTCGGCAGCGCGGTCGACTTCACCTGGACCACGAGCAGCCCGATGGTCCCCGAGCCGTCCTTGACGCAGATCTCGCTGCCCGGCGCCACCGCGGCGAGCGGGAGGTCGTGGGCGTGCGCGTCGGCGAGGACGCTGCGGCAGGCGTCGAGGCCCGCTCCCGGCTTGTCGTAGAGCAGCGCGATCGTGGTGGTGTCGCTCTCCAGTGAGCAGTCGTGATCGTTGCAGGTGAAGCGGATGTCCCCGGTGCGGTCCTTGTGCTCGACAGGTTCGTCCAAGCTCAGCGAGGTCTTCTCGTCCAGCCACTCTTGGGGATAGGGGAAGGCCCGTGGCGACCGGGGTGTGTCCGGGGACTCCTCGGAGACGTCCTGCCGGCCGGAGCCGCCCGGGCCCGCGGGGGCCTGCGACTCTCCCGACGCCGCCGGGTCCCCTGTTGCCTCCGGGGACCGGGCGGAGGACGACGGGCCCGAGGCGGACGCGTCCCGGCCCCGGTCGAAGGAGTGCACCAGGTTCGCGAAGGTCCAGCCGAGGACCGCGAGGAGCAGCACGCCGGTCGCCACCGCCGTGGAGATCAGCGCGGTACGGCGCCGACGGGCCTGGCGGCCGTCCTGTGCTCCCGGCCCCCCGGGTTGCATCGGACCCATCTGTCCCACCGGCCCCAGAGGCCCGGGAGGTCGCAGAGGCCCCTGAGGCTCCGGGGAATGCGTGGGCCGCATCGGCTCCATGGGACCTGCCGAGCCCATGGGGCCTCCCTGTCCCAGGGGACCTGCCGCCCCCGCCGGCCCCGTTGGTCCGGCCGGTCCCACCGGCCCCGCGTACCCCGTGGGTCCCGCCGCCGACGGGGGCGGGAGCAGGGGGGTGAGGGCAGGAGTGGGGTCGGGGACGGGGGGCGGGAGCGCCGTCTCGGGGCCCCTGACCTCGCGCCAGACGGCGGGCCATGCGTCCGCGGCGTCCTGCGGGCCCAGTCGGCCCCGGCACCACTCGACGATCTCCGCCGTGGTGGCGCGCTCTCCGGGGTCGGCGGCGAGGCAGCGGGCGACCAAGGGGCGCAGTTGCTCCGGGAGGACCGACAGGTCGGGCCTTGAGTGGACGATGCGGTAGAGCACGGTGGCCGAGGGGCCGTCCGCGTACAGCGATCTGCCGAGCGCGGCGAACGCGGCCGTCTGGCCGAGCGCGAAGACGTCGGTCGCCGTGGTGATCTCACCGGCGACCGCCTGCTCGGGCGCCATGAACTGGGGCGTGCCGATCGCCCCGCCCGTGGCCGTGTAGGCGGTGGCGTCGGCGGCCGTCGAGATGCCGAAGTCGATCACCCGGGGGCCGTCGGCGGCGAGCAGCACGTTCGACGGCTTGAGGTCCCGGTGCACGATCCCCACTCCGTGGACGGCCTGGAGCGCCTCGGCCACGCCCGCCATCAGCCACAGCACCGTGGGCACCGGCAGCGGCCCACGGCGGGCGACGGCCTCCGTCAGTGAAGGACCCTGCACATAGAGGGTGGCCAACCACGGGGGCGTGCCGTCCGCGTCGGCGTCGATCAGCTCCGCGGTGTACGCGCCCTTGACCCGCCGGGCCGCCTTGATCTCCCGGCCGAACCGGCGCCGGAAGGCGGGGTCGTCGGCCAGCTCCGGCCTGATCACCTTGATCGCCACCGGTCGGCCGCCCTGTGTGTGCGACAGATAGACCCGGCCCATGCCGCCCGCGCCGAGCCGGGCCGCGAGGCGATATCCGGCGACCGCGGGCGGATCGTCCCGCTGTAGCGGCTGGAACATCCCGGTAGCGTCGTTCACCAGTCCTCGCCCCCCCTGCCCGGTCGTCCGACCGGCCTCGTCAGCCTAAGTCGTGCCCCCGGCTCGGCGGCCTCAGGGGGCGGCCGAGTTGGGGGCACGTGTCCGTGCGGTGGTGGTGGCTGCCCGGCGTGTGGCCGAAGGCGTGGTGGAACACGTCGATGAAGGCGCTCGCCGAGGCCCAGCCGCAGCGGTGGGCGACGGTGGTGACCGGGAGCCCGTCGGCGAGCATGCGCAGCGCGTGGTAGAGGCGTAGCTGGGTGCGCCACTGCGGGAACGTCATGCCGAGTTCGCTGCGGAAGAGGCGGCTGAGGGTGCGCTCGCCCGCCCCCGCCTCCGCGGCCAGGGCGGCGAGGGTGCGCGGGTCGTCGGGGTGTCGGCGCAGCAGCGCGCAGACGGTACGCAGCCGGGGGTCGGCCGGGGTCGGCAGATGGTGGACGGGCGGCCTGGGCGAGGTACGCAGTTGGTCGAGAAGCACCGCGCGCAGCCGCCGCCGCTGCGGGGTCGTGGCGGGCCCGTCCCGGCCGCCGGGGCCTTCCCGCCCGTCCCTGCCGTCCTGCTCGGCCCCGCCGCCCCCGGTGTAGGCGAGGATCAGCTCCCGCAGCAGCGGGCTCACGTCGAGGACCGCGGGGCCGTCGAGCGCGAGGGGGTTCGTGGCCCGGGGCAGGCCGATGAGGTGCAGCGCGAGGTGGCCGTGGGCGCGGTGCGCGTGGACGCATCCGGCCGGAACCCAGATGGCGCGGGTGCCGGGCGCGAACCAGGTGCCCGCGTCGGTGGTGACGGCCACGACACCGGAGCCCGCGTAGACGATCTGGTGCTCGTCATGGCGGTGCGCGTCGATGCTCTGGCCCGGTCCCAGCGCGCGGACGGCGGCGGGCGCAGCGGCGACATGGCGGATCTCCGGCATAGGTTGGCATTTTATCGGAAGTGCGCCCGCAGGCGGACGGCCACGATGGACCCGTGCCCAGCCAGCAGCCCACCCCGCGCCCACCCCAGGCATCCACCCCGCCCACCCCCTCCAACCCGCCGGACCCCTCCAACTCCCCGGGCCCGTCCGACTCCCCGGACACGTCCACCCCGTCCAGCCCACCGGCCCCGTATCCCTCATCCACCCCACAGCCCCGCCGCCGCACCGCCCGCGCCATCCCCCTGCTCTCCCTCGGTCACTCCTGCGTGGACGTGTACCAGGGGGCGGTGGCGGCGCTGGTGCCCTTCTTCGTGGCCGAGCGCGCCTACACCTACGCCGCCGCGTCCGGCATCGTCCTCGCCGCCTCGCTGCTCTCCTCGGTGGTCCAGCCGCTGTTCGGCGCGGTCACGGACCGGTGGGCGCTGCCCTGGCTGCTGCCGGTGAGCACGCTGCTCGGCGGGGCGGGGGTGGCGTGTGCGGGGGTGTGCGGCTCGTATCCGCTGACGCTGGGGGCCGTGGCGCTGTCCGGGATCGGTATCGCGGCCTACCACCCGGAGGCGGCGCGGGTGGCGCGCGCGGCGAGCCGGGGCAGCCACACCGCGATGGGCTGGTTCTCGCTCGGCGGCAACCTCGGCTTCGCCGCCGCGCCGCTGCTGGTGTCCGCCGTCGTCGCCACCGGCGGCCTCGGCGCCTCGCCGCTGCTCGTCGTGCCCGCCGCCCTCGGCGCGGCGGCGAGCACGGCGGCGCTGCGGCGGCGGAAGGCGGAGGGTGGCGGCCCGGCGGCGGGGGCCGGGGCACGTCCTGGGGCGGGAGCAGGGGTACGGACGCCGGGGCCGGAGGCGGGGCCGGGTCCTGACGGCGCGGGTGGTGTGCGCGGCCGGGACGACTGGGCGTCGTTCCTGAGGCTGTCGGGGGCGATCGCCTGTCGTTCGGTCGTGTTCGTCGGGCTGAGCACGTTCGTCTCGCTGTACGCGCGCCATCGCGCGGGCGGCGGCGCGGCGGCGGGCACGGCGGCGCTCTTCGTGCTCTACCTCGGGGGCGCGGTGGGGACGGTGGCGGGCGGGAGGCTCGCCTCGCGGTTCGGGCGGCTGCCGGTGGTGCGGTGGTCGTACGCGCTGACGGTGCTCGCGGTGGCCGGTGTGGTGCTCGTGCCGGGGCCCGCGCTGTACGGGTGCGTGGCGCTCACGTCGGCCGGTCTCTACGTGCCGTTCTCGCTGCACATCACGCTCGGCCAGGACTACCTGCCGAGCCGGGTGGGCACCGCGAGCGGTGTCACGCTGGGGCTCGCGGTCACCGTCGGCGGCATCGCGAGCCCGCTGATCGGGGCCCTCGCCGACGCGGCGTCGCTCCAGGCCGCGCTCGCGCCGCTGATCGTCCTGCCCGCCGTGGGCTGGCTGCTGCTGCGGCCGTTGCGCGAGCCGTGAGCGGACGGCCGGCGCCGGCTCGGGCGCCGGCCGTCCGTGGGCTGGTGAGCCAGGGGCATGTCCCACCAACCCGGTCCCGGGAAGGACCGGTCGCCCGTCCCGGGAGCCGCGGGCCCGCCCGCCCGGGGGCGTGGCGGTGGCGCCGTCAGGGCAGTCGGCGGCTCTCCGGCGGGCCGAAGTAGGTGGGGGTGAGCCCGCCGGTGTCCAGCACCAGGCGTTGCAGTACGACCGTGGGGTCGACCATCCAGAACTTCAGCCGGTGCCTGCCCGTGGTGAGGGTGTGCCGGGTGGCGGTGCGGGAGATGTTGTCGGAGGTGTTGCGGGCCCAGCGCTGGTTCATCAGGCCGTCGTCGGAGCCGGTGGCGGCGATGATGTCGACGGTCTGCGGCTCGGCGCCGTCGAAGGAGACGGCGTAGCGCAGTCCTTCGCGGGCGAGCGCCGGGTTGCGGGGCGAGAGGTACGCCCAGAGGGTGGCCTCGCCGGGGGTGAGCACGCTCACCTCGTACTCAAGGCGCGGTGCGGCGCCGCCGGGGGTCCTGGCGACCGCGGTGACCGGCCAGGGGGTGAGGCCGGCGCCCGCGCGGCCGAGGCCCTCGACCAGCAGCCAGCCGACGCCGTCGGCGCCGACCCTGCGGGTGGTGTGCGCGGCGTCGATCGCGAGGTAGCCGCCCGCCTCCACGAAGCCGGAGAGGCCGCGGGCGCGCGGGCGGTCGACGACGGCGGTGACGGTGACCAGGGAGCCGCCGGGGCCGTGGACGAGGATGTCCGCCTCCGTCCTGGCCCGCGGCGCCTTCGCCCAGTCCACGGTGACCTCGGCCCGCACCTCCTTGGTGACCCGGCCGCGCGGGCGGCTGACGCGCAGCCAGGGGACGGCGGGCTCGATGCGGTAGTCGAAGGGGGTACGGCCCCGGTTGAACACCTCGATGTACTGGTCGGGGCGGGTCTGGTAAGGGCTGAAGACGGGCAGCCGGGGCCTGGAACCCGCGTGCGGCCACCACAGGTCGCTGCCGTCGACGGCGACGCCCATCTCGGCGGCGGCGGGCAGGTCAACGCGGCGCACGGCGGGGAAGAGGACGTCGGGGATGGCGACGTCGTCGAGTTCCGGCTGCTGCCAGGGGGCGTTGGGGCCGTACCGCTCCACGTCGCCGTAGTCGATGTGGGGCTGGGTCTGGAAGCCCCGCCACTTGCCGCCCGCGGTCCTGGTGTTGAAGCGGTCCTGGAGGGCGAAGTCGCGGTCGAGTCCCGCCTCGGCCGCCGCGGCGCGGTCGTTGGCGGCGGCGCGGCCCTGGGCGGCGTAGCGGATGCTGGTGAACTCGTCCTCGCGCAGCCGGTAGAGGTTGGCGGTGGCGGCGACGTTGTAGCCGACGAGTTCGAACCAGGCGTCCTGGTCCCCTTCGGGCAGCCGCTTGCCGACGCGCTCGGCGTCCTCGGCGAGCCTGCGCCAGGTGGCGGTGACCCGCTCCAGCTCGCGGTGGCCGGTCTCGGCGAAGGGGGTGGCCTCGTCGTCGTAGACGACGGCGGTGTCGTCGGTGGCGGGGTCCTTGGCCGGGTCGAGGGTGATCCTGCGGTTGAGCAGTTCCGGCTTGCGGGCGGCCTGGAGCTGCCCGTAGCGGGCGAGGATGCCGGCGATCGCCCCGGCCTGGGCCTCGCCGAAGTTCTGCCGGGCGTAGCGGTGCTCCCACTCGGGGAGCGCGTCGGGGCCCCAGCGGCCGGGGCTGAAGGCGTAGTCGAGGAAGAACTGGGTGGCGGCCTCGTTGCCCTTGAGGTCGCCGACGTTGGTCACCCACAGGCCGCGGTTGCCGTACGCGAAGCACTGGTGGAGCTGGTCCCACATGTTCGGCAGCGAGGTGGTGTCGACCCACTTGTAGTTGCGGCCCACGCCGACGTAGTCGAAGTGGTAGTAGAGGCCGTAGCCGCCGGCCCGCTCAGGCTCGGCCGGGTCGGGGTGCATACGGACGTTGCCCCAGTTGTCGTCGGTGAGGACGACGGTGACGTCGTCGGGGGCGCGAAGACCGCGGTCCCAGTAGTGCTGCACCTCCTTGTAGAGAGTCCACACCTGGGGGATGGAGGTGACGTCCTTGCCGGTGACGTCGGCGAGGATCTGGCGCTGGCTCGCGATGATGTCCCGCATCAGCTCGATGCCGTCGCCGTCGGGCAGTCCCGTGTCGCCGTTGCCGCGCATGCCGAGGGTGACGACGCCCTCGAAGCCCTGGTCGGCCATGCGCCGGATGCCGTCGGCCCAGTACTTCTTGATGGCGTCGGCGTTGTTGCGGAAGGACCACTCGCCGGTGCCGCCGTACGGGTCGGAGCCCGGGGTGGTGATGGTGCCTTCGGCGTCGCGCACCGCGGGCCTGGCGTGCCGGTTCCACTCCTCGATGCCGCGCATCATGGGGGCCTCGTGGGAGGTGCCCATGACGATGCCGTACTCGGTGGCGCGCGCGTGGTTGTCCGGGTCGTCCTCGGCGAAGGCGCGCCCCCACACCGCGGGCCAGAGGTAGTTGCCCTTCAGCCGCAGGACGACCTCGAAGACCTTGGCGTAGAAGTCGGCGTTGAAGCCGCCCTCGTAGCCCTCGGCCTTGCCGGGGCCGAAGTGGGCGGGGGCCCAGGTGCCGAGTGCGGGGTTCTCGTCGTTGATGAAGACGCCGCGGTACTTCACGGCGGGGGTGCCCTGGGTGTGGCGGCCGGGGAGGATGTGGAGGGCGTCGCGGTGGCGCGGGCGCACGTCGTCCCACCAGTACCAGGGCGAGACGCCGATGCCGAGGCTGACGTCGTAGATCCCGAAGACGGTGCCGCGCTGGTCGCTGCCCGCGATCACGAAGGCCCGCTCGACGCCGGGGTACGGGTGCTCCACCACGGCCTGGAGCGAGGTCTCCCACGCGCCCTCGACGCCGGTGACGTCGAGCTTGCCGCGCCGTACGAGGTCGTCGACCAGATGGCTGTGGCCGAGGGTCCCCACCACGGTTATTTCGGAGTGTGCCCCGGAATGTTTCGGTGGCTTACGGGTCTTTTCCAGGGCGGGTTCGATCCCGGTGACCCGCTCGATGTCGGCACGCAGGTCGGCCGCGGCGCGCCGTACGCCCGGGTGGTCGTCGGCGGAGACCAGCAGGGGTGCGGCGCGGCGGCGCGCGACCAGCGGGAAAGAGCCGGGGCGGGGGGTGAAGGAGACGTAGGAGCCGGGGTCCGTGGGCCGGAGCGGGCCTCCGTTCGGGCGGCCGGGAGCGGCCTCCGCGGCGCCCGCGAGGCCCGGCGCGGCGCCGAGCCCCGGCATGGCGCCGAGGGCGAGGGCCCCCGCGGCGCCGGCCGCCACCACGGCGCGCCGGCTCGGCGGCCCCGCGCCCGGCGGGGGTACGGCGGAGTCGTCCGTGTCCATGCGCGCTCCTTCGTGCCGGTACGCCGCGCCGTGCCGAGGGGCCTTGCACCGCGGGCCCTGCCGGTGGGCAGGCGGGCGTGGCGGCGCCGCGACCACACGCGCGGATGCGGCCGTGCCACATCTTGGGCCGAGAATTTCCCCGAAACAATGCCTGGGAAGTCCCGAAAGTTTTTCGCGCGACCAGGAGGGCACTTACCCGGCCCTCACCGGGCGGCGTCGGCCCATCTCGCCAGCAGGACCACCAGGCCCCGCTCCCCCACCGGGCGCAGCAGCGTCAGCGCCACCGCCGCCGCGGCGCCGCCGGGCCCGGTGAGCGGCACCGTCATCGTGCGGAACTCCGCCACCGCGCGGCACCGCCACCAGTGCGCGGCGTCCGGCCGCAGCGTGTGCAGCAGGGCGACGATCTCCGCCGCCCTGGGGTCGTCGGGGGCGTGCCCGACCGCCGAGCGGAAGTGCTCGTGGAGCGCGCGCACCAGCGGCTCGGGCTCGGTGACGCGGTACGGGGCGGTGCCGGACGCGGCCTGGAGGAGCAGGTTGCGCCGGGCGGCGGGGAGGGCTTGCGGGTCGCCCCAGAGGGGGGTGTACGCGGCGTTGGCGGCGAGGATGTCGAGGCGCTCGTCGAGCACCAGGGCCGGGGTGTCGCCGAGGGTGGGCAGCAGGGCGCACAGGGCGTCGGGGGGCCGCGTCGTGCCGGGCCCGGCGAGCGGGGAGGCGGGCAGGAACCCGGCCAGGGCAAGGGCGTGGCGACGGGAGTCGGGGCCCATCCGCAGCGCCCCGCACACCGCGTCGACCACCTCGCGCGAGGTGCGGACCCGGCCCTGTTCGAGCCAGGTGTACCAGGCCACGCTGACCCCGGCGAGCGCCGCGACCTCCTCGCGCCGCAGCCCCACGGCGCGCCGCCGCCCGCCGCCCCGCAGCCCCACGTCCTGCGGTCTGACCTGCTCCCGGGCGGCCCGCAGATGGGCGCCCAGCTCTCTGCGGAGGGAGGCGGACATGGGGAGATTTTAGGAGACCGGGGCCCGCCGAGCCTGTGAGTCCCTGTCACACCATGAACGCACGCCTGCCCCCGGCGGCCGGGCGCGGCGAGGCTCGCCGTATGACAGACGAACTCATGTGGCGCGTGTCGGACGACTCCTCGGGGCTGCGGGAACCACGCGTGTTCATCCGGGCGTTCCTCGAACCCGGCACCCTGGAGCGGGCCGTCGCCTGCTACGAGCGCGCCCAGGGCGTGACGGCGGACGGCAGGTTCGCCTTCAAAACGCTGCGGCTCGCGATGGTCGGGGCGTTCCTGCTCATCGAGGGCACGGCCGACGACCTGCGCCCGTACCGCTCGACCACCGGGACCCTGCTGGTGAACGAGATCGCCCCCTACCACGAACGCCTCGTCGCCGAGGGCGCCGAGATCACCGTCGCCCCCGCGAGGGTCCCCACAGGCGCGGGCTTCACGGCCCGCCACCCCGACGGCACCACCGTCGAGTACGTCGAGCACCGGCCCACGGCGGAGGGGTTCTAGGAGCGGCGAGCCCTCACGGACGCGGCGGCCCTGACCAGCTCCCGTGCCAGGGCGGCGCCCTCCGCGAGGGTGTCGGGGGCGAGCGGCCTGGTGGCGAGGACGCCCTCGTGCAGCACGAGGAGCTGGGTGGCGAGGGCGGCCGGGTCCGAGCGGCCCGCGGCGGTGGCGAGGTCCGCGAACAGGTTCCGCAGCCAGAGCTTCTGGTCGGCGGCGACACGGTGCGCGGGGTGCCCGGGGTCGGGGAGTTCGGCGAGCGCGTTGATGAACGCGCACCCCCTGGCCCCGCTCCAGGTGCGCAGCGCGTCGAAGGGCGCGGTGACCGCCTCGACGGGGTCGCCGCAGGCGTCGACGGCAGCGCGGACGAGCGCACGCCAGCGCCGGTCGCGTTCGGCGAGGTAGGCCGCCACGAGGCCGTCCTTGGAGCCGAACCGCTGGTACAGGGTCCGCTTGGTCACGCCCGAGTGCTCGGCGATCAGGTCCACGCCGACCGCCGTGATGCCGCGCTCGTAGAACAGCTCCTCCGCGGCCGCGACGATACGGCGGCCGGCCGGTGTCATCGGCCGCGCTTCCCCCACGGGGCACCCCCTGCCTGGTCGTGTACGGTGGCTGAAGTACACAGATCAGTATATCTATGAAGGTGGGTGAGGGCCATGTCGGAGACGATGCGCGCGGTGCGGATCACGGGCCACGGGGGTACCGAGGTCCTCGGTCCCGTACGGGTGCCGGTGCCCGAGCCGCGCGCGGACGAGGTACTGGTCCGGGTCGCGGCCGTGGCGCTGAACAACACCGACCTGTGGACCCGGGAGGGCGCCTACGGCCGCCCCGGCGACCCGGACGCGCTGTCGGGCTGGCGCGGCCCGGTCGACTTCCCGCGTATCCAGGGCGCCGACGTGGCCGGGCGGATCGCCGCGGTCGGCGCCCGGGTGGCCGGGGACGCCGTGGGCCGCCGCGTCGTCGTCGACCCGGCGGTCTACGACTCCGACGGGCCTGACGCGAACCCGGTGGGCCTGATGGGCAGCGAACGCGACGGCGGTTACGCCGAGTATGTGACCGCACCGGCCGGGCGCGTCCACGACGTCACGGACTCCCCGCTCACGGACGACCAGCTCGCGGCGCTGCCGACCGCCTACGGCACCGCGCTCGGCATGGTCGAACGCGCCCGGCTCGCGAAGGGGGAGACCGCCCTGGTCTCCGGCGCGTCCGGCGGTGTCGGGCTCGCCCTGGTCCAGATCGCCCGGGCGCGCGGCGCCCGGGTGCTCGCCATCAGCAGCGGGGCCAAGGCCGACGCGGTGCGCGAGGCGGGCGCGCACACCGTCGTCGACCGCGGGCGCGACCTCGGCGGGCAGCTCCGCGCCGCCGCCCCCGAGGGCGTCGACGTCGCGCTCGACGTCGTCGCAGGGGACCTGCTGGCCGAGGGGCTGCCGCTGCTGCGCGAGGGCGGCCGCTGGGTCGTCGCGGGGGCGCTCGGCGGCTACGGCGTCGCCTTCGACGTACGCCGCCTCTACCTGCACAACGCGCAGCTCATCGGCTCCGCGATGCACACGCCCAGGCACTTCGGCCTCCTCATGGACCTGGCACGCCGCGGCGCGCTCAGGCCCGTCATCGCCGCCGCGTTCCCGCTGGAGCAGGCCGCCCGCGCACAGGAGCGGCTCGCCGCCAGAAGCCACGTGGGAAAGATCGTCCTGCATCCGCGGGCCGCGTAGGGCGTGGCCCGCGCCGCCCACGCCCCGAGGGATTCCGTCGGAATACCCGGCGCGCGGCCCCGGTTGAGGCCACCGACCAACGGGGCGCCCCCGCGCGGGGGCCAGTGGAGAGGGGCCGGGACATGGCGGCAGAGGCTGACGGGGCGGCGGCGCGGCACGGCGGGCGGGGAGCGGACCCGGGCGGGCCGCCCATCCGCGTCGGCATCCTCGGCGCGAGCCCCGACCGCGGCTGGGCCGTACGCGCGCACATCCCCGCGCTGCGCGCGCTGCCGCAGTACGAGATCACCGCGGTCGGCACCAGCCGCCGGGAGAGCGCCGAGGCCGCCGCGCGGCAGTTCGGCGCGGCGCACGCGTTCACCGACGCCCGAAGGCTCGCCGAGCACCCCGAGGTGGACCTCGTCGCCGTCACCGTGAAGGTGCCCGCGCACGCCGAGCTTGTCGGCGCCGCGCTCGCGGCGGGCAAGCACGTCTACTGCGAGTGGCCGCTCGCCCGCGACAGCAAGGAGGCCGAGGCGCTGGCCGGGGCGGCGCGCGCCGCGGGCGTGCACGACGCCATCGGCCTCCAGGCGCGCTACGCGCCCGCCGTGCGCGCCGCGAGGGAGCTGCTGGCCGAGGGCGCGATCGGCCGGGTGCTGTCCGCGACGGTGTACGCGGCGCGCGGCAAGGGCGCGCGGGAGCAGGTCGAGGGCTGGGCCGCGTACACCCTGGACACCTCCAACGGCGCGGGGCTCGTCGAGGTCGGCGCCGGGCACACCCTGGACGCGCTCCAGTACGTCGTCGGCGACATCGCGGAGCTGTCCGCCACGCTCGCGGTGCGCTCCGGCGTGCAGCGGGTCGAGGAGACGGGCGAGCCGGTGGCGGTGACCAGCCCGGACCACCTGCTGCTCGGCGGCACCGTCGCGGACGGCGCGGTGGTGGGCGCCCACATCCACGACGGCAAGATCACCGAGGGCCGTACCAGGATCGAGGTCTCCGGCACCGAGGGCGACCTCGCGCTCGTCTCCACCGAGACCGGCGGGCCCGCGGGCCTCCAGATCGGCGCGCTGCGGCTGCTCGCCACCGACCCGGAGGGCGGCGGCTACCGCGAGGTGCCGCTGCCCGCGGGCGCCCCCTGGCCCGAGGGAGGTGACCCGGGCGCCCAGGCGCACAACGTCGCCCGGATGTACGCGGCGCTCGCCGACGACATCCGCACCGGCTCCCTCCGGGTGCCGGACTTCGCGGCGGGGGTGCGGCTGCACCGGCTCCTGGACACGGTGCGGCTCTCCGCCACCACCGGCACCCGCCGCGCCACCGCGGGGCAGGAGCAGCACGGCTGACCGGGGCGGGGGAGGCGGTCCGCGGTGGCCGCCTCCCCCCTCAGGCGGCCTCCTCCCCCTGGCCCGATCGGTCCGCCCCCGGACCACATCGGCCCTGCCCGCACGGCGTCACCGCAGCTCAGAATGGTGGACATGAGCCGAGCACTGATTGTGATCGACGCGCAGGAGTCCTTCCGCGCCCGCGCCCAGTGGAGCGCGATCGCCAACCCGGACATCGCGGAGCCGATCGGCCGCCTGGTCGGCCTCGCCCGCGCCCACGCCGTCCCGGTGTACTGGGTGCTGCACACCGAGCCGGACAGCGGCGGCACCTTCGACCCCGGGCAGGGCCACGTACGGCCGCTCGCGGAGCTGGACGGGCCGCGCCCCGGCGAACCCGTGCTGTACAAGACGTCCCACAACGCGTTCACCACCACCAACCTCCAGCAGCGGCTGACCGCGGCGGGCGTGGGCGAGCTGTGGGTGTGCGGCATCCGCACCGAGCAGTGCGTGGAGACCACCACCAGGGTCGGCAGCGACCTCGGCTACCGCATGGTGTTCGTCACCGACGCCACCACCACGGAACCGGTCGGCGGGCTCGGCGCGGCGGAGATCGTCGAGCGCACCGAGGCCGTGCTGCGGGACCGCTTCGCGCGTATCGCCACCGTGGCGGAGCTGGCCGCGGAGCGGGAGGGCGCGGCGGCGTGAGCCGTGTCGTCTTCCTGCTGCTGCCCGGCGTGCACCTGCTCGACCTGGCGGGCCCCGCCCAGGTCTTCGGCACCGCCGACGACCTCGGGTGCCGCTACCGGCTGCACTACGTGGCCGAGCGGGAGCGGGTCGCCAGCGCGCAGGGCCTCACGCTGCACGCCCGCACCGACTGGCCCCGCCTCGGCCCCGGCGACCTGGTGGTGGTCCCCGGCTGGCACACCGCGGGCGGCGCCGCCGGGCCGCCGCTGGCCGCCGCCACGCTGGAGCGGCTGCGCGCGCACCACGCGGCGGGCGGCACCGTCGCCGGGGTGTGCGCCGGTACCGACGCGCTGGGCAGGGCGGGGCTGCTCGACGGGCGGCGCTGCACCACCCACCACGACGTCCAGGACGCGCTGGCGGCCCGCTACCCCAGGGCGGTCGTGGTGCGGGACGTGCTGTTCACCACCGACGACCGGGTGGTGACCTCTGCCGGTATCGCCAGCGGTATCGACCTCGCGCTGCATCTGCTCGCCGGGCGGCACGGGCCCGCGCTCGCCTCCCGGGTCGCCAGGGAGATGGTGGTGTACGCCCGCAGGGGCGGCCACGAGCCGCAGGCCAGCGCCCTGCTGCGGCACCGCTCCCATCTCGACGACACGGTGCACCGGGTGCAGGACGTGCTCGACGAGCGGTACGCGCAGCCGCTGCCGCTCGCCGGGCTCGCCGCCGGTGCCGGGGTCAGCGAACGCACCCTCACCCGGCTCTTCACCCGCGCCACCGGCGTGACCCCGCTGCGCTACCAGCAGTCGCTGCGTCTTGAGCGCGCCGAGCACCTGGTCAGCCAGGGCAGCACCGCGCAGGCCGCGGCCCGCGAGGTCGGCTTCGAGGACGCCCGCGCCCTGCGCCGCCTGCGCGCCCGCCACCGCGCCGTCCCCGCCGCCGACGACGGCACCGCCGCCGCTCCCCCGCGGCGCTGAGCCCCACGGGACCCGTACCGCCCGGCCGCGTACCGCCCCCGGGAACGCCGTCCCGTACCGCCCGCGGGAACGCCGGAAGGGGCCCCCGCGGCGAACCGCGGGAGCCCCTTCCAGAAGGTCGCGGGCCCCGGCGGCGAGACGGTTGCCGCCGCCGGAACCCGTGAGTACTACTTGATGATCTTGGTGACCTGGCCGGCGCCCACCGTACGACCACCCTCGCGGATGGCGAACTTCAGGCCCTCCTCCATGGCGACGGGCTGGATCAGCTCGACGCGCATCTCGGTGTTGTCGCCCGGCATGACCATCTCGGTGCCCTCGGGGAGGTTCACCACACCGGTCACGTCCGTGGTACGGAAGTAGAACTGCGGGCGGTAGTTGTTGAAGAACGGGGTGTGGCGGCCGCCCTCGTCCTTCGACAGGATGTACGCCTGCGCCTCGAACTCCGTGTGCGGGGTGACCGAGCCGGGCTTGATGATGACCTGGCCGCGCTCGACGTCCTCGCGCTTGACGCCACGGAGCAGCAGACCGACGTTCTCACCGGCCTGGCCCTCGTCGAGCAGCTTGCGGAACATCTCGATGCCGGTGACCGTGGTGGTGGTCTTTTCCGGCTTGATGCCGATGATGTCCACGGTCTCGTTGACCTTGAGGATGCCGCGCTCGATACGACCGGTGACGACGGTGCCACGACCGGTGATCGTGAAGACGTCCTCGATCGGCATCAGGAACGGCTTGTCGACGTCGCGCTCGGGCTCGGGGATGGACTCGTCCACGGCCTTCATCAGGTTGAGGACGGACTCACCCCACTCCTTGTCGCCCTCAAGGGCCTTCAGGGCCGAGACCTTGACGACCGGGACGTCGTCGCCCGGGAACTCGTACTCGGTGAGCAGCTCGCGGACCTCAAGCTCCACCAGCTCAAGGATCTCCTCGTCGTCCACCATGTCGGCCTTGTTCAGGGCGACGACGATGTACGGGACGCCCACCTGGCGGGCCAGGAGCACGTGCTCCTTGGTCTGCGGCATCGGGCCGTCGGTCGCGGCGACCACCAGGATCGCGCCGTCCATCTGGGCGGCACCGGTGATCATGTTCTTGATGTAGTCCGCGTGACCGGGGCAGTCGACGTGGGCGTAGTGACGCGTCTCGGTCTGGTACTCGACGTGCGCGATGGAGATGGTGATACCGCGCTGGCGCTCTTCAGGGGCCTTGTCGATCTGGTCGAAGGCCGAAGCCTCGTTCAGGTCCGGGTACGCGTCGTGCAGCACCTTGGTAATGGCGGCCGTGAGGGTCGTCTTACCGTGGTCGATGTGACCGATGGTGCCGATGTTGACGTGCGGCTTAGTCCGCTCGAACTTCGCCTTCGCCACTGGGGTCCTCCTGTGGAGTGGTTCTGTACGCCTTACTCATCGGCGCCAGGTGATCTTTGCTGGGAATCCCGGAGTCCGGGGCATTCCGCCAGGTTCGCGGTGGAATGCCCCGGTAGGCTCCGGAGTCAAGCCTAAGGCGTTGACGCGGGTACGTTCTGCCTGTCTTTCACCCGCGGACTTATTCGCCCTTGGCCTTCGCGATGATCTCCTCGGCGACGTTCCGCGGAACCTCGGCGTAGGAGTCGAACTGCATCGAGTAGCTGGCGCGACCCGATGTCTTGCTGCGGAGGTCGCCGACGTAGCCGAACATCTCCGAGAGCGGCACCAGACCCGTGACCAGCTTGGCCCCGTGGCGGTCCTCCATGGACTGGATCTGACCGCGGCGGGAGTTGATGTCGCCGATGACGTCGCCCATGTAGTCCTCGGGCGTCGTCACCTCGACCTTCATCATCGGTTCGAGCAGGGCCGGGCTGGCCTTGCGGGCGGCCTCCTTGAAGGCCATCGAACCGGCGATCTTGAAGGCCATCTCGGAGGAGTCGACCTCGTGGTAGGCACCGTCGAGGAGGATCACCCGGACACCCGTGAGCGGGTAGCCGGCGAGCACGCCGAACTCCATGGCCTCCTGGCAGCCGGCGTCCACCGAGGGGATGTACTCCCGGGGGATGCGGCCACCGGTCACCTTGTTCTCGAACTCGTAACCGTCGCCCTCAAGGGGCTCGATCGCGATCTGGACCTTGGCGAACTGACCGGAGCCACCGGTCTGCTTCTTGTGCGTGTAGTCGAGCCGCTCGACCGCCTTGCGCAGCGTCTCGCGGTACGCCACCTGCGGCTTGCCGACGTTGGCCTCGACCTTGAACTCGCGGCGCATGCGGTCGACCAGCACGTCGAGGTGCAGCTCGCCCATGCCGGAGATGATGGTCTGGCCGGTCTCCTCGTCGGTCTTGACGCGGAAGGACGGGTCCTCCTCGGCGAGGCGCTGGATGGCCACGCCCAGCTTCTCCTGGTCGCCCTTGGACTTCGGCTCGATCGCCACCTCGATGACGGGGGCCGGGAAGTCCATGGACTCCAGGATCACCGGGTTCGCCGGGTCGGACAGCGTCTCACCGGTGGTGGTCTGCTTGAGACCCATCACGGCGACGATGTCACCGGCGCCCACCGACTCGATCTCCTCACGCTTGTTCGCGTGCATACGGTAGATCTTGCCGATGCGCTCCTTCTTGCCCTTCACCGAGTTCTGCACCTGCGAGCCCGCGTTCAGGCGGCCCGAGTAGACCCGTACGAACGTGAGCTTGCCCAGGTGCGGGTCGCTCGCGATCTTGAAGGCGAGGGCGGAGAGCGGCTCCTCCTCGGAGGGGCGGCGCTTGATGACCTCGTCCGGGTTGCCCACGGCCTGGCCCTCGATCGCCTCGATGTCGAGGGGCGAGGGCAGGTAGCGCACCACCGCGTCGAGCAGGGGCTGCACGCCCTTGTTCTTGAACGCGGTGCCGCAGAAGACCGGGGTGACGGTGGTGCCATCGCCCTTGCCGGAGTTGATGGTCACGCGGCGGATCGCCTCGTAGAGCTGCTCCTCGGAGGGCTCCTCGCCCTCCAGGTACAGCTCCATCATCGCGTCGTCGTTCTCCGCGACGGCCTCAAGGAGCTTGCCGCGCCACTCGTCGGCGGCTTCCTTGTGGGTGTCGGGGATCTCGATGACGTCGTACGCCTCACCGAGCGCGGTCTCGGCCGACCACACGAGCGCCTTCATGCGGACCAGGTCCACGACGCCCTTGAAGTCGGCCTCGGCGCCGATCGGGAGCTGCATGACCAGCGGGGTGGCGCCCAGCCTGTCGACGATCATGTCGACACAGCGGTGGAACTCGGCGCCGGTGCGGTCGAGCTTGTTGACGAAGCAGATACGCGGCACGCCGTAGCGGTCCGCCTGACGCCACACGGTCTCGGACTGCGGCTCGACACCGGCTACGCCGTCGAACACCGTGACGGCACCGTCGAGGACGCGCAGCGAGCGCTCCACCTCGACCGTGAAGTCGACGTGGCCCGGGGTGTCGATGATGTTGATGGTGTGGTCGACGTCCTCAAGAGGCCAGTGACAGGTGGTGGCAGCAGAGGTGATCGTGATGCCACGCTCCTGCTCCTGCTCCATCCAGTCCATGGTGGCTGCGCCGTCATGGACCTCACCGATCTTGTACGAGACGCCGGTGTAGTACAGAATCCGCTCGGTGGTCGTCGTCTTGCCCGCGTCGATGTGGGCCATGATCCCGATGTTGCGGACCCTGGCCAGGTCAAGTGAAGTGGTAGCCATGAGGCTTCAGTCTTCTCTCGGTTCTCGATGGGGAAGCGACTACCAGCGGTAGTGCGCGAACGCCTTGTTGGACTCGGCCATCTTGTGCGTGTCCTCGCGCTTCTTCACGGCCGCGCCGAGGCCGTTGGAGGCGTCGAGCAGCTCGTTGAGCAGCCGCTCGGTCATGGTCTTCTCGCGGCGGGCACGGGAGTAGCCGACCAGCCAGCGCAGCGCGAGCGTGTTGGCACGGCCCGGCTTCACCTCGACCGGGACCTGGTAGGTGGCACCGCCGACGCGGCGGGACTTCACCTCAAGGGTGGGCTTGATGTTCTCCAGGGCGCGCTTGAGGGTGATGACCGGGTCGTTGCCGGTCTTCTCGCGCAGCCCCTCCATGGCGCCGTAGACGATGCGCTCGGCGGTGGAGCGCTTGCCGTTCAGCAGCACCTTGTTGATCAGGGAGGTCACCAGAGGAGAGCTGTAGACCGGGTCGATGATGACCGGGCGCTTCGGGGCAGGGCCCTTACGAGGCATGTCTTACTTCTCCTTCTTGGCGCCGTAACGGCTGCGGGCCTGCTTGCGGTTCTTGACACCCTGGGTGTCGAGCGAGCCACGGATGATCTTGTAGCGAACACCCGGCAGGTCCTTCACACGGCCGCCGCGCACGAGCACGATGGAGTGCTCCTGCAAGTTGTGTCCCTCACCCGGAATGTAGGCCGTGACCTCGATGCCCGAGGTCAGACGCACACGTGCGACCTTCCGCAGAGCGGAGTTCGGCTTCTTCGGGGTGGTCGTGAACACACGCGTGCAGACGCCGCGCCGCTGGGGGGAACCCTCCAGTGCGGGCGTCTTGTTCTTCTCGACCTTGTCCTGCCTGCCCTTGCGGACAAGCTGCTGGATCGTAGGCACTACTTCTCCGGTTTCTCTGTGCCGAGTAGTAAAGCTAACCTGGAACTTCTCCGACCCACGAGGTCGGGTGTGTCGGACTCCGCACGGCCCCCGCGAAGGCGGTTCAAGCACGGAGTCACGGTGGCCGTCTCGGACTCCCCGCGCGTGGCACATGACCACGGAAGGGCCGTTTCGAGGCACACACGGGGGCCAGGGCACACCCCAGGCACAAGGTCTGAGCGTAACCGGCGCGCCCCCTTCGGTCAAAATGAAACCGGGCCCCGCCCGAGCAGCCCGGATTCCTCCCCCGGGAGCGGGCCGCCCCCGCCCGGCGCCCGGGGCGCGCACCGAGGGCGTGCGCACCGGCCGCGCGCACCCGCTTCTGTCCCGCCTCCCGCACGGCGCCCGTACAGAACCGCCCCGGCGAGCGCCCCTCTGACCTGCGAGGACGAGCGCGGACGCGGGGCCGGGGCGGGCGGCGGGCGGATCGGGGGCGACGCCGGGGAGTCCCCTGGGGGAAATGGCTCGATATGGCCGCTCCGTTTCGGTTCATTCCCGTGTACTTCAGGCCATAACTCAGTAGCTTGAGCGCCCGCCATCGAATCGGGGGACCGTCATGACATCGGCCCAGATACCGGACCGCCCCGCCTCAGGACGGCAGCCCCGCCGCGAACCCGGCGACACCGGCCTCGACGACCGCGTGCCCTTCCTCGCCCGTCTTGAGGGCGGCGACCGCACCGCCCTGATGGGCCTCGGCACCGCGATGCGCTTCCCCGCCCGCACCGTCCTGCTGCACCAGTACGAGCCGTCGTCCCATGTGCTCGTGCTGCACCAGGGCTGGACCAAGGTGACCGCCTCGGCGAGCAACGGCTACGAGGCGCTGCTCGCGCTGCGCGGCCCCGGCGACATCGTGGGCGAGTCCGCCGTGTTCACCGGCCGGCCGCGCGCCGCCACCGTGACCGCGCTGGAGGAAGTGCGCACCAACGCCGTGCCGCGGCGGGACTTCACCGACTTCCTCGCCTCGTCGGCCAGCGCCTCCCTCGCGCTGCTCGGCCTCACCTCCGACCGTACGAGGGCCGCCGACCGGCGCAGGCTCCAGTTCGCCTCGATGAGCGTCAGGGAGCGTCTTGCGGCGCTGCTGCTCGACCTGGCGAGGACCCATGGGCAGCACACCGCGGAGGGCGTCGAGCTGTCGATACCGCTCAGCAAGCAGGAGCTGGCGGGGTCGGTGGGGGCCTCGCGGGAGATGGTGCAGCGGCTCCTGCGGGACCTGCGCGAGCGCGGGGTCGTCAGCACCGGCAGGCGGCGCATGGTGATCACCAGGCCCGAGGTGCTGCGCCGTATCGCGGGCACGGAGCCGCTGTCGCCGGGCTGAGCACCGGGGCCCGCGGGCCAGGCCCGGGCAACTGTGCACACGGTCACACTCCGAGTGGGACATCCGCCCTCACCACTCCGGCGGGCGCGCGGCCAGCCTGGTCGCACGCCACACGACCGGAGGCCCGCCATGACCGACCCCGTCAGCCGCACCATGCTGCTCCTCGACATCGAACGGTTCAGCCACCGGGACGACGTCGAGCAGGCGTATCTGCGCCGGATGCTCTACGACGTCGTCGAGCCGACGCTGGAGAGCACGGGCGCCGACGGCACCGGGGCGCTGCGCGCCGACCGCGGCGACGGGCTGATGGTCCTCATCGACGCGAACATCCCCCTCACCCGGGTGCTGCGCACGGTGCTCGTGGAGATCCCGGCGCGGCTGCACGCCGTGAACCGGATGGCGTCGGCCACCGCGCGGATGCGGCTGCGCGGCGTCGTCGCCGTCGGACAGGTCGCCGTCGACCCCTACGACGGCTGGGTCGGCAGCGATCTGAACCTCGCCTGCCGGCTCCTCGACGCCGACCCGCTGCGGGCCGCACTCGCCGCGCGCGCCGACGACTTCGCGCTCTGTGTCTCCGCCGAGGTGCACAGCGGCGTCGTCCGCCACGGCCACCCCGGCATCCCGACGACCGCGTTCCACCCGATGACGGTGCCGAGCAAGAACGGCCCGCTCGCCGCCTGGCTGTACGGCGCACCGCCGCAGGACACCCCGGCATCCACCCCGGAACCCGCCCCGGCGCCCGCGGCGGAGGGCGGCGCGCGGGAGCAGGACGGCCGGGCCCGGGACGGGGCGGACGGGGGCCGCGCGAGCGCGGACGGGCAGGCGCCCGCGGGCACGGTGATGACCGTCGGCGACCGTGCCAGGTTCGGCGGCAGCATGGTCGGACGTGACCTCAGGGGCGTCGGCGGCGACGCACGCGGCCCCGTGCCCTCGCCCTCCGACGACGGCACGGGGGAGCCGGAGTGAGCACCCCCGCACCCGCCTCGCCGCACGCGGACCACGCACCGCCCGACGAGCCGCCGCCCGACGAGGCGGCCGAGGAGCCCGACCGGCCCCAGGACGCCTGGTCGGCCCGGCGCGACCTGCGCAGCCACGCCCCGACGAGCATGCGCGTCGGACACCGCGCCTCCTTCGACGGCAGCATGGTCGGCGGGGACTTCCAGGGCGTCGGCGGCGACGCACGCGACGTCTTCTTCGGCGGCACCACCGAGATCCACTACACCGTCCCCGGCTCCCCGGCCCGCGCCGCGGGCGAGGTGCCCGCGGCCGCGGTCGCCGGGCTCGCCGCGTCGTTCGCGGCCCCCGAGCCCGCCTTCCGCGACCTGGTGGAGCGGCTGCGCACCGAGCGCGTCCTCGTCCTGACGGGCCCCGCGCACTCCGGACGCCGCACCGCCGCCCTGATGCTGCTGCGCCGGCTGGGCGCCGCCCCGCTGCGGGTGCTCGCCCCCGACACCCCGCAGGACGAACTGGCCGCGCGGTGCGCCGCGAAGGCCGACGGGGACGGGGACACCCCGCGCGGGCTGCTGCTCTGCGATCCCGCGCCGGGCGCGGGGGCCGACCGGGCTTTGGGCGAGGCGCCGCTGCTCGCCGCGCGCGAGGCGCTGGCCGCGCACCACGCCTACCTCGTCGTCACCGCGGACGCCGCCCCCCGGCTCGGCGACGTGGCCGTCGCCCGCTGGGCACCGCCGCCGCCGCGCGACGTGCTCGCGGCCCACCTCGGCGCGGCGGGCGCCGACGCCGCCGCCGTCGCGCGGCTGCTGGCCCACCCCACCGCGGCCGGGCTGCTCACGGGCGCCCGGCAGCCGCGGGAACTGGCCGCCTTCGCCGGGCTGCTGGCCCGGTACGCGGCGGGCGAGGCCGACGAGGAGGAGCTGCGCCTGTTCCCCGCGCGGGCGGCGCAGGAGCAGGTGGCCGAGTGGCTCGGCGCCGACGAGGAGGAGCTGCCGCTGCGGGAGAAGGCGTTCCTCGTCGCGCTCGCCGCTTTCGACGGGGCCCCGTACGCGCTCACCGCCGAACTCGGGGACCTGCTGCACGCGCTGCTCCAGCGCACCCAGGACCCGGCCCTGCCGCCCAGGGTCCCGGTGTTCGGCACCCACCCCGCGCGGCGGCTGCGCCTCGCCCGCGCCCACCAGCGCCCGCGGATGGCGGACACCGAGTGGGGGCCGGTGAACCAGCTCACCGCCGCCTTCCACGACGAGGACACCGCCCCCGTCCTGCTGCGCGAGGTGTGGACCTCCCACCCCTCCGCCCGGCCCGCACTGGTCCGCTGGCTCCTCGAACTCGCCGACGACGCACGCCCGTTGGTCCGCACCCGGGCCGCGGCGACCGCGGCCGTGTTCGCCCTGCACGACCTGCCCTCCGCGATGGCACTCGTCATCGGGAGGCTGGCCGACTCCCGCCGCTACCGGCACCGCACCGTCGCCGCCACCGCGCTGACCCTCGCCCACCGCATCGGCGCCCCGAACGTGCTCCGCGTCCTCGACGACTGGTGCGGCGGCGCCCCCGAGAACCCCGCCGCCGCCGAGGCCCGCTGCTGGAGCGCGATCCGCGCGCTCTGCCTCCTCGGCCCCGAACACCCGGGCCCGGCCCTCACCGCGCTGCGCGGGGCGGCCCGCGCCCACCCGCGGCCCGACGGCGCCGACGGCGCTCCCGGCGCCCTCGCCACGGCGCTCGCGGAGGCGGTGGCGCTGCTGCTCCTGTCCCCGGCGTGCGCGCAGGTCGCCGCGGAGCTGGCGGCCGACCTGCGCGACCCCGACCCCGCGGTGCGCGCCGCCGCCCTCGGCGGCTTCCTGCTCGCCTGCGAGCACCCCCAGGACGAGGGCCCGACACCCCCGGTCCTGCACCGGTACGCGCGCTCGGCCGCCGTGCGCGCCCCCGTCACCGCGCTGTGGCGGGCCGCCCTCGACGACCCGGCCCACCGCCGCCGCGCCCTCGACGCGCTGCGGCGCTGGGTGTACGCCGCCGACGGCTCACGGGACACCGAGTGGGCGCTCGCCGCGCTGCTGCCCTCCCTCGTCACCACCGCGGAGGAACGGCGGCGCCTCGACCACCTGCTCGGCTCCGTACCCGGCGCGGGCGGCGGGGCCCCGCCCGCGGCCGCGGCCCGGCTGCGCACCGTCCTCGCCGCGCCCCGCCGGCGGCCCGCGCCGCAACAGCCCGCCGGAGAGACCAGAGAAGCAAGAGAAGCAAGAAAAACCGGAGAAGGAGACGAGGAGCCATGTCGGAATTCCACGCCCGCGCCCCCGGGCCCCGGCCCGTCCCCCCGCCCGAGTGGGACCAGGGGGCCGACCGGGGCAGCGAGCTGACCGACCCGGTCGTCAGCATCAGACAGCTCGGCGCCTTCGAGTTCACCCGCAGGTCCCACAGCCGTATCGACCACGCCCTGGTGTTCGCCACCCCGGGCGGGGCCCACGTCGCCTATCTGCCGCCGCGCCGCCCCGGCAGGGCCACCGTCGCGGCCCGCCGCTTCACGGCCGTGTACGAGGTCGACACCGGGGTCCACCCGGTGCACACGTCGCTGCGGCTGCCGAGCGACAACGACGCGTTCGAGTTCGACGCGGACCTCGACCTGTCCTGGCAGGTGGTGGACCCCGCCCTGTTCGTCGGCAGCGGGCAGCGCGACGTACCGGGGCTGCTGCTCGCGGAGCTACAGCTCATGGCGCGCCCGCTGGCCCGGCAGTACCCGATCGCGGCGAGCGCGGGCGCGGAGGCCGCGCTCGCCCGGGCGCTGGCCGGATACGGGCCGCTGGGCACGGCCGCGGGGCTGCGCGCCCGGCTCACCCTGCGGCTGCGCAGGGACCAGGACAACATCGACCACCAACTGCGGCTCCGGGCGATCGACCACACCGCGGCCGAGCGCATCCGCGAGACCCACCGCGGCGGCGAGCACGACGCCGCGGTGGCCGACCGCACCAGGGACCAGGACGCCCGCGACCACGCTCGCGCCCTGCGGCAGGCCGGGTACGAGGCAGAACTGCGGGCCTGGGAGGCCGAGAAGATCGCGTTCTACCAGTGGTACCTGGAGCAGGGCGGGGTGCACGGCTGGGCGCTGCACCTCGCGGAGCACCCGGAGGACTCCCGGCTCGTGATGGAGAGCCTGCGGGCCGACCAGCTCCAGTTGATCCAGTCCCAGATGCAGCTCGTACGCGAACTCCTCGGCGGCGAGAGCGCCGAGGACCACGAACTCGCCGAGCCCAAGCGGCTCGCCCTGCGCACCGTCAGCGACATCCTCACCCAGCGCCTGCCCGGGGTCCCCCACGGCACCGCGCTCCCCCCTGCCGACCCGCCGGCGCCGCCCGCCGACTGGCAGCCGCCGCCCGGATACGGCGCCTCCCCGCTGGCCCCCGGCACCGGGACCGCGCCACCCGCGGAGCCGGACGGCGCGCCATGACCGCCGCGGGCGCCCAGGGCACCGCGGGCGTGCGCACCGCGGAACGGCTGCTGCGGGACCTGCGTACGGACATCGCCCGCGCCGACACCAAGGCGTCGATCCTGGTCGCCGTGCTCGGCTCGGGAGCCGGGGCGCTCGGCGGCGGCACCCTCGGCGACCGTGAGCCGCCGCCCGGCCGGTTCGCCGGGGCCGCGGCCCCACTCTGGTGGACGGGGCTCGCCGCGCTCGCGGTCTCGATCACCTGCCTGATGCTCGCGGTGCTGCCCCGCTACCGCGGCCCCGTGTGGCGCCCCGGCGCCCCGCTCACGTACTTCGGCGACGTCCGGCAGGCCGCCCGCGAGGGGCGGCTGGCCGACGCGCTCGCCGCGACGGAACGCGAACCGGTCGCGGGCCTGGTGACCGCGCTCACCGAGAACAGCCGGATCGCCCTGCGCAAGCACCAGTGGATACACCGGGGGCTGCTCGCCCTGTGCGCTGCCGCGGTGCTGCTCCCGCTCGCCCTGCTCCTGAACTGACCGCCGCCTCAGCCGCGGCCGCCCGCCCCGCACACCGCACCCCCCACGCCGCACCCAGAAGGGAAGAACACCCATGCCCCAGCCGCAGGAACCGACCGCACCCGGGCAGCCGCCCGGCTACCCGAGCGCCCCACGACCGCCCTCGTACCCGGCCCCGCCCTCCTACCCCGACCGCCCCGCGCCCGTGGAACCGGCAGCGGCGGCACCGGCCCCCGCTGCCGCCACCGCGCCGCCCGCGCCGCCCCTGCCGCAGGCGCCGCCCGGCGCTCCCGTGCAGCGGCCGCTGCCGCCTCCCGTCGCCCACACTCCGGGCTCCCGGCCGCCCGGGCCGCCACCGCGGCAGGCGCCGGAGCCGGGCGGCGCGGCGGCGGGCCGCGTCCACATCACCAGGCGGCAGCGGCGCACCGACCTCGCCGCCGTCGGCAACCTGCTGCTGCACATGCCCAACTTCGTGTGCAGCCTCCTCGTGATGGAGGTGGTCGCGCTGCCGTTCGGCACGGCGGGGCAGTTCCTGCCGCTGGCCTGGCTGCTGAGCGGCGCGCTGGTCTTCAACCGGCGCGTGGAGCGCGTCTTCGCGCACCGGGTGCTGAAGCTGCGCCGCCCCGCGCCCGACGAGCGCGACCGGATGGCGCCCGTCTGGCGCGAGGTCACCGCGCGCGCCGGGGCCGACGCGTCCCGGTACGAGCTGTGGGTGCAGGAGTCGCGTGAGCTGAACGCGCTTGCGGCGGCCGGGCATGTGGTGGCCGTGACCCGCTTCGCGCTTGAGGAGCTGCCCGCGGAGGAGCTGGCCGCGGTGCTCGCGCACGAACTCGGCCACCATGTCGGCGGCCACGCCTGGTCGTCGCTCCTCGGCATCTGGTACGCGCTGCCGGGCAGGATCGTCTTCCGGGTGTGGCTCGCCTGGGTGCGGTTCTGGCTGCGGGTGTCGTCGTGCTTCGGCGCGGTCGGGGTGCTCGCCGTGTACGGCGGGTTCGCGCTGGTGGCGGTGGTCAGCGTGGGCACCCTGTACGGGCTCCCGCTGTTCTTCCTTGTGCTGCCGTACCTGCTGGCGTATGTGAGCCGCCGCGCCGAGCTGCGGGCCGACCGGCAGGCCGCGGCGCTGGGCTTCGGCGCGCCGCTGCTGACGGTGCTGCGCCGGTTCCACACCGCCGAGGAGCAGGAGCGGCTGATCGCGGCGCGGCAGGCGGGGGGCCCGGTGCGGCGCAAGCGCCTGGCCGCCCTGCTCGCCACCCACCCCGAGCCGTACGCGCGCATGCACCGGCTCATCCCGCTGCTGGAGAAGGGGCGCTGAGCGGGCCCGTGGAACGCCGCGGGGCGGCCACCCCCCGAAGGGAGCGGCCGCCCCGTGGTGACGCCGGTATTGACCCGGTGGCGCGGACTACTGGTTGTAAGGCCCGTAGTCGTAGTCCTCCAGCGGTACCGCCTGGCCCGAGCCGGTGCCGAAGGGCGAGTAGTCGATGTCGTCGTAGCCGACGGCCGAGTACATCGCGGCCTTCGCCTCCTCGGTGGGCTCCACCCGGATGTTGCGGTAGCGGGACAGGCCCGTTCCTGCCGGGATGAGCTTGCCGATGATCACGTTCTCCTTGAGGCCGATGAGGGAGTCGGACTTGGCGTTGATCGCCGCATCCGTGAGGACCCTCGTCGTCTCCTGGAACGACGCCGCCGACAGCCACGACTCGGTGGCAAGCGACGCCTTCGTGATGCCCATGAGCTGCGGGCGCCCGGAGGCCGGGTGACCGCCCTCCTGGACCACGCGGCGGTTCTCGGTCTCGAACTTCGAGCGCTCGACCAGCTCGCCGGGCAGCAGCTCCGCGTCGCCGGACTCGATGATCGTCACCCGGCGCAGCATCTGCCGGATGATGATCTCGATGTGCTTGTCGTGGATCGACACGCCCTGCGAGTTGTAGACCTTCTGGACCTCGCCGACCAGGTGCACCTGCACCGCGCGCTGGCCGAGGATGCGCAGCACGTCGTGCGGGTTGGTGGCACCCACGGTGAGCTTCTCGCCCACCTCGACCCGGCCGCCCTCCTGGGCCAGGAGCCTGGCGCGCTTCGAGATCGGGTACGCCGTCTCGTCGCTGCCGTCGTCCGGGGTGACGATGATCTTCTTGGTCTTCTCGGTCTCCTCGATCCGCACCCGTCCCGACGCCTCGGAGATCGGGGCGACGCCCTTCGGGGTACGGGCCTCGAACAGCTCGACGACACGCGGCAGACCCTGCGTGATGTCGTCACCCGCCACACCGCCGGTGTGGAAGGTGCGCATCGTGAGCTGGGTGCCGGGCTCGCCGATGGACTGCGCGGCGATGATGCCGACGGCCTCGCCGATGTCCACCAGCTTGCCGGTGGCCAGCGAACGCCCGTAGCACATGGCGCAGGTGCCGACGGCGGACTCGCAGGTCAGCACCGAGCGGGTCTTGACCTCCTCGATGCCGTGCCGCACCAGCTCGTCGATGAGCACGTCGCCCAGGTCGGTGTTGGCCGGGGCCAGCACCTTGCCGTCCGCGACGATGTCCTCGGCGAGGGCGCGCGCGTACACGCTGGTCTCGACGTTGTCCGCCTTGCGCAGGACGCCGTCGGCGCCGCGCTCGGCGATCGCCAGGCGCAGGCCGCGGTCGGTGCCGCAGTCCTCCTCGCGGATGATGACGTCCTGGGAGACGTCCACGAGGCGCCGGGTGAGGTAGCCGGAGTCGGCGGTGCGCAGCGCGGTGTCGGCGAGGCCCTTACGGGCGCCGTGGGTGGAGATGAAGTACTCCAGCACGGACAGGCCCTCGCGGAACGACGCCTTGATGGGACGCGGGATGGTCTCGTTCTTGGCGTTGGACACCAGACCGCGCATACCGGCGATCTGCCGCATCTGCATCATGTTTCCGCGCGCACCCGAGTTGACCATCATGAAGATCGGGTTGGTCTTCGGGAAGTTCGCGTTCATGGCCTCGGCGACCTCGTTGGTCGCCTTCGTCCAGATCGCGATGAGTTCCTGGGTGCGCTCGTCCTTGGTGATGAGACCGCGCTCGTACTGCTTCTGGACCTTCTCGTCCTGGGCCTCGTAACCCCGGACGATCTCCTTCTTCGCCTCGGGGACGACGACGTCCGAGATGGCGACGGTGACGCCGGAGCGGGTGGCCCAGAAGAAGCCGGCCGCCTTCAGGTTGTCGAGCGTGGCCGCCACGATGACCTTCGGGTAGCGCTCGGCGAGGTCGTTGACGATCTCGGAGAGCTGCTTCTTGCCGACCTCGTAGTCGACGAACGGGTAGTCCTCGGGCAGCAGTTCGTTGAAGAGCGCGCGGCCCAGGGTCGTCTTCAGCCGGAACGGGTCGCCGGGCTGCCACTCGGCCGCGCCCACCTCGGCGGTGTACGACTCGGCGTCCTCGGGCACCTGGGGCGTCCAGCCGCGCGGCGGGATGGTGCCCACCGGGAAGCGGATGTCGACCTTCGACTGGAGCGACAGGTCGCCCGCGTCGAACGCCATGATCGCCTCGGCGACGGACGCGAAGGGACGCTCCTCGCCCTTGAGGTCGCGCTCGCCGCCGTCGGTGGTGAGGAAGAACAGGCCCAGCACCATGTCCTGGGTCGGCATCGTCACAGGACGGCCGTCGGCCGGCTTGAGGATGTTGTTCGAGGACAGCATCAGGATGCGGGCCTCGGCCTGCGCCTCCGCGGACAGCGGCAGGTGCACGGCCATCTGGTCACCGTCGAAGTCCGCGTTGAACGCGGTGCACACGAGCGGGTGGATCTGGATGGCCTTGCCCTCGACGAGCTGCGGCTCGAACGCCTGGATGCCGAGGCGGTGCAGGGTCGGCGCGCGGTTGAGCAGCACCGGGTGCTCCGCGATGACCTCTTCCAGGACGTCGTACACGACCGTGCGGCCGCGCTCGACCATGCGCTTGGCGGACTTGATGTTCTGCGCGTGGTTGAGGTCCACCAGGCGCTTCATCACGAACGGCTTGAACAGTTCGAGCGCCATCGCCTTGGGCAGACCGCACTGGTGCAGCTTGAGCTGCGGGCCGACGACGATCACGGAGCGGGCCGAGTAGTCGACGCGCTTGCCGAGCAGGTTCTGGCGGAACCGGCCCTGCTTGCCCTTGAGCATGTCGGACAGCGACTTCAGCGGGCGGTTGCCGGGGCCCGTGACCGGGCGGCCGCGGCGGCCGTTGTCGAAGAGCGCGTCCACGGCCTCCTGGAGCATGCGCTTCTCGTTGTTCACGATGATCTCGGGCGCGCCGAGGTCGAGAAGCCGCTTCAGGCGGTTGTTGCGGTTGATGACGCGGCGGTACAGGTCGTTCAGGTCGGAGGTCGCGAAGCGGCCGCCGTCGAGCTGCACCATGGGGCGCAGGTCCGGCGGGATCACCGGGACGCAGTCCAGCACCATGCCCTTGGGGCTGTTGCTGGTCTGGAGGAACGCGGAGACGACCTTGAGGCGCTTGAGCGCGCGGGTCTTCTTCTGGCCCTTGCCGGTACGGATGATCTCGCGGAGCTTCTCGGCCTCCTCGTCGAGGTCGAAGGACTCCAGGCGCTTCTGGAGCGCGGCGGCGCCCATCGAGCCGTCGAAGTAGGTGCCGAAGCGGTCCCGCAGCTCGCGGTAGAGCAGCTCGTCGCCCTCCAGGTCCTGGACCTTGAGGTTCTTGAACCTGTTCCACACCTCGTCGAGCCGGTCGATCTCGCGCTGGGCGCGGTCGCGGAGCTGCTTCATCTCGCGCTCGGCGCCCTCGCGGACCTTGCGGCGCACGTCGGCCTTGGCGCCCTCGGCCTCAAGCTCGGCCAGGTCGGTCTCAAGCTTCTTGGCGCGGGCCTCCAGGTCGGCGTCGCGGCGCTGCTCGACCTGCTGGCGCTCCACGGAGACATGGGCCTCCAGGGACGGCAGGTCGCGGGTGCGGCGCTCCTCGTCCACGTACGTGATCATGTACGCGGCGAAGTAGATGACCTTCTCCAGGTCCTTCGGGGCGAGGTCCAGCAGGTAGCCAAGGCGGGACGGGACGCCCTTGAAGTACCAGATGTGGGTGACGGGCGCGGCCAGTTCGATGTGGCCCATCCGCTCACGGCGCACCTTGGCGCGAGTGACCTCG
Source organism: Streptomyces sp. NPDC050560 (assembly GCF_044457285.1). Lineage (NCBI taxonomy): Bacteria > Bacillati > Actinomycetota > Actinomycetes > Kitasatosporales > Streptomycetaceae > Streptomyces > Streptomyces sp. NPDC050560. Next base: position 888,054 of record NZ_JBITGT010000001.1, read on the forward strand.
ACGCCGCAGCGCTCACAGATGATGCCCTTGAAGCGGACGCGCTTGTACTTGCCGCAGTAGCACTCCCAGTCCCGGGTGGGGCCGAAGATCTTCTCGCAGAAGAGGCCGTCCTTCTCGGGCTTGAGGGTGCGGTAGTTGATGGTTTCTGGCTTCTTGACCTCGCCGTGTGACCACTGGCGGATGTCGTCAGCGGTGGCAAGGCCGATGCGCAGCTCGTCGAAGAAGTTGACGTCGAGCACTTGTCGTCAATCCCTCTTTCGGGGGTCGTGCCCTTCGTGTAGCGGACGAAGGGCGCCGTGTGGTCTGACTGGGGTCCGGATGGGGGCCTCCGGGTCCTTGCGGTCCCGGGGGAGGCGGGGGCTTGCCGGGACAGGCTCCCGCCCGACCCGTCAGACCTCTTCGACGCTGCTCGGCTCGCGCCGGGACAGGTCGATTCCGAGCTCTTCCGCGGCACGGAAGACGTCCTCGTCCGTGTCACGCATCTCGATGGACATGCCGTCGGAGGACAGCACCTCCACGTTCAGGCACAGCGACTGCATCTCCTTGATGAGGACCTTGAAGGACTCGGGGATGCCGGGCTCGGGGATGTTCTCGCCCTTGACGATGGCCTCGTAGACCTTCACACGTCCTGTGACGTCGTCGGACTTGATGGTCAGCAGCTCCTGGAGGGCGTAGGCGGCGCCGTACGCCTCCAGCGCCCACACCTCCATCTCGCCGAAGCGCTGGCCGCCGAACTGGGCCTTACCGCCCAGCGGCTGCTGGGTGATCATCGAGTAGGGCCCTGTCGAGCGGGCGTGCAGCTTGTCGTCGACGAGGTGGTGGAGCTTGAGGATGTACATGTAGCCGACCGAGATCGGCTCGGGGAACGGCTCCCCCGAGCGGCCGTCGAACAGCCGGGCCTTGCCGGACGGCAGCACCATGCGGTCGCCGTCGCGGTTGGGCAGGGTGTTCTCCAGCAGCCCGGCCAGCTCGTCCTCGCGGGCGCCGTCGAAGACCGGGGTGGCCACGTTGGTGCGGGCGTCGACCTGGTCGGCGCCGATCACCTGGAGGCGGCGGGCCCACTCGTCGCCGAGCCCGGAGACGTCCCAGCCCTGGCTGGCGAGCCAGCCGAGGTGGATCTCCAGGACCTGGCCCGGGTTCATCCGGGAGGGCACGCCCAGGGGGTTGAGGATGATGTCGACCGGGGTGCCGTCCTCAAGGAACGGCATGTCCTCGATGGGGAGGATCTTCGAGATGACGCCCTTGTTGCCGTGGCGTCCGGCGAGCTTGTCGCCGTCGGTGATCTTCCGCTTCTGCGCCACGTACACGCGCACGAGCTGGTTGACGCCGGGCGGCAGTTCGTCGCCCTCCTCGCGGTCGAAGACGCGGACGCCGATGACCTTGCCGGTCTCGCCGTGCGGCACCTTCAGGGAGGTGTCGCGGACCTCGCGGGCCTTCTCGCCGAAGATCGCGCGCAGCAGCCGCTCCTCGGGGGTCAGCTCGGTCTCGCCCTTGGGGGTGACCTTGCCGACGAGGATGTCGCCCGCGATGACCTCGGCGCCGATGCGGATGATGCCGCGCTCGTCGAGGTCGGCGAGGACCTCCTCGGAGACGTTCGGGATGTCCCGGGTGATCTCCTCGGGGCCCAGCTTGGTGTCCCGGGCGTCGACCTCGTGCTCCTCGATGTGGATGGAGGAGAGGACGTCGTCCTGGACGAGGCGCTGCGACAGGATGATCGCGTCCTCGTAGTTGTGCCCCTCCCAGGGCATGAACGCCACCAGGAGGTTCTTGCCGAGCGCCATCTCGCCCCGCTCGGTGGCGGGGCCGTCGGCCAGCACCTGTCCGACGATGACGCGGTCGCCCTCGGAGACGACGACCTTCTGGTTCACCGAGGTGCCCTGGTTGGAGCGGGTGAACTTGGAGATGCGGTACGTGGTGTAGGTGCCGTCGTCGTTGGCGACGGTGATGTAGTCGGCGGAGACCTCCTGGATCACGCCGTCCTTGTCGGCCTTGATCACGTCGCCCGCGTCGGTGGCGCAGCGGTACTCCATGCCGGTGCCGACGAGCGGCGCCTCGGATTTGATCAGCGGCACGGCCTGGCGCATCATGTTCGCGCCCATGAGGGCGCGGTTGGCGTCGTCGTGCTCAAGGAACGGGATCATGGCGGTCGCGACCGACACCATCTGGCGCGGCGAGACGTCCATGTAGTCCACGTCGTCCCCGGCGACGTAGTCGACCTCGCCGCCGCGCCGGCGCACGAGCACGCGGCCCTCGGCGAAGTGCATGTCGTCGGTGAGCGGCGCGTTGGCCTGGGCGATGACGAAGCGGTCTTCCTCGTCGGCGGTCAGGTAGTCGACGTCGTCGGTGACCTGTCCCTCGGTGACCTTGCGGTACGGGGTCTCGATGAAGCCGAACGCGTTGACCCTGCCGTAGGAGGCGAGCGAGCCGATGAGGCCGATGTTCGGGCCCTCGGGGGTCTCGATCGGGCACATGCGGCCGTAGTGCGAGGGGTGCACGTCGCGGACCTCGAAGCCCGCGCGCTCACGGGAGAGGCCGCCGGGGCCGAGCGCGTTGAGCCTGCGCTTGTGGGTGAGGCCCGACAGCGGGTTGTTCTGGTCCATGAACTGGGAGAGCTGGCTGGTGCCGAAGAACTCCTTGATGGAGGCGACGACCGGCCGGATGTTGATCAGGGTCTGCGGCGTGATCGCCTCGACGTCCTGGGTGGTCATGCGCTCGCGCACGACGCGCTCCATACGGGCGAGACCCGTGCGGACCTGGTTCTGGATCAGCTCGCCGACGTTGCGGATGCGGCGGTTGCCGAAGTGGTCGATGTCGTCGGTCTCGACGATGATCGAGCGTCCCGACTCGCCGACGGTCTCGGTCTCACCGGCGTGCAGGCGCACCAGGTACTTGATGGTGGCGATGACGTCGTCGGTGGTGAGGACCCCGGCGTCGAGCGGCTCGTCGGCGCCGAGCTTCTTGTTCACCTTGTAGCGGCCGACCTTGGCGAGGTCGTAGCGCTTGGGGTTGAAGTACAGGTTCTCCAGCAGGGTCTGCGCGGCCTCGCGGGTCGGGGGCTCGCCGGGGCGCAGCTTGCGGTAGATGTCGAGGAGCGCGTCGTCCTGGCCCTGGGTGTGGTCCTTCTCCAGGGTGGCGCGCATCGACTCGTACTCGCCGAACTCCTCCAGGATCTGCTCGGTGGTCCAGCCGAGCGCCTTGAGCAGGACGGTGACGGACTGCTTGCGCTTGCGGTCGATGCGGACGCCGACCATGTCGCGCTTGTCGATCTCCATCTCCAGCCAGGCGCCCCGGGAGGGGATGATCTTGGCGGAGTAGATGTCCTTGTCGGACGTCTTGTCGATGGTGGAGTCGAAGTAGACACCGGGCGAGCGGACGAGCTGGGAGACGACGACACGCTCGGTGCCGTTGATCACGAAGGTGCCCTTGTTGGTCATCAGGGGGAAGTCGCCCATGAAGACCGTCTGGGACTTGATCTCGCCGGTTTCGTTGTTGGTGAACTCGGCGGTGACGAAGAGCGGGGCGGCGTACGTGAAGTCGCGCTCCTTGCACTCGTCGATGGAGTTCTTCGCGGGCTCGAAGCGGTGGTCGCGGAAGGTCAGCGACATCGACCCGGAGAAGTCCTCGATCGGGGAGATCTCCTCGAAGATCTCTTCGAGGCCGGACTTGGTGGGGACGTCCTGTCCGCTGTCAAGAGCCGCCTCGACACGAGCCTTCCACGCGTCATTGCCGAGCAGCCAGTCGAAGCTCTCGGTCTGGAGAGCAAGAAGGTTCGGAACCTCAAGGGGCTCTTTGATCTTTGCAAAGGAGATGCGCAGCGGGGCGGTGCTGGCGCCGTTGTTCGTATTCGCGGTCGAGGCGGTGCGCGAGGCGGCCAAGAGGGGGTCCTTCCGAGGGCTCGGACTCACTACGCGCGTACCCTGTCCCACGAGCGGCAGACGGGCCGAAATCCCTGGTCAGGGTAGCTTCGGTCCGGCATGCTCGCTCATGGGCAAGCTCCTGGTGACGGGCAGGAGGCAGCTAACAGGCAGCGCAAAGGGTCAGTGTAGCCACTTGGCCCACTGATGTCCAGTGCGAGCTTTTTTTGCCCTCGCTGTTCTCAACACCTGCGGTAGGTCACGCCCTCGTGCGCATATCGATGCTTCCCGCTTCACCGTCGATCCATGCCTCGGAATCGGATCGATGTGACGACTCGTCCTGAGAATTGCGCGCTGCGTGCGGTTCGTCAAGGGGCCCTCGGCGCTGCCGGCTGCCGCCCGAGCCGACCGCCGATCACGATACCCGCCTGCGGGTGTGACGCAACCACCCGGAAACCTGGGGGCGTGTCCCGCGGGGGCGCCCACGCGGCCGCGTACGGGGCCGGGCGGCGGCCGGTGTCCTGCCGTGCCGGGCGGGTGCCCGCACACGCGAAAGCCGCGGACCACAAGGGCCCGCGGCTTCCCGGGGACACGCCCCGATCCCGTCAACGCTGCGAGGTCACTTGACCTCGACGGACGCGCCCGCGCCCTTGAGGGACTCGGCGGCCTTGTCGGCGGCGTCCTTGGCGACCTTCTCAAGGACCGGCTTCGGCGCACCGTCGACCAGGTCCTTGGCCTCCTTGAGGCCGAGCGAGGTCAGCTCCCGCACGACCTTGATGACCTGGATCTTCTTCTCACCGGCGCCGGTGAGCACGACGTCGAACTCGTCCTTCTCCGGCTCGGCCTCGACGGGCGCGCCGGGGACGCCGCCGGCGACCGCGACGGCCGCGGGGGCGGCGGCGGTGACGTCGAACTTGTCCTCGAACGCCTTCACGAACTCGGACAGCTCGATGAGGGTCATTTCCTCGAACTGCGCGAGGAGGTCTTCCTGGCTGAGCTTCGCCATGATGGCGGTCCTTCCACTAAATCGGCTGGTGCCGGATGTACATGACGGCGGGCGTACGTGGCCCGCGGCGACCGTCGTGGCCCGTGTGACGGGGCCCGTCGGTCAATGTGCGAGCCGAGTTACTCGGCACCGCCCTGCTCGTCGCGCTTGACGCGAAGCGCCTCCGCGGTGCGGACGAACTTCGACGGGAGCGCCTGGAAGACCGCGGCAGCCTGCGAGGGCTTGGCCTTCATGGCGCCCGCCAGCTTGGCGAGCAGAACCTCGCGGGACTCAAGGTCCGCGAGCTTCTTGATCTCGTCGGCGGACATCGACTTGCCGTCGAGGACACCGCCCTTGATCACGAGCGCGGGGTTGTCCTTGGCGAAGTCACGCAGACCCTTCGCGGCCGTGACCGGGTCACCGGTCACGAAGGCGACGGCGGTCGAGCCCTTGAGGTGCTCGTCCAGCTCAAGAACCCCGGCCTCCTTGGCCGCGATCTTGGTGAGCGTGTTCTTCACCACTCGGTACTGAGCGTCCTCGCCGAGAGAACGGCGCAGCTCCTTGAGCTGTGCCACGGACAGTCCGGTGTACGAAGTGACGACCGTCGCGTTGGAAGCGCGGAGCTTGCCCGCGATCTCCTCGACGGCTGCGACCTTGTCGGACGTCGCCATGAGCCTCGGCCTCCTTCCGGGGTGGTGAGCTTCGGCCGGCCTCACGGCCGACCGCCACGAGCCGAAGGACCGCCCGGATCAGGCGTTCCGGAGAAGAAGGCGGGGCAGAAGAAACGCCCCGGCGCAGGCGCACGGGGCGATGGCTCGACCGGGCATCGGAAGAGAGCCGACGCTCGGGAACACTGTCCACGTCACCTGCGCGGGTCGCTCGCGTCCTGCGAGTCCTTCGGCCGTCACACCCCGTCGGGGCACGACAACGACCTGCGGTCTTTGGCTACGCGGGAAGAGTACGGGAGCGCGGGCGGCCGGGGCAAATCGCCGGCCTCCCGCCGCCCAGGGGGCCGGGGGCGGGCTCCCTTTAAGAGCGCGGAGAGCGCGGAGGCCGCAGAGGATGCGGAGGCCGCTCGGGGCGGGGCGTCAGGCGGAGCCTCCCAGGCCGTCCGCGCCGCTGTCGCCGCCCTGCTTGCGCAGTTCCTCCAGCATCTTCATCAGGTCGACGGAGTCCTTGGCGGGGGGCGCCTCGACGCCGGACTCGACGCCGTAGTCGGAGTAGTGGGTGCTGGACTTGACGGGGCCCTCCTTGGTGTCGGCGTCGGAGTCGACACGGATCGGGTAGTTCTCGTCGTTCACCCAGAGGTCCATGTCGTAGGCGCTGACGCCGGACTTCTTGATGCCCTCGGTCAGCTTGTTCCAGTAGTCGTCGTCGAGGCCGTCGACGCCGCGCTGGGACTTCAGCATGCTCTCGACGGAAACGGAGCCCTTGTAGTGCCGGGTATCGACGCCGTCCATCTGCTCCGTGCCGACCATCTTCAGGTCGGGGGACTTGGTGAGCATGGCGATCTGCTGGGAGGGGTCCTGGTCGGCGCCCTCGGTCATCTTGGTGAACTGGTCGAGGATGTCCTTGTCGGTGCCGTTCTCCTTGGCCATGGCCTTGATGTCCATCTTCATCCAGCGCTTGCCGTCCATCTGCTGGGGGGCGTCGGCGCCCATGTCCATGTAGATGACGTTGTCGACCCAGATCATCCGGGTCTGCTGGGGCTCGCCCGACGCCCCCTTGGCGTCGCTGTGGATCGTGTAGTCCATCTCCATCGGGTCCCAGGCCATGACACCCTTCATGGTGACGTTGCCCGAGCCCCTCTCGGACACGCCCGCGCCCGAGACCTCCATGTCGACCTTGGCGGACTTGGCGCCCGAGGTCTTCTCGTACGCGGCGGAGAGCGCCTGGACCGCGGAGCCCCCCGGGGCGGCCGACTTCTGCGAAGAGCCGTCCGACGCGTGGTCCTTGGCGTCGTCGCCGCCCCCGGAACAGGCGCTCGCCCCCGCGCACAGCAGTACGGCCGCTATCGCCGCGCCCGCCGTCCTGGCCCCGCCACTCCTCGTACGCATGCCGTTCCCCACGTGTCCACCCCTCAGTAAGCGCACAGTTCCCGCACAGTGAGCGCAGGCTATACGACCGCACCGACAGCCCGGGCCCGGATATCGCCCGGCCCGCGGGCGACCGGCCGGAACCGCACCGTCGCGCCGGCGCTCGCTTCCTCCCGTGCCCGTACCCGGGGAGCGGGCAGCGAAAAGCGGGCCCCGCCCATCCCGAGGGGGATGTGCGGGGCCCGCCGACGTGCGATCAGACCGCGGCCGGGTCTTCCTCGGTGAGGAGGTTCCTGGTGCGGTTGGGGTCCAGCGGGATGCCGGGACCCATGGTGGTGGTGATGGCGGCCTTCTTGATGTAACGGCCCTTGGCCGCGGAAGGCTTCAGACGGAGGATCTCGTCGAGCGCCGCACCGTAGTTCTCCACCAGCTTGCTGTCGTCGAACGACACCTTGCCGATGATGAAGTGCAGGTTCGAGTGCTTGTCGACGCGGAACTCGATCTTGCCGCCCTTGATCTCCGTGACGGCCTTGGTGACGTCGGGCGTCACGGTGCCGGTCTTCGGGTTGGGCATGAGGCCGCGGGGGCCGAGGACCCGGCCGAGGCGGCCGACCTTGCCCATGAGGTCGGGGGTGGCGACGACCGCGTCGAACTCGTTCAGGCGGTTGCCCTTGGAGATCTCGTCGATCAGCTCGTCGGAGCCGACGATGTCGGCGCCCGCGGCCTCCGCGGCCGCTGCACGGTCACCGGTCGCGAAGACCAGGACCCGGGCGGTCTTGCCGGTGCCGTGCGGCAGGTTCACGGTGCCGCGGACCATCTGGTCGGCCTTGCGGGGGTCGACGCCGAGACGGAACGCGACCTCGACGGTGCTGTCGAACTTGGTCGCCGAGGTCTCCTTGGCGAGCCGGACGGCCTCAAGCGGGGCGTAGAGCTTGTCCCGGTCGATCCTGGCGTCGGCAGCGCGGAGAGTCTTGCTGCGCTTCACTTCTGCTCCTGTGAACGGATGGCGCCGCGCGTCGCGCGGCGGAGGGGAGTCGTGGGGCGGGCCAGCGCTCGGCCCTACCACAGGCGTTCCTGTACGGTCCCGGTGATCCGGGGCCGCACCGCCCGGGGGCTGTGCACGGGGCGTCCTGGGCGCGCCGCTCGGGCGGCGCCGTACGGGCTCCGTGCCGGACGGGGCGTCAGCCCTCGACCGTGATGCCCATCGAGCGGGCCGTACCGGCGATGATCTTCGCGGCCTGGTCCAGGTCGTTGGCGTTGAGGTCGGGCATCTTGGTGGTGGCGATCTCGCGGACCTGCGCGTTGGTGATCTTCGCGACCTTGGTCTTGTGCGGCTCGCCCGAGCCCTTCTCCACGCCCGCGGCCTTGAGGATCATCCTGGAGGCCGGCGGGGTCTTGGTGACGAAGGTGAAGGAGCGGTCCTCATAGACCGTGATCTCCACCGGGATCACCCAGCCGCGCTGCGACTCGGTCGCGGCGTTGTACGCCTTGCAGAACTCCATGATGTTGACGCCGTGCTGGCCGAGCGCGGGGCCGACCGGCGGCGCCGGGTTCGCTGCTCCGGCCTGGATCTGGAGCTTGATCAGCCCCGTGACCTTCTTCTTCTTCGGAGGCATGTTCTCTTCCGGGTCCTAGTGAGAGGTTTTCTGCCGCCCGACGGGCTCGCCCGTACGGAGGCATACCGAGCAACGGTAACGGATGCGCCCCTCCGCGCACGAATCCGTTCCCCGCCGTCCGTCCTGACTCCCCGCCCCCGGGCCCGTACCGTCGCGGGCGTACGCGGGTGCACGGGGGCGGCGTGGGCATGCCGAAGCGGCGGCCGGGCCCGCGTGGGGACCCGGCCGCCGCTCGGTGTGCGCCGGTTCAGCAGCGCTTGGAGGAGGTGGCCTGGCCGGGCTGCGGGTCGCCGGGGGCGCGCAGGCTGCCGACAGCGGCGGTGCAGTCGGAGACGGTGGCGGCGGGCTGCGACCAGAACTCCTGCGCGTTGGTGGGCGCCCAGGAGACCGAGCCGACGACCTTGTCCTTGGAGTAGCTGTAGACGCCGACGCTCACGTCGTAGTCCTTGATCTTGTCGCGGAAGCTCTGCCACACCCAGAGGTAGCCGTAGTTCCGCTTGCACTTGGGCGAGTAGAACTGCTTGACGGAGGCCGCGTGCTGGCCGCCGCGGTCGATGTAGGCGGTGGTGCCGATCTGGTACGCGTCGGAGCAGACGCCCGCGGCCTGGGCCTTGGCGCTCATCGGGTTGCCCTCGGCGGAGGGGGCGGTGGACTGTGCCTTGGGCGTGGCTCTGGGTGCGGGCGCGGGTCCTGTGCCCGCCATCGCGGCGGAGGCGGGGACGAGTACGGCGGCGCAGGTGGCCGCCGCGATGAGGGTCTTGCGAGCGCGCATGAGGTGGTTCCCCCTTGCAGTGTGGTCGACGGGTGCCGAGGCGCATATGCCGCGATGCGGTCATCCACTGGAAAACACCGCAAAAACCAGTGGATCAACCGATAGAGGCACCGTTGCTGCGTTTCGGTACCAAGTCAGACCAAGGCGCCCGGCCGATGGTTGTGCCCTGCGCCACAACATTGCGGCGCCTTTACCGGCCGTACGAAACAGTCCCGTTCCGGCCGGACACACAGAAATCCCCCGCCGCCGCCCTATGGGCGACAACGGGGGACCAATCACCACAAGCCGCTTTTCGCCTTCACCGAAGAGCAAGCCCTACGAACCGGAGCAGGACCCCTCACCGCACCCCATGGGATGACGACGGGAGATCCGACACCCCACGTCTAGTTCTTCTGGATCTGGTCGAAGCTCAGCTCGACCGGGGTCTCGCGGCCGAAGATCTCCACGAGGCCCTTGACCTTCTTGGAGTCGGCGTTGATCTCGTTGATCGTGGCCTGGAGGGTGGCGAAGGGGCCGTCGGTGACGGTGACCGAGTCGCCGACCTCGAAGTCGAGCACCTGGACCTCGACCTTGCGCTGCGGCGCGGGCTTGCCCTCGGCCTCCGCGGCCTCGCGGGCCGCCTTCTCCTCGGCCTCGGGGGCGAGCATCTTGACGATCTCGTCGAGGGTGAGGGGGTACGGGTCGTACGCGTTGCCGACGAAGCCGGTGACGCCTGGGGTGTTGCGCACGACGCCCCAGGACTCGTTCGTCAGGTCCATGCGGACGAGGACGTAGCCGGGGAGCTTGTTCTGCCTGATGGTCTTGCGGTCGCCGTTCTTGATCTGGACGACCTCTTCCTGGGGCACCTCGGCCTGGAAGATGTAGTCCTCGACGTTCAGCGAGACGGCGCGCTGCTCCAGGTTGGTCTTCACGCGGTTCTCGTAACCGGCGTAGGTGTGGATCACGTACCACTCGCCGGGGAGGGTGCGCAGCTCCTCGCGGAGCGCGGCGACGGGGTCGACGGGCTCGGCGTCGTCCTCGGCGCCCTCCTCCGCGTCTTCGCCTGCTTCGGCGGCCTCGGCGTCGTCCGGCTCCGCGGCGTCGTCCGGCTCCGCGGCGTCGTCCGACTCGGCGGCATCGTCCGGCTCCGCGGTGTCGTCGCCTTGCGCGGCGTCCTCTTCGGCCTCGGCGGTGTCGGCGCCTTCGGCGATGTCAGCGTCGCCCGGGGCCTGCGCGAAGGAGTCGTCCGCCTCGGGGGCGTCGGCAGCCTCTGCCTGGTCCTGGCGCGTGTCCGCCGCCTCGGCGTTGTCGAGCCGGTCCTCGGTGGACTCGAAGCTCGCGGCGTGCGCGGCGTCGTTCACGTTCGGGTCAGACACGGTGACTGCTTCTTCCTCGTTACTGGGTGGAACATGCGAAAAGGGGCGCCGGTCCACGGCGCCCTTCGCACTCGGCTCAGCCGAAAACGTACTTGGCGACGTGATTGAGTCCATAGTCAATCACGGTCACCAGGCCGATCATGATGGCGACGAAGACGATCACCACGGTGGTGTACGTGGTGAGCTGCGAACGCGCGGGCCAGACGACCTTGCGCAGCTCCGCGACGATCTGGCGGTAGAAGAGCGCCAGCCGCTTGAAGGGGCCCTTCTTGGCGCGCTTGCCGCCCTTGCGGGCCCGCTTCTTCTTGGGCTCTTCCGCCTCGTCCTGAGCATCAGGCGTATCGATGGAGCTCACGGCGTCCGCCACTCTTCCTCACCTGATCCCGGGTCGTGGCCGTGCCGCGCCCGGTAGAGCCGCACGGCGATCATTGCGGTACGTACGTTCCTGCGCACACCTTCTGTCCAGAAGACGTGTGGAGCAGGGCCGGAGGGACTCGAACCCCCAACAACTGGTTTTGGAGACCAGTGCTCTACCAATTGAGCTACGGCCCTTCGATCGCCCCCAACGTACCGCATCCGCACGAGTGCAACGGGTTTCCGATCCGGAATCCGACCGCACCGTACATCCGACAGAACACCGGGCGCTGAACGCGGAGACGCCGAAGGCCAACGAGGTGAGAGTGTACGTGGTCCTGGGGGTCGACGTCGAACAATAGGGGACGCACGCCTCCCGGCAGTTGGGCGGGAGGGGCCTGTCCCCAAGTGTTCGGCACATGAAACCCGTGTGCCGGGCGCGTTTCGGGTCTGAAACGATGGGCTGTATGAGCGCTGCAACCTCTCCCTCCGCACGCCGGGTCTCCGCCCGGGTCGGGGCGATCTCCGAGTCCGCGACCCTCGCCGTCGACGCCAAGGCCAAGGCGCTGAAGGCCGCCGGGAGGCCGGTCATCGGCTTCGGTGCCGGTGAACCCGACTTCCCCACCCCCGACTACATCGTCGAGGCCGCCGTCGCGGCCTGCAAGAACCCGAAGTTCCACCGGTACACCCCGGCGGGCGGCCTGCCCGAGCTGAAGAGCGCCATCGCGGCGAAGACGCTCAGGGACTCGGGCTACGAGGTCGACGCCTCCCAGGTGCTGGTCACCAACGGCGGCAAGCAGGCGATCTACGAGGCGTTCGCCGCGCTGCTCGACCCGGGCGACGAGGTCATCGTCCCGGCGCCGTACTGGACCACGTACCCGGAGTCCATCCGGCTCGCGGGCGGGGTGCCGGTGGAGGTCGTCGCCGACGAGACCACGGGCTACCGGGTCACGGTGGAGCAGTTGGAGGCGGCGCGCACGAAGCGCACCAAGGTGCTGCTGTTCGTCTCCCCCTCGAACCCGACGGGCGCGGTCTACGGCGAGGCGGAGACGGAGGCGATCGGCCGCTGGGCGGTCGAGCACGGCCTGTGGGTGCTCACCGACGAGATCTACGAGCACCTGGTGTACGGCGACGCGGCCTCCGTCTCGCTGCCCGCGCTCCTGCCCGAGCTGCGCGACAAGTGCGTCGTGGTCAACGGCGTCGCGAAGACGTACGCGATGACCGGCTGGCGGGTCGGCTGGATGGTCGCGCCGAAGGACGTGGTGAAGGCCGCAGCGAACCTCCAGTCGCACGCGACGTCGAACGTGGCCAACGTCTCCCAGGCCGCGGCGCTCGCCGCGGTCTCCGGCGACCTGGACGCGGTGGCGAGGATGCGGGACGCGTTCGACCAGCGGCGCAGGACGATCGTGCGGATGCTCGGCGAGATCGACGGCGTCGTCTGCCCCGAGCCCGAGGGCGCCTTCTACGCGTACCCGTCGGTCAAGGCCCTGCTCGGCAAGGAGATCAGGGGCAAGCGGCCGAAGGACACCGTGGACCTCGCCGCGCTGATCCTGGAGGAGGCCGAGGTGGCGGTCGTACCGGGCGAGGCGTTCGGCACCCCCGGCTATCTGCGGCTGTCCTACGCGCTCGGCGACGACGACCTGGTCGAGGGCGTGTCCCGGCTCCAGGCGCTCCTGGGGGAGGCCCGCGACTGACCCCGGCCGCCGCACGCACGCACGCGGGCCGTCTCCCGGAGAGGGGGGCGGCCCGCGCGCGTGTACGGGCGCGGGGCCCGCTTCCGCGTTCGGGCAAGCGCCCTAAAGGGGACGCCCGCTATCGGCGTGGCACCCTGATGCGGCAAGATCCTGGGATGGCACGAGTGGTACGAGATGTGGCCCGGCTCCCGAAGGCGCATCTGCATCTGCACTTCACCGGGGCGATGCGCCCCACCACCCTGCTGGAGCTCGCCGACAAGTACGGCGTCCGGCTCCCGGACGCGCTGACGGCCGGGACCCCGCCGAAGCTGCGCGCGACGGACGAGCGGGGCTGGTTCCGCTTCCAGCGGCTCTACGACGCCGCGCGGTCCTGTCTGCGGGCGCCCGAGGACATCCAGCGCCTGGTGCGGGAGGCGGCGGAGGAGGACCTGCGGGACGGCTCCGGCTGGCTGGAGATCCAGGTGGACCCGACGTCGTACGCGCCCCGGCTCGGCGGTCTGATCCCCACCCTTGAGGTCATCCTCGACGCGGTCGACTCGGCGGCGCGGGCCACCGGGCTCGGGATGCGGGTGCTGGTCGCGGCGAACCGGATGAAGCACCCCCTCGACGCGCGCACCCTGGCGCGGCTCGCGGTGCGGTACGCGGACCGCGGGGTGGTCGGCTTCGGCCTGTCCAACGACGAACGCCGCGGCCTGGCACGCGACTTCGACCGGGCGTTCGCGATCGCCCGGCACGGCGGGCTGCTCGCCGCGCCGCACGGCGGTGAGCTGACGGGCGCCGCGTCGGTGCGCGACTGCCTCGACGACCTGGGCGCGGCGCGCATCGGGCACGGGGTGCGCGCCGCCGAGGACCCGAGGCTGCTGCACCGGCTCGCCGAGCGCGGCGTGACCTGCGAGGTCTGCCCGGCCTCGAACGTGGCGCTCGGCGTGTACGAGAAGCCGGAGGACGTACCGCTGCGAATGCTGTACGAGGCCGGGGTCCCGATGGCGCTCGGCGCGGACGACCCGCTGCTCTTCGGCTCAAGGCTGGCCGCGCAGTACGAGATCGCGCGCGCCCACCACGGCTTCACCGACGCGGAACTCGCGGAACTCGCACGGCAGTCGCTGCGGGCGAGCGCGGCCCCCGAGGCGACCCGCGAGAAGCTGCTCGCCGGGGTGGACGACTGGCTGGCGAGCGAGCCGGGCGACCCGGCCCCCGGCGTCTGACACCGCCGGGGCCGCGCGGGGCGGTGGCGGACCGTGCGCACCGGCGCGCTACGGCGCGGTGGGCGCGATGCCGGCGAGGAGGGTGCGGACCACGGAGGCGGCGAACTCGTCGAGGCTCTGGGGCGGATTGCCCTCCGGCACCATGTCGAACGCGTACGCCCGCTGGGAGCAGGCCCCGAGCAGCAGGGAGGCCGCCGCGAACGGATCGGCGCCCGGGTCGATCCTGCCGCGCCGCTGCTCGGCCCGCAGATAGGCGGCAAGGCCCTCGATCGGCTTGTGCGGCCCGGCGCCGAGCTGCCGCAGCGCCTCGTCGTGGCGGTGTTTGAGCTGCATCTCGGCGTAGAGGGACGCGGCGATCGGGAAGCTCTGCTCGTAGAAGCGCGCGGCCCTGCGGGCGATGTCGGTCAGGCACTCCTCGACTTCGCGGTCCCCGGCGAACCCCTCCCCCGCGCCGCCGCCCGGGGCGTCCCCGGCGTCGTCGAGCAGCGGGAAGAGGCGCGGCAGCCGCTCCTTGAGGACGCTGATGAACAGGTCCTCCTTGCTGGAGAAGTACTTGTAGAGCGCCGCCTCCGAGCAGCCCGCGGCGCGGGCGATCTCCTTGGTGGTGGCCCTGGCGAGGCCCACGGTGCGCATCAGCTCGTGCGCGGCGTCGAGAATCCGCTGCCGGGTGGGCCTGCTCTCCATTCGGGTACTCCAGGAAGGTGCGGTGCGTGGGGGCCACGGCGAGACTTGACGGATGGGTGAGTGCTTACCCACTCTAGGGGTGAGTGAACACTTACCCACCCGCACTGCGGACCTGAGTGAGTGAACGCTCACCAACCAAGTGGCCGAGTGGGTCGAGGCGGCCGGGGAGAGCGGAGGGACGTTCCGATGAAGTTGACCGTGTTCGGCGCGACGGGCGGCGTCGGTGGCGAGATCGTCAGGCAGGCACTGGACGCCGGGCACCAGGTGACGGCGGTGGTGAGGGACCCGGCGCGGCTGACCGTGTCGGGCGACGCCCTGGACGTGGTGCGCACCGGCCTCTCCGAGGGGGCAGAGGACCAGGAGCGGATGCGCGCGGCCGTGGCGGGCCGGGAGGCGGTGCTCTCCGGGCTCGGGGCCCGCGCCCGCAAGGAGGCGGGGGTGGCCGAGCGGGTCACCAGGGCGCTGCTGTCCGCGATGCGGGCGGAGGGGGTACGGCGGCTCGTGGTGGTGTCGGCGGCGCCGGTGGGCCCCGACCCCGCGGGCTCCCCGCTGCTCGACCGCGTGGCGCGGGCCGGGATCAGCGCGCTGCTCCGGGACATCTACACGGATCTGCGGCGGATGGAGGGGCTGCTTGAGGAGAGCGGCACGGAGTGGACGTCGGTCCGCCCGCCCCGGCTGGTCGACCGCCCGCTGACGGGCTCGTACCGCAGGGAGATCGGAGTGAACCCGCGCTCGGGCCGCACCATCTCCCGCGCGGACGTGGCCCATGCGATGCTCGCGAGCCTCACCGACCCGGCGACGGTACGACAGGGGGTGGGGGTGGCCTACTGAGGGCGGGGGCTGCCAGGGGGGAGCGGGGCGGGGCGGAAGCGGGCGCGCCCGACGCGGACGCCCCAGGCGGGGCCGTGCCCGCGCCCCGCTCAGGTCTCGTCGAGGCGCAGCCCGACCATCACCGGCTCGTTGACGAGGGTCACGCCGAACGCGCGCCGCACCCCGGCCACCACCTCGCGCGCGAGGCCGAGCAGGGCCGCCGCGTCCGCTCCGCCGCGGTTGGTCAGGGCCAGCGCGTGCTTGGTGGAGATCCTGGCGGGGCCCGACCCGTACCCCTTGCGGAAGCCGGCCCTGTCGATCAGCCACGCCGCCGACGTCTTCACCCGGCCGTCGCCCGCAGGGTACGCGGGGGGCTCGGCCGCGTCGCCGAGCAGGTCACGCGCGGCCTGCCGCAGCCGGGCGAACTCCTCCTCGGTGAGCACCGGGTTGGTGAAGAACGACCCGGCCGACCAGGTGTCGTGGTCGTCGGGGTCGAGCACCATCCCCTTGCCCGCGCGCAGCTTGAGCACCGTCTCGCGGGCCCGCGCCACCGGCACCCGCTCCCCCGTCTCCACGCCGAGCGCCCGCGCCACCTCCGGGTAGCGGACGGGGGCGGAGAGCCCGTCGGCCGCTTCGAGCGCGAAGCGCACCCTGAGCACCACGAAGCGTCCCGGCGCCGACTTGAAGCGGCTGTCGCGGTACGAGAACGCGCAGTCCGCGTTCGACAGGGTGACCGTCTCGCCCGTGGTGCGGTCGTAGGCGATCACCTCGGTGATGGTGGACGACACTTCCTGCCCGTACGCGCCCACGTTCTGAATGGGGGTGGCTCCCGCCGAGCCCGGGATTCCGGCCAGGCACTCGATCCCGGCCAGCCCCTCGGCGACGGTGGCGGCGACCGCGTCGCTCCAGACCTCGCCCGCGGCGAGTTCGAGCGCGGTGCCGTCGAGCGAGAGGCCCCGGGTGGCGATCCTGAGCGCGGTGCCGGCGAAGCCGCGGTCCCCGATGACCAGGTTGCTGCCGCCGCCGACCAGCAGCAGCGGCGTACCGGCCGCGTCGGCGGCCCGTACCGCCTCGACCACCTCGGCGTCGGTCTCCGCGGTCACAAGACGCTCGGCGGGACCACCGATCCGGAAGGTGGTGAGGGGGGCGAGGGGGGCGTTGAGGGCTTCGTGCACGCGGCAAGTTTACGGCGGACGGCCGCGCGCCCGCCGCGGACACCCGCGCGCCCGCGCCGCGGACGCCCGCGCCGCCGCGTCCTGAGCACCGTCACAACCGGTCTTTTAGCGCCCCGGCACACGCTGCCACCAGGCCGTGTCCTGCTGGTCTCCGCAAGCACGCGGACCGGGCGGCACGGCCTGGACGCCGGGGCCAACTGGAGGGGATTCATGTCAGCGACACTGTCCGCACAGGTGTGCGTCGTGGGAGGTGGACCCGCGGGCCTCGCTCTGGGGCTCCAGCTCGCCCGGCACTCCGTCGACGTGGTCGTGGTGGAGCAGAGCGCCCAGTTCGACCGCTCGTTCCGCGGCGAGTCCATTTCGCCCGACTCCGTCTGGCTCCTGCGGGAGCTGGGCATCCTCGACAAGGTCAGGGAGCACACCCTGGAGACGCGGCGCATGGAGGTCGGCGACGCGGGCCGTATCGTCCTCTCCGCCTCCTTCGCCGACTTCGACCAGCCGTGCCCGTACCCCATGGAGCTGCCCCAGCCGCCGCTGCTGACCGCGCTCGCCGACGAGGCGTCCACGCTGCCGTCGTTCCGGCTGCTGCGCAGGACGAAGGCGCTGCGGCTGCTGACCGACGGCGACGCCGTGACCGGCCTGGTGGCGAAGGGGCCGGACGGTGACGTCGAGATCGGCGCCGACCTGACGGTCGCCGCCGACGGCCGCTTCAGCAGGGTGCGCGAGCTGTCCGGGCTCTCCTACGACAAGACGCCCCTGGAGCGGGACTTCGTCTGGTTCAAGGCGCCGATGCCGGCCGAGTGGGACCTGCACACCTACCGGGTGCGCATCCTGGGCGAGCGGCACGGGCTGTTCATCCCGACCGTGCCCGACCAGGTGCGTATCGGGTTCAACATCCCCAAGGGCGGGCTGCGGGAGCTGCGGGCGCAGGGCATCGGGGCGCTGCACGCCCGCATCGACGAACTGGCGCCCGAGGCGGGGCCCGGGGTGCGCGAGCACGTACGGGGCTGGTCCGACACGTCCGTACTCGACATCTTCACGACGGTGGTGCCGCGCTGGTCGAGGCCCGGTCTCGTGCTGCTCGGCGACGCCGCCCACACCCTCACCCCGATCCTCGGCCAGGGCGTCAACCACGCGGTCATCGACGCGGTCACCCTGGCCCCGCTCGTCGCGGACGCCCTGGCCGCCCCCGGGAGCACCCGCACCGCGCTCGCCGGGGCCACGGCCGAGTTCCAGCGGGTACGGGAGCCGGGCGTGGCGCGGGCGCGTGGGCTGCAACTGCGCCAGGAGCGCGCCTTCGCACTGGCCTCCCCGGTGGCCAAGGCGCTGCGCAGGGCCGCGTACCGGGGCGTCTCGGCGAGCCCGCCGCTGAAGCGGCGCATCCTCGCGGGCGTCTACTACCAGCTCCAGCAGTCCGTCAGGGACGGCAGCACGACCCTGCGGCTGGCGCCGCGCCCCGCTGCGTCCGCCTCGCCCACGCCGACCGGAGGGCCGACCTCATGACAGAACAGCTCGACGTCCCCGCCGAGGGGACGGTGCCGCTCGACTACCCGTTCACCCGCCCGTCCGCGCTCGAACTGTGCCCCCACTATGCCGCGCTGCGCGAGAACGCGCCCACCAGCCGGGTGCGGATGCCGAGCGGCGACCTCGCCTACCTGGTCACCCGGTACGAGGACGTGCGCACGGTGCTCTCCGACACCCGCTTCAGCCGGGAGGCGACCACCGCGCCGGGCGCGCCGCGGCTCGGCCCCGCGCCGCAGAACTTCCGCAGCCTGCTGAACATGGACCCGCCCGAGCACTCCCGGGTGCGCAAGCTGGTCTCCCGCGAGTTCACCGCCCGCCGGGTGAGCGCGCTGCGCCCGCGCATCCAGGAGCAGACCGATCTGCTGCTGGACGCGATGGAGCGGCAGGGCCCGCCGGTCGACCTGGTGCCGGCGCTGGCGTTCCCGCTGCCTGTGACCATGATCTGCGAGCTGCTTGGCGTCCCCTTTGAGGACCGGGAGCGGTTCGCCGCCTGGTCGGAGGCGTTCCTGTCCACCGGGGGCAGGCCCGTCGAGGAGATCCTCGCCTCGCAGGCCGCGCTCCGGGACTACCTGGGCATGCTGGTCGCGGGGAAGCGGGCGCACCCGGGCGAGGACCTGCTGTCCGCGCTGGTCGCGATCCACGACGCGGACGACGGGCGGCTGGACGAGGAGGAGCTGATCCACCTCGGCATCAGCCTGCTGGTCGCCGGGCACGAGACCACCGTCAACCAGATCAGCAACAGCGTGCTCGCCCTGCTCACCCACCCCGGGCAACTGGCGGAGGTACGGGGCCACCCCGACCGCATCGGCCGGGCGACCGAGGAGCTGCTGCGGATGTACCCGCCGGGGGACGAGGCGCTGCTGCGGATCACGCTGGAGGACGTGCGGCTCGGCGACACGGTCATCCCCGCGGGCAGCGCGGTGCTGCCGTCGCTTGGCTCCGCGAACCGCGACGCGGGCGAGTTCGGCGACGCCGACGTGCTCGACGTGACGCGGGAGGGCAACCCCCATCTGACCTTCGGTCAGGGCACGCACTACTGCCTCGGGTCCGGGCTCGCCCGGGCGGAGCTGCAGATCTCCATCGGGACGCTGCTGCACCGTTTCCCGAACCTGCGTCTTGCGGTTCCCTATGAGGAACTTCCGCGCCCGGCGGGCCGATTGGTGCACGGCGTCACCAGTCTGCCGGTGGCGTGGTGAACGCCGACATGCCACTCGCCACCGAGGAGACACCCATGAAGACCGCACTCGCCTACTCGCCGGCGATGCTCGGCCTGCGGTTCCTGCTGGAACTGGTGGCACTCGCGTGCTTCGCGTACTGGGCGTGGAAGACCGCGCCCGGCGCCATGCGCTATGTGGGCGTGGTCGTCGCGCCCGTGGTGGTCGCGGTGCTCTGGGGGGTGTTCGCCACCCCGGGGGACGAGTCGCGCTCCGGGGACACCGTCGTCTCGACCGCGGGCCCGGTCCGTCTCGTACTGGAGCTGCTCGTCCTGTTCGGCGGGGCCGCGCTGCTGTACGTGGCGGGGGCGCATCTGCCCGCGATGGTGCTGGCGGGGGTGCTGATCGCATACCACATCGCGTCTTACGAGCGGGTCTCCTGGCTGATCAGCCACTGAACGGGGCCTGAGCGGGGGGCTCCGAGCGGGGGCTCCCCCGACGGGCACGGCCCCCGGCGACGGTCCCAGCCCCTGGCGAAGGCGCCGGGACGCGAAGGTGCCTCGACCCCCCAGTGCGGGGTAGGGGGGCCGAGGCGTTTTCGGGGGGCGTCAGACCCCGGCGGGGGCCCGGTCGCCCGGGGCGTTCCCGCTCTCGCCCGCGGGGGCGCCTTGGGCCGCGGCGGCGGCCTGGGCCGCGAGCTTGCGGCGGGTCGGCGCGATGAGCGCGGTCAGGGCGCCGAGGACGACGACGGCGCCGCCGATCCACAGCGCCGGGACCAGGCCGTCGACGAAGTCGTCCGGCGTGGCGTAGCTGCCGTACGTGGAGAAGATCGTGGACAGCACCGCGATGCCGATCGCGCCGCCCAGTTCACGCATGGCGTTGTTGGCGCCGGAGGCGATGCCCTGTTCCTCCTGGCGCACGCTGGTCATCGCCAGGTCGGCGGCGGGCGCGAAGTAGAGGGACATGCCGAGGCCGCTGACGATGAAGGACGGCAGTTCGGAGACGTAGGAGGCGTCGGTGCCCACCTCCATGGCGGCCAGCCAGAGGCCGAGCCCCTGGAGGGCGATGCCGGTGGCCACGACGACCCGGCCGCCGATCTTGTCGGTGAGGTAGCCGGCGATCGGCGAGACCAGCATCGGCATGGCGGTCCACGGCAGCATCCTGAGCCCCGCCTCGGTGGGCGTGTAGCCCTGGATGTTCTGGAGGAACTGGCTGAGCAGGAAGATCGAGCCGAACATGCCGAGGAACATCAGCAGCCCCGCCACGTTGATGCCGGTGAAGGCGGGGATGCGGAAGAGCCGCATGGGCAGCATCGGCCGCTCGGCGCGCTGCTCGTAGACCACGAAGCAGACCAGGAGCGCGCCGCCCGCGATCAGGCCGGTGAGGACGAGGTTGTCGGTCCAGCCGTCGGTGTTGGCGTTGACCAGCGCGTAGACGATGCCGAAGAGGCCGGCGCTGGCGAGCAGGGTGCCGGGGACGTCGAGGCGGGGGTCGGGGGCCTTGGACTCGGCGAGCCTGAGGGCGGCGAGCGGCAGGATGATGACGCCGATCGGGACGTTCAGCCAAAAGATCCAGTGCCAGGAGATGTGCTCGGTGAGGCCGCCGCCGATGAGCGGGCCCGCGGCGACCGCCAGGCCGTTGATCGCGCTCCAGATGCCGAGCATCAGGCCACGTCGCGCCGCCGGGACGGCCGCGGTGAGGAGGGTGAGGCTGAGCGGCAGCATGATCGCGGCGCCGACGCCCTGGACGGCACGGCACGCGACGAGCTGGCCGACGCCGTCCGACATGGCGGCTCCCGCGGAGGAGACGCTGAAGAGCGCGACGCCGAAGATGAACAGCCGCCGCCTGCCGAACCTGTCGCCGAGCGCCGCGCCGAGCATCAGCAGGACGGCGAAGGTCAGCGTGTAGGCGCTGACCGTCCATTCCAGGTCTTCGAGCGCGCCGCCCAGGTCCTTGCGGATGGACGGCAGCGCGGTGGTGACCACGAGGTTGTCGAGCGCCGCCATGAACTCCGCTGCGCTGGTGATCACCAGCGCCCAAATGGCGGCGGCAGTGGTGTGCCGGGCCTTGCTCATCGCTTTCTCCAAGGAGGGAGTGTTTGCCGATTAGTTATCGATTACTAACTTTCCTGGGCACGCGGAGGCGCCCAGGAGCGGGTACGGGGTGCCGACGGAACCGGCGTGGCGGCGCTGTACGTGTGTCCGTCGGCGGGCGGAGCGGGGCCGGCGGGTCAGTTGCCGAAGGGGCGGGTGGCTCTTGCGGAGGCGTTGAGCCCCTCCCAGAGCCGGTGTTCCGGGGGGAAGCCCATGGCGAGCAGGCAGTTGATCAGCATGCCGTACGCCATGAACGCGGTCGTCTCGTCGATCTCGGCGCCGAGGGGGATGTGGACGGTGTCCCACAGGTCCTCCCAGTTGGCCCTGACCACCGCGCCGAACTCGTGGTCTCCGCTCTCCTCCGCGGTGGCCACGGCGGCGAAGGCGTGCATCTGCATGAGCAGCCACTGGGGCTCCTCGACCACGGCCTCGGTATAGGCCCTGGCCATGGCGTGCTGGGCCTCCTCGCCCTCAAGCCCTTCGGCGGCCTTCTCGAAGAGCCCCTTCATCTCCGCGATGCAGCGCTCGACCGCGGCGAGGAAGATGGCCTTCTTGTCAGGGAACAGCCGGAACAGGTACGGCTGCGACACGCCGACACGCTTGGCGATCGCGTCCGTCGAGGTGCCGTTGTAGCCACCCCGGGCGAACTCCTGGAGGGCCGCACGCACGACACTCTCCCGTCGCTCTTCCGCACTCATTCTGACCATGCATGCAAAGTTAGTGATTGAGCACTAACTTTGTCAACCGGGGGGCGGGGGGTCTGGTGGGAGGGGCTTGGGGGCAGGGCTGGCGGGCCGGGGGCCGGGGAGGTGGCAGAGGGCGCGGGGTCGCGGGGCGCGGGGGCCGGGAGATCGGGGCCGGGCGTCGAGGGCCGTGTACGGGGGCCTTACATCGGGGCCGTACATCGGGCGGGGCCATGCATCAAGGGCCGTGCGTCCTGAGGCCAGGCATCGGAGGCCGTGTGGCGGGGCCAGGCATCGGGGATCGGTGCGCGGAGACGGGGCGGTGGAGGAGAGGGGCGGGCGGGGTTGTGTGGGGCGCCCGCCCCTGCCGGTCAGGTGAGTTGGACGACCGCGCGGGACATGCCGAGGACCTTCTGTCCCGCCGACATGGCCAGCAGGTCGACCCGGACGCGGCGGTCGTCGAGTTTCACGGCGACCTTCCCGCCGACCTCGATGACCGCCCCCGTCCCGTCATCGGGCACGACCACGGGCCGGGTGAACCGCACCCCGTACTGGACGAGCGCCCCGGGGTCGCCCACCCAGTCGGTGACGACGCGCGCGGCCTCGGCCATGGTGAACATGCCGTGCGCGATGACGTCGGGCAGCCCGACCTCCTTGGCGAACCTCTCGTTCCAGTGGATGGGGTTGAAGTCCCCCGAGGCGCCCGCGTAGCGCACGAGGGTCGCCCTGGTCACCGGAAAGGTGCGGGTGGGCAGCACGGTGCCCACCTCCACCGCGTCGTACGCGACCGTCGCTGCCATGGGTCAGGCCCTCCCGTTCGTGGCGTCGGCCGCGTCGACGGTGTCGGCCGTGGCGGAGGCGACGGCCGCCTCGGGAGCGCCGGCCAGGTCACCGGAACCGCCCCCGCCTTCCCCATCGCCCTCTTCTTCCTCTTCCTCCGCGCGTGCGACCAGCTTCGTCCAGGCCGTCACGACGTGGTCCCCGGCCTGGTCGTGGACCTCGCCGCGGACGTTCAGCACGTCGTTGCCCGCGAGGGTCTTGATGCCCTCGATGCTGGTGGTGACCGTCAGCCGGTCGCCCGCGCGCACCGGGCGGGTGAACGCGAACTGCTGGTCGCCGTGGACGACCCTGCTGTAGTCGAGGCCGAGTTGGGGGTCGTCGACGACCTGCCCCGCGGCCTTGTAGGTGATCGCGAACGCGAAGGTGGGCGGCGCGAGCACATCGGGGTGGCCGAGCGCCCTGGCGGCCTCCGTGTCTGTGTAGACGGGGTTGGCGTCGCCGATGGCCTCGGCGAACTCGCGGATCTTCTCCCGTCCGACCTCGTACGGATCGGTGGGCGGATACGTACGCCCCACGAAGGACTGGTCGAGCGCCATGCGCCGGACACCTCCTGCTGTGAACCTGTGTATCCGCGGGTGGGGACACCCACGGACCTGTGAAATTCTGCAACCGCCCGCGGCCCCACCGGGCCCCACCGGCACCGCCACCGCCCCCACGGCCATGACGCCCGCGCCATCCTGCGCCCCGCCGCTAGTACGCGGGCTGCGGCCGCACGAGGCGAGGTGCGGTGGACGGTGCCGGAGCCGCCCGGCGTCCCCCCTCTCCCCCGCCCGTCCGTGCCCGGATACGGCGCGAGGCCGTCCCCCGCGGGGAACGGCCTCGGCTCTGCGTCCTGCTCGGCGCTTGACCCGGGTGGTGGTGCGGTGAGCGCCTGACCCGGGCGGTCGCGCGGAGTTGGGATCAGCGGGTCTCGCGGTGTGCGGTGTGCGCGTTGCAGCGCGGGCAGTGCTTCTTCATCTCAAGACGGTCCGGGTTGTTACGCCGGTTCTTCTTGGTGATGTAGTTCCGCTCCTTGCACTCCACGCAGGCCAGCGTGATCTTCGGGCGGACGTCGGTGGCAGCCACGTGAGTGCTCCTTGACGAACGGATGAATAAAACGTACGAACGCAGAAAAGAGTAGCCGATCGAAGGACCGAGCCCGCAATCGGCTACCAGGAGTAGCGGTGACCGGACTTGAACCGGTGACACAGCGATTATGAGCCGCTTGCTCTACCGACTGAGCTACACCGCTGCGATGTGCCGAAGTGCTCCCCGCCACGAGGACGGAGGAGATCTCTTGCACACCAGAGCCCCAAAACGGAATCGAACCGTTGACCTTCTCCTTACCATGGAGACGCTCTGCCGACTGAGCTATTGGGGCGAGCGATGAAGACATTACACGGTCGCCCGCCGTTCGCCCAAATCCGTTTCGCGGGACTCGTCCCAGGTCCTCCCCGCCTTCCCCAAGGGTCCCGCGCGGCCCGCCGACGCCCCCTCGCGGCCCTCGGAGAACCGCTGCCGCCACGGCGTGAACGGCCGCGCCACGGCGCCGCGGCGCCCGCGCGCGAGACGGGTGTACGAGCCCCGTACCACCGTGTGCGCTGTCCGTCACCCCGTACGCACCACACCGGTATGACTATTCGGCTCCTCCCGGATGCCGCCGGAAGCTCGGCCTAGGCTCGTCCCCACGCTGCGTGACCGCGTGCCCCGCCGACCAGCGCAGCCGCCCCGGACCACTCAGGAGCGCGATGCCAGAAAGTCAGCCGCGGGGGCCCCACTCCCACGGCGCCGAGGGCCGCGAGGACACGCGCGCGCCCGGCGAAGGCCACGGCGGCGGCCTGCTGCTGTGCGGCGCCCGGCTTCCGGACGGCCGCCTGGTCGACGTGCGGCTCGCCGGCGGCCGTATCGAGGCGGTCGGCACGGTGGGCAGCCTCGGGGTGCGGCCCGGCGGCGCCCGGCTCGACCTGAGCGGCTATCTGCTGCTGCCCGCGCCCGCCGAGCCGCACGCGCACTGCGAGAGCGCCCTCACCTCCGACGCCGGGGGCCCGGTGGGTCAGGAGCGTGCGGACGTGCTGCGGCGCACCACGGAGGCGGCGCTGCTCCAACTCGGCCACGGCGCCACGGCGCTGCGCGCGCACGCCAGGATCGGCGGCGTCCAGGGGCTCGGCGGCCTTGAGGCGGCGCTGGGGGCGCAGCGGGTGCTGCGGGGCCTTGCGGACCTGTCGGTGGTGGCGGTGCCCAGGCTGCTGACGGGGGCGGCGGGCGCGGACGGTCTCGCGATGCTGCGGGACGCGATGAAGATGGGCGCGTCGGTGGTGGGCGGCTGCCCGGACGCCGATCCCGACCCCGGCGGCTATGTGGAGACGGTCCTCGAAGTGGCGGCCGAGCACGGCTGCCCGGTCGACCTGCACACGGACGGGGACGACCCGGCGCGGCTCGCACGGCTGGCGGCGATGGCGGGCGGGCTGCGCCCCGGGGTGACCATCGGCCCCTGCGCGGGCCTGTCCCGGCTGCCCGGGGACGCGGCGACACGGGTCGCGCGGCAGCTCGCGGCGGCCGGGGTGAACGTCGTCTGCCTGCCGCAGGGCGGCTGCGGCGCGGTGGAGCGGCGCGGCAGCGCGCCCGTACGGCTGCTGCGGGCGGCGGGGGTGCGGGTGGCGGCGGGCGGCGGGGCGCTGCGGGACCCGGCGAACCCGGTGGGCCGCGGCGACCCGCTGGAGGCGGCGTTCCTGCTGGCGTCGCAGGCGGGGCTGCGCCCCAGGGAGGCGTACGACGCGGTGGCGGGCTCCGCCCGCGCGGTCCTCGGGCTGCCGCGGGTGCGGGTGGAGGCGGGCTTCCCGGCGGAGCTGCTCGCGGTGCGCGGCGACGGCCTCGCGGGGGTGCTGTCGCTCGCGTACAGCAGGGTGGTGGTGCACCGGGGGCGCGTGGTGGCGCGCACCAGCGCGGTGCGGGAGTACTGCGACTGGCCGGTGCCCGCCGCCCAGGCGCCGGGGCTGCCGCACCAACAGGGGCCCTCGTGAGCGGGGTTGCGCCGCTCGCGCGAGCGCGGGTGCCCGCGGCCGTGCCTCGGCGCGGCGGTGCGGCGCCGGGCGTACGGTCGCTTGTATGCGCATCGTCATTGCTGGTGGACATGGTCAGATCGCCCTCCGTCTCGAACGCCTGCTGTCCGCGCGCGGCGACACGCCCGCGGGCCTGATCCGCGACCCGGCGCAGGCGGGCGACCTGCGCGCCGCGGGCGCGGAACCGCTCGTGTGCGACCTGGAGTCGGCGTCGCCCGAGGAGGTCAGGGCCGTGCTCGACGGCGCGGACGGCGCCGTGTTCGCGGCGGGCGCGGGCCCGGGCAGCGGGGTGGAGCGCAAGGGCACGGTGGACCGTGGGGCCGCGGTGCTGTTCGCGGAGGCGGCGGAGCGGGCGGGGGTGCGGCGCCACGTGGTGATCTCCTCGATGGGCGCGGACCCCGGGCACCGCGGGGACGAGGTCTTCGACGCGTATCTGCGTGCGAAGGGTGAGGCGGACGAGGCGGTCAGGGCCCGTACCGGACTCGACTGGACCATCCTGCGCCCAGGACGTCTGATCGACGACGCGGGTACGGGTCTGGTGAACCTCGCGCCGTCCACGGGCCGCGGCGCGGTCCCGCGCGACGACGTCGCGGCGGTCATCGCGGAACTCCTCGGCTCCACGGCGACTGCGGGCCTGACCCTGGAGCTGATCAGCGGTACGACGCCGGTTCAGGCGGCGGTGACGGCGGCGGGGGAGGCGGCCTGAGCCGAGGGAGTTGCCGGGGCTGAGGGGGCCGGGGCACGCCGGGAGGCCGACCGCCCCGGGCCATTGGTCCGGGCCATTGACGCCCCCACCCCGGCCCGCTACCGTCGGCGAGCAGTTCACATGCACACATGGTGTTCATGTACGTAAATCCCATGTCGTCGAGGCGCACCCCGCGGCCCCACCGCCCGGGCGCGCCCCACCCCCCACCGAGTCAATGGGAAGGCACCTCCATGCGCATACGCAAGCTGCTCCCCCTGCTCGCCGCCGCCACCATCGCCACCTGCGGCCTCGCCACCGCGGCCCCCGCCGCCACACCGGCCACACCCCATTCCGCCGACGCCGCCGACACCCCCCGCACCGGGGCCCGGCTGCTCGCGGACCCGGACGTCGCGCCCGGCGGCAACTTCGACCTCTCGGTGTGGGAACTCCAGGAGCCGGTCGGCAACCCCGGCTCCCCCACCACCATCCCGTCCTCCCGGCTCCAGGGCGCGGACGGCTTCCAGGACGCGTACTTCTACACGGACACCCGGGACGGCGCGATGACGTTCTGGGCGCCGGAGAAGGGCGTGACCACCCCGAACTCCAACTACGCGCGCTCCGAACTGCGCGAGATGAACCGCGACGGCTCCGCCGCCGACTGGTCACTCGGCGGCAGCCACCAGCTCAGGGCGACGCTGCGGGTGGTGTCGGTGACACAGAACGTCTGCGTGGGCCAGATCCACCTGGGCTCCGGCGGCTCGTCGACGAAGCCGCTGGTGGAGCTGTACTACCACGCGAACGGCGACATCGTCGTCGGCACCGAGAACTCGCCCGACGGCGGCCAGACCACCCACACGGTGGGCCATGTGTCCCTCGGCAAGACGTGGAGCTACACGATCGCCGTCTCGGGCGGCAACACCATCGACCTGACGGTCAACGACAGCACCACGCACTACGCGATCCCGTCGTCCTTCAACCAGTACAAGCAGTACTTCAAGGCGGGCTCGTACAACCAGTCGTCCTCCGACAGCACCACGAACGGCGCGAAGGTCGGCTTCTACGGGCTGACGGTCAGCCACGGCTGAGCACGGACCCCCCGCGCGCGGCACCGGCCCACGGCCGCGCGCGGGAAGCGGGGCGCGCCGGGCCGGTCTCCAACTTGCCGCATGTTGTTAGGGTGTTGAAAGAGCCTGTTGGGGCTGTTGGGCGATGTCGGAGGACGGGTATGAGCGAGTCGCTGGGCGAGGGTGGCCGGGCCGTGCCGGAGGACCGGCTGGGGACCCACAAGGCCCATGGAGCACGGGTCTACGACTACATACTCGGCGGCAAGGACAACTATGTCGTCGACCGCGAGGTGGGCGACGCCTCGCTGCGGATCTGGCCGTCGCTGCGGGTCCACATGCGCGAGGGGCGCGCGTTCATGCACCGCTCGGCGCGGTACCTGGCCGCCGAGAAGGGGGTACGCCAGTTCCTCGACATCGGTACGGGCCTGCCCACCTCGCCCAACCTCCACGAGACCGTCCAGGCCGTCGACCCCGGCTCGCGCGTCGTCTACGTCGACAACGACCCGATCGTCCTCGCGCACGCGCGCGCCTTCATGGACGGCAGCCCCGAGGGCACGATCAGCTACCTCGACGCGGACATGCGCGACCCCGCGCGCATCATCGGCTCCCCCGAGCTGCGCGACACCCTCGACCTGAGCCGGCCGGTCGCGCTGACGATCATCTCCGTCGTCCACTTCATCCTCGACGACGAGGAGGCCCGCCGCGTCGTCAGGCAGCTCGTCGACATCCTGCCCTCCGGTAGCTGGGTCGCCATCAGTATCGCCACCGACGACTTCGCGCCCGAGCTGCTCGCCGGGGTCGCGCAGCAGTACGCCGACCACGGCGAGCCCCTGAAGTGGCGCACCCACGCCGAGGCCGAGCGCTTCTTCGACGGTCTGGAGATCGAGGAGCCCGGCGTGGTCCAGATGCACAAGTGGCGCCGCGACCCGGCGGAGATCGCCGCCATCGACGACGAGGACATCGCCATGTACGGGGGCGTCGCCTACAAGCCCTGAGGGCGTGTCTCCCCCCGGGGCCCACGGGGCTCCTGGGCGGTCCGTGGGCGTTCTTCGGTCATCGGGGCCCGTACCGGGTCCCGGTCTGGCAGAGTGCGGGGGACGCGGCGCCGGTACGCGGCTCAAGTGGTGTGCCGTGGACGGCAATCGGACGATGGCTGTAGGGGGACATACCTGCCATGGCGACAGGAGACACGCCTGTCCACTGGGACCCGGCGCACCCGGTGCTCGAAGTCCTCCGGGCCCGCCGGGACTCCGGGAGCCTGCCGGGGCGGCGGACCGACGGGGCCAAGGTG
Source organism: Streptomyces sp. NPDC050560 (assembly GCF_044457285.1). Taxonomy (NCBI): domain Bacteria; kingdom Bacillati; phylum Actinomycetota; class Actinomycetes; order Kitasatosporales; family Streptomycetaceae; genus Streptomyces; species Streptomyces sp. NPDC050560. Next base: position 916,966 of record NZ_JBITGT010000001.1, read on the forward strand.
GCGCTGGCCGTCGAGGGCGGCGGCATGCGCGGGGTGATCTCCGCGGCGATGCTGTGCGAGCTTGAGGACTACGGGTTCAAGAACGCCTTCGACGTCGTCTACGGCTGCTCGTCCGGCGGCATCAACGGCGCGTACTTCCTCGCGGGCGAGACCTGGTACAACCTTTCGATCTACTACGACGACCTGACGACCAAGCAGTTCGTCGACTTCTCCCGCGCACTGCGCCGGCTGCCCATCCTGGGCCTCGACTACGCCTTCGACCACGTGATGGAGAAGAGCAAGCCGCTGGACTACGAGGCGGCCATCGGGTCGGACGTCGACCTGGCGATCCCCGTCACCGACGTCGAAGCCCTCCAGACCGTGGTGCTGCGCGACTTCGCCTCGCGCGACGACCTCAAGACCGCGCTGCGCGCCTCCGCGTGGCTGCCCATCGCCGTGCCCGGCACGGCCCGGCTCACCGACGGGCGACGGGCCGTCGACGGCGGGGTGCTGACCGCGCTGCCGTTCCGGCTCGCGGTCCGGGAGGGCTGCACACATGTGCTGTCGCTGAGCACCCGGCCGATGCGGGCCGCCGCGGGCAGCGGCTTCTCCCCGATGCACCGGTACACGTACCTCTACCTCGAACGGATGCGCCGCGGTCTCGGCCGCGGCTATCTGGAGGCCATCCGCGAGAAGCGCCGCGACCAGGACTGGCTGCACAGGGTGCGCACCGCCCCCGACGACAAAGCCACGTACGTCCTCGACCTGGCCCCGCTGCCCTGGATGACGGAGCTGAAACGGCACGAGATGGGCCATCACCTGCTGCTCAAGAACGCGCGCATGGCCTACGAGATCGCGTTCTGCGCCACGGAGGAGCGGCCCGCAGAGCTGATCCGTCCCGAACACTCCCGTGCCCTGCCGAGACTGACGATGGTGGACACTGCCGATGGAACGCCAAAACGCGACGCTGGACGGGCTGATAGCGGCGTTACGCGACTTGACGGGGTATAGCGAACAGCACCTTTCACGCGTCAGCGGGCTGCTGAGTCTGGGCGGCACCGCCGGGCAGCAGGAAACCGCGCGACAGCGTTCCAGACGCCTCGACATATGGCGGCGGATGCTCCAGGACATTCCGCTGGACGAGCGGTCCTTCGACGGGCGTTTCGGCCTGAACAGCAGGGCGGACACGATCGGGCTCCTGAGAACGTGGTGCCTCGGCCATCCCGCGCGCAGCGCGCCCCAGCCGGCCGGTTCCGCGGAGCTGTTCGGTTTTGTGAGCCTTTTCCTGCTGACGCTGCTGAGCCTCGCCGAATCCGAGGCCAGGCGCTCCCTCCCCCAGGTCGCGGACTACCCCGCGCACAGCAGCGAGGCGCTGACGCACGACTGCGACGGCGTCTGCGGCGTACTGGTGGAGCAGACCGCGGTGACGGCCGCTGTCTACGACGTCTACAGCCCGCGCCCCGCCGACCACGCACACAACCGCGCGGCGGTACGGGAGTGGCGGGCGGTGGAGCGGGACAGCCTGCGTTTCCACCGGCACGGCAGCACCTCGATAATCCTGCGCGGCACCGCGTCGACGGCGGTCCACGGCACCCTCCCGCAATTCGCCCTCAAACTGATCCTCTATCCCTTCACCAGAATCGGGACCATCACCCAGGCCACCCGCGCCTATGCCGAGACCTATGACACCGCGAGTACGGGGTCACGGCATCTCGTCCATGTGTGGGCCAGTTTCGACAACTGGATTCTCATGGACTTCATCAGGGGGAAAACCCTCGCCGAGACCATTCACGACGACGCGGCGCGGGAACCGGAGAACTCCGGGGACGTGCGGGTCCTCAGGCTCGACCGGCTGAGAACGAGGGGGCTGCTGCTCTTCGAGGCCCTTGAGGAACTTCAGCGCATAGCGGGGGACGATCCACTGCACCGCGGTGTCAGGGGCGTGCACGCGGACCTGACACCGTCCAACATCATCATTTCCGACGCCGACGGCTCCTTCAAGCTCATCGATCTCGGCCGCAACTACCTCCATACCCACGCCGTCACCGGAACCACCGGCGTCGAGTCCTCGTTCATCGCGCCGGAAGTCAGGGCCGGGGACGCCGAGATCGCGCGGGCCGACCTCTATTCGCTCGGCCATCTGCTGATCCTCTTCGGCTGCGGGCGGGCGAGCAGGGACGGGGTGGTCCCCGACATCTTCTATATGCGGGCCCTGCTGCTCGCCCGGCTCCTGGAAGACCTGATCGACGCCAGTCCTGCGCGCCGGCTGCTCATCTTCGCCCAGGACCCTGGCCAGGCGCCGGGCCAGGGCCAGGAGTTCTCGTTCACCGCGCTGAAGAACGCTTTCCTGGCGGAGCTGGAGATGGTGACGGCCGCCGAGCGGAACGAGACGGAGCTGCGGGTCGAGAGCGGCTGGTCGGCCCTGCGCGAGCTGCTGCGCCCGCTGGCCGGGGGCCCGGGGCGTGAGTGGCGGCTGTGGCGGATGCGCCGACAGCAGGGTGTGCAGCAGAGCGTGAACCGGATGCTGTACACCAACTGGCTGTTCGCCTGGTCGATTCTCGCCGCCGCGGCCTGGGCCATCACCAACACCACCGTCGTCACGTGGCTGCTGCGGGACATGGACCTCGACTGGGGGAACAAGGTGGTCGAGCTGATCCAGCACCTCAGCCACAACCCCGAAGGGCTCCCGGTGATCGACACCTGGCGCAACAGCGACTACCACCTGCCGGACCTACGGGCCAACCTCCCGGCCCGCCTCGTCGGCCTCTCCTACGCACTGGCGGCGCCGAAGTACTACGAGATGCTGTTCTCCGGCCTGACACCGCTGGTCATCGGCAGACGCGCCGGCTCGGCGAGCTGGATCGCCCTGGCGGCCGAGGCGGTCATGCGGCTGATGGCGCTGGCGCCGTGCACGCTGGTGATGACGGCGATGCTGATCGAGCCTCGGTGGTGGCCGATCAACTCCGCGATCGGCCAGTGGCTGACCTGGCTCGCCAACTTCGTCACGCTCGCCTACATACGGTCGGTGACCGCCCGCTCACGCCAGTTGCGCCTCAGCACGGTCCCCACCGACGACAGCAAGATCACCGGCTACCTCTCCTTCTCGCAGTGGGTCCCGACATCCCTCTTCTACGCCACGGCCGTGGTGACCGTCGGCAGCTTCCTCTATGTGGACCTGCTCCACGACGAGTGGGTCTACGCCCTGGCCGTGACCTCGACGAACATCTTCCTGTTCTACGTCATCAAGTGCGGCATAGGCGGCCCCACCATCCGAGTAACCATGGCCCGAACCTGCCTGGCGGCGGAACGGGTGGGGAGGTGCGCGTGAGGCCGCGTACAGGAATGGGAACCGCCCCCCGGTGTTCAACACTGAAACACCCGACCCCACGCCAAAGGGGCCCGCGAGCAGCGTTTCCGCTGTTCACGGGCCCCTTCAAACAAGTGGCGGCGCCAGGATTCGAACCTGGGAAGGCTGAGCCGGCAGATTTACAGTCTGCTCCCTTTGGCCGCTCGGGCACACCGCCGGGGGGTGTTGCCGTGTGGGTCCCCCGGGTGGGGGGCTGGCAACGACGTAAACGATACCCGATGCCGGGGAGTGCTTCGCCACCGGATTACCGCCACTAGGCTGGGCCGCGATGGACGCCGGTGGAGGCAGCGGTGCCTCCCGGAGACAAGGAGCCACAGGACATGGCCGACTCCAGTTTCGACATCGTCTCGAAGGTCGAGCGGCAGGAGGTCGACAACGCCCTCAACCAGGCCGCCAAGGAGATCTCGCAGCGCTACGACTTCAAGAACGTCGGCGCCTCCATCGCCTGGTCGGGCGAGAAGGTCCTGATGGAGGCCAACTCGGAGGAGCGGGTCAAGGCGATCCTCGACGTCTTCCAGTCCAAGCTGGTCAAGCGGGGCATCTCGCTGAAGACGCTGGACGTGGGCGAGCCGCAGCTCTCCGGCAAGGAGTACAAGCTGAGCGCGTCCGTCGAGGAGGGCATCTCCCAGGAGAACGCCAAGCGGGTCGCGAAGATCATCAGGGATGAGGGGCCGCGCGGGGTCAAGGCGCAGGTGCAGGGGGACGAGCTGCGGGTCAGCTCCAAGAGCAGGGACGACCTCCAGGCCGTCATCGCGCTGCTCAAGGGGCAGGACTTCGACTTCGCCCTCCAGTTCGTCAACTACCGGTAGGGCGGACAGGCCCACGCCGTGCCGCGCCGCCGTGGCCTGTTCGATGTTCTGGCGAGGTTCAACTGTGCTTCCGACGTGGGCGGTTCACGGTAACCATTAGGCTGCTGTACGGAGGCCGCGGGCGTGGGAGCGGGAGCCCGGCGGGTCTTGCGGCGGACGGTGCACAGGAGGCGCTGTGAACACAGAACGCACGGCGGGCGGCCCGACGCTTGAGCTGGCGGTGCACGGCCCCGACCCGGGGCCCGAGCTTGCGGAGCTGCACCACGCGCTGACGGCGGCGGGGGTCGCCAGCGTGGAGGAGGTCGGCTTCCGGCAGCCGGAGCCGGGGCGCCGGGTCGGCGAGCTTGCGGAGGTGCTGACGCTGCTGGCCGCCGGGGTCTCCGACCTGGTCGCCGCCGTCGAGAGCATTCGCCAGTGGCTCGCCGTGCGCGCCGCCGCCGCGTCGCACCGTCCGACGACGTCGTCCGAGGACGGGGTCACGAAGGTCGTCATCACCCTCGCGGGCGAGACTCTGACCCTCGTCAACCCGACCGACCGGGCGACCAGCGAGGCCATCGCGCAGTTCTACGAGCGCCACCGGCAGGACTGAGCCAAGGACCGAGAAGCGGGGGACCCCACATGAAGACCTTGCAGGTACGCATCTCCCGGCCCAACCTCGGCTCCGCCCAGTACGCGTACGAGCTGCGCTCCTGGGACGAGTCCGCCACCGGGCCCCTCGAACAGGAGCACACCGCCAGCGTCAACCAGGACCTGGTGAAGGGCCTCTGCGAGAAGATCGACGACAGCCTGCGCAGCGCATCGGGCGACGGGGACGCGCTGTGGGCCACCCTCGCCAGGGACGGCCAGGTGCTCTTCGACACCCTGTTCTCGCACACCGGGCAGCCGGAGCTTGTGCAGCGGCTGCGCGAGATGGACGGCCCGCTGCTGGTGCACAGCAACGAGCACCTGATCCCGTGGGAGCTGCTGTACGACGGCGAGAAGTTCCTCGGCCTCACCTACGACCTGGGCCGCCGCGCCACCGTCACCCGCTCCGTGATCGCGGGCCGCAGCAGCAGCCGGGTGCGGCGCGCCCTCGTCGTCGGCGACACCCTCGGCGACCTGGAGTCCGCGCGCGAGGAGACCCGCCGTATCAGCGAGTGGCTGACCGAGCGCGGTGTCGAGTGCACCGTGCTGACCGGACGCAGCGCCACCCCCGCCCGGGTGGTCGGCGAGCTGGCGGACTATACCAACCCGTACGACCTCTTCCACTACTCGGGACATGTCTCGGGCGCCCCCGAGGCCGCGGGGCTGCTGGTGCACGGCCGCAAGCTGATCAACGCCGACGCGCTGCGGCCGCTCGCCAGGATCGGCGCGCCGCCGGTGGTGTTCATCAACGGCTGCGCCTCCGCGCAGGCCACCCTGGAGCCCGGCGCCCGCGCCCTCACGGAGGCGGTGCAGACGATGAGCGCCTGCATGTCCTTCATGGTGATGGGCGCGAAGATGGTCGTCGGCACGCGGGCGCCGGTCGCGGACGCCAGCGCGCTCAGGTTCGCCGAGGAGTTCTACGGGCAGCTCCAGGACCAGGTCCCCGCGGGCGCCGCCATGCGCAGCGCACGGGCCGGGCTCGCCGCGGAGAGCGACACCGCCTGGGCCTCCTTCGTGCTGTACGGCGACCCGGAGGGCCGCATCACCACCGCGGTCGACTCGCGCCCCGCGCCCGCGCCGTACGCGCCGGAGCCCGAGGAGGAGCAGCGCTTCACGCCCGACGCGGCCAAGGTGATGCGGCACGCCAGGCAGTTCGGCGCCCCGCACGCCCTGGTCACCTCGACGGACCTGCTGATGGCGCTGCTGGAGAACGACCATGTGCGCGAGCGCGGCCTGGCCCGGGTCGGCGCCGCGCGCTTCCAGCTCCTCGACGAGGTGCTGCGGCTGCTCGACTCCCGTACCGGCGCCGACGACCCCGGGCCCGAGGAGCAGCGGGCGGGCGGCGGCCGGGTCAACGGGCACGCGCTGCCGGGCGCCCGGGTGAACGGCTCGCACGGGCCCGCGGACGACGACAACGAGTACAGCTCGGTGAAGGTCTCCGACACCATCTCCCGCGTCCTGGACGGGGCGGCGTCGCTGGTGCGCGCCTCGGGGCGGCGTGCCATCAGCGTCGACGACATCGCGATCGCCTTCGTGGACGCGGGCTGCGGCACCTGCGCCGAGCTGTTCGAGCGCTGCCACATCAGGCCCGCGGTCCTGCTGCTGCCGAACCCGCCGTCGGCGGACTCGGCGCAGCGCTCCCTCGACCTGGGCGGCTTCGGCGCGGACGCCGCCGCCGTCATCCACACGGCGCGGCTGCTCGCCTGGGCGCGCGGGGAACGGATCAGTACGTATCTGCTGCTCAAGGCGTTCGCGGTGGCGGGCAGCCCGGCGCTGCTCGACGCGCTCGAAGGCCAGGGCAGGGAGGGCAGGGCGGCGCTGCGCAGGCTGGCGCGCATGCCCAAGCCGAAGCCGGCGGAGTTCTCCTCCCGCACCCTCGCCAGCCTGCGGGAGACCGGCGACCTCAACCCCGAGGAGCCCACCTCCGCCGCGGCCCTGCTGGCGTCGCTGCTCGCCGAGGAGGGCACGTCGGCGCGCAGCCTGCTGGAGCGCTACGGGGTGGACGCGGGGGCGATCGTGCGGGAGCTGCGCGGCTCCGGGGCCGACACGCTGCTGCGTACGCCGGAGACGGCGGGGCCCCAGGCGACGACCCTGGTGACCCCGCCGGGCGGCACCACCCTGCCGCAGCTTCCCGACGAGCTGTTCGAGGCGGTCGGTTCCGAGGCCGCCGACGCCGCGGGGGACGGCCCCGGGGACGATCTCGGCCACGGTGCGGGGGACGGGAAGAGCGCGGGGAAGCAGGACGGCGACGGGCAGGAGCCGGGCGACGCGCCCGAGCGGCCCGAGGAGCCCGCGGGCGAGTAGCCTCCGCGGGGCCCTGCGGGCCGCTCGTCATGCCGTGTCGGCGACCGGGCGTCAGGCCGTGGTGGGGGCGGGGGCGGCGCTCCCGTCGTCCGCCGCGGGCGTGGCCTCGTCCCCGCCCGTACCGCCCGTACCGCCCGTACCGTCCGGCTCGTCCGGCTCGTCCTTCTCCCTCCCTTTCTCCTTCGCCTTCTCCGTGCCCGGCCCCGGCTCCGGCTCCGGCTCCTTGTCCGTCTGCGCGTCCGCGGGGTTCGTCCGCACGTCGTCCGCGGGCTGTTCCGGCACCGGCTCGGCCGCCGCTTCGGTCTCGCCCGTCTCCGCCGTCTCGTCCGCCCGCGCCGGTACGGGGGCCGGGTCGGGCCCCCGGGTCAGCATCGCGAGGCCCCGTAGTGCCGCCGCGTCGCTCGGGCGGCGTTCCAGGACCAGGTTCCAGTGGTGGCGCGCCTCCCCCGGGTCGGACTGCAACAGGCAGGCCAGGGCCAGGGCGCTGCGGGCCTCCGTGTCGTGGGGGCACCAGTGGACGATCGCGGCGAAGCGGTCGCGCGCCGCGCCGATGCGGCCCTCCCTGGCCGCGGCGAGGCCCTCGTTGAAGAGCCTGGCAGGGTGGCTGCGCAGCCTGGCATAGGCGCGCAGCGGGGTCTGGCACTGGCGGCAGGTCTCCGCGGCGGCGTCGTTGACCGCGCGGCAGCGCGGCAGCGGGCAGGCGAGCGAGCCCGTGTCGGGGTGCGGGGCCTGCACGGCGGCCTGGCCCTGCCTCGGTGCGACCGTCATCCGCGGCCTCCGCTCAGGTCGACGGGGAGGCCGATGTCGTCGCTGCCCTGGGGGCCGAGGAGCACCTTGGCGATCTGGCGCAGCCTGGCGACGGCCTTGCTGCTCTCCTGGAGCACCCGCTGAGGCTCGGTGGGCAGCTTGGGCGTCAGCATCTCCAGGTCGTGCTTGATGGTCTCCAGCTCGCGCTGCTCGCTGGTCCTGCCGCTGCCCATCGCGACCCGCAGCATCTCCTCGACGCCCTGGAGCCCGGCGCGCAGCAGGCTCTCGGCGCGCACCTCGACCGGCAGGTCCGCGACCGGAGGACCGGTCCTGCGCAGCCCCTCCAGGTAGTCGTACGTGCGCTGGAGCGCCTGGATGACCTCGCCGTAGGCGAACTGGTCGCCGTTGGTCCACGCGCGCTCGCCACGGCGGCGCTGCTCCTCGATGGAGCGTGCCGTCTCGGCGGCGTCGAAGGGCTTGCCGCCGGGGACGCCGTTCTCGGCGAGGTTGGCGTGCAGGGTCAGGCAGTCCTGCACCAGCTCGTCGAAGTCCTGCTTGGGCGGGGTGAGTTCGACGACGTTCTGGCCGACGGAGTCGGCGACCCGCTCCAGCTCCTGGAACTCGTGGACGGCCCCCGAGGTGTCGCCGTTGCTCTTGGAGTCCTCGAACGCCTTGCGGGCCATGCCCCACTGGGCGCGTGCCGTGTTCTGGGGGCCCGCGGGCAGATAGCCGACGTTGTCCTCGAAGCGCTTGAACAGCGACTCGATCTCGCCCTCGCTGGGCATCTCGCGCTCGGCCGGCAGTTCCAGCAGGGCGTCGTACGTGGCCTCGCCGATGGTGCCGCGCACGGTGATGGCGGCGTTCTCGTGCATGGCGACGTTCATGCTGACCGCGGTGCCGCGCGGGGTGGACGAGGGCACCTCGACGGTGATGACGCGGATCGGCACGCTCTGCTGGAAGAGCCGCAGCTCGACCTTGCTGCGGCCGGGGTGCGCGAACTCGAAGTCGGCCTCGAAGGGCAGCGACTGCATCGCGGGCACCAGTTCCTTGCGGCCCTTGCGGCCGTCGCCGAGGTCGACTTCGAGGAGGACGGCCTTCGACGTGATGGCGGCGCCGCCGGAGCCGCCGAGCGGCTTGGCCGGGCCGGAGCTGTGGGCGAGGGGGCGGCCCGCGGTGGCGCGCAGGTCGCCGAAGCCGTCGTACACCTCGAAGGTGAGGTTGCTCTCCGCGTCGGGCTGGACGGGCACGTCCTTGAAGGAGAACGCGCCCTCGGCCGACAGGTCGGCCTCGTCCTCGTAGCCGGTGGTGGTCAGCCTGACCTGGCCGTCGGTGAGGTCGAGCCCCTCGGCGAGCGCGGTGACGGTGCCGCCGACCGAGGTGGTGGTGCGCCCCGTGGCCGCGGTGCCGTGGAACGAGACGCGTACCGTGCGCTGCTCGTCGTAGACGGCGAGGCCGCCGACGGCGGCGGCGCGCACCGCGGCGCCGAGCGCGACGACGGTGTCGACCTGCTCGTACACCGGCTCCGAGCAGGCGGCGCGTACCTGCCGCGGCGAGTCGGGGGCCGCGGTGCCGCACAGCTCCTGGGCGACCATCTCGCGCACCAGCGGCATATGCGTGGAGCCACCCGCGAGGATGATGTGGTCGACGTCGGCGAGGGTGATGCCGGCGCGCTCCTGGGCGCGGCGGATGGCCTCGTCGCAGTAGGTGAAGGTGCGCTCGATGATGGGGCGGGCGACGTCGTCGAGTTCGGAGCGTTCGAGGACGGTCTCGATGACGACGGGGTTGCCGTCCTTGTCCATGAGGCGGCCCGCGTCGCGCAGCATGTACTCGGTGCGGTCGGTCAGGGCCTTCTTGGCGCCCTCGGCGAGGATGGTGAGCTGGCTGAAGCGCAGCCGGTCCTCGGGGTCGTCCTCGGGGCGCAGGTCGAGCGCGTAGTCGTCCTCCTGGAGCATGTGCTGGAGGTGGCGCGCGAAGGCGGCGTCGATGTCGTCGCCGCCGAGGCGGTTGTTGCCGCTGATGCCCAGCACCTCGAAGGTGCCCGCGGTGCAGCGCAGCACGCTGACGTCGAAGGTGCCGCCGCCGAGGTCGTAGACGAGGAACGTGCCGTTCTGGGTGGCGGTGCGCCAGCAGTAGTGGCTCGCGGCGGCGGTGGGCTCGTGCAGCAGCCCGAGTACTTCGAGTCCCGCCTGCTCCGCGGCCTGCCGGGTGGCGTCGATCTGCGGCTGGTCGAAGTACGCGGGCACGGTCACGACGGCGCGGTCGACGATCCACCGCACGCCCGGGGTGTCGAACCGGGAGACGTCCGCCTCGATCTGCTGCTTCATCTCGGCGAGGATCGCGGCCGACACCTGCGGCGGGGTGAACTCCTCGGCGCCGAGCCGCACCGTGCGCGGGCTGCCCATGAGCCGCTTGACCGAGGTGATCGGCTCGGGGGTGCTGCCCTTGCGGGCGAACGCCTTGCGGCCGACGACGAGGTCGCCGCCCGACGGCGCACGCCACACACAGCTCGGCGTGGTGTACGACTTGGTGACCGGATCGCGGTGGATGACGATCTCACTGTCGGACGGGTTCATGACCGCGACCGCGCTGTTGGTCGTCCCGAGGTCGATTCCGACGGCCTTGCTCACCATCTGCTGCGTCATGCGTTCCCGCCCGTTTCTGCGTTGTCTGCGGCGTTGTCCGCCGCGTCGTTGTCCGCGTCCACCGCGTCTGCCGCGCGGTTCGCCTCGTTCGCGTCCGCCGCGTCGTCCGCGTCGTCCGCTTCATGCGCGTCTGCCGCGTCGCTCACGTCGTCCGCACCGCTCGCGCCGCCGGCCGTCGCCTGGTCCGCCGCGGGGTCCGCCGCCTGTGGGCCATTGTCCGCGGGCGCTTCGGGAGCCCTCCCGTCCGCGTGCTCCCCCGCGGCCTCCGCCTCCGGCGCCCCGGGCGGCTCGGCGGCCCGCGGCGGCTCCGGTTCCGGGGCTCCCATGATGACCCGGGCGAAGCGGACGACGGCGCCGCGGTGGAAGACCGCGGGCTCGTCCGTCTGCGCCACCACTTCGGAGGTGTACTGGGGGCCCTGCCGCCAGCCGACCGGGTCGACCCAGTCGGCGACCGCGTCCGCGGGCTGCCCCACCGGGTCCCTGACCTCGACCTCGTCGTCGGCGAGCGCCTGGAACATCTGGTCCTTGAGGACCCTGAGCTGGCGGTGCAGCCGCTTGTGGCCGCTCTCCGCCATCGGCCCCTCGGCGCGCTGCACCACACGTTCCAGGCTGCCGAGCAGGGAGGCCAGTTCGAACAGGGTCTCCTGGGCCTTCGCCGTCGACTCGGCGCCCACGCCCCTGGCCGCGCCGATGTCGTCCTGGCGCCGCTGGAGCAGCCCGGCAAGCTCCGCCTCGGGCGAGACGGTCTCGCCGAGCCCGGTGGGCACCGCGCGCTCGGTGAACGCGTCCCAGTCGAGCGGCTCGGGGGCCGCGGCCGCCTGGTCCGCCGTACGGGTGCCCGTGGGGCGGATGCCAGAAGAGGGCCCGGAAGAGGGCTCAGAAGAGGACATCGCGTACCTCCAGTTCCGGTTCTGTGTCGCCGGAGGTGACCGGCAGGGTGGCGAGGCCGCCCGCGGGGGTGGCCTCGATCAGCTCGCGCACCGTCCGCCGTACGGCCTCGGGCAGGTCGAAGTCCTCGGGGCCGAGCCGGTGTCCCGGGAGCTTCGCCGGGTTGCCGCGGTTGCGGCGGACGAACGCGTCGCGCCGCCTGTCGCGGTAGTCGGTGGGGCGGGGCTCGGTCAGCTCGTGGCCGAGCCTGGTGTGCGGGTGCTTGATCAGCTCCCGCATCGCCCAGTCGTACAGCTCGCGCTCCTGGGCCGAGGCGGCCGTCTGCATGCCCTCCTCCGCCTGCTCCACGACGGTCTGCTGGTCGGCGTCCACCGGGAGGCCGAGCACGTGGAACGGGTTGGGCCTGTCGTTGGCCGTTGTCACAGGCCGAGCCTCCTCATCAGGTCCCTCACACTGTCGGCGTTGTTGCGCGCCGTCTGGTTGCCCGGGTCGATGCGCTGGGCGTCCATGAGCATCGACAGCGCGGTGTTCAGCTCCGTGGCGAGACGCGGACTGCTGCGCGCATAGCTGCCGTAGGTGTCCATGGCCTTGTCGGCGAGGGCGACGCCGCGGTTGTTGAGGCCGGTGGCGACGCTGCGCAGCGCCTCCTCCGCGTCCGCGTAGTGCTGGGTGTCGGCCGCCGCGGCGCCGGTGCTGGCGAGGTGCAGCGCCTGGCGCATGTGCTGCTCGGCGGCCTTGAAGTCGAAGTCGTTCAGCTCCTTGGTGCCCTTGTTCATGAGGATGACGGCGCGCAGCCGGTCGATGGACTTCTCGGTGGCGGAGCTGCGGGGCACGTCGTCGAGGGCGCGCAGCGCGCTGTCGTAGCGGCGGGCCTTGTTCTCCGCGTACACCTTGTCGAACAGCACGGACTCGCGGCGCCTGTCGAGGAGCGAGGGGGCGTTGGAGTTCGAGGGGTCCCACTTCAGGGCCTCCTCGAAGTAGTCCAGGGCGTCCTTGGTGGTGTCGAGGAAGCCGCGGTCGACCCAGTGCTGGCCGAGCATCTGGTTCTCCCTGAGGTGGCCGCGGCCCGGCTCGCACTGGTCGGCGAGGAGCGCCGCGTAGGGCACGGCGCCGTCGACGACCTTGCGCATCCGGTCGCGCTCGTCCATCTGGTAGAGGCAGTTCTGCCAGCCGTTGTGCCATTCCAGGATGGTCAGCAGCAGCCGCGGCGGCTGGAAGCCGCAGAGCACGGCCTGTTCGAGGGCGGCGATGCCGGACTCGTAGTCCTTGTCGATGCCGTTCGGCAGCTTGGCGACGGCCGCCGGGTCCTCGACGCGTTCGCGCGCGGACTCCACGACCTCGACCGTCCAGGCGTCGATCAGCTCCTTGGCGCGGGCGGACGCGGGCCTGAACAGCTCGGCGTTGGCGCCCGGGGTGTTCATCAGCGCTTCGAGCGCCTCGATGATGTCCGCCGTCGGCCGGTGGGCGCCGGTGTCGGTCCACGCCTGGGCGAAGGGCCCGTCCTTGAGGAGGGCGCGGGTGGTGGAGATGCCGTCGCGCACCGCGGTCAGGCAGCCCAGGTGGAGCCGCGCGCCCTTCCTGTCGCCCTCGACGAGGGCGCGGGCGCCCTGCGCGCGGTGCGCTTCGAGGAGTTCCCCGGTCAGCTCGGCGCGCAGCGCCGCCCGCTCCTCGTCGTCGCCGACGCGGTCGCCGTAGGCGTTCCAGAAGGTGGGCGAGGCGAGCATGAGCGTCCACAGCGCGGTGGCGGTGACGAGGTCCGCCCCGGTGCCCGCGGAGCGGGCGAGGCGGGAGCGTACGTCCTCGCGGTAGAGCACGGCGAGGGAGTGCAGTACGGGGACGTCGAGGCTGTGCTCGGTGACGAACTCGGTCAGCCGCCTGGTGGTGACCGTGGGGTCGTCGCCGACCAGCGCCTCCCACAGCGCGGTCCGCCGCGACAGCGCCTCCTCCAGGGCGCTGAAGCGGCCGGTGCGCTCGATGGGTCCCGGCACGGAGTCGGGGAGCAGATGGGTGAGGAGTGCGTCCATGTGGTCGTCGCGTTCGAGGTCGGCGACCATCTGCACGGCCGGGTGGTCGCCCGGCACGTACCGCAGCGCCTTGCGCAGCCGCAGCCTGGCGCCCTCCGGGTCGTCCTCGGTGTAGGCGACCGTGGCGCGGTGGCAGAGGTAGGCGGCAAACTCCGTGGCGGCAGCGGCGGCCGGGGCGGCCCCGGCGGGCGCGGCCTTGAGGGCGCGGCGCCACATCCGCTCGGCGTTCTTGTGGTCGCCGACGGCGGTGGCGCAGCGGGCGAGGGTGAGCGCCATCGCGCCCTCGTCTGCGTCGGGCGCCGAGTCGCGGTCCGACCTGTCGGCGCGCTCGTGGGCCTTGGCGACGCGCTGGATGGCGGCGGCGAGCGCGGTGGTGCGCGGGTCGCGGCGCTTGGCGCGGGCCACCCGGGCGCAGAGCGCGGGCAGCGCGGTCTCCAGGCTGATCAGTCCTGTGAGGTTGTGGCCCGCGAGGGCTTCGGTGAGGGCGCTCGCGGCGGCGCCCGGGTCCTTGGCGGCGAGCCCGGCGGCGCGGGCGACGAGCAGCGGCGCGGTGAGCGCGGCGATGCCGTCGTCGGGCGGGTCGCCCTGGTCCGGGGTGCCCGCGAGCGCGTGGCCGACGAAGCGGGCGATACGGGCCTCGCGGCCGTCGCCCCAGCCGTCGGGCCCCGGGCCGCCGAGCTGTTCCGCGGCGGGCACTCCGGCGGGCGCGGGGACGCCGACGGCGGCGGTGGCGAGCGCGGTGCCGCCTGCCGCCTGGGCGGCGGCGGGCGCGGGCGCCCCGGCCTCCGCGCCCTGTTCCGCGGGGGCCGTCAGCAGCCGTGCGGCGCCTTCGCGGTCGCCGCGGGCCAGCGCGGGCGCGGCGGCGGCCAGTGCGAGCAGCGGGTCGGACGCGGCCTCCGCGCCCGGCTCCCGGCTGCCCGCGAGGAGTCCGGCGAGGTGGGCCGCGCGGCCGCGCAGCCGGGTCAGCTCGGGCAGCGGGCGCCGCTCGGTGAGGCGTTCGAGCTGGGCGAAGAGTTCCGCGCGCACCTCGTCGTCGGGGGCGACGGCGCAGCCGCGGGCGAGGGCGGCGCCCAGCGCCCTGACGGCGGGCTCGCCGTCGGCGCCCGGGTGGCCGAGCGCCCAGTCGACCATGGTCTCGGCGAGCACCGGCTCGGCGTCCGCGGGCTCCGCCTGGAGCTGGGCGAGGCCGAGGAGCCAGCCGACGTCCTCGCGGTGGCGCACCGGGCGCCAGGGCGCGCGCCCGGTGCCGGGGCGCTGGGCGCGCTCGGCGAGCAGCCTGGCGGCCTGCCCGAGGCCCCTGGCGCCGCCCGGCACGGGCGGCAGCGCGTCCACGCCGGTGACGACGGCGTCGGTGAAGCGGGCCGCGGCGGGCTCGGCGAGCCGCACCGCCTCGTCGCGGCGGCCCTCGGCCCAGGCGACGACGGCGGCGAGGAAGCCGATGAGGCCGAGTTCGTAGCGGGCGCGCGGTGAGCCCTTGGCGGCCAGTGGTACGAGCCGTTCCGTGGCGGCGGCGGTGTCGCCGAGGCGGATCTCGGCGCGGGCGCGAAGCAGTTCGGCGCGGCGCCCCGTGAGGCCGTCGAGGAGGGCGGCGACCTTCGCCGGGTCACCCTGGGCGAGTTCCTGCCCGGCGAGCGCGAGCCGTGCCTGGCGGCGGCCCATGCCGTACGCGTTCTCCAGGCGCTGTCTGCCGTCGTCGGGGTAGGTCGGCAGGGCGAGCAGCCCGTACCAGAGCCACTGTTCGGCCAGCGGCAGCCGGGCGAAGAGGGGGAGCCTGAGCAGCCTGGCCAGTACGGCGTCCTGGCGGCGGGCGGCGGCGACCGCGAGGAGGGCGCGGAGGGTTTCGAGGAGCTGGGGCAGGGTGGCGCCCGCGGTGGGCAGCTCCTCCCACTCGGGCAGCCGCGGCGGCCGTCTGCCCTCGGCGAGCCTGAGCCGGGCGGCGGCGACGTCGCGCAGTTCGCCCGCGTCCGTGAAGGAGGCGCGTTCCGCCTCGTCGAGCGGGGTGTCGGGGTCGGCGTCGACGAGGGGGCCGCCGAGCGCCCAGTCGACGCCGAGCAGGGCGCGGCAGCGGGCGGCCGCGGGGGCGGTCTCGCCGCACAGCAGTTGGGCCCAGGCGGCGTGGTAGGCGATGTCGGCGCGCACCGGCATCCGCTCGGCGAGCGGTACGAGCAGGTCCCTGGCCTCGGTGGCGCGGCCTTGGAGGAGCTGGGCGCGGCCGAGCGCGTAGCGCTGCCAGGGTCCGGTGTCGGGGCCCTCGCCGAGGGCGGCGATGCGCTCCGCGTCGAGCGGGGCCGGGGTGCCCGCGGCGGTGGCGTCGGGGCTGTCGAGCCAGAGCAGCATGCGGGAAAGGTCGGCGAGCTGCGCGCCGCGCTCGCCGAGGGTGCGGGGGTTGCTCTCGGCCGCGGTGACGGCGGCCGCGGGGCTGCCCGCCATCAGATGGGCGGCGATGAGGGCGCGCAGCGCCTCCCCGTCGCGGGGGTCGGCGCGGCAGGCGGCCTCGAAGTACGGGACGGCGCCCGCGGCGTTGTCGGCGAGGAGCAGCTCGCAGAAGCCGAGCGCGCGGGCGCCGCCGGGGACGGCGGTGGGCAGGTCGGCGAGCGCCCTGGCGAGTACCCCGGCCTTGGCGAGGCGGTCGGCGGGCGCCTCGAAGCCCGCGGCGAGCAGCATGGCGAGGTGGTCGTAGACGGCCTGCGGGATCTGCGGGTTTGTGCGCAGCAGGTCGGCGTAGAGGGCGAGTTGGTCCTCGCCGTCGGCGCCGAGGTGGGCGAGTTCCGCGGCGACGTCGGCGGCGGCCTGCGCGGTGAGCCCGCCGGACTGGTAGAGCCTGGTGAACAGGGAGACCGCCTGGGGCGCGTCGCCCGGCGCGCCGCGGCCGCGCAGGGTGCGGGCGAGCGGCAGCCACACGTCGGGCAGCGTGGTGCCCTCCTCGCGGGCGGCGAGTTCGCCGATGTCGCGCAGCCGGTTGACGTCCGGCGGGGTGAGCAGCGCCAGGAACGGTTCGCTGAGCAGCGAGCGCTGGAAGTCGGGCCACAGCTCGGCGGTGCGCGCGGGACGGCTCTCGAAGCGCTCGAACAGGCCGCGCATGCGTTCAAGTCCCTCGGCCGGGTCGCTCTCCTCCTCGGCGCTCGCCCAGGCGTTGATCAGCCGCCCGGTTCCGGACAGGCTGTTCTTGATGGACTTCTGGGGCTTCATCCGTCACCTCCGTCCCTGTTCCGTGCGGCTCAGACGCGCGAAGCGGTCCGCCTGGAACGCGTTTCCGGCCTCTCTGAAGGCCGCTTCGGCGCGCGCGGCGAGCCCCGCGCGGGACTCGCCGCGCGGCACCGGGGCGCCGCGGCGCACCTCGTGGTAGGCGTCGGCCCAGCCGCGTGCGGCCGCGCCGTGGTCGTGCAGGTCCTCGTGGGCGCAGGCGAGTTCGGCGAGCACCGCGGCGCGCCAGGGCGCGAGGCTCGCGCCGCTCTGCCGGGCGAGCAGCCTGCCGAGCCCCGCGACGGCGCGCGCGGGATCGCCCGCGGCACGTGCCGCGCGCGCGTCCGCCAGCTCCTGCGGCTCACCCGCGCGGGCGCGCGCGCCGCGGGGCGCGCCGGGCGCCGCGCCCTGTTCCGCCGCGTCGGCCGCGGCGAGCGCGTCAAGATCCGCCAGCAGGTCGGCGGCGGTGGCGAAGCGGTCGGCGGGGCGCAGTTCGAGGCAGCGCATCACCAGGTCGTCGAGTTCGGGTCCCACGGAGTTGTTGTACGCCGAGGGCTTCGGGGGGGGTCCCGCGCTCTTGCGGTCCCTGAGCCAGTTCGCGTACGAGCGCATCGGCAGGTGGCGCGGGGGCAGCAGGTGGGCGTAAGCGTGCCGGCCGGTCAGGCCCTCGTACACGAGCAGCCCGAGCGAGTAGATGTCGGAGGCGGGCAGGCTGGCGCCGTCGGCGGTCTCGGGGGCCATGTAGTCGGCGGTGCCGACGGTGCCGCGGACGTCGCCGCTCTCCAGCAGCCGGGCGGAGAGCCCGAAGTCGATGAGGCGGACGGTGCGGTCGGTGCCGAGCAGGACGTTGTCGGGCTTGAGGTCGCGGTGCAGCAGCGGCGGCACCAGGGAGTGCAGTCCGCGCAGCGCGACGCAGATCTGCCGGGCCCACTTGAGCATCTGCGACTGCGGTACGCGCTCCATGGCGGCGAACTCGTCGGCGAGCGTGGAGCCGCGCACGTACTCCATGACGAGGAAGGCCCGGCCGCCGAGGTCGGGTGCGAGGCCGCCGTCGAAGACCTGCACCAGGTGGGCGCGGGCCTCGGCGTCGGTGAGGCCGTCCAGCACCTCGGCCTGGAGCAGCACGTCGGCGAAGAGTTCGGCCGCGGTGTCCTCGCGGACGCCGGTGGCGCGCGACAGCTTGCAGGCGACGCTGCGCACGGGGCGGCCCAGGATGTACTGCTCGGCCCTGTACACCCCGCCGAAGCCGCCGCCGCCGAGCCATTCGCGCAGCACGTAGCGCCGGTCGACCGTCCTGCCCGCGAGGTCAAGCAGACCGGAGTCACCGGTCTGTGTCATGCCGCACCTGCCTTCACCCCTCGGTTCCGCCGGGCCCGGCGGGTGTGGCGCCGTCCTGGCCCTCGTCGGGGTAGGACAGCGGCGGCGCGGCCCCCGGTTCCGCCGCGGCGGGCTCGGCGGGCGGGTTTTCCGCCGGGGGGAAGTCCACCGTGGTGTGCGGGTTTCCCGCGGCGTCGACGCGGAAGCCCACGGCGATGGTGGCGGCCCTGCGGTACGCCGTCTGGTCGCGCTCCACGGCGGCCAGTACCGGGGTCTCCACCAGGTCGGACAGCAGCCTCGCCATGATCCGGCCGCCCTCCCTGCCCTGTGCCTCGGTGTTGAGCCTGTGCCCGGTCTCGCCCGCGTACCGCAGCAGCTCCTCGGGCACCACGAGTTCCTTCTCGCGCTTGTCGCGCCAGAAGGCGCGCTGGCGTTCGAGGACCTTGCGTCCGATGCCGGTCATCGCGTCGAGCCCGAGGGGCCTGAAGACGACGATGCGGCGGATGCGGGCGAGGAACTCGGGGGTGAACACGTTCTCGCCGCGCCGGGTGGTGATCTTGCCGAGCCTGGCGCGGACCGCGGCGGCGATCTGCTCGTCGCTCGCGGTGGGCGGCATCGAGGAGATGACCTCGTGGCCCGCGTTGGTGGTCATGACGAAGATGGCGCGGTCGCCGTGCGCCTTGACGCCGCGCTGGTCGGTGATCCAGCCCTCGTCGAAGAGGTTCAGGAAGGGCCGCAGCACCTCCGGGTGCGCCTTCTCGGTCTCGTCGAGGAGGAAGACGCAGTACGGGTCGGCGTTCAGCTCGTTGATGAGCCTGCCGCCCTGGTCGTGGCCGATGTAGCCGGGCGGCGACCCGATGATGCCGGAGACGCTGTGCGGCTCGGTGAAGTTCTCCATGGGGTACGTCTGGAGCCGCTTGGAGGCCGAGTACAGGTTGGCCACGGCCTTGGCCAGCTCCGTCTTGCCGACGCCGGTGAGCCCGGCGAACAGGAGCACGGAGGCGGGCCCCGAGCTGACGCCAGCGAGCCCCGACTTGATCCTGCGCAGCTCCTCGGCGACGACCCGTACGGCGGCCTCCTGGCCGACGACCTCGGTGGCGAGGGCGGCGGCGTGGTCGACGCGTTCGCCGCTGATGCCGGCGATCTGCTCGCGCGGCACCCCGGACAGCTCCGCGACGACGCCGACCACGTCGGACGTCTCGACCGCGTCCCTGGTGCCGCCCTGCTGGGTGCGGGCGTAGTGCAGGTCCTCGCAGGCCCTGCGCAGCACCCGTACCGCGGACAGCGGGAGCTTCTGGTGGGCGATGAAGTCCCCGGCGAGGACGACGGCGCGGGCGACGGCGCGCTCGTCGACGCGGACGTCGAACTCCTGGGCGAGCCCGTCGGCGGCCTGCCGCACCATGGCGCGGGCGTCCTGCTGACCCGGCTCGACCACGTCGACGCGGGTCGTCATCTCCTGGAGGGCGTGGTCGGTGGTCAGCAGGTCCTCGTAGTCGTGCGCGGTGAGCACGCCGATGAGGTGGAGCCTGCGCTCGCCGAGCGCGCGGCGCAGCTCCAGCAGGTGGTTGACGCCGTGCGGGCCGCGCAGCAGCCTGCCGAGGCCGTCCACGCAGACCACCAGGTCGGTGCGGCCCGAGACCTGGCCGACGAGTTCGGCGAGCTGGTCCTTGCTCTGCTCGGGGGCGACGTCCCGGCAGTCGACGCGCAGAAACCTTTTGCGGCGCAGGAAGGGGATCTCGCCCGCGGCGGCCCGCCTGGCCAGCTCGCGCAGCAGCGTCGTGGTGCCGACGCCGGGCAGCCCGGTGATCAGCACGTGGTTGTTCTCGGAGCGGTGCAGGGCGCGGGAGAGCGGGTCGAAGTAGTGGTCGAGGTGGCGGGCGGGCAGGATGCCGTCGGTGCGCGCGAGGTACGTCAGATCCTCGGACGGCGGCAGGAACGACGGCAGCTTGTACGGCACCTCGCGGGGCACGGCGTTGCGGGCGTCCCGCAGGGCCTCGCGCAGATGGCCGCGGAGCTTGTTCAGGTCGAGCCTGAGGGGTTCGGCGGAGAGGACTCCGGCGAGCCGCTGCGGGGGCTCGTCGAGGAGCGCGGCCAGCAGGTGGGGGGTGTCGATGCGCTCCGCGCCCCAGTAGGTGGCGGTACGGCGGGCGCCGCGCAGCAGGGTGACGAGGGTGTCGCCGGTCTCGTCGCGGTGCAGCCTCGGCGGGGCCTCGCGGCCGCGCGTGGAGAGCCGGAAGGCGGCGGCGATGATCTCGACGGCCTTGACGAGGCTGATGTGCGGCGGGAGTTGCAGGCGTACCAGGCGCTCGGCGAGGCCCTCGGTCTCGGAGAGCAGGGCGAGCAGGACGTGCGGCGGCAGCAACCGGTCGTAGCCGAGGTCGGCGCCGAGGCCCGCGGCCTGCTCCAGGGTGGCCCAGGCGTCGGCGGTGAACTCCTCGGAGCGCAGCCGCCCCGAGCTGTCGTCGAACAGCTCGGGCAGCGGCTCCAGATGGATACGGACCCGCTCGCGCAGCAGCCGGGCGGCGAGCGGGGCGTCGAGGACGCCGAGGAACTCGCGGTCCTGGGCGTCGGGGTTTTCGAGGACGCAGGCGACGAGGAGTTCGAGCGCGACGTCGGCGAGCCGCCCCGGCAGCCTGCCGCGGCGCGCGGGCGGCGGCGGCTTGGCGAGGAGGACCGAGCGGCTGGGATCGGGCCCGGCGGCGGACGCGGCGGCGCGCTCGGCCTCGGAGTCGGCGAAGGCGGCGAAGTCGTCGAGGGCGGCGAGCAGTTCCGGGGCGACTCCGGCGGGCGAGCCGTCGAACTCGTAGCCGTCGCCCGGGGGGTTGTAGACGTCGACGGTGTCGAGGACGTGCCGGACGGCGGCGCCCTCGGCGAGCGCGGTCTCCAGCGCGGGCAGCGGGCCGCCGCGCTCGGCGAGCGCCGCGTGCAGGACGTCGCTGGGGCGCAGGCGCGCGGAGACCCGCTGGGCCGCGGCCATGAGGACGTCGGCGGTGCGCGGGTCGCCGAGCGCCGAGGGGTCGAGCACCCCCGAGGTGAAGAAGAGCTGGGCGCCGCCGCCTCTCGCGGCGCGCGCCGGCCCGTGTGGTCCCGCCGCTTCCCCCGGCCCCCCGGCCTGTGGCCGCATGCCCGACAACGCCACCTTACGGTCCCCCCGACCCGGCGGTGCCGCCACGACGGCACCGCCCGTTGCTTCCGTACGATCCGAACGTAGCGACTGCCGCCCGGGCAGCGCGAATCGGCAAAAGTCCGTCACAACTATTCGCCGCTGGCCACGGGCGCGCCACCCCTTCAACCGGATCGCGCGCTCTCGATGCCAATTTGACATCGACGGCGCGGGACCCCTCACGAAACAGCGCGCCGCCCCCCGGTTCTCAGGGGGGCGGCGCGCCTCACGTGCCCGGCGGCCCGCCGCGTGGGGCCTGCTCGGTGGTCCGCTGCCGCGGCCGTCAGCGGCGGGAGCGGGAGTTGCCGAAGAGGATGCGGTAGACGACCAGCAGCACCAGGGCGCCGCCGATGGCGGAGATCCAGGTGGGGCCGTCGTAGAAGTGCTTGTTGATCGGGTGGTCGAGGAACTTCGACGAGATCCAGCCGCCGAGGAAGGCCCCGATGATGCCGATGAGCGTGGTGCCGATCAGACCGCCCGGGTCGCGGCCCGGCAGCAGGATCTTGGCTATCGCCCCTGCCAGCAGTCCGAGGATGATCCAGCCGATGATGCCCATGTCCTGACCTCTCTGCGGTGCGGTCTCGCCGCACGCCACCGTTGCCCTCGCGACCGCGGTCGGACGCCCTTCCACCCGGGAGGACGCCCCCCGGACACCACGCGGTTGCGCGGGTCGCGGGCTCGTACGGAGGTGAGGGTGCCCGGACGACGACGGTTCACGCGCCCGGACTGGGACGGGGCCGCGGCCCGCACGGGGGTCCCGGCGGGGCTACCAGCCGGCGAACTGCTGCTCCGTGGAGACGATTTCCCGGCCCAGGGGGGTCAACGAGATCGGGATGAGCTTGAAGTTGGCAAGGCCCAGCGGGATGCCGATGATCGTGATGCACTGGGCGATGCCGGTGAACAGGTGGCCGAGCGCGAGCCACCAGCCGGCCAGGATGACCCAGAGGACGTTGCCGATGAGGGAGCCCGCGCCCGCGTCCCTGCGCTCGACCGCCGCGCGGCCGAAGGGCCACAGCGCGTAGACCGCGATGCGGAAAGCGGCTATGCCGAAGGGGATGCCGATGATCGTGATGCAGAGGATCGCCCCGGCGACCACATAGCCGAGGAAGAGCCAGATCCCTCCGAAGATAAGCCAGATGAGGTTGAGGATTGTCTTCACCGGTGACGACCTGCCATCTGTTCTAGTCGGGCGATCCGCTCCGCCATCGGCGGGTGGGTGGAGAACATCTTCGCCATTCCCCGCCCCGGTCGGAAAGGGTTCGCAATCATCATGTGACTTGCCGTCTCGATTCTGGGCTCCGGCGGCAGCGGCAGCCTGCGCGTCCCGTCCTCCAGCTTGCGCAGGGCGCTGGCGAGGGCGAGCGGGTCGCCGGTGAGCTGGGCGCCGGAGGCGTCCGCCTGGTACTCACGGGACCTGCTGACGGCGAGCTGGATGACGGAGGCCGCGAGCGGGCCGAGCAGCATGATCAACAGCATGCCGAAGAGGCCGGGGCCCTCGTCGTCCTCCGAGCGGCCGAACGGGATCAGCCAGGCGAAGTTCACCAGGAAGATGATCACCGAGGCGAGGGCGCCCGCCACGGACGAGATCAGGATGTCGCGGTTGTAGACATGGCTCAGCTCGTGCCCGATCACGCCGCGCAGCTCGCGCTCGTCGAGCAGCCGCAGGATGCCGTCGGTGCAGCAGACCGCGGCGTTGCGCGGATTGCGGCCCGTCGCGAACGCGTTCGGCGCCTCGGTGGGCGAGATGTACAGCCGCGGCATCGGTTGGCGGGCCTGCGTCGACAGGTCGCGGACCATGCGGTAGAGCGCCGGGGCCTCGAACTCGCTCACCGGGCGGGCCCGCATCGCGCGCAGGGCCAGCTTGTCGCTGTTCCAGTACGCGTATGCGTTCGTGCCGAGCGCGACGAGCAGCGCGATCACCAGGCCCATGCGGCCGAAGAAGCTGCCGATCACGAGGATGAGCGCGGAGAGACCTCCGAGAAGAAGGGCGGTCTTGAGCCCGTTGTGGCGGCGGTGCACTACGCCCTCCTGGTGGTGCGGCGGGG
Organism: Streptomyces sp. NPDC050560; assembly: GCF_044457285.1. NCBI lineage: Bacteria > Bacillati > Actinomycetota > Actinomycetes > Kitasatosporales > Streptomycetaceae > Streptomyces > Streptomyces sp. NPDC050560. The sequence continues at coordinate 940,058 of NZ_JBITGT010000001.1, forward strand.
GAACGCTTCTGCTTGTGGGGTGCGGCTTACCTGTCCAGTGGACCCTCCTGCACAGATCAACGCCACCTCTCGACGCCAAGTTCCCCGCGAGGGCGGAGGACGCCGAACGGGGGATGCGGAGGGTGGCGGGGTGGTTACTTCGGGTGGGTGCGGGGGGTCTTTTGAACGGCCGGCGGGAGGCGGGGGCGCGGGGCGGGACGCGGGCCCGGTCGCCCCGCCCGGTTGTCTAGAAGAGCGCTCCGGAGGAGAACCGCAGGACCAGTTGGGGCGCGCCCGAGAGGGCGAGGGCGGTGGCGCAGGTGAGGGCGATGGTGGCCGCGATCGGCAGCGGTACGCGCGCGGTGGCGGCCCCGTCGGGGGACGGCGCCGCGGGGGCGGCGTCCGGTGCCTCCCCGGCGTCGGGCGCGCGGAACAGCGCCGCCGTCCACCGCAGGTAGTAGTACAGGCCGAGCACCACGTTGACGGCCATGACCACGGCGAGCCAGCCGAGCCCCGCGTCGACCGCCGAGGAGACCACCGTGACCTTCGCGAAGAGCCCGATGATCCCGGGCGGCAGGCCCGCCAGGCAGAGCAGGAAGAAGCCGAGCACCACCGCGGCCAGCGGGTGGCGCCCGTACAGGCCCCGGTAGTCGGAGAGCCGGTTCAGCGGCGCCGCGCGCGCCACCAGTGCCGCGACCGCGAAGGCCCCCATGTTCACGGCCGCGTACATCAGCGCGTACGAGAGCGTGGAGCCGATGGCGTGCCGCGGCCGGTCGGAGTAGCCGGCGGCGGCGATCGGCACCAGCAGGTAGCCCGCCTGCCCCACCGACGACCAGGCGAGCAGCCGTACGGCGCCGTACGCGCGCGTGGCGCGCTGGCGCAGCGCGGCCACGTTGCCCGCGGTCATGGTGAGCGCCGCGAGGACGGCGAGCACGGGGCCCCACACGTCCGCGTACGAGGGGAAGCCGACGACGGTGACGAGGATGAGCCCGGAGAAGCCGACCGCCTTGCCGACGACGGACAGGTACGCGGCGACCGGCAGCGGGGCGCCGACATAGGTGTCGGGCACCCAGAAGTGGAAGGGCACCGCCGCCGTCTTGAAGGCGAAGCCGACCAGGGTGAGCGCCACGCCCGCGCGCGCGAGCGTGTGGAGCTGCCCGTCCACGGCGTCGAGCCGTTCGGCGATGCGGGCCAGGTAGAGGCTGCCGGTGGCGGCGTAGACGAAGCTGGCGCCGAGCAGGGTGACGGCCGTGGCGGTCACCGAGGAGAGGAAGAACTTGAGCGCGGCCTCGGCCGAGCGCCGGTCCCCGCGCCGCATCCCGACCAGCGCGAACGCCGGGAGCGACGCCACTTCGAGCGCCACCACCAGGGTCGCCAGGTCGCGGGCGGCGGGCAGCAGCGCGGCGCCCGCGGCGGACGACAGCAGCAGGAACCAGTACTCGCCCTCGGGCAGGGCGCGTCCCACGCGCGCGTCACGGCGGCCGGTGACGGACATCAGCGCGGCCACCAGCGCGCCGCCGAGCACCAGGAACTGCACGACGAGCGCGAAGCGGTCGGCCGCGTAGGAGCACAGCGCGCTCTCGCGCGCGGTGCAGAAGGTGGTGCGGTCGCCCTCGCGCAGCGGCAGCAGGGTGAGCGCGGCGAGCGCGAGCCCGGCGACGGAGACCCAGCCGAGGAGCGGTTTGCGCGCGGCGGGCAGGAACAGGTCGGCGACGAGCACGAGCAGCGCGAAGGCGGCGGTGAGCGCGGGCGGCGCGATGGCCACCCAGTCCACCGACTGCACGGCGCCGGCGGCGGTGAAGGTCACGGGGTGCCTCCTGCGGTCACGGGGTGCCTCCTGCGAGCAGGTGCTGGACGGCGGGGTCGCTGAGGCCGAGCAGCGCGGCGGGCCAGAGCCCGGCGACCACGGTGAGGACGACGAGCGGCGACCAGGCCGCGACCTCGTGGCCGCGCACGTCGGGCAGCGGCGGCGGGCCGCCCCGCTCCCCCGCGGGCGCGGCGCCCCGCCCCTCCTCGGGCGCGGCGGCGCCCATGCAGACCCTGCGCACCACGAGCAGCATGTACGCGGCGGTGAGCAGGGTGCCGAGGCCCGCGAGCGCGGTGAAGGCGAGGTAGGCGGGCCTGCTGAGGGCGCCGTCGGGGCGGAACGCGCCGAACATCGCCAGCATCTCCCCCCAGAACCCGGCGAGTCCCGGCAGCCCGAGCGAGGCGACCGCGGCGAACGCGAGGAGGCCGCCGAGGCGGGGCGCGCGCCGGTAGAGGGCGGCGCCGCTCTCCCTGGCCAGGGTGTCGAGGTCGGTGGTGCCCGTGCGCGCCTTGAGGCCGCCGACGAGGAAGAACAGCAGCCCGGTGATGAGGCCGTGGGCGATGTTCGCGTAGAGGGCGCCGTTGACGCCCGTGGGGGTCATGGTCGCGACGCCGAGGAGCACGAAGCCCATGTGGCCCACGGAGGAGTAGGCGACGAGCCGCTTGAGGTCGCCACCGCCGCCGCGGCGTACGAGGGCGAGGCAGGCGAGCGACCCGTAGATGATCCCGGCGACCGCGAACGCGGCCAGGTAGGGCGCGAAGGCGTGCATGCCGTCGGGGGCGACCGGCAGCAGGATGCGGACGAAGCCGTAGGTGCCCATCTTCAGCAGCACCCCGGCGAGCAGTACGGAGCCGACGGTCGGGGCGGCGGTGTGGGCGTCGGGCAGCCAACTGTGCAGCGGCCACATCGGGGACTTCACCGCGAGCCCGAGCCCGATCGCCAGTACGGCGATGACCTGCACGGACGTGCTGAGGCCCCGGCCGTTGTCAGTGGCGAGTGCCACCATGTCGAAGGTGCCGGCCCGCAGCCCGATGAGGAGCAGGCCGAGCAGCATGACCACCGAGCCGAGGAGGGTGTAGAGGATGAACTTCCACGCGGCGGCCTGCCTGGCCGCCCCGCCCCAGCGGGCGATGAGGAAGTACATCGGGATGAGCACCGTCTCGAAGGCGAGGAAGAAGAGCAGCAGGTCGAGGACGGCGAAGGTGGCCAGCGTCCCCGACTCCAGCACGAGCACCAGCGCCACGAAGGCCCTGGTCCCGGGGCCGCGCCCGGCGGGGGGCGCCTTGTAGCTATAGAGCGCGCACAGGAAGGTAAGCAGGGCGGTCAGCAGCAGGAGGGGGAGTGAGATGCCGTCGACACCGAGGTGGACGCGCACGCCGAGCGCGGCGATCCAACTGATGTCCGTGCTCGCCTGCATCGTCGACGGGTGGTCGCGGTCGAAGCCGAGCGCGAGGACGACGGCCGCGGCCAGGACGGCGCCGGTCACCAGCACCCCGTGCCGCAGCACGGCCTGCTGCGGCGACTTCCCCTTCAGCCCGGGCGGCGGTGGCAGGAAGACCGTGGCGGCGCCGATGAGCGGGCCCACGACGATCAACGCGAGGAGGGCCTGCATCACGGACTCGCTGATATCGATCACGGCTCACGCTCCCGCGGTGGCGACGAGGACGGCGATCACCAGCACGGCGGAGCCCGCCAGCAGCGCGCCGAGGTAGGTCTGCACGTTGCCGGTCTGCGCCCTGCGGACGGCGGCGCCGAGCAGCCGCGGGGCCGCGCCCGCGCCCCTGACGTAGGTCTCGACGACGTTCTCGTCCAGGAAGCGCACCAGCCTGGCCGCGGCGGCCGTGGGCCGTACGAACAGCGCCGTGTACAGCCCGTCGACGTGGAATCCGGCGGCGGCGTGCCGGTGCAGCGGGCCGAGGAGCAGCCGGCCGGGGTCGGCGGGGTCGCGGGCCCCGGCGATGTCGCCGTAGGCGCGGGTGTGGGCGGCGATGGCCTCCTCCTCCACCAAGGCCGCGTCGCCCTCGGGGTGCGCGGCGACGGCGCCCATGGGCACGCCCGCGGCCAGCGCGGTGGTGTGCCGCCAGGCGCCGTAGGTGACCAGCGCGCCGACGAGGGCGACCCCGGTGCCGAGGACGGAGGTGGTGAGCACGGGCGTGAGGGTCCTGCCGTCGAACCAGTCGGGCAGCGCCCTGATGACGAGTCCCAGCGCGAGGGAGGGGAGCGCGAGCAGCCAGAGCACGGCGTTCATGGCGACGGGCTGCCGCCCGTGGTCCGGGGCCTCTGCCCCGCGCCCGTGGAAGGCGAGCAGCCAGAGGCGTACGGCGTAGGCGCCGGTCAGCAGGGCGGTCAGCAGCCCGGCGAGCAGCACGATCCAGCCCGCCGCGCCCTCGGCGCCGTGGGTGTGGGTCGCGGTGTGCTCGGCGGCGCCGAGTACGGCCTCCTTGGAGAAGAACCCGCTGAACGGCGGGATCGCGGCCAGCGCCAGCAGGGCCACGGTCATCGTCCAGTACGCGTCGGGCACCCGTGCCCGCAGCCCGCCCATGCGGGACATGGCGGCCAGCGAGTTGGTGCCCGCGGCGTGGATGAGGACGCCGGCGCCGAGGAACAGCAGGGCCTTGAACGCGCCGTGCGTGATCAGGTGGAAGACGGCCGCGCCGCGGTCGCCGACGGCGAGGGCGCCGGTCATGTAGCCGAGTTGGCCGACGGTCGAGTAGGCGAGGACGCGTTTGACGTCGTCCTGGGCGAGCGCGGCGAGCGCGGACCCCGCCATGGTGACGGCCGCGAGCACGGCGAGCACCACCAGCGCGGCGGCGGACGCGGCGAACACGGGGAGGAGGCGGGCGACGAGGTAGACACCGGCGGCGACCATCGTCGCGGCGTGGATGAGCGCGGAGACGGGCGTGGGGCCCGCCATCGCGTCGGGCAGCCAGGTGTGCAGCGGGAACTGCGCCGACTTGCCGGCGACCCCGGCGAGCAGCAGCAGCGCGATCACTGTGGGGTGGCCGAGGTCGCCGCCCGCGGCCCGCGCGGCCACGGTGGTGATGCGGAAGGAGCCGGTGTCGGCGGCGAGCGCGAACATGCCGATCAGGAAGGGCACATCGCCGAGCTTGGTGACGAGGAACGCCTTGAGCGAGGCGGCCCGCGCCTCGGGGGTCTCCCAGTAGTGGCCGACGAGGAAGTACGAGCAGATGCCCATGACCTCCCAGCCGACGAGGAGCACGACGAGGTCGCCCGAGTAGACGACGAGCAGCATCGCCGAGGTGAACAGCGACACCAGCGCCGCGTACGACGGGTAGCGGGGGTCGCCGCGCAGATAGCCGGTCGAGTAGATCTGCACACAGGTGGCGACGGTGGCGACGAGCAGGGCGACGAGGACCGCGAAGCCGTCCAGGTGCAGCGCCAGATCGACCGGCACCGAGCCGGTCGGGGTGAGCCGGGTGGCGGCGTCGAGCGCGGGCCCGCCGCCCTGCCGCCAGGCGATGACGCCCGCGATCCCGGCGGACGCCAGCGTCGGCAGCACCGCCACGGGGCGCGCGAAGCCGGGCGCGGTGCGGCCGAGCGCGAGCCCGGCGGCGGCGCCGAGGAACGGCAGCAGCGGGACGAGTACGGCGAGGGTGGTGGTGTTCACGCGCGGGCCTCAGTCCTGTCCGTGCCCGTGTCCCGGGCCCCGGCGCCCCGGGCGGCGCCGTCGGCAGCGGCTTCTTCCCCGGCGGCGTCGGCGGCGTCGTCTGCGTCCTCGTCGGCATCGGGGGGCTCGGCGGTATCGCGGAGCAGGTCCACGGCGGAGCTGCCGCGGGCGCGGTGGACCATGAGCACGATGGCGAGCCCGATGCCGATCTCTGCGGCGGCCACCGCGACCGTGAACAGGGCGAGCGCCTGCCCGGCGTGGAGGCTGTCGCGCAGCCAGGCGTCGAAGGCGACGAGGTTCAGGTTGACGGCGTTGAGCATCAGCTCCACCGCCATCAGCACCAGGATCGCGTTGCGGCGCGCCAGCACCCCGTACACCCCGACGCAGAAGAGGAGCACGGCGAGGACGGCCGGATAGACGAGGTGCATCAGCGCGCGCCCCCTTCGCCCTCGGCGGGCGCTCCGGCGGCGGGGCCCGGCTCCGAGGTGCCCGCGCCACCGGCCTCGCCGCCGCCCGCGCCGCCGCCCTTGCGGGAGAGCACGATCGCGCCGACCAGCGCGGCGAGCAGCAGCACCGACAGGGCCTCGAAGGGCAGCACCCAGTTCTTGAAGAGGGCGGAGCCCGTCACCTCGGTGGAGCCCCCCGCGGCCGTGTCGAGGTCGATCCAGGTGGTGCGGAAGGCGTCCACGACCACCCAGACCAGGGCGGCGGCGGAGGCCGCGGCGACGGTGAGGGCGGCCCAGCGGTGTCCTGAGTCCGTGTCGGGCGAGCGGCCGATCGGGGCCCTGGTGAGCATCAGCCCGAACAGCAGCAGCACGACGACGGAGCCCACGTACACCAGCACCTGCACCCAGGCGATGAACTCGGCCGTCAGCAGCAGGTACTCGACGGCGATCCCGGCCAGCGCGACCACCAGCCAGAGGGCGGCGTGCACCAGTTGTCTGGTGGTGACGGTGGCCATGGCGGCGCCCAGGGTGACAAGTCCGAACAGTACGAACGCGATCTCGACGCCGGTCGGCGAGAGGAAGCCGTGCGCGGCGGCGGCGAGGCTCATGCGCCGCCCTCCCCGCCACTGCCCGCACCGCTGCCCGTGCCGCCGCTCCGGCTCTCGCCCGCACCGCTCCCGGCGCCGTCGCCCGGCTGCCCGGCGGCCAGCTTCTCCGCGGCCTTGCGGGCGGCGGCGACCTCCTTGGGCTCCTCGGCTGCCGGGTCGAGCGCGGGCGGCGCGGGCACCGTCCACATCCACTCGCGCAGCCGGTCGCGCTCGTGGGTCAGCTCGCGGATGTCGGTCTCGGCGTACTCGAACTCCGGCGACCAGAACAGCGCGTCGAACGGGCACACCTCGATGCAGATGCCGCAGTACATACAGAGCGCGAAGTCGATCGCGAAGCGGTCGAGGACGTTGCGGCTGCGCTCCCTGCCGCCGGGCGCGGCCGGGGGCACGGTCTCCTTGTGGGAGTCGATGTAGATGCACCAGTCGGGGCAGTCCCTGGCGCACAGCATGCAGACCGTGCAGTTCTCCTCGAACAGGCCGATCACCCCGCGGCTGCGCGGCGGCAGGTCGGGGAGCTGGTCGGGGTACTGCTGGGTGACGGTCCTGCGGGTCATGGTGCGCAGCGTCACCGCCAGGCCCTTGGCCAGTCCTGTGCCGGGGACACGGGGCTTCGCGCGCCCCGCGTCCGGCCGCTCCCGCGGCTCGTGCCCGGGGGCCGCGGGCGGCGGGGAGTCGGGCATGGTCACTGGATCACCACCTTGACGACGCCGGTGAGGGCGATCTGCGCCAGGGCGAGCGGTACGAGCAGCGTCCAGGCGAGCTTCTGCAACTGGTCCTCGCGCAGCCGGGGGTAGCTGACCCGCAGCCAGATCACCACGAACGCGAGCACGGCGGTCTTCAGCAGCGTCCACACCCAGCCGGCGCCCGCGCCGCTCGCCGGGCCGTGCCAGCCGCCGAGGAACAGCACGGTGGTCAGCGCGCACAGCACCACGATCCCGGCGTACTCGGCGAGCAGGAACAGCGCGAACCTGAGCCCGGTGTACTCGGTGTAGGCGCCGAAGATGATCTCCGAGTCGGCGACCGGCATGTCGAACGGCGGGCGTTGCAGCTCCGCGAGCCCGGCGACGAAGAAGACCACCGCGCCGACGAGCTGCCAGGGAATCCACCACCACGCGAAGGCGTCGAGGATGCCCGTGAGGGAGACGGTGCCCGCGGCCATCGCGACGGAGGCGGCGGCCAGCAGCATCGGCAGTTCGTACGCGAGCAGTTGGGCGGCCGTGCGCAGGCCGCCGAGCAGGGAGTACTTATTCGCGGAGGCCCAGCCCGCCATCAGGGAGCCGAGCACCCCGACGCCCATGACCGCGAGGACGAAGAACACCCCGGCGTCCACGGCCTGTCCCACCGCGCCCTTCTGGGGGCCCACCGGCACGGCGACGAGCACCAGCAGATACGGCAGCAGCGCCACCGCGGGCGCGAGCTGGAAGACGCGGCGGTCCGCGTCCGCGGGCACCACGTCCTCCTTCTGTGCGAACTTGACACCGTCCGCGACGAGTTGCGCCCAGCCGTGGAAGCCGCCCGCGTACATCGGGCCGAGGCGGCCCTGCATGTGGGCCATCACCTTGTGCTCGGTCTGGCCGACGAGCAGCGGCAGCACCAGGAAGCCCACGAACACCGCGGCGAGCCTCACCACCACCTCCACGCCCCAGCTCATTCCCGCCCCCCTGAGGCGTCGCCGCCGGACCCGGTGGCCTCGTCCCCGCCGGGGCGTGCCTCGCCGTCGCCACCGGGGCGGGTCTCGCCGTCGCCGCCGGGGCGTGCCTCACCCTCGTCGCCGGAGCGTGCCTCACCCTCGCCACCGGAGCGTGCCTCGCCGCCGGACCCGGTCTCCTCGTCGCCCGGCCGGTCCGCACCGGCCCTGTCCTCACCGGGCCGTGTCTGGTGCCAGGGTGCGTCGCCGGGGCGGGTGCCGGGGCCCGGGGGCCGGGCGGCGGCGCCGTCCCCCTCCGGCTGCCGCTCGGGTCGCTCAGGGCCGCGCTGTGAGGCGGAGCCGTCGGAGGCGCTGCGGGCGCGGCGGGGCCTGGCGGGGCGCGCGGGGCGCTCGCCCGGCGTGGCCGCGGGGGCGCCCGCGCGGGCGCGGGCCGGGCGTGCGGGCGCGGGCGGCAGGGTGCCCTTGAGCGGGCCCCACTCGTTGGGGTCGGGCACGCCGGGCGGCTGCATCTGGCGGCGCCTCGGACCGCCGTGCCCGGACTCGCCCGGCTCCTTGGCGCCTGGCCACGCCTTGACGACCCGGGCGGCGAGCACGAAGTCCTTGCGCAGCGGATGGCCCTCGAAGCCGTCGGGCAGCAGCAGCGGGGCGAGCCCCGGGTGGCCGTCGAAGGCGATGCCGAACATCTCGTGGGTCTCGCGCTCGTGCCAGTCGGCGCCCGCGTACTCGCCCGCGGCCGACGCCAGTACGGGTTCGCCCCGCGGCACGGCGGTGCGCAGCAGCAGCCGCCGCGGCGGGCCGCCCGGGGCGACGAGGTGGGCGCAGACGGAGAAGGTGTCGCCGGGTTCGTCGACGGCGCTGAGCCAGTCGAAGAAGGTGCAGCCGAGCGTGGTGCGTGCGGTGCGCAGGGCCGCGGTCCAGGTCTCGCGCGGCACGTCGACGGTGAGGACGCCGTACGACTCCTCGGCGCTCGCGCCCGCGCCGAAAAGCTGCTCGGCGTCGGCGGGGAGCCAGCCGGTCACCTGGCCTCCCCGGGCGCCGGGGCCCCGGTGCCACCGGGCTCGGGCGGGCGCACGAGCCCGCTGGTGAGCTGCCCCGCGGAGGGCGCGGCGGCGCCGCGGCGGCCGTAGCGGTCGCCCAGGGACTCGCGGGCGATCTTCTCCTGGAGCTTCAGGATGCCCTGGAGCAGCGCCTCGGGGCGCGGCGGGCAGCCGGGGACGTAGACGTCGACGGGGATGATCTGGTCGACGCCCTTGGTGACGGAGTACGAGTCCCAGTAGGGGCCGCCGCAGTTGGAGCAGGCGCCGAACGAGATCACGTACTTGGGCTCGGGCATCTGCTCGTAGAGCCGCTTGACGGCCGGGGCCATCTTGTCGGTGACGGTGCCGGAGACCACCATCAGGTCGGCCTGGCGCGGTCCGGGCGCGAACGGGATGACGCCGAGCCTGATGAAGTCGTGGCGGGCCATGGAGGCGGCGATGAACTCGATGGCGCAGCAGGCGAGGCCGAAGTTGAAGACCCACAGGCTGTAGCGGCGCCCCCAGTTGAGGACCACCTTCATGGGCTTGGGGGCGAGCCGGGACAGGGCGCCGACGCTGCCGCGCACCGCGGTCCCCCGCGCCACGTCCGACGCCACGTCCCCTCGTCGCGGGGTCATGTCCATGAGAGGACGTCCTTCTTATAGGCGTAGAGCAGCCCGAGCGCGAGGAAGCCCAGGAAGACGAACATCTCGACCAGGGTGGTGGCACCGAAGCCGGGGGCCGCGAAGACCGTGGCCCAGGGGAAGAGGAACACCGAGTCCACCGCGAAGATCACGTAGAGGAAGGCGTAGACGTAGTAGCGGACCTGGGTGTGGGCCCAGCCCTCCCCGACCGGGTCGACGCCGCACTCGTAGGTGAGCATCTTCTCCCGGGTCGGCACCACGGGCCGCAGCAGCTTGCCCGCGCCGAACGCCACGGCGACGAACAGCACCCCGACCACGGCGAGCAGCCCGACGACCGAGTAGGACCTGAAGTAGTCCGCCGCGAGCACGATCCGATCGGACACTCCGCCCCTCGCTCCCTGCTCCCTCGGTCCCGGCGCACCCGGCGGACACGTGGCCCCTCACGGGTACGTGGCGCTCGTGTTCGACGCACTGTACGCACGAGATTCTAGGGCGCGCCGGGAAACGCGTGAGAACGGCCCGGGGGCTAACCCCCCTCCCGGCCCCCAGCGCACCGTATGGCGCCAGCACCACCCGACCGGGCACGCTGTGCCGTATGAGCGGGAGAGACGACCGGCCCTGGGACGACGAGACGGCCGCGGCGGAGGGCGCGGAGACCGCGGGGAACCCCTCGCTGCCGCCACCGCGCGCCGCCTTCCCCGGGCAGACCTGGCGGGAGGTCGCGCATCTGCTGCTGAACCTGCCGCTGGGCATCGTGGGCTTCACCTACGTCGTCGTGGTGCTGACGACGACGGCGGGCCTGTCCGTGACGGTGGTCGGCCTGCCGCTGCTGGGCGGCGGGCTCGCGGGGGCCCGGCTGCTCGGCCGTGCGGAGCGGGCCCGCGCCAGGGCGCTGCTGAGGGTGGACGTGGCGGAGCCGAGCCGGTGGCGGGTGCCGGGGCAGAGCTTCTTCGGCCGGGTGTGGACGAGCGTGCGCAACCCGGTGGGCTGGCGGGCGGCGCTCTACCAGCTCATCCGGCTGCCGTGGGGCATCGCCACCTTCGCGGTCACGCTGCCCGGCCTCCTGCTGCTGTGGCCGGTGCTGCCGTTCATCGTGCGGGGGCTCACCCATGTGGACCGCGCGATGGTGCGGGGGCTGCTGTCGCCCTCGCCCGACCTGGAGCGCAGGATCGCGGAGCTGGAGGCCGACCGTGGGGTGGTGGTGGACAGCGCCGCCGCCGACCTGCGCCGTATCGAGCGGGACCTGCACGACGGCGCCCAGGCCCGGCTCGTCAGCCTGGCGATGGGGCTCGGCCTCGCCAAGGAGAAGCTGCTTGAGGACCCGGACACGGCGGCCTCCATGGTGGAGGAGGCGCACGGCGAAGTGAAGCTCGCCCTCCAGGAGCTGCGCGACCTGGCCCGCGGCATCCACCCCGCGGTCCTCACCGACCGCGGCCTCGACGCCGCGCTGTCCTCCGTCGCCGCCCGCTGCACGGTGCCGGTGCGGGTGACCACGGACCTGCCCGCGCGGCCCGCGGCGGCCATCGAGGGCATCGCGTACTTCACGGTCTCGGAGCTGCTCCAGAACGTCAGCAAGCACAGCATGGCCCGTTCGGCCTCGGTGGAGGTGTGGCGTTCGGGGGAACGGCTGCTGCTCCAGGTCCGCGACGACGGCAGGGGCGGCGCCTCGCTGACCGGCGGCAGCGGCATGGCGGGGCTCGCGGAGCGGCTGGGCGCGGTGGACGGCCTGTTCGTGGTCGACTCCCCGCAGGGCGGTCCCACCGTGGTGACCGCCGAGCTGCCGTGGCGCGACCGGCTCCCTGAGGCGGAGCCGGAGCCGCTGCCCGCGGGGCGCAGGCGCGGCCGCCGGGAGCGCCGCAGAGCGCCGGGGTAGCGCGCCGGGGTGGGGAAAACCCCCCGGCGAAGAGGCCGACGCACTCCATGGCAGCGCCGGCGCCCCCGGGACAGGCTTGGGGCACAGGAGGACGGCCGCCAAGGGGGCGCCGGTCCAAGGGGAGAACGGACGAAGACCGATGGCCACGGAGTTCGGGCAGGTTTACGGGCGGCCGGAGAGTCCGGTGGCCGCCATGGAGGGCGGGCTCGGCATGCGCGAGAGTGACGGCGGGGGCGGCGGACGGCGGCGGCGCGGGCTGCCGACGGCGCTGCGGGCACCGGTCGAGGGCCGGCACTGGCGCGAGTTCGCCTATCTGCTGACGAGCATGCCGATCGGCATCGCCCTGTTCACCGTCGGCGTCTCGCTGGTCTCCGTGAGCGCCGGGCTGCTGGTGACGTTCGTGGGGGTGCCGCTGCTCGCGGCGACCCTGCTGCTCTTCCGGGGCGTCGGCGCGCTGGAGCGGATGCGCGCGCGGGTGCTGCTCCATGTCGACGTGGAGCGCCCGGAGCCGCTGCGCTCCCGCGGCGGCGCGACCTCCTGGATGGGCGCGGCGCTGAAGAGCGGCACGTCGTGGCGGCACCTGCTGTACGGGCTGCTGCTCTTCCCCTGGTCGCTGTTCGCGGGGATCGTGTCGCTGGTGTTCTGGTCGGCCGGCTGGTCGATGCTGACGTATCCGCTGTGGCAGTGGGTGTTCCCGACCTATGTCGGCCAGGACGGCATCCAGGTCTACGGCGACGCGACCCACGACATCTACCTGGACAACGCCTTCGAGATCGGTGCCGTGGCCGCGGTCGGCCTGGTGGTCACCCTGGTGACGCCGTGGGTCGTACGGGCCATGACGACGGTGGACGCCCTGATAGTGAGCGGGCTGCTCGGCCCTTCGCGGCTCGCGAGCCGGGTGGTGGAGCTGGAGGCGGACCGCGGGACCGTCGTGGACAGCGCGGCCGCCGACCTGCGCCGTATCGAGCGGGACCTGCACGACGGCGCCCAGGCCCGGCTCGTCAGCCTGGCCATGGACCTGGGGCTCGCCAAGGAGAAGATGGCCGAGGACCCCAAGGCGGCGGCCCGGATGGTCGGGGAGGCGCACGGCGAGGTCAAGACGGCCCTCCAGGAGCTGCGCGACCTGGCCCGCGGCATCCACCCCGCGGTCCTCACCGACCGCGGCCTCGACGCCGCGCTGTCCGCCGTCGCCGCCCGCTGCACGGTGCCCGTGCGGGTGGAGGTCGACCTGCCGCGGCGGCCCGCGGCGGCCACCGAGGGCATCGCGTACTTCACGGTCTCCGAACTGCTCCAGAACGTCAGCAAGCACTCGGGGGCGTCCCGGGCGACGGTCGACGTGTGGCGCTCGGGCGACCGGCTGCTGCTCCAGGTCGTCGACGACGGGCGGGGCGGCGCCGATGTCACGGCGGGCTCGGGGCTCGCGGGGCTGATGGAGCGCCTGGACGCGGTCGACGGCGTCATGGTGGTCGACTCCCCCGCCGAGGGCCCCACCCGGGTCACCGCGGAACTGCCCTGGCGTGAGTGAGCGGGAGCCAGGACGCCCCGCGGCGGCGGCCGTACCCCACGGCCGCCGCCGCGGGGCGTCCGCGCGCGGGCCCGCCGCGGCGCGTTTCGCCGCGTCCCGGAGTGGGCGGCGGCGGATGCTGGGATGCTGGAAGCGGCGGGGGAAGCCGGACGGCTGCCCGGGGGAACGAGAAGCGTGGAGGACAGGGTGCGGGTCGTCATCGCCGAGGATTCGGTGCTGCTCAGGGAGGGGCTGACACGGCTGCTGACCGACAGGGGGCACGAGGTGGTCGGCGGTGTCGGGGACGCCGTGGCGCTGATCAAGACCATCACCGACCTCGCGGCGCAGGGGCGGCTGCCCGATGTCGTGGTGGCGGACGTCAGGATGCCCCCCACCCACACCGACGAGGGCGTGCGCGCCGCGGTGGAGCTGCGGCGCTCCCACCCGGGCCTCGGGGTGCTCGTGCTCTCCCAGTACGTGGAGGAGCAGTACGCGACGGAGCTGCTCGCGGGTTCGAGCCGGGGCGTGGGCTATCTGCTCAAGGACCGGGTCGCCGAGGTGCGGGAGTTCGTGGACGCGGTGGTACGGGTCGCGGAGGGCGGCACCGCGCTCGACCCCGAGGTGGTGGCGCAGCTCCTCGGCCGCAGCCGGAAGCAGGACGTGCTGGCGGGGCTCACGCCCAGGGAGCGCGAGGTGCTCGGGCTGATGGCGGAGGGGCGCACGAACTCGGCGATCGCGCGCCAGCTCGTGGTGAGCGACGGCGCGGTCGAGAAGCACGTCAGCAACATCTTCCTCAAGCTCGGCCTCTCCCAGAGTGACGGAGATCACCGCCGGGTGCTCGCGGTGCTGCGGTACATCAACTCCTGACCCGGCGGGGCCCGGGGCGTCCATAGGCAACCCCCACAGAGGGGGAGGCCGCGGGCTGTCGGCGGACGACTGGCGTCCGCCGCCGCGGCCTACGGAAAATTCCGTCGGACAGTCATCGGCGCGGGAACAGACGGCGCCCCGGAAGCGTCCCCCTACTGGCCGCACCGCGGAGCAGAGGGGGCCGACCCCATAGGACCAAGGGCTGAAAAGCGAATAAATCGTGTCAAACCGAAGTGAAGCTTCGCCTCGGGCGCCGTTCCACGATCCGAATGGCCCGAGGAAGGCGACCCTTACCGAAGTAGGGTGGGTGCGGGAAGGCCGGTCGGCCGCCGCAGCCGCCCCTAGGGAGGTCCAGTTCAGTGACCAGCCAGGTCAGTAGCCCAGTCGAGCAGTCCGGCGTGGCGCCCGCCGCCGACGGCACGGCGACCCCGCCGGGTGCGGGTGACGGCAAGCAGATCCGCCGCCTCGACCGGGTGATCATCCGCTTCGCCGGTGACTCGGGCGACGGCATGCAGTTGACGGGTGACCGTTTCACCTCGGAGACCGCGTCGTTCGGCAACGACCTGGCGACGCTGCCGAACTTCCCCGCCGAGATCCGCGCCCCCGCAGGCACCCTGCCGGGCGTCTCCAGCTTCCAGCTCCACTTCGCCGACCACGACATCCTCACCCCGGGCGACGCGCCCGACGTGCTGGTCGCGATGAACCCGGCGGCCCTCAAGGCGAACCTGCCCGACCTGCCGCGCGGCGCCGAGATCATCGTCAACACCGACGAGTTCACCAAGCGCGCGCTGTCCAAGGTCGGCTATCCGGCCTCCCCGCTGGAGGACGGCTCCCTGGAGGGCTACCACGTCCACCAGGTGCCGCTCGGCACGCTGACGGTCGAGGCGCTGAAGGACTTCGACCTGTCCCGCAAGGACGCGGACCGCTCCAAGAACATGTTCGCGCTGGGGCTGCTGTCCTGGATGTACCACCGGCCGACCGAGGGCACCGAGCGGTTCCTGCGGGCCAAGTTCGGCAAGAAGCCCGAGATCGCGGCGGCCAACCTGGCCGCGTTCCGCGCGGGCTGGAACTTCGGCGAGACCACCGAGGACTTCGCGGTCTCCTACGAGGTCGCCCCCGCCGCCTCCGCCTTCCCGGCCGGCACCTACCGGAACATCTCCGGCAACCTCGCCCTGGCGTACGGCCTGATCGCCGCGGGGCGCCAGGCCGACCTGCCGCTGTACCTCGGCTCGTACCCGATCACCCCGGCCTCCGACATCCTCCACGAGCTGTCGCGGCACAAGAACTTCGGGGTGCGGACCTTCCAGGCCGAGGACGAGATCGCGGGGGTGGGCGCCGCGCTCGGCGCGGCCTTCGGCGGCTCGCTCGCCGTCACCACCACCTCGGGCCCCGGCGTCGCCCTGAAGGCCGAGACGATCGGGCTCGCGGTCTCCCTCGAACTGCCGCTGCTCGTGGTGGACATCCAGCGCGGCGGCCCCTCCACGGGCCTGCCCACCAAGACCGAGCAGGCGGACCTGCTCCAGGCGATGTTCGGCCGCAACGGCGAGGCGCCGGTCCCGGTGATCGCCCCGCACACCCCCGCCGACTGCTTCGACGCGGCGCTGGACGCGGCCAGGATCGCGCTCACGTACCGTACGCCGGTGATCCTGCTCTCCGACGGCTATCTCGCCAACGGCTCAGAGCCCTGGCTGATCCCCGACGTCGACAAGCTGCCCGACCTCACCGTGCGCTTCGCGAACGGCCCCAACCACACGCTGGACGACGGCAGCGAGGTCTTCTGGCCCTACAAGCGCGACCCCGAGACGCTGGCGCGCCCCTGGGCCATCCCCGGCACCCCGGGGCTCGAACACCGCATCGGCGGCATCGAGAAGCAGGACGGCACCGGCAACATCTCCTACGACCCGGCCAACCACGACCACATGGTCCGCACCCGCCAGGCCAAGATCGACGGCATCACGGTCCCCGACGCCGTGGTCGACGACCCCAACGATGACGCGCGCCTCCTCGTCGTGGGCTGGGGCTCCACCTACGGACCCATCACCGCGGCGGTACGGCGGCTGCGCGGTGCGGGCGACCGGGTGGCGCAGTTGCACCTGCGCCACCTGAACCCGTTCCCGGCCAACCTCGGCGAGATCCTGCGCCGCTACGACAAGATCGTCGTACCGGAGATGAACCTCGGCCAGCTCACGTCGCTGCTGCGCGCCAAGTACCTCGTGGACGCGCGTTCCTTCACCCAGGTACGCGGCCTGCCCTTCAAGGCAGAACAGCTCGCCACCGCCCTCAAGGAGAGCCTCGATGACTGACACCACCACGGCCGTCCCGGCGGGTGCCGGTGCGGTCGGCGACCTCCAGCACGCCCTGCGGCTGATCCCCAAGGCCCCGGCGAAGCAGTCGATGCGGGACTTCAAGTCGGACCAGGAGGTCCGCTGGTGCCCCGGCTGCGGCGACTACGCCATCCTCGCGGCCGTCCAGGGCTTCATGCCGGAGCTTGGCCTCGCCAAGGAGAACATCGTCTTCATCTCCGGCATCGGCTGCTCCTCCCGCTTCCCGTACTACATGAACACGTACGGGATGCACTCGATCCACGGGCGCGCCCCCGCCATCGCCACGGGACTCGCCACCTCGCGGCGCGACCTGAGCGTCTGGGTGGTCACCGGGGACGGCGACGCGCTGTCCATCGGCGGCAACCACCTGATCCACGCGCTGCGGCGCAACGTCAACCTGAAGATCCTGCTGTTCAACAACCGGATCTACGGCCTGACCAAGGGGCAGTACTCCCCCACGAGCGAGACCGGGAAGATCACCAAGTCCACCCCCATGGGGTCGCTCGACACACCCTTCAACCCGCTCTCGCTGGCCCTGGGCGCCGAGGCGAGCTTCGTCGCCCGCACCATCGACTCCGACCGCAAGCACCTCACCGAGACGCTGCGGCAGGCGGCGGCGCACGAGGGCACGGCGATCGTCGAGATCTACCAGAACTGCAACATCTTCAACGACGGCGCCTTCGAGCCCCTGAAGGACCGTGCCACGGCCACCGAGGCGATCATCCCGCTGGAGCACGGCAGCCCGATCCGCTTCGGCGCCGACCTCGCCAAGGGCGTGGTGCGCGACCGCGGCACGGGTGACCTCGCGGTCGTCGAGGTCACCCCGGAGAACGAGGCGGACATCCTGGTCCACGACGCCCGCGCGGAGTCCCCGACCACGGCGTTCGCGCTGTCCCGGCTGGCCGACCCGGCGACGCTCCACCACACCCCCGTCGGCGTCTTCCGCGACGTCCGCAGGCCGGTGTACGACACGCTGATGTCGGACCAGTTGGACACCGCCGTGGAGAAGCAGGGCAAGGGCGACCTGTCCGCGCTGCTGCACGGCAACGACACCTGGACGGTGGTCGGCTGACGGGGCCACGCCCCGGCCCCCGCCAGGACCGGGTTCGGCCCGGCCCCGGCCCCGAAGGCCCGTACCGCTCGTGCGGTACGGGCCTTCGTGCACAGGGGAGAGCGGGAGAGGCGGCGGCGCTACGTCGTGATGTCCTTCGACGTGAAGCGCGCCCATGCCGCCGCGCCGAACACCGCCGTGTAGAGCGCCTGGAGGCCCAGGTTCTTCAGGATCTGGTCCCAGTAGACGGGGTCGCGCATCGCGTCGGAGAACGACATCCAGTAGTGCGAGAAGACATACGGCTGGATGGCGTGGAGCTGGGGGATGCCGTCGAGGATCTGCACGGTGAGCACGAGGCCGACGGTGGTCGCCATGGCGGCGATGCCGCTGCTGGTGAGCGTGGAGACGAACAGGCCGAGCGCGCACACCCCGAGCAGCGAGGCGGCCACGAGCAGCGCGATCAGCAGGGCACGCAGCAGCCCCGAGCCGAAGCCAAGCCGGGTGCCCGAGATGGTGACCACGTCCCCGACGGGGAACAGCAGCGCCCCTGCGGCCAGCGCGAACACCGCCACCACCAGGGTGGCGACCAGGCAGAACACCACGGCCGTCACGAACTTCACGGCGAGCAGCCTGGTACGCCCCGCGGGCGCCACCAGCAGATAGCGCAGCGTGCCGCCGCTCGACTCCCCCGCCACGGAGTCGCCCGCGACGACCGAGACGGCCATCGGCAGGAAGAAGGGCAGGGTGGCGGCGAGGGCGGTGAACACCAGGAAGAGGCCGTTGTTGGTGACCTGGGAGATGAACGGCGGGCCCGCGCCCTCGGGGCCGCCGAAGCTGCCGCCGTCGCCGGTCTCCACCTTGACGGCGACGCCGACGAGCACCGGCACGACCGCCAGCACCCCGAGCAGCGCCAGGGTGCGCCAGCGCCGGAAGGTGACGCCCAGCTCGCTGCCGAGCAGCCCGAGGGTCCACAGCCGCCGCCGCAGCGCGGAGGCCGCGGGCGCACCGCCCACGTCGGCGACGGCCCCCGCGCCGGGCCCGCCCGCCGGGGCGGGTCCACCGGGCGCGGCCTCCGGGGCCGCCGTGCCCGCCGAACCCGCCGTGCCCTCGGTGTCCGCCTCCGTCTCAGCCCGCGACATCGAAGCCCTCCCCGGTCAGCGCCACGAAGGCGTCTTCCAGCGAGCCGCGCTCCAGGCCGAACGCGCGCACCCGCACCCCCGCGGCGACCAGCGCGGCGTTGACGTCCGCCGGCTCCCCCGGCGGCGGGTCGGCGCTCACCCGGTCGCCGTCGGCCACGAGTCCCGTCAGGCCCCGCTCCTTCAGCACCCGGGCGGCCTCCGCCGGGTCGGGTGTCGTCACCACGAGCCGGCCGCGGGTCCCGGCGGCGAGGTCGGCCACCGGGCCCTGGGTGATCAGCCTGCCCTGCGCCATCACCGCGGCGTGCGTGCACACCTGTTCGATCTCGTCGAGGAGGTGGGAGGAGAGGAAGACGGTGGTGCCGTCGGACGCCAGCTCCCGCACCAGGGCCCTGATCTCCCGCATGCCCTGCGGGTCGAGCCCGTTGGTGGGCTCGTCGAGCACCAGCAGGCGGCGCGGCTGGAGCAGCGCGGCGGCAAGGCCGAGGCGCTGCTTCATCCCGAGCGAGTACGCCTTCGCCTTCTTCCGCGCGGCGGCCGTGAGCCCGACCCGGTCGAGCGCGGCGGACACCCGGGCCGCGCGGGTGCGGGGGTCGGCGCCGGGGTCGGCGGCGTCGTGCCGCACCAGATTGTCCCGTCCCGACAGGAAGCCGTACAGCGCGGGGCCCTCGATCAGCGCCCCCACCCGGGGCAGGACGGCGCGGCTCGCGCCGGGCACGGGCAGCCCGAGGACGTGGGCCGAGCCCGCGGTGGGCTCGATGAGGCCCATCAGCATGCGGATGGTGGTGGTCTTCCCCGAGCCGTTGGGACCGAGGAAGCCGAAGACGCTCCCGGCGGGCACGGTCAGGTCGAGCCGGTCCACGGCGAGCTGGCCGCCGCGGTAGCGCTTGGTGAGCGCGCGGGTGGCGATCACCGCCTCGGTGCCTCCCGGCTCCTCGGTCATCCGCCCTCCTGCTCCTCGACGACTGCTCCTCGACAACTGTTCCTCGACCGCTCCTCGGCCGCCCGCGTCCGGGCGCGCGCCGCCGTCGGTCCGTCCTGCGAGGACCCGGCCCGTGACGCCGGTGCGCCGCCCTCCTCGCAACGAAACGCCGCCGCACGGCGTTCCCGGCCGTGCGGCGGCGTCCCAGGCGTGTACGTGCGTCGAAGGCTATCCGGCGTTCGCGTCGGCCGCCTTCACCAGCGCGTCCTTGGTGACCGCGCCCACGTAGACCTTGCCGTCGTCGGTGATCAGGGCGTTGACGAGGCGGGTCGAGAAGACCGTGCCCGAGCCGAACTTGCCGCTGGCCTTCTCCCCGAGCGAGTCGAGGAACTTCTGCGCGTCGGGCGGTACGTCGCCGGAGCGCGCGGACGGCAGGCCCTGGCCGCCGGGGACCTCGAACTCGGCGATGGTGTTCCAGCCCTTGCCCGTGGTCTTCGCGCCGGAGCCCGCCAGGTCCTCGGGGTCGAGGGCGCCGAGCCCCTTGCCGTGGTCCTGCTTGCCGCCCTTGAGCTGGTCGCCCTCGGTGACCTTGGTGCCCTTGGGCGCGGTGAAGTCGAACGTGGAGCCCGAGGGCTTCGAGAAGTCGACCTTGGTGAACCCGACGTCGATCACCGCGGCCCCGCCGGAGGACGGGGTGAGGGTGAACTTCAGCGGGCTGTAGTTCTTCGCGTCCACCGCGATGCTGATCGCACCCACCGTGGTGCCCGACTGCTTGGGCTTCACCACCAGCTTGTACGCGTCGCGTCCCGCGACCCGGGCGGTGCCGTCCACGGAGACGTCGGTGGTGGGCCCGGCGGCCTTCAGGGCCTCCTCGGCGAACTGCTGCGGGGTCGGGGCGTCCTCGCGCGCCTTGTCCCCGTGCCGCTGTGCGGCCTTGTCGGCGCCCGTGGTGTGGACGGCCTGGTTGGAGGCGCTGTCGTACGCCCACACGTCGTCGCCGTTGTGGATGAGGCTGTACTCGGCGGCGTCTTCGAGGATGGACAGCTTCTGCTTCTGGTCGCCGTCCTGGGCGACCCGCAGGGTGTGGGTGCCGGAGGCCAGCTCGGTGAGCTTCGCGCCGGGGTCGGCCTTGGAGCCGCCGTCGCCCGAGGAGGAGCCGGGGGAAGCGTCGCCCATGCCGCCGGGGGCGAAGCCCTTCGCGAGGCCGCCGAAGTCGGGCAGCCCGAGGTCGGTGTTGATCTTCACGGTGCCGGAGTACTGGTCCGTGTGCGAGGCCGCGACCTTCGCCAGCAGGTCCTCGGCGCTGATCTTCGGCAGGTCGGGGTCCCCGGAGTCGGCCAGGGCCGGGACCAGCCCGATGGTGAGGGCGGCGATGCCCATCACCGCGGCCGGAACCGCGTACCGGGCCGCTCTGCGCGAGCGCCGCGGGGTGGGCTCGCCCGGGTCCTGGGTCGGCCCGACCGGCGTCTCGCCGGATTCGTACGGTGCCATCTTCTGCCTACCTCCATCGGTCGGCGGCCTGCGTTGCCGTCGTGTGCGCCCCCGCCGTCGCGGCGTGGACGCCCACTCCCGCACTGCCATTCTCACCCGAACTGGCCAGGAGTGGTGATATCCATCAGACCAAATAGTCCTACCGGCGGCGTCAGCCCTCGGAATCAACTCCGCGTACTGCTCGGGTATGACACCCGCGCCCGTGGGGCCGTGGCGACCCGTAGGGGACGGGTACCGCCGGGGGAGGCGGGGGCGGTCAGCCCGCGCGGTGGACGACCGCGTCGCAGAGGTCGAGGAGGGTGTTCTTGGCGGCGCAGTCCGGCAGCGGCGCGAGCACCGCGCGGGCCGCCTCCGCGTAGCGCAGGGTGTCGCGGCGGGCGTGTTCGAGCGAGGGGTGGGCGCGCAGCCTGTCCAGGGCCTCGCGGAGCCTGGCGTCGTCGCTGAGGTCGGAGTCGAGCAGTTCGCTCAGCGCGACGTCGTCGGCAAGCCCGAGGCGCCGCACCCGCTCCCGCAGCCGGAGCACCGGCAGCGTGGGGATGCCCTCCCGCAGGTCGGTGCCGGGGGTCTTGCCCGACTCTCCGCTGTCGGAGGCGATGTCGAGGACGTCGTCGGCGAGCTGGAAGGCGATGCCGAGGCGCTCGCCGTACTGGGTCAGTATGTCGACGACGGTCTCGTCGGCGCCGGCCATCATCGCGCCGAGCCTGCCCGAGACCGCGATCAGGGAGCCGGTCTTGCCCGCGAGCACGTCCAGGTAGTGCTCCACGGGGTCGCGGCCGTCGCGGGGGCCCGCGGTCTCCAGGATCTGGCCCGTGACCAGCCGCTCGAACGCCTCGGCCTGGATACGGACCGCCTCGGGCCCGAGGTCGGCGAGGATGTGCGAGGCGCGGGCGAAGAGGAAGTCGCCGGTGAGCACCGCGACGGAGTTGCCCCAGCGGCTGTTGGCGCTGTCCACGCCGCGCCGCACGTCGGCCTCGTCCATCACGTCGTCGTGGTACAGCGTGGCCAGATGGGTCAGCTCCACGACCACGGCGGCCGGGACCACACCGGGCGCGAAGGGGTCGCCGAACTGTGCGGAGAGCATCACGATCAGCGGCCTGAAGCGCTTTCCCCCCGCGTGCACCAGGTGCTGGGCCGCCTCCGTGATGAAGGAGACCTCACTCTTGGTCGCTTCGAGCAGCCCTTCCTCGACAGCCGTCAACCCGGCCTGGACCTCGGCTTCGAGAGCCTGGTCCCGTACGCTCAGCCCCAAGGGCCCGACGACGGTCACGGGGGTTCTCCTGTCTCCTGACCACCACGAGGTCAATCACACGGTGTCCATCACACGATTTGTCAATGTGTCGCTGCTCCCACTCAAGTCAGCGTATCCGGTCGCCTTTCGATCACAGTGAGCGCCTGCCCGACCAGCGTGGATGGCATGCGACCAATCAGAGTGTCTTTCTGATCGGCTGGTTCCGCTTCACTTTGCGTACGGTTTCGGTTTCCCTCTCGTCCGGGCAGAGCCGCCTCCGCACAGAGAACGTCCCGGCGACATGACTCGTTCCGGACCCCGGCCGCGAATACGGGAAACCCGAACGTACGAGCGTACGGGCGGACAGATGATGCGGGGCGGGAGGGGCGGCCGGACCGCCGGTGGCCGCGACGGACGCGAGGGACGCGAGGGACGCGAGGGACGCGAGGGACGCGACGAACCCCGCGCCCGCGCGCACGCGCGCGCCGCCCGCGACGGCTCAGCCCGACATCAGCCGTACCTCAGCCCTACCTCAGCCGTACAGCCGCTCCAGTATCACGGCGATGCCGTCCTCCTCGTTGGAGAGGGTGATCTCGTCGGCGACGGCCTTCAGTTCGGGGTGGGCGTTGGCCATCGCCACCCCGTGGGCGGCCCAGGCGAACATGGGGATGTCGTTGGGCATGTCCCCGAAGGCGATGGTGTCCTCGGGGCCCGCGCCCAGCCGCTCGGCGGCGAGCGCGAGCCCTGTCGCCTTGTTCACCCCGAACGGCTGTAGCTCCACGATGTCGGGGCCCGCCATGGTGACGGTCACCAGATCGCCGACGACGCGCCGTGCGACCGCGACCAGCTCCTCGTCGGACAGCTCCGCGTGCCGTACCAGCACCTTGTTGACCGGCTCGTCCCACAGCGACTCGCGGCACTCGACCCGGCTCACCGGGAGCCTCGGGTGCGGCATGCGGTAGTCGGCCTCGGCGAGCGTGAGGCCGTCGGGCTCCGTCTGGTTCACGGCCATGAACACCGCGCCCACCTCGGCCTCGATCTTGCCGACCGCCGTCTCCGCCAGGTCCCGTTCGAGCACGAGGGAGCGGAGCATCACTCTCGCCCCCGCGTCGTACACCTGGGCGCCCTGGCCGCAGACCGCGAGGCCGCGGTAGCCGAGCCGGAGCAGCAGCGGCAGCACCTGGGGCACCGGGCGCCCGGTGGCGACGATGTGCCGGGCGCCGGCCCGCGAGGCCCGCGCGAGCGCCGCGAGGCTGCGCCCCGAGACCCGGTCGCACGGGCTGAGGAGAGTGCCGTCGAGATCGGTCGCGATCAGCGCATACGGCGGCGGGATGAGCATGATCCAAGGATACGGAGAGCACACAACCGGCGTGGCCCACTTCGGCCACGTAACGTGTCCTCCCTCTCCACGGAAAGCGAGGCGGCAGCCGATGCCCCAGCAGCCCGAGCACACCCCGCTCACCTCCCCCGATGCCGCCGTGCCCACCCCGCACGGCGCCACCGGGACGCCGAAGACCGCCACCGGGGCGTCAGCCCGGGAGCGCGAAGACAACCCCTTCGAGCTTCCCGCCGACGATCCGTACGGTCCGCACAACCTCCCCTACGGGGTGTTCTCGCCCGCCGGTTCGAACGAACGGAGGATCGGGGTGCGCATCGGCGACCACGTCCTCGACGCGGGCGCCGCGGCCGGGGCCCTCGGGTCCCCGTACGGGCATCTCCTGGGCCACCGCGACCTCGGGCCGCTGCTCGCGGCGGGCCGCACCGCCTGGAGCGACGTGCGGCGCACCCTCACCGACTGGGTCACCGCGCCCCGCCACCGCGCCCGACTGCGCCCGCTGCTGCACCCGTTGTCCGAGGTCGCGCTGCATCTGCCGTTCGACGTCGCGGACTACGTGGACTACTACTCGTCCGAGCACCACGCCCGTAACCTCGGCACCATCTTCCGGCCCGACAACCCCGAGCCGCTGATGCCCAACTGGAAGCACCTGCCGACCGGTTACCACGGCCGCGCGGGCACGGTGGTGGTCTCGGGCACGGACGTCGTACGGCCCTCGGGGCAGCGCAGGGCGCCGGGCGCCGAGGCGCCGTCGTTCGGCCCCTCCACGCGTCTGGACATCGAGGCCGAGGTCGGCTTCGTGGTGGGGGTGCCGTCGCGGCAGGGCGTGCCGGTGCCGCTCGCGGACTTCAGGGAGCACGTCTTCGGGCTCTGCCTCCTCAACGACTGGTCGGCGCGGGACATCCAGGCGTGGGAGTACGTGCCGCTCGGCCCGTACCTGGGCAAGTCGTTCGCGACCTCGGTCGCCGCGTGGATCACCCCGCTCGAAGCCCTCGACGCCGCACGGGTGGCGCCCCCGGAGCGCAGCCATCCGCTGCTGCCGTACCTCGACGACTCCGCCGACGACTCCGCCGGGTCGGGCGCCGGGGGGCCCGGCGGCTACGACCTCAGGATGAGTGTGCGCCTCAACGGCGAGGAGATCTCCCGGCCGCCGTTCGCCACGATGTACTGGACGGCGGCGCAGCAGCTCGCGCACATGGCGGTGGGCGGCGCGCGGCTGCGCACCGGCGACCTGTACGGCTCGGGCACGGTGAGCGGTCCAGGCGCCGACGAGCGCGGCTCCCTCATCGAGCTGACGTGGAACGGCCGCGACCCGCTGACCCTCGCCGACGGCACCACCCGCGCCTTCCTTGAGGACGGCGACGAGGTCACCCTCACCGGCTGGGCGCCGGGCGCGGACGGCACGAGGATCGGCCTCGGCGAGGTCACGGGCCGCATCGTCGCCGCGGGCTGAGGGGCGGGGCCGGGGGCGCGGGGCGGGGCGCGCGCCGTACCCCCGCCCCGCGCCCCGGCGGCGGGCGTGCCAGGCTGCGGGCATGGTGACGACACCCGACGGACGCTCCGTACCACCGCCCAGGGCCGACGAGGCCGCCATGCTGGCCGGGTGGCTCGACTTCCACCGCGCCACCCTCGCCGTCAAGTGCGCGGGCCTCGACGACGCACAGCTCCGTGCGCCCTCCGCGCCGCCCTCCCCGATGACACTGCTGGGACTCGTGCAGCACCTGGCCGAAATCGAGCGGAACTGGTTCCAGCGGGTGTTCGCGGGCCGCGATGTGCCGTGGCTCTACCCGGAGGGCGGCGGCGACGGCTTCGCCCTCTCCCCCGACCGGGGTCTCGACGAGGCCATGGAGACCTGGCAGGCGCAGATCGCGACGGCCCGCGAGATCGCCGCCGGGGTCCCGCTCGACGCCACGGGCCGCCTCTCGGAACAGGAGGCGGCCTTCGTGGGCGACAGCGAGATCTCGCTGCGCTGGATCATGATCCACATGATCGAGGAGTACGCCCGCCACAACGGCCACGCCGACCTGCTCAGGGAACGGGTGGACGGGGCGACGGGGGCGTAGGGGTGTCGCGAACGTGGCGTCGTCGGCCGAGGGCTCGGACGGTCCAGCCGGCTTCGCGCCAGGTGTCAGCGTCAAGGGTGCCCCGGCCGTCGACGACCCTCGGGGTGGCGGTGCGGGCGGCGAGGCGGTGCGGGTCGACGTGGGAGAACTGCGGCCACTCGGTGAGGTGCAGGAGCAGGTCGGCGTCTTGGACAGCGGCGACCGGGTCGTCGATGTAGTCGAGTTCGGGGTGCGTCTTGCGGGCGTTGTCGACGGCCTGGGGGTCGGTGACGGTGACCGTGGCGCCGAGTTCGTGGAGTTTCTGGGCGACGGCGAGGGCGGGCGAGTCGCGGACGTCGTCGGTGTTGGGCTTGAAGGCAGCGCCCCAGACGGTGATCCGCTTGCCTGCAAGGTTGCCGTCGCACTGTTCGCGGGCGAGGTCGACCATGCGCTCGCGGCGCCGGTTGTTGATCGCGTCGACCTCACGGAGGATCGTCAGGGCCTGGTCGGCGCCGAGTTCGTCGGCGCGGGCCATGAACCCGCGGATGTCCTTGGGGAGGCAGCCGCCGCCGAAGCCGAGGCCGGGACGCATGCCGCGGCGGCCGATGCGGGCGTCGTGGCCGAGGATGTCGGCAAGCTGTGTGACGTCGGCGCCTGAGGCTTCGCAGACTTCGGCGATGGCGTTGATGAAGGAGATCTTCGTGGCGAGGAAGGCGTTGGCGGACACCTTGGCGAGTTCGGCGGTCGCCCAGTCGGTGACGATCGTCGGCGTCCCGGACTCGATGATCTTCTCGAAGCACTGCCGCAGCACCTCCTCAGCCCACGAGTGCTCGGTCTCGAAGCCGAGGACGAGCCGACCGGGACGGAGGGTGTCCTCGACGGCGAACGACTCGCGCAGGAACTCCGGGTTCCAGGCAACCTCGATCGCATCGCCGGCAGGCGCGGCCTCGTGCAGCAGGTCGCGGACGCGGGGTGCGGTGCCGACCGGGACGGTCGACTTCACCGCGACCACCGCCGGATTCCTCAGGTGGGGTGCGAGCCGGCGGACGGCGGAGAACAGGTGGCTGAGGTCGTAGGCGTGTCCGCCGGGCTGCTGCGGCGTGCCGACCCCGATGAAGTGCAGGTCGCCGAAGGCGGCGGCCTCCGCATAGGAGGCAGTGAACCGCAGCTTGCCGTCGGCGGTGTGCTTGGCGAGGAGGTCGTCGAGGTCGCGTTCGTGGAAGGGGGCCTTGCCGGAGTTCAGGACGGCGACCTTGTCCATGTCGCAGTCCATGCCGAGGACCTCGTGGCCAAGGTCGGCCATGCAGGCGGCGTGGGTGGCGCCGAGATAGCCGCAGCCGACGACGGTGAGCTTCATAACGGGGTTCCTTTGCGCGGTGGGGGCCGCCGACGACCCCCGCCTCTGCCCCGCCCGGAAGGGGCGGATGCTCAGGCGGGCGGGGTGGCCGGACAGCGGTTGATCCCGTCCCGGACGAACGGCGGGATGGTGCGGGATGGGAGGTCTTCGGGGGCGAGAAACTGGAGCTTGACGCCCTCCCCGAGGGGTAGGGCGGTCTCGTCGCCGTCCAGTGACGTGACGAGCCGTCATGCGGCAGCCCTCACCGTCTGGTTGCAGAACCAGGCGGCCGCCATGAGGGCCTGCATCCGGGTGCGGTCGAACCGTCCGCCCGGCTTCAGCCCGCCCTCCAGCAGCGGCCGCATGGAGGCCGGGGCCTCGGCGAGAGCGGTGGTGATCTGGGCGTCCGCCCAGGCCGCGAGCCGGCCGTTCAACCAGGCGGGGACGGGGCTGGCGAAACCGCGCTTGTCCCGGCTGCCCCAGACCTCCCGCGGCAGGCCCAGGGCCTTCGCGGCGTCTCGCAGGACCCGCTTGCCCTCGGCGGGGCGACAGATCTTGTGCTCCAAGGGCAGCCGGTAGGACAGCTCGACCAACTCCCGTGCCAGAAAGGGGGACCGGCGTTCGAGTGCGTAGGCAGAGGCGAGCTTGTCGCTGGTCATCACCAGCGGGCGCCAGGCGGTGGCCAGGTCGGCGAGCGTGAGTGCCCGAGCCAGGTCCCTGCCGGCCTTCTCCATCGCGGTGGCGATGAGGTCGCGGATGCGGCCTTCGGGGTCGGGGCCACGCAGGACGAGCCGGGTGACCGCTTCCGCGCGGTCGAGGTCCTCGCCGACGGTGTGCATGAGCTTCGCGGCCAGCGGCCTGTAGGCGTCCATGCCCGCGGCCAGGACAGCGTCCGGGCCGAAAAGGACCAGGGAGTGACGGACGTAGCCCATGAGGAACTCGTCCGGTCCGAGCCCGCCGATGACGACCTTCAGGCCCATCTCGGCGATCTTCCGGTAGGCCATGTACTCGGAGAACGTGGACGCGTTGCCCATCGGGTAGTCCAGTGCGGACATCATGTGCGGCAGAACCTCGGTGAAGTCGGCATGGTCCGGCTCGACCACGACGAGCTCGGCGCCGATGCCCGCCGCGATCCGGGTCGCGATCTTCGATTCGTCGAGCCGGTCCTGGCCCCGGTAGCGGACGGTGACGCAGACCGGCGGCCGCAGTAGACAGGCCAGCACCGACGAGTCCAGCCCGCCGGAGAGTAAGAGTGCGAAGTCGCGGGCCGGAGCCCTGAGCGGGACCTGCTCGGCCAGGACGACGGAGAACTTCGCCAGGGCCTCGCTGTAGGAGCCGGTGAACGACTGCCGGTCCTCCAGGCGCCAGTAGACGTGCTGGTCGAGCGAGCCGGTCGCGACGTCGTAGGTCAGCAGGGTGGCGGGGGCCAGCAGTTGGATGCCCTGAAAAGGGGTGTCGACGCCGACCGGCGTCTCGATCGCCAGCACCTCCGGCCGAAGGACCAGCGGGGCAGTGCCGTAACCGGTCAGGGTGGTGACCTCGGAGGCGAACGCGAGCCGTCCGCCGTCCAGGCGCCAGTAGAGCGGCTTCTCGCCGAGCCGGTCGCGGGCCAGGAAGAGCTTTCCGGCCCGCGGGTCATGGACGGCGAGGGCGAACATGCCGTCGAGCCCGTCCAAACAGGACGGCCCGATCCTGGCCCAGGCCCGCAGCAGAAAGTGCGCGTCCGTCTCCCCGTGCCCGAGCGGGATGCCCCAAGCCTTCGCCTGTCGGCGGTAGTTGTAGATCTCGCCGTTGAAGGCCAGCAGCATCCCGGACTCGCGGTCGAGGTAGGGACCGGGCATCGCCTGGGAGTCGACGATCAGCAGTGTGTTCATGGACAGCACCGCGTGTCCGTCGCCCGCGGCGGCGTGCATGGTGCCATCCGGGCCGCGGTGGGACTGCGAGGCGCCCATCGCCTCGACGGTCCTCTCGTGCCGGACGGCGTCGGCTCCGGCCAGTCCTGCGATTCCGCACATATCTGGTTCACCCCCGAGAAGTGGTGATGCCTTTGCGGCGGCCGCCGGAAGAAGATTCGTTCCAGTTCCGCCGACGGCCCGGGCTCTCATCACAGCCGCCCGAGGAAAATGCGGGGAGGGCTCACAGGGGGGCTCACAACTCGCAGAGACGTTCACCGCGAGCCCGCGAGGACATACCCTCGGTGACCCACCATGCGGAACGCGTACGACTCTTCGTCCGTGGTCCGGTCACCGGCAAGGGAGAAGGCCGTGGCATCGACCACCCGCCGGGCCCGTCCGCCCAACGCGGACCTGGCCCGGCTCATCGAAGCCAGCGGCGCGAGCCACAAGTCCCTGGCTCTGCGCGTCAACCAGCTCGCCCACACCGCCGGGATGGAGACGGACTATTCGCATACTTCGGTGGCGAACTGGTGCCGCCGCGGGATGACACCGAAATGGCCGGTGCCGAACCTGTTGGCACAGGCCATCGGCGAAAGGCTCGGCAGGCCCGTCAACCTGGCGGAGATCGGCATGGGCGAGGCGGAGACAGCCGACGTCTCGGTGGGGTTGGATTTCCCGCGAGACCCCGCCGACGCAGTCCGCGTCGCCACTTCGTTCTGGAGCTCCGTGAACCGCCGCGACTTCCTGGCCGGAACCGGCTTCGCCGCCTCCGCCTTCACCACCCCCGTGACCAGATGGCTCGTCACCCCCGCCGACGAGAACCCCGGCCGCCGCGGCGGCCGACAGGTCGGCCGGGCCGACCTCGACGAACTGCGCGAGGCCGCCGACGACGCGAGGCACTGGGACTCCAAGTACGGCGGCGGGAACTGGCGGGCCAACTCCGTCACCGACTGCCTGGACCACCGCGCGGGCCCGCTGCTGCAAGGGGCGTTCTCCGAGGAGACCGGCCGTGGACTCTTTTCCGTGACCGCAGAGCTGTCCAGGCTCGCCGGGTGGACGGCGTTCGACGTCGGCCGACACGATGCCGCCCAGCGGCACTTCATCCAGGCCCTCAGCCTCGCCCGCACCGGCGGCGACGTGCAGTTGGGCTGCTATGTCCTCTCCACCATGGCCATGCAGTCCCTCATGCGCGGTTTCACTTCCGAGGCCGTCGACATGGCTCAGGGCGCCTTCAACCGGGCCAAGGGCCGGGCGGTCCCCCGGGTGCTGGCGTTCACCAAGCTGATCGAGGCCCGCGCTCACGCCCGCGAGAACGACTCCAGGGCCGCCTCCAGGGCCCTGGCCGCCTCGGAGAGCCTCCTCGACCAGGCCAAGGCCGACAGCGGCGACGAGCCCGCGTGGATCGACTTCTATGCCCACTCCCGCCTCTCGGCGGACGCCGCCGAGATCTTCCGCGACCTGAAAAACCCCAAGATGGCACTGGCCTGGAACAAGCAGGCCGCAGCCATGGCGCCCGGGTCCTTCACCCGCTCCGTCGGCATGCGGCTCGCGATCGTCGGGACCGCCCATCTCCAGGCCCGCGACCTGGACCAGGGCCTCGAACTGGGCAACCGGTCCGTCGACATTCTCGCCCGCGTCCAGTCCTCCCGGGCCAAGGACTATGTGCGTGAGTTCAACGCGGCCCTCGCCCCCTGGCGGCGCGAACCGGCCGTGCGCGAGTTCGCCCAGCGGACCCGCAAGGAACTCGGCGTCGCCGCCTGACGGTTCAACCGACGCGTAACGCGGGGGCGGCACGCTCGAAGGGTGACGTGAACGCCGACCCCTTCAGCTCGTACCGGCCGTTGCCGGGTTTCTCCTCGGTGGAGCACCACTCCCACACGTTGCCGCACATGTCGAAAACGCCGTATGGGCTGGCGCCGGACCGGTAGCGGGAGACGGGCGTCGTCGCGTCCATGCCGGTCTCGGCGACGTTGCATTTCGCTGCGGTCGGTTCATTCCCCCACGGGTAGACGCGCCCTTTCGGACCACGGGCCGCCTTCTCCCACTGCGGAGCGGTAGGCAGGTCACCCAGACCACCGGATGCCTCTCCAAACTCCACCCACACCGAGCGGCCGTCCGCGCCGGAGAGGTAGATGCCCTCCTCGACGAGGGTCATCAGTTTCCCGTCGACGGGGTGCTTGGTGGCGCGGGAGTCACGGCGCAGCAACTCCTCGGCACGCTCGTCGTGTTCGACGGCGGCACGCTCGGTCAGGAGCACCGCGAACCAGGTCCGAATGAGGTGTTGAGCCTGTCGCTCGTCGCCGACACCGGCACAGCCACTCCGACCGTCCCCGGACGCTTACCGGCTCACGGTGGACGCCAGCGGGGAACACACCCTTCGCCGGGGCGCCCCCGACGGAACCGCCTGGAGACTCGGCAGGACAGCCGAGTGAGGGCGACAGGGCGATGTATGGGGACTGGTCGAAGCGCGCCGCCCCCTCGGAGCACCCCGGCCCCGCCGGCCGTAGGCGCGAAATGGGTTGAACCGGGCGGGTGGGCGACACGTTGTGTTGGGTGCTTCCGAGGCCAGGAGGGCTTCAGTGCCTAATCAAAACCCGTACGACTTCAGTCAAAGCTCGGACTTCGAGGTCCGCTCGGACCCGGCGCCCCCAGAGACCGCCTCAGAACTCATGGCCCAACTGGGCGGCGCCGACAACGTTATAGGCCTTCTGACACCACAGGAACGGGCGGCTTACGCACAGGACCCCAACATGGTGGCCACGCAGG
Source organism: Streptomyces sp. NPDC050560 (assembly GCF_044457285.1). Classification (NCBI taxonomy): domain Bacteria; kingdom Bacillati; phylum Actinomycetota; class Actinomycetes; order Kitasatosporales; family Streptomycetaceae; genus Streptomyces; species Streptomyces sp. NPDC050560. The sequence goes on from NZ_JBITGT010000001.1 coordinate 971,605, forward strand.
ATGCGAACGACAGCGTCGCGGCGGGGCAGGCGTCAGTGGATGCCTACCTCCAGGACCCGCAGGCCTACCTCCGGGAGGAGGGGTACGAACCTCATGAGGGCCCGGCCGTATACCAGTGGTTGCAGAACACGTTGCAGCAGGAAGCCGCCACGCTTAATCAGCACTGGCAGAACGCCGACGCCTACCTCGCCAACTTCATCCAGCGCAATGGGTTGACTCAGACTGTCGCCGAGCGGTCCGGGAGGTACAGCTCGGCACCGCAGGCGGGTACCGCGGCAGCCGCCGCGCTCGAATCGCCGAACAGGCGTGACCGTGACCGGCGTGATCGCCGCGACCGGCGTGAACGGCGTGACCGAAACGACCGGCGCGACCGCGACCGGCGTGACCGGCCGCCGCTGGGAGGGACGAGCGGAAACCAGCGGCGATCGGCCGGCAGGTGACCCGCCCGAGGCCGCCTGAGCGGTGACCGATGCCGCACATCAGGGGCGCCCCGGTCCTGCCCGGCTGGGGCGCGCCCCGCTGTCCGGCGGTGCGCTCAGCGCCATGCTCTGGACGCTGGAGGTGGGCACCAGCCCCCGCCCGCGTGCCTGAGGGCCCGAAGGCTCGCGCTGAACCTCACGGCCGAGGCGGCCGTTGTACAGACGCCTCCGCCGGAGCCGGGACGCACCCGGGGGCAACGTACTTCACGGTGCCGCAAAGGAACCCTCCCCCCATGCCGATGCAAGACCTCAGCGAAGTTGTCCAGTACTTGATGGACCTGGTGGCCATTTTCGCCTTCGCGCTCTCCGGGGCCTTCCTCTCCGTGCGAAGAGACTTCGACATCTTCGGGGCGGTCATCCTGAGCGAGGCAGCGGGACTCGGCGGCGGCGTCGTCCGCGATCTGATCCTCCAGGTGAAACCGGTCGCCTTCGCCGACATGGGCTACTTCTTCACCCCGATCGTGGCAGCCGCCCTCGTCTACTTCGGCCACCGGCTCTACGACGACCGCAGAATCCGGCGCAGCATCCTCCTCGACCTCTCCGACGCCGCCGCCCTCGGACTCTTCAGCGTCACCGGCACGACAAAGGCACTCACCCACGGCTTCGACATCCCCGCGGCCGTCACACTCGGCATCGCCAGCGCGGTGGGCGGCGGCGTCCTGGCGAGCGTCATCGCCCAGGAACTCCCCGCCGTCCTGCGATGGAACCACGACCTCTACGTACTCCCCGCACTGATCGGAGCCGGCTCGACCGCCGCCCTGCACCTCACCGGCACACTCAACGTCGCCACGGCCGCCGGCTCCGCCCTGTTCGCCTTCCTGATGCGCCTTCTCGCCCTCCGCTACCGCTGGCGCACCCCACGCTCACAGTTCTGGCGCAACCCCTTCTCCGGCATGCGGCACCAGTCGGCCGCCGAACCGCAAGAAGCGGCATGGCACCCCGGCCCGCTCAACGCCCTGCCTGAATGCGGACTACCCGAACAAGCGCCTAGTGGGCGCCCGGGGTACCGGTCCTGACGCTCGCCACGAAGGTGCGGAACGCGTCGGTGGTGACGGTCAGGGGCGGGGCGGTCGGGTTCTTGGAGTCGCGGACCGGGACGATGCCGTGCGAGGCGGCGAGGTTGGCCGCGATCTCCACGCAACTGCCGCCGTTGCTGCTGTAGGAGGACTTGAACCAGCGAGGGGATTCCATTGCCATGGGGGTTCCTTACGTTGCTGGTTGGACGCGGTCCGGCCCCGCCGCCCGCTGGACGTGGAGCGGCGGGGCCGGTTGCGCGTTGCTCAGTTGGTGCCCATCGTGCCCGTCTTGACGCCGTCCACGAAAGACGAGAACGCGTCGGCGGCGACGGTCAGGACCGGGCCGCTCGTGTTCTTCGAGTCGCGGACGGGGACGACGCCACGCGAGGCGGCCAGGTTGGCCGCGACCTCGACGCAGGCGCCGCCGTTGCTGCTGTAGGAAGACTTGTACCAACGGGGAGTTTCGGTCGTCACTGGATGCCCTTTCGCAACTTCTGGATCAAAGCCACGGACGCGGCCTGCGACAGCGCCTCGGCTTGAAGCTGATGGTAGGCCGTCAACTTGGACTGTACGACGTTCATATCGCGCGCCAGGCTGCCCTGATGCGCCGACTCGGCGTAGGTCAGGTGAGTCCTGTCACTCAGAGTCAGCAGGTAGATGGGAAGGTCGAACGCCCGCCGCTCACCGAGATCGAACGGGGCGACCTGGAAGACGGTGGACGGCAGTTCCGCGAAGGAAATGAGCCTATCGAGCTGCGCGGCCATGACCTCGGGGCCCCCTACAGCACGTCGGACACAGCTCTCGTCCAGGACCGCGTGGACCATCGGCGCGGGTGTTCGTACGAGGGATGTCTGCCGCCGAGTGAGCAGAGCCAATCGCTCTTCAGCTTGCTGCTCCGTGATCGCCCCCCTGCGCACGGCACCCGTCGTGATCGCGGCCCCGTAGTCCGGAGTCTGGAGCAGCCCCGGGACAAGACCTACCTCGAAGATCCGGATCTCCGTAGCCCCCGCCTCCCGCGCGACGTACTCCGGAAACCCCTCCAGAACCGCCGTGTGACGTACAGCCCTCCCCTGGCGCTCGAACTGATCGCCAGTTTCGAATACCGCGTCAGCCTTTGAGGAAAAGTGGGGGGTTGGGGATCTCCGGCCAGTTTCCACGGCGGAGATGTGGGTGCCTGAGTATCCCATCCGCTCGCCCAATTCATCCTGCGTCAGACCGCGCTCATCGCGCAGCCTGCGCAGACGCTCCCCGTACGCCGCCTTCGGCGATTCTTCGGGGACTAACTGCTTCCGGTTCAACGGTCATCACCTAACTCTCCGTGCAAAAAGCGCCAAGTTGAGGGTTGTTCAACTCTACGCCAGGCTAATCGCCCCGGTAGTGGCGTCGCTACGGAGAGGAGCGAGCCTTGCCCCGGAAACACCCTGTCATCGCGCCCGAGGGCACCTGCGAATCACCTTCACGTGGTGCTCTCGAAGAACAGAACGAATCTGCGTCGTTAGAGGTTTTGGTCGAACGGGCCCTGAAATTGGGCCTGGAGATCGAGGCCCATCTCAGAACGCTGGACGAGCGGTGAGCCGCGCGAGCGCCAACGGCGCGCGGGGCGGCTGGAGTTACCCCGTCCAGGCGGCCGGCTTCACGCATCCGCGCCAGGTCGCTCCCGGCATGACCGTCTACTGCTCGGAGCGCGGCATGCCCGGTGTGGTGACCGCCATCGACGGAGTGCACGTCGAGGTCATGCGCCCCACGGGGCTGGTGTGGCGGGTGCGTTACTGGCGGCTGCGCCCTGCCACCTCCTGGGAGCGGCGCCAGCTCACGGCCATCGCCGCACTCCACAGGAAGAGCCGGAGGAGGACACCGTGAGGAACCCACACCCGGCGGAAGCCGCGGGCACGGTCGGGGACGACGTGCTGACCGTGCACGCGCTCGAAGCGGAACTCGACCGCCACGGCGGCCTTGTCCTGCGGCCGAAGTGCGGTGCCGGAGGACCCGGCGAACTCGTCACCGAATGGCTGCGGGCGGTCAACTGCCCCGACTGCCTCGCCCTGGACCACACGTAGGAGGACCGTGCCGTGTTTTCCCACCGTTCCCTGCCGCAGTGCACCGCCCTGCGCCGACTGCCCGTACCGGAGACGCTGCTGCGAACGGCGGCAGCGGGCGAACCGCCCGAGGACCCGGTGTGGTTCGCCAACGGCTACGCCGCCTGCGAACTCGCCGAGGGCCACGACGGGGACCACGCCGACCACCTCTGGGACGTCGAGGGGCCCGACGCGGCCATGTGGCTGCGGTGGCACGACGACGGGGGCGGCGGCCACCGGTTCGCCACGCTGGCGTGGTGCACCACCGCACACCCCGGCGGCGACCCCTGCGAGCTGTACGCCGGGCATCCCCCGGGGCACTCGTGGGCCGTGGCCGACCCCACCCACGAGGCCCTCACCGCCGATATGGCGGCCCACCCGGAGCACTGGGGCCTGCCCCCGCACCAGCCCGGGTGACCACCGCGTGCGGGCGGCCCCGCCCCGGCGGCGGGCCCGTCACGCCCGTGAGCGGGTGCCGTCGAGGAAGAACCCGGCCGCGGCGGCGCTGGCCTCCTCAAGGCCGAGGCCGTGCTGCTGGGTGATCTTGATGGCGTTGAGCGCGGTGCCCGCCAGGAACTCGTACTGGATCTCGACGGGGAGGTCGCCGCGGAGCACTCCCGTCTCGATCCCGCGCGCGAGAACGCCCTGGATGACGGCGGCGAGCTGTTCGTGGGCGGTGCTGAGCATGGCGTGGTCGCTGATGAGCACCGCATAGCGGTCGCCGACGGCGACGAGCGCGCGCAGGACGCGCCCGATGGCGTCCTCGACGCCCGCCCGTTCGAGCCCGGCGTCCGAGAGCCGCCGGGCCGCGGCGCTCAGGGCGTCCGCGGAGAGGGCGGCGAGCAGGGCCTCGCGGTTGGCGTAGTAGCGGTAGAGGGTGGCGCGGCTGATGCCCGCGGCGGCGGCGACCGAGGCGAGATTGGCGCCGGTGCCCTCTTCGTGGAAGACGCGGGCGGCGGCGTCGAGGATCGCGGCGGAAGTGCGGTCGAAGCGCGGGGAGTTGCGGTGGGCGTGGGGAGGTGTGGCCGGTTCCATGATGCCCAGCAAAGTATCAGATAAGTAGCAGATTAAGACACCGCTGTTTTGACGCCCCTGTCGCCCGTTGATACATTCATGTCTCATCGAGGGATGCATGTGTCGCATCCCGGTGTGGGAGAGGGGACGGCATGAGCGACGGGACGGTGCTGGTGACCGGGGGCTCCGGTTTCGTGGCGGCGCACTGCATCCTGCGGCTGCTCGCCGCGGGGCACACGGTGCGCACCACCGTGCGCGCGCCCGAACGCGCGGACCGGGTCAGGCAGTTCCTGCGCACGGGCGGGGCAGAGCCCGGCGACGCGCTCGGCTTCGCGGTCGCCGACCTGACATCCGACGAGGGCTGGGCCGCCGCGATGGACGGCTGCGACTACGTCCTGCACACCGCGTCCCCCTTCCCCGCCGGCATGCCGCGCCACGAGGACGAACTGATCGTCCCGGCCCGCGAGGGCACCCTGCGGGTGCTGCGCGCGGCCCGCGACGCCGGGGTCCGGCGAACCGTGCTGACCTCGTCCTTCGCGGCGATCAGCTATGGGCACACCGGGGCGGCGAGGACGTTCACCGAGAAGGACTGGACCGATGTCGACGGCCCGGGGGTGAGCGCCTACGCCAAGTCCAAGACCCTCGCCGAGCGGGCGGCGTGGGACTTCGTGGAGCGCGAGCCCGCGGCGCCCGAACTGGCCGTCGTCAACCCGGTCACCGTCCTCGGCCCCGTACTCGGCCCCGGCCTCTCGACCTCCGTCACCCTCGTCCAGCGGCTCCTGGACCACGACGTCCCGGCGCTGCCGCAACTGTCGTACAGCCTGGTCGACGTGCGCGACCCCGCCGACCTGCACCTACGGGCGATGACCGCCCCGGCCGCCCACGGCGAGCGCTTCCTCGCGGTGTCCGGGGCGCCGCAGTGGATCGCCGATGTCGCGCGGGTGCTGCGCGAACGCCTCGGCGGCGCCGCCGCGCGCGTCCCCACCCGCCGACTGCCCAACTGGGCCACCCGCCTCGCCTCCCGCATGGACCCGGCGGTACGCACCTTCGTCCCCGAGCTTGGCAAGGTCAAGGCAGGCAGCTCGCAGAAGGCCCGCACACTGCTCGGCTGGACACCACGAACCCCCGAGGACGCCATCGTGGGCACCGCGGAGAGCCTGATCAGGCTGGGGCTGGTGAAGGCGTAGCTGCCGGGCGCCCCGGCCTCAGCAGCGCGGAGTGCCCCGGCCCGCAGCGCGGGGCGCCCCACCCCGGCAGCACCGGGCGCCCGGCCGCGGCCGGGGCTCCCCACCGCCGCCTACCAGTCGGGCTCCGGCTCGGAGTCCGGCTCGGGCTCCTGTCCCGGGTCCGCCCCGTCGAAGAGACCGGCGTCGGGCGCCGCCGCCCCTGGTCCGGACCCGGGCGCGGCGGTCGGCGCCGCGCCGCCCGCGGTGAAGCCGGCGACCACCTCGATCACCCCCTCGCCGTAGGTGGCGAGCTTCTTCTCGCCGACGCCGCTGATCTGGGCCATGTCACGGACGGACGCGGGCCGCAGCGTGGCGATCTCCCGCAGGGTGGCGTCGTGGAAGATCACATAGGCGGGCATGCCCTGTTCCTTCGCCTGGGCCGCGCGCCAGGCCCGCAGCGCCTCGAAGAGCGGCACCGCCTCCTCGGGGAGGTCCACCACCGCCTTCGGGCCCGCGGCCCTTGCGGTGCGCTCGGCGCGGGGCGTGGCCGCCTTCTTGGGCTCCTTGCGCAGCGGCACCTCACGCTCCCTGCGCAGTACGGCGCCGCTGTCCTCGGTCAGCACCAGCGTGCCGTACTCCCCCTCGACGGCCAGCAGGCCCTGCGCGAGCAGTTGGCGCACCGCGCCGCGCCACTCGCCCTCGCCCAGGTCCTCCCCGATGCCGAACACCGAGAGCTGGTCGTGGTCGAACTGGATCACCTTGGCCGTCCTGCGGCCGAGGAGGATGTCGATGATCTGGCCCGCGCCGAACTTCTGGTGCCGCTCGCGCTGGAGCCGTACCACCGTGGAGAGGACCTTCTGGGCGGCGACCGTGCCGTCCCAGGTCTCGGGCGGGGTCAGACACGTGTCGCAGTTGCCGCAGTCGCTTCCGGAGGACTCCTGGCCGAAGTAGGTCAGCAGTTGACTCCTGCGGCAGCGCACCGTCTCGCAGAGCGCCAGCATGGAGTCGAGGTGGGAGGCGGCGCGCCGCCTGAACGCCTCGTCGCCCTCGCCCGACTGGATCAGCTTGCGCTGCTGCACGACGTCCTGGAGCCCGTAGGCCATCCAGGCCGTCGACGGCAGGCCGTCGCGGCCCGCGCGGCCCGTCTCCTGGTAGTAGCCCTCGACGGACTTGGGCAGGTCGAGATGGGCCACGAAGCGCACGTCCGGCTTGTCGATACCCATGCCGAAGGCGATGGTGGCGACCACCACCAGGCCCTCCTCCCGCAGGAAGCGCGCCTGGTGGGCGGCGCGGGTCGCCCCGTCGAGCCCCGCGTGGTACGGCACGGCCTCGATACCCTGGCGGGTCAGGAACTCGGCGGTCTTGTCGACGCTGTTGCGCGAGAGGCAGTAGACGATGCCCGCGTCGCCCTGGTGCTCCTGCTTCAGGAAGGCGAGGAGCTGCTTCTTCGGGTCCGCCTTCGACACGATCCGGTACTGGATATTGGGCCGGTCGAAGCTGGCGACGAAGTGCCGGGCCTCCGGCATGCCGAGGCGCTGGGTGATCTCCTCGTGGGTGGCGCGCGTGGCGGTGGCGGTGAGCGCGATACGGGGGACGTCGGGCCAGCGCTCGCCGAGCAGGGACAGCGCCAGGTAATCGGGGCGGAAGTCGTGGCCCCACTGGGCGACGCAGTGCGCCTCGTCGATGGCGAAGACGCTGATCCTGGCGCGGGAGAGCAGGTCGAGCGTGGCGTCGAGGCGCAGCCGCTCCGGCGCCAGGTACAGCAGGTCGAGTTCGCCCGCGGCGAACTCGGCCTCCACTAGCCTGCGCTCGTCGAAGTCCTGCGTCGAGTTGATGAACCCGGCGCGCACGCCCAGCGCGCGCAGCGCGTCCACCTGGTCCTGCATGAGGGCGATCAGCGGGGAGACCACGATGCCGGTGCCCGGTCTGACCAGGGCCGGAATCTGGTAGCAGAGCGACTTGCCGCCGCCCGTCGGCATCAGCACGACCGCGTCGCCGCCCTCGATGACATGGTCGATGACGGCTTCCTGCTCGCCGCGGAAGGCGTCGTAGCCGAAGACCTTGTGCAAGGTCCGCAGGGCGTCGCTCTCGCCCAGCTCTGTCCCGTTCATAACCCCAGCCCCTCGGAGGAAATCGCGTGTCCCACGATAGGCGGCGGCACGGACACCGCCGGAGTTATCCACAGACTCTTTCGGTCGAAGCGACACCACGGCCGGGTGCCTGTGGATAACCATCGGCGAACGCCGGTGAACGGCCGCCGAACGCCGCCGCCCGGCTCCCCCACGGGGGCGCCGGGCGGCGGTGCGGTGCAGGCGGGCCGTGGCGGCCCGGGTCAGCGGACGAAGACGCCCGCCTGGCTCGCGAGATCCAGGAAGTACTGGGGGGCGACGCCGAGGACGACGGTGACGGCGACGCCGATCGCGATGGTGGTGGTGGTCAGCGCCGAGGGGACGGCCACGGTCGGCCCCTCCGGCTTGGGCTCGCTGAAGAACATCAGCACGATGACCCGGATGTAGAAGAACGCGGCGATGGCCGACGAGATCACACCGACCACGACCAGCGGGGTGGCCCCGCCGTCAGCCGCGGCCTTGAACACCGCGAACTTCCCGGAGAACCCGGAGGTCAGCGGGATGCCCGCGAAGGCCAGCAGGAACACCGCGAACACGGCGGCCACCAGCGGGGAGCGGCGGCCGAGCCCGGCCCACTTGGAGAGGTGGGTGGCCTCGCCCCCCGCGTCCCGTACGAGCGTGACGACGGCGAAGGCGCCGATGGTCACGAACGAGTACCCGGCCAGGTAGAACAGGACCGAGGAGACGCCGTCCGGGGTCATCGCGATCACACCGGCGAGGATGAAGCCCGCGTGGGCGATCGACGAGTACGCCAGCAGCCGCTTGATGTCGGTCTGCGTGATCGCGACGATGGCGCCGCCGAGCATGGTGATGATCGCGATGGCCCACATCACCGGGCGCCAGTCCCAGCTCATGCCGGGCAGCACCACGTACAGCAGCCGCAGCAGGGCGCCGAAGGCGGCGACCTTGGTGGCGGCGGCCATCAGGCCCGTCACCGGCGTCGGGGCGCCCTGGTAGACGTCCGGGGTCCACATGTGGAACGGCACGGCGCCGACCTTGAACAGCAGGCCCATGACGACCATCGCGGCGCCCATGATCAGCAGGGCGTCGTTGCCCATGGTGCCCGCGAGCGCTGGGTCGACGGTCTTGATGCTGCCGTCGACGACCTGCGCGATCGTCGAGTACGACACCGAGCCCGCGTAGCCGTAGAGCAGCGCGATGCCGAAGAGGGTGAACGCCGAGGCGAACGCGCCGAGGAGGAAGTACTTCACGGCCGCCTCCTGCGACATCAGCCGCTTGCGGCGGGCCAGCGCGCACAGCAGGTACAGCGGCAGCGAGAACACCTCAAGGGCGACGAACAGCGTCAGCAGGTCGTTCGCCGAGGTGAAGACGAGCATGCCGCCGATGGCGAAGAGCGCCAGCGGGAACACCTCGGTGGTGGTGAACCCGGCACGCACCGCCGCCTGCTCCGCGTCGCTGCCCGGCACCGAGGAGCCCTGTGCGGCGAAGGAGTCGACACGGCTGCCGTGCGCCTCCGGGTCGAGGCGGCGCTCCGCGAAGGTGAAGACCGCGACGATGCCCGCCAGCAGGATGGTGCCCTGGAGGAACAGCGAGGGGCCGTCGACGGCGATGGCGCCCATGGCCGCGATATGGCTCTTGGTGGTGCCGTAGCCGCCCGCCGCGAGGCCGACGACGGCGGCGAACGCCGCCGCGAGCGCCACGACCGCGATGAACGCCTGCGTGTAGTAGCGGGATCTGCGCGGGATGAACGCCTCGACGAGGATGCCGACGACGGCCGCGCCGATGACGATCAGGGTGGGCGACAACTGCCCGTATTCGATCTTCGGCGCGTCGATCTTGGAGATCGGACCGGCCGCCGTTGTCCACAGGCTGTGGACGGCAGTTGGGCTCACTGGGCCGCCTCCACCTCGGGCTTGGGGTCGTGCTTCTGGACGTCGGACATGGTCTGCTTCACGGCCGGGTTGACGATGTCGGTCAGGGGCTTCGGGTAGACGCCCAGGAAGATCAGCAGGGCGATCAGGGGGGCCACGACCACCAGTTCGCGCGCCTTGAGGTCCGACATGCCGTGCACACCGGCCTTGACGGGCCCCGTCATCGTGCGCTGGTAGAGCACGAGGACGTACAGCGCGGCGAGCACGATGCCGACGGTGGCGATGACGCCGACCGCCGGGTAGCGCGTGAACGTGCCGACCAGCACCAGGAACTCGCTGACGAACGGGGCGAGTCCGGGCAGCGACAGGGTCGCGAGGCCGCCGATGAGGAAGGTGCCCGCGAGCACCGGGGCGACCTTCTGCACCCCGCCGTAGTCGGCGATGAGCCGGGAGCCGCGCCGGGAGATCAGGAAGCCCGCCACCAGCATCAGCGCGGCCGTCGAGATGCCGTGGTTGATCATGTACAGGGTGGCGCCCGACTGGCCCTGGCTCGTCATCGCGAAGATGCCCAGGATGATGAACCCGAAGTGGGAGATCGACGCGTAGGCGACAAGGCGCTTGATGTCGCGCTGGCCGACCGCGAGCAACGCCCCGTAGATGACGCTGATCAGCGCCAGCACCATGATCACGGGGGTGGCCCACCTGCTCGCCTCGGGGAAGAGCTGGAGGCAGAAGCGGAGCATCGCGAACGTGCCGACCTTGTCGACCACGGCCGTGATCAGCACGGCGACCGGCGCGGTGGCCTCGCCCATCGCGTTCGGCAGCCAGGTGTGCAGCGGCCACAGCGGGGCCTTCACCGCGAACGCGAAGAAGAACCCGAGGAACAGCCAGCGCTCGGTGCTCGTCGCCATGGACAGGTCGCCGCTCGCGCGGGCCTGGGCGATCTCCTGGAGGGAGAAGTTGCCCGCGACGACGTAGAGACCGATGACGGCGGCCAGCATGACGAGGCCGCCGACCAGGTTGTACAGCAGGAACTTCACCGCGGCGTACGAGCGCTGGGCCGCGGCGTTCTCGTCGCTCCCGGCGTGCGCCCGGTCCCCGAAGCCGCCGATGAGGAAGTACATCGGGATCAGCATGGCTTCGAAGAGGATGTAGAAGAGGAAGACGTCGGTGGCCTCGAAGGAGAGGATCACCATCGCTTCCACGGCCATGATCAGGGCGAAGAAGCCCTGAGTGGGCCGCCACCGGGAGCTGTGCGTCTCCAGGGGGTCCGCGTCGTGCCAGCCGGCCACGATGACGAACGGGATCAGCAGCGCCGTGAGCGCGAGCAGGGCGACCCCGATGCCGTCGACGCCGAGTTCGTAGCGCACGCCGAAGTCGGCGATCCACGCGTGCGACTCGGTGAGCTGGTAGCGGTCGCCGCCGGGCTCGAAGCGTACGAGCGCGATCGCCGCGCACACCAGGGTGGCGAGCGAGAACAGCAGCGCCACCCATTTCGCGGTGGTGCGCCGGGCCGCAGGCACCGCGGCGGTGACGACCGCGCCGACGGCGGGGACGGCCGCCGTCACTGTGAGCAGGGGGAAGGACATCGGTATCAGACCGCCCTCATCAGCAGCGTCGCGGCCACCAGGACCGCGGCTCCGCCGAACATCGAGACCGCGTAGCTGCGGGCGTAGCCGTTCTGGAGTTTGCGCAGCCGCCCCGAGAGGCCGCCGAAGGAGGCCGCGGTGCCGTTGACGACCCCGTCGACCAAGGTGTGGTCGACGTAGACCAGGGAGCGGGTGAGGTGCTCACCGCCGCGGACCAGGACGACGTGGTTGAAGTCGTCCTGGAGGAGGTCGCGGCGGGCGATCCTGGTGACCAGGGAGCCGCGCGGGGCGACCGCGGGCACCGGCCGCCTGCCGTACTGGAGGTAGGCGATCCCCGCGCCGACGACCAGCAGCACCAGGGTGGCCACGGTGACGGTGCCCGCGCTGACCGGGGAGTTGCCCTCCTCGTGGCCCGTGACGGGCGAGAGCCAGTGCAGGAAGCGGTCGCCGACGCCGAAGACCGCGCCCGCGAAGACCGAGCCGAAGGCCAGCACGATCATGGGGATCGTCATGGACTTGGGCGACTCGTGCGGGTGCGGCTCCGCGTGCTCGCCGCGGTGCTCGGCGGCGGGCTCCACGTCGGGCGAGGCGGGCGAGGCCGTCCCGGCGCCCTTCCAGCGGGGCTCGCCGAAGAAGGTGAGGATCATCACGCGCGTCATGTAGTACGCGGTGATGGCCGCGCCCAGCAGGGCCGCGCCGCCGAGAATCCAGCCCTCGGTGCCGCCCTTGGCGAACGCCGCCTCGATGATCTTGTCCTTGGAGAAGAACCCGGACAGGCCGGGGAAGCCGATGATCGCGAGGTAGCCGAGGCCGAAGGTGGCGAAGGTGACCGGCATCTTCCGCCACAGGCCGCCGTAACGGCGCATGTCCACCTCGTCGTTCATGCCGTGCATGATCGAACCGGCGCCGAGGAAGAGCCCGGCCTTGAAGAAGCCGTGCGTCACCAGGTGCATGATCGCGAAGACGTAGCCGATCGGGCCGAGCCCGGCGGCGAGGACCATGTAGCCGATCTGGGACATCGTCGAACCGGCGAGCGCCTTCTTGATGTCGTCCTTCGCGCAACCGACGATCGCACCGAACAGCAGCGTGACCGCGCCGACGACGGTGACCGCCAACTGGGCGTCGGGCGCCGCGTCGAAGATCGCGCCGGAGCGGGTGATCAGGTAGACGCCCGCGGTGACCATGGTGGCGGCGTGGATGAGGGCGGAGACCGGCGTCGGGCCCTCCATCGCGTCACCGAGCCAGGACTGGAGCGGCACCTGCGCGGACTTGCCGCAGGCGGCGAGCAGCAGCATGAGGCCGATGGCGGTCAGCTTGCCCTGGCTGCCGTCGTCCACCGCGCCGTTCACCGGGCCGAACGCGAAGGTGCCGAAGGTGGTGAACATCAGCATGATCGCGATGGAGAGGCCCACGTCGCCGACGCGGTTGACGATGAACGCCTTCTTGGCAGCCGTGGCCGCGCTCGGCTTGTGCTGCCAGAAGCCGATCAGCAGGTACGAGGCGAGGCCCACGCCCTCCCAGCCGACGTACAGCAGCAGGTAATTGTCCGCGAGGACCAGCAGCAGCATCGCCGCGAGGAACAGGTTCAGATAGCCGAAGAAGCGGCGGCGCCGCTCGTCGTGCTCCATATAGCCCACGGAGTAGATGTGGATCAGGGTGCCCACACCCGTGATGAGGAGCACGAACGTCATCGAGAGCTGGTCGAGCTGGAAGGAGACGTCGGCCTGGAAGCCCTCGACCGGGACCCAGCTGAACAGGTGCTGGTGCACGGACCTGGCACCGGCGCTCCTGCCCAGCATGTCGCTGAAGAGGATCACGCCGAGGACGAAGGAGAGGGCCGCGAGCAGGGTGCCGAGCCAGTGCCCGGCCCTGTCCAGTCTCCGGCCGCCGCAGAGCAGCACGGCGGCTCCGAGCAGTGGCGCCGCGATGAGCAGCGCGATCAGGTTGTCCACGAGACTGCGACCCCTTACAGCTTCATCAGGCTGGCGTCGTCGACCGAGGCCGAGTGGCGGGAACGGAACAGCGACACGATGATCGCGAGCCCGACCACGACCTCGGCGGCGGCGACGACCATCGTGAAGAACGCGATGATCTGCCCGTCGAGATTGCCGTGCAGCCGGGAGAAGGCGACGAAGGCCAGATTGCAGGCGTTCAGCATCAGCTCGATGCACATGAACACCACGATGGCGTTCCGCCTGATCAGCACGCCGGTGCCGCCGATCGTGAACAGCAGCGCCGCGAGGTAGAGGTAGTAGACAGGATTCACTGGGAAGCCTCCTCGGACCCGGTACGCTCCAGGCGGTTCGCGGAGCGCTGCTCAAGCGCCCGCAGGTCGTTCATCGCCTCGTCGGACACGTCGCGGATCTGGCCGCGGTCGCGCAGCGTCTTGTTGACCGTCAGCTCGGACGGGGAGCCGTCGGGCAGCAGGCCCGCGATGTCCACCGCGTTGTGCCGGGCGTAGACGCCGGGGGCGGGCAGCGGCGGGAGGTGCCTGCCCTCGCGCACCCGCTGCTCGGACAGCTCGCGCTGGGTCTTCGCGCGCTCCGTGCGCTCCTTGTGGGTGAGCACCATCGCGCCGACGGTCGCCGTGATCAGCAGGGCGCCGGTGATCTCGAACGCGAACACGTACTTGGTGAAGATGAGGGAGGCGAGGCCCTCGACGTTCCCCGCCGAATTGGCCTGTCCCGTGCCGTTGAAGTCCTTCAGGGACGCGTTGCCGATCCCGGCGATCAGCAGGACGCCGAAGCCGACGCCGCACAGCACCGCGAGCCAGCGCTGCCCCTTGATGGTCTCCTTGAGGGAGTCAGCGGCGGTGACGCCGACGAGCATCACCACGAAGAGGAACAGCATCATGATCGCGCCCGTGTAGACGACGATCTGGACGATGCCGAGGAAGTACGCCCCGTTGGCGAGGTAGAACACCGCCAGGATGATCATGGTCCCGGCGAGGCACAGGGCGCTGTGCACCGCCTTGCGCATGAGCACCGTGCACAGGGCGCCGATCACGGCGACGATGCCGAGGACCCAGAACTGGACGGCCTCGCCCGTGGAGGTGTGGTAAGCCGCGAGCTGCATCATCGGCCGATCACCTTCTCGGAGGCCGGTTCGTCGGGGCCGAAGTCCGAGGACGCCTCCTGGGCGACCTCGCCCTTGGACAGCGCCACCTGACGGGTGGTGCCGGGCGCCGCCTCGGTCACCAGGCCCCGGTAATAGTCCTGCTCGTCGGTGCCGGGGTAGATCGCGTGGGGGCTGTCGACCATGTCGTCGGTGAGCCCGGCGAGCAACTGCTCCTTGGTGTAGATCAGGTTCTGCCTGCTGCTGTCGGCCAGCTCGAACTCGTTGGTCATCGTGAGCGCGCGGGTGGGGCACGCCTCGATGCACAGGCCGCACAGGATGCAGCGGGCGTAGTTGATCTGGTAGACGCGGCCGTAGCGCTCGCCGGGGCTGTAGCGCTCCTCGTCCGTGTTGTCCGCGCCCTCGACGTAGATGGCGTCGGCGGGACAGGCCCAGGCGCACAGCTCGCAGCCGATGCACTTCTCCAGGCCGTCCGGATGGCGGTTGAGCTGGTGCCTGCCGTGGAACCGGGGCGCGGTGACCTTCGGCTGCTCCGGGTACTGCTCGGTCAGCCGCTTCTTGAACATGGCCTTGAAGGTCACGCCGAAGCCCGCGACCGGGTTCTGGAAACCGGGATCGGTCTCCTTGCCCGCGGACTGCGGCGCGTACGGCTCGACGCCGCCTGACTCGGCCGGCTTGCGCGGCTCCGGGGATCGCTCAGCCATCGGACGCCTCCTTTCCGTCACTGGCAGTATCCGGCCCACCACTGACAATCAGCTCGCGCTCCTGCCGGGAACGGCGCCTCGGCACCGGCGGCAGGGTCTGCCCCGGCAGCGGCGGCACGGGGAACCCGCCCGCCATCGGGTCGAACTCGGGGGTTTCCCCGTCGGCCCTGTCGGTCACCTCGGCGCCCGGCGCCCCGTCCGGTTCGTCGCGGCGCGGCCTGAGCGCGTCGACGGCGAACGTGATCAGCAGCACCACGATGACGGCGCCCGCCACGTAGAGCACGATGTCGCCGAAGTCGTAGTTCTCGTTGCGCAGCGCCCGCACGGTCGCCACGAGCATCAGCCAGACCACGGAGACCGGGATCAGGACCTTCCAGCCCAGCTTCATCAACTGGTCGTAGCGCACGCGCGGGAGCGTGCCGCGCAGCCAGATGAAGAAGAACAGCAGCAACTGGACCTTGATGACGAACCAGAGGAGCGGCCACCAGCCGTGGTTCGCGCCCTCCCAGAAGGTGCTGACGGGCCACGGGGCGCGCCAGCCGCCGAGGAAGAGGGTGGTGGCGACGGAGGAGACGGTCACCATGTTGACGTACTCGGCGAGCATGAACATCGCGAACTTGATCGACGAGTACTCGGTGTTGAAGCCGCCGACGAGGTCGCCCTCGGACTCGGGCATGTCGAACGGGGCACGGTTGGTCTCGCCGACCATGGTGACGACGTAGATCAGGAACGACACCGGCAGCAGCAGGATGTACCAGCGGTCGTGCTGCTCCCCGACGATCGTGGACGTCGACATGGAGCCCGAGTACAGGAACACGGAGGCGAACGCGGCGCCCATGGCGATCTCGTAGGAGATCATCTGGGCGCAGGAGCGCAGCCCGCCGAGGAGCGGGTACGTCGAGCCGGACGACCAGCCAGCGAGCACGATGCCGTAGATGCCGACGGACGCGGTCGCGAGGATGTAGAGCATCGCGATCGGCAGGTCGGTGAGCTGCATCGTGGTGCGGTGGCCGAAGACCGAGATCTCGTTGCCCGAGGGGCCGAACGGGATCACGGCGATGGCCATGAACGCGGGGATGGCGGCGACGACGGGCGCGAGCACGTAGACGAACTTGTCCGCGCGCTTGACGATGACGTCTTCCTTGAGCATCAGCTTCACGCCGTCGGCGAGCGACTGGAGCATGCCCCAGGGCCCGTGCCGGTTGGGGCCGATGCGCCGCTGCATCCAGGCGACGACCTTGCGCTCCCACACGATGGAGAAGAGCACGGTGATCATCAGGAAGGCGAAGCAGAAGACCGCCTTGACGAGGACGAGCCACCAGGGGTCGCGGCCGAACAGCGAGAGGTCTTCCTGCGCGAGCGTCACGAGATGCGGCGTCATGACGTCACCTCCGTGGCCTCGGGGGCCGCGGACACGGTGGCCGGGCCGATGCGGACGAGTGCGCCTGGGCGGGCGCCGGTGTCGGCGGCGACCCCGTGTCCCACGGAGTTCAGCGGGAGCCAGACCACCCGGTCGGGCATCTCGGTGACCAGCAGCGGGAGTTCCGTGGCGCCCTCGGGTCCCGTGACGGCGAGGGTGTCGCCGTCCTTGACGCCCGCCTCGGCGGCGGTGGCGGCGGAGATCCTGGCGACCGCGGCGTGCCGGGTGCCGGCCAGCGCCTCGTCGCCCTCCTGGAGCCGGCCGCGGTCGAGCAGGAGCCGGTGCCCGGCGAGCACGGCCTCGCCCGCCTCGGGCCGCGGCGGTGTGGCGCCGGACTCCAGGGGCTCGCCCGCGGGGGCGCCGCCCCAGTGGCCGAGCCGGTCGATCTCGGCGCGGGTGGTGCGCACGTCGGGCAGTCCGAGGTGGACGTCCATCGCGTCGGCGAGCATCTGGAGGACGCGGCCGTCGGTCGGGGGCAGCCGGTGCGTCATCTGGTCGGGCTTCAGCGCGGCCTCGAACGTACGGGCACGGCCCTCCCAGTTGAGGAAGGTGCCCGCCTTCTCGGGGACGGCGGCGACGGGCAGGACCACGTCGGCGCGGTCGGTGACCTCGCCGGGACGCAGTTCGAGCGAGACGACGAAACCGGCCGCGTCGAGCGCCGCACGCGCGCGTGCGGGCTCCGGCAGGTCGTCGAGGTCGACCCCGGCGACGAGGAGGGCGCCGAGGTCGCCCGCGGCGGCGGCGTCCAGGATTCCGGCGGTGTCGCGGCCCTGCCGGGTGGGCAGGTGGGCGACGCCCCAGGCGGCGGCGACCTCGTCACGCGCGCGCGTGTCGCCCGCGGGGCGCCCGCCGGGCAGCAGCGTCGGCAGGACGCCCGCCTCGACCGCGCCGCGGTCCCCGGCCCTGCGGGGAATCCACACCAGCCGGGCGCCGGTCGCGGTCGCGGCGCGCACGGCGGCGGTGAGGCCGCCGCTGACGCCCGCGAGGCGCTCGCCGACGGCGATGACGGCGCCCTCGGCGCGCAGCGCCTCGGCGGCCGCGGCCCCGTCGCCCTGGAGGCCGACCTGGCCCGCGAGGGCGTCGAGCCACTCGGTCTCGGTGCCGGGGGCGGCGGGCAGCAGGGTGCCGCCCGCCTTCTCCAGGCCCCGGGTGGCGTGGGTGGCGAGCGCGAACGTGCGCTGGCCGTGCCCCCGCCACGCCTTGCGCAGCCTCAGGAAGACGCCGGGCGCCTCCTCCTCGGCTTCGAGGCCGACGAGGAGCACGGCGGGCGCCTTCTCCAGAACGGTGTACGTGACGCCGGTGCCGTCCAGGTCGCGGCCGCGGCCCGCGACGCGGGCGGCGAGGAAGTCGGCCTCCTCCGCGCTGTGCGCGCGGGTGCGGAAGTCGACGTCGTTGGTGCCGAGCGCCAGGCGCGCGAACTTGCCGTACGCGTACGCGTCCTCGACGGTGAGGCGGCCCCCGGTGAGGACCCCGGCGCGGCCGTGCGCGGCGGCCAGGCCCTCGGCGGCCGCGGCGAGCGCCTGCGGCCAGCTCGCGGGGACCAGCTCACCGCTGTCGGCGTCGCGGACCAGCGGGTGGGTGAGGCGGTCGGGGCGCTGCGCGTAGCGGAACGCGAAGCGGCCCTTGTCGCACATCCACTCCTCGTTGACCTCGGGGTCGTTGGCGGCGAGCCGCCGCATGACCTTGCCGCGCCTGTGGTCGGTGCGGGTGGCGCAGCCGCCTGAGCAGTGCTCGCAGACGCTCGGCGACGACACCAGGTCGAAGGGGCGGGAGCGGAACCGGTAGGCGGCGGAGGTGAGGGCGCCGACGGGGCAGATCTGGATGGTGTTGCCGGAGAAGTACGACTCGAAGGGGTCGCCCTCGCCCGTGCCGACCTGCTGGAGGGCGCCGCGCTCGATGAGTTCGATCATCGGGTCGCCCGCGATCTGGTTGGAGAAGCGGGTGCAGCGGGCGCACAGCACGCACCGCTCCCGGTCGAGCAGCACCTGGCTGGAGACCGGCACGGGCTTCTCGTACGTGCGCTTGGCGCCCTCGAAGCGGGAGTCGGGGTCGCCGACGGACATGGCCTGGTTCTGGAGGGGGCACTCGCCGCCCTTGTCGCAGACGGGGCAGTCCAGCGGGTGGTTGATGAGCAGCAGCTCCATCACGCCGCGCTGGGCCTTCTCGGCGACGGGCGAGGTGATCTGGCTCTTGACCACCATGCCCTCGGTGCAGGTGATGGTGCACGAGGCCATGGGCTTGCGCTGGCCCTCGACCTCGACGATGCACTGGCGGCAGGCGCCCGCGGGGTCGAGGAGGGGGTGGTCGCAGAACCGGGGGATCTCGATGCCGAGGAGTTCGGCGGCCCTGATGACGAGCGTGCCCTTCGGCACGCTGATCTCGGCGCCGTCGATGGTCAGGGTGACCAGGTCCTCCGGTGGAACGGCGGGCTCGCCTCCTTTGGAGGGAGCGCCAGTCGTCACCGTCATGCGTTCACCTCCGTGTGGTTGTCCGCCCATGCGGTCGACTTGGCGGGGTCGAAGGGGCAGCCCCCGCCGGTGATGTGCTGCTCGTACTCCTCGCGGAAGTACTTGAGCGAGGAGAAGATCGGCGAGGCGGCGCCGTCGCCGAGGGCGCAGAACGACTTGCCGTTGATGTTGTCGGCGATGTCGGCCAGCTTGTCGAGGTCGTCCATGGAGCCCTTGCCGGCCTCGATGTCCCGGAGCAGTTGCACGAGCCAGTACGTGCCCTCGCGGCAGGGCGTGCACTTGCCGCAGGACTCGTGGGCGTAGAACTCGGTCCAGCGGGTGACCGCGCGGACCACACAGGTGGTCTCGTCGAAGCACTGGAGCGCCTTGGTGCCGAGCATCGAGCCGGCGCCGCCGACGCCCTCGTAGTCCAGCGGGACGTCGAGGTGCTCGTCGGTGAACATGGGGGTGGAGGAGCCGCCCGGGGTCCAGAACTTGAGGCGGTGCCCGGCGCGGATGCCGCCGCTCATGTCGAGGAGCTGGCGCAGCGTGATGCCGAGGGGGGCCTCGTACTGTCCCGGGCTCGTGACGTGGCCGCTGAGCGAGTACAGCGTGAAGCCGGGGGACTTCTCGCTGCCCATCGACCTGAACCACTCCTTGCCCTTGTCCAGGATCGCGGGAACCGACGCGATGGACTCCACGTTGTTGACAACAGTGGGGCACGCGTAAAGACCGGCCACGGCGGGGAAGGGGGGGCGCAGGCGCGGCTGGCCGCGACGGCCTTCGAGCGAGTCGAGCAGGGCAGTCTCCTCACCGCAGATGTACGCGCCGGCGCCCGCGTGCACGGTGAGTTCGAGGTCGAGGCCGCTGCCGAGCACGTCCCTGCCGAGGTAGCCCGCCGCGTATGCCTCGCGCACGGCCTCGTGCAGCCTGCGCAGCACGGGGACGACCTCGCCGCGCAGGTAGATGAAGGCGTGGGCGGAGCGGATGGCGTAGCAGGCGATGACGATGCCCTCGATGAGGGAGTGCGGGTTCGCGAAGAGGAGGGGGATGTCCTTGCAGGTCCCGGGCTCCGACTCGTCGGCGTTGACGACGAGGTAGTGCGGCTTGCCGTCGCCCTGGGGGATGAACTGCCACTTCATCCCGGTGGGGAAGCCCGCGCCGCCGCGTCCGCGCAGGCCCGCGTCCTTCACGTAGGCGATGAGGTCGTCGGGCTCCATCGCGAGGGCCTTGCGCAGGCCCGCGTATCCGCCGTGGTCGCGGTAGACGTCGAGCGTCCAGGACCTGTCCTCGTCCCAGAAGGAGGAGAGCACCGGGTGGAGGAGCTTCTCCGGGTTGGTCTCGTCCCGGGCGCCGGAGCTTTCGGTGGTCACGGTCATCACTCCCCCTCCTCGGCGGCCGGTCCCGACGGGTGCGCGGGGTCGGAGGCCGATGTCGGCTGCGGTGCGTCGTGCGAGCTGAGGTGCTCGGAGCCGGGCTGGGGCGTGTCGGCCTTGGCGGCGTCGGCGGGCGGTGTGTCGCCGGGGCCCGCGTCGCGCGGGTGGACGACGCGTCCCTCCAGGCCCTCGCCCTTGGCGAGGCGGAGTCCGACGAGGGAGGCGTGGCCCGCGCTGCCCGAGGCGTCGGTGGCGCCGGGGCGCTCGTCGGGGAAGCCCGCGAGGATGCGGGAGGTCTCCTTGAACGTGCACAGCGGGGCGCCGCGGGTCGGCTCGACCTGGACACCGGCGCGCAGGTCGTCGACGAGGCGCTTGGCGGACTCGATGGTCTGGTTGTCGAAGAACTCCCAGTTGACCATCAGTACGGGCGCGAAGTCGCAGGCGGCGTTGCACTCGATGTGTTCGAGGCTGACCTTGCCGTCCTCGGTGGTCCCGCCGTTGCCCACGCCCAGGTGCTCCTGGAGGGCGGAGAAGATCGCGTCGCCGCCCATGACCGCGCAGAGGGTGTTGGTGCAGACGCCGACCTGGTACTCGCCGCCCGGACCCCGCCGGTACATGGTGTAGAAGGTGGCGACGGCGGTGACCTCGGCGGTGGTGAGGTCGAGCAGGTCCGCGCAGAACTGCATGCCGGTGCGGGTGACGTGGCCCTCCTCCGACTGCACGAGGTGCAGGAGCGGGAGCAGCGCGGAGCGGGAGCCAGGGTAGCGGGCGATGATCTCCTTGGCGTCCGTCTCCAGGCGCGCGCGTACGTCGGCCGGGTAGTCGGGGGCGGGCAGTTGGGGCATGCCCAGGCTGATGTCAGTCACCGGTCGACGCCTCCCATCACGGGGTCGATGGATGCCACGGCGACGATGACGTCGGCGACCTGGCCGCCCTCGCACATGGCCGCCATGGCTTCGAGGTTGGTGAAGGACGGGTCGCGGAAGTGGACCCGGAAGGGGCGGGTGCCGCCGTCGGAGACGGTGTGCACGCCGAGTTCGCCCTTGGCGGACTCGACGGCCGCGTACGCCTGTCCGGGCGGGACCCTGAAGCCCTCGGTGACCAGCTTGAAGTGGTGGATCAGGGACTCCATGGAGGTGCCCATGATCTGCCGGATGTGGTCGAGGGAGTTGCCGAGGCCGTCGGGGCCGAGGGCGAGCTGCGCTGGCCAGGCGATCTTCTTGTCGCCGACCATGACGGGGCCCGGTTCGAGGCGGTCGAGGCACTGCTCGACGATCCCCAGCGACTGCCGCATCTCTTCGAGGCGGATCAGGAAGCGCCCGTACGCGTCACAACTGTCGGACGTGGGGATCTCGAAGTCGTAGTTCTCGTAGCCGCAGTACGGCTGCGCCTTGCGCAGGTCGTGCGGGAGGCCGGCGGAGCGCAGGATGGGCCCGGTGGCGCCGAGGGCCATGCAGCCGGTCAGGTCGAGATAGCCGACGTCCTGCATACGGGCCTTGAAGATGGGGTTCCCGGTGGCGAGCTTGTCGTACTCCGGGAGGTTCTTGCGCATCGTCTTCACGAACTCGCGCACTTGGTCGACCGCGCCGGGCGGCAGGTCCTGGGCGAGGCCGCCGGGGCGGATGTACGCGTGGTTCATCCGCAGCCCGGTGATCAGTTCGTAGAGGTCGAGAATGAGTTCACGATCACGGAAGCCGTAGATCATGATCGTGGTGGCGCCCAGCTCCATGCCGCCGGTGGCGATGGCGACGAGGTGCGAGGAGAGCCGGTTCAGCTCCATCAGCATCACGCGGATGATGCTGGCCCGGTCGGGCACGGCCTCCTCGATGCCGAGCAGCCGCTCCACGGACAGGCAGTACGCCGCCTCGTTGAAGAACGGCGTCAGGTAGTCCATGCGCGTGACGTAGGTGGTGCCCTGCGTCCAGGTGCGGAACTCCAGGTTCTTCTCGATGCCGGTGTGGAGGTAGCCGATGCCGCAGCGGGCCTCGGTGACGGTCTCGCCGTCGATCTCCAGGATGAGCCGCAGCACGCCGTGCGTGGACGGGTGCTGGGGGCCCATGTTGACGACGAGACGCTCGTCGTCGGCCTTGGCCGCCGCCTGGACGACCTCGTCCCAGTCGCCGCCCGTGACGGTGTAGACGGTGCCTTCCGTGGTCTCGCGGGCCGAGGCCGTCGAGGAGGTGGGGGGAGTGGTCATGAGTACGACCTCCGCTGGTCCGGAGCCGGGATCTGGGCGCCCTTGTACTCGATGGCGATGCCGCCGAGCGGGTAGTCCTTGCGCTGGGGGAAGCCCTGCCAGTCGTCCGGCATCATGATCCGGGTCAGTGCCGGGTGGCCGTCGAAGACCAGGCCGAAGAAGTCGTAGGTCTCGCGCTCGTGCCAGTCGTTCGTCGGGTAGACGGCGACGAGCGAGGGGATGTGCGGGTCGCTGTCCGGGGCACTGACTTCGAGGCGGATCAGCCGGTTGTGGGTGATCGAGCGCAGGTGGTACACGGCGTGCAGCTCGCGGCCCTTGTCGCCGGGGTAGTGCACGCCGCTGACGCCGGTGCACAGCTCGAAGCGGAGCGCGGGGTCGTCCCGCAGGGTCTTCGCGACGCGCACGAGGTGCTCGCGGGCGATGTGGAACGTCATCTCGCCGCGGTCGACCACGGTCTTCTCGATGGCGTTCTCCGGCAGCAGGTCCTGCTCTTCGAGGGCGCCCTCCAACTCGTCGGCGACCTCGTCGAACCAGCCACCGTACGGGCGGCCGGAGGCGCCGGGCAGCCGGATGGAGCGGACGAGGCCGCCGTAGCCGGTGGTGTCGCCGCCGTTGTTGGCGCCGAACATGCCGCGCTGGACGCGGATCTCCTCGCCCTGCTCGCCGCGCCTGCCCGGGAGGTTCGAGGCGTTGAGGTCCTGCTCGGGGTTGACGTCGTCGTTCTCGCTCACCGCAGCAGGCCCTTCATCTCGATGGTGGGGAGCGCCTTGAGGGCCGCCTCCTCCGCCTCGCGGGCCGCTTCCTTCGCGTTCACACCGAGCTTGGAGGACTGGATCTTCTGGTGGAGCTTGAGGATGCTGTCCATGAGCATCTCGGGCCGCGGCGGGCATCCGGGCAGGTAGATGTCGACGGGGACGACGTGGTCGACGCCCTGGACGATCGCGTAGTTGTTGAACATGCCGCCGGAGGACGCGCACACGCCCATCGAGATGACCCACTTCGGGCTCGGCATCTGGTCGTAGACCTGCCTGAGCACCGGCGCCATCTTCTGGCTGACGCGTCCCGCCACGATCATCAGATCCGCCTGCCGCGGTGAGCCGCGGAAGACCTCCATGCCGAACCGCGCCAGGTCGTAGCGGCCCGCGCCGGTCGTCATCATCTCGATGGCACAGCAGGCCAGGCCGAACGTCGCCGGGAACACGGAGGACTTCCGCACCCAGCCCGCCGCCTGCTCGACCGTGGTCAGCAGAAACCCGCTCGGCAGTTTCTCTTCGAGTCCCATTGGCCCCTCAGACCCCTCTTGTCTGCTCGTTCCTCACCGTTTTCAGTCCCATTCCAGACCGCCGCGCCGCCACACGTACGCGTAGGCGACGAACACGGTGAGCACGAAGAGCAGCATCTCCACGAGCCCGAACAGGCCCAGGGCGTCGAAGCTGACGGCCCAGGGATAGAGAAAGACGATCTCGATGTCGAAGACGATGAACAGCATCGCCGTCAGGTAGTACTTGATCGGGAAGCGACCGCCGCCCGCCGGGGTCGGGGTCGGCTCGATACCGCACTCGTACGCCTCAAGCTTGGCCCGGTTGTACCGTTTTGGACCGACCAGCGTGGCCATGACCACGGAGAAGATCGCAAACGCTGCTCCGATGGCTCCCAGTACGAGGATGGGCGCATAGGAATTCACCGCTCCTCGCTCCTCTCAGTCGGCATGACTCCTACGGCAGGCAGCGGACCGCGCCTCCTCCTCATGAGTCCCGCGGCCCCCTGCGAGCGGTCCGCGGGCCCGCCCCGACCCTCCCGCGATCCCGGGGAACTCCCCCGGCGATCCGCGAAGATCGTGTCCATGTGAAGCAGGTCACAAGCCCGACGCCACGCATCTTATGCCCGCCGGTCTGTGATCTGCGACACGGGGTCCTGCATCGCCTTTGTGATCTCCACCACCTGACGAACGATCATGCAGGCCAGGGCCTCTTGATCTTTCTACGGGAAGCGGAGGACCGCTTACCAGAAGTGACACCTGCCCGCCTAAAAGGCGCTTTGTCGCAGGTGACGGGCTCTGTCCACTATCAAGCGGTCTCATTCGGGAGCAAATTGGCGCTGGACGGGCCCGGGTGCTAGGTGCCCGCGGAGGTACGTGCGCGCGTTCACGAGCCCGGTGGGCGGCGGGGCGGATGCCCCGCGGGCGGCGGAAATTGCCTCGGGGCGATCGCGCGGATTGCACCGGGGGCGGGGGCGCGCAGGGGCGGCGCGCACTGGGGGGCGCACGCTGCGGGGCGCGGGGGTCGGCGAGGCGGACTTCGGCGAGGCGGGCGGCGACGCGGCGGCGAGGCGGGCGGGCGGCGACGCGACGGACGCCCGCCCGGTTCATCCGCTCATCCGCGCGAGAAGGCACCGGTCGCCGCTTCCCCCGGACGGCAGACGGGCCGGCCGAAAGCAGTGACCTTCCCGTGACCTATCCCACACCGGACCCCCGGCCCGGAACCGCTGGCTTGGCCAAGCAGCCCAACCAGTGGTAAGTCGCGGGCAATTCGGGCGTATCACCGAAACCTCGTGACCACACCCATGATCACCGATGTCCACATTGCCCGTTAAGGCGTCAATAAAGAGCGCCACGCCCGGGATTCGGCCACTCCGGGGGCCAACTGTGGCGCACCCCACGTTCCTTGAAGGCAACGCCGACGCTTTGATAGCCGTTGTCCTCATGTCCCACACCGCTCACATACCCAGCCACCGGAAACCGCGGCGCAGCGCGTCGAGAGTCGTCCTGCGCGCCGGTGTCGCCAGCGGCGTCCTCGGCACGCTGGCGGTTGCCGGTTCCTCCGGGCCTGCGAGTGCCACGGAGCCCGTCACCGACACCATCGAGATGCCCACGCTGACCACGGACCTGGGCACCCAGACCGAGGTGTCGGCCGACGCGACCCAGCAGGCAGCCTCCGACTACGCCCTGCGCGCCGAGCAGCAGACGGCCGCCGCGAAGGCCGCCAAGACCGCCACCGAGGCGCAGGCGACCGCGGAGAAGAAGGCCGAGGAGGCCAAGAAGAAGGCCGCCGCCGAGGCCGCGGCCCGCAAGGCGGCCGAGGCCGCCCGCACTTCGCGCTCCCAGGAGCGCACCACCCTCAGCGCGTCCTCCGGCACCTCGTCGAACTCCGGCTCCAGCGACCTGTCCGTCCCGGCGAGCGGCAGTGTCGCCACCGTCGTCTCGTTCCTGAAGGCCCAGCTCGGCGACGCGTACATCATGGGCGGCACGGGACCCAACTCCTGGGACTGCTCGGGGCTCGTGCAGGCCGCCTTCCGGCAGGCCGGTGTGAGCCTGCCGCGCACCTCCCAGGCGCAGTCCACCGCGGGCACCCAGGTGCCGCTCTCCTCGGTCCAGGTCGGGGACATCCTCTACTGGGGCGGCGCGGGCTCCGCGTACCACGTCGGCGTGTACGTGGGCGACGGCCAGTACCTCGACGCCGCGAACCCCTCCAAGGGCGTCGTGACCCAGGACCTGTCCGGCTACCCGGCGAGCGGCGCGATCCGCGTCCTCTGAGCCGCCGGGCACCACGCGAGACACCGAAGGGCGCCGTTCCCCGCGGGGAACGGCGCCCTTCGCCGTGCGCAGGGGCGCTCAGGCCCGCGGCGCGATCCTGGTGAGGCCGTTGATGATGCGGTCCATGGCGTCCCCGCCCGACGGGTCGGTCAGATTGGCCAGCATCTTCAGCGTGAACCGCATCAGCATCGGGTGCGTGAGACCGTGCTGGGCGCCGATCTTCATGATCTTCGGATTGCCGATGAGCTTCACGAAGAGGCGGCCGAGGTTGTAGTAGCCGCCGTAGGTGTCCTTCAGGGTCTTCGGGTAGTGGTGCAGCGCCAGTTCCCGCTGGGAGGCGGTGGCGCGGGCGTGGGCCTGGACGATGACGTCGGCGGCGATCTGCCCCGACTCCATCGCGTACGCGATGCCCTCGCCGTTGAACGGGTTCACCAGGCCGCCCGCGTCGCCGACGAGCAACAGGCCCTTGGTGTAGTGCGGCTGGCGGTTGAACGCCATCGGCAGCGCGGCGCCCCGGATCGGGCCCGTCATGTTCTCCTCGGTGTAGCCCCAGTCCTCGGGCATCGAGGCGCACCAGGCGCGCAACACGTCGCGCCAGTCCAGCTCCTTGAACGCCGCCGAGGTGTTGAGGACGCCGAGGCCCACGTTGGACGTGCCGTCGCCCATGCCGAACACCCAGCCGTAGCCGGGCAGCAGCCGCTCCGTGCCGTCGCGCCTGTCCCACAGTTCGAGCCAGGACTCCAGGTAGTCGTCCTTGTGGCGGGGCGAGGTGAAGTACGTGCGCACCGCCACGCCCATCGGGCGGTCCTCGCGGCGGTGCAGGCCCATGCCGAGGGAGAGCCGGGAGGAGTTGCCGTCGGCCGCGACGACGAGCGGGGCGCGGAAGACGGCCGGGGCCTTCTCCTCCCCCAGCCTGGCCCGCACGCCCGTGATCCGGCCGGTGCGCTCGTCGCGGACCGGCTCGCCGACGTTGCAGCGCTCGTAGAGACGCGCGCCCGCCTTCTGCGCCTGCCTGGCCAGTTGCTCGTCGAAGTCGTCGCGCTTGCGCACGAGGCCGTAGTCCGGGTACGAGGCCAGGTCGGGCCAGTCGAGTTCGAGGCGTACCCCGCCGCCGATGATGCGCAGGCCCTTGTTGCGCAGCCAGCCCGCCTCCTCGGAGACGTCGATGCCCATGCCGACGAGCTGCTTCACGGCGCGCGGCGTCAGGCCGTCGCCGCAGACCTTCTCGCGCGGGAACGCCGTCTTCTCCAGCAGCAGCACATCGAGCCCGGCCCTGGCCAGATGGTAGGCGGTCGTCGAACCGCCGGGCCCGGCCCCGACGACGATCACATCCGCGGACTGTTCGGATGGGGTCTCGGTCACGGCGGGTTCTCCCAAGTTCGAAAACTGCGTGCCGACGGCACTGGACATGGGCAGTCTATTCAGCGGGAGAGATCAGCGAGCTGAAGGGCCGCCCGTGACCGATTCGACCATGCCGCCCCCGGCCGCCGGGCCGGTGGGCGCGCATCCCGCGAGACCGCTGCCGCCCGTGGGCCTGCGCGTGCCCACCCACGAGGACGCCTTCGCCTGGCACCGGCTGTTCGCCGACCCCGAGGTGATGGAGTTCCACGGCGGCGCCCCCGCCGAGCTGTCCGTCTATGAGGAGCTGACCGCCCGGCAGCGCAGGCACGACGCCGAGTTCGGCTTCTGCCTGTGGACCGTGCTCGACGGCCCGGGTCCCGCCGCCCCCGGCGCGGAGGGCGACGCGGGGGTCCCGGTCGGCTTCACCGGGGCCCAGCCGTGGCCGCAGGCGTGGGGCCCGCGCGGCGAGATCGAGATCGGCTGGCGGCTCGCCCGCCCCCACTGGGGGCGCGGCCTGGTCACCGCGGCGGCCCTCGCCACCCTCGACCGCCTCAGGGCGGCCGGGGTACGGGAGGTCGTGGCGATGGTCGACGCGCGCAACGCCCGCTCCGCCGCCGTGACCAGGCGCCTCGGCATGCGCCTCGCCGAGACCTACACCTCCCCCGTGTCCCGGCGCGAGGCCCACTGCTTCCGGCTCGCCCTGTAGCCGCGGGCGGCACGGGCCCGCCTTCCCGGGGCGGGCTCCGCCTTCCCGGGGCGCCCGGCCGCGGCGGCGCGCGCTACGGGGTGAGCCGCCAGGAGTCCAGGGCGACGGCGAACGTCATCGCCAGGTCGCCCTGCCATGAGTCGTCGTGCCCGCAGAGCAGGATGGAGTACTCCGTTCCGTTCTCGGCGACGTAGCCCTGGTCCTCGCAGTGGACCGGCTGTCCCGCGTCGTCGGTGTACGTGTACTCCCACAGCGCGCCGGGCCGCCCCCTGAAGGTGTTCTCCCGCAGGGATATGCGCCGGTAACCGCTCTTCTCCGCGGCGGCGATCTCCTCCATGTGCAGGAAGTTGTCGTACGAGTCGTAGCCGGCCTCCGGTATGACGCCGACGAGGAAGTGGTCGGACCCGGTGGCGCCCGCGTAGGTGATCTGGCTGTCGCGCTCCACCCCCGTGCGCGACCAGTACATGGGGATGACGAACGAGAAACCCTTCTCGTCCTCCACCTCGTGGTATCCGGTGGGGACCGAGGGCTCGGCAGGTGCGGCGCCGTCCCCGCCGCCCGACGTGCCGTCCCCGCCGCCGCCCGACGTGCCGACCGCGCCGTCGTCCGAGGCGGCGCCGTCGCCCTGCCTGCTCCCGGCGCTGTGGCCGGGCGACGGGGCGCCCCTGCCGTCCGAGTCGTCCTTGTGGTCCTGCCACAGCAGGACGCCCGCGGCGGCGGCGCCGCCGATCAGGAGGGCGCCGACGATGGTGGCGATCCAGACCATCGGGCCCCTGCCGCCGCCCCCGCCCGGCCCGCCCTCGCCGGGGGAGGCGAGGATCTCGCCCTGCCCCGGGTACTGCGGCGGGTACTGCGGGCCGAACTGGCCGACCTGGTTCGGCTGCGTCGGGGTGTGCGGCGGCGGATACGGGTAGGCGGCGGGGGCGGTGGCCGACGCCGCGGGTGGCGCACCGGGCGCGGGGGCGACGCCGGAGGCGGGCGGGACGCCGGGGGCGGAAGCCGCGCCGGGGGCGGGGGCCGGGGGCGGCTGCTTGAGCCGTGCGGACCGCAGTGCGTACGGCGCCACGAGCACCGCCGCGAACACCCAGAGCAGCCCGAAGAGGAGCGCGTCGGGCACGCTCGTGTGCGCCTCGGCCTTGGTGGCGAGGTCGAGCCCGTACTGGTCGAACGAGGCGTGCGAGGTGACGCCGACCCCGCCGAGCGCCGCGAGCAGCAGGAACAGCAGGAGGAAGAAGGCCGCGGTGAGCAGGTGCCCGGCGCGCTCCGCGCCGCGCCGCGCGGCGATGACGCCCACGGTCAGCGCGCCGACCACGCCGAGGGCGACCGCCCCCGCCACCGCCCAGCCGTCCGCGATGTCGGCGAGGCGGGAGAAGTCGAAGGTGCCGGAGGCGTCCGCGCCGCCGAGACCGCCGCCCGAGGAGCTGACGGTCCCCTTCACCGGGGCGCCCCAGGCGAACCCGAGGGCGGCGGCGCCCAGGTTCGGCAGCAGCAGCACGGCGAGCAGCAGGGGCGGTATGCCGCTGCCGTCGAGGCCCGCCTTCTTGTCGAGGTCGTCGATCTGCGTCAGGACGACGAAGGTGACGACGCCGCAGAGCGCCACCACCACCGCGAGCGCGCGCAGCGCCGTACCGAGGGAGCGCAGCGGCAGCGCCAAGCCCGGGTGCGCGGACAGCCGGTCCTCTGCCGCGTCCCGCCCGAGGACCCCGCACGCCATGGCAAGCGACAGCAGCAGGGCGCCCAGGAAGACCAGGCCGGGCGAGGAGGACACCGACGTGCCCTGCACGGAGGGCTGTGCGAACAGGGCGAGCAGCAGCGCCGCGAGCGAGAGGAGCACTCCGACACGCACCGCGGCCTCCAGGCCCGCGGTCCCCCGCGGCCCAGGGCGCGCCCCGCCACTCGCCGTGGGCGGTGGGGCGCCCGCCGGGCCTCCGGCGTCCTGGCTCCGCAGCCGGGCGCGCAGTCGGCGCACGCCGAAGTAGAGCGCGGCGAGCCAGAGGGCGGTGGTCAGCAGCGGTGTGACGGAGACGGTGATGTCGCCGCCGTCGGCCAGCCCCGAGACCGCGCTGAACTCACCGTCCCCCGTGCCGTCCTTGATGCCGACCCCGCCGCCCCCGAGGCCCTGGAGCAGCACGGCGAGCGCGATACGCATCCGGTCCGTGTAGCCGACCACGATGTTGTCCGAGGACTGGCCGTAGTCCGGGACGGCGAAGAGCAGCGCCGCCACGAGCACCGCCACCACGGGCCCGACGGCGGCCAGTACGGCGCTCTTCCAGTCCCCGACCAGCGTGCGGCCGAGGAACGCGCCGAGCGGGGAGGGCGCCGCCGGGCCCCCCGGGGCGTGCGCGGGCGGCGGCGGCACTCCCGGCACACCGGGCGGCGGGGGCGGAAGCGGTGGGGCCCCCGGCGGGTACGCGGGTGCGGTGACGGAGGTGGGCGGGGAGAGCGCGGAGGTGACCGTGGGAGGCGCCACCAGGGGGACGTCGGTCGCCGGTTGCGTGAGATCGACATCGGGCGGGGCCTCAGTCGCCTCCGCCTTCCCGGCGGGGGTTTCCGGCTCCCTTGCGGGCCTCTCCGGCTCCCGCGCGGGCGCTTCCGCCTTCCCGGCGGGAGATTCCGGCTCCCCCACGGGCCTCTCCGGCTCCCTCGCCGACGCTTCCGCCTCCCCGGCGGGAGATTCCGGCTCCCCCACGGGCCCTTCCGGCTCCCGCGCGGGCGCCCCCGCCTCCCCGGCAGGGGATGCCGCCTTCCCCACGGCCCCCGCGCCCGACGCCCCCTCCCCGGAGGCCCGTTGCCGTTCGTCGACGGCGTCGCTCCCGGCCCGCTCGCCCGAGGCGTCCCCCGTCCGCCCCTGCGGGGCGGCCGCCTCCGGTTGCTTGCGGCCGCACCTCATGCAGAAGCTCGCCTCGTCGGGGACGGAGGCCGCGCAGTGCGGGCAGGAGGTGGGCATCGGGTCGCTCCGTGGTCGGTGGGTCACTGGCGGCGTTCGGCACGGAACGCACGTCAGCGCACGCCCCGTCACCCCGGCGCACGCACCGCTCGACGAGGGGCGTGGCCGTGAGGAGGACTCATCCTCCCCCGTCCCCGGTTCCCGTCAACTGCCCTGTGGACAAACCGGCTTCTGTGGACAACCCCGCCACCCCTTCGAGTGGCCCGTTTCAGGCGGCCCTGAACGCCCGGCGCCTCAGGCGTCCTTGAACCCCCGGTGCAGCGCCACCACGCCCCCCGTGAGGTTGCGCCAGGCCACCCGTGCCCAGCCGGCGTCGCCCAGCCTCGCCGCCAGCGCGGGCTGGTCGGGCCAGGCCCTGATGGACTCGGCCAGGTACACGTAGGCGTCGGGGTTGGAGGAGACGGCCCTCGCGGTCGGCGGGAGTGCCCGCATCAGGTACTCGGTGTAGACGGTGCGGAACGGCGCCCAGGTCGGCTGGGAGAACTCGCAGATCACGACCCGCCCGCCGGGCCGCGTCACCCGGTACATCTCGGCCAGCGCGGTGTCGGTGTCATGGACGTTGCGCAGCCCGAAGGAGACGGTGACCGCGTCGAAGGAGTCGTCCCTGAACGGCAGCCGGGTGGCGTCGCCCGCCGTGAACGGCATCCAGGCGTGCCGCTGCTTGCCGACCCGCAGCATGCCGAGGGAGAAGTCGCAGGGCACGACGTAGGCGCCGGTCCTGGTGAACGGCAGCGAGGAGGTCGCGGTGCCCGCGGCGAGGTCGAGGACCTTCTGCGCGGGTCTGGCGTCCACCGCCCTGGCGACCTCCCTGCGCCACAGCCGGGTCTGGCCCAGCGACAGCACGTCGTTGGTGAGGTCGTAGCGTTCCGCCACCCCGTCGAACATGGAGGCGACTTCGTGGGGCTCTTTGTCCAGGGATGCGCGCGTCACCCGCCCCAGCATACGGAGCGGCCCCGGCACGGCGCCGGGCACCCGCCCCGCTACACCCGCCGGTGCAGGACCCGCCCGCCGAGCACGGTGGCGACGCAGCCGCCGTCGTCGTCGAAGACGGCCAGGTCGGCAGGGCCGCCGACGGCGAGCCGCGGCGGCCGGGCCGCGGACAGCACCCGGACGCCGCCGTAGCGGGCCGCGTCCCGCAGCGCGGGCTCCGTGACCTGCTCGGCGAGTACGGCCGTGGCGCCGAGCCGCAGCATCGCGTACACCCGCTCGCGCGGACTGGGCGCGGACGGCACGCAAGTGCGGTGGACGAGTCCTGGGCCGAGCGTGCCGGGCCAGCGCCGCACCCGGGCGGCGGGGTAGCGCACGGTCAGCCGGGCCAGCGGCCCGATCGCCTCGATACGCCCGTCGAGTACGGCGACGGCCCCGTCGGGCAGCGGCCCCTCGCCCCCCTCGCCCTCGCGCGCGTCCGTGGTCCGCAGCAGCGGCGCGGTGTGCAGGGTCAGCACGGCCGGCTCAACGGGCGTCGATCAGCCTGAGTTCCGGGTGGGCGGTGCCGCCCTCGATGGCGGTGGAGGAGAGGTGGGAGACCGCGCGCACGTCGTCCGGGTCGTTCGCCGGGTCGTCGTGGACCACCAGGTGCTCGTAAGTGGTGCTGCGCTGCGCGGGCACCCGGTCCGCGGAGCGGATCAGGTCGATGATCTCCTTCAGGTTCGAGCGGTGCCTGGCGCCCGCCGAGGAGACCACGTTCTCCTCCAGCATGATCGAACCGAGGTCGTCGGCCCCGTAGTGCAGCGAGAGCTGGCCGATGTCCTTGCCGGTGGTCAGCCAGGAGCCCTGGATATGGGCGACGTTGTCGAGGAAGATGCGCGCGACGGCGATCATCCGCAGGTACTCCAGGGGCGTGGCCTGGGTCCTGCCCTTCAGGTGGTTGTTCTCCGGCTGGTAGGTGTACGGGATGAAGGCGCGGAAGCCGCCCGTCCTGTCCTGGACGTCGCGGATCATCCGCAGGTGCTCGATGCGCTCCGCGTTGGTCTCGCCCGTGCCCATCAGCATGGTGGTGGTGGACTCCACGCCGAGGCCGTGCGCCGTCTCCATGATCTCCAGCCAGCGCTCGCCCGACTCTTTGAGGGGGGCGATGGCCTGGCGGGGGCGGGCGGGCAGCAGCTCGGCGCCCGCGCCCGCGAACGAGTCGAGCCCGGCGGCGTGGATGCGCTCGATGGCCTCCTCGACGCTCACCCCGGAGACGCCCGCCATGTGCTGCACCTCGGACGCGCCGAGGGAGTGGATGACGAGCTGCGGGAACTCCTTCTTGATGGCGGCGAAGTGCTTCTCGTAGTACTCGACGCCGTACTCGGGGTGGTGCCCGCCCTGGAACATGATCTGGGTGCCGCCGAGGTCGACGGTCTCCGCGCAGCGCCGCAGGATGTCGTCGAGGTCCCGGCTCCAGCCCTTGGCGGTGTCCTTGGGCGCGGCGTAGAAGGCGCAGAACTTGCACGCCGTCACGCACACGTTGGTGTAGTTGATGTTCCGCTCGATGATGTACGTGGCGATGTGCTCGGTGCCCGCGTACCGCCTGCGGCGCAGGGCGTCCGCGGTGGCGCCGAGGGCGTGCAGCGGCGCGTCCCGGTAGAGGGCGACCGCCTCCTCGGGGGTGACGCGGCCGCCCGCCGCGGCCCGTTCGAGCACGGCCGGCACATCGACGTCACCGACACCGGGGGAAGCGATACCTGCCTGCTCGGTCACCGGGGCGTCCCTTTCGTAAGGGTTGTGCGGACCGCCCCAGCGTACGCCAGCCCTCTCGCCGCCCGCCGTCCGCCCGGCACCCCGCGACGCCCTCCGCGGCCCGTTCGCGTTCACCCTCGGCGATTACGCTCACAGCGTCCCCCACTCCCCAGGACCGCCGTGCCGGGGCAGAGTCGCGGTCATGAAACTGCTGATCCTGGGTGGTACGGAGTTCGTGGGCCGGGCGGTGGCCGAGGACGCCGTGGCCCGCGGCTGGGACGTGACGGTGCTCAACCGCGGGCGGCACGAACCGCCGCCGGGCACCGTGGCCCTCAGGGGCGACCGCCGCGCCCCCGACGGGCTCGCGGCGCTGTCCGAGGGGGCGTGGGACGCGGTCGTCGACACCTGGAGCGGCGCGCCCTCGGTGGTACGCGACGCGGTGCGGCTGCTCGCGGGGCGGGTGGACCGCTACGCGTACGTGTCCTCGCGCTCGGTGTACACGTTCCCGACGCCCGCGGGGCTGCCCGAGGACGGGCCCGTGGTGGACGCGGCACCCGACGCGGGGGACGACGTGGGGTACGCGGAGGCCAAGCGCGGCGGCGAGCTGGCGGCGCTCGACGGCTTCGGCGAGCGGGCGCTGCTGGTGCGCGCGGGGCTGATCCTCGGCCCGTACGAGAACATCGGGCGGCTGCCCTGGTGGCTCACCCGGATCGCGCGCGGCGGCACGGTGCTGGCGCCGGGCCCCCGCGATCTGGCGTTGCAGTACGTGGACGCGCGGGACCTGGCCGCCTGGACCAACGGGGCGCTCGCACAGGGCCTCGGCGGGGCGTACAACCTGGTGAGCCCGCGCGGCCACGCCACGATGGGCGAGGTACTGGAAGCGTGTGTGCGGGTGACGGGTGGTGACGCGCGGCTGCGGTGGCTGGAGCCGGACGCGGTGCTGGCGGCCGGCATCGAGCCGTGGACGGAGCTGCCGATCTGGCTGCCGCCGGGCGAGCTGTACGACGCGCTGCACGACGGCGACGTGTCGAGGGCGCTGGCCACGGGGCTGCGCTGCCGCCCGTTCGCCGAGACCGCCGCGGACACCTGGGCGTGGCTCGGGACGATCGGCGGTGCGGCGCCCGGGCGGGAGGACCGTCCGGCGGTGGGGCTCGCCCCGGAGAAGGAGGCGCGCGCCCTGGCGGGGTGAGCGCCCCGCGCCACGGCTTCCGGGAGGGTGAGCGCCGTGCCCACGCCCGCTGCCTACTCCTCCTTGCTGAGCTTCGCCTTGGGGTCGCCCGCCCCGGGGTCGTCCGAGGTGAACTGGAGGTCGTCGCCCTTCGGGGTCAGATGGATGGTGTGCTCCGCCTGGGAGCAGTGCGCGTCGTTGCCCTTGTCCCCGGCGCCCGTGGCGGTGAGTTCTTCGGCGTTGGCCTTGGTGAGGGTCAGCAGGTCGGTGCAGGTTCCCCCGGCGATGTCGGTCTCCACCAGGGTGCCGACCTGCTCGCCCGTACCGGCCTGCCGCAGGCTCAGCTTGTAGTGCCCGCTGGGGATGGGGCTGCCGTTCAGGGTGGCGGTGGCCTCACCGCTCCAGGTGCCGAGGTAGGCGGCGGGCACGGCGCCGTCCCCGCCGTTCCCGTCCGACGGGGGCGTGCCCGCGGTGGTGGGGCCGTGGGAGGCGGGCGGCTGTGCGCCGGTCGGGGGGTTGTCGTCGTCGCCCGGCAGCAGGTCGAAGGCGAACATCGATCCGACGGTGACGGCGGCGAGCGCAGCGGCGACGCCGAGCGCGACGGTGCAACTGAGGCCGCGGCGGCGGCCGTCGGGGCCGCGTTCGACACGGGCGGCGAGGCTCCCGCTGATCCTGCCCCTCGCGGGCTCGGTCCCGGCGGCGTCCTGGGGCGTCGCGTCCTGGGCGGCGGCGCCGGTCGCGGCGGGCGGGTGCGGTGCGCCGTACCAGGGGTCGGGCGGGCCGAAGACCCCGGCGGCGGGCGGCGGGGTGCCGTCGGGCGGCGGGGTGTGGGGCTGCGCGGGGGTGGCGGCGCCGTTCGCCCCGGGCGCGGGGGTGTGGGGCTGCGCGGGGGTGGCGGCGCCGTTCGCCCCGGGCGCGGGGGTGTGGGGCTGCGCGGGGGTGGCGGCGCTGTTCGCCCCGGGCGCGGGGGTGTGGGGCTGCGCGGGGGTGGCGGCGCTGTTCGCCCCGGGCGCGGGGGTGTCGGGCCCTGGGCGCTCCAGGTTGACCACCTGGTCGAGGGCGCGTACGGCCATGGCGATGACCGGTCCGGGCAGCCAGCCCGCCGCGACCGCGGTCTGAGCGCCCTCCGGCACGAGCAGCGCGGACAGCTCCGCGGGGGCGGGCCGGTCCCCCGGCTCCTTGGCGAGGCAGCGGGCGACGACGTCGTGGAGGTCGCCGCCGAGGCCGTGCAGCGTCGGGGGCTCGTGCACGACGTGGTAGAGCAGGGCGGCCGAGGAGTCGCCGGGGAACGGGGGCCGCCCGGTGGCCGCGTACACCAGGACGGCGCCGAGCGAGAAGACGTCGGCGGCGCCCGTCACGTCCTGTCCGAGGATCTGCTCGGGCGCCATGTAGCCGGGCGAGCCGATGGAGGCGCCGGTCGCGGTGAGGGTGGTGGTGCCGTCGAGCGCGCGGGCGACGCCGAAGTCGATGAGGCGGGGGCCGTCCACGGTGAGGAGCACGTTGGACGGTTTGACGTCGCGGTGGACGAGGCCGAGCGCGTGGACGTGGGCCAACGCCTCGGCGAGCCCGGCGCCGAGGACGCGCACCGCGCGCTCGGGCAGCGGCGCGAGCCGGTCGCCGGTGCCGACCGCCTCGGTGAGGGAGGGCCCCGCGACATAGCCGGTGGCGACCCAGGGCAGCGGGGCGTCGGGGTCCGCGTCGAGCACGGGCGCCGTCCAGGCGCCGCCGACCTTGCGGGCCGCGGCGACCTCGCGCCTGAAGCGGGCGCGGAACTCCTCGTCCAGCGCGAAGTGCGGGTGGACGGACTTGACGGCGACGGTACGGCCGCTGGCGCCGTGCCCCAGATAGACACGGCCCATGCCGCCCGAGCCGAGGCGGCCGAGGAGCCGGTAGGGGCCTATGACGGCCGGTTCACCGGGGTCAAGCGGCTGCATGCGGGCCTTCCCTCCCCCGTGGATGCGCTGCGCCACAGGGTAGTCGCGCACGATCGCGGCGGCCATGCCCCACCGGGCGGGGAGGGCCGCGCCCGGCCGGGGTCCCGGCGGCCGCCGCCGGGCGCGCTTTACCGCAATTCAGGGAAACGGCAACTGAATTTCGGCATTACGGCGCCCGCCCATTCGGGTAACTCGGCGGAGCCGATTCCCGCGGCTGCGGAAACCGGGCGTCCGGTTACTGTCCGAGCAGCGCCACTTGCACGTCGGCCGGGAAGCCCGTGGTGGGCCCCACGCGCCGGGCGAACTCCGTTACGCCGCCCAACTGGTCAGGTCCGAAGCGGAAGTCGAGCGTCGTGAAGTAGCGCGCGAGAACGTCCTTGTCGAAGCTCTCCCAGCGGGCGGCCTGTTCCGCCACCTTGTCCACTTCGGTGAGCGAAAGGTCACGCGAGGCGAGAAACGCCCGGTGCGCCTCGGCGACCATCTCGGGCTCGCGCGCGGCGTAGTCGCGGCGGGCCGCCCAGACGGCGAAGACGAAGGGGAGCCCCGTCCACTCCTTCCACATGGCGCCGAGGTCGTGCACGTCGAGCCCGAGCCTGGGCCCGTCGTGCAGGTTGGCGCGCAGCGCGGCGTCGCCGATGAGGACGGCCGCGTCCGCCTCCTGCATCATCAGCCCCAGGTCGGGCGGGCAGGTGAAGTACTCGGGGGTGACCCCGTGGCGCTCCGCGAGCAGGAGCTGCGCGAGCCGCACCGAGGTGCGGGAGGTCGAGCCGAGGGCGACCCGGGCGCCGTCGAGCTGGTCGAGGGGGACCTGCGAGACGATGACGCAGGACATCACGGGGCCGTCGCAGCCGACCGCGAGGTCGGGGAAGGCGACCAGGTCGCCGGCGTTCTTCAGGAACTCGACGAGGGTGACGGGGGCGATGTCGAGGTCGCCCCTGACGAGCTGTTCGCTGAGCTTCTCCGGGGTGTCCTTCGAAAGCTCCATGTCGAGGAGGGTCCCCGTCCTGGCGAGCCCCCAGTAGAGGGGGAGGCAGTTCAGGAACTGGATGTGCCCGACGCGCGGACGCTCGGCGCGGTGGCCGGGGCGCTGGGTGCCGCCCGAGCCTGGAAGTGTGTTCTCGGGAGAATTATCCACATCGCGGAGACTAGACCCCGTGCTGTACGGTGCCCGCCCCAGGGCCCGGGCGCGTCGCGGCGTCCCCCGCCCCGACCTGGGACGAACGGGGGCGAACCGGAGCGATACGGGCCCCGCGTCAATCGGCGGGCACCGCCGTTCCGACCCGGGGGTGACGCGATCTTGCCCTCTATTGCTTTTGGCTGCTCACGTGCTAGGCTCGCCCGCAAGTTGCAGTTTGGTTTCCCTTGCAGTACAGAGCCTGCGGAGCATGTAACCCGCAGGCTTTCGTCGTTTTCAGACTTATGCAGTTGCTTACAACAGCAGGTTCTGGAGCAGGGCAACCCTTTGGCCCAAGGAGGGCTTATGGCTACCGGAACCGTGAAGTGGTTCAACGCCGAAAAGGGCTTTGGTTTCATCGCCCAGGAAGGCGGAGGCCCCGATGTCTTCGTCCACTACTCCGCGATCAACGCGACCGGTTTCCGCTCTCTTGAGGAGAACCAGTCGGTGACCTTCGACGTCACGCAGGGCCCGAAGGGCCCGCAGGCGGAGAACGTCACCCCGCTCTAGTCGGGTTGTCGGGGCGCGCCGCCGCCCCACGATCGTTCCGGAACTGACAGCAGTACCCAAGGAGCCCCGCCTCCGCGACCGGCTGGTCCGCCAGCCGTGCCGCGCGGAGGCGGGGCTCCTGCCTCCCGTCCGGGCGGCCGGGCGCCCGCGCCGGCCGGGGGGCCGGTGCGGGCCCCGTCAGACCAGCGGCTGCCCGCCCCGCGTGACGACGTGGTCCACGAGGCCGTAGTCCAGGGCCTCCTGCGCGGTGAACCAGCAGTCGCGGTCCGAGTCGGCGGTGACGCGCTCCACCGTCTGGCCGGTCTGCTGGGCGATCAGCTCGGCGATCTGCCGCTTGCTGTGGCCGAACGCCCTGGCCTGGATGGCGATGTCGCTCGCGGTGCCGCCGAGGCCCGCCGACGGCTGGTGCATGACGATCCTGGTGTGCGGCAGCAGGAACCTCTTGCCCGGGGTGCCGGAGGACAGCAGGAACTGGCCCATCGAGGCCACGAAGCCCATCCCCCAGGTCTGTACGTCCGGCTCGACGAGCTGCATGGTGTCGTAGATCGCCATGCCCGCGGTGACCGAGCCGCCGGGGGAGTTGATGTAGAACTTGATGTCCCGCGTCGGGTCGTCGGCGGCGAGCAGCAGCAGTTGGGCGGTGAGGCGGCCCGCCACCTCGTCGTTCACCTCGGAGCCGAGGAAGACGATGCGGGACCTGAGCAGCCGCTCGAAGACGGCGTCGCCCGCCGTGGCCTCGGCCCCCGCCGCGGACATCCCGGCGCCCCCGCCCCGGCCGGCACGCGCCGGTGCGAGGAGCATGACGTCCCGGTCCATGGTCTGTGCGTGTGTCATTCGCGTTCCCTCTCCACTCGGCCCGCGCCTGCGCCGGGCTCCCGTCGCCGCGCCCCTGCCACCCCGCCGCGGGGCGCCTGCTGGGATCACGATGGCCCGGTACCGGGCGTGCCAGGCAGGGCTGTTCGCTGTGGGCGGCAGGCGTTCGCTGCGGGCGATGGCAGGTGCGCCGTCGGCGCCGTCACAGGTCAGGGGCCAGGGGTCAGGGGTCAGGGGTCAGGGGTCAGGGGTCAGGGGTCAGGGGTCAGGGGTCGGGCGGTGTCCAGGCGTGTCCCGCGGCGAGGCGGTCGAGGCCGTTCCAGGCGAGGTTCATCAGCATGCCCGCGGCCCGCTCCGGCGGCACCGGGCCCGCGGCGGCCCACTCGGCCAGGGACTCCGCGGCGCCGACGAGGGCGTGCGCGAGCCCGGCCAGCTCCCCGGGGCATGGCCGCGCGCCCTGGTGTGCCTCCTGGAGGGCGGCGGCGATGAGGGCGGTGACGTGGTCGACGATCGCGCGACGCATCACCACGGCCTCGGTGGCGAAGGGTTCGCCGTGGGTACGGGCCTGCTGGTGCAGCACGGACCAGCCGTCGGGGTGGCGCGCGGTGTGGGTGAAGAACGCGAGCAGCCCCTCCCAGAGGCGGCGCTGCGGCGCGAGCCCCGGGTCGGCGCCCGCGCACAGCGCCCCGACGAGGGCCCGCGCCTCGCGGCGCACGCAGGCGGTGAAGAGGCTCTCCTTGGAGTCCAAGTAGAGGTAGACGAGGGGTTTGGACACCCCGGCAAGTTCCGCGATGTCGTCCATGGAGGCGGCGCGGTAGCCGTGTCTGCCGAAGGTGCGCACCGCGGCGTCCAGCATCTGGCGCTCGCGCAGCGCCCGCGGCATCCGCTTGGCCCTCGGCCGCCCGCCCCCGGCGGCCCCGGGTGCGCCGGCCGGTTCCGGTGCCTCCGCTTCGCCCGGGTCCCCCGGCTCGGCCAGCCCCACCCGACCTCCTCCCCGTGCCCGCGGGCGCCGTCCCGCGGTGTTCCGGGCAAGCGTACGGTCGCCGGGGCGCGTTGATCGTTCCGATCCCGCAACGGCCGTATCGCGAGGTGGCGAAGCCCAACGCCCGTGCCCCGCAACCCGGTTGGGGTCGCGGGGCACGGGCGTGCGGCTCCGGGGCGTCCGGGCGTGCCCGGAAGGGCAGCGCGTCAGGCCGCGGCGGGCACCGGCCGGGGCTGCTGCTGGGGCTCGTCCACCGGGGAGGCGGTGGCGGCGTCGTACGCGTCGCGGTCGAGGATCTTCTCCCGGGCGGAGACGATGACCGGGATGAGAACCTGGCCCGCGACGTTGGTCGCGGTGCGCATCATGTCCAGGATCGGGTCGATGGCGAGCAGGAGCCCGACGCCCTCCATCGGGAGGCCCAGGGTGGACAGGGTGAGGGTCAGCATCACCGTGGCGCCGGTGAGTCCCGCGGTGGCGGCGGAGCCGACCACGGAGACGAACGCGATCAGCAGGTAGTCGCCGACGCCGAGACCGATGTCGAAGATCTGCGCGACGAAGATCGCGGCGATGGCGGGGTAGATCGCGGCGCAGCCGTCCATCTTGGTGGTGGCGCCGAACGGCACGGCGAAGGACGCGTACTCCTTCGGCACCCCGAGGCGCTCGGTGACCTTCTGGGTCAGCGGCATGGTGCCCACCGAGGAGCGGGAGACGAAGCCGAGCTGGATCGCGGGCCAGGCGCCCTTGAAGAACTGGAGCGGGCTCGCCTTCGCGACGGTCGCGGTCAACGTCGGGTAGACGACGAACATCACGAGGGCGCAGCCGACGTAGACGTCGGCGGTGAAGGTCGCGTACTTGCTGATCAGATCCCAGCCGTAGGTGGCGATCGCGTTGCCGATGAGGCCGACGGTGCCGAGCGGGGCGAGCCGGATGACCCACCACAGGGCCTTCTGGAGCAGTTCGAGCACGGACTCGCTGATGCTGAGGATCGGCTTGGCGCGGTCCCCGAGCTTGAGCGCGGCGGCTCCGGCGACGGCGGCCATGAAGACGATCTGAAGGACGTTCAGCTCGGTGAACGGGGTGATGACGTCCGTCGGCACGATGCCGGTGAGGAAGTCGATCCAGGAGCCGGTGCTCTCGGGCTTCGCGCCGTCCTTCGGGGTGAGCCCCGTACCGGAGCCCGGGTCGGTGATGAGCCCGATGGCGAGGCCGATCGCGACGGCGATCAGGGAGGTGGCCATGAACCACAGCAGGGTGCGGCTGGCGAGCCTGGCGGCGTTGTTGACCTTGCGGAGGTTGGTGATGGACACCAGGATCGCGAAGAACACCAGGGGGGCGACGGCCAGCTTCAGCAGGCCGATGAAGATGTCGCCGATCTTCTGGAGGGTGGTGACCAGCCAGTCGATGTCCTGGCCGCGGGCGAGCCACCCGAGCAGCACGCCGAGGACGAGGCCGCCGAGTATCTGCCCCCAGAACGGGATCTTGGGCAGGCGTGGCCCCGCCGGCTCGCCGGAGGGTCTGGTGGGCGCGTCCTGGGCATCTCCGGACGCAGGGGTGTTGACGGACACGGACACACTCCGATTGGGGGAAGGGCAGCCGGGGGCTGGGCAACGGTGGGTGCGGTGGCCGGACGCGGGCACCGCCGGATGTCGCTACGAGAACCGCTCAGCGGCGGCGACAGGTGGCGGACAGGCAGCGGCACAGGTCGACATGCAGGCGCGCCACGAGCGGGATGCCCGGGGCGAAGCGGTGCGCTGCTGTCTTCATATCCAGCACGTTAACACTGAAACTTTGAGTGCATCAAAGTGCTGCTTTGAGGTGAGACGGCGTCAGAACGGCGAAAGGCCCCGGCGGCCTGGAAGCGGCAGCCGGGGCTGAAGGGACGGAAGGGGGTGCGGGCGCGGGCGCGCGACGGGGCGGGGGCGGGGGGCGGTCAGCCCAGGCCGCGCTGGGCGCGCATCGCGTCGTCGGCCGCGTCCTCCTGGCTGCGGCTGCGCTCCAGGTTCGCCTTGGCGCGGTCCACCCGGGCCACGACGTGCTCGGAGGCCCGGTCGCGCTCCCTGCGCAGGACGACGAAGCTGATCGGCGCGGAGATCACCAGCGCGAGCAGCGCCACCCAGAGGAAGTT
Organism: Streptomyces sp. NPDC050560; assembly: GCF_044457285.1. NCBI lineage: Bacteria > Bacillati > Actinomycetota > Actinomycetes > Kitasatosporales > Streptomycetaceae > Streptomyces > Streptomyces sp. NPDC050560. Next base: position 1,014,017 of record NZ_JBITGT010000001.1, read on the forward strand.
GGAGCCCCCGAGGCCCCGCGGCACGATCCCGGCGTAGGTGAGGCCCCAGACGGCGAGGAAGCAGACCACGAAGATGGCGAGCCGCTTCAGGGTGTAGCGGAGCATGTCTTTCCGCCTTCCGTTTCCGACGTGACCCGAACCGGGCGCTTCCTGCCACCCAGTGAAGCACGCGCCCCCGCGGCCGAGGGCGCCGCCCCCACCGGGCCCCGCTCAGACCCGCATGGGCTGGGGGGTCTCGCGGCGGTCCGCGTCGGGGCCCTCGTGGGTGCGCAGGACGGCGTGGCGGGCGTCGCGCTCCACGGGGCGCAGGCCCGCGTCCCGTACCAGCTCGACGAGGTCGTCGAGGTCGCCGCCCTCGGGGGCGCCGGACGCGGCGGCGGGGTCGAGGTCGTCGGCGCCGTGCTGGAGGGCGAGCAGGGCGGTCAGCTCGCCGTGGGCGTCGAGGCGGACGGTCAGATGGGGCACGTTGTCCAGCAGCAGCCGGCACACCGCGAAGGTCTTCAGCACCTCGGCGCCGGTGGCCGCGGCGCCCGCGTCCTCGCCGGTACGCCGTACGGGCGCGACGGCGGCCAGGCCCCCGGCCCCGTCCTGGAGCGCGCGCAGCCGCAGCAGCCGCTCGACCCGCTCCCCTGCGGCCTCCCCGCGGCTGTACGGGAAGAGGACGGCGGCGCCGGGGTCGCCCGCGCCCGCCAGGCGTTCGACCTCCGTCCAGTCGCCGTCCGGCGCGGGCACGGCGGGCGGCCGTGCGGCGGAAGCGGCCTCGGCACCCGCTCCGGTGAGGACGGTCCCCGCGTCGCCGTGCCGGGCGGCGCGTGCCTCGTGGGCGAGGGTGCCGAGCCAGGCGAGGTCGTCGGCCCCGTACAGCGCGACGCCGTCCTCATGGGTGAGCCGCTGTCCGCCGCGTACCTTCGCTCCGAGCGCGCGCTTCAGCTCCGCGTCCATCCCGGCGTCCGCCTTCCTGTCAGCCCCGTACTGCCTGTCCACTGCCTGCCCGACCGCCGCCTGCCCGACCGCCCGGCTGCCCGCCTGATGCTCCGGCGGTCCGGCGGTCCGGTTCACCGTAGCCGCTACACCTCGTCGGGGAGCTGCCCGACCCTGTTCTCCCACTTCGTGGAGAGCACCACCATGGTGCGGGTGCGGGAGACGCCCTTGATGCCGGACAGGCGCCGCACGATGCGCTCCAGGCCCGCGATGTCGCGGGTGCGGACCTTGAGCATGTACGAGTCCTCCCCCGCGATGAACCAGCAGTCCTCGACCTCCCCGAGGTCCTTGAGCCGCCGCGCCACGTCGTCGTGGTCGGTGGCGTCGGACAGCGAGAGGCCGATGAGGGCGGTGACGCCGAGGCCGAGCGAGGCGGAGTCGACCGTGGCGCGGTAGCCGGTGATGACGCCCGCGGCCTCCAGACGGTTGATGCGGTCGGTCACGCTGGGGCCCGAGAGACCGACGAGCCGTCCGAGTTCTGCGTACGAGGCTCTTCCGTTCTCGCGCAGGGCCTGGATGATCTGCCTATCCACGGCGTCCATAGTCCGATGCCTTTCATTGTTCATCCGTGTCGCGAGTCGTGTGAGAAATCTAAGGCACCGGGCGGGCCCGCGCGCTCGGACGGCGCAGAGCGCCCCGTACTGCCAACCAGGCGCTGCCCACGCGCGCCGTCACGCGCCCCTCATTCGGTGTGCGCGCCACCCCCGAGCGCGCCTTCCCAGCGCCGGTAGAGCCGGTGCGGTACGCCGACGGTGTCCAGGGCCCGCCCCGCGACGAAGTTGACGAGGTCCTGGATGTGGCGCGCGCCCGCGTAGAAGGCGGGGGCGGCGGGCAGCACGGTGGCGCCCGCGTCGTCGAGGCGTACCAGGTGCCGCAGGGTCGGCCCGTTCAGCGGGGTCTCGCGGACGGTGACCACGAGGGGGCGGCCCTCCTTGAGGGTGACGGAGGCCGCGCGCTGGAGCAGGTCCTTGGACAGGCCGAGCGCGACGCCCGCGACGCAGTCCGTGGAGGCGGGCACGATCAGCATGCCCCGGGTGGGGTACGAGCCCGACGAGGGCCCCGCCGCGAGGTTCCCCGGCGACCAGTGGCGTACCCGGTCGAGCCCGGTCACCCGGAAGGCGTCGGGGGTGCCGTCGGCGCCCCTGGCGAGGAAGCGCGCCAGGTCCGCGCGCCAGTGGGCGTCGCGGATGGCGGCGCCTGTCTCGTCCAGCAGGGTGAGCCGGGAGGCGCGGGACACCACCAGGTCGACGCTCTCGCCCGCGTCGAGCAGGCCGCGCAGCACGGCCGCGGCGTACGGGGTGCCGGACGCGCCCGAGACGCCGACGACCCAGGGGACCTGCCGGTCCGTGTCGCGCGGCGGCTCGCCGTCGATGCCCACACCCTCCATGTCCCGAGCCTAACCGTCCGCCCCCGCACTCCCCGCGGGCCCCGTCCGGGACGCGGTGCGCGGCGCCGTGCTAGACGGTGAGGCCCCGTACCAGCAGGTCGAGCAGGGCGCAGACGAACAGTGCGATGCCGATGAAGCCGTTCACCGAGAAGAAGGCGCGGTTCAGCCTGGACAGGTCGTGCGGGCGGACGATGCTGTGCTCGTAGAGGAAGGCGCCCGCGACGATGACGAGCCCCAGCCAGAAGAACACCCCCGCGTGGGTGTCGAGCGCGTACCAGACGAAGAGGCCCATGGTGACGGCGTGACAGCCGCGGGCGCCGTACAGGGCGGCGGGGATGCCGAAGCGCGCGGGCACGGACATCACGCCGTGCGCCCGGTCGGCCTTGACATCCTGGCAGCCGAAGATCAGGTCGAAGCCGCCGATCCAGACGCCGACCGCGAGGCCGAGCAGCACCGCGGGCCAGGACCACTCGCCTGTGATGGCGAGCCAGGCCCCGATCGGGCCCATGGCCTGGGCGACGCCGAGGATGGCGTGCGGGAAGTTGGTGAACCGCTTGCCGTACGGGTACAGCACCATCGGCACGACGGCGATCGGCGCGAGCGCGAGGCAGAGCGGGTTCAGCGCCGCCGCGGCGCCGAGGAAGACCGCCACGGCGGCCAGGGCGCCCGTCCAGGCGTAGCGCACGGAGACGGCGCCCGTGACCAGTTCGCGGCCCGCGGTGCGCGGGTTCCGCGCGTCGATCTCGCGGTCGATGATGCGGTTGCAGGCCATCGCGAAGGTGCGCAGCCCGACCATGGCCACGGTGACCAGCAGCAGCCGGCCCCAGTGGATGTTGCCGTCGAACCGGTAACAGGCCGTCAGCGAGGCGATGTAGGCGAAGGGCAGCGCGAACACCGAGTGCTCGATCATCACGAGCCTCAGGAAGGCCCGCACCCTGCTGTTCGGCTGCGCGGGCCCCGGGCCGCCGATGAGTCCTTCCGCGGCGGACATCAGACGCGCTCCCGGGCCGGGCGCCCCGCACACGGCGGCGGCACGGCCGCCCGTACGGCCTCGCGGGCGCGGCAGCCCTGCGCCGCGCGGCCGCTCCGTCCCACGTGGCCGCCCGCGCCGGTCCTGCCGGTGCGGGGGCCGTCCGCGCCGGTCCCCGTGAGAAGTCCGCGTGTCACAGTCCGTACTCCTTCCACCGCTCCGTCACCCGTCTGTGTGTCCCCGGGTCCGAGAGCACCATGTCCGGCCATCCGCCGTCGCGCGCGTACCCCTCCTCCGGCAGCTTCCTGGTGGCGTCGATCCCGGCCTTGCCGCCCCAGAACTGCTGGTAGGAGGCGTGGTCGAGATGGTCGACCGGGCCCTCGACGACGCTGAGGTCGCGGGCGTAGTCGACGTTGCCGAGGGCGCGCCAGGCGACCTCGTGCAGATCGTGGACGTCGCAGTCGGCGTCGACGACCACGATCAGCTTGGTCAGCGACATCATGTGGGCGCCCCAGACGGCGTGCATCACCTTCTGGGCGTGCTTCGGGTACTTCTTGTCGATCGCGACGATCGCGCAGTTGTGGAAGCCGCCCGCCTCCGGCAGGTGGTAGTCCACGATGTCCGGCACGATGACCTTGAGCAGCGGCAGGAAGAACCGCTCGGTGGCCCGCCCCAGCGGCCCGTCCTCCATCGGCGGCCTGCCCACGACGGTGGACTGGAGCAGCGGCCTGGCGCGCGTGGTGACGCAGTCGACGGTCAGGGCCGGGAAGTCCTCCTGCGGCGTGTAGAAGCCGGTGTGGTCGCCGAAGGGGCCCTCGGGGAGTACGCGTCCTGGTTCGAGGCGGCCTTCGAGGACGACCTCGGCCTGCGCGGGCACCTGGAGCGGCACGGTCTCGCAGTCCACCATGTCGATCCTGCGCCCCTGGACAAACCCGGCGAACATGTATTCGTCGATGTCGCCGGGGAGCGGGGCGGTCGCCGCGTAGGTGACGGCGGGCGGGCAGCCGAACGCGATCGCCACCGGCAGGCTCTCGCCCCGGCGCGCGGCCGTCTGGTAGTGGTTGCGGCTGTCCTTGTGGATCTGCCAGTGCATGCCGATGGTGTTGCGGTCGTGCCGCTGGAGCCGGTAGAGGCCCAGGTTGCGTACGCCGGTCTCGGGGTCCCTGGTGTGGGTGAGCCCGAGGTTGAAGAACGAGCCGCCGTCGCCCGGCCAGGTGAACAGCGCGGGCAGCCTGTCCAGGTCGACGTCGTCGCCGCGCAGGACGACCTGCCGCACCGGCGCGTCGGACGGCTTCACCTTCTTCGGCGGCACATGGGCCATCGAGCCGAGCTTGCCGAACGCCTCGCGCACGCCGACGAAGCCGTGCGGCAGCTCCGGCTTGAGCAGGCCGCCGATCCGCTCGCCGATGCCGTCGTAGGACTTGAGGCCGAGGGCCTTCAGCAGGCGTCGGTCGGTGCCGTACACGTTCATCGCCAGGGGCATCGCCGAGCCCTTGACGTTCTCGAAGAGCAGCGCGGGTCCCTCGGCCTTCTGGACCCGGTCGACGATCTCCCCGACCTCCAGATACGGGTCCACCTCCGCCTTGACGCGCTTCAGGTCGCCCTCGCGCTCCAGTGCCCTGAGCAGGGAGCGAAGATCGTCGTAAGCCATGGGGTCCAGTATCTGCCACCGGCTACGCTGGCCCGGTCACCGGGGCCGTGTGCGCCTCCGTTGCCGTCTTCTGCCGCCGTCTGCTGGGGGACTACGCCACCATGCTCAGGTATCTGCCGTTTCTGCTGGTCCTGGCGCTGTGGATCTACGCGTTCATCGACTGCCTGAACACACCGGAGGAAGAGGTACGGCACCTTCCCAAGGTGATCTGGATCATCGTCGTGCTGCTCTTCGGCGAAGTGCTCGTCGGGCCCGTGGCCTGGCTGGTCGCGGGGCGGCGGCGGGGCCCCGCGGTGGCGGCGGCCGGGCCGGGCCGCTCCACGGCGTGGGTGGCGCCCGACGACAACACCGAGTTTCTGACGTCCTTGTCCCAGCCGTCCCAGCCGTCCCAGCCGTCCCGGACGCCCCCCACGTCCCCGGAGGACGCGCCGCCCGTCCGGGACTCGGCACCCGACGAGGCCCTGCTGAAGGACTGGGAGGCCGACCTGCGCCGCCGCGAGGCGGAGCTGCGCAGGCGTGAGCAGCGCGAGGGCGGCGCCGCGGAGGACTGACGCCGCCCGCCGCCCCGCGCCGGGCGAGGGGGTGTCAGACCCTCGGGCTGCGGTCGTGGGACGGCTCGCGCCCCGGGGGCTGGGCGGGCGCGGGGCGCACCGTCCACTTCGGCAGCGCCCGCTTCTCGGGGCTCCCCGCGCTCAGCTCCACCTCCTCGCCGCAGTGCCACAGCACCACCGGGTCGCCTTCGAGCAGGGTGTACGTCACCGCCGCCGACCTGATCTCCACGCCGATACGGCGCCCGAAGATGTGCACCTTGAAGGCGAGCCTGCGCAGCCGCTCCGGCAGCTTCGGCGTGAACTCCAGGCGGTCGCCCCTGTGCCGCATGCCCCCGAAGCCGCAGACGAGCGCGAGCCAGGTCCCGGCGAGCGAGGCGATGTGCACCCCGTCCCTGGTGTTGTTCTCGCGGTCCTCCAGGTCGAGCAGCGCGGCCTCGACCGTGTAGTCGTACGCGAGCCGCAGATGCCCCACCTCGGCCGCGATCACCGCCTGCACACACGCGGAGAGCGAGGAGTCCCGCACCGTCAGCGGCTCGTAGTAGGCGAAGTTGCGCGCCTTCTGCGCCGCGTCGAACTTCTCCCCGCGCAGGAACATCGCGAGGACGAGGTCGGCCTGCTTGACGACCTGCTTGCGGTACAGGTCGAAGTACGGGTAGTGCAGCATCAGCGGGTAGTGGCCCGGCTCGGTGCCCGCGAAGTCCCACATCTTGTGGCGGGTGAAACCGGCGTGCTGCTCGTGCACGCCCAGCTCCTTGTCGTACGGCACGTGCATCGAGTCGGCCGCGTCCCGCCAGGCCGCGCTCTCCTCGTCGTCGACGCCGAGTTCCGTGGCACGCGCCGGGTGGCGCTCGACGACGTCGGCGGCGTGGTGCAGGTTGGCCTGCGCCATCAGGTTCGTGTACGTGTTGTCGTCCTGCGCGGCGCTGTACTCGTCGGGGCCCGTGACCCCGTCGACATGGAAGACGCCGTGGTGGTCGTGGTGGCCGAGGGAGCGCCACAGCCGCGCCGTCTCCACGAGGAGTTCCAGCGCGACGCCCCGCTCGAAGTCCTCGTCCCCGGTGGCCGCCACGTACCGTACGGCGGCGTCGGCGATGTCCGCGTTGACGTGGAAGGCGGCGGTCCCCGCGGGCCAGTACGCGGAGCACTCCGAGCCCTCGATGGTCCGCCAGGGGAACGCGGCGCCTTCGAGGCCGAGCTGGGCCGCCCGGTCGCGGGCGGCCGGCAGGGTGCTGTGCCGCCAGCGCAGCGCCTGCTCGACGGCGCCCGGCGCGGTGTAGGTCAGCAGCGGCAGCACAAAAGTCTCGCTGTCCCAGAACGAGTGCCCGTCGTAGCCGGACCCGGTGAGGCCCTTGGCGGGGATGGCCCGCTCCTCGGCCCGCGCGCCCGCCTGGAGGACGTGGAACAGCGCGAACCGCACCGCCTGCTGGATCTCCTCGTCCCCCTCGACCTCCACGTCGGCCCTGGCCCAGAAGTCGTCCAGGTACGCGCGCTGTTCTGCGACGAGCCCGTCCCAGCCGGTGCCGCGTGCCTGGGCGAGCGCCGCGTCGACCTGGTCGCGCACGCCGGGCAGGGAGCGGGTGGACGACCAGCCGTGGGCGACGTACTTGTCGACGGTCAGCGTCTCGCCGTGCGCGAGGTGCGCGGTCACGGTGACCCGGCCGACGTCGTCGCCGCTCTCGCTGCTCGTCCTGGTCGACTCGGGGCCGCTGACGTCGTGGTCGGCCGCGGCGCCCACCCGCAGCCCCGAGCGCCTGGTGCAGTGGACCAGGCGCAGCCTGACCCCGGCGGCGAAGTGCTCCTCGGCCTGGAGCGGCGACTCCAGGGCCACCGCGGCGCGCGGGTCGCCCGAGGTGGACGGCAACTGCTCGTTGGCCATCAGCTCCGACTGGACCACGAGCCGTACGTCGCCGTCGATCGCCTCGACCTCGTAGCGGACGGCGGCCACCGCGCGCTGGGTGAACGAGACCAGCCGCGTCGAGCGCACCCGCACCGTGCGCCCCGCGGGCGAGACCCAGTCGCAGGTCCTGCGCAGCACCCCGGCGCGCAGGTCGAGCGTCCGCTCGTGGGCGCTGACCCGGCCGTAGCGCAGGTCGAAGGGCTCGTCGTCGACGAGCAGCCGGAAGATCTTGCCGTTGGTGACGTTGATGACCGTCTGGCCGGACTCGGGGTAGCCGTACCCGGCCTCCGCGTACGGCAGCGGATGCAGCTCGTGGACGCCGTTGAGGTACGTGCCCGGCAGCCCGTGCGGCTCGCCCTCGTCCAGATTGCCGCGCCAGCCCACGTGCCCGTTGGACAGGGCGAAGACGGACTCGCTCTGCGGGAGCACGTCCAGGTTGAGGCCGCACTCGCGCAGCGTCCAGGGCTCGACGGTGTAGTTGGTGTGCGTGATCACTCGTCCGCCTCCTGCTCGGCCAGCTCGGACAGATCGCGCACCACGACGTCGGCGCCGTGCGCGCGCAGCGCGTCGGACTGGCCGACCCTGTCCACCCCGACGACGTAGCCGAAGTGGCCCGACCTGCCCGCGTCCATCCCGGCGAGCGCGTCCTCGAACACCGCGCAGTGCTCCGGCGCCACCCCGAGGTCGTGCGCCGCCGCGAGGAACGTGTCGGGGCGCGGCTTGCCCGGCAGCCGCCGCTCGGCGGCGACGACACCGTCGATCCGCACCTCGAACAGGTCCTCCGCGTTGACGGCGCGCAGGATGTCCCGGCAGTTCGCGCTCGACGACACCACGGCGGTGCGCAGTCCCCCGGCGCGGACCGCCCTCACATAGCGGAGCGTGCCGTCGTACGCCTCGACGCCCTCGGTGCGGATCTTCTCCAGGACCAGGTCGTTCTTGCGGTTGCCCAGGCCGTGGACGGTGGCGCGGTCCGGTGGGTCGTCGGGGCCGCCCTCGGGCAGCTCGATGTCCCGGGAGGCGAGGAAGGAGCGGACGCCGTCGGCGCGCGGCAGCCCGTCGACGTATCTGTCGTAGTCGGAGGAGTCGAAGGGCCTCGCGTTCTTGTCGCGCCCGAGGAGGAACGCGTCGAACATCTCCTTCCACGCCGCCGCGTGCACGACGGCGGTCCTGGTGATGACGCCGTCGAGGTCGAACAGACAGGCCCGGACATGGTCCGGCAGACCGAAAATCTTCATCGCACCCACCTTCCCCCGCGAGTGTCGCTCATATCTCGGCGGTGCGCCGGTCAGGTGTACATCGGCGGTCCTGGCGGCCACGGCCGGGGCCCCGGGAACACGGAAGGCGGCGGTGGAGCCGCCTCCGGGGGGGCTCCACCGCCGCGCGGGGGGCGGGGGTCACTCGTGGGCGCTGATGATGCCGCCGAAGCTGAGCACCATGTTGATGCCGTTGGCCACGCCACCGGCGTCGTGGCCGTTCGCGTCGAGGGTGCCCTTGACGGTGCCCTCCGAGTCCATGATCTGCGCGCGGTAGTGGTTCTGACCGGGCTCCTTGGTGACCTTGACCGTCCAGCCGCCCGCGACCTTGAACGTGCCGGGGCCCTGGTGGTCGTTGCCCGTCCAGGCGTGGATGTGGCCGTCGAGCGAGAGCACGATGTACATGGCGTTGGCGTCAAGACCGGCGTCGTGCCCGTCCGACTCCATCGAGGCGAGTTCCTCGCCGTCGCTGCTGATGATGTTGGCCAAGTAGTGCTGGGAGCCGACCTCGTAGATCTCGGCCTTGCTGCCGTCCGGCAGCGGCTCGGTGCGGATCGGGGACGACTTCTTGCCCGCGGTGTCGGGGGCGGACTTGCTGTCACCGGCCGGGGCGCCGTTGGTGGCGGCGTTGTCCGACTCCGGGGCACCGGACTTCGAGTCGCCGCTCCCGGAGCCACCCGACTTGCCCTCGCTGTTGGGCGACGCCGAGTGGGAGACCTGCTTTCCCGTGTCGGCTGAGGCGTCCTTGCTGCTGTCCTGGCAGGCGGTCAGCGAGAGGGCCGCGGAGGCGGCGACGGCCAGCAGGCCAGCGGAACGGACGATACGGCGGACGCGGCGCGTGGTCATGGTGAATCTCCTTACAGGTGTCTGGGCACGGCACCCCGTCTGCTCCCCGGGGTGCCTACCTGATCTGCTGTTCGGTACACCATGTGTGATCCACGTCAGGGCGGGAGTTGTTCACCGAATTTTGTCCGCGGTTGGTAACAACCCGCTCCGGCTCCCGCCCGCGGCGCACGTACGGAGGGGGTGTGACCCGGATACGCGGCAAAGAGGTGGCTCGGCTTCGGCAACCGCGACGTCATGCCGGGCACCCAGGAGGGCACCGTGTCGACCTGCTCGACCACCTCGGCCGGGGTGGCGGTCGGTTGGCGGCGCGGTGCCGAAGAACGATCGAGCAGACCGGCGTCGCCGTAGCGCCCCCAGCGGTTCACCCCTTTCGGCGCACATGCCCGCGAGATCGCGTCGATCGGTGAATGAGCCATGCTCCGGCGGTGGCGCCGGTAGCGCTGAGCAACAGCGCGAGGAAGGCGAGCCGGAAACCGTCGCTCGGTGCCGATTGCCGTGTGGCGATGAGAACGGCGCAGATGGCTCCTCCGAGTGAGCCGCCGATCCGTTGAAGGATGTTGATCTGGGTGATGGCATCCGGAAGCTGTGTGACCGTGACGGCCCTGTAGGCCGTGACCCCGGCCGGCATGGCGACGAGGCTCACTGCGGCGCCGTAGGCGATGAGCAGAGGCTGGATCACCATCATCGGCGTATCGAGCGGAAGAAGTGTCAGCGGGGCGGTGGTCGTCATGGCCAGCAGGCCGCCCGTGAGCGCTGCCCGGCTCGGGCCGTGCCGATCGATCCATCGGCCTGTCAGCGGTGCGGCGGCCGCGGTGGCACCAGCGACCCCGAGGATGCTGATCCCTGCGCGCAAGGGGTCTTGGCCTCTGCCGAGTTGGAAGTACAGGGCGTGTACGACCCCGCTTCCGAAAACCAGACCGCCGGAAAAGAAGGCGGTCACGGACCCGGCTCGAAACGCCGGTTGCTGGTAGAGGGTGAGGTTCAGTAGCGGGTGGTCAGTTGCTCGCGATGTGGTCACGAAGGCGGTGAGTGCGGCCACGGCCAGTCCGGCGGCGACAAGAGTGTCGGTCGTCAGCGCGCCGGAGTCTCCCCATCGGGTGATGGCGAACACCAGCGCCGGCAGGCCGACGCTGATGAGCACGAGACCGCTGCGGTGCAGTGTGCCCGCCGGGGCCGGTGCTCCGCGGGGGACGAGCCTGCCGCCCAGCAGCAGTCCGGCCGTGCCGATCGGGACGTTGACCAGGAACAGCCACGGCCAGGGAAGTGCGTGCAGGATGAGCCCGCCGAGAAGCGAGCCCATGGCGGGAGCCGCGCTCACCGCGATGCCCAAGGTGCCCATCACCCGCCCGAGACGCTCAGGCCCGACTCTTTGGCCAAGGATCGTCTGGCCTGTGGGTATCAGGACGCCGCCGGCGAGTCCCTGGACCACCCGTGCGGCGATCAGCAGCTCGACGGTGGGCGCGACGGCGCACGCGAGGGAGGCCACGGTGAATCCCGCGAGGGACACGAGCCAGATCCGCCCGCTGCCGTACTGACGGGCCAGCCATCCGGCGAGCGGCAGGGACACGGCCAGGGCCAGGAGGTATGCGCTGGTCACCCATTGCGTGATGGACAGCGATGCGTGCAGATCGTGATTGATCGAAGCCAGTCCGACGTTGACGATCGAGGCGTCCAGGCCGCTGGCGAACGCGCCGAGCACGATCACCCAGCACAGTTGCCACGTCCGGTGATCGATCCGGTCGGCCGTACCTGCGGACCGGGGCATGGAGGTCGTCACGGTTCACGCCGTGAGCGGAGCGGCCGGAGGGCGCCTGCCCAGTCCACGACCTCGTCGAGCATGCGACGCAGGACCGCGTCGTGGTGAGCGCCGGGCCCGAGCACCCCCGGCTCCGTCATGTCGGGAAGGTCGAAGTCCGTGAAAAGGCTCAGCGCGACCTGACTGCGCACGCAGGCGACCTTGACCTCGGCCAGTGTCAGCCGTAGGTGCTCGACCGCACGGACACCCCCGTGGAGGCCGTAGCTGACGAACCCGGCCGCTTTGTCGTTCCACTCGGCGAAGAGGAAGTCGATGGCGTTCTTCAGGCTGGCGGGCATCGAGTGGTTGTACTCGGGCGTGACGAAGATGAAACCGTCGAAGGGGTCGATCTGGCGAGCCCACCGGTGCGTATGCATCGCGGAATAATCGCCGATCGCGGCGGGCAGCGGCTCGTCCAGCAGGGGCAGATCGAACTCGGCGAGGTCTACCAGCTCGACCTGCGCGCGCCCGCTCAGGTGAGCGTCGGCCTGAGCCTGCGTCCACTCGGCGACGATCCGGGATCGGCGCTTCGGCCGGGTGGTGCCGGCGACAACAGCGATGCGGAGCGGTGGGTCTTGCGTGTGGTCATCCATACCTCGAAAGTACAACGCTCATTGCACCAAGTACAATGGACAGTGCACTGGAGGATTCGGGAGGCGCGACGCATGGGTGGCGACAAGCAGCGGGCACTCCTTGACGGCGCACTACGTGTGTTCGCGCGCGACGGCTACAGCCGGGCGAGTGTGCAGACGCTGGCGGCCGAAGCCGGGGTATCCACGCGGACGATCTACAACCAGTACGGGAACAAGGAGTCACTCTTCCGAGCCGTCATCCTGGACAGCGCCAACCGCGTGGCCGAACGCGAGATCGCCCAGGCCGACCGACTGCTCGGCCGCATCGCCGACCTCCACCGCGACCTCGTCACCTTCGGCGTCGCCTGGGCCACTCCGGACCCGGCGGCAGAGACACACTTCGCGATGGTGCGCCAGATCAATGCCGACGCCCAGCACATCGACCCGGCCGTTCTCGCAGCGTGGCGCCGAGCCGGCCCCGAACGCGTCCGCACTGCCATTGCCGGCCACCTGCGCCACCACGCCGAGCAAGGTCTCCTCAGGATTCAAGACGAACAGATCGCCGCCATGCACCTCGTCCAGCTCACGGCAGGCACAGTCAACGCGACAGGCCCGACGGCTGACGTTCAGAGACTCGTGCGCGCGGGGGTAGACGTGTTCCTGGCCGCCTACGGACACTGACGATCCAAACCGTTCGCCACCAAGGGGCCATCCCGGCACACCAGATGCTCGGGCCCCGAGACCTGACGCGATCAGCCATGGACAGCAAAGACCAGGCACGTCAACAACGTCAGACCCAGCCGTGCAGGGCCAGGGGGCCCGTGGCGTCGAGGTAGCCGTAGAGGCCCGCCGCCGGGTAGTCGATGAGGTCGTGCGGCAGGTCGTGCACGGTGAACCAGCGCAGGGCGAGGCACTTGTCCGGCTCCCGGTCGACCGGGGTGCACTCCCACTCGGTGGCCTCGAAGAAGAACCCGATGCGCCCCGCGCCCTCGCACGATGACAGGGGTGTCGATGACGGGTTGTGCCGGTTGGCGGCGGGCGGCGGTCACCTCGCCCGTTCCGCCGTCACATCGTCGCGCCAGGCGGCGAGGCGGGCGTCGAGGGGGCCTGTGCCGTCCAGGACGTGGCGGGTGAACGCGGCGCGCTCGTGGGCGAGTACGGCCGCCTCCCACACGCAGGGGGCGAGGCCCGTACGGCCCGGGCGGAGCCCGGCGGGGTCGCCCGCGGGGCCGGTGAAGACGGCGAGGTCGGACATGTAGCCCTCGATCCAGGTGTGCACGAGGACGTAGTCACCGTCGCCCCCGGCGTGGACGAGCAGCACGGCGAGCCCGAGGGAGCCCCGCAGCGCCGCCGAGGACAGATGGGCCCCGGCGACCCTCAGCGCGGCGTCGAGGCCACCGTCCGTGACGGCACGGCCCGGGGCCTCGATCGCGTACGGCTTCACCAGGTGCCCGGCCACCGTACGGGCGCCGAACGGCCGTACCGCACGGGCGTGGTAGCCGTCCGCGAGCGCGAGCAGCGCGTCGGGTACGACGGCGGCCGGGTGCTGCCCGAGGGAAGATCGTCCAGGGTCGGTCATGCCCCCATCATGCACGGGCGTCGGAAAGAGAGTTGCGCACCGCCCCCGCGGCCCCGGCAGGTCGAGGACGAGCCAGCCACGAGCCGCACCCCGCACCCCGGGCGACGGCGGTCGTGAAGCGCGGTTGAAACGACACCGAGCCTCGCCCCGAGGCCACCTTCCACACCGACGGGGCGGGACCAGGGGGTCCGCGCAACGGGACGCGGCCGGTACAGGACGGGGCCGGAACCGGGCAGGGTCGACCGGAACCGGACAGGGTCCAAGGGCCGCCCGGCGGCTCAGGCGGCCGCGCGTTCTGCGGTGGCCCTGCGGCGCAGTGCGGGCCGCTGCACGGCAGGGGTGTCGTAGGCCATGTCGAGGCGGCCGGTGTCGGTGCCGGGGGGCGCGATGGCGTCGATCCGGTCGAGGGTCTCGTCGCTCAGGGTGGTGTCCGCGCCCGCCAGCAGGTCGTCCAGGTGCGCCAGGGTGCGGGGGCCGATGATCGCGGCGGTGACACCGGGGTGCGCGATCGCGAAGGCCATCGCCAGATGGGTGAGGGAGAGACCGGCCTCCTCGGCGACGGGCACCAGGCGTTCGACCGCGTCGAGCCTGCGCTCGTCGGCGAGGTGCCCGAACCCGTGCCGGGCGCGCATGCTGTCGGGCGCCGGGCGGCCCTTGCGGTAGCGGCCGGTCAGCATCCCCTGGGCGAGCGGGCTCCAGACCAGGGTGCCGATGCCGTAGCGCTCGCAGACCGGCAGCACCTCGCGCTCGATGCCGCGGTCGAGGATCGAGTACGGCGGCTGCTCGGTGCGGAAGCGTTCGAGGCCGCGCCGCTCGGCGGCCCACTGCGCCTCGACGATCTCCGAGGCGGGGAGCGACGAGCCGCCGATCGCGCGGACCTTGCCCGCGCGCACCAGGTCGGTGAGGGCGGACAGGGTCTCCTCGACGTCGGTGTCCGGGTCGGGCCTGTGGATCTGGAACACGTCGATGTAGTCGGTCCCGAGGCGGCGCAGCGCGTCGTCGACCGCGCGCACCAGCAGCCGCCGGGACGCGCCGCTCGCGTTGGGGTCGGTGCTGCCGGGGCCGCCGGGACCGCTGCCCATGCCGAGCCCCGCCTTGGTGGCCAGCACCACCCTGTCCCTGCGGCCCTTGAGCGCCCTGCCGACGATCTCCTCCGACTCCCCTGACGAGTAGACGTCGGCGGTGTCGACGAAGTTGACGCCCGCGTCCAGCGCCCGGTGGATGACGCGGACGGCCTCGTCCTGGTCCGGATTGCCCACGGCCCCGAACATCATGGCGCCCAGGCAGTACGGGCTGACCTTGATACCGGTGCGCCCCAGTGTGCGGTACTTCATGGTTCTCCTCGGTGGCTCGGCGTGGACGGCACCCGCGCGCCGTGTCGGTACGCGGTCGGCCCACGCCAGGTAAGCGGAACCTTGTTCCACAACGACGATACGGAACGACGTGCCGCTTAGCAAGCACAAAGCCGCGCCGCCCGGCGTGTGGAGCGGGCGGCGCGGCTTCGCGAGGAGTGGTCCCGTTACATCCCGGAGTACGAGTGCTTGCCGGTCACGAAGATGTTGACCCCGTAGTAGTTGAACAGCCAGCAGGCGAAGGCGATCAGCGCCAGATAGGCGGCCTTGCGGCCCTTCCAGCCCGCGGTGGCGCGGGCGTGCAGGTAGCAGGCGTAGGCGACCCAGGTGATGAAGGACCAGGTCTCCTTCGGGTCCCACTCCCAGTAGTGGCCCCAGGCGTCACCGGCCCAGATCGCGCCCGCGACGATGGTGAACGTCCACAGCGGGAAGACCGCCGCGTTGATCCGGTACGAGAGCTTGTCCAGGGAGGCCGCGGCGGGCAGCCGCTCCAGCACGGACGAGGCGAAGCTGCCGGGGGTGCCGCCGCCCGCGAGCTTGTTCTCGTAGGAGTCGCGGAAGAGGTAGAGCAGGGTGGCGACGGCGCCGACGTAGAGGCAGGCGCCGCAGAAGATCGCCGTCGAGACGTGAATCCACAGCCAGTACGAGTGCAGGGCCGGGACGAGCTGGTCGCTCGCGGTGTAGAAGACGGTGACGGCGAGCCCGAGGTCGAGCAGGACCGTGAGGACCAGCGGCAGCCCGAGCCACCTGACGTTCTTCTTCAGCGCCAACAGCACCGCGTACACGGTGACGGCCACCGTGGAGAAGGTGATGCTGAACTCGTACATGTTGCCCCAGGGGGCGCGCTGCACGGAGAGGGCGCGGGTGAGGACGCCGCCCGCCTCGACGGCCACCGCGAGCACCATGAAGGCGACGGCGATACGGCCGTAGAGGTCGCCCTTCTCGTCGCCGCCGTGGGCGCCGGGGCCGTCGGGGACATCACGGGCACCGGCGGCGGAGCGGGTGATGACCTTGGGCCGCTCCAGTACGGCGGTGCCGCCGCCCTGCTGCCTGACCGTCACCTCGGGGGCCTTCGCGACGGCGGCCGCGTCCGCGGTCAGCGCGGCGGCGGTGCGGCCCACCCGGCTGCGGCTGCCGAACACCCACTCGGCCATGAACGCGAAGAAGGCCAGCAGGTACACGGCCATCGAGGAGTAGATCAGCACGTTGCTGACGTGCGCGAGGTTCTCGTTGGTTGCGGCGGCGAGATTCACTTCTCAGCCCCTTCGGCGGATGCGAGGTGGGGGTCGTTGGCGTGGGACGGCGCGTGCGGTGGGGCTTGCTGGTCCTGCTCGTCGGGCTCGTCTTGCTCGTCAGGCTTGCCTTGCCCGTCAGGCTTATCGGGCTTATCGGTTTTGCCGGTCTTGTCCCGGTCGTCCTCCCGGGCGGCCGCCGTGGGGGCCCTGTCGTGGACGAGGGCCGCCAGGTCGCCGAGTTCCTGGGGGAGCCGCGCCGACTCACTGCGGCCGAGGCCCGCCATCTCGACGAGGGTGAGCCCGTCGGCGCCCCGCACCGCGCGCACCCACACCCGGCGCCGCTGGATGAACAGCGAGCCCGCGAGACCCAGGATGGCCGCGATCGCCCCGCCGAGCGCCCAGTACTCCCCCGGCTGCTGGGAGATCTGGAAGCTCGCCCACTCCTGGAGGTGCTTGCCGAAGGTGATGGACCCGGCGCCGTTCGGCAGCTTCATGGTCTCGCCCGGCAGCAGCCGCTGCTTGAGCAGCGCGCCCTTGGCGTCCTTGAACTGCTTCAGGTGGGAGGTGTCGAGCTGGTACACGTTCTGCGGCAGGCCCGCGTCGACGCCGAGGCTGCCGTGGTACGCGGAGAGCGCGAGCACGGGGAAGTCGGGCGCGGGGAACTGGGAGAACATGGTGCCCTGTCCTGAACCGGCGAAGGTCGGCACGAAGAACGCGTTGAAGCCGAGCTGCTCCTTCTTGCCGTCCGCGTCCGTGTAGCCGTCCATGACCTTGATGGCGCCGGTGGAGGTCTGGTTGTTGTCGATGGGCAGCAGCGGCACCGCCGCCCGGTAGACGACCTTGCCCCTGCCGTTTCTGACGGTGACCTCGGGGGCGTAGCCGTGGCCGGTGAGGAAGACCTTGGAGCCGTCGATGTCCAGCGGCTTGTTGACCTCGACCCTGGCCCGCTGCGACGTGCCGTCGGCGCCCTTGCTGTAGTCGATGTCGGCGTAGTACGTGCGGGGGGTGCCGCGGTTGGGCCCCGTGCGCTCGTAGGTGCCGACGAAGTTCTTGAGGGTGAAGCTGAACGGGGGCAGCTCGTCGACGTCGAAGAGGTTGCCGGACTTGAAGTCGTCGTACTGGGTGAGGGTGTTGGCGAAGCCGTCGCCCTCCAGGACCAGCTTGCCGCCCTCGGACTTCAGCAGTTGCCCGGTGGCGAAGGCGATCAACATCACGATGAGGGCGACGTGGAAGGCCAGGTTCCCGGCCTCCCTGAGGTAGCCCTTCTCGGCCGCGACGGCCGGGCCGACGGTGTGCGCGCGGTAGCGGCGGCGGCGCAGCACGCTCAGCGCGGCCTCCCTGACCTCCTCGGGGGCGGCCTCGGTGCGCCAGGTGGTGTGCGCGGGCAGCCTGGTCAGATGGCGGGGCGCGCCCGGCGGGCGGCCGCGGAGCTGGCCGACGAACTGCCAGGTGCGCGGGACGATGCAGCCGATGAGGGAGACGAAGAGCAGGATGTAGATCGCGGAGAACCACACCGAGCTGTACACGTGGAACAGGCCGAGCTTGTCGTAGAGGGGCGCGAGGCTGGTGTGCGCCTTGCGGAAGTCCGCGACCTTCAGCTCGTCGCTGCTCTGCGGGATCAGCGAGCCCGGGATGGCGGCGAGGGACAGCAGGAGCAGCAGGAGCAGCGCCACCCGCATCGACGTGAGCTGCCGCCAGAACCAGCGCAGCCAGCCGACGACGCCGAGCGAGGGCAGGTTCGGCGCGGTGTCCTCGCGGGGCGCGGTGGACAACTGGGCGCCGGCCGCGCCCAGGTCCTCGTCTCCGGGCGCGGGGGCGCCGCCCGTCGCGCCGGGCTCCGCGGCGCGTTCCTCGGTGACGGTTCCCGCTCCGTCGCCCTCGCCTTCGGCGGAGCCGCTTGTCGTGGACTTGCTCATGGTTCAGATCCCCACCGTGAAGCCGTCGGACCAGACCTGCATCGACTGGACGATGCTGTCCCACGCGCCGGTCAGCAGCAGCAGCCCGGTGACGATCATCATCGCCCCGCCGATCCGCATCACCCACGCGTAATGGCGCTTGACCCAGCCGAAGGCGCCCAGTGCCTTGCGGAACGCGACCGCCGCGAAGACGAAGGGCACCCCGAGTCCCAGACAGTACGCGACGGTCAGTATCGCGCCGCGACCGGCGCTGGCCTGCTCGAAGGCGAGCGCGTTGACCGAGGTCAGGGTGGGCCCCACACAGGGCGTCCAGCCGATGCCGAACAGCGCGCCGAGCACCGGGGCGCCCGCGAGCCCGGTGATCGGGCGCCGGTGGAAGCGGAACTCACGCTGGGTCAGCCAGGGCATGAGGCCCATGAAGAAGATCCCGAGCAGGATCATCAGGGCGCCGAGCACCCGGGAGAAGCCGTCGGCGTGGCTCTGGAGGGTGGAGCCGAAGAAGCCGAAGAGGGCGCCGCCCGAGACGAAGACGGCGGTGAAGCCCAGCACGAAAAGGCCCGCGCCCGCCGCCATCCGCCCCCGTCTGGCCTGCGCGAGATCGGTGCCGCTGACCCCGGTGACGTACGAGAGGTAGCCGGGCACGAGCGGCAGGACGCACGGGGAGAAGAAGGAGAGCAGCCCGCCCGCGGCGGCGATCGGGAGCGCGAGCAGCAGGGCACCGCTGTACACGGTGTCGTTCATGCCGTCGGAGGCGGCGAGCACGGCGGGGGCGAGCGCGGAGTGCGCGGTGAGCGGGGACACTCCGGTCACTTCTCCGCGATCAGCGGGTCGAGCATCTTGCGCAGCTTCTCCTCGCTGAGCGGCGCGAGCGATCTGGCGGCGAGGTCGCCGTCCCGGTCGAGCACCACGGTCGAGGGGATGGACTGCGGGTTCAGGGTGCCCTTGGGGAAGCGGAGCATCAGCCTGCCCGCCGGGTCGTAGAGGCTCGGGTAGGGCACCTTGTACGACTTCTCGAACTGCTGGGCGGGGCCCTTGTCGTGGTCGCGGGTGTTGATGCCGACGAACTGGACGCCCTGGTCGGCGGTGGCCTCGGCGACCTTGGCGAAGCCGCGCGCCTCCTCGCGGCAGGGCGGGCACCAGGAGCCCCAGGTGTTGAGGACGACGACCTTGCCCCGGTACGAGGCCACGTCGAGCTTCTTGCCGTCCAGGGTGGTGCCGTCGAGCTTGGGCCCCGGCTTGCGGTCGGCCTTCTTGACGACGGAGACACCACCGGAGTTGGTGACGTAACCGCTCTTGTCGGAGCCGCCGCTGACCCCGCCCGAGGTGCAGCCGCCGACCATGAGCGCGGCGGCGAGCGCCCCCGTGGCGGTGGTGAGGACCCGCCCCCGGGCGGAACGGGGCAGGGTGGCGCGGGGGTTCGCGATGCGGCGGGCGGCACTCATGTGAAAAGTTTCGCATGCCCGATTCGGGGATCTTCCGCACCCCCCTGCCCCACACTTTCGCCCGGTTTCGCCCCGTTATGGGGTGCTCGCCGGGCCGGGTCCGTACGCGAGGCGGGGCGCGGGAGCACCCCGGGCGCGCCCGGGGCACGGGTGCCGCGGGGCTACGCCCCGAACGCCTTGCCCTGGCCGTCCCCCTTCGACCTCGCGGCGCCCGCGTGCAGATGCGCGGGCACCAGGTCGAGCGCGGGCTCGGTGTAGCCGACCGAGACGATGCGGTCGCCCTCGTACGTGAAGGTGGTGAGGGAGGCGAGGGTGCACTGCCGTCGGCGCGGGTCATGCCAGAGCCTGCGGCGCTCGACGAAGCTGCGGACGATCCACACCGGGAGCTGGTGGCTGACGCACACCGCCTCGTGGCCGCGCGCCGCGTCCCTGGCGGCGGCGAGCGCCGCGAGCATACGGGCGGCCTGGTCCGCGTAGGGCTCGCCCCAGGACGGCCGGAACGGGTTGACGAGGTACTTCCAGTTCGCCGGGCGGCGCAGCGCGCCGTCGCCGACGCCGAACGTCTTGCCCTCGAAGGTGTTCTCCGCCTCGATCAGCCGGTCGTCGGTGGCGATGTCGAGTCCGTGCGCCTTGGCGATCGGGGCGGCGGTCTCCTGGGCGCGCTCCAGCGGGGAGGCGACGACATGGGTGACGTCGTGCCCCGCGAGGTGCTCGGCGACCCGGTCGGCCATGGCGCGGCCGAGCTCCGAGAGGTGGTAGCCGGGGAGCCTGCCGTAGAGCACGCCCTCCGGGTTGTGCACCTCGCCGTGGCGCATGAGGTGGACGACGGTGGTGTCGGCGCCGCCCGCCGGGGCCTCGCGGACCCCGGTGTCCACGGCCGCCGGCTCCTCGGGGGCGCCGTCGCCCCGCGCGGCGCTCACGCGGTGGCCTCCGCCGCGGCGCGGGCCGCGGCGGGCAGCGCGGCGGCGATGTGCTCCATGGCCCGCTCGTCGTGGGCGGTCGAGACGAACCAGCACTCGAACGCGGACGGCGGCAGATGGACACCCGCCTCCAGCATCGCGTGGAAGAAGGCCGTGTAGCGGTACGCGTCCTGGGCGCGGGCGTCGTCGTAGTTCCTGACGGGCCCGGCCCCCTCCGCGGTGAAGAACACGGAGAACATGTTGGACGCGTTCTGCACCCGGTGCGGCACGCCCTCCTTGGTGAGCGCGGCGCCGACGAGGCCCCGCAGCTCGGCGGAGACGGCGTCCACCGTCCGGTACGCGGCGTCGTCGAGGAGGCGGAGCTGGGCGAGCCCCGCGGCGGTGGCGACCGGGTTCCCGGAGAGGGTGCCCGCCTGGTAGACGGGGCCCGCGGGGGCCAGGGCGGCCATGAGGTCGGCGCGCCCGCCGAACGCGGCGGCGGGGAAGCCGCCCCCCATCACCTTGCCGAAGGTCATCAGGTCGGGCCGCACCCCGTCGACGCCGTACCAGCCCGCCTTCGAGGTACGGAAGCCCGTCATCACCTCGTCGGAGACGTAGAGGGCGCCGTGCTCGTGGCAGAGGTCGCGCAGCGCGGCGTTGAAGCCGTCGGCGGGCGGGACGCAGCCCATGTTGCCGGGGGACGCCTCGGTGATCACACAGGCGATCTCGCCGGGGTGGGCGGCGAACGCGGCGCGGACCGAGTCCAGATCGTTGTACGGCAGGACGAGCGTGTCCCCCGCCTGCGCGCCGGTGACCCCGGGCGTGTCAGGAAGTCCGAAAGTCGCCACTCCGGAACCGGCGGCGGCCAGCAGCGCGTCGACATGCCCGTGGTAGCAGCCGGCGAACTTCACGATCTTCGCGCGGCCGGTGCAGCCACGGGCGAGACGGATCGCCGACATGGTGGCCTCGGTGCCGCTGGAGACGAGTCGTACCTGCTCAAGGGGGTCGACCCGGGCGACCATCTCCTCGGCGAGCAGCACCTCGCCCGCGCTCGGGGTACCGAACGAGGTGCCGTGTCCTACCGCCTCCCTGACGGCCTCGACGACCGCGGGGTGGGCGTGTCCCAGGATCATCGGACCCCAGGAACAGATCAGGTCGACATACTCACGGCCGTCCGCGTCGGTCAGCCAGGGTCCCTTTCCGGACACCATGAACCGGGGCGTACCGCCCACGGCACCGAACGCGCGCACGGGGGAGTTCACACCACCGGGGGTCACACGGGCGGCACGCTCGTAGAGCGTCTGCGAAACTGGTGGGGGTTCGTACGGATGGCTCACGCCGTCCATGGTGTCAGAGCCCCCAGCGCCCCGTCGCGAGAGGTGGGGGCGCGCACGTTTCGGCGCGCGGGCGTTGGGGAGGTCATTGACACGATGATCGGGTTGCGCGGCGGTGGCCCCGCCTCCTAGAAGCAGTCGGGTGGAGATATGCATCGCGGTGGTGGACCGGGCGAGGGGACCGATGACCTGGGTCCTCGGCGCGGGGTCCCGCGTACCCCCGGGCACGGCAGACACCGGCGGGAAGCACAGCAGCACCCTCGTACGGACGCCAGGGGCGCGCGGGCCGACGCCCATGCCGAGCCGGGAGCGCCCGCCGGGACTCAGGGCGGAGAGCTGTGGGCTCCCGCGGAAAGCAGGAGTGGCCGCGTGGGGGTGACCTACAAGTACTTCGGCGCCCCGGACGGCGCCACGGCCGCTCGGGTCCCGGTCTCGATGCGCCCCGAGGAGCTGGGGGGTGACGAGCTGGGCATGGGCGGCATGTTCACCAAGATCAAGCCGGAGACCATGGCCGCGATGGTCCTCACCGGCATCGAGGGCATACCCCTGCACAAGGTCCCCCCGCTCGAACTGGTCGTGCTGCATCCCGACTACGCGGTGGTCAAGCTCCCGATGACGGTCGTCGACCCGCTGCGCGGCATCGGCGAGGAGGCGGTGGGCGCCGCCGCCTTCATCTGGTCCACGGTCCCCGACCGCGGCGGCCCCCGCGACGCGTTCAACGTCTACCGGCTCCTCCACGAGTGGCAGGACTTCAGCAACCGGCTGCACGAGGCGGGGCATCAGCCTTACTGCCTGGTGTGGCCCTGAGGTACTGCTTGGTGTGGCTCTGAGGGCGGGTTCGGCGGACTGACACGGGTTCGACCAATCCACCGGCGGCCCGGCCCCGGATTACGCGGGGGTGTTCTGGTCCGTTGCCGTCCTGGGGAGAGCCTTCGTGAAGGAAGCCATTCATATCGGCAGGAGCCGGTCGTCCAAGCCTGACTTGCAGCAGTTGGTGCACGAGGTCGCGCTGGGGGACCAGGAGGCGTTCGCCGGTGTCTACGACGCGGTGGCGGGGTCGGTGCTCGGCGTCGTGCGGGCGGTCGTCCGCGACCAGGCGCAGTCGGAGGAGGTCGCCCAGGACGTGCTGGTGGAGGTGTGGCGCACGGCGCCCCGCTACCGGCCCGAGCGCGGCACCGCGCTCAACTGGATTCTGACCCTCGCGCACCGCCGCGCCGTGGACCGGGTCAGGTCGGCGGAGGCCGCGGCGGCCCGGGACACCAAGGCCGCGCTGCTCGACCGCACCCCCGAGTACGACCAGGTGACCGAGCAGGTGGAGTCCCGGCTCGAACAGGAGCAGGTACGGCGCTGTCTGCGCACCCTGACCGAGTTGCAGCGCCAGTCGGTGACGCTGGCGTACTACAGCGGGCTGACCTACCGGCAGGTCGCCGAGGCGCTCGCGCTGCCGCTCGGCACCGTGAAGACCCGGCTGCGCGACGGGCTCATCCGGCTCCGTGACTGCCTGGGGGTGACGGCGTGAGCACCACGGAGCCGCACCTGCTGACCGGCGCCTACGCGCTGGACGCGCTGCCCGGCCGGGAGCGCGCCGCCTTCGAGCGGCATCTGGCGTCCTGTGACTCCTGCGCCCGGGAGGCCGCCGAGTTCGCGGCCACCGCGGCCCGGCTCGCCTCGGCCTCCTCGGGGCCCGTGCCGTCCGCGCTGCGCGGGGAGGTGCTGCGCCGGGTCTCCGCCGTGCGGCAGGTGCCGCCTGGCGCGGCCCCCGTGGCGCGGGCGGGGCGGTGGCTGCCGCGCGGCGGGCGGCTGACGCGGTGGGCGCTGGCCGCCTGTGTGGCGGTCGCGGCGGGGCTCGGGGGGACGGCGGCGTGGCAGTACGAACGCGCCCAGGACGCCAGGCAGCAGGCGGCGCGCGCCGAGCACGACGCCGACGCGGTGGCCAGTGTGCTCGCCGCCTCCGACGCGCGGACGCGCTCGGCGCGGGTGGCGGGCGGCACCGGCACCCTGGTGGTGTCCGCGCGGCGCGACCAGGCCGTGTTCCTGGCCTCCCGGATGCCCGAGCCCCCCGCGGGGAAGGTCTACCAACTGTGGTTCGCGAAGGGCGGCGCGATGCGCTCCGCAGGGCTGATGAGCCCGGACCGCGCCAGCCAGACCGTACTGATGCGGGGCCCGGTGGACGGGGCGTCCGCGATCGGGATCACGGTGGAGCCGAGCGGCGGGTCACGGCAGCCGACGAGCGAGCCGATCGGGCTGCTCGACATGCCTGCGTGAGGGGGGCGGGGGCGCCCCCGCCGGATCAGCGGGGGCGGCGCGGCGGTCTCGGGAAGAAGCCGCTGGTGCGGGCGGCGTACGCGGCCCAGCCGGGCCGGTCGGCCATCCGCCGCTCCAGCAGCCGCTTGCCGCTGCCCCTGGTCAGCAGCGCGGTCATCACCAGCGGGGAGACGGCGCCGACCGCGGCGGGCGCGGGCCCTCCGTCGCAGGCCACGAGGTAGAGGCCCCACCAGACGCAGAAGTCGCCAAAGTAGTTGGGGTGCCTGGTCAGCCGCCATAGCCCGCGGTCCATGATCAGGCCGCGGTTCGCGGGGTCGGCCCTGAAGCGGGCCAACTGGGCGTCCCCGACGGCCTCGAAGAACACCCCCACCGCCCACACCGCCGCGCCCGCCCAGGCCGCGGCGGACAGCGGCCCCGGCGCGTACGAGGCGGCCTGCACCGGCAGCGACACCAGCCACACCAGCGCGGCCTGAAGGGCGTACACCATCCGCAGCGCGTACCAGGCGCGGCTGCCGGGCGCGCGGGAGAGCAACTCCCCGTAGCGCGGGTCCTCGCCGTGGCCGCGGCCGCGGCGCGCGATATGGACCGCGAGCCGCAGCCCCCACACCGCCGTGAGGACGGCGGCCAGCGCCCGGCGGCCCGTGTCGCCCTCGCCCGTGGACGCCGCCCAGGACACCGCCGCGACCACCGCGAACGCGGCGCCCCAGGCCACGTCCACGATCCGGTGCACCCCCTTGCGCAGCGCGAGCGCGAAGGTGGCGAGCAGCACGGCGAGGGCGCCCGCCGCCGCCCAGCCGAGGTTCACCGCGAACGGGCCCCAGGGATAGGCGCTCATCCGGCCGCCAGGTCCCGGTACCAGTCGGCGGCCTCGGCCGCCGTCAGACCGCTGTCGCCGTCGTCCGAGGGCCGGGCCGCGACGATCTGGTCGACGCCCATGCGGCGCTCCTCGAAGGCGAGCGCCCCGCCCACCAGGTAAAGGCGCCACACCCGCGCGGTCTCCTCGCCGACGAGCCGTACGAACTCGGCCCAGCGCCGTTCGAGGGTGCGGTGCCAGGCGTCGATGGTGCGCACGTAGTGCTCGCGCATCGACTCCACCGACCGCACTTCGAGGCCCGCGGCCTCCAGCAGCCCCACGGTCTCGCCGAGCGGGCGCATGTGCATGTCGGGCGCGATGTACGCCTCGATGAACGGGCCGCCGCCCGGGGCACGCGTGCCCCGGGCCATCTGCTGGACGAGGACGCGTCCGCGCGGGCGCACGACCCGGCGCAGGGACGCGGCGAACGCCGGGTACTCCGGGTCGCCGACGTGCTCGCCCATCTCCACGCTGGCCACGGCGTCGTAGCCGCCGCCGGTGATGTCCCGGTAGTCCTGGCGGACGACCTGGACCCGGTGTTCGAGCCCGCGCTCACGCACCCGCTGCCGTACGTACGCGGCCTGCTCCCCCGCCAGGGTGACCGCGGTGACCCTGGCCCGGTGCCGCTCGGCCGCGTACAGGCTCAGGCTGCCCCAGCCGCAGCCGACGTCGAGCAGCCTGGCGCCCGGGGCGAGGGCGAGCTTGCGGCAGATCAGCTCCAGCTTGGCGCGCTGGGCGCCGGCGGGGGTCGTGTCCTGGTCCCCGGCAGGCCAGTAGCCGCAGGAGTAGGCCATGGTGTCGTCGAGGAGGAGGCGGTAGAAGTCGTTGGACAGGTCGTAGTGGTGGCTGATGGCGGCACGGTCGCGGGCCCTGCTGTGCAGACCGCCGCTGAGCCTGGCCTGCGAGGCGGGCGTGGGCGGGCGCGGGCCCACCGCGCCGAGGCGCAGGGCCTCGCCGACGGCGCGTGCCCGCCTCGCGAGGGTGGGGCTCGGGGCGTGCAGCCCGCGCTCGCGCGCGGCGGCCCACACCGCGCGCAGGCCCGCCGCGAGGTCGCCCTCCACATCGAGTTCGCCGGTGATGTACGCCTGCGCGAGCCCGAGTTCGCCGGGCCGCCACAGCAGTCGGCGCAGGGCGCGCCGGGAGCGTACGACGACCACGGGAGCGCCCGCGGGCCCGGTCTCGCTGCCGTCCCAGGCGCGCAGCCGCACCGGGGGCGCGCCGCCGAGCGCTTCCGCGGCGAGGGCGGCGAGGCGGTGCGCGGCGCCCGGTCGGGCCGTGGTGGGTGCGGTGCTCATCGGGCGGGCTCCTCCTTGGTGAACAGGTACTGCTGGACGTCGAGGTAGCCGGAGCGGAAACCGGCCTCGGAGTAGGCGAGGTAGAAGGTCCACAGGCGGCGGAAGGTCTCGTCGAAGCCGAGGGCGGCGGCGTCGGCGGCCCGCGCGGTGAACCGCTCGCGCCACAGCCGCAGCGTCTCGGCGTAGTGCTCGCCGAAGGCGTCGCGGCGGGTGAGGGTGAGCGCGGTGTGGTCGCGGACGGTCTCCTCGACGGCCCGGGTGGAGGGGATGAGGCCGCCGGGGAAGACGTACTTCTGTATCCAGGTGTGGGTGCCCCGGGTGGCCAGGAGGCGGTCGTGGGGCATGGTGATCGCCTGGAGCGCGGCGCGGCCGCCGGGCGCGAGACGGGCGTCGAGGGTGCGGAAGTAGACGGGCCAGAACTCGGCGCCGACGGCCTCGACCATCTCCACGCTGACCAGCGCGTCATAGCTGCCGCGCGCCTCGCGGTAGTCGCACAGCTCGACGGTGACCCGGTCGGCGAGGCCCGCGTCGCGCACCCGGTCGAGGGCGAGTTCGCGCTGGCGCGCGGAGAGGGTCAGCGAGGTGACGCGGGCGCCGCGGGCGGCGGCGCGCAGCGCGAGTTCGCCCCAGCCGGTGCCGATCTCAAGCAGCCGGGTGCCGTCGTGGACGTCCGCGAGGTCGAGCAGCCGGTCGATCTTGCGCCGCTGGGCGGCGGCGAGCAGCGGCCAGGTGGCGGGGAAGCCGCGGAAGACGGCGGCGGAGTAGGTGAGGGTGTCGTCGAGGAAGAGGGCGAAGAGGTCGTTGGACAGGTCGTAGTGGCTGCTGATGTTCTCCCGGGCGCCGTCGGGGGTGCCCCGCTGCGCGTCCGGGTGGCGTATCGCCCACAGGCCGCGCAGCCGTTGCAGCGGGGCCGGGATCAGCTCGGCGGCGTGCGCGGCGAGCACGGTGAGGGCGCCGACCAGGTCGGGGGCGTCCCACTCCCCCGCCATGTAGGACTCGCCGAAGCCGATGAGGCCCCGGCCGCCGACGCGGGCGTGGAACGCCCTCGGGTCGTGCACCTCGACCAGCGGGCCGCCGAGGCCGAGGGTGGCGCCGCCGGAGAACCGCACCCGCAGCGGCAGCCGCCGCAGCGCGTGGCCGACGAGGCCGGAGGTGACGGCCCGTACGGTCCTGGAGACCCGGGGCACGCGGGCGACGTCGGGCCAGCGGCCGGGGTCGGGCGCCCCATCGGACGGCTCGGGCGCGTTGGCCGGGCCGGACGCGGTGGACACGCCGGGCGGGTTGGACGGCCTGGTGGTCATGTCGCACTCTCCCGGGAGCGGCGGCCAGGGCGCGGCTGCACCGGCAGGCCCCGCAGATACAGGCGGACGCCGTGGAAGCGGATCGCGGCGGAGACCGCGAGGGTCGAGAAGGGGTGGCGCAGCGCGAGCCGCAGCAGCGCGGGCACGCTCGCCGCACGCCGGGTACCCCGTACGGTCGCGGTGAACGGCGGGGCGCCGGGGCGTTCAAGACGTACGGACAGGCGCAGCCGCTCGCCCGGCAGCGGGAGCCGCATGTCGTAGCGGCCGTCGACGGGGAAGAACGGCGAGACGTAGAAGTCCTTGGCGACGCGGGCGGCGCCGCGCGCGTCGGCGTGCAGCAGATACGCGTGCCTGCCGCCATAGGTGTTGTGCACCTCGGCGACGACGCAGCGCGGGGTGCCGTCGGGGCCGTGGCACCAGTACAGCGTCAGCGGGTTGAACACGTGCCCGAACACCCGCGCGTGCGCGAGCATCACGACCCTGCCGCCCTCCAGGTCGACGCCGTGCTCGGCGAGGAAGCCGTCGAGCGCCGCCCTGATCGACGGCGCGCGCCCGGTGAAGTGGTCGGCGGCGCGGAAGCCCGCCAGCGCGCGCAGCGGGCGGGGCAGCACCGGGAGCCGGTCGGGGTCGACAAGCCACAGATAGGTGCGGTGCCGCAGGGCGTAGCGCGCGGGTGCCCGGCGCAGGTGGCGCACGGTGCACGGGTAGAGGGCCGGTGGCCCCGGCGGCGGGGCGCTCACCAGGCGGCCCCGAGTGCCGCCGCCGCGGCGGCGCCGCTGCGGCAGCCGTCCTCGTGGAAGCCCCAGCCGTGGTAGGCACCGGCGAACACGCAGACCCGGGTGGCGAGTTCGGGCAGCCTGCGCTGCGCCGCGACCGACTCCGGGGTGTAGACGGGGTGTTCGTACACCATGCGGGCCAGCACACGTGCCGGGTCGACACGGTCTTCGCCGCCGAGGGTGACGACGTAGGTCTCGCCCGCGTCCAGGCGCTGGAGGCGGTTCATGTCGTAGCTGACCCTGACGTGGTCGGCGCCGGTGTCGCAGGAGGGCATGAGGAGATTCCAGGAGGCGCGGGCGCGGCGGGCGCGGGGCAGCAGCGCGGTGTCGGTGTGCAGCAGGGTGGTGTTGGCCGAGTACCGGAAGGCGGCGAGCACGTCCTTCTCGCGCGGGGTGGCGTCGGCGAGCAGCCGCAGCGCCTGGCCGGGGTGGACGGCGACGACGACGTGGTCGTAGGAGTCGGTGGTGCCGTCGCGCGCGGTGACGTCGGCGCCGTCGGCGTGCCGCAGCACGGCGCGCACGGGGGTGGCGGTGCGCACGTCGGGCAGGCGGCCCGCGATCCGGTCGACGTAGCGGGCCGAGCCCCCGGTGACGGTGCGCCAGACGGGCGATCCTGTGACCGAGAGCAGCCCGTGGTGGTCGAGGAACGCGAACAGGTAGGCGGCCGGGTAGCGCAGCGCGGTGCGGGCGTCGCAGGACCACACCGCGGACACCAGCGGGGTGATGAAGTGGGCCCTGAAGTAGGCCGAGTAGCCGCCCTCGTCGAGGAACCCGCCCAGGGTCAGCGCCTCGTCCGCGCCGCCGTGTGCGAGCAGCCCGCGGGCGGCGCGGTGGAAGAGCGGGACCTCGGCAAGCATGCGCGGGTACGCGCCGCGGGGCGCCCCGCGCGGCCGGGCGAGCAGCCCACGGGGGCCGCGGGCGCCCGCGTACTCCAGGCCGCAGCCCTCGCACCGCACCGACATGCTCATCTCCGACTCCTGTGTGGCGACGCCGAGTTCGCCGAAGAGCCGGAGCAGGTTCGGGTAGGTGCGGCGGTTGTGCACGATGAAGCCGGAGTCCACCCGGTGGGTGCGGCCGTCGGGCGCGGCGAGTTCGTGGGTGTGGGCGTGGCCGCCGAGCCTGCCGTCGGCCTCGTACAGGGTGACGCGGTGGGTGCGGGACAGGATGTGGGCGGCGGTGAGCCCCGCCACGCCGCTGCCGATGACGGCGGTGCGGTGCGGGCCCCGCGCGCCGGTGGCCGGGCGCGTGGCGGTCACCTCCTGTGCCCGCTCGTGCGGTCGTCGCATGGTGTCTCTTCCCTCCCCTGGCGGTCGGGAGGCGGGCCGCGGGCCGCGGGCGGGCCGTGTCGCGGCCACCCCAGCCCGGCCGCGCCCCGGCGCCCCGCCGTGCGGGGGGCCGGGGACGCGCGGTCGCCTTCCTGGGCGTCAGCTCTTCGGCATCAGGACGGAGTCGATGAGGTAGACGGTGGCGTTGGCGGTCTTGACGTTGCCGCAGACCACGTGGGCCGAGTCGCTGCCGACGGTGTACGACTCGCCCGAGCCCGAGGTGGTGAGCTTCGACTTCTCCAGGGTGTCGAAGGAGCCGTTCGCCAGGTCCTTGGGCGCCAGCTTCTTGCCGACGACGTGGTACGTGAGGATCTTCGTGAGCTGGGCCTTGTCGTTCATGACCTTGTCCAGGGTGGCCTTCGGGATCTTCTTGAAGGCGTCGTTGGTCGGCGCGAACACGGTCAGGTTCTGCGCGTTGTTGAGGGTGTCGACGAGGTCGGCCTTCTTCACGGCGGAGACCAGGGTGGACAGCGCCGGGTTGTGGGACGCGGCGGTGGCGACGGGGTCCTTGGCCATGCCGTCGAAGGAGCCGGAGCCGGTCTTCGGCACGGTGGAGCAGGCGGACCCGAAGGGCTTGTCCATGCTGGTGCCGCTGTCGGCGCCGCCCTGGTCGCCGCTGCCCGTCGAGGCGGACGCCTTGCTCGACGAGTCCGCCTTGCCCGAGTTGCCGCCGGAGTCGCCGCCGTTGTCGTCGGAACAGGCGCTCAGGGCCAGCGGCAGCATCGCTGCGGCGGCCACGGTGACGGCGAGACGGCGGGTACGGGGGTGGGTCATGGTTCCTCCTGGGAGAGTGCGGCGGGGTGCCGCGGTCATGGGGGTGCGGGAGGGCGCGGGCCGCGGCGGTGCGCGCCCGGCGCCGGGGAGCGGGGTCATTCGACGGTGACCACCACCGAGTGCCAGCCGCTCGCGCCGTCGGGGACGGTGCGGGCGCGCTGCTCGGTCTGGAGCCGTCCCGTGCGGTCGGTGGCCCGGACGGTGAGGGTGTGTCCGCCCTTGGCGGCCCGCCAGGGGATGGACCACTGCCGCCAGGTGTCACGTGAGTCCTCGGCGGCGAGCCCGGCCTCCCGCCAGGGGCCGTCGTCGACGCGCACCTCGACCTTGTCGATGCCGCGGTGCTGGGCCCAGGCGACCCCGGCGACCATCACCGTGCCCGCCCTCGGCCTGGCGAACGGCTTGGGGGTGTCGATACGGGACTGGGTCTTGATGGGCGCCCTGCGGGCCCAGCTCCGCTTCACCCAGTACGGGTCGTAGGAGTCGAAGGTGGTGAGTTCGATGTCCTCGATCCACTTGCAGGCGGACACGTAGCCGTAGAGCCCTGGGACCACCATGCGGACCGGGAAGCCGTGTTCGAGGGGCAGCGGCTCGCCGTTCATGCCGAGCGCGAGCAGCGCGTCGCGGCCGTCCATCACCTCCTCGACGGGGGTGCCGATCGTCATGCCGTCGACCGAGCGCGCCACGAGCTGGTCGGCGGGGCCGCCCTTCGACGGCGGGCGCACCCCGCACTCGGCGAGCAGGTCGGCCAGGGGGACGCCGATCCAGCGGGCGTTGCCGACGTAGGGGCCGCCGACCTCGTTGGAGACGCAGGTGAGGGTGATGTCCCGCTCGATCAGCCGTCGGCGGAGCAGGTCGTCGAAGGAGTGGGTGGCCGGGTGGCGCACCCCGCTGCCGTGGATGCGCAGCCGCCAGTCGGTGGCGTCGACCTTGGGCACGACGAGCGCCGTGTCGACGCGGTAGAAGTCGGAGTTGGCGGTGGTGAAGGCGCTGGCCCCGGGGACCCGCAGCCCGGCCCCGGCGGGCACGGCAGGCGCGGGGGAGGCGGGGCGTGGCAGCGTGACCCGGGCGCGCGAGGCCGCCGCGTCCCTGCCGCCGGCCCCGTTCAGCGCACGCCCCGCGGCCCCGGCGCCCGCGGAGGCGGCGGCCGCGGCGACGGCCGTGAGGACGAAGCCCCTGCGGTCGAACGCGGCGGCGTGGGAGACGGGGACGGCGGGTTCGGCTGGGACGGTGGGTTCGGTGGGTTCGGTGGTACGGGGCCCGGTGGGCGGGTGGCCGGAAGCGCTCGCGCCGGGCGCCCGGCCGGAACCGGGCTCCGCGGCCGGGTCGTCGGCCGCGCTGCCGCCCACGCCCCGCGGCATACGGAGGCGGCCCGCCAGCGCGTACAGCAGCAGGGCCCCCGCCACGGCGCCGACCACCGAGGGCACCGCGTCGGCGGGGCCGGTGGAGTCGGGGCGGCCGGTGGCGGCGAACGCGCCGATCACCCCGAAGAGCAGGACGCCCGCGGCGCCCGTCCTCCTGAAGCGCCTCGTCAGCACGCCCAGTACGAGGGCCACCGCGGCCAGTACGGCCACGATGCCGAGTTGCAGGACCAGTTTGTCGTCGCTGCCGAAGTGGCGGATCGCCCAGTCCTTCACGGCGACGGGGGTGCGGTCGATCGCCGCGCCGCCGACGGCGACCACGGGGCTGGACTCCGGGCGTACCGCGGCGGCGGCCAGCTCCGCCACCGTGAGCGCGGCGAACCCGGCGAGCAGCCCGCTCAGCGCGCCCAGCGCCACGAGCAGCAGCCGCAGCCGCCCCGCCTGGTCCCTCTTGTCGTCACTCACGGGGGGAATCCGGTGCCACGGCCCGCCCGGATGGGTCTCGTTCCCCGATCCGGTGAAATCAGCTCCGCGACCAATCCGGCGGGGTGGTTGGCGACGTATTACCTGGTCGGGCTCTGTTTCCTCGGGCGGGGTGGAGGGGCGGGGCGCGCAGGTCGGGTGGGCCGCGCAAACACCGCCAACCGGAAGACCAGGAGCGGCCGGAAGGCCGGGAGCGGCCAGGCCGCCCGGCCCCAAGCGGTGTGGAACCCGGGGCCGTTACCGGGCCGGGAGCGCGGCGGCCGCCGCCCGGCGGGCGGCCGCGCGCGGCCGGCTCACTCCCCCGCGGCGCCCGTGAGGGCCGCCACCTCCGACTCGAAGAGCACGGCGGGGTCGAAGCCCATGCCCGCGAAGTGGCCCGCCACCTCCAGAGAGAGCACGCCGTGCAGCCGGGTCCAGAAGGTGAGGGCGCGTTGCAGGGCCGCGGGGGGCGCGGGATGGCCCCGGGTCCACTCGCGGTGGGTGCCGAGGTGCGCGGCGAGCGGCGCCTCCCCGTCGGCGGGCGGCAGCGGCAGCGGTGCGCAGGCGTCGAGCAGGGTCGCCATGATTCCGGCCGTGATGGCGGTGGCCTCGGCGGGGGCGTGGTAGCCGGGGATCGGGGTGCCGTAGATGAGGAGGTAGCGCTGCGGGTCGGCGGTGGCCCACTCCCGCAGGGTGCGGGCGAGGCCCGCGAGACCGGCGCCGGACGCGGCCGCCGCGTGGAAGGCGTCGGCGAGACTCTGGTAGGCGTCCGTGACCAGCTCGGTGATCAGCTCGTCCCTGCTGGCGAAGTAGCGGTAGAGCGCGGGGCCGCTCATGCCCATCCGCCGGGCGATCGAGTTCAGCGACAGCGCCGAGGCACCGGCCGCGCCGATCTGCTCCCACGCGTGCTGCTTGACCTCCGCCCGCACCTGCGCGCGGTACCGCGCCCGGGGGGTCGTCGCGCTCTCCTGGGCCATGCTCCGGCAACCTCCGCGACGGGTGGACGGGCGCTCACGGGCGCCGATAGGCGTTCAAGGTTCCGTTAGAGGGTATCACCAGCGCGGGGCGTCAACCCGGCGCCGGGCGGCGACGTCGCACGGGTGGTGTTCGGTGAACGTTCGGACGGGTACGGGGTGCTTCGCCCCGCGGTGGGGTAAGTGTGGGTGCTCTCCGTCGTGCCACGCCCGTTCGGTGGGGCCGGGGAGCACCGGGAGCGCGCTGTCATGAAGATTGTTTTCCTGCTGCACAACGCCTACGCGATCGGCGGCACCATCCGTACGACGCTGAACCTCGCCGCGGCCCTCGCCGAGCGGCACCGGGTGGAGATCGTCTCCATGATGCGGCACCGGGAGCACCCCAGATTCGCCGTCGACGAGCGCGTCACGCTCACCCCGCTCGTCGACCTGCGCCCCTCGGGCCCCGACGCGGGGCTGCCCGACTTCGCCCTGCCCGCGCGGGACTTCCCGGCCGAGGACCGCCGCCACCACCAGTACAGCAGGCTGATCGACCTCAGGGTGCGGGACTTCCTGGCCCACTGCGACGCGGACGTCGTCATCGGCACCCGGCCGGGGATCAACGTCTACCTCGCCCGCTTCGGGCCGCGCCGGGCGCTGCGGATCGCACAGGAGCACCTGCGGCACGACGCGCACGGCACCGACCTGCGCCGGGTGCTCGCCCGGCACTACCGCACCCTGGACGCCGTGGTCACCACCACCGCGGCGGACGCCGAGGTGTACCGGGCCAGGATGCGGCTGCCGGGGGTGCGGGTGGTGGCGGTGCCGAACATCGTGCCCGATCCCGGGGTGGCCCCCTCGGACGGCACCGCGAAGGTGATCGCGGCGGCGGGGCGGCTCGCCAAGGGGAAGCGGTTCGACCTGCTGCTCGACGCGTTCGCGAAGGTCAGCGCCGGGCACCGGGAGTGGCGGCTGCGGATCTACGGCGGCGGGGCGCAGGAGGACCGGCTGCGGGCACTGATCGACTCGCTGGGCCTCGGGGGGCGCGCCGAGCTGATGGGGCCGCACTCGCCGATCGAGCCGGAGTTCGCCAGGGCGTCGATCGTGGTCAGCGCCTCGGACGCGGAGTCGTTCGGGATGACGCTCGTGGAGGGCATGCGCTGCGGGGTGCCCGTGGTCAGCACCAACTGCCCGCTCGGGCCCGCCGAGATCATCACCGACGGGGTGGACGGGCGGCTGGTGCCCGTGGGGGACGCGGCGGCGCTGGCGCAGGCGCTGACCGGGCTCGTCGAGGACGCCCCGCTGCGGCGCGCGATGGGGCGCGCGGCGCTGGAGAGCGCCCGCAGATTCGATCCGGGCCCGGTCGTGGCCCGCTACGAACTCCTCTTCCCCGAGCTGCGCGCGGGACGGCTGCGCAACCGCGCGGTACGGCTGCGCGCCCGCCTCACGTCCTCGGCGCGACGCAGGCTGCGGGGGATGGTCACCGGCCGACGGAGGTGAGGGGGGCGGCGCCGACCGGCGGGGCGAGGCGGATTCGCCGCCCCGGCCGACCGGGACGGCCCCGCGCCGCCCCGGCGCCCCGCGCCCCTCGCCCGGCGGGCGCCCCGCGCCCGGCGGCCGTTCACCCCGCCCCGTCGCGCAGCCCCGCGAGGCGTTCCGTGAACGGGGTGAAGTCCAGCTCGGGGCGGTGGGCGCGGGTGGCGGGGCCGCCGGTGAGGAGCGCGGCGAGTTCGCCGCCTGCCCGGTCGACGCGCTCCGCGAGCCCCTCCGCGCCCCAGTCCTCCGACGCCGCGTACACCCCGGTCGGCACGACGACCGCCCGCAGATAGGAGAACAGCGGGCGCAGCGCGTGTTCGAGCACGAGCGAGTGCCGAGGCGAACCGCCCGTCGCGCCGATCAGGACGGGCTTGCCGGTCAGCGCCTCGGGGTCGAGGACGTCGAAGAACGACTTGAAGAGGCCGCTGTAGGAGGCGGAGAACACCGGGCTGACGGCGATCACCGCGTCGGCGCCCGCGACCTCCGTGAGGGCGGCGTCCAGCGCGGGCGGCGGGAAGCCGGTGACCAGGTGGCCCGCGATGTCACGCGCCAGCTCCCGCAGCTCGACGGCCGCCACCGCCACCGGCTCCGCCTCGGGGTCCGCCGCCCGCACCCGGCGGGCCGTCGCCTCCGCGAGCCGGTCGGCCAGCATCCGGGTCGAGGACGGGCTGCTCAGGCCCGCCGTCACCAGGACCAGTTTCATCGCGCGGCCACCTCCTCGCCGCGCCCGGCGCCGCCCCGTACCGCCGCCGCCCGCGCGGACTCGCGGTCGCGGGCGGCGAGGAGGGAGGCGTGGGTGGGGGCGTCCGGCACGTTCGCCGGGCGGTTCTTCGCGAACTCCTCGCGCAGCACGGGTACGACCTCTTCGCCGAGGATGTCGAGCTGTTCGAGCACGGTCTTCAGCGGCAGCCCCGCGTGGTCCATCAGGAAGAGCTGGCGCTGGTAGTCGCCGAAGGTCTCGCGGAAGCCCAGGGTCCGCTCGATGACCTGCTGCGGGGAGCCCACGGTGAGCGGGGTCTGCTCGGTGAACTCCTCAAGGCTGGGGCCGTGCCCGTAGACCGGCGCCTCGTCGAAGTACGGGCGGAACTCGCGCACCGCGTCCTGCGAGTTGCGGCGCATGAACACCTGCCCGCCGAGGCCCACCACGGCCTCCTCCGGCGCCCCGTGCCCGTAGTGCGCGAACCGGCGGCGGTAGAAGTCGACCATGCGCCGGGTGTGCTCAGCGGGCCAGAAGATGTTGTTGTGGAAGAAGCCGTCGCCGTAGTACGCGGCCTGTTCCGCGATCTCCGGGGAGCGGATGGAGCCGTGCCAGACGAACGGCGGGACGCCGTCGAGCGGGCGCGGGGTCGCGGTGAAGGACTGGAGCGGGGTGCGGAACTCGCCCTCCCAGTCGACGACGTCCTCCCGCCACAGCCGGCGCAGCAGCGCGTAGTTCTCGACGGCGAGGTCGATGCCCCGCCTGATGTCCTTGCCGAACCAGGGGTAGACGGGGCCCATGTTGCCACGGCCCGTCATGAGATCGACGCGGCCGTCCGCGAGGTGCTGGAGCATCGCGAAGTCCTCGGCGATCTTCACCGGGTCGTTCGTGGTGATCAGCGTGGTGGAGGTGGACAGCACCAGGCGCTTCGTGCGCGCCGCCAGGTAGCCCAGCATGGTGGTGGGCGAGGACGGGACGAACGGCGGGTTGTGGTGCTCCCCGGTGGCGAAGACGTCGAGCCCGGCCTCCTCCGCCTTGAGGCCGATCTCCACCATGGCCTTGATCCGCTCGTGCTCGCTCGGCGCCCGGCCCGTCGTCGGGTCGGGGGTGACGTCTCCGACGGTGAAGATGCCGAACTGCATGTCGCTCACCCTCCGTGTTTGTTTACCGTTCAACTACACTCACGGAACGGTGTGGGCGGCGTGCGTATTCCCAAGGAGCGGTCCGGGGGCGCGAGCCCCGGCGGCGTGAAGCGGCCCCCGGCGGCGTCAGGCGGCCCCCGGCGCCTGCCACCGCGGGTCGCGCCCGGTGGCGGCGACGAGCCTGTGCAGCCGTGGCGCGTCCGCCGCCACCGGCACCGGCTCGCCGAAGACACCGGCCGACCTGGCCATCGGCGCCATCTGCTCGGTCGCGGCGTCCAGCGTGGCGAGGACGGGCGCGATGTCCTCGCCCTCCGGGTAGTCCGCGCCGGTGGCCCTGGCCAGGTCCCAGGCGTGCAGCACCAGGTCGGTCAGCGCCATGCAGCCCACCGTCACCGCCGGGAGGTCCATCATCCCGGTGACGCCCTCGTCGGCGCCGGGGGCCGACCAGGCGGCGACCAGCTCGTCCGCCGCCGCGGCGAAGCGCGCGCGCCAGTCCGCGCCGCCGTCCGCCGCGCCCACGAAGTCGCGCTGCGCGCCGAAGTCCGCGAGCCCCTTGCCGGCCAGCTTGCGAAACTCGACGACCACCTGGAAGAGGTGGTTCACCAGCGCCCGTACGTCGTACTCCGCGCACGGCGTGGGCTCGGCGAGCTGGTCGTCGCGGATGGCGGCGACCACGGGCACCGCGCGCCCGGCCGCCATCCCGAGCAGTTCGCCTACCGGGCGGTCGGTCGCCACGGGAGGCAGGGAGATCTTGTTCTCGGTCATGCCGCCACCGTAGGAAGGGCCGTGCCCCGATGGCTTGAAAAAACGCGACAGCCACACGGAGCCGCAGGTCAGAGGCGCCCTGGCGGGGAAAAAGGCGCGGCACGCGGCCAGTACGCAGCTTAGAATCGGGGCCATGGGAGCGCCACGCCGTGACACCCGCGGCATTGTCGACGCGGCGGGCCTTATGGCGCGGGTCCGCTTCCGCCGCCGGGAGCCCGCGCCCGCGCTGCGCCCTTATCTGGAGCACTACTGGCTCATCGACTGGGACCTGGAGCGGCCCTATGTCTCGACGGTGGTGCCGCACCCCTCGGTGAACGTGGTCTTCCAGCGGTTCGCTGACGCGGAGCCCTTCGGGGAGGTCTCCGGGATCGGCCTTGAGCTGTTCGAGCAGAAGCTGGAGGGGCGCGGCCGGGTCTGCGGGGTGCAGTTCAGGCCGGGCGGCTTCAGGCCCTTCGCGCCCGGCCGCCCGGTCTCCGCCCTCACCGGCCGCAGGGTGCGTACGGACGAGGTGTGGCCCGGCCGCGTGGGCGCCGCGCACGACGTGCTCGCGCCCGCGGACGAGGACGCCAGGGTCGCCGCGCTCGACCGCTTCCTGCTCGGCCTCGAACCCGCGCCCGACCCGGCCGCGGGCACCGCGATGCGCCTGGCCGACCTGGTGCGCCACGACAGGTCGGTGCGCAGGGTGGACGACCTCGCGCGGGCGGCCGGCCTCTCGGTCCGCGCCGTGCAGCGGCTCTTCGCCGCGTACGTCGGCGTGGGCCCCAAGTGGATCATCCTGCGCTACCGCATCCACGAGGCCCTTGAGCGCGCGGAGGGCGCGGCCCCGGTCGACTGGGCCGCCCTCGCCGCCCGCCTCGGCTACGCCGACCAGGCCCATCTGGTACGGGACTTCACGGCCACGGTGGGGGTGCCCCCGACGGCCTTCGGACAGCCGGCGCCACCGGGCGGCTGACAAGACCCGCCCACATCCACCCACCACCGCGCGAGCCCGCGCAGCGAAGGAGGCCGAGGGTGCGCGAGCCCCACCCGCCGCTCGAACCGTACGAGAGCGGCATGCTGGACGTCGGCGACCCGGCCGCGGGGGACACCAACCGAATCCACTGGGAGACCTCGGGCAACCCGCGCGGCAAGCCCGCGCTCGTGGTGCACGGCGGACCGGGCTCCGGCTCGTCCCCCGGCGCCCGGCGGCTCTTCGACCCGGAGCGCTACCGGATCGTCCAGTTCGACCAGCGCGGCTGCGGCCGCAGCACCCCGGGCGCAGACGACCACGCCACCGACATGCGGCACAACACCACCGGGCACCTGACGGCCGACATGGAGCGGCTGCGCGCGCACTTGGGCGTCGAGCGCTGGCTGCTGTACGGCGGCTCCTGGGGCTCCACGCTGCTGCTCGCCTACGCGCAGCGCCACCCGCGGCGGGTCTCGGAGATCGTGATCAACGCGGTGACCACCACAAGGCGCTCCGAGACCGACTGGCTCTACCGCGGCGTCGGCCGGTACTTCCCCGAGCAGTGGGAACGCTTCCTCGCCGGGGCGCCCGGCACCCCCAGGGACGGCGACATCGTCGCCGCGTACGCCCGCCTCCTGGAGGACCCGGACCCGGCGGTGCGCGAGAAGGCCACCGCCGACTGGTGTGCCTGGGAGGACGCGGTGCTCTCCGGGGAGACCGGCGGCGGGAACCCGTACCAGGACCGCCCCTCGCGGGCGCGGCTGGCCTTCGTGCGGATCTGCGCGCACTACTTCTCGCACGGCGCCTGGCTCGAAGAGGGCGCGCTGATCAGGGACGCGGGGCGGCTCGCGGGCATCCCAGGGGTGCTGATCCACGGCAGGCTCGACATGGGCGGCCCGCTGGAGACGGCGTGGCAGCTCAGCCGGGGCTGGCCGGACGCGGAGCTGCACGTGGTGGAGAGCGCGGGCCACATCCCGACGCCGCGCCCGCGCGAGCTGGCCATGGAGGCGCTCGACCGGTTCGCACGGCGCTGAACGCCCCCGAGGGGGCCGCCCCGGCAGACCGCGGCATGCGGCCCGGGGAGTTGGCCTGCGCTCCGGGGAGTTGACCTACGCTGCCGCCATGTCCGTGCTGCGTTCCGTCGTGCTGTTCGTGCTCGCCGCCCTCTTCGAGATCGGCGGCGCCTGGCTGGTCTGGCAGGGGGTCAGGGAGCACCGGGGGTGGGTATGGGCCGGGGCGGGCGTGATCGCGCTCGGGGTCTACGGGTTCGTCGCCACGCTCCAGCCCGACGCCTCCTTCGGACGCGTCCTGGCCGCGTACGGCGGGGTGTTCGTGGCCGGCTCGCTGGTGTGGGGCGCCGTCGCCGACGGCTACCGGCCCGACCGGTGGGACGTCGTGGGCGCCCTGGTCTGCCTCGTGGGCATGGCGACCATCATGTACATGCCCCGCGGGCACCGCTGAAGGCGCCGCCCCGCGGCCCGCTCCGTACGCCATGAGACCCTGGTGACGTACGGAGAACCCACCCTTCCGAGCCCCTGGCAGGAGTCCCCATGCCGTCCTCCGCGCGCACCGCGGTCATCACCGGAGCGAGCAGCGGCATCGGCGCGGCCAGTGCGCGCAGGCTCGCCGACGACGGCTTCCATGTGGTGCTGACGGCCCGCCGCGGCGACCGGGTGGAGGCGCTGGCCAAGGAGTTGACCGCCGCGGGCCGCACCGCGAGCGCGCGGGTGCTCGACATCACCGACCGGGCCGCGGTGGACGCCTTCGCGGCCGGGCTGGACCGCTGCGACGTGCTCGTCAACAACGCGGGCGGCGCGCTCGGCGC
The DNA here is from genome assembly GCF_044457285.1 of Streptomyces sp. NPDC050560. Taxonomy (NCBI): domain Bacteria; kingdom Bacillati; phylum Actinomycetota; class Actinomycetes; order Kitasatosporales; family Streptomycetaceae; genus Streptomyces; species Streptomyces sp. NPDC050560. The sequence goes on from NZ_JBITGT010000001.1 coordinate 1,053,953, forward strand.
CGACCCGGTGGCCACCGGGAACCCCGACGACTGGCGCGCGATGTACGAGACCAACGTCATCGGCACCCTCCACGTCACCCAGGCCCTGCTGCCCGCGCTGACCGCAAGCGGCGACGGCACCGTCGTGGTGATGTCGTCCACCGCGGGGCTCGGCACGTACGAGGGCGGCGCCGGGTACGTGGCCGCCAAGCACGGCGAGCACGTGCTCGCCGAGACCCTGCGCCTGGAGATCGTGGGCACCCCGGTGCGGGTCGTGGAGATCGCGCCCGGCATGGTGCGCACCGACGAGTTCGCCGCCGTCCGCTTCCGCGGCGACACGGAGCAGGCCGCGAAGGTGTACGAGGGCGTGGCGGAGCCGCTGACCGCCGAGGACATCGCGGAGACGGTGGCCTGGACGGTGTCGCGGCCGAGCCACGTCAACATCGACCTGCTGGTGGTGCGCCCGCGCGCCCAGGCGTCCAACACCAAGGTGCACAGGGAGCGCGGCGATGGCTGACACCGGTCACGAACCGCCCGCGGCGGACCCGGGCCCGGACGGCGGCCACGACGAGCGTGATGTCGAGGCGGAGGGCGCCAGGGTGGCGGCCGAGGCGCAGCGGCTCGCCGACGCGGCCAGGCTCGCGGAGGCACAGCGCAGAGCGGACGACAAGCACACCCAGCGGCAGATGTGGTGGTACCTGGCGTACTTCCTCTTCGGCATCCACCTGGTGGCCTTCGTCATGATCTTCGCGGTGCTGCACGGCCACTGAGCCCGCCGCCGCACGCCCGCCCCATGCCCGCCGGGCGCCCCGGCGCACACGGCGGGGCCCGGCCCCGCACAGGGCGGCGCCGGGCCCGGGGCCGACCGTGCCTCAGCCCTTCACACACACCACCTGACGCAGCCGGGCCACGACCTCCACGAGGTCGCTCTGCTGCGACATGACCTGCTCGATCGGCTTGTACGCACCCGGGATCTCGTCGACCACCCCGGTGTCCTTGCGGCACTCCACGCCCCGCGTCTGGTCCGCGAGGTCGCGCGCGCTGAAGCGGCGCCGCGCCGCGCCTCTGCTCATCCGGCGCCCGGCGCCGTGCGACGCCGAGTTGAACGCCGCGGTGTTGCCGAGGCCGCGCACGATGTACGTGGCCGTGCCCATCGAGCCCGGGATGATGCCGAGGTCCCCCGCGCCCGCGCGGATCGCGCCCTTGCGGGTGACCAGCAGGTCCATCCCCTCGTAGCGCTCCTCGCTGACGTAGTTGTGGTGGCAACTGATCTCGGGCTCGAAGGTGACCTTCGCCTTCTTGAACTCCCTGCGCACCACGTCCTTGAGCAGGCCCATCATCAGGGCGCGGTTGTGGCGCGCGTACTCCTGCGCCCAGAACAGGTCATTGCGGTACGCGGCCATCTGCGGGGTGTCCGCGACGAACACCGCGAGGTCGCGGTCGACCAGGCCCTGGTTGTGCGGGAGCCGCTGGGCGACGCCGATGTGGTGGTCGGCCAGCTCCTTGCCGATGTTGCGGGAGCCGGAGTGCAGCACCAGCCACACGGGCGAGTCCTCGCGGTCGGCGTCGCAGCAGACCTCGATGAAGTGGTTGCCGGAGCCGAGCGTGCCGAGCTGCTGGGCGGCCCGCTCGCGGCGGAAGTGCACCGCGTCCGCGACCCCCTCGAAGCGGCGCCAGAAGTCCTCCCACCCCGCGGTGGCGAGGCCGTGCAGCCGGCCGGGGTCCACCGGGTCCCGGTGCAGCCCGCGGCCCACCGGCACCGCCTGCTCGATCCTGGAGCGCAGCCTCGACAGGTCCCCCGGCAGATCCCCCGCCCGCAGCGACGTCCTGACCGCGGACATCCCGCAGCCGATGTCCACACCGACGGCCGCGGGACAGACCGCCTCCCGCATGGCGATGACGGAGCCCACCGTGGCGCCCTTGCCGAAGTGCACGTCGGGCATGACCGCGAGGCCCTTGATCCAGGGCAGCGTCGCCACGTTCTGGAGCTGGCGGAGCGCGGCCTCCTCGACCGCCGCCGGGTCCGCCCACATCCGGATGGGCACCCGCGCGCCCTGCACCTCTACATACGACATCGCTCACTCATCTCCCCCGTGACGGTTCTTCCCCCGCGGACGGTTCTCCCGGCTCCCCCGGCTCCCCCGGGAAACCGGCGACCCGGCCAAAAGCCGCCAACCGCAAATACCGCGGCCAACTTTGATCTTTGGGGCACCGGACCGGCGGTGCGGGCGCCCGTACGGTAGACATTGTGTCCACCGGCCACCGCGCGGCGCCACGCATTAACTGGGCCGCGCAGGCCGCCCACCCGTCCCGTCGAGGGGAGCCCCCATCGTGCAGCGGAAGGCGTACCTACCGGGCGCCGCGGTACTCCTCGCGGTGCTGCTCGCCGGATGCACCATGGGCTCGGGCGCGGAAAGCGACGCCACCGACGCCAAGGCGGGCGCGGGCGGCACGCCCTCGCCCTCCGCCGAGCCCGGCAAGTACCAGTCGCTCCCCGAGCCCTGCGGCAGCGTGAGCCACGACAGCCTGGACACCCTGCTGCCCGGCGTGAAGGACATCAAGGACGAGCGGCAGCGCGACCACGTCTACGACGGCACGGCCACGGTGACGTACGACACCAACCGCCGGGTGGGCTGTAGCTGGAAGATGGACGGGCCCGCGGCCACCCACCACCTCGCCGTCGACTTCGAGCGCGTCGTCTCCTACGACAGCTCCATCAGCGACGACACCCGCGCCGAGCAGGTCTTCCTCAGCAAGGAGGACAGCGCGGGGATCGCCGCGCCGCCGGACTCCGCCGACCCGAGCGGCACCCCGGGCGACAGCCCGAGCGCCGACGCGGGCGGCGCGGGAGCGCAGGGCAGCGTGGAAAGCCCCGGCTCCACCGCGTCCCCCGGCACCGCGGACCCGTCGTCCCCTGGCGACGCGGGCGCGCCCCCCGAGGGCCTCGACTCCCGCACCCTCGACGGCCTCGGCGACGCCGCGTACGTGGACGACAGCTACACGTCACCGTCGTCGGCGGGCGGCCACCGCACCGTGACTGTGGTCTTCCGCACGTCGAACGTCGTCGTCACCGTCCAGTACGAGGAGCAGCCCTCGCTGCCCGCCGACGTGCCCGACAGCAAGGAAATGCAGGACAACGCGCAGGAACTCGCGCACAAGCTGGCCGGCACGCTCGGCGGCTGACGCCCCGCACCCGCGCCGGGGACGCGCCCGGGCGCCGCGCGGAACACGCCTGCGGCGGGCGCCTTCGGCGTACCGTGACCCCCCGGGGCGTGACGGCACGCCCCGCCGGCGCTCCAGAGTCCCGACCTCCGGTCCACGGCGAAGGGGCCCGGGGACACCCAGCGCGTCACGAGTGAAGGAACCATGCACCCACCAGCCCAGCGACTCACCCGCCTCCTTGTCTGCGCGGCCGCCGTCCCGGTGATCCTGGCCGCCGCCGGATGCTCGTCCGGCGGCTCGGGCGGCTCGGACGACGGCGACGCCAAGGGCGGCGGGAAGTCGTCGGCCGCGGCCTCCGCGAGCCCGACCGCGCCCGCGAAGGCCGCGTACTCCTCGCTGCCCGCGGCGTGCGACACCGTCTCCGCCAAGACGCTCGACTCGCTGGTGCCCGAGGCCGACAGCAAGAAGGGCAAGGAGGGCGAGTCGGCGGACACCGGGCGGCGCGCAAGCTGCTCCTGGGACAGCCTCGACAACAACGGCGTCAAGGGCTCCCAGTTCCGCTGGCTGAACGTGTCGCTGCTGCGCTTCGACTCCGACACCGCGCGCGGCACGGGCAACAAACAGGCCACGGAGTACTACACCAAGCAGATCGACACCGCCAAGGCCACCGAGGGCGCCACCGACGCCAAGGACACCCCGGTCGCCGACACCGGCGACCAGGCCACCGCCGTCAGCTACGACCTGAAGAAGAAGGAGGGCGCCTTCAAGCAGCAGACGGTCGTGGTCCGGGTCGAGAACGTCGTCGTGACCGTCGACTACGACGGCGCCGGGCTCGCGGGCGACAAGGCGCCGGACGCGGACGACCTCGCGAAGGACGCCCAGCGCGCCGCGAAGGACGCCGTGGCGGCCGTCGAGGCGGTCGGCAAGGGCGGCGGCTCCGACGCGCCCTCCGACTCCCCCTCCGGCTCCTCATCGAAGAAGCCGGGCGGTTCGTCCTCCTCCGAGAAGTCCGACAAGTCGGACAAAGCGCTCGGCGGCTGAGCGGGGCGCCCCTGACGCGCCGTCCCGGGCAGCCCCCGGGAGGCGACCCGTGCCGGGCGGAGCCGCCCCGAAACCGGCCGGTACCGCATCGTCAGTTTCCCGGCGCCACCTGGGCTTTCACCCCACGCCCCGGATGTGGCCCCGGACCGCTTGCGCCACCGCGCGAACGTTTGCCGTACACATGTGCCAGGCTGTTGCGCGCAACACGCCATGACAGGACGCCCGCAGGGCACCCTCGGCACGCGGAACCCGTCCGTTCCGCGGCACTTGGGGCGCGGGTCGAACGCCGCCGTGCGGTACGCCGGACGGCGGTAGTGGAGGGGAGCACGGGTGGCCGGGCCACTGAAGCTGACACGGACGCACCGCATACTCGTGGGCCTTGTGGTCGCGGGGGCGGTCGTGATCGCGGGGATCGGCTTCGCCGGATCGTACGCGGCCGTGCGGAAACTGGCCGAGCAGAAGGGGTTCGGCGACTTCTCGCTCGTCTTCCCCATCGGCATCGACGCGGGCATCTGCGTGCTGCTCGCGCTCGACCTGCTGCTGACCTGGATTCGCATCCCCTTCCCGCTGCTGCGGCAGACGGCGTGGCTGCTGACCTTCGCCACCATCGCCTTCAACGGCGCCGCAGCCTGGCCCGACCCGCTCGGCGTGGGCATGCACGCGGTGATCCCGGTGCTGTTCGTGGTCTCGGTGGAGGCGGCGCGGCACGCGGTCGGCAGGATCGCCGACATCACCGCGGACAAGCACATGGAGGGCGTCAGGCTCACCCGCTGGCTGCTCTCGCCACTGCCGACGTTCCTGCTGTGGCGGCGGATGAAGCTGTGGGAGCTGCGGTCGTACGAGGCCACCATCAAGCTGGAGCAGGAGCGCCTCGTCTACCAGGCGCGGCTGCGCTCCCGCTTCGGCCGCGCCTGGCGGCGCAAGGCCCCCGTGGAGTCGCTGATGCCGCTGCGGCTCGCCCGCTACGGGGTGCCGCTCCAGGAGACCGCGGGGGCCGGGCTCGCGGCGGCGGGCATCGAGCAGACGTCGCTGCCCACCCAGCCCGGCGCCCCCGAGCTGACGGCCGGGGCCGCAGGGCCGCGGGCGCGGGACGCGGCGGGCGACGAGGCGCCGAGCCAGTGGTTCGCCACCCAGCAGAACGTGGACTACCAGGGCGACTACGACCCCCACTACGAACCGCCCACCTATGTGCCCGCGGAGGAGCACCAGACCTGGTACGACGCCCAGCCGCAGCAGATCCCGGTCCCCCAGCCGCGCTCGGCCGAGCCCGACCAGGGCCCGATGCGCCACCCGGCTCCCGGCCCCGGGCAGTACCGGGGCGCGGGCCCCGCACAGGCACAGCAGCCGCAGCCCCGGCAGCCCCAGGCACCGCGCCAGCAGGGCCCCCAGGGACCTCAGGCCCCCCAGCCCCAGCAGCAGCCCCAGCCCCCGCAGGCACCGGCACCCGGGCAGCCCGTACCGCAGCCCGCCCCGGGTGACGTGCCGCTCCCCGAGCCCGAGCCGCAGTTCCAGGTGCCCGACGGGGCGGGCGGCATGCGGCCGCTCGGCGAGGGCGTGGCGGAGGCGGCCCCCTCCGACGAGGACCTGTACCAGGTCTTCCGGCACTCGATAGAGGGCGAGGGCATGCCGACGCCCCGCGCGTTCGCGTCGAACGTCGAGGCCGCCTACGGGCTGCGCCTCCAGGCCCGCGAGGTGACCCACTACATGGACAGCTTCGCGGCCCGGCTCAACAGCGAGCTGTTCGAGGACCACATCGCGTAGACCCGCGCGCGGGCGCCCGGTGCCTTCGGGGAACCGGGCGCCCCAGGACCAGGCGCCTCAGGACCAGGCGCCTCAGGCGCCTAGCAGCTCCCGCACCCGGTCCTCGCCCACCGCGAGCAGCAGTGTGGGCAGCCTCGGTCCCGTGTCGCGCCCGACCAACAGCCGGTAGAGCAGCACGAAGAACGACCGCTGCGCGGCCTTCAGCTCCGGCGTCGGCGCCGCCTCGGGGGCGAGGCCCGCCATGGTCTTCGGCACCCCGTAGACCAGCGTCGTCAGGCCGTCGAGCGACCAGTGCGAGGCCAGCCCGTCACGCAGCAGCCGCAGCGCGCCGCGGGCGTCCTCGTCGAGCGAGGCGAGCAGCGCGGTGTCGGGCTCCTCGCGGACCACGGTGCGCTGCTCGGCCGGGACGTGCCCGGTGATCCACGCGGCGGCCCTGTCGAGCCGGGGCCGCACCTCGTCGAGCGAGGCGGGCGGGCGCGCCGGGTCCAGGTCGCGCAGGATGCGCAGGGTCAGCTCGGGGTGGCCGCCGGTGATGTCCGACACGGACGCCAGCGTGCGGTACGGCAGCGGGCGCGGGGTGCGTGGCAGCTCGCCCGCGGCGGTGCCCACCGCGCGCGTGTACGCCGCCGCGTCGGCGGGCAGCACCGCGGCGCCGCCCTCGCGGCCCTCCGCGACCCTGGCCGTCAGCCGGTCCCACTCGTCGTACAGCCGCTGGATCTCCTGGTCGAAGGCGATCTTGAAGGACTGGTTGGGGCGGCGGCGCGCGTAGAGCCAGCGCAGGAGCTGGGGCTCCATGATCTTCAGCGCGTCGGCGGGCACCGGCACCCCGCCCTTGCTCGACGACATCTTCGCCATGCCGCTGATGCCCACGAACGCGTACATCGGGCCGATCGGCCGCTCCCAGTCGAAGAGCCCGACGATCTCCCGGCCGACCTGGAAGGACGAGCCGGGCGTCTGGTGGTCGACCCCGCTCGGCTCGAAGACGACGCCCTCGTACGCCCAGCGCATCGGCCAGTCGACCTTCCACACCAGCTTGCCGCGGTCGAACTCGGCGAGCCGCACGGTCTCGGTGAAGCCGCACTCCTCGCACAGGTACGTCAGCTCGGTGCTGTCGTCGTCGTACGCCGTGACCCGGGTGAGGTCCTTGCCGCAGTTCCCGCAGTACGGCCTGTAGGGGAAGTAGCCGACGCCGGTGCCGCTGCCGTCGTCCTCCGCCGCGGCGCCCGAGCCCTCGGCGGCCTCGATCTCGGCCTCGTCGAGCGGCTTCTGCCGCTGCTGCGCCTTCGGCGCCGTCTGCGCCGGGCCCGCCTGCGGCTTCTTCGTGCGGTACTGGCCGAGGATCGCGTCGATGTCGGCGCGGTGGCGCACCGCGTGCAGCACCTGCGCGCGGTAGGCGCCCGAGGTGTACTTGGCGGTCTGGCTGATGCCGTCGTACTCGATGCCGAGATCGTCGAGCGACGCGGCGAGCTGCGCCTTGAAGTGCTCGGCCCAGTTCGGGTACGGGGAGCCGGCGGGCGCGGGGACCGAGGTCAGCGGCTTGCCGATGTGCTCGGACCAGGACGCGTCGGTGCCCGGGACACCGGCCGGCACCTTGCGGTAGCGGTCGTAGTCGTCCCAGGAGATCAGATGGCGCACCTGGTGCCCGCGGCGCCTGATCTCGTCCGCGACCAGGTGCGGGGTCATCACCTCGCGCAGGTTGCCGAGGTGGATCGGGCCCGAGGGGGAGAGCCCCGAGGCGACCACGACGGGTTTGCCCGGTGCGCGGCGCTCCGACTCGGCGATGACCTCGTCCGCGTAACGGGAGACCCAGTCGGCGCTCTCACTGCTCTCAGCCACGATCGGCACGTCCTCTTTCCTCGGCTTCCTCGGTGCGGTGTTTCCCCGGTCCGCTGTGGTCCTCTGGTACCTGGGCTCTCCGGGGGCGCCACCCCCCGCCGCGCCATTCTCCCAGCTCGGGCCGCAAGCGCGAAAATCGCTTTTCAGGGCATGAAATACTGAGGACAACCGCCCCATCGTCGAGGAGAACGGCACCTTTCCATGGCCTCGGTCATCTCCCTCACCGCTTCCGTACAGCAGCGTCTCGCGGACGCCCTCTCGGCTGCCCTGCCGGAGGCCCCCTCCGCCGACCCGCTGCTGCGCCGAAGCGACCGGGCCGACTACCAGGCCAACGGCATCCTCGCGCTCGCCAAGCGCACCAAGTCCGACCCGAGGGCGCTCGCCGCGCGGGTCGCCGAGGCCGCCGCGGGCGACCCGGTGCTCGCGGACGTGGAGGTCTCGGGGCCCGGCTTCCTCAACGTGACGGTCGCCGACCGCGCCATCACCGAGAACCTGGCGGCCCGCGCCGCCGACGAGGACGGCAGGCTCGGCGTGCCCACGGCGCCGCACCCCGGCACCACAGTCATCGACTACGCGCAGCCCAACGTGGCCAAGGAGATGCACGTGGGCCACCTGCGGTCCGCCGTCATCGGGGACGCGATGGTGCGGCTGCTCGAATTCACCGGCGAGACGGTGATCCCGCGCCACCACATCGGCGACTGGGGCACCCAGTTCGGCATGCTCATCCAGCACCTGATCGAGCATCCGCACGAGCTGGACCGCTCCGCGGAGCAGACCGGCGACGAGGCCGCCTCGGGCGAGGCCGCCATGTCGAACCTGGACCGGCTCTACAAGGCGGCGCGCGCCGCCTTCGACGCCGACGAGGACTTCAGGGACCGGTCGCGGCGCCGCGTCGTGGCACTGCAAGCGGGCGACCCGGCGACGCTGGCGACCTGGCAGAAGTTCGTCGACGAGTCGAAGGTCTACTTCCAGGCGGTCTTCCACAAGCTGGACATGGAGGTGCGCGACGAGAACGTGGTCGGCGAGTCCGGCTACAACGACATGCTCGACGAGACCTGCCGCCTCCTGGAGGAGGCGGGCGTCGCGGTCCGCTCGGAGGGCGCGCTGTGCGTGTTCTTCGACGATGTGAAGGGCCCCGACGGCAAGCAGGTCCCGCTGATCATCCGCAAGTCGGACGGCGGCTACGGCTACGCGGCCACCGATGTCTCCGCGGTACGCGACCGGGTGTTCCACCTGAAGGCGAGCACCCTGCTGTACGTGGTCGACGCCCGGCAGACGCTGCACTTCAGGATGGTCTTCGAGACCGCCCGCAGGATGGGCTGGCTCGGGGACGGCGTCACCGCGTACCACCTGGCCTTCGGCACCATCCTCGGCAAGGACGGCAAGCCGTTCAAGACCCGCGCGGGCGAGAGCGTACGGCTCCAGGACCTGCTGGACGAGGCGGTGGAGCGGGCCACGGCGGTGGTGCGCGAGAAGGACACCAGGGGCGAGCTGACCGAGGCGGAGATCGCGGAGCGCGGGGAGCAGGTCGGCATCGGCGCGGTGAAGTACGCGGACCTGTCGACGTCCGCGAGCCGTGACTACAAGTTCGACCTCGACCAGATGGTGTCCCTCAACGGCGACACCAGCGTCTATCTCCAGTACGCGTACGCGCGGGTGCGCTCGGTGCTCCGCAAGGCGGGCGACACGGCCCCCGTGCCCCACCCGGAGCTGCCGCTCGCGGACGCGGAGCGGGCCCTCGGCCTCCACGTCGACGCCTTCGGCGAGGCGGTCACCGAGGCGGCCACGGGCTACGCCCCCCACAAACTGACCTCGTATCTCTACCAGTTGGCGTCCCTGTTCACCACGTTCTACGACCAGTGCCGCATCCTCGACCCGCAGAACCCGAGGGACCTGGTGGAGAACCGGCTGTTCCTGAGCACGACGACGGCGTCAACACTGCGCCAGGGCATGGAACTCCTGGGGATCAGGGCACCCGAGAGGCTGTGAGGCCCCGCCTCGCCGCCGGTACCGTCCCGGCAGAGGAGGTGGCCGGGGCGGCCCCGGCGGCCAGTTCGTGATGGTGCCGGGGCTGAGGTGTCACCGTGGGGCTCTACAGTCACGGGCATGGCGATGCTTCCCAATCCGCTGCCGAAACTGGCGGCCGACCCGACCGGCGGGGTCCTCGGGCTCGACCTGCCGCCCGGGGCACTGATCGACACCACCTTCGAAGGCCACTGGCACGAACCCCTCCTCTGGTGCGCCGAGGCACCCGCCCGCCCGGGCGACTGGTCCCGGCTGCTGACCGCCCGCCGCGCGGCGGGCCTGCACCCCGTGCTGATCAGCGGGGACGAGGAGGAGGACGACGAGGGGCCGCAGGACTGGGAGTTGAGCCCCGGCCAGGTCAGCTATCCCGGCGACCACGACGCGGAGGAAGTCCTCGCGGACTACTGGGAGGAGTACGCGGCCGACGACGCCCCCGACGGCGAGGGCGGCAGGGACGGCGGGTCGGCCGACGACACCACCATCGCCCCCTACGGGCCCGACTGGCCCGGCCTTGCGCGCCCCTTCACCTCCGCGCCCACCCCGGAGAGCGAGGCGGACGCCCGCGCCGCCGAGGTCGCGGACTCGCTGACCGAGCGCGGCGGCGCCCTGCCAGAGCCGAGGATCGCGCTCGTCCCGGCCCGCCGCAGCGCGGACATCCCCGCCGCGATCGGCTGGACGGGCCCGCTGAACTACGACGGCGACGTGGCCAGGCTCTGTGCCGTGCTGCGCTCCTGGGAGGACCGCTTCGGCATACGCGTCGTCGCCCTCACCTTCGACCAGCTCATCGTGTCGGTGGCGGCCCCGCCCACCACCGCGGAGGAGGCCGAGGCGCTGGCGGTCGAGCACTTCGCCTTCTGCCCCGACAACATCACCCAGAGCGACTACGGCACGCTCAGGGAGTACGCGGCCAAGCAGCTCCTGAACCGGCGCTCGTGGTCCTTCTGGTGGGACTGACGGCCCGCTGAGGACCCACCCGTGCCGCCGCCGCGCCCGGGAGCCACGCCCGGGCGCGGTGGTGGACGGTGGTGCGGGTCAGCGTGCGGCCGGGTCCTGGAGGCGGCGGGCGACCTCGGTCGCCCAGTAGGTGAGGATGACGCTCGCCCCGGCCCGCCTGATGCCGAGCAGGGTCTCCATGATGGCGCGGTCCCGGTCGACCCAGCCGCGCTCGGCGGCCGCCTCGACCATCGCGTACTCGCCCGAGATCTGGTAGGCGGCCACGGGCACGTCCACCGTGTCCGCGACCTTGGCGACGATGTCCAGATACGGCCCGGCGGGCTTCACCATCACGATGTCGGCGCCCTCCTCCAGGTCGAGCGCCAGCTCCCGCAGCGACTCCCGTACGTTCGCCGGGTCCTGCTGGTACGTCTTGCGGTCGCCCTGGAGCGAGGAGGCGACGGCCTCGCGGAAGGGGCCGTAGAACGCGGACGTGTACTTGGCGGTGTAGGCGAGCACGACGACGTCCTCGTGGTCGGCCGAGTCCAGGGCCTCCCTGATGACGCCGATCTGGCCGTCCATCATGCCGCTCGGCCCCACCACATGGGCACCGGCGTCGGCCTGCGCCCGCGCCATCTCCGCGTACCGCTCCAGGGTGGCGTCGTTGTCGACGCGGCCGTGCTCGTCGAGGACGCCGCAGTGGCCGTGGTCGGTGAACTCGTCGATGCACAGGTCCGACATGATCAGCAGGTCGTCGCCGACCTCGGCGCGCAGATCGCGCAGGGCGACCTGGAGTATGCCGTCCGGGTCGGTGCCGGCGGAGCCGATCGCGTCCTTCTTGCCGTCCTCCGGCACCCCGAAGACCATGATCCCGGAGACCCCGGCCTCCAGCGCCTCCACGGCGGCCTTGCGGAGGCTGTCCCGGGTGTGCTGCACGACACCCGGCATGGAGGCGACGGGCACGGGCTCCGCGATGCCCTCACGGACGAAGGCCGGCAGGATCAGATCCGCCGGGTGCAGCCTGGTCTCGGCCACCATCCGGCGCAGTTGCGCGGTGCGGCGCAGGCGCCGTGGCCGAGCCATGGGAAAACGTCCGTAGGTACTCACACCAACTCCTCCAAGTGCCGCTTGCCCCCACGGTAGCGCGGGGACGGCTGGCGCCTGGCCGGACCCCTCGGGCGTGCGCAGTGGGGGATTCCGCCGGACCTTCACCGTCGTGGTCACGCGCCGTCGCGGCGGTTTTCGGAAGGGAGGCTCCGCCTCCCTCCCACCGCAGGCACCCGGCGACGCAGGCGCGCCACCGTGGCGGCGGTTCCGAGGGGGCGCGCCCCCTCGGGAGACACGCCCCTACGACCTACGCCGCCGCGCCCCGGGCCGCCGCTCGCTCGGCCGGGTCACCGGGTCGCCCGCCTCCACCGCCGCGGCACGCCGCTCCGCGCCGAAGTCCGCCAGCGCCTCCGCGAGCCTGAGCACCGAGGGCTCGGGCGCCATGACGTCCACCCGGAGCCCGTGCTCCTCCGCGGTCTTCGCGGTGGCGGGGCCGATACAGGCGATCACGGTGACCGCGTGCGGCTTGCCCGCGATGCCCACCAGGTTCCGTACCGTGCTCGACGAGGTGAAGAGCACCGCGTCGAACCCGCCGCCCTTGATCGCCTCGCGGGTCTGCGCGGGCGGCGGCGAGGCCCGTACGGTGCGGTAGGCCGTGACGTCGTCGACCTCCCAGCCCAGCTCGATCAGGCCCGCCACCAGGGTCTCGGTGGCGATGTCGGCGCGCGGCAGGAAGACCCGGTCGATCGGGTCGAAGACCGGGTCGTACGGCGGCCAGTCCTCCAGCAGCCCGGCGGCCGACTGCTCCCCGCTCGGCACCAGGTCGGGCTTCACACCGAAGGCGACGAGCGCGGCCGCGGTCTGCTCGCCCACCGCGGCGACCTTTATCCCGGCGAAGGCGCGGGCGTCGAGCCCGTACTCCTCGAACTTCTCCCGCACCGCCTTGACCGCGTTGACCGAGGTGAAGGCGATCCACTCGTAGCGCCCCGTGACCAGGCCCTTGACCGCGCGCTCCATCTGCTGCGGGGTGCGCGGCGGCTCGACGGCGATGGTGGGGACCTCGTGCGGCACGGCGCCGTACGAACGGAGCTGGTCGGAGAGCGAGGCGGCCTGCTCCTTGGTCCGCGGCACGAGCACCTTCCAGCCGAACAGCGGCTTGGACTCGAACCAGGAGAGCTGGTCGCGCCGTGCGGTGGCGGAGCGCTCGCCGACCACGGCTATGACGGGTCTGCCGCCGTCCGCCGACGGCAGCACCTTCGCCTGCTTGAAGACCTGCGCGATGGTGCCGAGGGTGGCGCCCCAGGTGCGCTGCCTGGTGGTGGTGCCCGCGACCGTGACGGTGAGCGGGGTGTCGGGCTTGCGGCCCGCCGCCACCAGCTCCGCGGCGGCCCCGGCCACGGTGTCCAGAGTGGCGGAGACCACCACGGTGCCGTCGGAGGCGCCGACCTCGGTCCAGCAGCGCTGCGGCGCGGTCGCGGCGTCGATGAAGCGCACGTCCGCGCCCTCGGCGTCGCGCAGCGGCACCCCCGCGTACGCGGGCACCCCGACCGCGGTGGCGATGCCGGGGACGACCTCGAAGGGCACCCCGCCCGCCGCGCACGCGAGCATCTCCTCGGCGGCGCAGGTGTCGAGCCCGGGGTCGCCGACGACCGCACGCACGACCCGCCTGCCGCCCTTCACGGCCTCCATGACAAGATTGGCCGTGTCCCTCAACACGGGGGTCACAGCGGTTTTTGACGCCCCGTTGACAGCGGGGACTGCGGTGACCGCGGAGGGCCCCGGCGCGCCCTGCGTGGCGTCCCACACCGCGACGTCGGCCCTGGTGTGCGCGCGTACCACGTCGAGCACGTCGGGCTCGGCGATCAGTACGTCAGCGCCCGCCAGCGCCTCCACGGCGCGCAGTGTCAGCAGTCCCGGATCTCCGGGTCCCGCACCGAGGAAGGTGACGTGCCCGTGTGCCCGATGGGCGCTAGCCACGGTGACGGCTGTTTGATTCGAGGTGGTGGGGCTCAATGTGCTCGCTCCCCCATCAGACCGGCCGCGCCCTTGGCGAGCATCTCTGCGGCGAGTTCACGGCCGAGCGCTTGGGCCTGCTCCTGCGTCTCGGGCACGGGACCGGTGGTGGACAACTGCACGAGCGAGGAGCCGTCGGGCGTGCCGACGACGCCACGCAGGCGCATTTCCCTGACAATCTGCCCGTCGGCCCGCAGGTCCCCACGCTCCGGCGGAGCCGAGAGTGAGGGAAGGTCGGCCAGTGCTCCCACGGGGGCGCTGCAACCGGCTTCGAGGGCGGCGAGCAGGGACCGCTCGGCGGTGACGGCGACCCTGGTCAGGGGGTCGTCGAGGGCGCCGAGTTCGGCGGCGAGCGCGGGCGCCGAGGCCGCGCACTCGACCGCCAGTGCCCCCTGGCCGGGGGCGGGCAGCACCACGTCGGCCGCGATGACGTCGGTCACCTCTCGTGACCTGTCGAGGCGGTCGAGTCCGGCGGCGGCGAGGACGACGGCGTCCAGTTCGCCGGAGCGCACGTATCCGATGCGGGTGTCGACGTTGCCGCGCACCGGCACCGTCTCGATCAGCAGGCCGCACGCGCGCGCGTACGCGTTGAGCTGGGCCATCCGCCGGGGCGACCCGGTGCCCACGCGCGCGCCCGGCGGCAGTTCGGCGAGCGTCAGGCCGTCCCGCGCGACCAGCACGTCGCGGGCGTCGGCGCGCCGCGGTACGGCGGCGAGCACCAGCTCGGCGGGCTGCTCGGTCGGCAGGTCCTTGAGGGAGTGCACGGCGAAGTCGATGTCGCCGCGCAGCAGCGCCTCGCGCAGCGCGGTCACGAACACCCCGGTGCCGCCGATGCTGGCCAGGTGCTCCCGCGAGGTGTCGCCGTACGTGGTGATCTCGACGAGTTCCACGGGCCGCCCGGTGATCCGGCGCACCGCCTCGGCGACCTGTCCTGACTGGGCCATGGCCAGCTTGCTGCGCCTGGTCCCCAGCCGCAGCGCCCCCGGGTCGCGGGGGGCGGCGTGCTGCCCCGGGATGTTGCCGTCGGTCATGCTCGCCCTCGGTTCTTGCCGCTCTCGGTGTCGGCGTCGTTCAGGTCGGCCCGGGTGACGGATGCGACCGTCTCCGGGTCGAGGTCGAAAAGGGTGCGCAGCGCGTCCGCGTACCCGGCGCCGCCGGGCTCCGCCGCGAGCTGCTTGACCCGTACGGTCGGCGCGTGCAGCAGTTTGTCGACGACGCGCCGTACGGTCTGGGTGATCTCCGCGCGTTGCTTGTCGTCGAGCCCCGGCAGCCGTCCGTCGAGTCTGGCGATCTCCCCCGCCACCACATCGGCGGCCATGGTACGCAGTGCCACCACCGTCGGGGTGATGCGAGCGGCGCGCTGGGCGGCCCCGAAGGCCGTCACCTCGTCGCCGACGAGGGCGCGCACCTGGTCGACGTCGGCCGCCATCGGGGCGTCGGCGGAGGCCGCGGCCAGCGACTCGATGTCGACGAGCCGCACCCCGGCGAGACGGTGCGCGGCGGTGTCGACGTCCCGTGGCATGGCGAGGTCGAGCAGGGCCAGCACCGGGCTGCGGCGCGGGCGGGGCACGGGCCGCGGCCCGGGCAGCTCGGGCACCCGGCCGCCCGCGGCGGCGAGCGCGGCGATGGCCCGCGCCTCGGCCTCGGGGCCCCTGGGCTCCTGGCGGTGCCCGGCGAAGCCGCCGGCCACCCAGGCCGCGTGCTGTTCGAGGGCGGCGGCGTCGAGTCCTTCGACGGCGGCCTCGCCCTCGACGGAGAATCCGGTGGCCTCCTGCACGGCGGCCACGTCGAGCGGGCAGCCCTCGGGCTCGGGCGCGCGGCGCGGCGCCGCACGCCCGGCCTCGGCGGGAGCGGGCCCTGGCGCCGCCTCGGCGGGTGCGGCCTCCTCGGCCGGGAGCCGGTCGCGTACGGCGTCGGCGACCGCCTCGGCGGTCAGGACAAGCCCCGTGGCCCCGGTGCAGGAGACGGCGATGTCGGCGCGTGCCAGCTCGTGCGGCACCCGGTCCATGGGGATCGCGCGGGAGGCGACGCCCTGCTGGTCGGTGAGCGTGCGCGCCAGGCGCTGGGCCCGCGCGGCGGTGCGGTTCGCGACGATCAGCTCGGCGACCCCCGCCCTGGCGAGGGTGGCCGCGGCCAGTGACGACATGGAGCCCGCGCCGATCACCAGCGCCCGCCTGCCCGCCGCCCAGTCGGCGACCTGCTGCCCGTCCGCGAGCTGTTCGAGCCCGAAGGTGACGAGGGACTGCCCGGCGCGGTCGATGCCGGTCTCGGAGTGGGCCCGCTTGCCGACCCGCAGGGCCTGCTGGAACAGGTCGTTCAGCAGCCGCCCCGCGGTGTGCTGCTCCTGCGCCCTGGCGAGCGCGTCCTTGATCTGCCCGAGGATCTGGCCCTCGCCGACGACCATGGAGTCGAGGCCGCACGCCACCGAGAACAGGTGGTGCACCGCCCGGTCCTCGTAGTGCACGTAGAGGTACGGGGTCAGCTCGTCGAGGCCGACACCGCTGTGCTGGGCGAGCAGCGTGGACAGCTCGGAGACCCCCGCGTGGAACTTGTCCACGTCCGCGTACAGCTCGACGCGGTTGCAGGTGGCGAGCACCGCGGTGCCGTCCACCGGCTCCGCCTCCGCGGTGTCGCGGAGCAGCTTGGCCTGGGTGTCGGGGGCGAGGGCGGCACGTTCCAGCACGCTCACCGGGGAGCTGCGGTGGCTCAGCCCTACGACGAGAAGGCTCATGCGGGCATCACGGCGGGGACGTCCCCGTCGGGCCCCTTCCGGGCCTGGCCCTTCGCCTTGCCGGGCCCGTCGGCGGCGGTGCCCGGGGTGTCGGCGGTGTCGGCGGCCTCCGCGCCGGGGCCCGCCGCCTCGGCCGCCGCGGCCGCCCTGCGCCTGTCCTGCTCCTCGCCCGCCTTGCGCTGCTCGTGGAAGGCGAGGATCTGGAGTTCGATGGAGAGGTCGACCTTGCGCACGTCCACGCCCTCGGGCACGGAGAGCACGGTCGGCGCGAAGTTCAGGATGGAGGTCACGCCCGCGGCGACGAGCCGGTCGCAGACCTGCTGGGCGGCGCCCGCGGGGGTCGCGATGACGCCGATGGAGACGCCGTTGTCGGCGATGATCCGCTCAAGTCCCTCGGTGTGCTGCACCGGGATGCCCGCGACCGGCTTGCCCGCCATCGCGGGGTCGGCGTCTATCAGCGCCGCCACCCGGAAGCCGCGGGAGGCGAAGCCGCCGTAGTTGGCGAGCGCGGCGCCGAGGTTGCCGATGCCGACGATGACGACGGGCCAGTCCTGGGTGAGGCCGAGTTCCCTGGAGATCTGGTAGACGAGGTACTCGACGTCGTAGCCGACACCGCGGGTGCCGTACGAGCCGAGGTAGGAGAAGTCCTTGCGGAGCTTGGCGGAGTTCACCCCGGCGGCCTGGGCCAGTTCCTCGGACGAGACCGTGGGGACCGAGCGCTCCGACAGGGCCGTCAGCGCGCGGAGGTACAGCGGAAGCCGGGCGACGGTGGCCTCGGGAATCCCTCGGCTGCGAGTCGCCGGTCGGTGAGTTCGGCCAGTTGCCACGGTGCTCCTGCGGGTAGCGCGGGGCTGTGGGCGGCCATGCGTCCCGGGACCGCCCCGTCGAATGCAGGCTATGTCTTTGTGAACGCGTGCACAAAGATTGTGTCCGATTTGCCCTGGCAACGTGACCGGGGTCACGCACCTCGGGCCAGGGTTCGGGGAACCAGTACGAGCACACACTCGTTCCGCGGCCGAAGGGGGCAAAATCGCACAACTCCTCACGATTATCACCCCCGAGACCAGACCGCATCGATCGTAAGCGACACAGGACCGCTCTCGATCCGCTCGGAAGTGATTGTTTCAGCGCCACCCCAGCCGTACTCCAGCCGCGGCCCCGCCACCGGCGCGCCCGGCCGCGCGACGGCCCACCCCACCGCTCACGGCCGGTCACTCTGCGCGACGGGCGCAGCGGGGTCCCATCAGGGGCCGGGGCAACCGCGCACCCCCGCCGCGCCGCCCGCGCTGAGCGCCCCGCACGGCCCCGGGACCGGGCGGCACCGCGGCGCGCTCAGCGGGTCAGCGCCGCCCGCAGCCGGTCCTCGCGCACCCGCCAGAAGTCGTGCTGCTCCCCGTCCACGAGCACCACGGGGATCTGCTCCCAGTACTTCCTGTGCAGGTCGGGGTCCTGGGTGATGTCCTTCTGCTCCCACTCGGCGCCCAGGTCGGCGCAGACCCGCTCCACCACCGCCTGCGCGTCGTCGCACAGATGGCAGCCGGGCTTGCGGATCAGCGTGACGAGACGCCCCTCGGCGCGGGCCCTCGACGCCCGCCGGAACAGACCGCGTTGTCGAGTCATGCCCCCAGTCTGCCCCGTCCCCGCGGACCGCCCCGCGGCCGCCCCGGGTGGTCGCCGAGAGTTCACGCCCGCCGAACGCGCCCGCCCCCGGCCGTCCGAACAGACTGGCTATGCTCGCCACATGGCCGCTCCCGCATGGCTCACTTCGCGCAGACGCGCCACCACCCCGCGCAGCGTCCTGGCGGGCGAGGCCGCCGCCGAGGCCGCCCGCTCGGCGTACGCGGCCGACACCGCCGCCGCCCCGGGGTCCGACGCGCCCGACTTCCCCGTCCACGGCGACGACAGGGCGGCCGCCTTCTTCGACCTCGACAACACCGTGATGCAGGGCGCCGCGATCTTCTACCTGGGCCGCGGCCTCTACAAGCGCAAGTTCTTCCAGCGCCGCGAGCTGGCCAGGTTCGTCTGGCAGCAGACCTGGTTCCGGGTCGCCGGGGTCGAGGACCCCGACCACATCCAGGAGGCCCGCGACTCCGCGCTCTCCATCGTCAAGGGCCACCGGGTCTCGGAGCTGCGGGCCATCGGCGAGGAGATCTACGACGAGTACATGGCCGAGCGCATCTGGCCGGGCACCCGCGCCCTCGCCCAGGCCCACCTCGACGCGGGCCAGCGGGTGTGGCTCGTCACCGCGGCGCCCGTGGAGACCGCCACCATCATCGCCAGGCGGCTCGGCCTGACCGGCGCCCTCGGCACCGTCGCCGAGTCCGTCGACGGCGTCTACACCGGCCGCCTCGTCGGCGAGCCGCTGCACGGCCCCGCCAAGGCCGAGGCGGTACGCGCGCTCGCTCTGGCCGAAGGGCTCGACCTCGCCCGCTGTGCCGCGTACAGCGACTCGCACAACGACATCCCGATGCTCTCCCTCGTCGGCCACCCGTACGCGATCAACCCGGACACCAAGCTGCGCAGACACGCCAAGGAGCGCGACTGGCGGCTGCGCGACTACCGCACCGGGCGCAAGGCGGCGAAGGTCGGCATCCCGGCCGCCGCGGGCGTCGGCGCCGTGGCGGGCGGCACCGCCGCGGCCATCGCGATCCACCGCCGCCGCCACTGACCGCCACCGGCCGCCCACGCGCGCGTACGACCGTGCGACCCGCCGCGCGCGCGTACGACCCCACGGCCACCCACGCGCGCGTATCCGCAGCGCGCATGCTGCTCCCGTGCCGCGCGACGCGGTAACCTCCGTCGCACCGTGTCACCCGCCGCGGCGACGCCGCCCGACCCGAGACGGCCGGAAGCCCAGGGGCACCCCGTCCCCGCCGATACCACCCGGCCACAACACACCCCGCACTCAAACGGAATCCGAAGCATTTCGATCAACAAACGGTCACGAACCGTAAGTTGAATGGTCGGCAATCGATAACAGAAGCGACGTAACCGACGATTTGAGCAACTGGGTGTAGTGCCGCCTGTACGAAGCGTTATTCTCCTCAGACGCACTCCGGGTACCCACACGTCGCCATGACGGGTGAACGGTCCCGCACTGCACGTGATGCAAGCTCTGCCTCTGGGAGTCCCGTGTACCCACACGTCGGGGTCAACGCCTCGGGCCTGGCTACGCTCCGCGCAACGGTCCTCGACTGTCTGCGCGGCTTTGTCCCCACCGTCCCCAGCGCGTACGCCGTCCCCGCATACGCCGCACCGCACCGAGCCACGGGCCCCACGGCCCCGTGCTACGCCCTCGCCGACGGCCACGCCGCGGTGAGCAGACGGGGCCGCTCAGGGTCCGCGACCGCGACCCCGCGGCGCCCCGCCGCCGACAGCGACAGCGCCCGCATGATGGACCTGGTCGAGCGCGCCCAGGCCGGTGAGTCCGAGGCGTTCGGCCGCCTCTACGACCAGTACAGCGACACCGTCTACCGGTACATCTACTACCGCGTCGGCGGCAAGGCGACCGCCGAGGACCTCACCAGTGAGACGTTTTTGCGCGCCCTGCGCCGTATCGGCACCTTCACCTGGCAGGGCCGCGACTTCGGCGCCTGGCTCGTCACCATCGCCCGCAACCTCGTCGCCGACCACTTCAAGTCAAGCCGCTTCCGCCTGGAGGTCACCACCGGCGAGATGCTCGACGCCAACGAGGTCGAGCGCAGCCCCGAGGACTCCGTCCTCGAATCCCTCTCCAACGCCGCCCTGCTCGACGCCGTCCGCCGGCTCAACCCCCAGCAGCAGGAGTGCGTCACCCTGCGCTTCCTCCAGGGCATGTCCGTCGCCGAGACCGCGCGCGTGATGGGCAAGAACGAGGGCGCCATCAAGACCCTCCAGTACCGCGCCGTGCGCACCCTCGCCAGACTCCTGCCCGAGGACGCCCGCTGACCGCGGCGCACTCCACCGGCCCCGCGCCGCTCGCGCACCGCGGCGTACGCCGGGCGCACGGCGTGGACACCGGACACCCACGGCGCCTAGACTCGAAGGCGCGCGCACGGAGAGCTACGTCCAAATAACGTACGGTGAAAGCTCGTTGACGTCCCCGCCCGATCCGGGGACGTCCGTAACCCAAGTGCCGCGCCGCTCGTTGTGCGGGATACAGGCTCCCTGTGGTCGTGCCCGCGGCTCCCCTCATTCGATCGTGTGACCGCGGCCCGGGGCGCAATCCTCAGGTATGTCCTGGGGAGTCGACCGTCATACGAGAGGAGGTGCCGCCAGTGATCGCGAACGTATCGGCGCACCGGCGGGCGAACGCCTTCGCCCAGGCCCTGGAGGAGCGCTCCGCACGCGACGCGGCGGCCGAGCGGCCCGAGGAAACGGCCGAGGGGCCGGAAGAGGGCGCGCTGCTCGCCCTGGCAGACGGCCTCGCCGCCCTGCCGAGACCCACCCTCGACCCCCAGGTCAAGGTGGAGCAGCGGACCCGGCTCATGGCCGCGATGGAGGCCATGGCGCTCGACGGCGCGGATGCCGCGGACCCTTCCGTCCCGGAGCAGCGCTCCCCCGGGAGCGCCAAGGGCAGCCACCGGGCGGCAGGACCCCTGCGGAAGCTCCGGCCGCGCACCCGACTGACCAAGGGCCTTGCCGCGGGCGGGCTCACCGTGTCCGTGGCCGCCGGTGCCTTCGGCGGAGTCGCCGCGGCAAGCTCACACGCCCTCCCCGGTGACTCCCTCTACGGCCTCAAGCGGGGCATGGAGGACGTCAAGCTCGGGCTCGCCGACGGCGACACCGACCGCGGCGGGATCTACCTCGACCAGGCATCCACCCGGCTCAGCGAGGTCCGCCGCCTGATGGAGCGCCAGCGCTCGGGACCGCTCGACCACGAGTCGCTCGCCGAGATCCGCCGCACCCTCTCCGGCATGCGCCACGACGCCTCCGAGGGCCACCGTCTCCTCTACGGCGCCTACCGCAGGGACGGCTCCCTCGGCCCCATCCAGACCCTGTCCGCCTTCACCGACAACCACCGCGCGACCTGGTCGGACCTGCGCGACCGGCTGCCCGCGCAGCTCGGCGACGTCAGCAGCGAGGTCAGCGACGTCTTCGACGCCATAGACGACGAGGTCGCCCCGCTGCGCTCGCTGCTGCCCGGACCCCCCTCGAAGGAGGCGTCCGACTCCGGGGCCCCCGGCACCGGAGACACCTCCCCCGGCACCTCGCACCCCGCACGCGGCGCCACCCCCTCCGAGTCCGGCGCCCCCTCCACGGGCCACGGCCGGGGCGACGGGAAGCCGAGCCCCTCGCACTCCGGCGACGAGGGCGGCCCCCTCTTCGGCGACGGCTCCGGGCTGCTCGACCCGCCCGACAGCGGCACCGCCACCACCCCGTCCGACGGCGGCAGCGGCCTGCCCAAGCCGGACATCACCCTGCCGCCCCTGCTGCCGGGACTCATCCCCGGCCTCGGCATCGACGAGTCGGACGACTCCCACTAGGACGCGTCCGCACCGCCGCCGGGCGGCACGGCTCAGGGCCGGGACACCCACCACGGGGGCGTCCCGGCCCTGTTCTCCGCCCTGCTCAGAAGAACACCGAGCGCCGCTGCACAAGCAGCCGGTACAGGCTGTGCTGGATCTGCTCCCTGACCTGGTCCGTCAGGTTGAACATCAGCATCGGGTCCTCCGCCGCCTCCGCCGGATAGCCCTTCGTCTCGATCGGCTCCCCGAACTGGATCGTCCACTTCGTCGGCAGCGGCACCATCCCCAGCGGGCCGAGCCACGGGAACGTCGGCGTCAGCGGGAAGTACGGGATGCCGAGCAGCCTGGCCAGCGTCTTCGCGTTGCCGAGCATCGGGTAGATCTCCTCGGCGCCCACGATCGAGCACGGCACGATCGGGGTGCCCGCGCGCAGCGCCACCGACACGAACCCGCCCCGCCCGAAGCGCTGCAACTTGTACCGCTCGCCGAACGGCTTCCCGATGCCCTTGAACCCCTCGGGCATCACCCCGACCAGCTCCCCGCGCCCGAGCAGCACCTCGGCGTCCTCCGCGCACGCCAGCGTGTGCCCGGCCTTGCGCGCCAGCTCGTTGACCACCGGCAGCATGAACACCAGGTCGGCCGCGAGCAGCCGCAGATGCCGCCGCGCCGGATGGTGGTCGTGCACCGCGACCTGCATCATCAGCGCGTCGAGCGGCAGTGTCCCCGAGTGGTTGGCGACGATCAGCGCGCCGCCCTCGGCCGGCACGTTCTCGATGCCCTTGACCTCGACCCTGAAGTACCGCTCGTACAGGGGCCGCAGTACCGACATCAGGACCTGGTCCGTCAGCTCGCGGTCATAGCCGAAGTCGTCGATGTCGTAGTCACCGGTGAGCCTCCTGCGCAGAAACGCCAGGCCCCCGGCGAGCCGCCGCTCCCAGTTCGCGCCGCCCCCGGGCCCCGGAGCGCCCGCGGCGTCCCCGGCCCCGTCGTCCGTGGCGTCCTCGGCCCCGTCGGCGACCGCCGCGAGTTCCGCGGGCTCGGCGTCCGCCACGGGCCCTGGACCGCCCGCCGCGTCCCGCGCGGCCTCGTCGCCGCCGCGGCGGCCCGCCTGCCTGCCGCGGCGCGGCGCGGGCCGCTTGGCCCCGCCGCGCGGCCTGTTGTCGTCGTCGAACGGAATGACCTTGGCGTCAGGCATCGTCGATGCGCTCCTCACTCGCCGTTCCCGGACGCCGCCCGCCGCGGCCCTTCGCTTCCCGCCCCGTCCCCGGGCCCGTCCCCGCGCCGCCGGGACAGGAGCGGCAGCGCCGCGAGGGCCGTGGCGGCCCTGTCGGCCCGGTCGACGAGTCCCGCGACCGTACGGGGCGGCAGCAGGCCGGGCCCGCGGTCGCGTACGAACTCCTCGAACGTCTCCGCGGTGGTGTACGCGGGCTTGAAGCCGAGCACGTCCCGCATCTCCCGGGTCTCCACCACCCTGCCGTGCGTGAGCAGCCGCACCTGCTCGGGCGAGAAGTCCGTGACGCCCAGCGTACGCAGCGCGGAACCGGCCCAGGTGACCGCGGGCAGCACCACGGGGACCGTCGGCCTGCCGAGCCGCCGCGAGCACTGCGAGAGGGTCAGCACACCGTCCCCCGCGATGTTGAACGTGCCGCTGTTGAGCGTCCCCGACGGCGCCTCGTGCGAGCCGATGCGCAACACCTCGACCACGTCGTCCTCATGCACGAACTGGAGCCTGGGGTCGTAGCCGAACACCGTCGGCAGCACCGGCAGCGAGAAGTACTCGGCGAGCGGGGTGTCCCCGGATGGCCCGAGGATGTTCGCGAACCGCAGCACGCACACCGCCACATCGGGCCGCCGCCGCGCGAACCCGCGCACATACCCCTCGACCTCCACCGCGTCCTTGGCGAACCCGCCTCTGGGCAGGGACTTGGGCGGCGTCGTCTCCCGGTACACCGCCGGGTCACGGGGCGCGGAGCCGTACACGTTCGTGGACGACTTCACCACGAGCCTGCGCACCGTGGGCGACTTCTGGCACGCGCCGAGCAACTGCATCGTGCCGATGACGTTGGTCTCCTTGACCGAGGCCCGGCTGCCGCCACCGAGCGCCGTGCCGGAGACGTCCATGTGGACGACGGTGTCCACCGAGTGCTCGGCGAGCACCCGGGCGATCGCCGACTGCCGTATGTCGGCCTTCACGAAGTCCGCGCCCTCCAGCGGGTACTCCGGCTCCACGGCGTCCACCGCGATCACCCGCTCCACCTGCGGATCGCTCTGGACCCGGGCCACGAACCGGCCCCCGAGCCTGCGCGCCACCCCCGTCACGAGCACGATCTTGCCCAAGACCGCCGCCTGCCTTCCGCCTCGCACCGCTGTGCCCGCCTGGCCGAACACTCGTGCTCGACGGTACCGCCAGCCGGTTGCGCCTCGCTCGTACGACCGTACGCGGGCGGGCACATCGCCCGGTGGGGCGAGCCCGGACGGCCCCCGGGGCGCCCGCGGAAACGGCTGTGGCCCCTCCACACGGGGTGGAGGGGCCACAGAGCGCGATCGGCGCAGCGGTCGCCCGGCGATCTGCCCCGCGTGCGCGGGGCCGACCACTACTTCTTGTTACGACGCTGCACACGGGTGCGCTTGAGCAGCTTGCGGTGCTTCTTCTTCGCCATCCGCTTGCGCCGCTTCTTGATAACAGAGCCCACGTCTACCCTCGCTCACTTCTGGGACAACCCCCGCAACGGGCGGGAATCACTCGGTGCGGGGCTGCATGGGCCCACACGACCTACGAGGGGCTAGCCTACTCGCCCCGCGGCCGAGCCAGTAATCGAGGGTGGACGCTCAGGCCGTCTCCACCCCCACGTACGAGTCGCGAAGGTACTCGTGAACCGCTTGCTCCGGGACTCGGAAGGACCTCCCCACCCGGATCGCGGGCAGATGACCGCTGTGCACCAGCCGGTACACGGTCATCTTCGACACTCGCATCACCGAGGCGACTTCCGCCACGGTCAGGAACTGAACCTCGTTGAGAGGTTTCTCGCCAGCAGCCATGACACACCTGAACCTTCCGCGCGCGACCGGCACCGGCTTCCCCTCCGGTGACTCCACGTCGCTGCGCGCTCACTCCCCAGACTAGGGGCGGGTGATACGAGTGGGGAAGAGGAGCCACCTTCGGGCGCACTCACGGACAGACGCTCCCATTGGGGGCATAGCGACCACCCAACCCGTAGCGGGCGCAACGCCCGGCACCAACGGGCGCCCCGTCGCACGGTGTGCGCCACGCGCCGGTTGCACCACCCTGGCCGCTCCAGGCGCCGCCTGCGCCCGAAGCCCCGGACGCCGCGTCTGACCTGCTGCGCAGCAAGGCCACCCGCGCCCTCCGGCGCCCCACGAGGAGGCCGCACGACCATCGCGGAGGCCGCGGAAAGGGCCCGCGGGGACGCCGTTCGCGCCGGTCGCATTCGCAGTTCACCGTGCGCCGGTTCCCGCCTCGGCACGACTCCACAAAGAGCCCCGTCTCACCCCGTACGTAGCCGGAACCAGGTCGGTATGTCGACAGAGAGATCCGTCAACAAGCCGATGCGATCCCGTACTTCGGCCGCGGAACGCCCACACCCCGTACCCACCAGCCCCATCGGCACCCGAGCCGCCGGTCACGGAGCGTAGGCGGCGTCTACGTCTCCGATACGTTCCGTGCACACGGCATGCGGCACGCGGCATCCGGTACGGCCGTGGCACCGGGCCGTGGGTCAGGGCAGCAGGCCCCGCAGCGGGAACACCGCGTTCCTTGTGGCCCTGATCGCCTGGTCGACCCGGTCTGCCGGATCGTATCCCTGCTGCCACTCGGCGAAGGCGACGGGCCAGCGCCCGTCGGTCATCCGCCGCGGCCCGGCGGCCCGCGTCAGCGCGTACACGTCGTGCCGCCACTGCTCGGGGGTTTCGGTGCCCGGCTCGACGGGCCGCTCGGCGGCGATGGCCACGAGGTGCGCCCATGATCTGGGCACGACGTCGACGACCGAGTAGCCCCCGCCGCCGAGGGCGAGCCACCGGCCGTCGGCGTGCCGGTGGGCCAGGTCGTGGCAGGCGACCTGGGCGGCGCGCTGTGCGTCGAGGGAGACCGCCAGGTGGGCGAGCGGGTCCTCGAAGTGGCTGTCGGCGCCGTGCTGGGTGACGAGGACCTGCGGCGCGAAGTCGGCGACGAGTTCGGGCACGACGGCGTGGAAGGCGCGCAGCCAGCCCGCGTCGCCGGTGCCGGCGGGCAGCGCCACGTTCACCGCGGTGCCCTCGGCGCCCTCGCCGCCGGTCTCCTGCGGGAACCCGGTCATCGGGAAGAGGGTGCTGGGGTGTTCGTGCAGGGAGAGGGTGAGGACGCGGGGGTCGTCCCAGAACGCGGCCTGCACCCCGTCGCCGTGGTGCACGTCGACGTCCACGTACGCGACGCGTTCCGCGCCGAGTTCGAGGAGCCGGGCGATGGCGAGGGCGGCGTCGTTGTAGACGCAGAAGCCGGAGGCGTTCGCGGCCATGGCGTGGTGCAGGCCGCCGCTGAAGTTGACCGCGTGCGTGGTCCGCCCGCTCCACAGGGCCTCCGCGGCGGCCACGGACTGCCCGGCGATGAGCGCGGACGCCTCGTGCATCCCCGCGAAGGCCGGGTCGTCGATGGTGCCGATCCCGTGGGCGCCGTGTGCCGCGTCCGGGTCGGCGGAGGCGGCCTTCACCGCCGCGATGTACTCGGGCCTGTGTACGAGGCCCAGGGTGGTGTCGTCGGCGGGCGGCGCCGCGACGATGTCGAGGGCGGCGTCCAGGCCGAGGGCTCCGACCAGCCGTCTGGTCAGGGCGAGCCGCACGGGTTGCATGGGGTGGTCGGGCCCGAAGTCGTAGCCCGTGACGCCGTCGTCCCACATCATCTGTGTTCGGCCGCTCATGCCAGCCACCGTACCCGGCGCCCGGCGGCGGGGGCGCCGCCGACCCGTACGGCCCGCGCGCCGGGACACGGGAGGGGCCCCGCCGTGCGCCGCTCTCCCGCTGCGGCGCACGACAGGGCCCTCGGCTGCGGCGTCAGCCGGCGAACTCGCCTGCCGCCACCGGCCGCCGCGCGGCAACCGGCTCCCCGTCCGCCATGCCCGTCGCATCCGCCGCGCTCGCCTCGTTTGCAGCGTTCGCCGCGTCGACGGCCTCCTGGACCATCGTCTCCATAGGCGCCGCCCCGAAGCGCCCGGAGATCACGAACGCCACCGTCATGGCGACGGCGAGTATCACGTTGCCGAGCCACACCATGGTGTCCACGGGCACGCTGTAGGCGCCGATGACCCGCACCACGCACTCGCCGAGCAGCGCGAAGCCCCACACCAGGGAGAAGATCCGCTCGGCGCGGCGGAACCCGGCGGTCGGCGCGAGCCGTTCCCAGGCGGCGGCCTTGCGCACGTCGCCCTTCACCACCCAGGGCCTGACCCCGGCCGTCATCAGCGGCCGTCCCCTGACGACGGAGAGGAGGATGCCGAGCGCGATGATGCCGCTGACGCCGCTGTCCTTGGCGAGCATCAGCCGGGGGTCCCCGGTGACGGTGCTCAGCGCGAGGCTGACCATGTTGACGGCGAGGATCAGCCCGGCGAGGCCGTTGACGGTCCTGCGCTTCACGATGCTCAGCACGCTGCGGAAGGCGGGGACGATGCTGCTGAGCGCCAGGGCGGCGACGGTGCCGACGCCGAGGGCCCCGTGCAGCAGGTAGTACGCGCCGAGGGGCACGGCCACGTCGAGCAGCAGCGGCTTCAGCCCTTCGAGTGGGCTTTCCTGGACGGCTTCTGCGCCCTGGCCGGTCGTGTGCCCGGTGCTGTGCCGTGTGCTGCTGGCTGTGTGCTCACGCATGGCCGGCCCCCTCCGTGGTGACTGTTCGCGCCGTTCGTTCTCGACGTGTTCAGCTTCGTGGAAGGGCCCTGGCCGGCGGCAGGTCAGATCGTCCGGAACTGCGCGTGACAAATGTCAGCACCGCCCTGCCGACCCGTGTCACCGCTCGCCTGTGGGCGGCGCGTCGGCCGCCTATTTCAGCAGGTCGAGGAGGTCCGTCATGGTGTCGAAGAGCTGGCGGCAGCCGGCGTCGGTGAGCTTGTCGGGCGGGGTCATGGCCGTGAAGCCGTAGACCTCCATCCCGGCGGCGAGCCCCGCGCGGACCCCGAGGGGGCTGTCCTCGATCACGGCGCACCGCTCGGGCGGTACGCCCATGCTGGCGGCGGCGTGCAGGAAGAGGTCGGGGGCCGGTTTGCCACGGCCGACGTCCTGGGAGCTGAAGACGCGGCCGTCGTCGAACCAGCGGTCGAGCCCAGTGGCCCGGTGTCCGACCCTGATGCGCTCGTGCGTCCCCGAGGAGGCGACGCAGTACGGTGTGCCGTCCGCCGTGAGCCTTTCCAGTACGTCGGCGACTCCTGCGACGGGACGCAGTTCGCGGGCGAAGGCGTGGAAGACCCGGGCGTGGAAGGTGTCGTCGAAGTCGTCGGGGAGCCGCTGCCCGCTGCGCTCGAACACGGTGTCGTGGACGCGGTGCATGGCCCCGCCCATGTAGTCGCGGAGGGAGTCCTCATAGGTGGTGGGGTGCCCCAACTCGGTCAGATACGCGGCGAGTTCGCGGTTGGAGATGGGTTCGCTGTCCACGAGAACGCCGTCATTGTCGAAGATGACCAAGTCATGTCGCATACCGACGACTCTAAGCGCTGCCCAGAACCACCCCGACGCCCACGCCTTCTTCAACGCAGAAGTGCCCTGCACAGTGCCCCCAATCAGGGGCCCGTGCGGGGCACTTCTTCACAAAGAGTTCGGCGGTGTCCTACTCTCCCACGAGGTCCCCCTCGCAGTACCATCGGCGCAGAAGGGCTTAGCTTCCGGGTTCGGAATGTAACCGGGCGTTTCCCCCACGCTATAACCACCGAAACACAAACCACCAACCACCACCCACACCGCCGACTGGCAACGGTTGTGGGTGGTTGGCTGTTCGTGGTTTCAGAACCAACACAGTGGACGCGAGCACCTGAGGACAAGCCCTCGGCCTATTAGTACCAGTCAACTCCACCGGTCACCCGGCTTCCATACCTGGCCTATCAACCCAGTCGTCTCCTGGGAGCC